>NZ_JBFOHP010000002.1:0-1200000 GCF_040907265.1 Streptomyces sclerotialus | reverse complement strand
TCGGGCGCCGTACCAGCAACTACTCCGGTGACTGGCTGCCCGTGGTGGCCGCGTCGTCGCTGCGCGAGCCCGCGCACCGCGCGTTCCCGAAGGCCGCCGAACCCTGGGACCTGGACCGCATCGTCGCCGACTACGTCGCCGCGGCACTGCGCTGCCGGGCAGGCGGCCTGGACGGCATCGAGCTCCAGTCCTACGGCCACTTCCTCGACAGCTTCCTGTCGCCCGCGACGAATCACCGCGACGACGGACTCGGCGGCAGCCTGGAACACCGGATGGCCTTCCCCCGCCGGGTGATCCGCGCCGTACGCGAGGCCGTCGGCCCGGACTTCCTCGTCGGTATCCGGATGGCGCTCGACGAAGGGCTCCCCGGCGGCCTGACGCCCGACGAGGCACTGGTCGCGGCGGAGCGGTTCAGCGCCGACGGCATCGACTTCATCAGCGCCATCCGCGGCACCATCGAGAGCGACGCCTCGTTGGCGAAGACGATCCCGTCCATGGGTACGCCGTCGGCGCCGTACCTGGAATTCACCGGCGAGGTCAGGCGGCGCCTGGACATCCCCGTGATGCACGCGGCCCGTATCGCGGACGTGGCCACCGCGCGGTACGCCGTGCGCGAAGGGCTGCTGGACCTCGTCGGCATGACCCGGGCGCAGATCGCCGATCCGCATCTGGTGGCCAAGATCGCCGCCGGCCAGGAGGACCGCATCCGGCCCTGCGTCGGCGCGAGTTACTGCCTGGACGCGATCTACGACTCCGGCGACACCAAGTGCATCCACAACCCGGCCACCGGACGCGAACTCCAGCTGCCTCACCTCATCACCCCGGCCAACGGCCGTCGCAGGAAGGCAGTGGTCGTCGGGAGCGGCCCGGCCGGGCTCGAAGCCGCCCGCGTCCTGGGCGAACGCGGCCATGCCGTGGTGTTGTTCGAGGCGAGCGACGAGCCCGGCGGCCAGGTCCGGCTCGCCGCGTCGAACCCCCGCCGCCGCGACCTGCTCGGCATCGTCGACTGGCGGGTCGCCGAGTGCAAACACCTCGGCGTCGACCTGCGCCTGGGAGCGTATGCCGAGGTCCGGGACGTACTCGCCGCACACCCCGACCTCGTCGTCGTCGCCACCGGCGGCATACCCAACCGGTCCTTCCTCATCGAGGGCGAGGACCTGGTCGCCGACACATGGGACGTGATGTCCGGCTCGCTACGCCCCCGGAGCACCAGCACCGTACTCGTCTACGACGACCACGGCGGCTATCCGGCGATGGACGCCGTGGAACTGCTGGCCCCGGCCGGCGCCCGGCTGCACTACGTGACCCCGGAACGCACACTGGCACCGGACGTCGGCAGCATGAACTCCCCGGCGTACCTGAAGGCCTTCACCGCCCACGGCGTCAGCATCACCCTTGCCCAACGGCTGCGCCGTGTGCGCCGCACCGACGACGGGCGCCTCAGCGCGACCCTCTACAGCGAGTACACCGAGGCCGAGACCGAGCAGACCGTCGACCACGTCGTGGTCGAGCACGGCACCCTGCCCCACGACGAGCTCTACACCGACCTGCTGCCCGGCTCCCGCAACCTCGGCGAGGTCGACCACCGCGCCCTGCTGGCGTACGAGGAACAGGCCGTCGTCCGCAACGGCGCAGGCCGGTACCAGCTGTTCCGCATCGGCGACGCGGTCACCAGCCGCAACATCCACGCCGCCGTATACGACGCCCTGCGGCTGTGCCTGCCCCTCTGACGAGCGATGGGAGACCTCAGATGAGCGCACCAGCTTCCGTCACCAGCGCCGCCGACCTCGTCGCCCGACGCACCGTCGGCCAGAGTCTCGAAGCCCCCTTCTACCTCAGCGACGAGTTCTTCGCCCTCGACATCGAAGCCGTCTTCGCCCGCAGTTGGCTCTTCGTCGCCGCGGAGGCCGAACTCCCCGAGCCCGGCGACTACGTCACCGTCACCGTCGGACCGTACTCCGTCCTCCTCGTCCGGGACGACGACGAGGAGGTACGGGCTTTTCACAACGTCTGCCGGCACCGCGGCGCGCGCATCCTCCACCAGGAGCGCGGCACGGTCGGCAACATCGTCTGCGGCTATCACCACTGGACCTACGGCGTGGACGGCACACTGCTCCACGCCGAGTCGCAAGCGCCCGGCTTCGACCCCTCATGCTTCGCCCTCAAGGCCGTCCATGTCCGCACCGTCGCCGGCCTCGTCTTCCTCTCCCTCGCCGCGCAGCCGCCCACCGACTTCGACGACGTCGCCCACCGCGTCGAGCCCTACATCGCGCCGCACAACCTGCGGCACGCGAAGGTCGCGCACCAGATCGACCTCGTCGAGCACGGCAACTGGAAGCTCACCATGGAGAACAACCGGGAGTGCTACCACTGCGCCGGCCACCCCGAGCTGCAGCGCTGCTACTTCCCGATCTACAACTTCACCGAGGAGAACGTCCCGCCGGCGCTACGCGCGACCTACGAGCGCTTCCGGCAGGCCGAAGCGAAGGCACACGCGACGTACGAGTCGCTGGGCCTGCCCTACGCCACCATCGAGGAACTGGACACCCGCCCCACCGGCTTCCGCATCCAGCGCGAACCGCTCGACCTCGCCGGCGAGTCCTTCACGCAGGACGGCAAGGCCGCGGTCAAGCGCCTGCTGGCCGACTTCCCCACGGCCCGCCTCGGCCGCCTCGGTTTCCACCTGCAACCCAACGCCTGGTTCCACTTCGCGTCTGACCACGCCGTCACCTTCTGCGTCATCCCGCTCGCGCCCGACCGCACCCTCGTACGTACCACCTGGCTGGTACACGCCGATGCGGTCGAGGGCATCGACTACGACCTCGACACTTTGACGCACGTATGGGCCGCCACCAACGAACAGGACGCGGCCTTCATCGCCCGCGCCCACCAGGGCATCAGCAGCCCCGCCTACGTACCCGGCCCCTACAGCCCGACCGAATCCCAGGTGGAGGACTTCATCCACTGGTACATCAGCCGGCTGAAGGCACACCTGGAGGAGCGATGACGACGGCGGCCGTGACGACGGCAACGATGACGACCGGCAGCCTCCCGCCCGCCTGGGCCGACGGGCTCCTGGTGTGCAAGCAGGTCCACGACATCACCGCCGACGTCCGGACCTTCGTCCTCGAACCCACCGAACCCCGGCTGTTCCGCCACGACCCCGGCCAGTTCCTCACCCTCGTCCTCGACATCTACGGCCGCCCCGTGGAGCGCTGCTACACCATCTCCTCCCCGCCGACCCGGCCCGACCTCGTGTCGATCACGGTGAAACGAGTCCCGGGCGGACCGGTCTCCAACTGGCTCCACGACCACCTCACCCCAGGTACCACCGTGCAGGCGCGGGGCCCGCTCGGCCAGTTCTCCTTCGCGCGGCATCCGGCGCCGAAGTACCTCTTCCTCTCCGCGGGCAGCGGCGTGACGCCCGTGATGTCGATGACCCGGACGCTGTACGACCTGGCCCACCCAGCGGACGTGGTCTTCGTCCACAGCGCCCGTACCTGCGACGACATCATCTTCCGTCGCGAGCTGGACTTCATCGCGGCCACCGCGCCCCATATCCGTGTGACCCACCTCGTCGACGACCGCGGCGAACAACTGAACACGGAGCTGCTCCGGGACCTGGCCCCTGACGTCCTCGAACGTGAGGTGTTCACCTGCGGTCCCGCCGGCTACATGGAAGCGGTGCGGCACATGCTCTCCACGGCAGGCTTCGAGATGACCCGGTACCACGAGGAGAGCTTCACCTTCGACGAGCCGGTCGAGGCGGTCGGGCCGGTCGAGCCGGTCGAGGCGGTCGAGTCGGCCGGGCCGGTCGAGGCGGTCGGGCCGGTAGAGCCGATCGATCCGGTCGCTCCTGAGCGCGGCACCGGGTACGGCTTCAAGGTCGAGTTCGCCCGCAGCGGGCGGACGGTCGACTGCGACGCGGGTACCCCCGTCCTGGCCGCCGCGTCCCGCGCGGGCCTCACCCTGCCGGCCTCGTGCGTCCAGGGCATGTGCGGCACCTGCAAGACCACGCTGCTCGCCGGCTCGGTCGACATGCAGCACAACGGCGGCATCCGCCCCCGCGAGATCGCCGACAACAAAATCCTGCTGTGCTGCGCGAAGCCGCTGGACGACCTGGTGATCGACGCCTAGGGCCTGCCCGGCGGCTCTTGTGACCGTCTCGGACCTGGTCCACTGACGTGCTCAGGGAGCTTGCCGTCCGCCGGACAGCACTAGTGCGCCGCGAGCCTCTCCACCAGCCCGATCGCCCGCGCCAGCGATTCCCGCTCCTCGCCGGTCAATTCCGCCTCGATCGCCCGCGCGAGCCAATCCGCCCTGCGCTCCCGCTCCTCCTCCAGCAGCTCCTGCCCCGCAGGAGAGAGCTCGACGAGGCTCTTGCGGCCGTCGGTCGGATGCGCGCGGCGCGTGATCAGCCCCTGCTCCATGAGCAGGCCAACGGCTCGGGCCATGGACTGCGGGCGCACCCGCTGATCGGCCGCCAGTTCGCTGGTCGTCATCGCGCCGCTGCGGTCCAGCGCGCCGAGGACGGCCACCTGACCGAGCGGCATCTGGTCCTCGAGCTTCACGCGCCGGGTGAGCTTTCCCATCGCGGTACGCAGTTCGGCTGCGACGGCGGCGGATTCCGGAAGGGGCATACCGCATTTTAACGCAGCACAGCTGCACAGCGGCACTGCGCAGCGCAACTGTACAGCAAAACTAAACAGCAAAACTAAACAGGGAATCTGAACAGGTCAGCTAAACAGCACAACTGCACAGCATTGCTGTAGAGTGCGCTGTGCCGGGTCCAGCGCCACCGTCGCCGCAGCCGGGCCCCGGCATGCATGCGACAACGGGAAGGACTCCCATGACCGCCATCACCTCCGTCACCGGCCGCTGCGTCCTCGACAGCAGGGGCAACCCCACCGTCGAAGTGGACGTGGAACTGGCGGACGGATCCATCGGCCGGGCCGCGGTCCCCTCCGGCGCTTCGACCGGCGCCCGCGAGGCCGTCGAACTCCGCGACGGCGACCCGGCCCGCTGGCACGGCAAGGGCGTCGACGCCGCGGTACGCCACGTCAACACGGAACTCGCGGCCGCCGTCAACGGCCGCGAGGCCGAGGATCAGGCCGGCCTCGACGCCGCCCTCATCGCCGTGGACGGCACCCCCACCAAGTCCAGGCTCGGCGCCAACGCGATCCTCGGGGTCTCCCTGGCCACCGCCAAGGCCGCAGCCGCCGCCCATCGCCTCCCGCTTTACCGCTACCTCGGCGGCTCCGACGCCCGGCTGCTGCCCGTACCGATGATGAACATCGTCAACGGGGGTGCGCACGCCGACAATCCCCTGGACTTCCAGGAGTTCATGATCGCCCCGATCGGCGCGAAGACCTTCGCCGAGGCCGTGCGGATGGGGTCCGAGATCTTCCACACCCTGCGCCGCGACCTCCTCGCCGCCGGGCACTCCACGGGCGTGGGTGACGAGGGCGGTTTCGCACCCGACCTGCGCACCGCCGAGGAGGCCCTCGACTTCGTGGTCGCCGCCGTCGAGCGCACGGGTTACCGGCCGGGCACGGACATCGGCCTGGTCATGGATCCGGCGTCGTCGGAGTTCTTCCGCGACGGCGGCTACGACTACACCGGGGAAGGAGTGCGGCGTACCCCCGGCGAAAACGCCGACTACCTGGTCAAGTTGATCGACGCCTACCCCATCGTGTCGATCGAGGACCCGATGGCCGAGGACGATCTGGAGGGGTGGCGGGACCTGACCACACGGGTCGGTGCGCGCTGCCAGCTCACCGGTGACGACGTGTTCTGCACGAACGAGACCCTCCTGCGCGAGGGCATCGGCTCCGGCGTCGCCAACTCGGTACTGGTGAAGGTCAATCAGATCGGCACCCTGACGGAGGCCCTGGCCACCGTCAACGCTGCCCACCGGGCGGGCTACACCGTCGTCATGTCCCACCGCTCGGGGGAGACGGAGGACACGACGATCGCGGACCTGGCGGTGGCCACGGGCTGCGGCCAGATCAAGACCGGCTCGCTGTCCCGCTCCGACCGCACGGCCAAGTACAACCAACTCATCCGCATCGAGGAACAGCTGGGCGACAGCGCCCAGTATGCAGGCGCGGAAGCGCTGCGCCGCTAGGAACTGTCCGCCGGACAGCCCTGGGGAACTCCTGCGGCATCCGAAGATGACGGGTCGGGTCCGGCACGCTCACGTGCCGGACCCGGCGGTGTCAGCCATTCAAGGCTGCCCAGAACTCCTCGAAGGACATCTGGCGATCACCGTTGTTGTCGACCGAGTCGATCAGCCCCTGCGCCTCCGACTCGGTTACCTGCGAACCCAGCTCCGACACGACCTTGCGGTATTCGTCCGCGGTGACCAGGCCGTCCCCGTCGACGTCGTAGCGGTCGAAGACCTTCCGCGCCGCCGTCTCCACGATGTCTGCCATGTGCTCCGCCCTTCTGTGATCTTCACTGACGCGCCCAGGCTATCCGTCCTCCTGAAGCGGGGTGAGCGCTGCCCCACCTGCCAAAATCGCTCGGCAACGGGACGTTCACGAGGAAAAGGAGCAGGAGCAGGAGCAGGAGCGCCGAGGAGGGCAGCCGCACCCGTCGGCCTCGATGGTGACGGATACCGCTGCTGACCGGTGGTGACCGTGACGGACGGGCGCCGGACGCGCCGGACCCGCTACGAGCCGGCCGACGAGCGTCTCGGCCGCGCGCTGGACCGCCTGCTTGCCGCGGCAGGTACTCGCCCGCCGTGGATCATGGGGGAGCGGGGCGGCGGGTCATACGCTCGACCTCGGCACGAACCGGAGAGGACGGGAACGTGAGCGACGACGGGCAGAACCTCGGGCAAGGCCCCGGGCAGGATCTCGGGCAAGGCCCCGGGCAGGACCTCGGGCAAGGCCCCGGGCAGGAGCTGGTCGAGGCGCAGCGGGCGCACTGGCAGAGCACCTACACCGCCCATCCGGGGATGTACGGCGAGGAGCCGTCGGCCCCGGCGACGCACGCCGCCGCCGTATATCGCGCGACCGGGGCTCGCGATGTCCTCGAACTGGGTGCCGGCCACGGACGCGACGCCCTGTACTTCGCCCGCCAAGGGTTCACCGTCCAGGCCACCGACTTCTCCGCCACCGGCCTGGAGCAGCTGCGTGCCGCCGCTGTGCGGCAGGGCGTCGACGGCCGCGTGACGACCACGGTGCACGATGTCCGCGACCCGCTGCCGCTGCCGGACGCCTCGGTGGACGGGGTGTTCGCGCACATGTTGCTGTGCATGGCCCTGTCCACGAAGGAGATCCACGCGCTGGTGGGTGAGGTACGCCGCGTACTGCGGCCGGGCGGGGTCCTCGTCTACACCGTGCGGCACGCCGGAGACGCCCACTACGGCGCCGGTACCTCGCACGGCGACGGCATCTTCGAAAACGGCGGCTTCGCTGTGCACTTCTTCGACCGCCCCTTGGTCGACGCCCTCGCCGACGGCTGGTCACTCGACGAGGTACACGCCTTCGAGGAGGGCGACCTGCCGCGTCGCCTGTGGCGCGTCACCCAGACCCTGCCCGAGGAGCGTGTGTAGCCGGGCAGCCGACGGCACCGGCCGCGGCGCCGAAGACCGGCATCAGGAAGAGCACGCCGGACAGCGTCCCCCCCCCCGCAGCGCACCCCTGGCCGTTCCGGTGGCGGTGGTGCTGTGGGACTGCGGGGCCGGTCACCGGGCCTGCGTGCTGGGCCCGTCGCGTCGTTGCCCGGTTTCACCAGCGGCTTCTTCAGCGGTCCTTCCTGCTGCCCCTGTCCCTGCCCCTGTCCCCGCCCCTGTTTCTGCCTCTTCCTCTTCCGTCTCTTCGTCGAATGCCGCGGCGGCTGCGAGCAGTGCTTCGGCTATGGGGGCGAGCGCTTCCTCGGTGAGGAAACCCTCTGCCAGAGGCACGCCTCCCTGGTCGCGGACGGCTCGTCTCAGCTTCCTCGCCCACCGGTGTTCGACGAGGAGGAAACCTGCTGCGGTGCCTGGCTCCAGAGCGGCTGCGAGCTGCCGGATGTCGTCCGCAGCGAGCCCGAAGGCACGCCCGGGAGCCAGGGAGGGGAACACCTTCTCCGCTTCTCGCATGCTGCCCGGGCTCAGGCCGAGCAGCGCACTGATCGTGTCGCCCATGCCTTCCGCCTGATAACCGACGGCGGCGAGATCACCGCTGGCCTGCTTCCGTACGACCAGCAGGTCCAGTACGAGTATCTGGCCGGCGGCCGTGAGTTCGTTCAGCTCCTCGATGATCCGTCCCTCGAACGTCGCATCCGGACCGAAGGCGATCGCCAGCAGCTGGATGGGCCCGGTCTCTGCCATCGCGCGGCCTCCCTCCGCAGGCGCTGCACTCCGCTGCACTTCCGCTGCACTTCCGCTGCACTTCCGTTGCACTCCGCTGCGCTTCCGTTGCTCTTCATTCAGCAGCGGATCGGGTGGGGCGGCATCCCCCGTCCAGGGTGATTGCGCGGCGTGAGCGGTGGCAGCGCGCGGTGGAACCGGCAGGGTTGCAGCGCCGCTATCCGAAATATGACCTATGTCCTGTGGTTCTGTGTCCTGTGGTTGTGTGTCTTGTGTCCGGCGTCTGCTCACCGGCACCCTCCGGGTGTTCAGGTTGATCGCTTATCGTGCGCGCGGACAGTGGAACGAACATGGCTGCGGGCCACCGCCGACAAGGAGTGACGAAGTTGAGCAGCACGCCCTTGCCCTCCTCCGGGGTGCCGGACGAACTCCAGCGGCGCCTCGGAGTGCCGGACGCGGTGCTGATCGGACTGGGGTCGATGATCGGCGCCGGGATCTTCGCCTCCCTGGCCCCGGCCGCCCGCGCGGCCGGCTCCGGCCTGCTGATCGGCCTCGCCTGCGCCGCCGTCGTCGCCTACTGCAACGCCACCTCCTCGGCGCGGCTCGCCGCCCTCTACCCGGCCTCCGGCGGCACCTATGTCTACGGACGGAAGCGGCTGGGCGAATTCTGGGGGTACCTGGCCGGCTGGGCATTCGTGGTGGGCAAGACCGCCTCCTGCGCGGCCATGGCCCTGACCGTCGGCTCCTACGTCTGGCCCGGCCAGGCCCACGCGGTCGCCGTCGCCGCCGTGGTCGCGCTGACCGCGGTCAACTACGCCGGTGTTCAGAAGTCCGCACTGCTGACCCGCGTCATCGTGGCCGTCGTCCTGGCGGTCCTCGCCGCCGTCGTGGTCGCCTCCCTCACCGCCGGCACGGTGGACGGGGCGCGCCTGGACGTCGGCGCGGATACGACTGTCGGCGGCGTACTGCAGGCGGCGGGCCTGCTGTTCTTCGCGTTCGCCGGGTACGCGCGCATCGCCACCCTCGGTGAGGAAGTCCGCGACCCGGCGCACACCATCCCGCGTGCCATTCCGATCGCGCTCGGCATCACCCTTGTCGTCTATGCCGCCGTCGCCGTCTCCGTCCTGCTGCTCCTCGGTCCCGACGGCCTGGCCGCAGCCGGGGCGCCGCTGACGGAGGCCGCACGAGTGGCCGGTGCCGACTGGCTCGTCCCCGTCGTACGCATCGGCGCGGCGGTCGCCGCCCTCGGCTCCCTGCTCGCCCTCGTCCTCGGTGTCTCCCGTACCACCTTGGCCATGGCCCGCGACCGCCATCTGCCGCATGTCCTGGCCGCCGTGCACCTGAAGTTCAAGGTCCCGCACCGCGCCGAGCTGCTCGTCGGCGCCGTCGTCGCCCTGGTGGCCGCGACCGCGGACGTGCGTGGCACGATCGGTTTCTCCTCCTTCGGCGTCCTGGCGTACTACGCCGTCGCCAACGCTTCCGCGTTCACCCTCACCCGTGCCGAAGGCCGTCCGGCACGGATCATCTCCGTCACCGGCCTGGCCGGCTGCCTCCTCCTGGCCTTCGCCCTCCCGGCGTCCTCCGTGATGACCGGAGCTGCCGTACTCGCTGTCGGCGTGGCCGCATACCTCATTCGCCGCACGATCGCTCGCCAGAAGTAGGCAACCATGCCCCGGCCGCCCTCTCGGCATCGGACGCGCACCTCTGCGACATCGGCCGCGCGCGACTGTCCGCCCGGGGCCGGGGCCGGGGCCGGGGATGATGCCAGGTCCAGATTCGGGGCCAGGTCCGGATCCGGGACCAAGGCCAGGGCCAGGTCCGGGTCCGCGGCCCGTCAGGCGTTGTCACAGGAGTGCCGTCACGAGGGGGTGGATGGCCGCGAGGAGGACCAGGCCCGTCGCGGCCGTCACGAACGGCACGATGCGCAGTGGGCTGATCAGCAGGAAGCCGGTGTGCAGCAGGATCGCCAGAGCCAGGGCAGGAGGTCGCGGTTGCCTGCGGCGGCCTGGGAGGCGTTGTAGGCCAGGTTGTCGAGGAGGACGCCGCCGTTCATGAAGTGCCGTGACCGCAGCTTGCGGAGGCCGGCGACGAGGTACAGCTGAGCGGCGAAGAAGGAGGCGAACACGCCGGCCGCCGCCGTCCACGCCGGGCCGCCGAGCGCCCAGGCCACACCCGCCACGGTGAGGCAGCCCGCCAACAGCGCCAGGTACATGCCGGCACACCGCCAGCGGGCGAAGTGCAACGCCAGGACGACGGCGGCACACCCGCCGAGGGCCGCGGCCGTTCCGCGCCCAGGGGCGAGCCAGACGCAGACGCACGTGGCAGCCAGGACGAGGCCCGTCGCGAGCGTGGCATGGCCGAAACGGCGGTGGGCCGCGAAGTGGGACGGCGAGGTCCAGCCGTGGCCGACGCGGTAGACCCGGCCATCAGGGTGGTGCCGGACGACGGCGCGGATGTCGGAGCAACGAGTAGAGCGCACTATCAGAGAGGCAGCCGTCTCCCAGAGGGAGGTGATCGCGGCCGGGTAGCTTCTGGCCATGGTTGACGACTGGCGGACGGATCGGATCGGGAGCGCTCTGCGAGGCGAGAACCCCGCTGTTCTGCGGCGCTTGGACGCGGGGTTCGCAGTGATCGGCGATGTGCAGTTCCTGCCGGGCTACTCGGTGCTCCTGGTGGATGATCCCAAGGTGGAGAGGTTGTCGGACTTACCCGGGAACAAGCGGCTGGCCTTCCTGTCCGACATGGACCAACTCGGAGAAGCCGTCGAGCGAGCATCGCGTCGCATGGATGCGGCCTTCCGGCGGGTCAATCTGGAGATCCTGGGCAACACCGACGGGTTCTTGCATGCGCACGTATGGCCACGGTTCGAATGGGAGCCGGCCGACTTGGTGCGTGTGCCGGTGTGGCTCTACCCCCGCGACAGGTGGACCGACAAGCAGTTCGCACTCGGTCCGCAGCACGACCCGCTGCGCAAGGCGCTCGGGGAGGAGCTGGACCGCCTGCGCGCGGCGAACTGACGGGGGCAGATCACGAGGCGGTCGTCTTCAGCCCCCGCGGGAGGTGGAGTGGAGGTGAGCAGGTTCGTCGGCCCTTTCCGGACCAACCGATTTCGCATGCTTTTCTGGCGTACATGGGTGATCATCGGCTTACCTGAAGTCCGATCACGGAGGCGTACATTCATGAGACCCACGCGTGCCGCTCTGCTCGTCGTGGCCACCGCCCTGGCCCCGACACTCCTCTTCACCGCCCCGGCGTTTGCCAACGGTTCGGCGGCCCCGGTCACCAGCACCGTGGCGACCATGTCCGACACACCGGTGGACGAGATGTCGGAGGACGAACTGCGTGCCGCGATCGCCGCCATCCTGGCGGACGAGGGCAGCGGCAAGGGGGTCGTCCGAGAGGCCAATGAGGCCCTCAACGGCACCGTGGACGACATGCGCACCTTCCTGAAGACCGGCTACCGGCTGGCCCAGGCCGAGGACGACCGGGTCGCCATCGCCCGCATCCTCTACGTGGCAACGCAGAACAAGGACAGGCGAGTCATCGAGGAGGCCAACAAGCTCCTCGACAGCAACTCTCCGGAGGAGTTGCGGGCCTGGCTGGAGACCGGCTACCGGCTGGCCCAGGCCGAGGACGACGCCGTCTACATAGTCCGCATGCTCGCGGATCCGAACATCAGCGATGCCCTCCGTGCCGCAGTCAACGCTGCCCTCGACGACGGCTCCCCGGAAACCCTGCGCTACTTCCGCGAGGTGGGGCAGTACGAGGTGGACGGATAGGCCACGGCGGGCGGGCGGGGACCCGCTCCCGCCCGCCGTTACCTGCGGCACTACGGTCGACGACTCGGTGGCGGCCGTCGGCGCACTAGGTGATGACGGTGATCGATGCTCACCGCCGTGCTCACTGCCGTGCTCCCCGCCGTGCTCACCGCCGTGCTCGCCGAGGAACGCCGGCACCGGCGTCTACTGACCGATTCCCGTGCCTACTGACCGATACCCGTGCCTACTGGCCGACTTCCTCGGCGGCTGGGCACCCACCGTCCCGCCTCCCGAGTGAGCGAGGGGAGGCGGGCGCTGGTGGCTGGTACGGCCGCGCGGGGCGTTGCCGGGGAGCGGCCGTGGGGTGGCCGTTGGGTGGGTGGAGAACCTCAGCAGCGCCTCAAAGCACCTCCGCGCGGTCGCGGGAGCCAGGATCCCGCACGTTCACGCGGCGGGGGATCCCTCACACGAGGTAGACGATCCCACGGTACGTGTGCAACAGGATTCCCGAGCGCCGGTCTCAACGAGCCCGGCGGCAGAGCCGCGCCAGCAAGGAAACCGACCTTATGCCTGGCCGGTTGGTGCAGCTCGTCCGCAGGACTCCGCCAGGAGCCGGAGTACCTTACTGAGCTGCTCGCGTACTCCCGGATCAGTGATGAGTCCGTCTGCGCCGACCATCCCGTGGTGCACGGGGATCTTCGCGCACGCCGATTCCACGATGTCGGCGTCGGTATGACCGAGCACCGTGCGCAAGGTCGCCTCCGCACCCTGGCCGCGCCCGGGGGCAGCCGCATTGATCCAGGCCACGGGCTTGTCACTGGTCTCGGTGCCGCCGATCGTCCAGTCGAGCAAGTTCTTGAACGAACCCGGCAGGGTGCCCGCGTACTCCGGGGCGCAGATCAGCACCGCGGTGGCGTCGCGGATCGCCGCGCGCAGCTCGGCCACAGGAGCCGGCAGCGGATCGGTGTCGTCATCGGGGTTGAAGTGCGGAAGCGCCGCCAGCCCCTCGTACAGGACGGTACGCACCTGCGCGGGAGCCACGTCCTGGGCGGTGCGCAGCACAGACTCGTTGACCGAACCGCGTCTGAGGCTTCCGGACAGCAGCAGGAGGACAGGCACAGTAGTCATCCGCTCAACTTACTGCCTGACGACCCTCAAGCCCCTCACCGGCGGGATCGCGGGCATCGCGCTCGCCTTTCCCGCCGTAGCCCAGCTGCAGCTGCCGGCCTTGAGCAGTCACCGGGCTGTTCCGCGCCGCTGCTCGAACGGTGCCGTCGTGAACCGGTGCGACCGCCCGCCGCCGAGGCAACGTCCTCCGGGTCTCCTGCGCGACGGCGGGCGTTGGGCATGCACGCCGCCCACCGCTCCCGCAGCTTCACCGGCCGCATGACGCATCGGTGTTCAGAGACTCCCGGCACCGTTCGATGAGCCGGGCGGTGTGCTCCTGCTCGCCCTCGGTTTGCTCAGCAAGAAGATGTAGTGGCCGAGGTGATCGTGGGTGAAGGCGCACAGGGCCGGCATGAGAGCATCGATCTGCGCTGTGGTTTCCTGGCCGAAGTGGGACAGAACCGCGTCGTGACGGTCGTGGTACAGCAGGCGCATCAGCTCGCCTGTCATCGACGCGTTGTGCGTGTCGTTCTCCATCCGTTCCGCGATGAAGCCCACCTGCTCGGCCATCTCCAGTACTTCGCCCGGTGACAGCAGCGGACCGGTGGCCCAGACCGCGTGGTAGGTGTCCAGTTGTTCCCGACTCGGCGAACCGGATGCGGTGAACTCCGTGAGCAGCAGGAGCCCGCCGGGGCGCAGTACCCGGTAGGCCTCACGCAACGCCCGCGGCCGGTCGTTCATATGGCACAGGGAGTCGATGGCCAACGCCGCGTCGAACGAGTCGGCGGAATAGGGGAGCTGCATGGCGTCGCCGTGGTCGAACGACACCTGGCCGTGCAGGCCGGTGCTGAGGGCCAGTTCGGTGGCTGTGGTGGCCTGGCAACCACTGACAGTGATGCCGGTGACCTGTGCGCCGCTGCTCCGGGCCAGTCGTACAGCCGGACCGCCGGTGCCACAGCCGATGTCCAGTACCCGTTGGCCGGCCCGCGGGCGGAGGAGGCCGATGTAGCGGTCGGTCTGCCGGGTCATGGCCTGGTTCGCCAACTCGGGGAGGCTGGTCGCCGATGTGCGTTCGCCGTGGTCGGCAGGGTCGGCCCAGCTCCCGACATGGATGGCGGAATCACCGAGGATCAGGCTGAACAGCGGGCCGAACTTGTCGTAGGTGGCCCCGACTTGCTCGGGTAACGGTGCTGCACGGTTGTCTGTCCGTGTTTCAGCGGATGTCATGGGCGCATGGTAGGGGGGACGGTCCGGGGCCAGGGGGCGTACCGCCGACAGGTGGCCCTCGGGCCCACCGTCCCAGCCATGTGGTCAGGGGCACGTGCGCCGTACGAGCTGCACCGTCAGCAGCACGTCGGCTCCGCCTGCGTCCAGGAGAACGGCTGGGAATGGGCGGAGCGGCCCTGGCGCCATGAGGTGCGGGCCCGGTTCCGGTGCTACAGGCGTGGCAACGAAAGCTGGAGTGCCGAATTCAGCATGCAGCGGAGCCCGGCCACGCTGCACCGCAAAGGCGGGTTTTCGGCCTCGGACATACTTTCGGAATTCCAAAAAAATGCCGGGCCGGATCATGGCTGAATTAATGGCGGGCCGATGAAAGCCCCTCTATCTCTCGGTGAAACCCCCTGCTACGGTCGCCAACGTCGTTCCTGAATCCGACTCTCAGGAGGTGCGACGTGCCAGTTACGACAAAGTCGAACGACGAGCTCCGGAAGGAATACCTGTTCCGCGAGCTCTGGGGTTTCGAGAAGGTTCCGACGCCGGCCAACGTCGAGATTTACGCCAAGGCGTTGCTGGCCGCTTGCAACGCGGACGGCGAACTCGCCGACGAGGAACGCAACTACGTTCTGGGCATGGTGGCAGGCATGGGCGCCGAGCCCGGCCTCGTCGATCAGCTGCGGAACTACCCGGCCACTGAAGAGGTTCAGGACCTGGTCACCCGCGATCCTGCCGTGCGCGCTTCGTCACGAGCGCTGATCTTCGACGCCATCCGGGCGTGTTCGGCTGACGGTGTACTCCACCCGCGTGAGCTCGCGAAGATATACGACATCGCGCAACTCCTGGATGTCCCGCGTGAGGTTGTCGACGAGCTCCAGTCCGTCTACCACGAACAGCGCCGAATTACCGGCAAGCTGTTCCGGGCGGCCTATCCGGATCCGAAGAACCGCCCGTACTGAAAGGGCGGATTCCCTGGCGGGAACTATTTGGGGGAGGTGAAAGTGCTATGACCGCTGAGGATTTCCTCGCTTCTCGCGAGGCGGGTGAGGGTGCCACGAAGTGGTAACCCCCGAATGTGCGCCGCAGTAGCAATTGCGGCCGCAGCGTGCGCCGGCTCCGCCCGATGGAGCCCGCGCACCTGTGGCTGGAGACAGCAAGCGTGGCTCAGCGGTCGCAAGGATTCGGCTGACAGGAACCGGACGGCGAAAAAGGGGCTCATACGTGGTGGACGACCTGGCGGACGAGGACACCCTTCGGGGGCTGGACGACGATGCGTACCACGAGCAGGTACGGAAGCTGGGGGACGAGCTCGCTGCATTGCCCGCCACACAGGACACCCTCATCAGGCTGTGCCGGTGGGCCGCGGAGCACGCCGACTGGAACGTACGGCGGCTCTGCGTCGAAACCCTGGGCGCCCGCTTCACCCACGCCGCCGAGGCGCGGCGAGCGATCTGCGAGGCCACCCATGACGACGTGGACTGGGTCGCCTTCACCGCGATCAAAGTCGCAGGTGAGCACCGGCTGCCCGAAGCCCCTGAGCATCTGATCCGCATCTCGGGATGGCCGAGCAACTTCAGCCGGCCGGACCGCGCACGCAAACCGGTGGGCTGCGGGGCCGCGTTCACCAAGGCAGCGCTGTGGCGGTTCTTCGGAACCACGGACCCGGAGGAACTGCGCGTCCTGGAGGACCGCCACTTCCAGTACCTGCGCGACCAGATTGAGGCGACACGCCGCACCCCTGATCTGTCCGACGCGGTCCTGGTGCCCGGCGGGCCCTTCATGGCGGGTTCCCGGGCCACCGAGATCGGCCCGTTCCGCATGGACGACACGGACAATCCGCCACGCGTGGTCGAACTGCCGGCGTTCTGGATCGACCGCACCGCGGTGACCAACGAACGTTATGCCCGCTTCCTCGCCGAGGCCGCCGGCTCCACCCGCTTCGCGCACCCGGACGAACCCGAAGGCAAGGACCACACCCCCGCGCACTGGCGGGACCGCCGGTTCAACGGTCCGTCCCTGCCCGTCGTGGGTATCGACTGGTACGACGCCTGGGCGTTCGCCAAGTGGGCCGGCGGGCGGTTGCCTTCCGAGGACGAATGGGAGAAGGCGGCCAGGGGAAGTGAGGGCTGTCGGTACCCCTGGGGAAACGACTGGGACCCGGCCCGCGCCCAGTGCGTACTGTCCGCGTACGAGGTCGAAGAGCTACGGGATCTCGCGGACCTGGAGCGGCTGCTGGTGCGCACGTCCCTCACCTGGCCACCGCGACCGGTGCTGCCGGCAGATGCCCTGCCCGACGGCGCGAGCCCGTACGGTGCGCTGCAGATGGCCGGCAATGTCTGGGAGATCACCCGAACCAACTTCTTCAGCCGGCAGGACATGCAGCCACTGTTCAAGGGACGCCGCAGCAAGGAGTTCATGAACCGGCCCGAAGCCTTCCATGTGCTGCGCGGCGGCACATGGACCTCGCCGCCGGTCTGTCTGACAACGTACTACCGGGGCAAGGACCTGCTCACCGACCGCCACAACGAAGTGGGCTTCCGTTGCGTCTACGACGCCGCCTCGCCCGCGGAGGAGTCACGGGCATGAGTCGTTGCGTCGCCGGGCCCGTGACAGAGCCGGAGCGTGTGCCGTGCTGACGCTGCACCGTACTCCCACCGGCTTCGGGACGTTGCCCACGGCCCCCTTCGACGTGGCCGCCTTCCTGGCCCGGCCGCTCGTCGCCCGGCTGGCGACCTTCGGTTCCGGCCCGCTCAGCCCGGTGTTACAGCCGGTGTGGTACCTGTGGGAGCAGGACGCCTTCTGGGTGATCACTGGCAGTTGGGCCCGGCTCGGGAGGCGCCTGGCCGCCGATCCGCGGTTCTCACTGGTCGTGGACATCTGTGAGCAGGACACCGGCACGGTGCAGCAAGTCACGGCGTACGGACGTGGCAGCCTCACCGATTTCGATACCACGAGGGGCCTCCGTAAGCTGCGCCGCTATCTCGGCAGGAACGTCGAACAGTGGGACGCGCGGTTCACGATGAGCCACGGGCAGGCGGAGCGGGGGACCCGCTGGGCGCGGCTCGTCCCGGACGTCCTACGCGTCGCCGATCTGTCCTTCCGGCCCGCATCGGAACTCTCCCGGTGACAGCCGGGACGACCACCGGAGGGCTTCACATGTCTGCAACCGGACGTCGCACAGCGCCCCGCTTCCCTGCCTGTACGGCGCAGTTCCCGGAGAAGTGCACCGCCTATCTGATGGGGCAGTACGGGGTGCAGGCCGGGGACCCGCGAACCTGTGATGACGCCGCTCGTGTGCTCAGCAGGGCCTTCACCGGAAGGCACCGGCCGGACGTCCTGGACCGGGGAACGTTCACCGA
The DNA here is from genome assembly GCF_040907265.1 of Streptomyces sclerotialus. Lineage (NCBI taxonomy): Bacteria > Bacillati > Actinomycetota > Actinomycetes > Kitasatosporales > Streptomycetaceae > Streptomyces > Streptomyces sclerotialus. Next base: position 1,182,262 of record NZ_JBFOHP010000002.1, on the reverse strand, counting down.
TGCGACAGGCCTGGCGAACACCGTGTGGTTCGCGTACTGGCTCGACCCCGCGCGCCACCGCGCATGGGTCGCCGAAGGCCGCCGCCCCGGAGCCGTGCCGTCGGCAGGAACCTGGTGGGAGGAGAGCCTGGTCCCCACGGACTCCGTCGAAACCCTGCACACCCATCAGCAGGCCGACCTGCCCACCGGCGGACTGGCACAAGTGCTCCCGCAGCACCTGACGGCCCAGCACGACTACTGGGGAGCCGCACGCGACCGCATCAAGGGCACACCCAGTGGTGAAGCGCCGCGAGCGGTCCGGCATGTGCGCGGGAACTCGGTGCATGTCACCGTGCAGGGCGAGTTGTGCCTGATCCGTACCGCTCAGGACTGGTCGCGCAGCACTGCTTTCCGCGACCGGTACTTGCGTGACGTCCATCCGGTCAAACGGAAGGGTGTGGCCTACCTCGCCCAACACCACGCGGCGACCGGGTGCTTGTGCGTCCGGGAGATCGACGAGACGGACGAGGACGGCCGCGCGCTGGACCGGTCCTGCACGCTGGCCTGGTTCGCGTCGTTGGACCACCTGCTGACCTGGACGCATTCGCACAAGAGCCACCTGGACATCTACCGGTCCTTCTTCACCGTCGCTGCCGACATCACGGCCCCGCTGGATGTCGCGTTCTGGCACGAGGTGTGCGTCCTGCCGTCCGGCGCCGTGCACGCCGAGTACACCAACTGTCATCCCGGGACCGGGCTGCTGCCACTTGCCCGGCCCCTCGCCACCGCTCCGGAATCCTGATGCCTGCCACCCCACCCACGCGGGACTGCCATGTATGACGTCACCCGCCCCACGATCGCCGTCGTCGGTGGCGGCACCGCGGCCGCCTGTCTGCTGACAGCCCTCTCGCGCCGCTTGCCCGCGCTCTCCGCGGCGGCCCGGGGCACTGTGCTCGTCTACGAACCCCGCAGGCCCTTGTGGCGCGGCCGGGTCTACCAGCACGACGCACCTGAGATCATCACCAACGTTCCGGTATCCGTGATGTCGCTGCACGACGACGACCCCGCCCACGCCGCGCGATGGCTGGCCCACCGGCTCGACGAACACGCCCCCGACGCCGGTGCCCGCTTCGTCCCCCGCCAACTGATCGGCGACTACCTGGTCGCCGAGGCCGAGGCCGCGCAGCGCCGCCTGCTCGCCCGCGGCTGGACCGTGCGCCTCGTCCCGGAACTGGTCGACCGCATTGCACCGCCAGGCCGCCGGCTCACCGTCTTCACCCGAAACACCGCCACGGCCTGCGACTTCGCCGTGCTGTGCCTGGGCGGCCCGGAACCGGCCGACCCGTACCAGCTCGCCGGACACCCGGGATACATAGCCCGCCCCTACCCGGTTTCCGACAGCCTCCGTACGCTCTCCTCCACCGCCGATATCGCGATCATCGGCACGGGGCTCACCGCCGTCGACCTCGTGGCCGGTCTGGCCGCGCGCAGACACCAGGGCCGCATCTGGCTCACCTCCCGCCACGGAATCCTGCCGGCCGTCCGGCCACCCGCCCCCGCCCACCGCTTCACCCACCTCACCGCGACCCGGCTACGCCTCCTTGCCGGGCGGGGGAGGTACGATCTCGCCGCACTCACCCGCCTCGTCGCCGCGGAACTGGCCTCGGCCCGCTTCGATGCCGCCGCCCTGGCCCGGGAGATCATCAAACGCGAGTCCCCCCTCGAGCGGCTGCACCGGCATCTGGCCACTCCCTCACCCCGCGGACTGCACATCCTCCAACAAGCGGTGGGGCTGGTCGGCCAGGAGGCGTGGCACCTACTGCCCCCGGACGACAAACACCGGATCCTCGCCGAATTCCATCCGGTGGTGATGAGCCTGATCTCTCCGATGCCACCCCGCAACGCACGGATGCTGGCCGGGCTGGCGGCGACCGGCCAGCTGGCAGTGCTGCCCGGGCTGCGAGCGGTCACTCCGTACAACGGTACGTTCCTGGTGCGTACCCGAACCTGTACGGTCCGGGCCGGTGCCGCCATCAGCGCGGTGACCCCCGCCGTTCATGCCGTTCACCCCGACGCCCGTCCCCTTGTCGACGGGCTGACCCGCGACGGGGCAGCGGTTCCGGATCCGGGAGGAGGAATCCAGGTCGACTTCAGGACCGCGCGTGTGACACCCAGCGCGCGTCCCGCCCCGAGCGCCCTGTTCGCGCTCGGAGACCTGACCCACGGTTCTCTCTACTTCACTTCCGGCATGCCGGCCATCGTGCAACGTGCCGCGGACATCGCCCGGACCTTGTCAACGGGCCTGACCGGTATGCGTGTTGGCTGCGCCTGATGTACTACGAGAGGACGTCGAAGTCTGGGCGTCATCCCGAGGACACACCGAAACGGGCGAGGCGCGGTCCGGGCCTCCGGGCCGCGCCCCCTTTCGTCAGCCGAGCGCCCGGACCACCGACCACAGCAGGCGCTCGTTCTCCGGGGCCGCGCCGCCCGGGAAGGCGTACCGGCGGCGGGTGTAGGCGTAGGAGTAGCCCTGCCGGGGGTCGGCGAGGGCGAGGGAACCCGCGGCGCCGCTGTGGCCGAAGGCGCCGGCGCCGAGGCAGCGGAAGTGCGGGCCGTAGGTGTGGAAGCCCAGTCCGAACGCCTGTGGCTCGCCGCTCACCAGATCCTTGCCCTCGGAGTGGATCCGGGCGAACTCGGCGGCCGTGTCCGGCTTCAGGAGCGGACTCCGGCCGTCCAGGCCGAAAGCGGCCGCCGCGTACATGCCGGCCAGGCCGCGCGCGGAGCCGATGCCGCCCGCCGACGCCTGGCCGTTCGCGCGGACGGTGCGGGAGTTCGGGAAGTCGTACAGCTCTCCGTTGCCCGGTGCGTGTTCGTTGAAGGCGATGCCGCCCAGGCTGTACGGGCTGTGCGCGGCGGCCTCGATCTCGGCCTGCTGTTCCGGCGTCGGCAGCATCGGCAGCGTGGTGAGGAAGCGCGGCTCCTCGGACTCCGGGAGGCCCAGCCACAGGTCCAGGTGGTACGGGGCGCGGATCCGCTCCTCGTACCACTCCTGCAGGGTGCGCCCGGTCGCCCGGAACACCACCTCGCCGACCAGCGCACCGATCACGAACCCGTGGTAGCCGAAGAACCGCCCCGGCTGCCAGAACGGGCGCTGCCCGGCCAGGCGGGCCGCGATCGCCCGGTCGTCGGTCAGCTCCTCCGGGGTGAAGCCGGCATCCAGGCCGATCACCCCGGCCCGGTGAGCGAGCAGCTCGCGCAGGGTGATCCCGCCCTTGCCCTCGGCGGCGAAGTCCGGCCAGTACGAGGCCACGGTGCGGTCCAGGTCCAGGACGCCGTCCTGGACCAGGAGCGCGGTCACCAGGTACGCCGCGCCCTTGGTGGACGAGAAGACACCGAGGAGCGACTCCCCGGTCACCCCGTCCGACCACAGGTCCACCACCCGCTCGCCGCTCCGGTGCACCACAAGCTGCGCACCCGGCGCGTCCTCCTCGCCCGCGAGGAAGGCGGCGAACTCCTCCCGCACGCCTTCGAACCCGGCGGCCACCGTGCCGTGCACTGCCATGAACCCTCCCGAACTGCCGTACGGATCTTGTGCATCCGGCAACCCGTCGGCCCGGCCCACTATTCCCAAGAACCCCACAGAGGACTTGAGTCCGCTTCTGACGGACACCAGGCACCGGACACCGGACACCCGGGCCCCCGGACTTCGACCGCCCTGCCTGCCCGGAGGCGGCGGGGCGCCGAAGACGGCGGCGGGAGACGTCCGGCAGGGCGCCCGCGGCGGCAGCCCGCCGCCCGTGGGTCAGGCACGGGGTGCTCGTTCTGCTGGGGTCATGACCAGGGGAGGACCAGGGCTCCCCATGCGACGACGGGGCCGAGGGCGACGATGCCGCCGGTGTAGCCGATGATCTGGCGGTAGAAGCGGCGGGTGTCGATACCGCGGGCGTTGCTGAGGACCAGGGCGCCGTTGGTGGAGAACGGGGAGGTGTCGACGATCGTGGTGGAGACCGCGAGGGCCGCGATGAGACCGGCGGCACTGAGGTGGCTGGAGAGCAGCAGCGGTACGGCCAGGGGGATGATCGCGGTGAGGATCGCGGTGGAGGAGGCGAAGGCCGAGGTGATGGCTACGGTGAAGCACAGCACCAGGGCCACGAGGAGCGGTGCACCGAGGCCGGCGGCGTGGTGGGAGATGTCCTCGATGATGCCGGCCTTCTCCAGCATGGCGATGTAGGTCATCATGCCCGCCACCAGCAGCAGGGTGGACCAGCTGATGCCGTCCACGGCCTTCTCCTGCCGTGCCATGTCCACCAGGGACAGCAGGGCGCCGGCCACCAGGGCCAGGAAGCCGATCTCCAGCCGGAAGCCGAGCGCACCGACCACCAGCGCGAGCAGACTGGCGAGGGTGAGCCACTGACGCCAGTCGGGTCTGCCGGACGCCGCGGGGTTCTCGTCGTCAGCCGTCTCGTGTGCCGTGTCCGCCGGCGGAGCGGGGCGCTTGGCGAGGAACACGTAGGTGAGCAGAGACAGCACCAGATTGATCACGAAGCTGGCGGTGAACAGTGTCACGGGCGAGATGTGCAGCGTGGTGTCGTCGACCAGGCCCAGTACGAGGGCACCGGAGACGGCGAGGGGGGAGAAGGCGCCCGCGTGCCCGCCGCTGATCACCATCATGCCGGCCACCAGCGGGTTGATCTTGTAGCGGTAGGCGAAGTTCATGGCGATCGGTACGAGGATCGCGACGGCGGCCGGGGTGAAGGTGCCGAACGCCGTGAGCGTCGCGGCGACCAGGAACAGCACCCAGGGGATGAGCGCCACCTTGCCGCGCACCAGTCGTACTCCGGCCGCGACGAGCCAGTCGATGGTGCCGTTGCGGCGAGCGACGGAGAAGAGGTAGGTGACCCCGACGATGGTCACGAACAGGTCCACCGGGAAGCCTTCGAAGATCTCGTCCTCGGTGAGGCCGAGCGAGACGGTGCCGACGGCGAAGGTGGCGACGAAGGCGAGGATGCCCAGGTTGATCGGCAGGATGGTGCCGACCACGAACATGACCAGCAGCGCGCCTATGGAGATCACTTCAGTAGACATCATTGTCCTTGGTGCGGTGGGGACAGGATGGCGCGCCCCGAGGGCGCGAGGTTACCCCGGGGTGGAGGAGCGTGAACAGGCCCTGGGGGGTGTGGGGAGTGGTTCCGGTTCAGGCTGCTTGCGGTCGTCCTGGTTCCGGTACGTAGATGCGCGCATCGGCGAGCAGCCGTGCCGCCCGCTGTACGGTGACCCGGCCGGGCAGGCCGTCCCGCAGGTCCGAGCAGCGGACCGCGATCACACCGGCGGGGGTGCCCAGGCGAAGCCACTCCTCGGTCGGGCCGCCCGCGGCCCGGGAGACCACGGAGTCCTCCAGCAGACCCGCGGCCGCGACGGCGACGGCGGAGGTCAGGCCGATCGCGGGGTGCGGTGCGTTCATGGTGAGCATGCGCACCGAGATGTCGTAGTCCTGGGCCGCGACGCGTTCGCCGAGCGTGGTGGTGTACGGGACCGGCCGGCCGACCAGTCCCACCTTGGGGACCGCGTCGCCAGGCTCCTCGCCCGGCTTGAGCAGGCCCATCAGCGGCGCGGCGGCATGGCGGACGGTGCGCAGCCACGGTGCGTCCGTCCGCATCTGCTCCATGGTCTCGGCACCGGTACGTGCCGCACTGGTGGCATCGACGAGGACGACCGGCGCCCCGGCGTCCACCATGCTCACCCGAATGGCATCAGCGGCACCGACCCGCAGTTCCTGTGCGGCCATCCCGGTGGGCAGAAGGGAGCCGGTGGTGCGGCCTGCCGGGTCGCGGAAGGTGAGCCCGACCGCGACGCCGCCGGCCCGGGTGCCCGGCACGGTCTGGTCGCCGAAGTCGTGTGCCACGCCGCCGGTGGTGTCCACGAGCCCTTCGAGCACCGCGCCGGTGTTCATGTTGCGCATCACCACGCGCGTCCGGTCCCCGGTGATGGGCACCAGGCCCTTGGCGACGGCGTACAGGGCGACGCCGGTGGCGCAGTTGCCGCAGTTGCTCGTCCACTCCACCGAGCCGGTGCCGATGCCGACCTGGGCGAAGAGGTAGTCGATGTCCGTGCCGGGCTCGGGCGAGGCGCTGACGATCGCGGCCTTGGAGGTGGTGGGAGTGGCCCCGCCGACCCCGTCGAGTTCCACCGGGTCGGTGGCACCGTAGGCGGCGACCAGCAGTTTCTCCAGGGCGCCGAGCTCGGTGGGGACATGGACCTGGTGGAACAGCCAGCACTTGCTGGTGCCACCGCGGACCAGGGTCGCGGGAGTGTGCACGTCTGAGGCTCTTTCTCGATCAACGCGGAGGAGGGGCCGGAGAGCGGTTACGGGCGTATTGCCAACCGGTGAACCTGAACCGTCCCGGCGAATGCGAAGACCTTCGCAGAGGCGTGACTTGGGCACAATGGCAGTCAGCTTCACTCGGGTTTAGCTGAGCTAAACTCGGCGCCATGCTGAACGTGCGCCATCTCCTGCTGCTCACCGAGGCTGCCGAACGTGGCTCGCTCACCGCCGCGGCGGAGGCGATGGGCATGACCACCTCCGCGGCCTCCCAGCAGATGTCGCTGCTGGAGCGCGAGGCCGGGCAGCCGTTGATGGAGCGGCTGCCCCGCGGCATCCGCCCCACCCCGGCCGGCGCCGCACTGGCCGAACGCGGGCAGGCCATCCGCCGCGAGCTGCGCGCCGCCCAGGCCGACCTGGAATCCTTCGCCGACCTCGACCAGGGCACACTGCGGCTCGGTTCGTTCCCCACCGCGAGCGCTTCGCTCCTGCCGCTCGCCCTCACCCGCTTCCGCCGCCGCCACGAAGGGGTCCGCATCGAGGTCCACGCAGGGGTTCTCGCCGAGCTCCGCGAGATGCTGCACACCGGCGAGGTGGAGCAGGCCCTGCTGTGGGACTACGGCTGGAACCGCATCGAGGACCCGGCCCTCGCCCTCACCCACCTGCTCGACGACCCCACGGTGCTGGTCGTCCCGGCGGACTCCCCCCTGCGCGCCCACCCTTCCGTGCGCCTGAGCGACCTCGCCGACCAGGAATGGATCATCCGAGCCGACAACCACCCCGTCGCCGACGTACTGCGCCGCAGCTGCCGCCAGGCCGGGTTCGAGCCGCGCATCGCCTACGCCTCGCACGACTACCAGGAGGCGCAGGCCATGGTGGCCGCCGGACTGGGCATCGCGCTCGCGCCCCGGCTCGCCCTCACCAGCCGCCGCAGCGACGTCCGCCTGCTGCCCTTCGCCTCCGACGTGCCGGCACCCACCCGCCGCATCCTGCTCGCTCATGCCTTGGCCCGGCCCACCACGCCGCCCGCCCAGGCGATGGCTCATGTCCTGCGCGTGGTGGCGCAGCGGTTCGCTTCCTCGGGCCTGCACCGTGCCCAGCTCGGAGCGGTCCGCCGTAGCTGACCGGGCCGACGAAGCAGGGGGCGGTGCGGAAGACGGACGAGCGGTGCGAACCGGACCGGTGCACGGTCCGGTCCGGTGCACGGTCCGGTCCGGTTCTGTCCCTGTGAGGGCCCGGGTTTACTACTTCGCGTCGCTCATGTCGAGGACGATCTTGCCGACCGCCGTGCCCGCGCGCAGGCGCTCGACCGCTTCGCCGAGGGCGTCCATTCCGTAGCGCTCGTACGGCAGCGACAGCGCGCCCGAGGACAGGTCCGGCAGCAGGCGCAGGACTTCGGGGGCGACTTCCGGGCCGCGGGAGATCATGTTGACCGGGAGGAGGGAGACGTCGGCGAGGAAGAAGTCGGCGAGGTCGAGGGTGAGTTCGCGGCCGGCGGTGTAGCCGAGGAGGGCGGCGCGGCCGCGGGGGCGGACCTGGGTGAGGGCGTTGCGCAGGATCTGGCCGCCGACGGTGTCGATGAGGACGTCGACCTTGCCGCCGAGGGTTTCCTCGGTGAGGTCGGAGGCGAGCAGCGCCTTGGCGACGTCGGGGACGTGCGGCAGCTTGGCGGGGCGGCCGACCGCGCCGATCACCTCGGCGCCGGCGCGCGCCGCGAGCTGTACGGCGACGGCGCCGACCGCGCCGGAGGCGCCGGTGACCAGCACGCGTTCCCCCGGCTGGACCTGGGCGATGGCGTGGACGGTGGCCCAGGCGGTGCCGACGGGGGAGAAGTAGATGCAGGCGAGGGCGGGGTCGGTGCCCTCGGGCATGGGCTCCACGGCGGCGTCCGGGACGAGGGCGTGCTCGGCCCAGGCGCCGTCGCGGCTGAGGCCGAGTCCTTCGCCGCGCAGTCGGACCAGGGCGCCCTCGGGGTGCGTGTCCGAGGCGACGACGTAGCCGCTGCCCTGGGTGCCGGGGATGAACGGCAGCTCGGGCAGGATGCCGAACTGTCCGTCGAGGATGTTCAGGTCGAGATGGGCGACGGTGGCCGCCGCCACCCGGACGAGGGTGTGGCCGGGGCGCGGTGCGGGCACGGCCCGCTCCTGCAGCCGCGGCAGGGTGCCGAACTCCTCCAGGGCCAGGGTGCGCGTGGTTGCGGAAGTGCTCACGTGCTGTGTTCTCCGTTCTACCCCGTTGACTGCCATCCCCCTTCATGCACACTTTAGCCACATACTTGTGCAGTGCACGCATCCCGGTCAGGCGCGGCACCCGGCCGTATACGAGGCGCAGGAGACCGAGGGGGAGCGATGCCGACTGAGATCCGGTCGATGCGGGTGGCGAGGCGACCGCGACCGAGCCGTCCGGCGCGTACCGCCAGGGCAGGCCGCCCTTCGCCACCCGGGAAAGCCGCGTGTTCTCGCCGACGTGCGAACCCACAGCGCGGCGGCCCGGCCCTGACCGCGGGCCGTGCCGGAGATCAGGGCGGCCTTGCCCGCCAGCCGTGTCACGAGGCCCCCTCGCGCAGCGCGTCGGAGACCGACTTGACCCCGCCGTGCGCGGTCAGCCCGCCGTCGACGGGGATCTCGGCACCGGTGATGAACGAGGACTCCTGGGACAGCAGGAACACGATCAGCGGAGCGACCTCCTCGACCGTTCCGGTGCGGCCGAGCGGCGTCTCGCGGACATTCGCCTCGCGAAAGGCCGGGGCGGCGGAGGCGGTCATCTCGGTCTCGATGTAGCCGGGATGGATCGTGTTGACACGGACGCCGCGCGGGCCGAGTTCGAGGGCGGCGGTCTTCGACAGGCCGCGCAGCGCCCACTTGCTGGTGGTGTAGGCGACCGGGTAGTGCGCGGTGAGGGCCGCCGAGGAGCCGACGTTGACGATCGAGGCGCCGGGCGGCATCAGCGGGGCGAGATGCTGGATACCGAGCAGCGGGCCGGTGACGTTGACGGCATGGACGCGCGCCAGGTCCTCGGGCCGTACGTCTCCGACGCGGGCGCGCCAGGTGACACCCGCGTTGTTGACCAGCCCGTGCACCTGCCCGTACGACTCCTTCAGCTCGGCGGCCAGATCGGCCCAGTCCCGCTCGCTGCTGACGTCGAGGCGCCGGCAGCCGGGGGCCTCCGTCACGTCGGTGGCGATGACGTGGGCCCCCTCGCGGACGAGGGCTTCCGCCTCCGCGGCGCCCTGGCCGCGCGCCGCGCCGGTGACGACCACCACCTTGCCGAGCAGCCTCTTGGGGTGCGGGTCGCTCACGGCCGCTCCCGGGGACGGCGCCGCCCGGTGGGCAGCGGTACGGGGCCGGCGCCGGGGACCACCGTATTGGTGAGGGTGCCGATGCCCTCGACGGTCAGGGAGACGGTGTCGCCCGGCTTCAGCGGCGGCGGGGTCTGTTCACCGCGCCGGCCCCACAGCTCGGCGAGGCAGCCGCCGTTGCCGCAGGTGCCCGATCCGAGCACGTCACCGGGGACGACCCGGGTGCCGCGCGAGGCGTACGCGACCATCTCCTCGAAGGTCCAGCTCATGTTGGACAGCAGATCCTTGCCGACCGTCTCGCCGTTGATCTCGGCGGTCAGCGCGAGGCGCAGAAAGCCGTCGTCGTCGCGGTACGGCTCCAGCTCGTCGGCGGTGACCAGGAAGGGGCCGAAGGAGGTGGCGGTGTCCTTGCCCTTGCAGGGGCCCAGGCCGACCTTCATCTCCGCGGACTGCAGGTCGCGCGCTGACCAGTCGTTGAAGACGGTGTAGCCGATGATGTGGTCGCGGGCCTGCTCGGGGGTGAGGTCGCGGCCCTCGCGGCCGATGACGGCGGCGACCTCCAGCTCGAAGTCGAGGACGGCCGAGCCGGGCGGTACCGGGATGTCGTCCCCCGGCCCGTAGATGGCGTGCGGGTTGGTGAAGTAGAAGGTCGGTGCCGCGTACCACTCCTCGGGTACACCGGCGGCTCCGTCGACGGAGCGGCGTACGCCCTCGACGTGCTCCTCGAAGGTGACGAAGTCCCGTACGGAGGCGGGCTGGAGGGGCGACAGCAGCCGCACCTGGGAGACATGGGGGCCGGGCGGTACGTCGAGCGAGGCGGTGCCGGTCCCGAGGAGGGCCGCGAGCCCGTCCCCGGACGTGATCAGCTCGGTGAGCGAGCGGGCGCCCGGAACGGGGTACAGGGTGCCGTCGTCGTCCACGACGGCGACGCGGTGCTGCTGCTGGTGCTGGTAGGCGGCGAAGCGCATGGGCGGCTCCTGGCGGTGGGTGGCCGGGGGCGCGGCGGGAGTCAGGGCTGGTGACAGGAGCGCCGCGCCCCCGGAGTCGTGGGGGTTCGGGGATCAGACCGGCGGGGCGACGAAGCAGCCGCGGTCGGGGTCGTTGAAGGACTCCTTGGCGATCAGCTCGTTCATCGGGTTCGCGGTGCCCCACTGGTCGGTGACCTCGGGCTGGGAGAAGTCGTAGACGTGCGGATGCCAGGTGTCCTCGTCGAGCAGTTCCAGCTCGGTGGTGTACTCGACGGTGTTGCCGTGCGGGTCGAGGAAGTACGTGAAGGTGTTGTCGCCCGCCATGTGCCGGCCGGGGCCCCAGATCTTGCGGTACCCGGCGCGCATGACGCGGCCGGAGCCGCGCATGTACTCGTCCAGGCCGCGCATCTCGAAGGAGACGTGGTGCAGAGCGGTGTGCGGGCCCTGCGCGATGGCCATGGAGTGATGCTGGTTGCTGATCCGCATGAAGTGCATGACCTCGCCCATGTGCGGCGAGCTGAGGGTGTCGGAGAGGGCGAAGCCGAGGTGCCGCTCGTACCACTCCCGAGTGCGGTTCAGATCGGGGGAGTTGAGCACGACGTGCGACAGCTTGACCGGGATGGCCTCCTTCTCCTCGATCTTGCGGTGCTGCCGGACCTCGACATCCGCCGAGACCTCGATGGTGCGCCCGTCGACGTCGAAGAAACGGAAGCCGTAGCCGCCGCCGGGTGTGTCGACCTTGCCCGGCTGGGTGATCAACTGGACGCCGCCGGCGAGCAGCCGCTCGGCGAGCGTGTCGACGTCGGCGGCGGACGCGGCGCCGTACGACACCAGGTCGAGGCGCTTCTCGTCGGCCTTGCGGAGCCGTACGACGTACTGCTCCGGGGAGCCCTCGGCGGCGAGGAAGGAGATGCCGGAGTCCTCGGCGACCTTGGTCAGGCCCCACACGCCGGCGTAGAAGTCGAGCTGCTTGTCGTAGTCGGGCACGGCGAGGTCGACGTGCCGGAGATGGGTGAGCAGGCGCATGATGTCACTCCTTGGAGAGCAGGGTGAGCAGGGCGGAGGCGTTGCCGCCGCGTACGGCGTGGAAGTCGGCCTCGGGCAGACGCGCGGCGCGCAGTGCGCCGACCGGATCCTCGGTGCCCATGTCGAAGGGGAAGTCGGAGCCGAGCAGTACCCGGTCGGCGCCGGCCACACGCACCAACTCCCGCAGCACGTACGGGTCGTGGACGAGGGAGTCGAAGTACAGCCGCTTCAGGTAGCTGCTGGGCGGGTGGGCGCAGCCGGCGCCCGCGTCGGAGCGGGCCGACCACGCGTGGTCGGAGCGGCCGATGTGGGTGGGCAGGTAGCCGCCGCCGTGCGCCGCGACGACCTTGAGACCGGGGTGCCGGTCGAGGACACCGGAGAAGATCAGATGCGACAGGGCGACGGCGTTCTCGGTGGGCTGGCCGACGGTGTTGGACAGGTACCACTGGTCGAGGCGTTCGTCGAGGGTGCAGCCGAACGGGTGCAGGAAGACGACCGCTCCGGTCTCCTCGGCGCGCGACCAGAAGGGCTCGTAGGCCGGGTCGGACAGCTCACGCGCCGGGGCATGGCTGGAGATCTCCACCCCGGCCAGTCCCTGCGCGAGGGCGTGATCGAGGGCGCGCACCATGTGGGCGGGGTGCTGGAGGGGTACGAGACCGAGGCCGCGCAGCCGGTCGGGTGCCGCCGCGCAGTGCGTGGCGGTGGCCTCGTTGGCGAGCCGGTACACCTGCTCGGCCGTCTCCTCGTCCGCCCAGTAGTGGTAGTGCGAGGGGGACGGGCTGACCAGCTGGACGTCCACGCCCTGGGCGTCCATCGCCGCGAGCCGGGCCCGTACGTCGGTGAGGCGGCCGATCCGCTCGCCGATCATCGGGCCGTTGACCTCCAGCGCGGCGCGGCCGTTGCGGCGGGCGTCCAGGGCGCGGGCCTCGGCGTGGCCGGGCAGGCCGGCCACGAGGGCGTCGACCTCCGGCAGCAGGACGTGGGCGTGCACGTCGACGGTGGGCGTGGTCACGGCAGCTCCCGGAGCATGGTCATGGTGCGGCTCATCAGGCCCGGGAGGTCGGCGTCGCGAACGCCGTCCAGCTGCCACTGCCCGATCTGCACGGACGCGTCCACGACGGGACGTACGCGGGCGACACGGCGCTCGTAGTACTCCTGGAACAGGGGGTCGTCCCAGGTGTCGGAGGCGGTCAGCAACTGGGCGAGCACCCAGGCGTCCTCCAGCGACATCGCGGCGCCCTGGGCCAGGGTGGGCGGGCAGCAGTGCGCGGCGTCGCCGACGAGGACGACCCGGCCGCGATGCCAGGAACCTTCCACCAACAGCCGGTCGAACCAGGTGTAGTTGACCTTCGCCGGGTCGGTGATGTGCGCGGTGATCTCGGGCCAGTGGCCTCCGTAGTGCTGTGCCAGGGCGCGCATCTCGTCCGCGTAGCTCGCCACGGGGATGGAGGCCCGGTCGCGTTTCGCCTCGACGACATAGGCGTAGAGCGTGCTGTCGCTGGTGGGGCAGTAGCCGGCGATGTAGGCGGGGCCGCCGTAGGCGAGGTCGGTGCGGGTCACACCGGCCGGGCGCGGTGCGGCGACGCGCCAGATGGCCATGCCGGTGGGTTCGGGCCGGTCTGTGATGCCGATGGCCGCGCGGGTGGCGGAGCCCAGGCCGTCGGCGGCTATCACCAGGTCGTAGCGGCCCTCGCTGCCGTCGTCGAAGGCCACCGACACGCCGTCGTCGTCCTGCTCCAGGGACGCGGCACGGACACCGAGGCGGAGGGTGGCGCCACTGGCCCGCACCGCGTCGCTGAGGATGCCCTGCAACCGGGGGCGTTGCATGCCGACGGTGGCGGGCAGGTCGTCACCGCCGGTGCGCAGGTCCTCGGCGGCGTGCAGGACGGTGCCGTCGGGCGCGGTGATGCCGACCGCGCTGAACGCGTACCCGGACTTCTCCACCAGGTCCCACACGCCGAGTTCACGCAGCACGCGCAGGGCGTTGCCCTGGAGGGTGATGCCGGATCCCGCGGTGGCGTTCCAGTCGTCCTTGGCCTCGATCAGGTCGACCGTGATCCCGGCGCGGCGCAGCAGGATCGTGACCGCGTTGCCGGCCGCGCCACCGCCGATGACGAGGACCGTGCGGGGTGTGCTCATGGGGGAACTACTCCTTTGTCCCTCAGGGAGACCTCAGGGAGATCTCGGGGAGCTCTCAGGTGGATCGAGGGCTACTTGACGGCGATGGGGTTGACGGGCGAGCCGACGGCGCCGGTGATGGGCAGGGGAGCGGCGGCGAGCCAGAAGTCGTACACCCCGTCGTCCGCGCAGTCCGCCGCCAGCGCGCCCAGGTCCCACATCTCGCCGATGAGCAGTCCCATGTTGGGGATGGCGACCTGGTGCAGCGGCTGGAAGGCGTGCTCGAACTCGTTCGGGCGGACCTCGAAGCCCCAGGTGTCCGTGGCGATCGCGGCGATCTCGGTGCGGTGCAGCCAGCCGGCCGTGGTGAACGACAGGCCGGGCGCGGGGCCGCCCGCGTACTCGCCCCATCCCTCGCGCCGGGCCCTGGCGAGCCGTCCGGTGCGCACCACCACGATGTCGCCGCGGCCGACCGTGACGCCGTGCGCCTCGGCTGTCGCGGTGAGGTGCTCCTCGGTGATCGCGAAGCCGTCGGGCAGTTCTCCTCCACTCTCGACCCCACTCTCGACTCCGCTCGAGCGGGAGGTGCCCCCACCCTCGCCGATGACGCGGCCCACGTCGAGGAGGACGCCGCGTCCGGCGACGTACGGGGCCATGTGCTCGATGCCGGTGACGAGGTCGCCGTCGGAGGTGACGACCTGCTCGGCGGGGCGGCCGTTCCACGCCTTGCCGTGGTCGAAGATGTGGCCGAGCCCGTCCCACTGGGTGGAGCACTGCAGCGGCATGGCGATGACGTCGTCGGCGCCGCCGAGGCCGTGCGGGAAGCCCTGGTTGCCGAGCGCCGCGTCGGTGCCGGTGTCGAGCATCGTGTGCACCGGGTTGGTCCGCCGCCGCCAGCCCTTTTGCGGCCCGTCCATGTCGAAGCGCTGCGCCAGCGAGAAGCTGACGCCCCGACGCACGAGCGCGGCTCCTTCGCGGCGCTTGGCCGCGTCGAGGAAGTTGAGGGTGCCCAGCCGGTCGTCCTCGCCCCAACGCCCCCAATTGGAGTACGCCTTGGCGGCCTCGGCGATGGCGCCCTCGGGGTCGTTCCGGTCCAGGGTCACGACGCCACCTCCGCCACACAGCGGGTGCGCTGCGCGCCGAGGCCGCTGATCGAGCCGTCCATCACGTCGCCGTCGCGCAGCAGCCGTCCCCAGTGCATGCCGTTGCCGGCCGGGGAGCCGGTCAGTACCAGGTCTCCGGGCAGGAGCCGGGCCGTCTGCGAGGCGTAGGACACCATGCGCGCCACGTCGAAGATCATGTCCTTGGTGGACTCGTTCTGCATGGTCTCGCCGTTCAGCTTCAGGACGAGGCGCAGGTCGCCGGGGTCGGCGATCGACTCGGCGGGCACGATCCAGGGGCCGAGCGGGGTGAAGCCGGGCGCGTTCTTGCTGCGCAGCCAGTCGGTACCGATCTGCGGCATGTCGCGCCGGAAGACCGTGGCGCGGTCGGTCAGGTCGTTGGCGATCGTGTACCCGGCGACGTGCTCCAGGGCCTCCTCCACCGTCACCCGATGCGCGGGCCTGCCGATGACGGCCGCCAACTCCAGCTCCCAGTCCGGCTTTTCGGCCCACCCGGGCAGCACCACATCGTCGTACGGGCCCGTGATCGCGCTCGGCAGCCCGATGAACACGTACGGCAGGTCCTCCTCGGCCCGCCGGTCCATGAGTTCGGCGGCCTCCGCGCGGCGCTCGTCCTCCGGGCGGTCGTCACCGGGCGCGCGGTGCGCGACGTGCAGGTCGATGACGTGCTGCCGGTAGTTGGCGCCGGACTGGAAGACCTGCCGCGGCTCGACCGGGGCGTGCACCCGGAACCCCGCCAGGGGCTCGCGCTCCACCGTGCCGTCGCCGGCCAGGGTCCGCAGCCGGGGCAGCACCGCGGCCCAGTCCTCCAGCAGCCGACGGACCGTCAGCCGGTCGTCGTCCAGGGCGGTCCGCAGGTCCACGACGTGCTCGTCGGGGGTGACCAGCGCGGGGAAAGCCGGGCCGTCCGGGGCGGACAGGGTCGCGAGGGCGAAGGGCCCGGCGAAGGGCGGGGATACGGGTGCGGGATTCACAGACATGTCCTCCTGATCGCTGTGGGACTAATGTGGACCCGCCGCCGACGATCAGGGAAATAGATCGTGTGGATAGCAATAATCCATCACACAAATTTCCCCTGGTCAGCTAGTAAATTCCTCCTGGTCAGCGCCGAAAAGCAAGGGGTCCCCGTGAACCTGGCCCGTCTCGACCTCAATCTCGTCGTCGCCCTGCGTGCCCTGCTCGAGGAGCGGAACGTCACCCATGCCGGGCAGCGTGTCGGTCTGAGCCAGCCCGCGATGAGCGCGGCCCTCGCCCGGCTGCGCCGGCACTTCGACGACGACCTGCTCGCCCGCGTCGGCGGCCACTACGAGCTGACCGCCCTCGGCCAGGTGCTCCTGGACCGCACTTCCACCGCCTACGACGTGCTGGAACGCCTCTTCTCCAGCCAGGCCGACTTCGACCCGGCCAAGGAGGACCGCGAGTTCAAGCTGGTGGCGTCCGACTACGCCGTCGCCGTCTTCGGCACCGAACTCGCCCGCGTGGTGCACGAGGAGGCCCCCGGCATCCGGCTCCGCTTCACCCAGGCCCCGCCCACCGCCGTCGACGACACCGCGACCCTGCTGAGCGCCACCGACGGCCTGCTCATGCCGCACGGCGTGATCAGCGACTTCCCCGCCACCGACCTCTACGACGACCGCTGGGTGTTCCTCGTGGCACAGGACCACCCCGGCGTCGAGGACCGTCTCACCCGGCAGGACCTGGCCCGGCTGCCCTGGGTCACGTACCAGCGCACCTACGACGCCCCCGCGGTGCGCCAACTGGGCATGCTCGGCATCGAGCCGCGTGTGGAGGTCTCCGTCGACAGCTTCCAGCTCCTGCCCCTGTTGATCGCCGGCACCCGCCGCCTCGCCTTGATCCAGGCACGTCTGGCGCGGATGCTGACGCCGATCGCCGCCGTCCGGGTGGTGGAGCCGCCGTACGAGGCGGTGCCGCTGCGTGAGGCGTTGTGGTGGCACCCGGTCCACACGCATGACGCGGCCCACATCTGGCTGCGCGGGACGGCCGCGCGGGTCGGGGCGCGACTGCCCCGCATGGACCAGGAGTGACCCCACGAAGGCGCCTCATCGTTGCTTTCGTCGCAGGGGCGGCGGCGCTTGTTCGGCGTCCCGCGCCGTCAGGTCGAGGGCGATGTCGGTGATCATGTCCTCCTGGCCGCCGACCATCTTGCGGCGGCCGACCTCGACCAGGATGCTGCGGGTGTCGAGGCCGTAGCGCCGGGCGGCGGCTTCCGCGTGGCGCAGGCAGCTGGAGTAGACGCCCGCGTAGCCCGACGTGAGGGTCTCGCGGTCGACCCGTACCTCGCGGTCCTGGAGGGGCTGTACGAGGTCGTCGGCGGCGTCCATGAGGGGGAACAGGTCGCAGCCGTGCTTCCAGCCCATCAGGTCGGCGACCGCGATGAACGCCTCCAGTGGGCAGTTGCCGGCGCCCGCGCCCTGCCCGGCGACGGAGGCATCGACGCGCGTGACGCCGTTCCCGACGGCGACGACGGTGTTGGCGACGCCGAGTGCGAGGTTGTGGTGGGCGTGGATGCCGAGTTCGGTGGCCGGGTCGAGGACGTCGCGGTAGGCGCGGAAGCGGTCCCGTACGCCGTCCATGGTCAGGCGGCCGCCGGAGTCGGTGACGTAGACGCAGTGGGCGCCGTAGGACTCCATCAGCTGGTGCTCGTGCTCAGGAGATGGCCGTGGCCGGGAGGTCGGGCCGGGTCGGTGGGTGGCCCGGCGCGATGGGGAGGGTGAGGACCATGGTGAGACCGCCCCCTGGGGTGTCTTCCGCGGTGAGGGTGCCGCCGATGGCTTCGGCGAAGCCGCGGGCGACCGCGAGACCGAGGCCGACGCCGGCCCCGCGTGGTACGTCGCCATAACGCTGGAACGGTTCGAAGATGCGCTCCTTCGCCTCGTCCGGAACGCCGGGGCCGCGGTCGACCACCCGCAGTTCCACCCGGTCGGCGAGGGCGCTGGCCGACACCAGCACCGGTGTGCCGTCAGGGCTGTACTTCACCGCGTTCTCGACGATGTTGGCGACCGAACGCTCCAGCAGCCCGGGGTCGACGACGACCATCGGCAGGGTCTCCGGGACCTCCAGTTCCACGCTGCCTTCGGGGAGGCCGCCCAGGGCCATCGGCACCACCTCGTCGATGTCGATCTCCCTGTTCAGCGGCGTCACCGTGCCGGTCTGGAGGCGGGACATGTCCAGGAGGTTGCCCACCAGGTGGTCGAGGCGGTCGGTGCCCTCCTCGATGGAGGCGAGAAGTTCGGCCCGGTCCTCCTCGGACCAGTCCACGTCATCGGAGCGGAGCGAGGTGACGGACGCCTTGATGCTTGCGAGGGGCGTACGGAGGTCGTGGCTGACGGCCGCGAGCAGGGCGGTACGCATACGGTTGCCCTCCGCGAGGGTCCGTGCCCATTGGGCCTCGTTCTGGAGGCGCTGGTGGTCCAGGACCACTGCCGCCTGGGCGGCGAAGGCGGCGAGCACGCGGCGGTCCTCGGCGGGCAGGACCCGGCCGGAGAGCGCCAGGCTCATGTGGTCGCCGACGGGCATGTCGACGTCGGCGTCCTCCGGCCGCTCGACCGGGGAGCCGTTTCCCACCCTGCCGGCACAGGTCCACGGGTCGACGTCGCTCTGCCGCTCCAGCAGGGCCACGGAGTCCATGGCGAACGTCTCCCGTACCCGTTCCAGCAGATCGTCCAGGCCCGTTTCGCCGCGCAGCACGCTGCCCGCGAGGAACGAGAGGGCCTCCGACTCGGCGCGGAGCCGGGCCGCCTGCTGGGTGCGGCGGGCCGCGAGGTCCACGACGGAGGCGACCGACAGCGCCACGCCGACGAAGACCGCCATGGCGACGATGTTCTGCGGGGCATCGATGGTCAGCGTGTGGACCGGCGGGGTGAAGAACCAGTTCAGCAGCAGGGAGCCGACGACGGCCGAGACGAGCGCGGGCCACAGCCCGCCGAGAAGCGCGGCGCCGACCGTCAGGGACAGATACAGCAGCATGTCGTTGGCCAGGCCCACCCCCGGCGCGAAGCTGCTGAGGAGGAAGGTGAGCAGGAGGGGCCCGCCCACGCCGGTCAGCCACCCTCCGATGAGCCGGGAGCGGGCGAACCGTGCGCGGCGGGTCACCGGCAGCCCGCGTCCCTTGCCCATCGCGTCGTGCGTGACGAGGTGGACGTCCAGGTCGGGACCGGAGTCGCGGGCCACGGTGGCGCTGACACCGGGGCCGAAGACGTACTGCCAGGGCTTGCGGCGCGAGACGCCGAGCACGATCTGGGTGGCGTTGACGCCGCGGGCGAAATCCAGCAGCGCGGTGGAAACATCGTCGCCGATGACGTGGTGGAACGTGCCGCCGAGATCTTCGACCAGGGTGCGCTGGACCGCCAGTTCCTTGGGGGAGGCGGAGGTCAGTCCGTCGCTCCGGCCGATGTAGACGGCCAGCACCTCACCGCCCGCCCCCTTCTCCGCCAGGCGCGCCGCCCGGCGGATCAGCGTGCGGCCCTCGGTACCGCCGGTCAGCCCCACGACGATGCGCTCACGCGATCCCCAGATCTTCGAGACGCGGTGCTCGGTACGGTACTCCTGCAGGTATTCGTCGACCCGGTCGGCGACCCACAGCAGCGCCAGCTCCCGCAGCGCGGTCAGGTTGCCGGGGCGGAAGTAGTTCGACAGGGCCGCGTCGACCTTGTCCGGCTTGTAGACATTGCCGTGTGCCATGCGGCGGCGCAGTGCCTGCGGGGACATGTCGACCAGTTCGACCTGGTCGGCGCGGCGCACCACCTCGTCCGGCACGGTCTCCTTCTGCCGGATGCCGGTGATCGACTCGACGACGTCACCCAGCGACTCCAGATGCTGGATGTTGACCGTGGAGATGACGTCGATGCCGGCCGCCAGCAGCTCTTCGATGTCCTGCCAGCGTTTGGTGTTGCGGGACCCGGGGACGTTGGTGTGGGCCATCTCGTCGACCAGGGCGACGGCCGGACGCCGCGCGAGGACGGCGTCCACGTCCATCTCGGTGAAGACGCTGCCGCGGTATTCCAGCTCCTTGCGTGCGACCTGTTCCAGGCCGTGCAGCAGTACCTCGGTGCGCGGCCGCCCGTGGTGTTCCACGAAGGCGACCACGCAGTCCGTGCCCCGCTCGACGCGGCGGTGTGCCTCGGCGAGCATCGCGTACGTCTTGCCGACGCCGGGCGCCGCACCGAGGTAGATCCGGAGTTTCCCGCGTGCCATCGTCTCTCTCTGTGGTCGGTGTGGGCGTGGTGGTCGGTGTAGGTGGTGGGCAAGTACGGTCGGGGCCGGGGGAGAGTGCGTCAGGGCTCGAAGCGGTATCCCATGCCGGGCTCGGTGATCAGGTAGCGCGGGTGCGACGGATCCGGTTCGAGTTTCCGCCGGATCTGCGCCATGTAGACCCGGAGGTAATGGGTCTTGTCGCTCCGGGACGTACCCCATACCTGGTGGAGAAGCTGTCGTTGTGTGATGAGGCGGCCCGGGTGGCAGACGAGGATCTCCAGGAGATGCCACTCGGTCGGCGTCAGGCGTACGTCCTGCCCGTCGCGGGAAGCCCTCTTGGCCGCCAGGTCGACGGAGAAGTCCTGCGTGATGACGACCGTCGTCTCCGGCGCGAGCGGGGTGGTCTCCGTGCGGCGGACGGCGGCGCGCAGCCTGGCCAGTAGTTCATCCATGCTGAACGGCTTGGTCATGTAGTCGTCGGCGCCCGCGTCGAGTGCCGCGACCTTGTCATCGGATCCCCGGCGCGCGGACAGGACCAGGAGGGGAATCCTGGTCCAACCACGCAGGGCCTTGATCACATCGACCCCGTCCATGTCGGGCAGCCCCAGATCGAGCACGGCCACGTCCGGATGGCGCGCGGCGGCGAGCCGCAACGCAGTGGTGCCGTCCGGCGCCGTGTCGACGCCGTATCGGCGCGCCTCCAGGTTGATCACCAGGGCACGGACGAGCTGCGGATCGTCCTCCACCACCAGTACCCGGGTCATCGGTCCGCGCCCTTCCTGCCGTAGATGTGGTCGTGGGGACCGCTCGTGCCGTCACCGGTTCGGTGAGTGCGGCAACCGACGGGGTCAGGGGTGGTCCTGAGCCCGTCGGTGCGCGGTCGTGCGGGTAAGCCCATCAGCCCTTCTCGGTGAGTTCCCTGAGTGCGACGTTGAGCTCGAGGACATTGACCCGGGGCTCGCCCATGAAGCCGGCGACACGGCCGTCGGTGTGGTCCTCGACCAGCTTCTCCACCCGTGCGACGGGGAGGTGGTTGCGCTCCGCGACGCGGTGCACCTGGAGCTGTGCGTACTCGGGCGAGATGTCCGGGTCGAGGCCGGATCCGGAGGACGTGACGGCGTCGGCCGGGATGTCGGAGGGCTTCACCCGGTAGCCGTTCACCGAGTTGTCCTTGATGACGGCGGTCTGCGCCTCCTTCACCGACTTGATGAGCTCGGGGTTGTCGGCTGCGAGGTTGGTCGCGCCCGACACCAGCAGCTTGTACTGGGTGTTGAGCGTGTTGGTGCCGAGGCCGTTGGAGGGGCGCGGCTGGAACCACTTGAGGTCGGGCTGCGGAGTCTCCTGGCCCTTCTTGAGCGGCAGGTCGTAGCGCTGGCCGATGAGTTCGGAGCCGACGACCTTGCCTTCGCTCCTGATCTCGGAGCCGTTGGCCTGGTGGTGAAAGAGGGCCTGGGCGATGCCGGTGACGGCGAGCGGGTACAGCACGCCGCACACGACGGTGAGGACGAGGAGGGCGCGCAGGCCCGCGCCGAACAGTCGCGCGGTGTTCGTTACCGAGTTGTTCATGGTGGGCGTCACCCGATGCCAGGGATGAGGGAGAGGAGCAGGTCGATGAGTTTGATGCCGATGAAGGGGGCGATCAGGCCGCCGAGACCGTAGATCCCGAGGTTGCGGCGGAGCAGCTTGTCCGCGCTGGTCGGGCGGTACCGCACGCCCTTCAGGGCGAGGGGTACCAGCGCGATGATGATGAGCGCGTTGAAGATGACCGCGGAGAGGATCGCGGAGTCGGGGGAGGACAGCTGCATGATGTTGAGCTTGTCCAGGCCGGGGTAGACCGCGGCGAACAGCGCCGGGATGATCGCGAAGTACTTGGCGACGTCGTTGGCGATCGAGAACGTCGTCAACGCCCCGCGGGTGATGAGGAGTTGCTTGCCGATCTCGACGATCTCGATGAGTTTCGTCGGGTTGGAGTCGAGGTCGACCATGTTCCCGGCCTCCTTGGCGGCGGAGGTGCCGGTGTTCATGGCCACGCCGACGTCGGCCTGGGCCAGGGCGGGCGCGTCGTTGGTGCCGTCGCCGGTCATCGCGACGAGCTTGCCGCCGGCCTGCTCCCGCTTGATCAGCGCCATCTTGTCCTCGGGGGTGGCTTCGGCGAGGAAGTCGTCGACGCCGGCCTCCTCCGCGATGGCCTTGGCGGTCAGCGGGTTGTCACCGGTGATCATCACGGTCTTGATGCCCATCCGGCGCAGCTCGGTGAAGCGTTCCCGCATGCCCTCCTTGACCACGTCCTTGAGGTGGATGACGCCGAGGACGCGGGCGCCGTCGGTGTCCTCGACGGCCACCAGCAGCGGCGTACCGCCCGCCTCGGATATCTCGTTGGCGAGGCTGTCGGCGTCCTCGGCGACCGTGCCGCCCTGTTCCCGGACCCAGTTGAGTACGGAACCGGCCGCGCCCTTGCGTACCCTGCGCCCGTCGACGTCCACGCCCGACATCCGGGTCTGGGCAGTGAAAGTGATCCACTCCGCGTGTTCCAGCTCGCCCTGCGTACGCTCGCGCAGGCCGTACTTCTCCTTGGCCAGGACGACGACGGAGCGGCCTTCGGGGGTCTCGTCGGCCAGCGAGGAGAGCTGGGCGGCGTTCGCGACCTCGGCGGCGGTGACGCCCTTGACCGGTACGAATTCGGCGGCCTGGCGGTTGCCGAGGGTGATGGTGCCGGTCTTGTCCAGCAGCAGGGTCGAGACGTCGCCGGCGGCCTCGACGGCCCGCCCGGACATCGCCAGGACATTGCGCTGGACCAGGCGGTCCATGCCGGCGATGCCGATCGCGGAGAGCAGCGCGCCGATCGTGGTCGGGATGAGGCACACGAGCAGTGCCACCAGGACGACCATGGTCAGGTGCTTGCCGGCGTAGTCGGCGAACGGCGGCAGGGTGACCACGGCGAGCAGGAAGACGATGGTCAGCGAGGCGAGCAGGATGTTCAGCGCGATCTCGTTGGGCGTCTTCTGCCGTGCCGCGCCCTCGACCAGGTTGATCATGCGGTCGATGAACGTCTCGCCCGGCTTCGCCGTGATCCTGACGACGATGCGGTCGGAGAGGACCTTCGTACCGCCGGTGACCGCGGACCGGTCGCCGCCCGACTCCCGGATGACCGGGGCCGATTCGCCGGTGATGGCCGACTCGTCGACGGAAGCCACGCCTTCGACGACGTCGCCGTCGCCGGGGATGATGTCGCCCGCCTCGCAGACCACCCGGTCGCCGACGCGCAGTTCGGTGCCCGGCACCTGCTCCTCGCCGGTGCCGTCGGCGGTGAGGCGGCGGGCGACGGTGTCGGTCTTGGCCTTGCGCAGGGTGTCGGCCTGCGCCTTGCCGCGGCCCTCGGCCACGGCCTCCGCGAGGTTGGCGAAGAGCACGGTCAGCCACAGCCAGGCACTGATCACCCAGCCGAACCAGTCGCCGGGGTCCTTGAAGGAGAACACGGTGGTCAGCACCGAGCCGACCAGGACCACGAACATGACCGGAGACTTGATCATGACGCGGGGGTCGACCTTGCGCACCGCGTCCGGCAGCGACTTGATCAGCTGCCTGGGCTCGAACAGGCCCGAGCCGACCCGCCCCTCATCCTTGTGCCCGGTCGGCAGGTCCTGGTGCGGTGCCCGCGTGGGAGTGGCTGAGGACATCGCGTTCTCTTGGTTCGTCGGATCGGTTTTCGTCGTGTCGGTCTTCGTTGTTTCGGTGGTCATGACGCCAGTCCTTCGGCGAGCGGGCCCAGCGCGAGTGCCGGGAAGTAGGTGAGCCCGGTGATGATCAGAATGGTGCCGACCAGCAGGCCGCTGAACAGCGGCTTCTCGGTACGCAGGGTGCCCGCCGTCTCCGGCGTCGGCTTCTGCTCCGCCAGCGAGCCGGCCAGCGCGAGGACGAACACCATCGGCAGGAACCGGCCGAGGAGCATCGCGAGTCCGATCGTGGTGTTGAACCACGGGGTGTCGGCGCTGAGACCGGCGAACGCCGAACCGTTGTTGTTGGCACCGGAGGTGTACGCGTACAGGACCTCGGAGAAGCCGTGCGCGCCGGGGTTGAGGATCGACTGTGGCGGGGTGGGCAGCGCCATCGCCGCGGCGGTGAAGCACAGCACCAGTGCCGGCGTGATCAGGATGTAGCAGGCGGCCAGCTTGATCTCGCGGGTGCCGATCTTCTTGCCCAGGTACTCCGGGGTGCGGCCGACCATCAGGCCCGCGATGAACACCGCGATGATGGCCATGATCAGCATGCCGTAGAGACCGGAACCGACACCGCCGGGTGCGATCTCACCGAGCTGCATGCCCAGCAGGGTGATGCCGCCGCCGATACCCGTGAACGAGGAGTGGAAGGAGTCGACCGCTCCCGTCGAGGTCAGGGTCGTGGTGACCGCGAAGATCGACGAGGCGCCGACGCCGAAGCGGGTCTCCTTGCCCTCCATCGCACCGCCGGCCGCCTGGAGCGCCGGACCGTGGTGGGCGAACTCGGTGGCCCACATCAGCAGCACGAAGCCGAGCCAGATGGTCGCCATCGTGGCGAGGATCGCGTAGCCCTGCCGGAGCGAGCCGACCATCCGGCCGAAGGTGCGGGTGATCGCGAAGGGAATGAGCAGGATCAGGAAGATCTCGAAGAGGTTGGTGAAGCCGTTGGGGTTCTCGAAGGGGTGGGCGCTGTTGGCGTTGGCGAGGCCGCCGCCGTTGGTGCCCAGCTCCTTGATGACCTCCTGGGAGGCGTAGGCGCCGCCCTGCCACTGCTGGTGGCCGCCCATGAACTGGCCGACCTCGTGGATGCCGGCGAAGTTCTGGATCGCGCCGCAGGCGACCAGGACGATCGCGCCGATGACGGAGATCGGGAGGAGGATGCGGACGGTGCCGCGTACCAGGTCGGCCCAGAAGTTGCCCAGCTCCCCGCTGCGGGACCGGGCGAAGCCGCGGACGAGGGCGACGGCGACCGCCATGCCTACCGCCGCGGAGACGAAGTTCTGCACCGCCAGGCCGCCGGTCTGCACGACGTGGCCCATGGCCTGCTCGCCCGCGTAGGACTGCCAGTTGGTGTTGGCCACGAAGGAGGCGGCGGTGTTGAACGCCTGGTCCGGGTCGATCGAGGCGAAGCCCAGCGAGCCGGGCAGCGAACCCTGGAGCCGCTGCAGCAGGTACAGGAAGAGGACGCCCGCGGCCGAGAAGGCCAGGACTCCGCGCAGGTACGCGGGCCAGCGCATCTCGGTGTCCGGGCGGGCACCGATGGTTTTGTAGATCCACTTCTCGACGCGCAGATGGCGGTCGGAGGAGTAGACGCGGGCCATGTAGTCGCCGAGGGGGCGGTACGCCAGGGCGAGCGCGGCTATCAGCGCGAGCAGCTGCAGTACCGCTGCGAGGAAGGGGCTCATGGTGGTGCTCAGAACCTCTCCGGGTGAATGAGGGCGAGGACGAGATAGCCCAGCAGGGCGGCGGCCACGATGAGGCCGACGATGTTTTCGGCGGTCACAGCTTTGCGACCCCCTTGGCGACGAGGGCCACCAGCGCGAAGACCGCGAGTGTGGTGACGACGAAGGCCACGTCGGCCATCGAGAGCTCCTGAACGAGAAGGAATGTTGCACTGACGGTTAGAGCAAACCGCCTTTTTGAGCCACTGTGATTGCCGTTGACGGCTTTCTTACGAGGTGTGGCTCGCCCTTGACGCATCCCATACGCGCACCTCGCCGACCTGCGAAAATGCCACTGACGGCCCGCACCCGGAAGGGGCGAGCCGTCAAGAAACCGTGGTGAGTCAGGACAGTCGGAAGCGCAGCCGGCAGATGACCGCGTCGGTGTCGCGGCGCACGGCGTGGGCGACGATCGCGCCCCGCTGGTTCTGCAGCATCCGCTGCCACAGCCGGGCGGGCTCGACCTCCGGGATCAGGACGGTGATCCGGGTACCGGGCTCGGCGGCCGCGACCTCTCGCACGTACGCGGCGACCGGGCGGCCCAGTGCCCGGCGCTCGTAACGGAGGCGGACCAGCGGAACGCCCGGCTCCCACAGTGCCCAGTCCCGCTCCAGCGCGTCGGTCCGGGCACGGTCCTCGGCGTCGGGATGGCAGACGGTCACCGCTCGTACCTCGTCGCCGAGGGACACGGCGGCGGTCAGCGCCTCGCTGGTCAGCTTCGACAGACCCGACACCGGAACAATCACCAGTGAGCGGTCCCGGTGCGGGCACTCGGGGACCCGGCCGAGCCCCAGCCGCTCGCCGATTGCCGCGTAGGTACGGTGCACCGTCTCGAAGGCCGCGACCAGCAGGGGCAGAGCGATGACGACGAGCCATGCGCCGTCGCCGAACTTCGTGGCGGTGACCACCACCGCCGATACGCCGGTGAGGACCGCACCGGAACAGTTCAGGAATGCCTTGGCACGCCACTTGGGGCCGCGTACCTGACGCCAGTGGCGGACCATGCCGGTCTGGGCGAGGGTGAAGCCGATGAAGACGCCGATCGCGAAGAGCGGGACGAGGGCATTGGTGTTCCCGCCGGAGAAGACCAGGAGTGCCGCCGAAATGCCGGCCAGGGCCAGCACGCCGTGCCGGTGGACCTGGCGGTCGGCCTTGAGCGTGAAGACATGCGGTACGTAGTTGTCGCGGGCCAGCAGCTTCAGCAGTACCGGCAGGCCGCCGAAGGACGTGTTCGCGGACAGTGCGAGCAGCATCGTCGTCGCGAACTGCACGAGGTAGAAGGCCCAGTTGTGTCCGAGCGCGGCATCGGCGAGTTGTGCGAGGACCGTGACGCCTTCGACCGGCTGCAGCCCGAACCGTGAGATCAGCACTCCGAGCCCGATCAGCATCACGCCGAGGATCGCGCCGAGGGCGACCTCGGCGTGCTGCGCCCGCCTGGCCCGCGGAACCCGGAAGGAGGGCACGGCATTGGCGATCGCCTCGACACCGGTGAGCGCGGAGCAGCCGGACGCGAACGCCTTGAGCAGCAGCAGCGCACCGACGCCGGTGGCGTTGTCGGCCAGCACAGGGGCGTGCCCGGCAGCGGCCTCGGTACTCACCGGCGCCGAGCGGAACAGCCCCACCACGATCAGTGCGAGGATCGAGAGGACGAAGACCGCGGTCGGCACGATGAACGCCCGCGCCGAGTCCACGATGCCGCGCAGGTTGACCGCCGTGAGCAGGACCAGGACGGCCAGGCACAGCCACAGCCGGTCCGGGTGGAGCGCAGGGAAGGCGGAGGTGAGGGCGGCGACACCGGCGGTGACCGCCACCGCGACGTTCAGTACGTAATCCAGTACCAGCGATCCCGCGGCGGCCAGGCCGGCGCGCCGGCCCAGGTACGTCCTGGCCACCGCGTAGGAGCCGCCGCCGTCCGGGAAGGCGGCGATCACCTGCCGGTACGAGGCCACCAGCACCGCCAGCAGCCCGGCGATCGCCAGCGTCACCGGCAGGGTGAAGCCGAGTCCGTAGCCGCCCGCCGCGGCCAGCACCAGCACGATCGCCTCGGGGCCGTACGCCACCGAGGCCATCGCGTCCAGCGAGAGGGCGGCGAGGCCGGTGACCGTCGTGAGCCGGTGCCGTTCGCCGGGGTCGCGGTCGGGCGGGTCCGACGGGTCCTCGTGCGCGGGGGCACTGCCGTATTCGCTGGTCAGGACGGACATGCGGGTACTCCTTCGGCATACATGGGTCCGCCCAGGTTCGGGCCGCCCGGGGGCCGTCGCGTGCCGCCCTGACGCGTTCTTCGCGCCGTTGGCCCCGGTCTTCACGGTCCGTTGACGGTGGGAGCGGGAGGGCAGCGCAGAAGAGGCCGTGGGCACCTCCGGGCGGCGGAAGGGGACACGCGGCCGCTCGGAGGTGGTCTCACGGGAGACGCCGCCGGCATGGCGGCGATGCGGACGCCGGACCCGCTATCCGACGTCTTGCCTGGCCAGGCCGTCGAAGGTCTCGTGTCGCACGACCTGCCGCGCGTACCCGTCCGCCACGGCGACCACCGGCGGGCGGCCGACGGGGCTGTACGCGGAGGCCACGGACAGGTGGTAGGCGCCGGCGGCCGGAACCGCCAGCAGGTCACCGGGACGGATGTCACCGGGCAGGGGCACGTCGGAGGCGAGGATGTCGCCTGCTTCACAGTGCCGGCCGACCACGGTCACCCGCGTGGGCTCGGCGAGCGAGAGCCGGCCGACCAGGCGCGGCGCGTAGCGCACCCCGTGGAGCGCGGGCCGTGGGCTGTCGCTCATGCCGCCGTCCACGGCGACGAAGGTACGGGCCCCCGTGTGCTTGACGGTGAGCACTCGGCAGAGGGCGACGCCGGCGGGCCCGGCGACGGCCCGGCCCGGTTCGACGATCAGCCGGGGGACGGGCAGCCCGGCGGCCGCGCAGCCTTGGCAGACCTCGGCGCGGACGGTGCGGGCGAGCGCCGTGATGTCCAGTGCGGGCTCGCCCGGCCGGTAGGCGATGCCGTGCCCGCCGCCCAGGTCCAGTTCGCGTGTGGTGAAGCCGTAGGACTGGTGGAGGCGGGCCATGAGCCCGGTCAGGCGGTGCACGGCAGTGAGGTAAGGCCTGACGCTGGTGATCTGCGAGCCCAGGTGGCAGTGCAGACCGGTCAGCTCCAGCTCGGGCTGGGCGAGGACGCGCGCGATGGCGTGGTGGGCGCTGCCGTCGGTCATCGACAGGCCGAACTTCTGGACCCCAGTGCCGGTGCTGGTCTTCTCGTGGAGCCCGGTGCTGATGCCGGGCACGACGCGGACCAGCACCTTGACGGGTTCGTCGTGGGGTCCGACGGCCGCGGCCAGCCGGGTGATCTCCGGCAGGCTGTCGATGGTGATACGGCCCACGCCGAGCCGCAGCGCGGCCTCCAGGTCGTGTGGGCTCTTGGCGTTGCCGTGCAGGACGATACGGTCCGGCGGTACGCCGGCGGCGACCGCGACCTCCAGCTCGCTTGCCGAGCAGACGTTTAGCCCGAGCCCCTCCTCCGCCACCCAGCGGGCCATCGCGCGGCAGAGGAACGCCTTGGCCGTGTACCGGATGTCGGCGTGCGGGAAGGCGTGCGCGTAGAGCCGGCAGCGCTCCCGTACCTCGGCCTCGTCCAGCAGGTACACGGGTGTGCCGAAACGGTCGGCGACCTGGGCGAGCGGTACCCCGCCCACTTCGAGGTCACCGCACGGCAGCGGGGTGGTGGAGGCGGGCCACACGGACAGCTCGTCCGCGTCCGCGGCAGCCGGGGAGACGTCGACGGTGGTCATGACGTCAGCCCCGGCAACGGGTGCCGGCCGGTCGGCCGGTGACGGGCCGCGCAGGCGGCCGGTTCCGGTGCGTCGGCCGGCAGTACGTCAACCATGACGTTCCTCCTTGGGAGTGGAGATGAGGGCCCCGGTGCTGGAGGGGAGCCGGGAGGTCGGGGCCCGGCAAGGACGCTCATGCCCACGGAACCGGGCAACCGGGCGTCTGCGTACGCCTTCTGACGCCTTGTTGACGGCGCGGCGGCGTGTGCTGACGAGTTGCTGACGGGCGGCCGCGTGCCGGCACCGGAGTCCTCAGTCGTTGTCGGACCGGCCGGCCGTGCCGAGTGCCGCCCCTGCCTGGTCGGCCAGGAGCACCGCGACCAGGCGGGCCTGGAGTGGCGGCATGGGGCCGGGCTCGGGGGGTGAGAAGGAACCTGCCGTAGTAGGTGCGACGAGCGCGGCCGCCGGCGCGAAAGGGGTGCGCATCGGCGCGAGGCGGTGCCGCAGCCCCGTGACAGCCTCTCGTCTCGTCCAGCCGGTCATGGCCCACCTCCTGCGCTCGCCATGCCTTGGCCACGCCGCAGAGCATGTCCTATGGCCTGCATACCACCGGAGCGCCGCGTCCGCTCGACGGCCGGCCATCCTGGGTGGCACACGACTGCCCAGGTCAGAAGCGGTCCCGGAAGATGCAGGCCAGGACGAGGTAGCCGACCAGACACATGGCGATCACCAACCCGACGACGTTCTCCACCGTCACCGCCGACCAACTCCTCCGCGTTCCAGGGCAAGGTGTGCACACGACGTCTGCGAAACCACGCCGTGAGAAGACCACCCCGCGCGAGGTGCTTCCGATGCGCAGGCGCGCCGGAGATTGGCACTTTCTTGTCGCGCGGGCCTGCGGCGTTGACGCCCTGTTGACGCCCTCCTGACGGAGCGGGAAGCAACGGGCCGCCCGGCCGCACCCCCCTCGTCGATGCGGCCGGCACGGTCCTGCGGCGGGACGGTCGTGCCGCCTCGCGCCGGGGCGGGTGGCCCGGGCCCCCTCTCCGGGCCACCCGCCGTACCGACGGTGAGCGGCACCCGCCGGTGGCGCGGCACGGACGGTCTGCCGTCCGCGCGCCGTTCAGTCTGTGATCGTCTTCGTACGCCGGCCGCATCCCTTGATGCCGCCCTGACGCTTTCCCGGGTCGCGTTGACGCAGGCTTGGCACCGTGGCCGGACCGCCCGTCAGGGGCGTGACAAAACGCGGTGGCGCCGTGGTTCCCGGCATCGCGTCCGGGATACGTTCCTGCTCGGCCACCGGAGGTCCGCGCCCGTCATCGGGACGCCGGACCCGGCCGTTCCCCGGCGGAGCGGCCGGACGCACCGCGCCCGATACCAACAGCAGGCGCACCTCCGGGCGGCGCGCACGCGGCGGCTCCCTCAACACCGCCGCTGTCGCGCGCAGCTCTGCCGGGGCCGACGCCCCGGCCCCGGCAGAGCCCGGCGGCCACCGTTCCCTGCCGACCCGTCGGCCGAACCCGCCTCGGCAGTCGGCCCGTCACGCCCAGAAGGTCACCTCCTATGCTTCCTGCCGCCCCACAGCAGGCGCCCTCCGATCCGACGGACACCAGGGCCCGGACGACCGGCCAGGACCGGAGCCCGCATCCCCGGCGGGGGCGCGGCAGACGGCGACGGGCCGCGCCGGCCGGGCTCTTCGATCCGAAGCAGCTGCTGTCGGCCCTGCCCGACGCCCTGCGCAAGCTGCGGCCCCGAGCGTTGGTCAGGAAACCGGTGCTGTTCGTCGTCGCGGTCGGCGCCGCCCTGACGACGCTGGCGGCACTGCTGCACCCCACCGTCTTCACCTGGGTGATCAGCTGCTGGCTCTGGCTCACAGTGATCTTCGCCAATCTCGCCGAAGCCGTCGCCGAGGGGCGCGGCAAGTCGCAGGCGGAGTCGCTGCGCAAGGCCCGTACGGACACCGTGGCGCTGCGGCTGCGCGACAACTGGCGGGTCGGCATCAACCTGGACCGGGCCGAGACGGAGGCGGTGCGCGCCACCGACCTCCAGCCCTTCGACTTCGTCCTGGTCGAGGCGGGCGAGCTGATCCCCGCCGACGGCGAGGTGGTCGACGGTGCGGCGGCCGTCGACGAGTCCGCGGTGACCGGTGAGTCCGCGCCGGTCGTCCGGGAAGCGGGCGGCGACCGGTCCGGTGTGGTGGGCGGTACGACGGTGCTGTCCGACCGGATCGTCGTACGGGTCACCTCGCGCTCCGGCCACACCTTCCTCGACCGCATGATCGCGCTGGTCGAGGGCGCCTCCCGGCAGAAGACACCCAACGAAATAGCCCTGAACATCCTCCTCGCCGCACTCACCATCGTCTTCGTCCTGGTGACGGTCACGCTCCAGCCGATGGCCGACTACGCGAACTCGGCCCAGTCCACCACGGTCCTGGTCGCTCTCCTGGTCACCCTCATCCCGACCACCATCGGCGCGCTGCTCTCCGCCATCGGCATCGCCGGCATGGACCGCCTCGTCCAGCGCAACGTCATCGCCGTGAGCGGTCGCGCCGTCGAGGCGGCCGGGGACGTGGGCACCCTGCTGCTGGACAAGACCGGCACCATCACCCACGGAAACCGCGTGGCGACCGCGTTCGTACCGCTGCCCGGCACCCCCGAACTGCGGCTGGCGGACGCGGCCCAGCTCTCCTCACTGGCCGACGCAACCCCGGAGGGCCGTTCCGTCGTCGCGCTGGCCAAGGAGAAGTACGGCGTGCACGAGCCGCCGGTAGCGGAGCTGGAGCGGACCCGCTTCGTGGAGTTCAGCGCCCGCACCCGCATGAGCGGCATCGATCTGCGCTGGCCGAACGGCGCCGTCTGCCACGTACGCAAGGGCGCGGTACCGCAGGTGATCGACTGGGTGGAGCGGTACGGCGGCCACGTACCGAACGAGGCCCGCCTGTTCGCCGACGCCGTCGCCGCGGCCGGCGGCACACCGCTGCTCGTCGCCGTGCACGACTGGGACGGCCCGCGGGCGCTCGGCGTGATCCACCTCAAGGACATGGTCAAGGAGGGCATCGGCGAACGCTTCACGGAGCTGCGCCGGATGGGCATCAAGACGGTCATGGTCACGGGGGACAACCCGCTGACCGCCAAGGCCATCGCGGAGGAGGCGGGCGTGGACGACTTCCTCGCCGAGGCGACGCCCGAGGACAAGCTCGCCCTGATCCAACGGGAGCAGGCCGGCGGCAAGCTCGTCGCGATGACCGGCGACGGCACCAACGACGCGCCCGCCCTGGCCCAGGCCGACGTCGGCGTGGCGATGAACACCGGTACCTCCGCCGCCAAGGAGGCCGGCAACATGGTCGACCTCGACTCCAACCCGACGAAACTCCTCGACATCGTCGAGATCGGAAAGCAACTCCTCATCACCCGCGGCGCGTTGACGACCTTCTCGATCACCAACGATGTGGCGAAGTACTTCGCCATCATCCCCGCGATGTTCGCCGGCGCCCACCCGAGTCTGTCCGCGCTCAACGTGATGGGCCTGCACAGCCCCACCTCGGCGATCGCCTCCGCCATCATCTTCAATGCCCTGATCATCATCGGGCTCATCCCGCTCGCACTGCGTGGTGTGCGCTACACCCCCGCCTCCGCCCACGACCTCCTGCGCCGCAACCTCCTGCGCTACGGCCTGGGCGGCCTCGTCCTGCCCTTCATCGGCATCAAACTGATCGACCTGCTGCTCTCCGCAGTACCGGGACTGGGCTGAGCCCCCCGACACGCTGCTTGCGGCGCTTGCCGGGCTCGGGTCCTATGGAGGGCCGCCCGTGGACGGTGGCTCGGACAGTGAGAGGGAGGAGGGGGAGGCCGATGGCATCGGTGTACCGCGGCGCAGCGGGCCGCGCTCGAGTGCGAGCGTGGTGTGCGGCCCGGCTGGACGCATGGGAGGTGTCCCATCACCGCTGGGAGGTGGCCACCGATGCCGGCAGCACAAGCGTGGTCTCGGCCGGACGGCCTCGGGACGGAATGCCGCTGCTGGTGCTGGTGCCGGGCACCCATATGAACGCCGCCGTGGCGCTGGACATGGTCGCCGGACTCGCGAGGATCGGTGCGGTGGCGGCGTTGGACGTGCCTGGCCAGCCCGGTCTCAGCGCCGAGCATCGGCCCCGTCGCGCCCGCCTGCCCTGGTATGGACACTGGCTGTCCCAGGCACTGCAACAGGTCGCTTCGGGGCCGGCCGTCGTCATCGGCCACTCCCTGGGGGCCGCCATCGCCCTGGCCGCGCAGTCACCGCGCATCGCCGGTCGCCTGCTGCTGTCTCCCGGTGGCCTGATGCCACTGGCCGTCCCCGTTCCCCTGCTGCGCGCCACCGTCCCGTGGATGGTGCGGCCCAGCCTGCCGCGTACCACGCGCCTGCTGGGGCAGATGAGCGCCCCAGGGTGTCCCGTGCCCTCCCATCTCGCCGAGTGGATGACGTTGGTCGGCGAGACATGCCGCAGCACGCTGGCTCCCAGGCCCCTGCCCGTAACAGTGCTGGCGCGCTCCCGAGCCGTGCCGTGCACGGTCGCGGTAGGCGCTCATGACATCTTCCTGCCCCACACCCGGCTCGTGCCGGCCGCGCAGCGCCTTCTGGGCACCGAACCGCACGTCCTGGACGACGCGGGCCACTTGCTCCTGGACAACGCTCCGCACAGCGTCATCGCGCTCGTAGGCAGCCTGCGGGCCGGCGGCTGAGCCCTCCGTCAGACCCGCGTCAAGAAGCCTCGGGTTCCCTTGAGGCCGACTCGGCACGGTAGTTGGATGAAGTCGTGAACAGCGCGTGGCTCCTCCTCGACCGGCCGCCTCATCCGGCGTTTCACGGTCATGCCGCGCGCTGCCGGAAGACGTCCGTTCCACGCTGACGCATCTTCCCCACCCGAAAGGGCGCCGTGACCTGGTCCGGCGCCCTTTTCCTGCCCGCCTGCCACCTCGACGCGCACCGGCAGCACTCATGACGGCCGCCGGTGGGCGCACGGTGGCGCGTGCCCGCACGCAAGTGCGCGGAAAAGAAGCGGAAAAGAAGCAGACAAGAAAGGGATGCACCACCATGACCGACTCCGATCTCGCTGCCCGTACCGTCCTGGTGACCGGTGCGACCACCGGTATCGGCTACGAGACCGCCCGGCAGCTCGCCGAACGCGGAGCGACCGTCCTCGTCCACGGCCGTACCGCCGAAGAGGCGCAGGCGGCGGCGGACCGGCTCGCCGCCTGTGCCCGTGTCGACCCCGCCCGTCTGTGCGCCTGCGCCGCGGACTTCGCCCGTCTGGAAGAGGCCGAGCACCTGGCACAACGCGTCCTGCGGGAACACCCGCACCTGGACGTCCTGGTGAACAACGCCGCGATGGCCGCACCCGAGCGGCACACGATCACCGCCGACGGCAACGAGATCGCCTTCCAGGTCAACTTCCTCGCGCACTACCTCCTCACCAACCTCCTGGCCCCCGCTCTGACCAGCGACCCGGGCGGCCGCGTCGTCAACGTCTCCTCCTCGCTGCACCGCACCGCCTCCATCCAGTGGAGCGACCCCCACCGTGCCCGCCGCTACTCCCGCCTCGCCGCGTACGCCCAGTCCCAGCTGGCGCTCACGGTCTTCGCGGCCGATCCCCGGGTGACGGCCGTCTCCGTCCACCCCGGCATCTGTGAGACCGGCCTGCTGCACCTGTACGGCAACCGAGGCGCGTCCGCGGCCGAGGGCGCGGCCCATGTCGTGCGGCTCTGCGACCCGGCGACCGAGATCGTCAACGGTGCGTACTACGACCGTGACCGGCGGGTCGAACCCGCTCCCGCCGCCATGGAGGACCGCAACGTGAAGCGCCTCAACAAGCTCGCCGACCTGCTCGTCGGCCACACCGCTTGAAGGGACGGGACACCGTGTCGAAGCGCGCCCGGAAGAAGAAGGCACGCCGCAAGAAGAAAGCACGCGGCAAGAAGAAAGCACGCCGCAAGAAGAAGGCCAACCACGGCAGCAAGGCCAGCAAGGCCAGCAAGGCCAGCCAGGGCTGACAGGGCTGACAGGACTGACAGGGGCGGCGGGCCGGACACCCCCGGTTCCGGCCCGCCGCCCCGCGCCGTGCGTGCCCTACGGGGCTTCCGCCGGGCGCGGCTCCGGTCGCGAGTTCACGCGCCGCAGGACCGGCACGTCCGGCACCCTCTCGGCGAAGGGCAGGGACAGCACCATGGTCAGGCCCCCGCCGGGGGTGTCCTCGGGGTGCAAGGTGCCGTTCATCGCCTCGGTCAGCCCCTTGGACAGCGCCAGGCCCAGACCGAGCCCGGTGGTGTTGTCGGTGTCGCCCAGCCGCTGAAAGGGTTCGAAGAGCCGGTCGCGGGTGGGCGAGGGCGGCAGGCCGGGACCGCGGTCGACGATCCGTACTTCCACCCGGCCGGCCAGGGCACTGGCGGTCACCAGCACCTTCTGCCCGGGCGGGGTGTGGCGAGCGGCGTTGCCGGCCAGGTTGGCGATCACCCGTTCCAGCAGCGGCGGATCGGCCTGTACGGCCGGGATCTCCTCCAGGTCCGGTACCTCGATCTCCGGGGTGCCCGGAGGCAGCGACTCCAGTGCGGGCGGCAGCACCTCCTCCAGCGTGGTGGCGCGCAGGTGCAAGGACAGGGCACCCGCCTGGAGACGGCTGAGGTCCAGCAGGTTCTCCACCAGGCGGTTCAGCTTGGCCATGGACTCGTCGGCGGTGGCGAGCAGCTCCTGCCGGTCCTCCTCGGAGAACTCCACCTCCCGGCTGCGCAGGGAGGAGACCGCGGCCCAGCCGGCGGCGAGGGGCGTGCGCAGGTCGTGGCCGACCGCGCGCAGCAGGGCCGTGCGCATGCGGTCGGCGGCCTTGACCGGCTCCACTTCGGCGGCGGCCTCGGCAAGCCGGGCCCGTTCGACCGCGGCGCCGACGTGGGCGGCGAAGGCGGCCAGCACGCGGCGCTCGGATGACGGCAGAGCACGCCCGCGCAGGACGAGGTAGGAGCCCGGGCCGGCGGGCACAGTGGTCACGGCATCGCTCGCACTCGCATCGGACGCCGGGCCGTTGGCCCCGGTAACGGATGGCTCACCGACCAGCTCCACCGAGAGCATGCCGAACGTCTCCTTGGCACGGGTCAGCAGCGCGGGAATCGTCGCGTCGCCGCGCACGATGGCGCCCGCGAGGGACGACATGGTCTCGGCCTCGGCGGTGGCCCGGGCGGAGCGCCTGGACAGCCGCAGCGAACGGTCCACGACGGCGGCAACCGTGACGGCGACACTTGCGAATACCACGAGCGCCACCATGCTGTTCGCATCGCCGAGCGTGAAGTGCCCGACGGGCGGTATGAACCAGTAATTGAGCAGCAGAGAGGCAGTGACGGAGGCGATCAGCGCCGAGACGACGCCGCCGATGCACGCCACGCCCACCACGGCCATCAGATACAGCAGCGCCTCGCTGGTGAGGTCGAGAGCGCTGCGGGCAGTGTCGAGGCTCAGCAGGGACGTCAGGGCGAGCGGCAGCAGCAGCCCGGCGACCGGCCCTGCGATCCGGCGGGAGCGGGGGAGCGTGCGGCGCCGGGAAGGCAGCAGGACGCCTTGGCCGGCCCGCTCGTGGGTGACCATGTGGACGTCTATGTCGCCGGAGAGGGCGGTGACCGTCTCACCCGTGCCCCGGCCGGTGAGGAACCGTTCCAGGCGGCCGCGGCGGCTGGTACCGAGGACCAGCTGGGTGGCGTTCTCCGCGCGGGCGAACTCGACCAGCGCGGTGGGTACGTCGTCCCCGACCACCGAGTGGTAGCTGCCGCCGAGGCCCTCCACGAGCCGGCGCTGCCGGGCCAGGGAGGCGTGCGAGGCGCCGGCGGCCAGCCCGTCGCTGCGGGCCACGTGCACGGCCAGCAGGTCGCCGCGGGCGGAGCGGTCGGTGATGCGGGCGGCCCGGCGGATCAGGGTGGCGCCTTCGGGCCCTCCGGTCAGGGCGACGACGACGCGTTCCCGGGTCTCCCACACGCGTCCGGTGCCGTGCTCCGAGCGGTGGGACCGAAGGGCCTCGTCGACGCGGCCCGCCACCCACAGCAGGGCGAGCTGGCGCAGCGCCGTGAGGTTGCCGGGGCGGAAGTAGTGGGCGAGCGCGGCGTCGACCTTCTCGGGGGCGTAGATGTTGCCGTGCGCCATCCTGCGGCGCAGCCCCTCGGGCGGGATGTCGACGAACTCGATCTGCTGGGCCCGGCGGACCACCTCGTCGGGCACCGTCTCGCTCTGCGGCATCTCGGTGATCTTTTCGACGACGTCGTTGAGCGACTCCAGGTGCTGGATGTTGACCGCCGTGATGACATCGATTCCGGCGGCCAGGAGCTGTTCGACGTCCTGCCAGCGCTTGGCGTTGCGGCCGGAGCCGGGGACATTGGTGTGGGCGAACTCGTCGACCAGGGCGACCTGCGGCCTCCGGGCGAGCAGTGCGTCGAGATCCAGTTCCGTGAAAGAGCCGCCGCCGTAGGCGCAGCGCTTGCGCGGCAGGACCTCCAGGCCGTCGAGCATCGCCTCGGTCTGCGGGCGCCCGTAGCACTCGGCGAAACCGACCACCACGTCGGCGCCGCGCCCCGCCCTGCGTCGTCCCTCGTCGAGCATGCGGTAGGTCTTGCCGACGCCGGGGGCAGCCCCCAGGTAGACCTTCAGTTGTCCGGGTCGTACGTCATTCATCTGTCCGGGTAGTACGTCATTCATCGCGGCCGACGTGCTCCGCTCACCGGCAGTCCACTCCCTGGGTCCCTGAGCCGTTTCCTCCCACAGAAGCCCGTCGAAGAGCTTTCGTGAGCCGCCCGCGGACGCCCTTGACGCGCCCTTGGCGCTCCGCACACCGACGTTGACACTGCCTTGACGAGCCACTGTGCCGACGGGGTGAGAGCGGTGTGCCGGGAAGTCCGGCCGGCTGGAAGCGTTCGGGGCCCCTCGCGGCCCAGGGGACGGTATGCGCGGCGCAGGCACGTTCGTATCCGCAGGCATCAAGGGCGTGTCAGGGGCACGTTGCCGCCCTTGCCGAGCGACGACCGGGCGGCATTGCATGAATCTCGCGGCCCCGTCACTCGTCACGGAACAACAGCGTCGAGGTCCCACTACGGGACGTGCCCGGACGGTACGTGCGCCGCTCACCATGACACCGGCCACTGCCGGATCCCACTCGGACACAAGGCACCGATGATCAACATTGCCCCTTCACAGCTGCCCGCTTTCGCCTCACGCCTGGCCGAGGAGAACCCCTGTGCGGTGCCGCTCGCCGAGCATGTGCTCCTCACAGGGATCGGCCGCTGGCGGGCCGACCGGATCGTGCTGCCTCGCACCGTCGGTGTGTCCTGCGCCGGCCACGTGCTGCTGCGGGGAGTCCCCGACGGGCTCACGCCCGAGGAACTGGCTCCCTGGGCGGGCAGTTACATCGATGCGTCCGCCCGCTTCCTGCCTCTCCTGGGCACCGCCTTCGACCGGCTCACTCCCTGGGAACGGATGGTGTGGACGCAACAGGCGGAGCCACAGCGGTACTCCTTGCCGCGCGGGGTGACCGTACGCCGTCTCGGGCCGGCGGATGCGCACGCTCTGACCGCTCTCGGGCCCGACGCGGCGTGGCTGACGGCGAGTTGGGGCGGGCCCCGGGGACTCGCCGCATCCGGACACTGCTGGGCGGCCCTGAACCGCGCGGGACGCATTCTGGCCGTGGCATGTACGTACTTCCGCGGGACCCGGTACGAAGAGGTGGCAGCCTTCACCACGCCCGACCACCGCCGCCATCGCCTCGCCCTGGCCTGCGTGGCCGCACTGAGCGCCGACATCGCGTCCCGGGGCCACACGCCCAGCTGGAACTGCTCGGTCCACCACCGCGCCAGCCGCCTGCTGGCCTGGACCGCCGGCTTCCGTTTGGTACACGAGTACGTCCACTACGCCGTCGGCGATCCGGTGGCCCGCGGCGGGCACGCCGAAGGGCGGGCGGCCTGATCCTCGCGCCGGGCCGTGCGGCGGCATCAAGGCTGCGTCGCAACGCCATCAGTGAGCCGTCAAGGCGGCGAAGCGCGAGCCACGCGTGCGCCAGGCTTCGGCACCATGAGAGGTCTCATCGCCGCGTACTCCAGGCGTGGATCGTCACCGGGTACCGTCGCCCATGACCGGGAGTGGGCGGGTGACCGGCGTGATGCGTGGCTCTGTTCCGTGACGCTGCTGGTGCTCCTGCTGCTGCTCGACGGAGTCTCGGGCCGGCTCACTCCGCTGCGCGCCGCGCTCTGGACCGGGCTCGCGGTGCTGCTCTTCGTCGTGCTGCTGCCGCCTCGCGTCACCGCGGGGGACGGCTGGCTGGCCACGTGCGGGCTGCTGCGCGAGCGACGGGTACGTACCGACTGCCTGGTGTCGGTACGTACCGTGGACGGGGTGGCACAGCGGCTGGTGCTGCGTGATCTCTACGGCGTCCGGGTCGAACTGGATCCGAAGGTGCTGATCGGCAACCCCGATATCCGGCGGCTGCTGGAGGAGGGCGCCCGGACGTCGTGCGAGCGCGGGCTGATGACGCGCGGGGCAGGAGCACTGCGGCAGCTGTCACGCCGTATCGACGGTGAGACGGCGCGCCTGGTGTTCAAGGTCTCCGGGCTGGAATGACGGCGTGCCGGCCCTTTCACCGTCCTGAACTCGCTGCGCAGCGGCCCGGCGACGCTCCGGAGTAGCCCACGGCCCTGTGATGCACGACGATGTGCTGGATACTCGCTTCCCGTTGTTGCACGGCGGAACGGCAGGAAGAGGGCGTCCATGCCTCCCATCGATCAGGCCGAGACCGAGAACGGGCCGGCTCCGGGAGCCGGCCGCCGCCATCGGTGGCGGGCCTGGCTCCTGGAGGGACTGAGCGAGCAGTCCGCCCGTCACCCCGGGCCCCACGGCACCCCACCGACCGAACACAAGGGCCACAAGTGGTGGCGGGTGATGTGCCTGACCGGTGTGGACTACTTCTCCACCCTCGGCTACCAGCCGGGCATCGCGGCGCTCGCGGCCGGCCTGCTCTCGCCGCTCGCGACGCTGGTCCTGATCGCACTGACCCTGCTGGGCGCGCTGCCGGTCTACCGCAGGGTGGCGCGGGAGAGCCCGCACGGCGAGGGGTCGATCCACATGCTGGAGCGGCTGCTGCCCTGGTGGGCGGGGAAGCTCTTCGTCCTGGTGCTGCTGGGCTTCGCAGCCACCGACTTCATGATCACGATCACTCTGTCGGCGGCGGACGCC
Organism: Streptomyces sclerotialus; assembly: GCF_040907265.1. NCBI lineage: Bacteria > Bacillati > Actinomycetota > Actinomycetes > Kitasatosporales > Streptomycetaceae > Streptomyces > Streptomyces sclerotialus. The sequence continues at coordinate 1,141,798 of NZ_JBFOHP010000002.1, read as the reverse complement.
TCCGCGCACGTCGTGGAGAACCCCTTCGCGCCGCACTGGCTGGACGGCGAGAACACCTGGATCACCATCGCCCTGATCGCCGCCCTCGGCGCCGTCTTCCTCAAGGGCTTCCGCGAGGCCATCGGCGTGGCGGTGGTACTGGTCACCGTGTACCTCGGCCTGAACCTCGTCACCCTCGCCGCCTCCGCCTGGCAGGTGTTCAGCCATCCGGTGCGGATCGGCGACTGGACCAGCGCGATGACGGCCCAGCACTCCTCGCCGCTCGTCATGATCGGTGTAGCGCTGCTGGTCTTCCCCAAGCTGGCGCTCGGCATGTCCGGCTTCGAGACCGGCGTCGCCGTCATGCCCCAGGTACGCGGGGACGCCACCGATACGTACGACAAACCCGAGGGCCGCATCCGCGACACGCGGAAGCTGCTCACCACGGCCGCGCTCATCATGAGCTGCTTCCTGCTGCTCTCCAGCCTGGCGACGACGATCCTGATCCCGCAGGACGCGTTCAAGAGCGGGGGCCCGGCCAACGGGCGGGCGCTGGCCTACCTCGCCCATGAACATCTGGGCGAAGTCTTCGGCACCGTCTACGACATCTCCACCATCGCCATCCTCTGGTTCGCCGGCGCCTCCGCCCTCGCCGGACTGCTCAATCTTGTGCCGCGCTACCTCCCGCGCTACGGCATGGCTCCCGAATGGACCCGCGCGGTGCGCCCGCTGGTGCTCCTGTTCATGGCCATCGCGCTGTTCATCACGCTGTGGTTCAACGCGAACGTCGACGACCAGAGCGGCGCCTACGCCACCGGCGTGCTGGTACTGATGCTCTCGGCGGCCTTCGCCTCCACCGTCGCCGCCCGGCACCGCGGCCACCGGCTCGCGATGTACGGCTTCGCCGCGATCACCGCCGTCTTCGCCTACACCCTGGTCACCAACGTCGTCGAGCGCCCGGACGGCATCAAGATCGCCTCCCTCTTCATCCTCGGCATCCTGCTGACCTCCTTCGCCTCCCGCATCCACCGAGCCTTCGAGCTGCGCGCCGCCGCGGTCACCTTCGACGCGCCCGCCGCCCGGCTCATCGACGAGGCCGCGGCCTCCGGTCCGCTCCGGGTCATCGCCAACGAGCCCGACGAGCACACCGCCGCCGAGTACCGCATCAAGGAGTACAGCCAGCGCGAGGAGACCCCCATCCCCGGCGGTCGCCCCGTCCTGTTCCTGGAAGTCTTCCTCCAGGACTCCTCGGACTTCACCACCGACCTGGCCGTACACGGCGAGGAAGCACACGGTGTACGGAGGCTGCGCGTGGCGGGCGCGGTGGTGCCCAACACCATCGCCGCCGTCCTCATGGAGCTCCGCGACCGCACCGGCCAGGTCCCGCACGCATACTTCAACTGGACCGAAGGCCACCCGGTCGGCCACCTGCTGCGCTTCCTCATCTTCGGCGACGGCGAGGTCGCCCCGGTCACCCGCGAGGTCCTCCGCCGCGCCGAACCGGACCCGAATCAGCGGCCACGGGTCCATGTCGGCTGAGACGTACAGTGCGGGTGTCTCCGGGGTCATTTTCCTCGGCCGGTGGCGGCCTCTCCGCGGACACCGACCGGCCCTGGGAGCGGTTCGAGGATCGCTGTACGGACTGCGAGCGCGAGGGCGCTCCGGACGCCGGGGGAGAGGCCGATCCGGTTCCGGCGGAAGATGACGTGACAGGCCAGGACACGGCGAATTCCACGGTCGAGGGAGCCGGCAGCGGTGCCTTCCTCGAGGCCATTTCCTGTACGTCGGAGGGGTACGGCCCATTCCTTGCTGACGACATCGCCAAGTACTGGGCGCCGGCGGCGGGAGCGACTCCGGAGACCTGCTGCCCTCAGGCAGGTGACGACAAGCCGGTGCGATGGCCGAAGGCGTCGAAGGAGCGTCGCGGGGCGGGGCCGGTGGAGACCGCGCTTCACGTCCGGTACCTGGTCGATGAGCGCCACCGGACAGCGGTGGTGCTCGGTCTGGAGTGCGGCCGACGGACGGTAGCCGGCTCCGAAGCGCCTCGGCTGGTTCTGCTCATGGGGCCGGCCGCAGCCTGAACGCCGGCTGGGCGCTGTGCGGCCAGGGGGCCATCGGTACAGAACAATCAAGTCGGTTCACGCACTGATCCGCTCTGCCACTGAGGTTCGGCGAAACGGGCGCCGGGCGGGGTCGAGCCCTGACTACGGTCCGGCCGTGCCGGTGTACGGTCCGGCCGTGCCGGTGGAGTCTGCGGAGGGGCAGGTGACCTCCCAGGCCGCCTCGATCATCCGGAAGATCTCATCCAGCGCGGCCTTCGGATCGGCCGCCTCACGGGCCAGCGAATAGGCGTCGATCACGAACCTCGCGATCGCCCGGCAGGCCGTTGTGGTCCGTGACAGGTCGGGATCGGCGGCGATGGCCGTCGCCAGCGACTCCGCGTGGCGCAGTCTCATCGACTCCTCGTACTTCCGCAGGGCGGGTGATGCGTCGATCATGTGCCAGATCGGGGCGGCGCTGTCCGCCGTGCAGTGACGTACCAGGGCCTGGATCTCGCGGCGCAGCGCGGGGATGAGCGGCTCGTGCGGCCCCCGGTCGGTGACCGCCCGCGTGAGGCGTTGCTCGAAGTCTTCGTCCTGCTCGAAAACCAGGGCCTCTTTCGACGGGAAGTGAGAGAAGAGCGTGGTGACGGCCACGTCGGCCTCGGCAGCCACGTCACGGATGCCTACCGCGTCGTACCCGCGTTCCAGGAAGAGCCGCAGGGCGGCGTCAGCGATCTTCTGGCGGGTTACGGCCTTCTTGCGCTCACGGCGTCCGGTCGGCACGGTCATGCCCTCACGCTATCAGGTGCAAAACCATAACGGATTCAAAACACTAACCGTTAGTGTTACGGTCGCCGCATGAAAAAGGTGAGCTTCAGTGAGTTCGGTGGTCCGGACGTCCTGCAACTCGTAGCTGCCGAGGAGCCCCACGCGGGCCCCGGCCAGATACGCATTGCCGTACGGGCGGCGGGCGTGAACCCCGTCGACTGGAGGATTCGTGAAGGCCAGGTCCTGGGGGCCCATCCGATCGAGTTGCCCTCCGGGGTCGGGCTGGACGCCTCCGGGGTGGTGGACGAGGTCGGTGAGGGCGTCGAAGGGGTCAGGGCCGGCGACCGCGTGTTCGGTGAAGGTTCGAGCACGTATGCCGAGTTCGCCGTGCTGTCGGCCTGGGCCCGTATACCCGAGGGGCTGACGTTCGAAGAGGCGGCCGGATATCCCTCCGTGGTGGAGACCGCGCTGCGCGTCATCCGCGAGGTCGGTGTGCAGTCCGGGCAGACGCTGCTGGTCAGCGGTGCGTCCGGGGGAGTCGAATCGGCGGTGCTGCAGATCGCCCGTGACCGCGGCATCACGGTGATCGGCACGGCTGGGGCCGCGAACCAGGACTACCTGCGGAGCATGGGTGCCCTCGCCACGACGTACGGCGCGGGCTGGGTCGAGCGGGTGCGGGAGCTCGGCCCTGTCGACGCGGCTCTCGACCTGGCCGGCTCGGGCGTGATCCGCGAGCTCGTCGAGCTGACCGGGGATGCGCAGAAGGTCATCTCCATCGCCGATCTCGATGCGCCGGAGTTCGGTGTCCGGTTCTCCGGCGTGGCCGGGAGCGTGCCGGAAGCGCTCGCCGAGGCCGTCGGCCTCATCTCGCGGGGAAAGCTCCACATCCCGGTCGAGAAGTCGTACCCGCTCGCCGAGGCAGCGGCGGCGCACATCGACAGCCAGGCCGGTCACACGCGCGGGCGCCGGGTTCTGGTCGTCTGAAGCCGGCTGTGCGGCGCCCTCAGGCAGAAAGTCAGGGCGACGCCGGCCAGGATCTCGCTGGTTCACCGGAAGACAACGGGCCCAAGTCCCAGCGGGGCTGGCAATCCATCGGAAGGGCCATCTAGGCCATCTAGGCCAACTAGGCCAACTAGGTCATCTAGGCCAACTAGGTCAACTAGGTCAACTACAGATCGTCGTCACAGCTGTTGCCGACGTCTCGCTTCGACAATGCTCTCTGAGGCCGCCTGCCGAAACGCCCCTCTCAGAAGGCGGGTCGGCGGCCGCGGACGGGGCTGATCTCCTCCAGTCGCTCCGCGAGGTCGAGGAGGAGGGCATCGGCCCACCATCGGCTGACCAGCTGGACGCCGAGAGGCAGGCCGTCGTCCGTGGCACCGAAAGGGAGCGCGACGGCGGGCAGACCAGTCAGGTTGAACGGTACGGTCGCGCGCATCACCGCGCGTGCCGGCAGGGAGACACCGTCCACGTCCAGGCGGCTGCGGCCATGAGGCGGCGCGGGAAAGGGCGTTACGGGGCACAGCAGGACGTCGTGGTCGGCGAACCATGCGGCACATCGCGTGCGCAGTTCCTCCACCTCGTGTTCGGCGGCGACATAGTCGGCCAGCGGAACCTCGGCGGACTCCAGCGTGGCAGCGATGACCGGGTGCACCTCCGTCTCGCGGCCAGAGGTGACGGCGCGCAGGGCGGGCCGTATCTCCGCGGGAAACAGCGTCGCCGACAGCAGGGTGCAGTCCCGCTCGGCGAGCCAGGGCAGCTCGCTCTCCCGGACGTCGTGCCCGAACTCGGCCAGCGCCGTGGCCGCCGCGGCGACCGTGGCGGCGACCTGTTGATCGACCGCGCCGAACGCCGCGGCGGTCCAGCCGATGCGCAGCCGGCCCCTGGCGCGGGTGCGGTCTGCGGCGGGCAGCACCACGGCGTAGGGGTCGCTGCCATCGGGCCCTTCCATGAGGGAGAGTGCCAAGCGCAGGTCGCGCACGCTGCGGGCCATGGGGCCTGCGTGCCACCAGCGGCGCGGCACGGCGGGAAAGTGGCCGGTCATCGGCAACCTGCCGTGGGTGGGCTTGATCGAGGCGATCCCCGTGTCGGCGGCGGGCCCGCGCACGGAGATGGCGACGTCGCTCCCGATACCGAGCGGCGAGAGCCCGCTCGCGATGGCCGCCGACTCACCGCCGCTGGAGCCCCCGGGAGTGCGCTGCGGATCGTAGGGGTTCAGGGACCTGCCGGTCAGGCGGTTGTCCGTCTCGGTCCAGTAGGACATCTCCGGCAGGTTTGTCTTGGCCAGCAGGATGCCGCCGGCCTGCCGAAGGCGGGCCACCGTAGTGGCATCGGTATCGGGCACCCGGTCGGCGAAGAGCCTCGACCCCCAGGTGGTGGGGGTCCCCGCGGTGTCGAAGGAGTCCTTGACCGTGAAGGGGACTCCGCTGAGCGGGCCGTCGGCCGGTCGCGCTGCGGCGTGCAGAGCCTGCTCACCGAGCACGGTCACGAAGGCGTTCACTCGGTCTGCGACCGCCTCGATCCGGTCGAGATGGGCGGCCACCACCTCGACGGCGCTCACCGTGCCCGCTGAGATCAGACTCGCGAGGCCGACCGCGTCATGCCATACGAGATCGCTCGGCTCCATCAGCTCCAGGGCTCCTTCCTGCGCAACGAACTTCCCGCCTGTCTGTTCAACTCACCCTTCCCGGGCTGCGGCCGGCGCTCCGGGCACGGTGCCCGCTGCCCCGCTCCGTCGTCGGCTCCTTCGACGAGCCCAGGGCTCTCGTTCGGATCACCGGCGAAGGCGCTCACCGAGCCGTCATCCTCGACCCGGCCCGCACCACCGTCCAGTGCCCCGCCCCCCCCGACGTCGAGGTCCTGGCGATGCCGTACCTGCCCAACGACGGCAGCGCACCGCACGTCCCCTACCCCGGGCCGGAGCGGTCGACCTGAACCCCACGAACGTCACCGTCACCGTCTGCCGCAACCAGTACTGGCTGACTGATGACTGATCGACGCGAGCGGTCTCTGAAGGGGAACGGAAGGCGCTCAGCGCTGAGCGCTCACCGCTGAGCGCTCACCGCTGACCGTTGACCGCTGTTCCGCTGTTCATCGAGGCCGGACCACTGCCGCCGGCCATCAGCCCGTACGCGCCGGAGTACCCGGAGGCCACGGTCGCCCCGGTGTCCACGATGTGCCCCATGACGAGCGGTGCGAGCCGGTCCGGGACCGCGCCCGTCAAGCGACGTCGAGCAGGACCTTCCCGACGACGCCCTGTTCGAGTGCCGCGTGGGCGTCGGCGGCGTGCTCCAGCGTGAAGCGGTGCAACGGCAGTCCGGCGTCCTCGCCCACGCGCAGCGCACCCGCGTCCACGGCTGCGGTGACGTCGGCGAGCGCCTGTTGCTTCGCCGCGTACGGCACGGTGTAGACGAAGACGCTCTGCCAGCGCAGGTTCGCCGACAGCGAGGAGAGCACGGGAACGGACAGCTCCTCGTTCTCGCCGCCCGAGTAGTAGGCGATGACAGCCCCTTGGGCGGCCACCGCGAGGTCGAGCGCGGCGTTGGCGCCCGGTGCGGCCTCCACGACGATGTCGACGCCGGCGGGCGCGAACGAGAGGATCTCGGCCCCCGCGTCCTGCGTACGGTAGTCGACCACCCGGTGCGCACCGGCCGCGCGTGCCAGCGCGGCCTTCGCCGGACTACTGACCGTGGTGACCACGCGCGCACCGGCCCAGCGCGCGAGCTGCACCGCCGCGTTGCCGACCGCCCCCGCACCGCCCGCCACCAGCACGGTCGTGCCGTGCAGAGCGCCGGGTGCGAGACGTCCTGGGCCGCCGTCGTGGACGGTCAGCGCGCGGTGCGCCGTCAGCGCCGGGATGCCCAGGGCCGCGCCGAGTGCGAACGGGGCGTGGTCGGGCAGGGCGACGGCATGCGGGTCGGGGACGAGCGTGTACTCCTGGGCCGTTCCCCAGGGCCGCTCCCACGCAGCTTCCCAGATCCACACCCGCTGTCCGATCCGCGCCGGATCGACCTGCGGCCCGACGGCGTCGATCACCCCGGCACCGTCCTGGTGGGGCACCTGCTCGTCCACGCCGGGCGGCAGCGCGCGTCGGCGGCTGCGCCAGTCGGTGGGATTGAGGCCCGAGACGTGCACCCGGACCCGCACCTCACCGGGGCCGGGGACGGGGAGCGGACGCTCGACGAACTGGAGCACTTCGGGGCCACCGGGAGCTGTCCGGATGACGGCTTTCATCTCTCACCTGTCCTTCGCCAGCCCGTGAGGGGGGCGCCCCCGGGGCGTGCCGTGCGTCCCAGGGGCGGGTGCCCCTGGGGTGCCTTGGGGTGTTCCTTGGGCGTCACTCCCAACCCCTGAACGCAGAGGGCGTATTCCGGCAGGCCGGAAACCGGCCGGGTCCCGAATCGTGCCGGGCTTCTCCAGCCCTCCACACGGGCCCCGGACATCTGCCCGGCGGCGCAGGTGGCGCGCTGCCGACGAACCCGGGTCAGCGGGGAACTGCCCTCGTCCGCCGTCAGCGGCACTCGCCGGGAGGCGGGGCGGCGGCGGTGACGGGCCGCCGCCCCGCCTCCCGGACGGGCGTCAGGCGGCGTGGGGGCCGGGGGCGGCGCTGCCTTCGTACTGGTTGAGGTTGGAGACGAGTTCGGTGAGGCCGGGGTCGGCGTCGTAGCGGCGCTGGTGCAGTTCGGCGATCTTCGTGCCGGTCCTGGGGTCCGGGTCGTCGGTGATGTCGAACGACACGAACTTGTCGACCAGCGGCAGTCCGATCTCGTCGGTGCGGCGGTGGGCGGGGTGGATGAGGTATTCCCAGTAGCCCTCGAGGTCGTCCATCTGGAAGGTGGCGCCCCACTCGTACGCACCGCCGTGGTCGCGGCCGACGAGGAAGGACCGTACGGAGGGGATGACCTCGCCCTGGTTGCGCAGGCTGGCGAGGGCGTCTTCGAGCTGCTCGGGCGTGGTGCCGGGCTTCAAGGTGAAGCGGATGCAGTGGTGGATCATCAGAGTGCTCCCTTTCCGGAATTCATTTCTGTGGTGGACGTGGTTGCGGTGGTGGATGTGGTGGTGTGGTGGCAGGTCCTGTCGCCCGCACGCGCTTTTGGCGGTTCAGGCCGGTCAGGAGGCCCGTCAGGGCCGCCCCGGCCGCCATCGCCCCTCCTGTCCACGTGAACGCGCCCGCGAGGCCGGCCGCGTGGATGAGGGGTTGGAGTGCCAGTGGAGAGAGGAACTGTCCGAGGAAGATTCCCGTGACGAGCCCGCTGAGGACTCGTCCACGCCGCCCGTCGGGGGCGAGTTCGCTCAGGCGCAGGTTGAGGTGGGGTACGACGAGCCCGACCCCCGTACCGCCGACGAGCATCCCGGCCAGTACGTGGACGACCGTGCCGGCCGTCCCGACCAGCAGCCAGCCGGTGCCCAGCAGCGCGATGGCGACGGCGGTGATCGCGGTGGCGGCCAGCCGTCGTCGCAGGTACGGGAAGGCCAGCGCGCCGAACGTCCCGGACAGCGTGCTCCCGGCGACCACCGCGCCGACGACGCCGGGGCCGCTGCCGAAGTCCTGCAGCAGGAAAGGTAGTTGGGTGGGCCCCATGTAGAACGCGAGCGTCGCGGCGAACGCCAGTGCGTACACGCCGGCGATGCGGCCCGTCCCGCTGCGCTGCGGGTGCTGCCCGCGCGGCGGGGGCTCCCCGGCCCCAGGACCTGTGCCGCGCCCGCCCCGCTGCCCCTCCCGCAGGGCGGTGAACGCGAGGACGGCGACGGCGGTCGATACGGCGTACAGCCAGAACGGCGCACGCCGGTCGACTCCGGCCAGGACCCCGCCCAGCGGCAGGAAGACGACGCCGCCCAGGCTCGCGAACGCCTGCTGCAACCCGAGGAACGAGGCCCGTCGTGCCCCCTCGAACCAGTCGGTGACGGTCGCGCTGACCGCCGTCATGATCCCGCCCACCGCGACGCCGAGCAGTGCCCGTGTGGCGAGCAGCACGTACAGGTCGGTGGCGAAGAATCCCGCCGTGCCGCTGACGGCGTACAGCACGAGACCGGACACCAGCAGCGAACGTCGCCCGACACGGTCGGCGATCAGCCCGGACAGCGGAGCGCTGACGGCGATGGCGAGCGAGGTGATGGTCACCACGAAGCGGACGAGGAGCCCCCCGCCGGGTGTTTCGGCGAACTCCTCGCTCATCGCGGGCAGTCCGGGCGCGATGATCGCCGCGGCCATGAGGGGCAGCGTGGCCGAGGCCAGCACGGCGGCGCGGGCCGCACGCGTCGGTGGCGCCTGCCGCGTCGGGATGGGTTGTGCCGTGGTGAGGGGTGGCATGTCGGACCTCCCTGGTCTCGATCTATGTACGGTGAATCTATGTGTGGTTAACCACTCACTCTCGGGGTCAAAAAAAGAGCCGCGGAGATCGCGGCCCGGTGCTCAGCGCCACGGCGCGAACAGTGCCGCGTCCAGAACGGCCGGCGGAACGAGTGCGGCCCAACGGGCCGCGACGATGCGGTGCATGAGTTCACTCCTGGATCGCTCCTGGATCACCCCTCCCCACGGCGATCGGCTCCGGGGCACGGCGATCGGCTCCGGGGCACGGCGATCGGCTCCGGGGCTCAGTAATGCCGAAGCCCGTCGGACAGCGTCCGGGCCCACGGGGCATCCACCTCGTGGGTGTCGAGGGCGACCACGAGGTGACACAGCATGCCCACGGCGAAGAACCGCTGAACGTCGGCCTCCGGCGCGCCGGAGGTCCCCCGTACGTACTCGACCAGACGCGCGTAACCGCTGCGCACCACCTCGCGGACGGCCGGCTCGGCGGCTGCCGCGCACTGCGCGTGGAGCTGGAGCAGCAGCAGGTCGCGGTCGGAGATGAGTTCGGCGTACGCGTTCCCCATCGCGTCCAGAACCTCCTGCGCGGAACTCCCCTTCGCCGCGGCGGCCCCGTCACCCAGGCTCTCGCGGATCCGCGCGAAGCAGTGCTCCACCACCGCCACGAACAGCGCCTCCTTGTCGGGGAAGAGCCGGTAGATGTACGCCTGCGAGATGCCGGCCCGCTGCGCCACGTCCGCGGTCCTCGTACCGAAGTAGCCCCGGTCCGCGAACGCGCTGACCGCGGTCTGCAGGACTGTCCTCCGCCGTTCGTCGGCGGTCGAAAGCTGTCGTTGTGAAGTGGGCTTCGGCATGTGAGTAATAAACCACTCACTGTCGGGACTGTCAAACGTGCCGCCAAGGATCGCGTGCGGAGCGGGGCGAGGCGGCCGGTGAGGTGTCGGTGAGATGACGGTGACAGAAGGTGACCCGAGCGCGGTCGTGGACGGGCGGACGTTCCGGCTTCGGCGGTCTCCTCGGTGACCACGCGTCGGCGTACCCGGCGAGAATCGCGGTGAGTCCTCTTCGCACTCCTCTCCGCACTCCAGGCTTTCGGCCTCGCGGCTGCCTGGCGGGTGGAGGGCGTGCCCGGCTGTCCAGGTGCACCCGGCGTTGTACCCGGCGACATGCACGAAGCCGAGCAGAACGTGGAGGGGCGTTGCCGCCCCCCGACAAGTAGCTGAGCGTGACGCCCTGGGCGCGGGTCTCCGGGTGGGGCCGGCGCCGGCAGCGTGCTGCCGATGACGCGATGCGAAGGCGGGGCCGCGGCGGCGTGCACGAGGGCGAGGCACGCGACCGCTCCAGCTCGGTACCGCAACTACTCACACCCGACCCTGGCCGGCGCTTTCTTCCCAGGTGATTCCGCAGTTGAGCCGTGACGCCGCCCTGCATGTGGCGTTCAACCTCTGCCCGCGCCTGTATCTGAGGTTCGCATGATGTGCAACCACCGCTCGCACGTCGCGGTGGTGACCGGTGCGAAGAGCTCTGGGGTCGAGACCTCGAAGAGGAACTGGCTCAGTAGGTCTTCGTGGGTCTCTTCGATGCCCACTTCGTCTTCGAGGTGGACAGCCTGAGCCCAAGTGGCGAGCTGATGAGGTGTGATCAGCCCCGCGATGGCTCTCTCCAGCACGGCGGCAACGTGTCCACGGTCGAGGACGACGGGAGCGGGAGCCTGACACTCCCGGACAGCCTGGAGGAGTCCTGGTAGCTCTCCACGCCAGTGCACGAGATCCGCCAGGAGGCCGCTTGCGTCCGTGTCCACGTGTGCATCCTGCCGCATGCCTGGTCGGCTGGGACCGTCAGGCGTCAGGCATGTGCCTGCCAGCTCGAGGGCCAGTGGCTGGCGCCGGGAGTGTGCGTCGATGCCGAGATCCGCGGGCGCTCGCGCGGTGGCTGGGGCACTCGTCGCCGACCATCACGCTGGACCACTACGCGCCTTTCATGCCGGATGTCGGCAACAGGGGACGGAGTGCCATCGACACCCTGTTCGGTGGGCCAGGTCGGAGGGCCTCGTCCGTCCGTCGTGATTACTGAGGTCAGACGGGCGGATAGCCTGGGCAAATGCTTACAGAAGTCATTGCGACTCGATATGTGACTCCCTTGAGGGAGGGTGGGTCGTTGCCTGGAATCGTCGAGGGGGACGATCTCGGGACGTACGTCATGTACTTCCCCGGCTGGCGTCGCTGACCTGCGGTTTCGGCCGCTAGTAGACCGCTGACCTGCGGCGACGTCCCTTACTGGGGCTTTCAGTGTCGTACGGGTACGTGGGGCCGAAACTCCCCATGGACTCCCCAGTGGGGGCCGTTCTCCCCAGAGACTCCCCAAGAGCCGTGGGAGGGCGGCCCTCACCGAAGCACTTACTGGCCAGCGCCCAGTGAGGTGAGTCGGAGATTCTCTGGCAGTGGACGGCGACTTTGTCGAGGATCGCGTCGACAGTTCCGTACCCGGAGGGACAGCGCCTCCTGTTCTCCGCCACCCTGGACCGCAACGTCGCCCTCCTGGTCCGCTGCTATCTGACCGACCCGTGGTCCACTCCGTCGCCCCCTCCGCAGGCACGGTCACCTCCATGGAGCACCATTTGCTGCACGTACTGGGGGCTGACAAGCACGCGAGGGCCACTCAGCTCGCCGCCCATGACGAGCGATGATCATGTTCCTGGACACCAAGCTCGCAGTGGACCGACTGAAACGCGGCGTTCGAGCAGCACGTGGGCGAGCTGGCCGAGGCTGGCCCGATGTCGCCTCCGGTGCGGCGCACCGCGGAGGGATGGCGCTGTTGGCAACAGTGTTCGGTGAGCGGGAGGCCCCGGTGGAGACGGCGGCCGCTGTGCGGCGAACCATCGACCGGCTGGTTAGGGACGGAACGGTCACAGAGGCCGAGCCATGGCGAGCCTCAACGTCTTCCCGGCCCAGGGAAGCGACTACACCGATTCCTACGGCAAAACGGAATACAGTCCCGCTCGTGGTTTTTGGCGAAGGCGCTGCTAGCGTCCTGCAGGTACGGGGGCGGCGCTCGCTCCGTCGATGAGGGGAAGAACAGCTGACCAGAGATCTTCACCGGCGTCCGAGAGTGATGTCCCCGCTTGGTGTTCGTAGCTCACGCGGACCGCTCCGGCAAGGAGGTCGGCAAGTTGGATCGATGGGTGACTCGCTGATGTTCCCCGCACTAGGGCCCTGAGATCGACACGGCGTTGTCGCGACGATGGTGTCGCACCCCAGCCGGTGCGTACGACTTTCGCGATGCCCTCCAGCCCGTCGTCGGTAAGGGCTGTCTGCTCGTCTGTCAGCACGCTGACGGGGCCGAATTGTGCGCCCCAGTGTCGCGCAGCCTGGGCGACCGAGGACACCAGCAGTTCCAGCATGGCGTGCGGGGCAGCGTCGTCGTGGAGGGTTTGCGCTTGGAGCCGCGTGGTGCGCAGCGCCATCAGGATTTCGGTGACGTCGCGACGTGTAGATGATGGCCATGCCTCTTCCAGACAAGCGAAGAAGTTCTCTCGCGCCCGGTCGTCTCCACGGCCCCGGACAGAGGCGAACGCGACGAACGCGGTCATGAGACGTTCGAACCTCTGGTCACCGAGCGCCCGGCGGCCGTGCCGCCGCAGGGTTCTGGCGAGGGCTTGAGCCTGGTCATTTTCGTAGAGGTCGATTCCTTCGGCGTGCGCCTGTTCCTCCAGCAGCAGGTCGATAACCTTGGCGACCGCCGCGTACTCCTTCTCGAACACGAAGGCCCAGCAGCGGCCTTCAAGGGCTCCGCCCTCTCCCCAGAGCCGCCGCAGTGCCTCACGGCGGGCAGGGCGGCCTTTGAAGTCCTTGAACTTCAGCTCTGGCGCTTGAGCTCGCGTCTCCGCGCGCAGCTCCTCGACGATCGGGGCTGCCTCCGCATCGTCGACCGCGATCGCTGCGTAGACAAAATAGGGTCCGCGCCGCCCCATGAGCTGCTCGCCGTCCCAGCCAGACTCATCGCAGGCCACCCACCGCCCCGCAATGCCGCCGTCCGTTGTCGGATCGACCTTGGTGTACTCCGAAGACTTAAATGTAAGGGACATGGCGCCATTGTCGCCCTATCGCACTTAAAGAGGGACATGCCACCGATCGGGGACTCAGGAAATGCCCAGTGAGCCACCCAAGAATCACCAGGCAGTCCTTGGCCCCTCCTGGGCTGCTCGATGTTGCTCCGAGCCGCTGGGCCGAACAGACGGTACTGGTCACGAGCCCATCCGGCCTGATAACGACTGCGGACGGGACGGAGCCGGGCAGGTGTGGTCGTTACGTGTTGCGAACGCTCCTGGGGTGGTGACAACCATGCCCATCAGTCGGCGGCACGCCGCATCCGTGATGTTGCGAACCCTTCAAGGTTGATGACGGCGCGGACAGCGCCGATGGTGGTCATGGCGACGTTGCGAACTCTTTGGGACGATGACGCTGTTCAGCGGGCCCACCACCTATCCGCTCGACCTGTTGCGTACCTTCCTGGGCTGATGACGACCCGACGCCCACCACTGGTGGCTCGGGGCGGTCAGGTTGCGAACTCTCCTGGGCTGATAACGACTCCGTTCTTGCAAAGATCAACGGCTGTGCCTGTGAGGTTGCGAACCCACCTGGGCTGATGACGACTGGGCCGGGAAATCTACCGGCCCGAGCCGCTGCCGTTGCAAACCCTCCCGGGCTGATGACGACCTGCAGGCCGAGGGCTACCTCGCTGCGAAGTACGTGTGCGAACTCTCCTGGGCTGATGACGCCATCGAGCCGGGCCAGATCGTCCAGTGCTTCGCTGTGTTGCGGCCCCTCCTGGGCTGTAGACGGCGGATGGCCTGTCCAAGGGCGGCTTGGAGACGTTCGGGTTGGGAACCCTCCTGGGCTGATAATGGCCGTGGCCGCCCGCTGCACCCGGCCGACCGTGTACGCGTTACGAACCTTCCTGAGTCGATGACGGCCCCGCCGCACGCTCGTGCTGCGGCAGCTCACGGCCTAGTTGTGAACCTTCCAGAGCTCATGACGATCAGGGCGGTCACGTTGTCCGGCGCAGGAGACGTCATGTTGTGAACTCTTCTGGGCTGATAACGGCGACAAGGACGATCCCACCGCACTGTCCCACCTGATGTTACGAGCTCTCCTGGGCTGATAACGGCCGGGTCGCCGCCGGCATCAAGGCCCTCCGCGAGACGCGTTGCGAACCCTCCTGGGCTGATGACGGCCTCAAAAAGCGCGGCGATGGTCAGGTGGCCGACGTCCTGTTGCGAACCCTCCCGGGCTGATGACGGCGCTGTGGGAGTTCGGCAGCGAATAGGCCGCCATCGGGTTGCGAACCCGCCTGGGATGATGACGACCTGGGTGTGACGGACGCTGAGCGGTGGCGTGGCTCTCGCTCATTGCGAACCCTCCAGGGCGGATGACGACACACGTCCCCGGTCCACGGGGCGTCCCGGGTACAGGTTTTAAACTCTCCTGGGCTGATGGTGACCGCCGGGCGGCGGGGTGGCGATCTGCTGCTGGTGCTGTTGCGAACCCTCCTCGGCTGATGACGGCCCGGTGCCGCCCGTGGCCGGCGACGTGCAGTTCCCGTTGCGAACCCTCCTGAGCTGATGACGGCGCGCATGGCCCTGATCGGACTGGTTCGAGTATCCACATTGCGAACCCTCCATGGCTGATGACGACGACGCTCACGTTCGCCGGTCTGACCGGACAGGCCATGTTGCGAGCCCTCCTGGGCTGATGGCGACCGTGCAGATGCCGTTCTTCGCCTGGAACGACATCCCGTTGCGAACCCTCCTGGGCTGATGACGGCCGCGATCCTCGCCAGCCCCACCTACACCATCACCGGGTTGCGAACCCTCCTGGGCTGATGACGGCCCGAGCGTAAAGGCACACGTCACAGGGCCAAAGTGTTGAGACATGCGAGTTCACTCTGCAGCGGTGACCCGGTGATGCTTCGATGCAGGTCAGATGATGTCTCCCGGTCCTCCAAGGGCGACGCCTAGCGTGGCCCTCTCGACCATATCGGGTGAGCGGGTGGTGTAGGCCACGACGCTGTCGTGGTGGGGGTCGATGGCAGTGCTGAGGTCGTGCATGAGGGCTCGATACTGGGCAGCGGACAGCTCACCTTGAAATACGCTTCTCTGCGTCCAGTGCAGGTATTGGCGGCAGACTTTGAGGACGCTCGGGTTGCGTTCGACAGCAGTGTCGTAAACGAGGATGACAAAGATGGCCGCTCACCACCATGGCCGGAAGGGCTTGTAGGGAGTTCCCTCCAGGCAAAGGCGGACGATTTTCAGCGCTTCGAGGTGGATGAGTTTTTCGTAGCTGACCTGACGTTTCAAGCTGCGGTGATAAACGGTGGTGGCGAGTTCGTCCTTAACGAGAGCGGCGATCTTCTTTCGCCCGTTTTTGCTGAGGGCTGCGCGGCCGACGTCGGTTTCGAAGTCGGTTTCCTTGAGATGTTTCTGGGCTGCGGCGCGTTTGAGAAGCCGCTCGGCGAAGAGCGGTTTGAAGGGTTCGGCCAGATCGAGTGCGAAGGTGTTGCGGCGACGGTCCGTGTCGGAGTGCAGGAAGCCGATCGCCGGGTGGAGTGGGGTGCTGCGCAGGGCGGTGAGGACGCGTGCGTAGACGAGGGAGTTCAGGTAGCTGATGAAGGCGTTGCCTGCGTTGGTGGGTGGTCGGCGGGTGCGTCCGTTCAGGCGCAGCCAGGGCGGTAGCTGGGTGTCGAGGACGGCCCAGGCGGTGCGGCGGAAGTTGCCTTCCTGCCCCATGAGGGCGTCGCTGGTGTCGCAGTCGGGCAGGGCGGCGCGCAGGGCGTCGAGCGCCGGGTCGAGAAGGTCGGTGTCGAGGGACCAGCGGAGATTTTCAGCGGTGGTGAGCAGGAGGGAGCGTCCGATATCCAGGCGCTGTGCGGGGTTGGAGGAGATTTCGACCTGGCGGCGGATGACGCTGGCGGAGGCCATGGATTCTGCGGGGGCGAAGTGGCCGGCGTGGTTGCCGTAGTGGTCCAAGACATGGAGGGTGACGCCATGCCGGTTGAGGAGAGAGAGGGCGGAGGTGTTGATGTCGATGTGGTCGAAGGCGACCAGGTCGCGGATGTCGGTGATAGGGAGATGGACCGGGGTGCCGTCGTGGCGCTCGATGCGGACGCTGTTGTCCTCGCGGCGGATGCGGCAGGGTTCGGTCAGCCAGTAGGTGCGGCCGGCGGCGGGCATCAGGCTCCCCAGCAGTAGTCAAGGTAGGCGCAGCCGCGGCATCGGCTGCGGGTGAGGCGTTCGGGCGCGCGCGGTGCGGCGATCACGGCGTGGGCGGCTGCTTCTGCGCCCTCGGCTTGGTCGCGGGCCTCGTCGTCCCAGGTGATTTCGGTGGTGCGCCGGATGAGGGGGTAGTGGACGATGCCGCCGCGCACGTTGATTCCCCGGCGTTCCAGGAGCAGGCAGTAGTGGCGTACTTGGGCGTCGTGGGCGGGTGAGGGGGCGCGGGAGGATTTGGTCTCGTGGATGACGGCGCCGGCGGTGACCCAGTCGATGCGTGCCTCACCCAGGTCGACATGGCGGCGGCGGGCGAAGGTGGTCTCGTCGACGATCTGGCCGAAGGCGACCAGGTCGCTGTCGGCTTCGGGGCGGTAACCGCGCATGTAGAGCCACAGCTGGCGGGGGCAGTGGCGCAGGTATTTGATGTGGACCCCGCCGAGGGGCTCGGCGGAGTCATACGCATCGGGGTTCACAGGATGGTCTCGGGTTCCGACGGTGGGCGCAGGCCCAGTTCTGTGTCGTACTCGCCGTCGATGACGTGGATCCCCAGACGGCGGTCGTAGGTGGCGTTGTACGTCGTCAGCTGGCCGTACCGGAGGGGAATGAGCAGGCCGGAGGCCAGCAGGGGATCGCCGTCCTGGTCGATGGTGAGGTGCCGGTACTCCCCGGTGTCGTCGCGGTGCAGGACTTCGATCGTGTCGAAGCGTTCGCTCAGTGCCTTGGCGTATTCGCTGCGGTCGTGGAAGGGGTCGGTGAAGCTGAGGAAGTCGGCGGTGAAGTCGTCGCGGGCGGCGCGGGCGGCCTCGGCCCACTGTTTGCCCCAGGCGGTGTCGTAGGCGAGTTCCAGGAGCCTGTCGATGTCCTGTTCGCTGAGGGTGTCGGTGCCTTCCGCCGTCAGCGTGGTCAGCGCCTGCCAGGCGGCCTGGACCGCACCTTGCTCATAAGGGCGGTGGCTTTCGGTGGCGTGGACGCGGAACTCCACCGGCCCGTCGGGGTGCCGGCCGCGGCGGTTGACTCGCCCGGCGCGCTGGGCCACCGCCTCGATGGGCGCGTTTTCCACCGCCCCCCGGTCGAGATCGATCTGCAGCGACACCTCGACCGCCTGGGTGGCGACCACCAGCCCACCGGGGCGGCGCTCTTGCCCTGGGGCGCGTTCGGGGTGCCGGCGCAGCAGGGCACGTTCAAGCACATCGCGGTCGCGGTTTTTGAAACGGGAGTGCAGGAGCAGAGCTGTGTCGGGATCGCCGGAAGCCGCCGCGCGAGCCTCCTCGGCCAGCGCATCGAAGAGGGCCTGCGCGGTGGCCACGGTGTTGGTGACGACCAGCACGCTGTGTCCTTCGCCGAGCCAGGACCGCAGACGATCGATGCTTTCCGGCCGGGCCAGGGGGGCCTCGTCCACGACGAGGCGATGGCGGACGGGCGCCGTGCCGGGGGGCGCCTGCCGCAGCGTGACGGGGTGCTCGACGCTCTCTTCAATCATCTCCAGCAGAGGCGGGGCGAGCGTAGCGGACAGCACGGCAAAACGGCTGCCGAGACGTTCCCACAGGCGCATGGCGGCGCAGAGCCGGCCGATGGTGTGCGGATCGTAGGCGTGCAGCTCATCAAGGACGAACAGGGCGTTGGCCTGCTCCAGGAGCACGCAGGAATGGGCCGGGCCGGCGAGGGCGCCGACGAGCAGTTGGTAGGGGGTGGCCACGCGTACCCGCTGGGTGAACAGGCGCATGGCCGCTGCCCGGGCCTTGGCTTTACGCGCTGCCTCCGCGCTGGGGGCGCAGTCGTCCTGGGCTGCCTCGGCCAGGAGGGTGCGCGCGACGGCTCCGTGCAGCAGACCGATGTCCGCATGGCCCTCTCCGGGGGCGGGTTCGAGGATTGCTGCGAAGCGGCGGCGTGTGGCGTTCAGGGAGGCCCGGTAGGGCAGCGTCCACACCAGGCGCGGCCGCCCGGGCATGGTGGCCAGCTGGCGTGCCGCCCAGGCGAGCCCGGCCTCGGTCTTCCCGCTGCCGGTCGGCGCGGCGAGCACCAGGTGACCGTCGGTAGCCTCGGCGTCCCGCTGGTGGGAATGCGGCCGGTGGGGCAGTCGGTGGAGGAAGTCGGGCAGGAGCGGCATGTGCGTCTGCAGCCGTTGATGGGCTGAGCCGGCGTGGTCGGCGAAGGTGAGAGCGCCCTGAGCCAGCACGGCGAGCAGGCCGGCATGCGGTTTGACCGGCTGCTGCCAGGCGGTGAGCACCTCCGTGAGGAGTGTCCTGGCGCGTTCTGCCAGAGAGGGGGCGTCCGGGGCAGGGAGAGGGGGATCGACGGTGAGGAACCCGGCGAGCCAGGCAAGGAACTCGCCGTGCAGCCCCCGGGGAACCTGCACCACGGGGCCCCGGGGGCCGGGTGTTGTGGTGAAGGCTTCCTGCCAGCAGGTGTGGGCGTTGTACAGGCGTGACAGGCTGGGTTTTCCGCCGCCCAGGGAGGAAGGGGCGTGCAGGGGCCGGTGGTGCGAGGCGACCAGGGTGGCGATCATCCGCCGGCCCGTGTCGCTCCACCCGCCGGCTGCGGCCAGGAGGTCCACATAGGCCAGCGAGAGCACTTCGTGCCGTTCCCCCCAGAGCGGGCCTCCCGGTTCCAGCTGCCGTTGGAAGCCTTCCGCGATCTTGCCCGCGTCGTGCAGCAGGGCCGCACATCTGACCTGGAACCAGAAGGACGGGTGGGTGGCGATGGTCCCCGCCGTGGCGATGCGCTCCTGGATCTGGGCGACGGTCTCGTACACCGTCCGCGAGTGCGTGGTCAGCCGTTCCGGGTCATGGCGGGGTTGGGACTTGGCCCGCAGGTCCGTCAAACGACGCCGCGGGCCGTGCGGCGTCACGGGGCCAGTAGCCATACGGCTTGATCCTCTCTCTGGCTCCAGGCCGGATCCCGAAAGGCGCCGTGCACTTCGTGCGTGCCCGCGGGCTCCTCGCACCACAGATAATCCGCCCACCTGGTGGTGAGCCGGTCCGCGGACACGCTGGTCGCAAGCCGGTAGGCGAGCGCGGCGCCCACGCGATGGCCATCCAGCGGGGCCAGGGCATGCCCGACCGAGGCGGAGGCGGCCGGCTCCAGGACGACGCGCGACATGCTGCGCGGGTGAACCAGGTCCTGCGAGCGGCCCAGACGCAGCGCCCAGCGCGGCCGCCGCAGAGCCTGCCGCAACCGGCTGCCCTCCGGTTCCGGCAGCCACAGCACCAGGTGCACCGCCGCGAAAAAGGGCCGGTGGCGGACCGTCATCCCGCCCTTATCGGCGCGCACCCGGCCGGCCACGGCCGGTTGGGTGCCGTTCGACGCAATGGGGTGGTAGGTCTCGGTGTCCACGCCCGAGCCCTCCGGCCATGCCGCCATCCCGAAGACGGCGGGCTCGGCCGCGGCGCCGGTGGCCGCTGCCAGCATTCCGCGCACCGTGGAGGGCGGCGGGACGGGCAGCGCCCGCGTGACACCGGGAAAGAGCGGATCGCGGAAGGAGGTGATCGGCGCGTAGAACTCCATGCGCCAGGCCGCCACAGGCTCGGCCTGACTTGGGCTCACTGGTTCGGCAGGGCCGGGTCCTCGAACCACGCGTTCAGCCTCCCCTCGCGCAGCTCACAGGCCAGGTTCAGCAGGACGGTGCGCGGGTGGTCGATCACGATGGTGCCCTCGGCGATCTCCTTGGCGCACTGCTCCTCGAACTCCTCGCGCGCGGCCTCGCGGAAACCAGGACGCCAGCCGATACGCACCGGGCCCTCCCACTCCCCCTGCCACGCCTGCAGCTCCTGGAGCAGAACGTCGCCGCGCAGCCGTACGCCCTCGCCCGGCCGGTGGTCGACCACGTTGGCCAGCGGGTTGATGCCTCCCTTGAACGGCACCATCACCAGCAGCGAGGGCGTCCGGTCGCCGTAGTGCAGCGCCTGCTTGGCGCCGCCACTGAGGTGGGCGAGCGCCTCCAGCAGCATGGCAGCCCGCCGGCTGCGCTCCTCCAGCGGCAGGCGTACGGCCGACTGGTCCCGGAACTGCGTCGCTTCCGCGCCGAGCGCGACCGCCTCGGCGACCTGCAGCGCCTGCTCCTGGTCGAGGTAGTTCGGCCGCCCCACACCGTCCTTGCCGGGCAGGGTGAAGGTGCCGATCCGCGGCAGATCCAGCAGGAATGGGGCGGCCAGGTCGGCGGTGTAGAACTCGTGACCGTGCAGCACCGGCTCCGTCACGCCGCGGGACATCACACCGAAGTCCTCGGTCGGGTAGACGGGTTCGACGGACAGCAACGTGCCCAGCATGAACGGGCTGTCCCGCACGGTGGTCGCCGCGTCGTCCTTCTTCGCGCCGGCCCGCATGTAGCCGAACAGGTCATCGTCGGCATAGCGCACCGGGTCGGCCTCGGTGGTGGCCTTCTGCGCCTTGTTCTGTGCCTTGCCCACCCGGGTCACCGGCGAGGGCACCATCCCCCGCTCGACCATGCCGTCCCGGATCCAGCGCCGGGCGGCCTGCGCCGAGACGTACGGGTACTGCTGCCCCCTGACCCGTGCATGCTTGACACGGGCCCGCGTCTCCTCGCCCTTGCCGTTGTTGGGCGCACCGGCCTCCACCGCGAGCACGACCGTCCCTGCCAGATACACCATTACGCTGGCCCCATCATGTAGTCGAATTCGTTCTCATCCAGCAGCGGCTGGTCCTCCAGCGCGTCGAGCCGCTGTTGTTCCTCCGGGCTCGCCGGCTTTTCGCTGACCGCCACGCCCCGCTGCTGCAGCAACACCGACACCTGGGCAAACAACAGCATCCGCTGCTCCCAGGCCCGCGGCCGTCGCTGGATCAGCGCCTCCCAGCCCTTCGGGCCGGCCAGCTCAGGCGCCTGCCCGTCCAGGAGCAGACGCGAGTACGCCTGCATCAGCAACATCCCCAGCCGGTAGTCGCTCAGCGCCGCATTGCGGTACTCCGCAAAGCGGGCGCGCGGACTGGTGCCGCGCGCGATCCACTCCGTCAGCAGTGTCGCCACCGCAGACTCATTCGGTGTCATTCCAAGAACCTCCTCGGCGTAGGCGACCCCAAGCCGGGCCAGCGCTTCACGGCCACCCGGTGGCCAGGAGCGATCCGTCTCCTTCAACAGCTCAAACAACTGCCGCAGCAACGACCAGCCACGACCGTCCTCCGCCTCGAACAGCAGCCGTGCCGCCTCCTGGGCACCACTCGCCGAGATCTTGCCCTTCTTGTCGAAGCGGGTAAGGGCGCCTGCCAGCAGATGCCAGCCGCGCCGCAGCGTGGCGTTACCGTCGACCTTGGCCAGAAACACCGGTACGGCGCGTCGGGTGTGCGTCACGCGCAGCCAGGGCTCCTGGTTGTCGTTCTTAAACGTCCACAGCGTCGTCGCACACAGATCGGCAGCAGCATCCCGCAGGGCCGCAAGCGCCACGTACTCAGCCCGCGCACCGGCGGGCATGCCCGTGAAGCCGGCCTGCATGATCCGTCGGGCGCGCTGCACATTGCGGCGCGTGAACTGCGCGATGGCCGCATCGCTCTCACACGACAGGACGGTCGCCGAACCGGCCGTCACCCACGCCCCGTACGGCAAGGCCCACATCGCGATCCGGCACCCGCGGCACACCGGCCAGCCCCGCATGCCTGGCGGCAGGAGATTCAACGCCTTGTTCGTGTCGAACAGCGGCAGATTTACCTTGGTCCACAGTACGCTGGCGTCCGCCCCGCAGAATGTGCAAGGCCCGCAACAGGCACCGGCGTCGTCGGCAGCGAACAGTTCGTTGAGGTGGCCCCGGATCACGCCCGGCTCCTTGGACCGCGTGCTGTGCGTGGCCTTGGAGTTCGGGTAGAGCGCGAGCAGCACCTTCCACCACTCGTACGCGGGACCACCGTCCTTTGGCGCTACGGCTGCGGTACATGCCTCCTCCACCACGGCGGCAGCCACATGGTCCAAATCCTTGGCTGTGATCTCACTCGGATCCGACTGGCCGGCCAGCACGGCCACAGCCCAAGCACCAGCTCGCTGCAGCGGGTGCCCCGTAGCTGTCAGCGGGGCCTTGGCGATCACCGGATCCATCCGAACCCCTGCATCGTGTCCAGCCCCAGGCCCCAGCACCGCAGCGCGTCCACGAACCGGGCATCTGCCTCCATGGCAATGCGCACACGCGCACCGATACGCGGCGCGCCTTCCACCGCGAACCGGCGCCGAGGTCCCGCCTCCAGCATCCGCAGCCCGCTCGGGGCCGGCAGCCCAAGAACATCGGCCTTGTGCGCCAAGTTGTGCTGCAGCCGCGCAAGGTAGTGCTCGTCCCCCGGAAGCAGATCACGACCCTCGTGCTTGAGCACGACAGGTGTAGCGGACTCCAGCTCCACCGGGCCGTCCACGGCCGGCGCGGCGAGGTCCACCGTGAAGCCCCGGATCCGCAGACGTGTGGCGCCCCACACGATCTCTTCCCGGCCGGCCAACGCCGCCACCAGCACCGAAGCTATCTCCGGTACCGGCGAACCGAACCACACCGACCCGTCCTGCGACGTCGTGTACACGCCCCTCTTCCGGCGCGCGCCGACGAATTGCGGACCACCGACACCCACCGGCTTCAGCGGATGCCCACGCCACCCTTCATCGTGCAAAGCACGCGCGAGCGCCGCATCCCGGCTCTCCAACAGCCCGTACACCACAGCCCTCGCTGGACCATGTACGTCCTCCCACCGAAGACTTGGCGTATCTGGCGCGACATCCACCCGCACCCGCACCTGCGGCTCCCTCCCCACACGGCCCACAGCGGCCATGTGTTAACTCAAGGCATCAACAAGCTAGTTGATAAATCACAACAAGATTGCAGAAATCAGCTAATCGGTCCGGCGGTAGTTGTGGAACGGCGGGCTCACGCCGACTCGAACAGAGTGCAATCCATAGGGTCCGCCCCGCAAAACGCCCTGACCTGCACATCTGCACTACCGATGGATCGCTGCAGAACGTCCGCAGTGGCCCTCCATGGCCGCGAGTAGACCAGAGGTTTACCTTCAGGTCGTCAACCCTGGACGATTCGCAATATGGCGCCGATGGCCTGGGACAAGAGCAGGAAGTAGGCGGTCGTCATCAGCCCTGGAGCGTTCGCAACTTCTCCTGGCCGTCGCCGTCCACGGCGATCTCCGCGGTCGTCATTATCCCGGAAGCGATCGTGCCGTCCGTGAGGAGTTAGATGAGAAGAACGCCGCAACCGGCTCGACCGTCAGGAGTCATCCGGTGAGCTGCTGGAAGGCCTCGCAGGGGGCGTGTACGTCCTAGCTGTCCAAGGTGGGTGCCGGAGGAGAGCCGGTCGAGCGTGCAGGAGGAAGTGGCTGGTCTGCCTCGGGGTGGAATTGCCGACGCTGCAAGTCGTACATGGCTCGGAAGCGGCCTGCCGGCATGGCGTCAGGATCCATGAGGTCTGCGAAGCTCCCGTGCTCGGTGACCTGGCCATGGTCGAGGCAGTAGATGAGGTCGGCGTGGCGGACGGAGTGGAGGCGGTGAGTGATCAGAACGATGGTCTGGCCCGTGTCGGCCAAGTCACGGATCTTGTTGAAGACGTCTTCTTCGGATTCCGCGTCGAGGGAGGCGGTGGGTTCGTCGACGATGAGGATGTCGCCGGCGCGGTAACGGGCGCGGGCGATGGCGAGTTTCTGCCACTGGCCGCCTGAGAGGTTGTGGCCGCCTTTGTAGCCGCGGGCGAGGAGGGTGTCCAGGCCGCGGGGCATGTCGTCGATGATCGGCTGGGCGTCGGCGTAGTGGATGGCGTCGTCGAGCCGGTGGTCGGTGATGGGTGCTTCGGGGCGGCCGATGGTGATGTTGGCGCGGGCGGTGAAGGGCCAGCGGTAGTAGTCCTGGCTGACGAGGGCGACGCGGGAGAAGAGGGCGTGGCGGTCGGCCTCTGCGGTGCTGACATCACCGAGGAGGATGTGTCCGTCGTCGGGGAGGTAGAGGCCGGCGAGGAGTTTGGCGGTCGTGGTCTTGCCACTGCCGTTGCGGCCGACCAACGCAATGATCTTGCCGGTGGGGATGGTCAGGTCGAGGCCGCGCAGGGCCGGCTCGTCGTCCCCGGGGTAGGTGAAGGTGACGTTCTTGAAGCGGACGGCGTCGATGCGCGCGGGCAGCGGTACGCCGCCGGTGGAGATGGCGCGTTCGTCGGCCTCGGTGCGTATGCCGTCGAGGTCGGCGACGAAGAGGGCTTCTTCGTAGAGGAAGTTGGCCTGGCGTACGAGGTTGTCCAGGGCGCTGGAGCCGGTGCGGATGGCGATGACGGCGGTGCCGCCCACGGACAGGACCATGACGCCGGTCCACAGCAGCCAGCCGAGGGTGCCGAAGGTGATCAGCATGGCGAGCCCGGTGCAGCAGGCGGCGATCAGGCCGGTGCGGGCGGCCAGGCGCGCCAGGCGGGCCTGCTCTTGCTCGGAGTCCTCGGCCATGAGACGGAAGTGCTGCAGGAGGAAAGCGCCGATGCCGTGGACGCGGATTTCGGCCGCGGCTTGGTTGGAGACCAGCAGGTCGCTGATGAGGCGGCCGGCGCGGGCGTGTTGCATCCAGGCGTGGAAGGACTGGTACCGCCGCCGGGCTACGGACAGCGATGCCCAGGCGCTGGGCACCGTCGTCAGCACGATCAGGGGCAGTAGGGCGGGGTGCAGGGCGGTCAGTACGCCGACCGAGGCGACCAGCGAGAGCAGCGCGTTGATGATGGAGGTGCTGTACGGGATCATGCGACGCGCCGACGCCGCACCGAACCGCGCGCTCTCCTGCCGCTTGCGGTACTCGGCGTCCTCCACCGCGGACAGCTCCACCTTGGCGGCGGACTGGAGGTAGATCTCGGTCGCCACCCGCTCGACGGTGGGCTCCAGCACCCCCGTGCCCTGTACCGACACCGCCTTCAGCAGCGCGCCGCACACCCCGGTGACGCAGGCGATGACCAAGGCAGGCGCTGCTTCGCGTAATCGCTCGGCGGTGGTGCCTGCCGCCAGCAGGGCGGCCAGTACGTGATTGACCTGCACCATCCCCACCGCCTGGGCGGCACCGCGGCCGATCTCGGCGGCGACGACCCTGTGCAGCGCGCGGGCGTCGGCCTGATGGGCGAGTCGGGCGGTGAGAGCGAGGAGCCGTGGCAGACGCAGCACCATCGCCAACAGGCTCATCTCCAGGAAGGCGCCGTGATGGCGCGTCCAAGCGAAGTCCTCCCGTAATCGCCCACCGAAGAGCAGCCGTTCGGAGTCCGACATCTTCTCCTCGGCGGTGGTCATCGGCGTACCTCCTGTGTGCCCGTCGGCTGCTGGTCGTCCTCCAGGTACAGCGGGGCGTCCTGCGCCCCGGAAGCTGCCTGCACGGCGGCGGCCAGGAGCGGCGCGTTCGTCCTGTCCATCACCGTCAGGGCCGCCTCGGGCTCCCACCAGTCCCAGCCGAGCAGCTCTCCTTCCGGGACGCGGATGCGGTCGTAGTGCTGCGGGGAAATGGTGGCGCTGAACACGAAGAGGTGGCACGCGCGAGGATTGCTGTAGTTTCCCGGACTCCCGCTGGACAGCCACTGCACTACAAGGAGGCGGCCCACTTGGACCGGTACGCCGGTCTCCTCCCTGCCTTCCCGCTCACAGCACTGGAGCGGTGTCTCTCCGCCTTTGGGCCCGTCGTCGGTCTTTCCGCCGGGCATCACCCAGTGCTTCGTCCCAGCGTGGTGGACCAGGAGCACGCGCCCGTCCTCGCGCTGAATGAAGGCGGCGGCTGCGGAGGTGACCAGGGCTCGTTGCTGCGGAGAAGGCGTGGACTGCGGGAGCGTGGACATTGGGTCATTCATGCGGTGATCACCTCGGGATCTCGTGGAGATGCAGTGGCACGTACTGCGTCAGGCTTTCGACCTGACGGTCGTCCGGACGGTGTCCTTCGTGCTGCGGCGGTGAGCAGGAGGGGCCTGCCGTCAGCGTCCGAGAATGGCCTCCCCGAGCGGCGCGTGACCAGATGGACTGCTGTCGGAGTGTGAACCCCATGCGGTTCCAGTGGAAGAGCACATGGCGCGCCAGAACACCGCGCATGCCGAGGGCCAGTCGCCCGTTGTTCCAGGCGTCCGCAAGTGCGAGACCGCCCTGCTCCAGCCCTTGGAACCAGTCCCGTACGGGCGTGAGGGCGCCGTCCGCCAGCAGAGGCTGGACATCGATCAAGAGCAGGCGGCGCAGGACACCCGCCATGCTGCTGACCCGGTCCGGGGGCACGCCCTCTGCGAGAGGACGGTGTTCTTCTACCTGCCCCCACACATCACCCTGTTCGCCCAATTCGAGGCCCGCGGCGCGCATCAATAGCGTCATCGCCAGGAGCGAGGTTGCCTTGGCGTCCAGCAGCGCTTCGCGACTGTCGCCGGCGACGTGGAGGTAGTCGAGGACACCGATGCTGTCGGTGTGGAACAGCTCGTGCGCAATCTTCATGCCAGCCGGACCGCCAAAGGCGACGGTCTCAGGCTCGTACGGGAAGCGGCGCCAGGCTGCGACTGCACCCCGGGCGACGCTGCCTTCGAGCGCTTCGGTGATGGGTGCGATGGCGTCCTCCTGGGGCGCCTGCGGGCTTGGACAGAGGCGGAGTCTCCAGCACGGATACTTGCGGACGAACCACCAACTGCCCACCGACCCGTTGCGTAAGGCGGGCACGAGGCAGGAGCGGAAGGTTCGTTCCGCGGTCGAGTAGTCGGTGAACTGGATGTTCAGCTGGTGCCATCCGACGGAGCGGACATCGAGTGCGGCCCGGCCGGCGGCCCGGTATCGCTCGATGGACTCTGCGAGCCGTGCGGGGGAGGTGCCCGCGGACCGGGCAGCGTCCTCGATCGTTGCTCCTCTAAGGACAGCCAGTACGGCGTCTTCGGCCTGGTTCGTATCGTGAGGGGGCATGGGCCCTCCACTCACGCCAGCAGAAGGCAGGTGTCCCACTGCCCGCGAGGTGTGGCGCCGAGCTCATCACCGGCGTCCTGGAAGGCGAGGGCGGCCCCGGCCTTGCCATTGAGGAATCCAGCCTCCTCGGGTGGCTCGACAGTCAGGAAGCGGCGCTTCACCAGGTCGAGTCGGTCTTCGAACAGGGCAGGGACCTCCGCGTCCTCGGCGACCCGCTGGAGGGTGCGCAGGAGGCCGCCGAAGCCGTGGCACAGGCCGCGCCCGTCGATCTGGTTCAGCTGGTCCGGATCGTCCAGGCAGTGCAGCAGGGCGCGTTCGGCCATCCGCTTGCGGTCGTCGTCACCGAGGACGATGGCGGCGAGCTGCTGGGCACGGACCACGCCGGGGGTGCCGTAACACCAGGACGGCGTGGCCGGCTGGGGTTGAGCGGCGCCGCGGTGGCTGACCCAGCGGGGCCAGTGAATGACGCGGGAGTCGCTCTGACGGATCTGGTCGAGCCACCGGCAGACGCGGCGGATGGCATCCTCGTGCCCATCCACCGTGACTCCGGCACGCATGGCCAGGGCCAGCAGAGCGAGCGGGCCCGTGATGCCGTGCGCCATACCTACGTTGGCGTGCCCGCCCGGCGTGGCCGTCTTGTCGCTGGCCGGGGCGTGCCTGACCCACCAGCCGGGCAGCGGTTCTCCCTCGGGCCCGGTCATAGGTTCGGTCAGGCGGACCAGGTACTCCAGGACGCCCTTCATCTCCGGGCCCTGCGGCTGTCGGCGCAGCAGGAGGGCCCCGATCCCGGTCAGACCGCGGAAGACGTCGTACTCGGCGAACTCGGCGTGACGGCCGGCATCGATGCGAGCGTGTGCGGCGGCCAAGCGGGACCGGGCATGCGCGGCCACAATTCCGTCGAGGGTGTGAAGCGCTCCGGCGTACCGGTCCGTGCCGTCGGCGGCCAGATGCAGGACGAAGGCCATCGCGGGGGCGCCGAGGTAAAGGCTGGCGTCGGTACCGTCGATCAGCGGTGTGACGCTGGCGAAGGCGCGGTGCACAGCTTGCCAGTCGCCGGTGCCGCGGCGGGCCCGCTCGATGTGGAGCAGAGTCATGCCGAGGTGACCGTGTGCGAGGGACTGGCGGCCGGCCAATGAGATGTCAGTGGTCGGCAGGGCGGTGGTCACTGTGCGCCTCCTTGGTGGCGGATGCTCCAGGACTGGGCGGCTGCTCGGGCGATCCGGCGGCAGGCCGCTTCGGCCTCGGGATCGACGCCCGCGACGCGGTTGTGGTGCATGTGCAGCAGTGACGGCAGCACACTGCCTGCGGCAATACCCGCAGCGTCGAGCGCTTGGCGGTAATCGACGAGAGCCGCCTGCCGTGCCTCCCATGCATCCACGACGGCGTGCCCGCCACTGAGGTCGCTGAGCACGGTTCGGCGGTCGCCCACGTCCGTCAGCTGCATAGTGAGCGCCTGGACATGCCGCGGTGCCGGCTCGCCATCACCGCGCAGCAAGTGCCGGAGCAGCCAGTCGTTCCCGGCTTGCCGAGAGCCGAGGAAGCCCGCAGCGATGTCCACAAACGAGGCTGCGGTGACAGCCGGCTGAAGATCGGCGGATATGGCCAGGGACATCTGTGCCAGGGCGGCGGTCGAGTCGGCCACGAAGATCGCCTCCGCAGCTGCCAGAGTGGCCCCGGTTCCGTAGCGGCCCGCCTCCGGCCGGTCGGTGTTCCACTGCAAGCGTTGGATCAAGCCTTCTGCGCACAGCTCCGCCGCCCACGCCGCCACGGTCTGCGCCGTGGCACCGAACGCCTCCGGGCCGGGCTGCCGCAGCCGCAGTCGCAGGTGCGGGTCGGGGTCCGCGTACCGAACGAACCATGCTTCGGTCGGCGCGTTGCCCCCATGGCGCAGCAGACGGGGGAGGTGCGCGGTCAGAACCTCCGGTGCGCGAGCAGCGCTGCCGTACAGCTTGACGTACGCCCACTCCGAGGACCCCGGCATGCGGTCGGAGTTCCGGTCGGCCAAGACGGCGGCGTGATGCGCGGGCGCCGGAGCGGGCTGCTGATCGGACGCGAACAGCATGGTCACCTCATGGGCCCGGCCGGCCCAGCCGTACGAGCTCTCCTCGGGTGCCTCGTGCAGCACGGCGGTGTCGTGCCGGCGCAGCTCGGCGCGCAGCAGTTCTTGATGGACGGGAACATCAAGATCGAGCCGGAGACGCTGATCGCTGCTGCCGACGTACACGGTGCGGGGCACCCCGTACTGGATGCGCCAGTTGGTGAAGCGGAGCATCCAGTCCTCTCCGTCACCGAGATCGCTGGCGTGCAAGCGCCACAGGGCCGCGGACAGGACGGTGCGTCCGGCACGGACCTCCGGGAGGAAGGGCAGGCGCGTGGCGGCTCCCCAGAAAAAGGGCAGTAGGACGGCCGTGTGAGCGCGGTGCAGTTCACACAGGAAGCGAACGAGCGGGTGGGTGCTATTGGACAGCTCTACCGCGTTCATGACAGAGGGTTCGATGAGCCGGCCGGTCGACAGCGATACCAGGTAGAAGCGCATGGTGTCGGCCATGACGCCAAGATCTTCCAGGTCGAGAGTGGCGTCGGGGTTGTGTTCGCCGATTGCCAGCAGGTCCGAGACGACGGCGGGAGAGCGGCTGACGTTGTTGATCGGCACCTTCAGCGGCGGACTGGATACCTGAGCGCGAACCGCACCCGCGGTGAGTGTGGGCATGGAGGCGTGGACGGTGCGTACCCGGTCGCGGTCCGCCTGCTCCAGCGTGGGCAGGAAGCGACCGGTGGTGGTGCCGGCCGCGAGGGACAACCCTGTGGTGGACAGCGTGAAGCGTCCCTCGTCCAGGGCGCGTATGGACCGCGCGAGCACCGTGAAGGTGAACTCGATGTGCGCGGGGACCTGGGAAGCTGTGCCGACGGAGAGGGCTTCGATATCGTCCTCGGTGAGCACGACCTCGCGCCGATCGGACAGAGCCGCGTCCTGGGCGAGCGCGAGGAGATGCTGGTCGCGGGGCGTCATGGCCAGGACGGGCCGCTTCAAGACCGTGCCGCGGTAGCCGACGGGGAAGCCGAGTCCGGTGTCCGGGTCTGTGAGATCACGTATCGGCACGATGGTGCCCATGCTGTATCGCTCCAGAAACCGCGTGCGGTAGTCCTGCCAGGCCGGAGCGCCGTTCGGGTACGGCGTGATGCGGGCGATGACCTCCAGGGCGCGCTGCGCCTCCGCGGCGACGGCCTGGGGCAGAACGACGTCACAGTCCGGGCGCAGGTTTACCGCGAGGTTGCGGTCGGGGATGCCGGCGAGGCCGTTTATTGCTTCGCTGGCTTGGTCACGGAGAGTTCGCTGGGCGGCTGGTTGCGCGCGGTCGTGTTGGTCGAGAAGTTGGTGGACATGGCGCAGCTTCGTCAGAGTCGGGGCGACGGACGAGTCTCCGAGGCCGGCGTCTTCGAGCTGGACGATGAGGTGGCCGAGTGCATCGTCACAGGTCATCGGGGCGGAAAGGCTCGTCAGGAGTACGCGGTGAGCGACAAGGCCGCGCACCATGCCTTCGATCTTCTCCGCGGGAGTATTGGGGTAGTCGGCGTGCAGTTTCGCCACGATGTCGCCCACTGTGATCGGGGTACAGGCCAAGGCGAGAGCCAGCTCCGCTGCGCGGGTGCGCCGAAGGGTCGTCGCGGTGGGCCCCTTGGCGCCCGGCTGGTGCGGCACGGAGATCTGCGCGCCGCGCACGGTACAGGTGGGGTCGGCGACTACAGGCAGGCGCCGCAGCACGTCCGGGTCCGCCTCCAGAGCGGCGATGATGCCGTGCAACCACAGGGCATCGGCCCTGGCGAACGCCTTGTGCTGCGTGCCCCAGCGAACCTGTGCCGGCCGGCCGACGTGTACGGGGGCTGCCCCAGCGAAGAGGCCGAAGGGCGTCGCGCGGTACTGCATCCGTAGTAGGTAGCGGGTCAAGGAGTGCGCGGTGCGACGGATGCGGGAGCGTCGCGCCGTGCCGTCGAGGACCTTGCGGATACCTGCTGCTAGGACAGGCGCGGCGAGTTCGATGGCGTCAGCGCGGGAGTCGTCCCTCCACACTTGGCCGATCCACTGGCGGCAGTTTTCGGCGTCGGCGGCTGTGTCGCTGATCGGGGCAGGGCAGGAGGGCAGCGACGGCGTCAGCGGAAACGCGGACACTCTGATCATGCCCACATCAAGTACGTGATACATGGCTGGGCCTCCTTCGAGGACTGCGGTGCCCGGGGCGGGCGGGTCTCGTCCCGCCCGCCCCGAGCGGAGCCGGGTCAGCCGCAGGTGCTGTTGGAACAGGCGGACTGGCAGGTCGACGTGCAACCGTCACCGGTGTCGTTCAGCAGGGCCTGCACCACGGGAGCGGATGCCACGGTCTCGATGTCGAGGTCGAAGTCCGATCCGGAATCGGTCGTGAACGGCGTCCCCGTCTGCGGCTTGGTCGCGATCTGTGGTGCCATCTCGTCTCCTCGGTTGAAGGAAATGGGTGAATGTGCGGATCGTGCTGGTACTGCCACCCGGCTACGACGCCGAAGTCGTCACGGCCAGGAGATCGTGACCCGCGTGCGCGGCCGGTCGATGACCCGGCCCGCGGGAAGCTGGTCGTCCGGCGTGTTCGCCGGGAAGACCTCGATGCGCGCCTGGTGGCTGCGGTGCTCGCCGTTCCACTTCTGGATCTCGTCGACGAGGCGCTCGGCGACCTTCTGGGCGTCCGGCCCATGACCGACCGCACCCAGCTCGTACCGGTCCGCCTCATCGGTCGCCCGGGACGTGCGGTAGGCGAAGCTTCCGCCGTCCACAAGCGTCGGAATGCCGATCGGAGAGGCGACGGCGACGATGCCGCGCTGACGTGCTGCAGGCTTCGCAGCCATCAAGGGCAGATTGTCCAGGGCAGTGGTCAGCCACAGATCCAAGTGGTCCTTCGGCTCCATGCCCCCGACCGTCACTCCCGACCACGCCTCCGTCCGCGGGCCGGCGAGTGCCGACCGCAGGGCCTCGATATCGGGAACGGGGTGGCCGTCCAGGCGCAGAGCGACCTCGGCGCCCTCCTCGTCATGAAGGGACTCCAGACGCATCCGGTTCTCGCCGGCGCCGCGCATCGGCACGAAGCCGCACTGCTCGAACCCGTCGCTGACCAGGCGCTTGCCGTTCCGGATGAACGCGATGGTGCGCGTCATGCTGCGCATCCGCAGCGGCACGACCAGCCGACCACCGTCTTTGAGTTGCTCGATCCAGGCGGGAGGGATGTCTGCCGCCTGCACCGTGACGATGATGCGGTCGTACGGCGCGTGGCCGGGCACGCCGCCCTCGGCGTCGGCCGTGACCACGGTGATGTTCCGGTAGCCGGTCTCCGCGACGAACCGTTCCGCGCGCTCGGTGACGTCGGGATCGATGTCGACGGTGACGACGCGTCCCTGCTCGCCGACCATCTCCGCGAGATAGGCGGCATTCGGGCCGCCGGAGCCGATCTCCAGC
Source organism: Streptomyces sclerotialus (assembly GCF_040907265.1). Taxonomy (NCBI): domain Bacteria; kingdom Bacillati; phylum Actinomycetota; class Actinomycetes; order Kitasatosporales; family Streptomycetaceae; genus Streptomyces; species Streptomyces sclerotialus. Next base: position 1,109,105 of record NZ_JBFOHP010000002.1, on the reverse strand, counting down.
ACCGTCATGCCCGTCTTGATGCCGGCCTGCTCGATCTGCATGGCTTGAACCCGCGGGGCCGACACGGAGCTGATGTCCACGCCGTTCTCGTCGGTCTTGGTGATGGTGGCGGACTCTGCCTGGTAGGTCTTGGCCGCCTCCACCTCGGGGGTAGCCAGGTGCCGGGGGACGGCACGGAGGGCGGCTACTACACGGGGGTCACGGGCAGCTCCGAGTTCGATGAGCTGCTGCACCATCGCGTCGCGCATCTGCTGTTCGGTGGGAGTCTGTTGGCCGGTCTCAGTGGTCATGTCGGGGACGTTATCCACGTGTGGTCTCCTCCTCGGCGCTGCGCGCCGAGCACGGGTTGAGCGGATATTTCGAGGCGCCAGCGGCAGGGGGTAGGGCTCGCGCGTCAGGGACTCTGCGCCGCCTCGCGCCGGAATGCGCAACCGAGTTCCGGAGCCTGTCGCCTCTCAGGCGAGGCATCACCGCGTTGCTCATGCAGATGGCCTGACCCACCCTGACCGCTCGTCCTGTCCTCATCAGTGGGGACGGCCAGGGTGGGCGTTGTGCCGCCCGCTGCCGGGTTTCCTGGTGCCGGGCGTTGGGGGAGCCTGCCGTCCGCGGTACGTCCGGCAGGGGGCCTATGGGAGGGAGTAACGCTCATCTTGTTCTTGATCCACTATGTGGACCAACTCAGCGATGCAGGTCTCGCAGGCAAACATGTGCCCACAGCCCTTGGGGGTCCTGGCCGGTCCGAGCCACATCACAGGAATGCCTCGTCGACGGCAGTAGAGCTTGCAGCGGGGGCCGACGACCCAGCAGTCGTGCACGCTGTCTTGCGGAGGAAGGGTTTCGGCTCCAGCGGCAACCGGGTGCCGTTCCGGCGTGGGCGGTTCCTGGAATGAGGGCGGGGGCGTGTGCCGACGGTGCAGTTTCTCGCCGACGGCGAGTGCGAGCCGGCAAAGGGAGGGGGGAATCGCGTACATCAGCCGATCACAGGGCGGTGGGGCGCTTCAGGTACAGGTCGCGGAAGGCGGCGGTGATAGTGGCCAGGTTCCGCATGTGTTCCCACGCCTGGTAGTGCGTGGTCTCTGCGGTGGGACGCTTCTGCAGGTCGAGAAGGTTGTGGGCGACCCGGTACAGGGCTCGTACCGCTGGACGCTCCTTGGCACGGAAGTCCACTGCCTCCATCAGCAGCCGAAGGTGCTTGTGCAGCTCCACCGTCCGGCCGTCGATGGCGTCCCGCGGCGGCATGCTCACGCCGGGAACGAGGGCGAGTTCGATGGTCGTATTGATCAGGTCGATGTCAACCTCTTGGTGCGCATCCAACCTGATCTCCGAAGTGGGTGGCTCGACCGCGCTCTCATGGGTTCCCATCACGTGCCGGCCTCCTTTCCTGTGAGCCACGGTTTGGCTGACACATCCAGGGAACCGCTTCGAGGCGCAGCGCTCCACGGCATCTATGCGGCACTCTTGATGCAGATCTGATGCACGGCTGCGCAGCACGGGTACGCCCGGACGAGCCGGGGAAGGGAACCGCAGTGGGGTTGGCTAAGCGGCGGAAGGCTCTGGGTTACAGTCAGGAACGACTTGCCCACGCGCTCGGCGTGGACCGCACAACGGTCCAGCGCTGGGAGAACCACAAGGTTTCGCCGCAGCCGCCGATTCGGCCGAAGCTGGCGGAGCTGCTGAACATCGACCTTGACGAGCTGGACGTCCTGGTGGCTCCGCCACCGCCTCCTGATGAAGCCGCAGGGTTGCCATCAAGCGATGATCACCACGGCTCTGGGGACATAGACGACATGATTCGACGCGAATTCCTGCGCGCGATTGCCGTAACCGGCGCCCTGACCGCTTTGCCGCTGGATGAGGCCGAAGCCCTGGCCGAGGGAGTCCGCCGCGGGACCTCCTCCGACTTCGCACGGATGAACAGCCATCTTTGGCAGGTCTACCAACTGGCCCGTTCCAAAGGCTCGGTGTACCCGATCGTGCGCGACCAGTTGACGTCACTCAACGGTGCCCTGGCCAACCGCTCGGATGCAGAAGTACGGGCACTGTGCAGCGCTGCCGGCGACCTGTTCCAGCTTGCCGGCGAACTGTCCTTCGACGGGAACCGCTACACCGACGCAGCGGCTTCCTACATGCTGGCCGCGTCGGCGAGCAAGGACGCCAAAGCCTTCGATCTGTGGGCCTGCGCGCTGACCCGACAGGCGTATGTGGATGTGTACGAAGGGCGGTACCGCGAAGCCGCAGGCGTGCTGTCGGCTGCCGAAAGGGTCGCCAAGCGCGGAGACAGCTCCCTCTCCACACGGCACTGGGTGGCCGCCGTACAAGCGGAAGCCTTCGCCGGCCTGGGAGACCTCACAGCGTGCGAGCGAGCTCTCGACGAAGCGGAGGAAGTGCAGAACCTCGCCACCCCTGCTCACAACGGAGGCTGGCTGAGGTTCGACGGCTCTCGGCTCGCCGAGGAACGTGGCGCCCGGTACGTGCAGCTCGGCCGGCTCGACCTCGCCGAAACAGCGCTGACGACCGCGCTGAAGCAGGGCGCTCTCGCCCAGGGGCAGTCCTTCCGCCGGCGCGGTGCCGTGCTCACCGACCTCGCAGCGATCGGCGCGAAAAGGCGGGATACGGACCAGGTGATCACGTACGGCCGGGAGGCGCTGACCCTGGCCCGGGAATCTTCCTCCGGCTACGTCGCCCGTAGACTCCAGGGCCTACGAGCTGTGATCGGCCCGCTGGCCCGGGATCGGAGGATCGCCGAGCTGGGAGCGGAGATCAGCGCACTGAGCACGACGTGACGAGAGGGGCCAGCATGTCGCAGACCGAGGGCGCGCGACTGTTCCGTGAAGCGTGGATCGCAGGCGTTCACCAGCACTTCCCCGGCGAACCGAAGGCCGGCTATGTGACGCCTTGGGAGGACACCCCTGACTGGGAGCGTGCAGCGGCTGGTGCCGTGTACGAGCAGGTGCGCCAGTTCCTCGATCTGAGCGGCGGCCACGCTTCGCGGCTGTCGCGCGAGCAGAAGGGGCGCTTCGTGGCGACGTGCTGGACTGCCCAGATGTACAAGCACTTCGAAGACCCCAAGCCCGGCTATGTCGCGGACTGGCCCGACCTGCCGCAATGGCAGCAGGAGACCGACTCGGACATCTTCGAGGCCATTGAGAAGAGCCTGAACTAGGCACAGGTCTCGTGTCCCGGGGCCGCGGCGCGAGCCTCCGGGACATGGGAAGCACCCGGTGCAACCTCGTGTGGGAAGCCGAGTGGGTCTCGTCGGGCAGCGCCGTACGGAGAAGGATTGGTTCGTCCACGACACCCATGCCAAGGCGCGCGACGCAATGCTGCGGGCCGCTTTCAGGCACACCTGCTCAGGGCGGTACCGATGATGCCCGGTACGGGGCGCTGACACGCCACCTGCAGGCTTCTTCGGCCCATCCCTTGCGAGAGTGACTGGACCAGTCCCGGTGAGGATAGCTGGGCTGCCTTGGACTCCTTTGCACCCCGGATCAGACACGAAGAACGTGCACTTGACTGGCCCGCGGCACAAGGTTGATCCATCTGTTTCGGTTTTGATTGGCCAACGTGCGCACCCCATACTGCCGTTCATGATTAGCGCACCTGCCACGGAGCTGAACGGTGAATACACGGAGTGCCGCCTCGGGCGCTCAGACTTGGTCGCCTTGTTCACCCGTGCTACTGGCCACGTCCCGCCGGAGCACGTCAGTGTCGCGACAGTGCACAACAACACTCGCTGGACCGCGCGCTTACTCCCTGACCTGATCAACGAGGTCACGTCATCACCGAACTACGATGACCGGGAACCATGGGACAACCTTGAGTTCAAGGCCGCGGACCCGGCCGGTCGAGTCGAGGTCCAGATAGGCGTTACGCGCAAGACGGTCACGGTCAGGGTGAGTGGTACGGACGACATCCTCGTTTACGGCCAGCAAGCCCGCATCGAACTTTTTCTGAAGAATCGCGGAGCTAAGAGCAAGGACGAGACGGGGCGTGCCTTTGACTGGCAGGTGACGCTCTTCATGCCGTGGCTGGCGTTTGTCGGGTTCGCAGCGCTTACTGAGACGCCGCCGAACCTCCCGCCGGTGCCCGTGCTGGCGAAACTGATCGCCTCTCTTATGTGCGTCATGGGGGTGGTCTACTTCGTGAAGTACTCGTTGAAGTTGTACAGGGACCGCCCGAGGCTGGTGATCCTCAACGACATCCCGTCCGGCTGGAACCACTACACGCCGTCAGAGAAGATCGCAGTGGTCGGTGTCTACGTTGCGGTGCTTGGCGCGGTCGCGGCTGCTGTTTCAGCGGTTTCGGACGTCCTGTAGAGCGCCTGACCTGCTCGTCCACTCGCCGTCCGTATAGCTCGCTACGGTGATCACCAGGAGCTGGAGAAGAATCTCTCCGAGCTGCTGCCCCTTCGTGAGGGTTGTCTGGCCCCTCCACGTCGCCGGAGAGTCGGGTCAGGTGAATGGGAAACCCGAATGTGGCCTCCGAGACGCCCATGACGCTGCGCAGGGGCCGAGTGTGGTTTTCGAAGGGCGCGCTTGGCTGCACGTCAGGCGACTGCGCTAGGCAGGGAAGTCTCCTACCAGGTCGAGCAGTCCCCTTCGAAAGGCAGAGCAATGACCCACTCGCTGGTCAATTATTTCTCGGTTCCTGGCTAACACCCAGCCTCCGGGATGAGACGTCGGGACCCTACCGGAGGAGCGCCCGCTGGCGGCATGGCACTGCTTCCTGGCTGAAGGCCACTGAATACCGACATCAGAAGTGCACTCAAGACCGGTGAAGGTATCGGGGGTACCTTCGGTGCAAGTCGCCCCGGCACCAAAAGACCGGACAACGAACCCGCACATACTGCCTCGCTCGCCGTCCCCGCCACCACCGCTCAACTCCCGCCTCACGCTCGCGAGCGGTGACCGCCGGCCCACCGACAAAGGACCACTCGAAAGCCCAGTTCGCGCAGCTCGGCCGGGCTCGCGCCCAGGGGCCGCCCGGCTCCCGTCTTGAAGTTCTCGCACAGCTTCTTCTCGGAGACCGGGTCTATGCCGATGGCCTCTGAGGCGGGTGATCCCCGGATCGCCGCCTAGCTAGGGCAACGTCGCTCGGCCCATCACACGCTCGATCGTGACGCTGATCACGACGCGCTCCGGATCCGGGGCCGGCGTGCGCCCGTACCGCGCGCCGTATCGCTGAACGGCATCGTCCACGGCGTCGGGGTCGGTGAGGACTTCCGCTGTTCCCTCCAGAGTCGCCCAGCGGCCCCCGTCTACCTGGCAGAGGGCCACGCGCGCCCCGCTGGGCTGCGCAGCCTGGATGTTGGCGACCTTCTTACTTCCTTTGCGAGTGATAACCCGTGCGACTCCCGCATCGGCGTCGACGGTGACGCCAACTGGCACAACGTGTGGCCGTCCGTCCGGCCTGATCGTCGTTAGCGTGCACAGATGGTATTCGTCCCAGAACCTGAGGTAGTCATCGCCTTGGTCGTGAAGCACCTTAGACATGGCTGAAACGGTAACTCCTGCCTTGGTTCGATCCGGCCGAGAGTGGCCACATACACAGATCACCTTTCGGGGCGCATATGGGGCGTCTGGGTGCCCGGCGGTCAGCGCTAATGCTCAAATATCTCGAATCGGTAACAATCCTCAAGCGAGGGCTGCGGCTGAAATGGGCATGGTGGGCATCGGAAATGCCAGCGCATGGATGTAGGTCAACGATCAAGTGTCCTGTTCATGCTTTTTGTGTGAGTGGGGTGTGCGTCGGGATGTGGGCTGAGGCATCGATATCAAGCCTCGGTCTCGTGCACGGATCACGTATCGTCCGCATGTGGCGCCCGACGCCCCGCTGGATTGTCCAGTGGGGCGTTATTGCTTGTTCGCGGTAGTGATCATGAGGCGCCTTCTGGGGGTTTGGGCGGAGTCCGTGACCCCGTTCAAGCCGCTATAGAGCGGTGCGTCCCGACGTACCCCCGACGACCGCGTCTGTCGTGCATGCGCGGTGGCAAGTTGGACGGGGATGGCTCGCCTGGCTCCCGAGTGGAGCTGCTCGGCCGGTACGGAAGGGACTCGAATGCGATCGGGTACGAGTGGTCGCGCTCTCGCTGGCAGCGTGGCCCATCTTCGGGGTGCGGCGTCGCGCTGGTGGAGGAGCCGCCGGCTGCAGGTACCGCCGACCGCTGAGGCAGAGCTTCTCAACCGGATGCGCCGAGAGCTCCGTGACCTTGGCATCCACCCGCCGCTCGACATGGCCCGTCTGTGCCAGGCGCTCGGGGACAGACGGGGACGTCCGATTGAGCTGGAAGCGAGGCGGCTCACGACACTCGGCCCCTCGGGCCTGTTGGTCGAAACGTCCCGACGTGACGTGATCATCTACCAGGCCGAGACGACACGGCTGCACCAAGACCACATCATCCTCCACGAGCTGGGGCACATCCTCGTGGCTGACGACGCCGGCGATGAAGAATCCGAGGACGCTGTCGAGACCTGGGCAGATCTGATCCCGGTGTTCGAGAACGAGATGATCCGCCGGGTGACCCAGCGCTGCTCGTACGAGTCGGAGGAAGAGTGCGTCGTTGAAGCGGCAGCGACGTCCCTGCTGGAGTGGTCCTCTGTGGAAGGCGCCACCCCGTTGGCGGAGGACCCTTCCCTGCGCAGGGTGCAGTCGGTCGTCGGCGACCAGCGCGGCTGGCGGTAGCCCGTGTTTCATCTGCTGCTTCTCGTCCCGGCCGCGGCCGTCGTCTGGAAGCTCTACCAGCTTGCGCGGCACCCGAAGGATGCGCCCCTTCGCTCGGTGACGCTGTGCCTCGTGACCGCAGTGGCCTCCTACCCGTTCGCCTTGCCCAACGTTGCTTCTGAAGCATCGATGAGTGCTGACCATGGAGCAGGGAAGATCGCGCAGAACGTGCTGCTGCTGGGCACGGTGTACTTCCTTATGTGTTTCTACCTGTACTCGGCAGACGAACAGGCCGGCGGACGCCGGGCACGCAGGGAAGCGGCCGTGGTGGTGATGGTCGCAGCGCTTTTGATCGCCGACGCAGCGACCGTCCCGCACGACGTCTTCGCCGGCTCGTACAGCACCGCGGACATGACCATCCCCCAGGTCGCGTTCTTCTACGGCCTGGCAGGTGCGTATCTCATGTATGCCCTGGCGGTCGCGGGGAGATGGACCCGGCGCTGTGCTCGCCAGTCGAGCCGACCACATTCCACGGGTCTGTGGATGGCTGCTGTTGGACTGAGCGCGATGGCCGTCGCCTGCCTGGTCAGAGGCGTCATGATCCTCATTCGCTGGCGCGGGGGAATTGTGCCACAGCAGGTGACGGCCGCCGTCGCGTTCTTCCTCGCTGTAGCGATTGTGCTGTTCGTCGTCGGTATCACCTATCCCGCCGTCCGCACGCGGATTACCTCTGCGCGTTTGTGGTTCCGGCACCGTCGAGACCACCGCCGCTTGGCGCCGTTGTGGCAACTGCTGGCCGAGGCGTATCCCGACAACGTCCTGATGCCCTGCTCCAATGACCCTCGCGAGGCACGCCGTGTGCGAGGCGTACACCGGCGGTACTACCGCCGCATGGTGGAGTGCCGAGACGGACTCGTTGACGTCAGTCCTTACCTGGCTGGGGGAGAGGACGAAGATGGACTCCTCGACCTCACTCCCGAAGAGCTGGCCGACAGGCTCCGGCGAGCCGTGCAACGCGTTGAGCAGGGAGCCCCAGCGCCACGGCGCGCCATGCCGCTGGCCATCTCTGATGGAGGAGATCAGGAATCCGATGTCCGTCAGCTGATCGCCATCTCCGAGGCCCTCAGCTCATCCAGCCACCAGCCGACCAACCGAGGAGAACCAGTCGATGCTGATCACCGCTGACCGAATCCTGGTGAGCACCGGCACGTACCTGGAGGACGGCGCAGTCCTCACCGACGGCGACGAGATCATCGCGGTAGGCCCCAGAGAAGAGATCAGCCGGCAAGCAGGACCTGACGTCCGGCGTGTCGAGTTCACCGGCACGGTCATGCCTGGCCTCATCGACGCCCACGTGCATCTCATCTTCGACGGGAGCCCGGACCCCGTTGCCGCACTGCAGAACAGCGACGAGGTACTGCTCGACCAGATGCGGCATCGGGCTGAGCAGCTGCTGCGCAGTGGCGTGACGACGGCGCGTGACCTGGGGGACCGCAACGGTCTGGCCTTCCGGGTCGCTGAAGAGGTCGAGGCCGGCCGGCTGTCTGGCTCGCGCATCCTCGCGGCCGGCACCCCGGCGACGCCGCCCGGCGGACACTGCCACTTCCTTGGCGGAGAGGTCACCGGTGAGACGCAGGTCCGTGACCTGGTCCGGCGCAACGCCGAAGCCGGTGCCGCCGTCATCAAGGTCATGACGAGCGGGGGAGGGCTCACCAAGGACGGCCCGCGCAGCTGGCAGAGCCAGTTCTCTCGCGAAGAGCTGCAGGCCCTGGTCGAGGAGGCTCATGCCGCCGGGCTGCCCGTCGCCGCGCATGCGCACGGAACGGAAGCGATCACCGAAGCCGTCGACGCCGGCGTCGATACCCTCGAACACTGCACGTGGATGACCGAGGACGGATTCGACCTCCGTCGCGACGTCCTCCAGCGCATCATCGACGGGAACATCACGGTCAGCACGACCGTGAGCCCGCACTGGCGCATGCTGCCGAAGGTCTTCGGCGAGGAGCGCGCGAACCTCATGTTCGACCAGATCCGGCAGATGGCCGACGCCGGAGCCAACATGATTGTGGGCACGGACGCCGGGGTCCAGCGCACCGGCTTCGACGGCCTGCCCGGCGCGCTGACCTTCTACGCCCACCTCGGCATCCCGAACAACGCCATCCTCGACATGGCGACCCGCCGGGCTGCCGAGACGCTCGGACTCGGTGCGGTGACAGGACGAGTCGCCCCCGGCCTCCGCGCTGACCTCCTCCTCGTTGACGGTGACCCGCTCCAGGACCTCGAAGCACTGCAGCGGGTCCGGGCTGTCGTCGCCGGCGGCCGTATGCACGAACAGGAGTAGGGCTGGCCGGTGTTGCGCCAAGTGCCACTGGGGCTCGGCGGCGCCCGGCCTTCGCAGTTTTAGGGCACTGGTTGCGTGCGCTCCGTGCGGTGGCTCGTTCGCGGGTCAGGACTCGGGACGCTGCGCGGCGCGCGACGGCGGAGGCGGCACACGGGTGCGTTCGATCCTGGACCAGCCCTCGGGCGTCACGCGGTAGTACTCCCCGTCGTCGCCGTCCATCCGCGAGTGGGCGCGCACATGCACGTAGTCCTCTTCGAGCCGGTACGTGAAGCCGCCCATCATGCCGACCACCTGGAAGAAGATCTCCACGGCCGGCCCTTCCGTCAGGGGAGCCAGCGGCGGCAGCAAGTGTTCGATCTCTTCGAAGCAGCGGCCGGTGCGCTCACGTAGCAGCGCATGGAAGTGGTGCTCCAGCGCCTCCGGAGGAGAGGGTGTCGCACCAGGACCGGCTCCAGGAGCTCCAGCAGATGCGTGTGCCCCTGCTCCCGCGCGATGTCCACGGCGCGCCGTCCGTCCCGGGTGCGTTGCGTGCGCCAGGCGCCGTGCGCGACCAGTCGGGAGACGATCGCGAAGTCCGCGCCGTGCCAGGCTGCCTGATGCAACGGGGCGAAGCCGCTGCGGTTCCCGGGGCGGGGCAGGTTGACCCGCTCCGGATGCCTGCCCAACTCCTCGAACAGGCCGTTCCAGTCTGCGTTCCGGGCCGCGTCCGCGAGCCGGTCCGGGGAAGCCCCAGCCGCCGGGATCAGAACCTATGGGGCACTACTAGCAGTGCTTCGTTAGCTGTGCCGATCTTGCCTGCTTAGCGGCATGGTGGCGGTATGAGGCTCGGGGAGGTGGAACGGCTCCGGGGTGAGTTGTCCGGATTCGTTGCCGAGGTGTTCGGTTCGCTGCCGCGGCGGGATCAGCGGCGGTGGGGTGAGTGCTATCTGCGGGGCTTGATGCTCGACGGCCGGCGTAGGTCGATCCAGCCGATGGCCGAGCGGTTGCCGGATGGGAACATGCAGGCTCTGCAGCAGTTCGTGAACCAGTCGCCGTGGGAGTGGACACCGGTGCGGCGGCGGATCGCCGAGCGATTGTGCGAGGTGGTACGGCCCGAGGTGTGGGTGATCGATGATGTGTCTTTTCCCAAGTGCGGCACGGCCTCGGTGGGGGCGGCCCGGCCGTACTGCGGGGCCTTGGGAAAGCGGGCCAACTGCCAGGTCGCCGTCAGCGTGCACGCGGCCACCGACAGCGCCTCCTGCCCGCTGGAGTGGGAGCTGTTCCTGCCCCAGGAGTGGGTGGAGGATGCCCGGCGCCGCCGGTCGGCGGGGGTGCCCGGCGAGGGCGGCCACGTGACCAAGTCACAGCTGGCCTTGGGCCTGCTGGACAGGTTGGCGACCTGGCTGCCGGCCGTGCCGGTGATCGTGACTGATGCTGGTTACGGCCGCAGTGTCTCCTTCCGCCTCGCCCTGGAACGGCGCGGCTGGTCCCATGTGGTGGCGGTCGACCCAAGGAGGTCGCCCGGCCGGCCGCGGCGGAGCCGTCTTGGCCGGCCTATGGCGGGCTGGGGCCGCCGACCCTGCCGCGCTATCGCAGCCCGGCCCCTGCCCGACCTGTTAGGGGAGGCCACCACCTTCTCCGAGGTGGCCTGGCGCCAGGGCAGCAAAGGAGAGCTGACCTCAAGGTTTGCCGTGCTTCAGGTGCGTCCGTCGGGCAAGGAGGCCAGCCGCGTCGCCCAAGAGCAAGGCGGCGGCCGCAACCGCTGGGACGGGGTGCTGCCCGCGCGGACGCTGCTGGTCGAATGGCCCGAGGACGCCCCGGAACCAACCGGCTACTGGATCTCCAACCTGCCTCCCACCACCCCGATAAAGGAATTGGTGCGGTGGGCCAAGATGCGCTGGCGCATCGAGCACGACTACCGCGAGCTCAAGCACGGCCTGGGCCTGGACCACTTCGAGGGCCGCACCTGGCGTGGCTGGCACCACCACGTCACCCTGGTCACCGCCGCCCAGGCATTCCTCACCCTCCGGCGTCTTGACCCAAAAGCCCGCACACCGGCCTCACCCTCTACCAAGTCCTCGACGCCCTGCAGGACCTCCTGCGGTGCTGGGCCGGAACCTGCACCACCTGCGGACGCCCCCTGACCAAGGCCAGAACCTAACGAAGCGCTAGACGTGTCCGACGGATCATGTGACTGCCTCGGATTCGAGTCTTTTGCATGTTCATGGGGCGGGGAGGTGTCACAGACGACGAATGGGAGCGGCTGCGTCCGCACCTGCCGAAGACCGCCAGCGGGACGGGCGTTGGGCGAGCCATCGCAAGGTGATCAACGGGGTCCTCTCCCGGCAGCGCACCGGGGCGCCGTGGCGGGATCTGCCCGCACGTATCGGCAAGTGGAAGACCGTGCATGAGCGACACAGACGCTGATCGGCGGACGGCACGTGGGACATACGTGGGACACGGTCTTCGCGGCCGCCCTGGCCGACGCTGACGCGGAAGGCCGTATCGACTGGCCCATGGTGAGTGTGGACTCCACCTCCCGCCGGGCCCACCAGCACGCCGGCGGCGCTCGCGGGAGACCCCCGCGGGTGCCGGGAAAGACGCACGCCCCGGCAGCACCGTCCCGACGAGGGGCTCGGGCCATACCCGGGAGGTCTCACCTGCAAGATTCATCTCGCCGGAGAGGGCGGGCGCCGTCCGCTGTCCTTGCTGATCACTCCGGGCCAGTGGGGCGATGCCTCGCAGCTCATCCCCGTCATGGAACGTATCCGCGTTGGCCGCCTCGGCGGCGGGCGTCCCCCTACCCGGCCGGATCATCTCGGCGGTGACAAGGCGTACTCCTCGCGCCGTAACCGCCGCTACCTGCACCGACGGCAGATCAAGCACACCATTCCCGAACCGGGCAACCAGCGGGCCAACCGAAAGCGTCGCGGCAGTCGCGGCGGCCGGCCCACGGGCTTCGACAAGACGATCTACAAGCGAAGGAATGTAGTTGAGCGGACGATCAACGCCCTCAAGCACTTCCGGGCCGTGGCCACGAGGTTCGACAAGCGTGCCTATGCCTTCTCGGGCACCGTGACTGTCATAGCGATCCGGCTCCGGCTTCGGGGGTAGATCCGTTATCCCCGTGCCAGGATGTGCCTGTCACCGTTCTCCGGAATGATCTTTATGCATGTTTTACGCCTTTAGGCTTGCGGGCAACGGGCACAACGCACCGATCTGATCCGGGAGTTGAAAATGACGCACGACGTTGCCGCGCTGGCCGCGGAGCTCACGGACATGGCTGCGACCGATCACCAGTCCGCAGCCCGCGCGAACAGCGACGACCCTGCCGAGCAGCTGGCCTGGCGGCGGCTGACCGCCCGGCACGGTGACCGGCTGGGCGAGATCATGGACGAATACGGCTGGCCGACGGCAGAAATGGTCGGCGAGGAAGCCGCACGCGCAGCATGGCTGATCGCCCAGCACGTCGACCGGCAGCTCGACGTTCAACGGCGCGCCCTCCACCTGATGCAGCACCCGGTGTCGGCAGGCTCGGCCAGCCAGCGCGAGCTGGCCGAGCCTGCGCGACCGCACGCTGGTCAATGAAGGCCGCAAGCAGGTCTACGGCACTCAAATCGCCGGCGTGAAGGACGGGGCACCGATTCCGTGGCCCTGTGAAGAGACGAGTACGTCGCCAAGTTCTCCCTGGCCTGAAGCGCTGTTCCAAGTCGCGTGCTGCGGATCACTGCCCGAGGCTCGCTGCCGCAGGCAATGATCCGCCGGGCGGGGCCTAGTCGGGGAGGGTCAGGCCCTCGTGGACGACCGCATGGGCGAGGTCGCTGAGATCGATGCCACGGCTGTGGGCGTGGGCGCGCAGCCGGTCGAGCGCGTGGTCGGCGGAGAGGTGGTGACGCTGGATGATCACACCGACTGCCTGGTGAACGACTGCCTGGGGCGGTGTGAAGTGGAGGAAGGGGGGATCGTCCTCGGGCGCGGAGGTACAGGCGGCTTGGAGGAGGAGTTGGGCGGCTTCCAGGTGGATGCGGGCGGTGTGCTGGTCGGCTGGTGACAGCGGGCCGGACCGGTCGCGGTACAGGGACAGGACGATGCCCGCCCGGTCTGCGAAGCGGGGGTGGGACGCGGCGGGCAGGGCGAACGCCGCATGGATTCCCCGGACCTGGGCTTCGCCGGCGAAGAGGGGCCAGAGCCGCGTGGTGCCAAGGTCGGCCAGGTCATCGGCGAGTACTGAGGCATGCTGCTGCAGGGCCTGCACGCACGGTCCCTCGCCCAGGTTGATCTGCAGGGTCTCTCCTGTGTCGGCCAGCGGGCCGTCGCAGCAGAGCGAGATCCGGCGGGCCAGCGCGGCATCCGCGGCCAGCGTCAGCCCTACGGAGCACGGAGCCTGCAGGGCCGCCCGGCACGCGGCGGCGACGGAGCCCGGCCCGTCGTGGTGGCGGGCAAGGTAGTAGGCCAACCTCGCGGCCTCCGGCCGCGGGGGCCTCACGGGAAGCTCAGAACACAGTTATTGGGGCCGCCAGCGGCCCAGCGTGTGTCCATCGGTACGGTTCCGGTCTCCGGCACTCACCGCCGAACTGCCCGATCGGAAGCCAATGTCAGGGTAGCCGAGCAGGGCAACAGCGTCATGCGCGGGCAGCAGTGCCCAGCGTACGCCCAACTCCCCACCGCAATGGCCGTGTGGAGGCGTAGGTTCAAGGCATCCCGGACCGCGAGGCACCTCGCGGCGAGGCGGGCGCAGGCATTCGGCCAGGCTGAAAGGGCCGCGCCCGGGGCGTAGTCTGGCCGCAGGACAGCGCTGGTATTCCGGGTGGTCGCCACCCAGACCCCGTGTATGACGCTTCCGGTCCGGCCGCTGACACCGACAACCGGAGGCTGCTGTGCCCAATCCGCCGTTACCGGCAACAGGCCCGCCCGCACCGGACGGGCCCGCGCCTCCGTCCCGTGAGACGCGGGTGACCGCCGCGCTGATCGACGTGGCCGACACCCTGGTCGCCGACTTCGACCCCGCCGACTTCCTGTACCGCGTCGCCGAACACTGCATGGATCTCCTGGACATCGGCGACGCCGGGGTGATGCTGGCCGCCCCCGGCGGCCCGCTGCGCCTGGTCGCCACCACCTCCGAACAGGTCCGCCTCGTAGAACTCTTCGAACTCGACGCCCGCGAGGGCCCCTGCCTCACCGCCTACTGCGACGGCGCCGCCGTCAACCACTTGGACCTGGCAGCCTCCTCCCGCTGGCCGGACTTCAGCGCCCGCGCGCACCACGCCGGCTACCGCTCCGTGCATGCCGGCCCGATCCGGCTGAGAGCGGAGACCATCGGCGTGCTGAACCTCTTCCGCCGTGCCACCGGCCCTCTGTCCGAGGCCGACCAGCACCTCGCCCGGGCCCTGGCCGATGCCACCGCGATCTCCCTGCTCCAGCAGACCGCTCTGGACCATCACCGCACACTGAGCACACAGCTCCAAGGCGCCCTGAATACCCGCACGGTCATCGAGCAGGCGAAGGGCTATCTCTCCTCCCACCACGCCATCGATCCCGCCGCCGCTTTCCAGCGCCTGCGCGCCCACGCCCGCCATCACCGGATCCGCATCGTCGACCTGTCCCGCGACATCATCGACGGCACCATCACCCTTCCCCTCCCACCCGACGAGGAGAGCCCCCGGCGGGACGGGAGAGCACCCTGAGCCGAAGGCCCGTTACTCGGTCCCGGGGCCGGGGAGGGTGGCGACGAGGATCTGTGCGGCCGGGGTGACGTTGTCGGCGCGCACGGCGCGGGCCATCGCTTCACGGGCGGCGTCGGCGGTGGCGTCCGGAGGGACCACCAGCAGGGCGAAGTGGTCCTTGTCGCCGCGGGTGATGAGGACAGTGTCGTCGCCGACCGGGTCGGCGTCGAGGTGTACGACACGGTCGTCGATGACCAGGCGGGTCGGGAGGTTCTCCCAGGCGGATGCGTCGAGTCCCACGCGGGTGATCGGCCCTAGGTGCTCGGTCAGCACACTGATCAGCTCGGGCAGCTCCGTTTCGATGTTCCTTGTGCGCGGCCACCACGCACCGTCCAGGACTCCCTGCCGGGAGCATGTGGTCTCCAACCGCAGCAGCGCGATACCCGGTATCACCGTCTGGTGGATCGCGTCCGGCAGGAGTAGCAGAGGCGTCTGGGGAGTATCGGAGTCAGCCATGATGGATGCCGCCCGTCTATGAGGGGGACGGCCGTCACCCCGTCGCAGGGTCGGCACCGATGCAGGTGCCCGGTCGCCCGAAGTGCACGAACATGCCCTCTTCTCACGTTACTCCCGTCGCTCCGCCCCGCCGCTCGGCACAGCAAACCCGTCCTGTGACTCATCCGGAAAATACCTGGTCACATCGGTAAAAGCCCACTGAACGGGTGTACAGTCAAATTACCGGGAGTATTTCGCACACCGGCTTCCATGCGGGTGTCATTTCCGGCGACCACAAGAAGCCGGGTTGCCCCTCAGGGCCGCCCGGGGGCAGGCCGGCAGCCATGACCACCATCCTCGACCGGGCCTCGCCCCGCGACGTCGCCGTAGCGCTCCCGGCGCGCCTGTCGCTCACTCCGACGACCACGCTCGCCGGTCAGCTCGACGGGGCCTGGTGGCCCTACTCGCGCGGCCTCCAAGCCGAGCTTCCGCCGCTCGCCACCGCGCTCGACGAAGCCTGGGGCCGCATCACACGTGTCACCGTCAACCCCACCCGTTGGCCCGTCGTCCCGCGCAGGGTTCCCGTGGCCGGGCACACGCTGCACGTGGGCTGGTTCACCGAACAGCACCCCGACAAGCTGATCCTGCTCTCCTACACCATCGGCCGCTGGGACCTGCTGGTGATCCCGCCCGAGACCGAGCCCTCGGCCGCTGCCCGGTTGATGGCCGCCGCCGCGATCCCGGGCAGCGTCCTGACCGCAGGCGTGCTGCTTGCCGACGAAGCCGTCATCGGGCAGGGCATCCGGGATGCCCGACGCCGGGAAGCCACCTGGGAAAGCGAGGGCGGGGCTTGCATGTCCCCCGTCGGGATCCCGATGGGCTAGCACGCCCTGCCTCTGCCGAACCTCCCGGTCAGGCCAATGACACCAGGCGTCGAGCTCATCGCACAGACACCGGTCGGTGAGCACGAGCCTTCCGCCGGCCGGGGGAGAGGGCGAGGCGCCGCAGCGCATGCTCGCCGGCTTCTCGCCCACTCCGAAGGGAACACACACCATGAAGTACGTCGATAAGTACATCGAGACCCAGCCGATGCCGTCGGTCGGACACGCCGAGGTTCGGATCATCGCGCACACCCCCGAAGCCGCCCGCGCGGTCGCGCAGGCGCTCCGCCACTGCTTCGACGGAGCGGAACAGCGCAGCTATCCCGGCCTCGACGGTGACACCCGCCTCCATCTCACCGTGGACACGGCGACCCCCGGCGGCCCCGCCCGCCCTTGGCCGGCGACCAGCACAACCACCGCTGGCTTCGGCGCCCACTCCGACGAGGTATGAGCCAAGCGATCAGCACCGCTCCCGGTCTCGCCGCCCCCGGCTCAATTTCGCCCCGCCGAAAGCGCGACGGTGGACTGGCGCCGTCAGTGGTGAGTACTGACGCTCGGTGGTGGGGGAGCTGATCCCGTCGCATGACGAGTGCCGAAGCCGCTGCACAGGCAGGCGCGTCGCTTCCGCATCCGGTGAGCTGGGCTCGCCGCTGCATTTGACCGCGGGAGCCAAGGGCGTGCGTTCGTAAGACATGCCCCGCAAATGATTGACGGCGTGGTAGAGCCGAAGTCACAACGAGCAGCTCATTTCGCCTCTTTGGCAAGGCAGCGCGGCCTTCTGGCGCGGGCCCTGGTTGTCGGCACATCGTTGAGCGGGCTGCCCCAGCCTTCGGCATGGGTAGGGCGTTCGGGTGCAGCGGTTCCGGTCAAAGGCTCGGACCGTGCCCCCGTCCGCGGACCAGCTGGCCCGTCAGTCGGGCGGCCCGGCCGACAGGGGCGCCGCCCGGTGTACAGCGGCCCGATCGCCGCAGCACGGCGGTCCCACGCCATGGTCCGGCTGCAGCGCGTTACGACGGATTACCGCCCTGCCGCTTTGCCTCATCCCCCTGATCTCGTAAGAGTGGGCGACGGCCTCTGCGCGTCGTAACTGCGCGCTGCCGCAGCCCAGTGATCGAATCTCTCGTCGTCGAGGAGAGGACATCCGGAGTATGGCCCGTCTCTTGCATCGCAGTGCGCTGTCCGAGGGGGTCGTCCGCCTGGTGCTGGGAGCGGCGGGGCGGCTGACCACGCCCCTGCTCCCGGACGACTACCTGGCGATGGCCGATCCGCTGCTGTCGCGGCGGTGGCCGGCCGGGCGGGTCGAGGAGGTACGGTCGGAGACCGCGGACGCGACGACTTTGGTGATCCGTCCCGGCCACGGCTGGCGGCCCGCGCACCGGGCCGGGCAGTACGTTCCCGTGGGCGTGCGGATCGACGGGGTGCTGCACTGGCGTACTTACTCGCTCACCTCTCCGCCCGGCAGGCCCGGCGACCCGTTCACCCTCACCGTCAGGGCCCTGCCGGACGGCCACGTCTCCCGGTACCTGGCCCACCGCCTCCACCCCGGGGAGGTACTGCGTCTCGGCCCGGCCCAGGGCGACTTCCAGCTGCCCGACCCGCCTCCCCGGCGACTGTTGCTGTTCACCGCGGGGATCGGCATCACTCCGGTCATGGCCATGCTGCGCGACCTGGCCGACAACGGCCGCCTCGCGGAGGGCACCGACGTACTGCTGGTGCATTCCGCTCCCGATCCCGCCCGCACGGTCTTCGGCCCCGAACTGCGGTCGATGGCCGAGGACTTGCCGTGGTTCCGGCTGCACGAGCACCACACCCGCGCCGGCGCCCGCCCGGCCGGTCACCTCGCTCCGGAGCAACTGCCCGCCCTCTGCCCGGACTGGCGCGAGCGCGACACCTGGGCCTGCGGTCCCGTCGCGCTGCTGGAGTCCGCCGAACGGCTCTGGGGTGAGGAGGGACTCGCCGAGCGGCTGCACACCGAGCGGTTCCGCCCCGTACCACTGTTGCCGTCCGGTACCACTGACAGTGCCGCCCCGGGCGTACCCGTGCACTTCGCAGCAAGCGGCGTGGAGACGGCCGCCGGCACCGGCACGCCGCTGCTCCACGTCGGGGAGGCCGCCGGGGTGGCCATGCCGAGCGGCTGCCGCATGGGCATCTGCTACAGCTGTGTCAGCCCGCTGCTGCACGGGCGGGTCCGCGACCTGCGTACCGGCGAAGTACACGGCGAGCCCGGCGACTTGATCCAGACCTGTGTCTCGGCCGCCAGCGGCCCCGTCGCCCTCGACCTGTGAATGCCCGCACCGGCCTGAGCACCCCGCTAGCCTCACCGGAGGAGCCACCACCATGAGCACAGCCCTTTCGACCGAGCCGGTCCTGCCCGATCCGCCCGGTGCGCCATCGCGCGGTACGGACACCGAAGCCCTGGGCCGTGAGCTCGACCGTATCCGCGCCGATGTCCTCGCCCGCCGTGGCGCCGAGGACGCCCGCTACATTCACACCGTCGTGGCCGTCCACCGCCGTCTGGAGATCGCCGGGCGTGCCGCGCTGGCGGTGTCCCTGCTGCCGCCGGCCTGGCTCGCCGGTACGGCCGCCCTCAGCACCGCCAAGATCCTGGAGAACCTCGAACTAGGGCACAACATCATGCACGGCCAGTGGGACTGGATGCGTGACCCGGCGATCCACTCCACCACCTGGGAGTGGGACAACCCCACCCCGGCCTACGCCTGGAAGCACACCCACAACCACATCCACCACACCTGGACCAATGTCGTCGGCCGCGACCGCGACCTCGGCTTCACCGTCCTGCGGATGAGCAAGGACCAGCCCTGGCACCCCTTCCACCTCTTCCAGCCCGTTCTCGCGGCCCTGGGCGCGCCGCTCTTCGAGTGGATGGCCGCCCTGTACGACCTGGAAGCCGACGCCGTTCTCCAGCGCCGCAAGCCCCTGCGCGCCTTCCTCCGCGACACCGCCAACACCGTACGAAAAGGCGCCCGCCAGGCCGCCAAGGACTACCTGCTCTTCCCCCTGCTCGCCGGCCCCTCCGCCGTGCCCTGCCTGCTCGGCAACCTCACCGCCAACACCGTGCGCAGCCTGTGGGCCCACACCGTCATCTTCTGCGGCCATTTCCCCGACGGCGTCCGCTCCTTCACCGAGGAAGAGATCGAGAACGAGACCCGGGGGCAGTGGTACCTGCGACAGGTCCTCGGCTCGGCCAACATCGAGGGCGGCACCGTCTTCCACGTCCTCACCGGCAACCTCAGCCACCAGATCGAACACCATCTCTTCCCGGACCTGCCCAGCAACCGCTACGCCGAAATCGCCCCCCGCGTCCGCGAAGTCCTCACCGCCCACGGCATCCCGTACACCACCGGCCCCCTCCTCAAGCAGTACGCCTCCACCTGGGCCCGCATCTGCCGCATGGCCCTGCCGAATCTCCACCGGGCAACACAGAGTCGGCCGCAAGGCGAAAAGGCTGCCTGAGGGGCCCAAAAGCTCTCTGGAGTGTTGGGTGACCCGCTCGTTTTGCGTCACCCAGCGAGGGTGAGGCCGCACAGGCGGGCGAGCCGAGCATGCCGTGTTGGATGCCTCGCCTTTCAGAGGGCAGCCACGGAGGACCTTCCATGCCTTCCTCCGGGCGAAGACATGCTCAATGCGGGCGCGGATCTGCGGTGAGAAGCGGCCCAATACGGCGCCGACTGGCTGTGCCGCCTGGGCGAAGAGGATGAGCTCCGCTGCCGTCACCGGGACCACTACCGGGCGCTGGCCCACCGGGCGGATGCCGCTTGGATGGGGCCGGACCAGATCACTCGGTAGGACCGGACGGTCGCCGAGCACGCCAACCTACGTGCCGCGCTGGACTTCTGCCTCGCCGAAGGGACGGACACTCCGCGCTGGAGATGGGCGGGGCGCTGTGGTTCTTCTGGCTCGCCTGTGGTTACTTGGGGGAAGGCCGCCACTACCTCGACCGGGCCCTGCAGCGGTGCCCGGCATCGGGTCCGGTCCGCAGCAAAGGGATATGGACCAGCGGCGTGATCGCCATGGGGCAGGGCGACTCCGACACCGTCGCGCGGATGGCACAGGAGTTCCGGGCCGGCGCCGAGGCGGCAGCCGACCCGGCCTCGCTGATCGCCGCCGCCCACCTCGAAGGCACGCACCTGCTGCTGCGCGGGAAACCCGCGCAGGCCGCCACGGTCTTCGATGCGGTGCCGTACACCCAGGAGCACGGCGGTGCGTACACCGGGGCGCGCTTCCTGGCATGGATGGTACGCACGTACGTCCACCCGCCAGCAGGTCTCGGCACGCGCAGCCGCCCCAGAACGGAGATCATCTGCGGGCTGTCGCCCCACTGCCCCGGGGTAGTCAGCAGGGCAAGCGGGCGTCGGCCGCCCTCACTGGCCAGGTGGATCTTCATCGTCAGGCAGCCCCGGGAGCGTCCCAGGGCCTCATCCGGGCGGTGCCATGCGGGACGGGTTCGCTTGCCCGGGACCCGCGGCGCACGTTTCCGGGCGCCGGCGGCATGCTGGTGAGCCCGGCAGACGGTCGAGTCCACGCCGACCATGGACCAGTCGATCCCTCCCTCGGCATCCGTGGCAGCCTGAAGGGCCCGCAGAAATGTCTCCCAGGTACCGTCCGCCGACCAACTGCGATGACGGTCATACACCGTCTGCCACTTGCCGAACCGGGTCGGCAAGTCTCGCCACGGAACCCCCGTACGCAGCCGGAACAGAACCCCGTTGATCACCTCGCGGTGGCACTACTTCCACCGTCCACCCCGCCCGGTATTCCTCGGCAGGTGCGGCTCTAGACGAGCCCACTCCGCATCCGATAAGTCACCCCGGCCCACACTGCTGAGAACGATCCAGGATGCAGGCTGTCACCGACTCGCCAGACACGCCCTAGCGAGAGCCGGAGTCTCTCTGCTCCAGCTCATCCACCAGGTCATTGACGATCGACATCACGTCGGCCGGCAAGCCCTGAGCGCCGCCGCGGGCGCGTACGCGGCCCACCGCACCCCGCCGTGAGGCTGACAGCAGCCGCAATCCCTCGTAGACCTGTCGTGCCACCGCGTCGTCGGGCTGGAAGTACATTGGCGAGACGCCGAAGAAGGCGGCGAGCCCTTCCAGGACGAGCGGGGCGGCGTTCGTCTGCTCACCGGTTCGGAGGGTGCGCACGTCCTCTGCCGAGGCGACGTGGGCTTCGGCGTGCGCGTTCACCGCTTCGGCGATCTCGGCGTCCGAGGGCGGCTTCTGCTGGCCGGGGAACGAGCGCTCCAAAAGGAACGTGATCTTTTCTGCGAGGGAGCCGGGCGGTCCGCCGGCCGCGGTCTTGTCTTCTCCCGCAGCCTCCTCCTCGGCGTCTTGTGCCTTGGCGATCGACCGCTCCTGCGCGCGCAGCAGTTCTTCCTCGCTCACCCCGTAAGCGGCAGCGAGCGGCACGACGTACCGGTCCTTGAGGCGCCGCTCCCCGCGTTCGGCACCCCGGACGGGCCCAGCGCTCTTGGTTCCGAGAATCGCGCTCGTCTCTTTCTGGTACAGCCCTGCATCGCAGCGCAGGTCGGCCAGGTCCGGCAGCCCGGCGCGCGGAAAGAGATCGTCCAGGTCCCGTCCGAGCACTCTGGCCAGCGCGGGGAGCTTCTCCGGGTCCGGCGAGGTCGGGCTGTCCGCTTCCCAGCCGGCCACGGAGGACGTGGCCACGCCGACGCCAGCTGCGACGTCGCCTTGCGACAGCTCCGCAGCGCGGCGCACCGCACGCAGGCGGCCTCTGTCGAAGTGGCGGGCAGGCATCGGACCTCGTTTTTCACTGAACCGAAGGAATGTCGGCGCGTTGACTTTGTTGCTCTATCGGAATAGGTTCAGCCTAGCGAAAAACGGAGTGGTCTGCACCCCGGGCTTCGTGTTGGTCGCGCCCGTCCTGTGGACTTCACGGGGTGGGTGCACGCCGTTACTCCTGCTGTTGCCGTTGGCGGGCGCGTGGAGCGATCCGGCGCCACGCGGTCTCGACCGAGGCAGTGCAGCCGGGAGGGGCTGTGCCCTGTTGCCGCAGGTGTCTGGCTCTGCGCACCCTGCGTCGATCGCCCGGGAATGTGTCGGGTTGGCGTCGGTGTGGGGCAACCCCCTCTAGCGGCTGGAGCGTTGACCGACCTGCGCATATGTTGCTGGTCCCTCGGCGAGAGCCGCCGAGGCAACGTCCGCGAGGAGCGCGACAACCACACCGAGCGTGCCGGAGGGAAACGCGCCCGGCGCCCGGAAGTAGCAGCTTCCGAGCGCCGGGACGCCACCCCCGAAGGGGCGCGGATTCATAACTGGGGCGGGTCGGCTGACCTTTTCGACGAGAGCGGCCGTCCCTCCCCACCTACGAGCGAGGAATTATCGCATGCCCGACAACGCCCGGGGAGGGGCGTCCGCGGCCCTGCCCGCCGATGCACCCTGCGCCGGCATCCGCCAGCAGCATCTCGCCGAGCTGCTCGCCGACATGGCGCGCGGCACTTACACAGTGATGCGCGCCTTTTCACGACTGGACGGGGGCGAGCCGCACTACCTGAAGCCGGCCGCGGGGGAGATGAGGCCCGCGGTTGAGCAGCACGCTGTCGCTGCAAGGGGGCGCTGAGCATGGCGAGGATCCGTACGTTGAAGCCCGAGGCTTTTGCCTCGGAGTCGCTCGCCGAGGTGAGCGTCCACGCGGAGCGGACGTTCTTCGGACTGCTGACCCAGGCCGACGACCGAGGCCGCTTCCGGGACCAGCCCGCCGTCATCGCCGGGCTCCTGTGGTCCCTGCGCCCCGAGCACGGCCCGGTCGACGTCGAGGACGACCTGACCCAACTCGCCGCCGCTGGACTGATCTGCCGTTACGAAGGCCCCGATGCCAAGCGGTACCTGCACATCGTCACCTTCGCCCAGCACCAGCGGATCAACCGGCCCAGCGGCATCCGCCACCCCGGTTGCCCGGTCCACGACTCCGAGGACCCCGCCGCGCCGGATGCGACGCAGACTCCGGGAGCCCTCCGTGAGTCCTCACCGAAGGCTCATGGAGGACTCAGTGAGGGTTCAGTGAGTCCTCATGGAGCAGACCGTGAGCCTTCCGCGGACCGCGAAACCGCAGGTCAGGAGACACTCACTGAGTACTCAGTGAGTCCTCACGGAGGAAGCAGTGAGCCCTCCGTGAGCCCTCATGGTCCGGATCTAGGACCTAGGAACGTGGATCTAGGATCTTCCCCTTCGGGGGCCGCAAGCGCCCCCGCACCCGGCTCCGCCTCCACCCAGCAGCTCATCGGCGAGTACGCCGCCTCCTGCGCCCACCGCCCACCGCAGGGTGTGCTCGGGCACCTGGGGCGCGAGGTCTCCAAGCTGCTGAAGGAGGGCATCGCGCCCGAGCACATCCGCGCCGGGCTGGCCCGCCACCGGGCGAAGGGTCTGCATCCGAGCACCCTGGCGAGTCTGGTGCACGAGGCGATGAACGCCACCGCTCAGCCCGGGAGCTTTGTGCGGCCGGAATCCGGGCCTACCGTGCGCGGTCACCGGGCCTGGGCCAACCCCGCCGACCCTGCCGCCGCCTACGCCGAGGAGCTGTGATGCGCGACCACGACGCCCAGCCCGTCGGCGGTCTCGCCCGCCGTCTGACCGGCATCCTCAAGGCCCGGGGCATCGACCCGAGGACACCGGTTGCCGACGAGGCCGAGCCCAGCCCCGCCCTGGAGGCGGCCCAGGCACGCATCCCGGCCCGCTACCAGGACGCCGTCGCCGACCACCCGGCCGTCACCGCCTGGGTGGACGAAGTCGCCGCCGCCGGACGCCGCGGCCCGGACGGAGCTCCGGGCATCGCCCAGGGGCGATCGCTGCTGATCGTCGGCACCACCGGCACCGGCAAGACCCACCAGGCGTACGGCGCCGTCCGGTCGCTGCTGGCCGCCGGTGTCCGCCTGCGGTGGAAAGCGACCACCGCCGCCGACCTGTACGCCGAGCTGCGGCCGCGGCCCGCCCACGACGGCGAACGCGAACTGCAGGACCTGGCCCGCTGCCCGCTGCTGATCATCGACGACCTCGGTGCCGCCAAGGCGAGTGAGTGGACCGAGGAGATCACGATGCGGCTGATCGACCGCCGCTACACGCAGATGCTTCCGACCCTGGTGACCACCAACCTCGGCATGGCCGACCTCCGCGCCCACATTGGCGACCGCGTCGCCTCCCGGCTGACCGAGATGACCGACAAGGTCATCCTCGACGGCCCGGACCGCAGAAGGGCCATCGCGGCCGAGCGCCGCCGCCTCACCGCCGCCTGACCGGCACCCCCGCACCTTCCTTCACGTACCACCCCGGGGCCGACGCCTGCCCGAATGCACCCCGGGGCCGTTCGGAGACCACACTCATGCACCACTCTCAGCCCGCCGAGCCGCGCACTCTCGGCGACTACACCTGGCACGACCACGCCGCCTGCCTGTCCACACCGGCCAACCCGGTCGACCCGGAGATCTTCTTCCCGGAGCCGGATGAGATGGACCGCATCCGCGCGGCCAAGGCCCTGTGCGAGCAGTGCCCGGTCCGCCAGACCTGCCTGGACGCCGCCTTGGAGGACGGCGACCGCGAAGGCATCCGCGGCGGAATGACCGAGGAGGAACGCGACCTTCTGCACCGCAACCTGCCCCACCGCCTGGACTACGCCCGCGTCAATGCCACCCTGGCCGGCCGCGACATCCACCTGACCGATGCCGAACGGCGCGCGGTCACCCGCGCCGCCTACCAGGCCGGCATTCCGGCCGAGCGGCTCGCTTGGCTGCTGAAGGTCACCGAGGAGCACGCCGAGAAGCTCTACCGACAGGTCCGCCGCGAGATCCGCAACCGCTCGGTCAACCGCAAGAACAAGGCTGACCTGTCTCTGGCCACTGCCCAGGCCGACCACGACGACCTCGGGGCGGCCGCATGACGCACACCGACGCCGCGCCGGTACGTATCACCGGCTGGGACCGGGCTGCCATTGTCACCCTGGGCGGGGCCGGCTGCGCGCTGTCCTACGACGCGCTGCAGCAGATGGCCGTCGCCATCCACATCCGTGGCCTGCTGACGTACCTCTTCCCCTTCGTCATCGACGGCTTTATCGGCTACGGAGTGCGCGCGGTGCTGGTCATGCGCAGCGCCTCCCTCGGCGCCCGCTGCTATGTCTGGGCGCTGTTCGGCACCGCGACGGCGGCCAGCATCTGGGCCAACGCCCTCCACGCCGTCCGCCTCAACGACCACCCCAATGGTGGCGGTCTCCGGCTCGGTGACGTCACGGTCGGCGTGCTGTCCACCCTCGCGCCGCTGGCCCTGGCTGGCGCTGTCCACCTGTACATCCTCATCGCCCGCCGCGCCGGACAGCCCGGACACAAGGAGACGGCACTCGCAAGGGAGACCGCGAGTGTCCGGACGGAGCGTGGCACAGCTGTCCCGGACAGTCGGTCGGGTCGGGGTGTCCCGGACAGTCAACCCCCTGTCCGGCCGGTCACCGGTCAGCAGCCCTCCACGCTGTCCGCCGGGGCCTCCGCCCGGCCCATGGGCATCCGTCCGGACGGCTTGGACGAAGAACCGGTCACCGCAGAATCCGAGCCGGTCAACGCTTCCAAGGGCGCTCCGGAGCAGGGGCGTCGGAACGCTGCCCCCAGTGGAGAGCCCGGCACCAGATCCGGGCACACCGCTCCCACCGATGTGCCTGCCTCGGAGAGCACCAGCCCAGCCGCAGCCGCCGAAGCGGACGACCTGCTGCGGATCGCCCGCCGCGCGGTCGCCGACACCGGAAAGCTGACCCGCAAGGTGGTCGCCGACGCCGTCCGCGGACAGCAGATCCCGCTGTCCAATGACCGACTGACCGAGCTGATGCAGCAGCTCCGCGCCGAGGCGGACAACCGGACGCTCCGGTCCACCGGCTGACCGCGCGAAGTCATTCGGCGGACACCTCGCCCGGTCACTCCGGACACCGCTCAACCGGTCGCCGAGAGCAGGGTGTCCGCCGCGGCTCGGTCACTCCGCCCACCCCGACGTTCCTGTCCTCCGCAGAGGAGACCCTGTGCGCACTACGCCGCCCACTACCGACGAGATCGACGCATGGATCGTTGTCCTGAGCGCCCACGGCCATCTGCACCACGCCGAGCCCGGCCCCGATGGGGCCTGGACGGTCCGGCGCACACCGTCGAGTAGGCCACGCACGCTGCACCACCCCGTCCTCGCCCTCGACTACATCGCCGAGGTCCTGCGCGAGGCCCGCGTCGAAGCCGGAGACAACGCCCGATGACGACCCCGAACGCCTCGGACACCCCACGCGAGGGGCACCCGTACGACCACCCGGAACGAGGCCGAGCAAGCTGTAGCTTGCGAAACTCCCTCGCCGGACAAGCCGCCGAGGGAGTTTCGCAAGCAGCCCCCGCCCCCGGAGGGGCGGGGGAGGCCCGGCACCAGGGGGCGCCGGACCGGGCTGCGACCGGGGGCGGATCGCAGCCGAGGGAGGGGGAGGAGCCACCCGTCGTCGCCGAGCCGCGTATGCGTCCGCGCCTGCGACAAGCCCAGCAGCGCGACCGTGTGCGCAGCATCCGCCTGACCGCCGACGAACTCGCTGATGTAGAACGGGCCGCCTCCAGCATGGGCATGCGGGTGGCCGGGTTCCTGGCCGACGCCGCGGTCGCCGTCGCCCGTGTCCAGGAAGGCCCGCAGGGCTGGCTGATGGACCAGCGCACGCTCATCGAGGAGCTGATGAACGCCTCCACACACCTCGCCCGCGTCGGCAACAACCTCAACCAGGTCGCCAAGGCTTTGAACTCCGGTGGTGAAGCGCCGCACGCCGAGGACGTCCTCGCGCACGTACGGCGCGCTACCGCCCGGGTCGAAGCCGCCGCTGCCGAACTTGCGAAGCGCTGACCTCGTGGTCCCCGACATCTCGCTCGGCGGCCGTACCTACGGCCTGCTCGCCTACCTCTACGGTCCCGGTCGCCGCGAAGAACACATGGATCCGCATCTGGTCGCTTCCTGGCAGCCGGAGCTGGCCCCCGACCCCGGCCGCGATCCGGCGGCGACGCTCAAGCAGCTGCAGGAACGGCTCGACCTTCCCGTGCAGGCGGTGCCCGAGCACCGCCGCCCGAAGCGGCACGTGTGGCACTGCCCGGTCCGCGCCGCCCCCGGCGACCGGTACCTGTCCGATACCGAGTGGGCTGAGGTCGCGCGCCGGATCATGCACGCGACCGGCATCGCCGAAGAGGGCGACGACCAAGCCTGCCGCTGGATCGCCGTACGCCACGCCGAGGACCACATCCACATCGTCGCCACGCTCAAGCGCCATGACGGACGCTCTCCACGCCGCCAGTTCGAACGCGAACGTGTCCAGGCCGAATGCCGCGCCATCGAAATCGACTTCGGTCTGAAGCAGCTCAATCCCGGGGACCGCACCGCGGCGAAGCGTCCCACCAGCGCCGAGCGTGCCAAGGCCGAACGCACCGGCCGCACCGCCACCTCCCGGGAGCTGCTGCGCGACCACGTCCGCCAGGCCGTGGCTGGCGCCGCGGACGAAACCGAGTTCTTCCGCCGCCTCACCGAGGCTGGGGTACGCATCGATCAACGTCTTGCGCCTTCCGGTGACGTTCTTGGGTACAAGGTGGCCCTGCCCGGCGACCGTAACCGCCACGGCGAACCCATCTGGTTCGCGGGCTCCCGCCTCGCCCCCGACCTGTCCCTGCCCAAGATCCGCCACCGCTTCGCCCGGGACGAGGCCCCCGACGACCGGTCAGCCGAACCGCGCCCGCAGCCCAGCCGTGTGGCGCCGGCACGCGCACGGCGCGCTGCTGCCGACCTCGTCGACGACGTGTCCTCCGTCCTGGACGAGGCGAATGAAGCCGAGGCGGGTACGCATCTGTCGGGCATGGGCGAAGTGCTCGACGCCCTCGCCCAGACCTCTCCCACCTCGACCCGGCAGCAGACCATCGAGGCGGCTCGCGCCTTCGAACGGGCCACCCGCTGGCACAGCCGCGCCGAACGCGCGGACCATCGCGCCGTGCGCGCGGCCGCCCGCGGCATCGTCCGCGCCGGCACCGCCCTGGGCCGCGGCGAAGACGGCGGCGCCACCGCCATGCTCCTGTCCACCCTGGTCCTGGCCGCCATCGCCGCCGCCCGCTGGCACGCCGCCCGGCAGCACGCCCAGCAAGCAGCCGCCGCCCACCAGGCCGCCCAGCACCTGCGCGCCGCCTACCAGACGGCCGCGACCACCCCGATGCGCGCGATGCGCGACCACGGCCGCCGTCTCCCCACTCCGGACCGACACCGCCACAGCGACACCGTCGAAACGGTCCTCCCCGACCAGGCCGACGACCTGCGCTCCGAACGCGGCTTTGACGCCCTCCTGGCCACCCTCGACCAAGCCCAGCGCGCCGGACACAACCCAACGGCACTCCTGCATCGCGCGGTCGCCCACCGCGAACTGCACACGGCCGAGAGCGTCACCGACGTGCTCGTCTGGCGAATGCGCCGCCTCGGCAACCTGCCTGCCCAACAACCTCGTACCCGTACCACCAGCAAGACCACGAAGCAGCAGCCTCGAACTGCATCGGTGCCCACCGCCACCGCCGCACCACCGCGGGCTCCTGCCCGACCCGAGCGCCGGCCTCGACGCTGAACCGCCAGGCCTAAGCCCTGGACGCCACCGGCACACCTGTTACGGCTGACTGAAGGAGCACAAGGAGACCATGCACGTGATCACCAACGACCAGCAGCCCAGAACCACTGCGCCCAAAACCCCAACCGGCGATGACCCGCTGCTGCGACTGCAGCACGAGAGCGAACCGGACCACCCCCGCATCCGCTTCACCACGCACTCCGACCCCATCACCATCACCGGCATCACCGTGATGTGCCCGGCCTGTGCCGCCCGCCGCGATTGGATGGTCATCTGCGACGTCCCCGGCCGCGTCTTCCTCCGCTGCCGCTGCGCACACCAGTGGCACGAACCCGAACTCACCCGCGCCGACTTCGACGCCATGATCGAGGCTCCCGACCGGAAGTACCCCAGCCTCAAAGCCGCCGCCCGCCACACCGGACACGACGGCACCCTGGCCGGTACCTACCTCCCCGATGACTTCGCCACAGGAGCGTTCGGCTAAGGCGCAGCAACACAAATCCGTCAAACCCCTACGACCTCGTGCATGGTTGGCTCCGCGGCGCCGGTGGCAAGGATGCGCGTGGCGTTCATCCGAGGACAGTGGACGGTGGCCGGACTGCTGCTTGCTGGAGTGAGGCCAGTCCGGCGATCGCTTGAACGGTGTCGTCGAGGAGTTCGCGGGGGCCATCCTGGTGTCCGCGGCGAACGCGGTACGGCCGCACTGAGCACTTTACGGAGAGATCCGTCATGTGCGGGGATCGCAGCCCTTGATCACGGGGTCGAGGACTGGGGCCGGGGCCGGCGGCCGCCGTCGGGAGTGGCGGTCCGGGCGGCGGGAGCGGGCTGGACCAGGATCACGGTGAGGTCGTCGCCCGGGACGGTGCGCCCGGTGTGCCGGTGCAGCATGTCCAGGAGCTGGTCCAGGGCTTCGTCGAGGTCCGGGGCGCACAGGGCGGAGAAGACGCGCCGGTCGAGGGGGAAGTGGGTGCCGTCGGGGCTGCGGGCCTCGGTGAGGCCGTCGGTGTGGAACAGCAGACGCTGGTCGGGGAGGAGTCCGGCGCGCTGCATCCGGGGGTCGGGGCCGAGCCCCAGGGGCGGAGACGGCTGGGGCGGGGCGAGTGGGGTGAGGCGGTGGTCGATGCGCAGGGGCGGCGGATGACCGCAGTTGACCAGGCGGACCTCGTTGGGAACGAAGTCGGCCACCAGCAGGGTGACGAAGTCCTCCTCGCCCAGGCCGGGGCGTATGCGGGTGTCCAGGGTGCGGGCGAGGCGGACGGGGTCCTCCTCGGTGGCTGCGGTGTCCCGGAAGGCGGCCAGGACGGCGTCGGCCAGTGGGGCGGCGGCAGGACCGTGTCCCTTGACGTCGGCGACGAGGAGCCGGGGGCCGGCCGGAGCGAGAACGACGTCGTGCACATCACCGCCCGGTCCGGCGCCGCCCGCGGGGCGGTTGTGGACGGACAGCAGGAGAGGCATCTCGGCCATCAGCGCCGACAGCGGTCGCGCACGGTTCGCGGACACGGCACCCCCTCGCACGAACCGGTTCCCCCGCACCCGTCCCTCACTGCCCTTCCCTCACGGGCGGGGGAGCTTCCCCTGCCCTGAGGGGAGGCCGGGCAACCAGGCACTCTCCCACACCCCGGTGGCGGGCCGTGGCCACAGTGGCCGAAGTGCCGCGGCGAAACCCTGGTTTCTGGTAGCACCTGGACCCCTGCGGCCGAATGACGTGCCGGGGTCCGGAAAGGGGACGGTCGAGGTGGCGGAGGAGCGGCGGGTGGGGAACCTGCCGGTGCAGCGGGGTCGTCTGATCGGGCGGCGGCCGGAGCTGGCGCAGGTGGCGCGGCTGTTGCGGCGCTCGCGGCTGGTGACGGTGACCGGGGTCGGAGGAGTGGGCAAGACCCGGCTGGCACAGCACGCCGCCGCCGAGGTGCAGCCGCACTTCGCGGACGGGGCGTGGTGGGTGGAGCTGTCGCCGGTGAGCCAGGGCCCGGGGCTGCCGTACGCCATCGCCGAGGCACTGCCGCTGACCGACCAGACCACCCGGCCCATGCTGGAGGTGGTGGCCGAGTATCTGGCCTGCCGGGAGGCGCTGCTGGTGTGGGACACCTGCGAACACCTGGTGGCCGACTGCCGGGAGGCGGCCGCCACGCTGCTGACCGTGGCGCCCCGGCTGCGCATCCTGGTCACCAGCCGCCGCCCGCTGGGCCTGCCCGCCGAGGACACGATCACCCTGGACCCGCTGCCGGTCCCGGAGGCGGACGACGCGGCGGCGGAGGACAACGACGCGGTGCAGTTGCTGGCCGAGCGAGCAGCCGCGGCAGTGCCCGGCTTCACGGTCACCCCGGCCAACCGGAGCGAGCTGGTGGCGCTGTGCCGCCGGCTGGAGGGACTGCCGCTGGCGATCGAGCTGGCCGCCGCCCGGCTGCGCGAGATGCCGCCGGCCGAGCTGAACCGGCGGCTGGATGACCGCTACGCCGTCCTGGGAGAGACCGAGCAAGCGGTGCATGACGCGTACCCTCCCTGGCACCAGGCGCTGCGCACCGCGATCGGCTGGAGCCACCAGCAGTGCACCCCGGCCGAGCGCCTGGCCTGGGCGCGGCTGTCGGTGTTCGCCGGGACCTTCGACACCGACTCCGCTTGCCGGGTGCTGGCCGACGAGCACCTGTCCGCCCAGGACGTTCCCCGCCTCCTGGCCGCCCTGGTGCAGGACTCGATCCTGGAGTGGACGCCCACCGGGGCCGGGGAGCGGTACCGGATGCTGGACACCCTCCGCGAGTTCGGCGCGTTCTGGCTGCGCGGCCTGGGCGAGGAGCGGGCGGTGCGCCGCCGCCACCGGGACCACTACCTGGCCCTGGCCCACGCCGCCGATGCCGCCTGGGTCGGGCCCGAGCAGGTCGCCTGGTACGACCGGACGGTCGCCGACCATGCCAACCTGCGGACCGCGCTGGACTTCTGCCTCGCCGAAGAGGACGGGCACAGCGCGCTGGAGCTGGGCGGGGCGCTGTGGTTCTTCTGGTCCGCCTGCGGCTTCGTGCGGGAGGGGCGTCACTATCTGGATCAGGCCCTCGACCTGGGCCCGGCGCCTGGACCGGCCCGCGCCAAGACCTTGTGGGCCTGCGGCCTCGCCGCCATCGCCCAAGGCGATGCGGAGGCCAGTCTGCGCCTCGCCGGCCTCTTCCGGGAGACCGTGGCCGGGGAGAGTGACGGGACCGCGCAGGTCGCCGCCGCCTATCTGGAGGGCGCCAGTCTCACCATCAGCGGCCACCAGACGCAGGCGGCCGAGGCGCTCGACGCGGTACCGCACGCTCCGCCGCGCCGCGGGCGTTATGACATGGCGTGGTTCGTGGCGCGGGCCACCCGGGCCTTCGTCCATGTCCACCTCGGGCAGTTCGCCGACGCGTTGGCCGTCGCCGAGGACGTGTGCACGCAGTGCGTCCGGCGCGAGGAGACCTGGGCCCGCGCCTGGGGCGATTACACGCGCGCCTTGGCCGCGCTGGGACTGGGACGGACCGAGGAAGCCGCGGCCCATGCCCGCGCCGCCCTCGACGGCAAGCGCCCCTTTCATGACAGCCTCGGCATCGCCATGACCATCGATCTGCTCGCCTCCACGGCCGTCGCCTCCGGATGCGCCGAACGGGCCGCCCGGCTCCTGGGCATCGCCGAGCGGATCTGGCACACCATCGGCACTCCCCAGATGGGCTCACCCGAGCTCGTCGCCGCTCGCTCGGCGTGCGAGGCACAGGCCCGCCGCCTCATCGGGGACGACGCCTACCGGACCGCCTTCCGCTCCGGCTACGCCACCGCCCCCGCCGCCGGCATCGCCTACGCCCTGAGCGTGCCCGATCCGCCCCACCCCGCCACGGTGCCCGGCCGGCCCGGGTGATGCTCCCCGCCCCGTGCTCTCGGG
This sequence comes from Streptomyces sclerotialus, assembly GCF_040907265.1. NCBI lineage: Bacteria > Bacillati > Actinomycetota > Actinomycetes > Kitasatosporales > Streptomycetaceae > Streptomyces > Streptomyces sclerotialus. Next base: position 1,076,585 of record NZ_JBFOHP010000002.1, on the reverse strand, counting down.
CGACGGATCACGCTGCACATGCCGGAGGGCGCCCGCGCGCCACACCCGGCACCTTTGCTGACTCAACCTGCAGAAAGGTTGGTAGCGCATCTTCCCCAACACCGGCGTCGGCCGGTTATTCGTCCATCACAATGACATCAACCAGTCCACCGCCCTGGATCTGAGGCAGAACGTCCCACCCGCCCCGAAGGCGTCGCCATATCTACGTCCTTTGAGGAGCGCAGCACTAGGCCCAGGTCAGTTCCGTACGGACTGCGGGCGGGAGGACGCCTGCCTGGCCGTCCTCGGCGAGGTAGACCGCGCCCCTCTCGGCCTCGGTGAGGGCCACGACACGGGCGATGTGATGGGCGTAGGGCCAGTCCGGGTTGACCCCGAGGTACACGGGAAGTTCAGGATCGGTCGTTTGGAGCTGGCGAATGAGCTGCCCGACGGTGAGGGTGTTCGGCACGGGGACCTCCTGGAGGAGACGATCACGGAGTGGACAGCCGGTTCAGCGGAGAACCCCAGGCAACGCGGCCTGCCTGGGCCCAGCCGACTGTGCGTGGCGTTGTTGGACGCCGTGGTGGGTGCGCAGCGATGCGGGCCGTTGAACGGCACGAGTGCCCCTCCGTAGACGTGGGTTTTTCGAGACCTCCGTACGTTGACTTGGACTGGGAGCGTCATTCCAGTCCGTTCAGCAGGGTGTGTGTCTGCCTCAGGCGAACCCGGCGTGGGGAAAGCGCTGGTGGCCCCTCGTGCGGGAATGATTCGGTTGCCCTGGGCGAGCCCGGGGCGACTGAGGATGCATGGGGAGGCACGTACGCGGATGAGCAGCGCCAGTTTGACGGGAGCGGTGACGATGCCGAGGCGGCCATCGTGGGGCGGCCGGCCCAGTACACCGACGTCGGTTCGAGGAAGCGGTCGCCCTCTGGGGCCCAGGTGCTGGCGAGGGCTGCGGTGAGGCCGGCGACGCTCTCGGGTGGGAAGGTGTGGTCGAAGGTGGCCTGCCAGCGGGGCGGTGAGACGGCGTCCTGCGCTGCGGTGATCTTCCACAAGTCGTAGTCGTCGCCGAACCAGCCGATCTTGATGCGGTGGTCGGGGGACGAGGAGCTGGCAGAAGTCGTCGTCGAAGGTGTGGTGCGGCCAGTGGGCGACCGGCTCGAAGCCGGGGTCGCCCGCGTAACCGGAGCCGGCGAGATAGCGGGGCGTGATGCGGTACTCGCTCCAGTGCTCGATGTTGTACTCGGTGGGCATCAGGCAGGTCTCTCTCGCGTACACCGTTGCGCTGTCAGCGCTGGCGGCGGGGACGTTGCTGGGACGGCGCCGTGGCCTCGGCTGCCTGGGGGACCGTTTGGCCGTGGGCGGTGCCGACGCGGGTGGTGCGGGACCAGGCGGCGCGGGCTCGGCGGGCGTGCGGGTCGGACTGCGTGTGCTGGCGCTCGCGTTGAAGCCGCCAGGCTGCCGCGCGGTAGGCGGCGTGGTCCTGTCGCTCGCCCACGGCCAGGAGGAAGATAAACCGCAGTCCTGACGTGCCCGCGCATCCCGGCTGGTCTGCGCGGTGTGAATCATGTCATCGAGCAGTGCCCGTGCGTCTCGAAGCTTTTCCAGGGTGCGATCGATGCGGGCACCGCCATCGGCCGGCTCATGAGCCAGGGGCTGGCCCTGCGGACGTGGGCGGGCCGTCACGTCCCGCCCGCTGCGGCGAGAGCCGAATTATCACCCAGGTGAGACAACTTCAGGTGTCTAGAGAACCAGTGAGCTCGCGCTTTAGGGCGGCGCCGCGTTCGTTGCCGTGCACCAGGTGCTGCAGCTCCAGCAGCGCCAGGTCGCGGATGTTCTCCGGTGCGTCGCGGAGGTCGGCAAGCGCATCGGGGTGGGCGGCGAAGGCGTACCGGGCGCTCATCGGCGGCCACCCCTGGTACGGATCGTGCTGGGGGCGGTCGCCGGGGCAGCGCCACCGAGCGGCGTAGTCGGGCTGGGGCCAGGTGGTGCGGGCGTGGTGGACCGGGCGCGGGCGGCTGCCGCCCGGCGCCCGAGGCCAGCCTGCGGCTCGCGGGTGAGCGGCAGCGGGGTGTCGCGGGTGCGCATCCAGGCGTTGGCGGCTTCGGCGGTGGGGAAGGCGCCTTCGCGCACGGTGTAGGTGGCGAAAGAGGACACGGTCTCTTCGAGGAAGACCCGATAGGGCCTGTCGGCCGCATCGGGGTGGTGGTCGTAGAGCAGGGAGCTGACCTGAATGCCCTCGTCGAAGTTGCCAGGGTTGTCGGTGTAGTGATCCAGCAGCGTGTACCGGCCCTCGGGGTGATGGCGCAGCTGGTCCTCCAGGCGGGCGGTGAGCGCGTCGGCCGGGCGCGGGCCCACCGAGCCGCCCGGCTCGATCGCCCCGGCAGGGCAGCCCCGGTGGATGAGCCAGTGCTGGGCGAGGGGGACAGTGGGCCGCCGAATGCTCTCGAAGGTGAACGTGTGCGCGTTCAGGTCGCGCTCGATGTGCACGCCGAGGTATTCGGCGGTGCCGGGGACATCCCAGATGGCGGAGCCGTCGTAGAACAGCAGGAAGCTGTGCCGCCCGTCGGCGGTGTGGTGCGCGGCCAGTCCCGCGTAGGTGTCGTCGTTGATGGTGACCCAGTGGAAGTCGTCTTCGACGCGGCCGGAGGCGGGTTGGAAGCCGTCGAGGCGGTAGTCGGGCGCGGCCATATCAGCCCCCGTCCGCAGCCGTCTCGGGGCCGGGCAGCAGGCGGTGGTTCGGCCGCGTGGCGCTGGTAGTGCAGGCACCGAACGGCCCGTCCGGCGCCCGGAGCTGGAGGAGGGCCGGGTCGAGGTGGTCGCGATGCCAGGTGGAGGGCCCGGCGAGGCCGGCCTCGTCGTCGGTGTACTGCTGCCAGGCCAGCCACAGCGCATGCAGCCGCGCGACGGCTTCGGGGTGGACGCGCCACTGCTGGCACCAGGGGCGGCTGGCGGCGATCTCGCGCCCGTAGGCCGGCAGCAGCAGGTCGTCCACCCAGGTCGCCAGCGCCGCCAGCTCCTTGACGTAGGCGCGGCCTTCGAGCGTAAGGATGAACGAGGAGGACGGCCCCTGGGAGCCGTCCTCCTTCACTGATGTTGAGGGGATTTCCCGGTCGGGCCCTGCTGTCGGCTCGTCCTCCGGGGCGAGCTGTTCATCGGTGAGACGGGCGAGTGTCTCGGCCTGCCGCTGGCTCTTTGCCACCAGCGCGCTGACGGTGGCGACCAGGTCGTCCAGGTTGTGGTCCGGTATCCGTACCGGGCTGTCGTTCTCGGCGGTCCCCGACATCGATGCCCCTTTCTGACTCGGGTGGTTGGGGCGTCGAGGATCCGCAGAAAACGCGGTTTGGCCCGGCCGGGAAGCAGGGTGTAGAAGGGCGTCTCAGCCGTGCACGCGGTGGTGGCAGGCTGGTATGGGTGGGGCCAGGAGACGCAGGGCTTGGGCGGCTTGGTGCGGGAGGACGCCGTTGCCCAGCGCTGCGAGTTGTGCCGGTCGTCCGAGCCCTGGGGTGGCGGTTACCCAGCCGTCCTCAAGGCCCTGCATCCACTCCACGAACCGGGGTGAGAGACGGCCTGCTGCATCGGTCGGCGGTGGTGCCGGGCGGAAGATCTTCTCCCATCGGGCGATGGCGCCTGCGTATCGTCCCCAGGCTCCGGTGGATCCTCGGTCAGCAGCGAGGCGTCGAAGAGCGTCGCCATCGGCTGTTCCAGGTCCACGGGCCCGGCTGTGGAGCGCTGGTGCCGTTGGTCCGCTGCCGAGGGGAGGGAAAAGGGAGCCGTTGTGGTGGCGTTGGCGCGGCGATCCCATGGGCCCGTCGGACGCCACCTGGGTGGGCAGCAGCCACTCGACTTCGTCGGCCAGGTTCGGGCCGTGCCCGCCTTCCTTGCGTTTCGATGGGTGCTGGCTGCCGCCGTTCGTTGCGAGGTTGCTGGTCGGCGTCTTCAGCAACGGCCCAGTGTCGCCAGGCTGTGAGGAAGAGGCGTTCACGCCGGTGTGGGGCTCCGATGTCGCTGGCGCGTAGCACGCACCAGCGTGCATCACGCCCGAGGTCGGCCAGGGAGCCGAGTACGGCACCCAATGCCCGCACAACAGGCCGGCCTGCGCCGTCTCCCAGACACCACGGGCAGGATTCCACCTCGCCAGGGGCAGCGGCGGGGGAGGTGAGGAGTCCTCGTACGTTTTCGATCACCACCAGGCAGGGATCAAGGGCCTCGATGGCACGCACCACGTGGTGCCACAGCCCGGAACGATTTCCTTCCCGCAGGCCGGCACGGCGGCCGGCGACCGAGACGTCTTTGACAGGGGAACCTCGCGGTCAAGACGCACACCCGCGGCACGTCGGCCCACCGGATAGAGATGATGTCACCGAGATTGGGCACGCCGGGCCAGTGGCGGGCCAAAACGCGGGCGGCGCCAGGGTCGGTCTCGGCATGCCAAGCGAGAGAGCCACCCAGGGCGGCCTGGACGCCCAGGTCCAGGCCGCCGTAGCCCGAGCACAAACTGCCGATCGGCCACCGGGAGCCGGGCACTGCTGGATCACCGTGCACGTGCGGTCTCGGGCTTTGCGGAGGGGGAGGGTGCCGGTGCGGTCGCTGCTGGGGTGTGAGGCACAACGTTGCCGGATTGCGGTGTGCTGCTGCGGGCGCGGGCAGCGGCGGCACGCGCTGGAGGCGGCGCGGTGGGCGTCTCCGTCTGGGCTGGGGCAGTGCCGGGGCCGGCATCGGCGGCAGCCCAACGTTGGCGCGCCTGATCGAGTGGGGCGAGGGCGGTGCGGGCCTGGCTGATGAGCTGGCCCGGCGCCAGCGCCTCATTGCCGGCCAGGCCGCGGATGTGCTGTGCGGAGGCGGCAGCGGTGCGCAGCAGGGAGGCATCGAGGATGTGGGCGCCGAAGTAGCCGGCCGAACCCCCGGCGGCGGTGCCGCACAGGTGGCGGACGCGGTCGGCCTCCAGGGTGCCGTCGGCGAGGGCGCCGCGGCGTTGGCATTCCCACAGCACGGTGAGCTGGTCCACCGGCTCGCCCCGGTGATGCAGCGCCCCCAGGGCGCGGTAGATCTGCCCGTGGCCTGGGTCGGTGAAGTCCTCCGGGCGCAGCCAGCCCACCACGTCGCCCAGCTGCTGTGGGTAGGCGGACAGCGTGCCCAGGATGCTCTCCTCATCAGCCAGAACCCGCTCGTCCACCCGGGCAGGAGCGGCGGGGGCCGTAGGTGGCGTTGCCGGGCGAGCGGCGCGGGATTCGCTGCCCCAGCGGCGGCCGAGGTCATCGAGGACGTCGGCCAGGACCTGGGCATGGCGCAGCGTCTCGGCGACGCCCATGCCACGCTCAGCATCGGTGCGGGCGGCCTGGTGCAGGCGGACGGCGTGCTCGGTGACGCTGCGCTGGATGGCGCCTTCCAGCACCATCCGCCCGTAGATCGGTGCGTGTGCCGGACGTGGGCAGGCCGAGACCAGGGAGTGCATGAAGGAGGCGGTGATCCCGCGCGTGTGGGTACTGGCCCGTGCGAGCGTGTCGTTGACCCACGTCAGCGGGACCGGGGCGTCCGGCGGCGCTGTGGTTGCCGGGTGTGCTTCGGCGCGCAGGTCGAGCATGGCGGCATACAGGGCGGCGTGCGCGGGGCGGTAGAAGTGCTCCGGCCGCAGCCAGTCGGACAGGCGGCCGAGCTGGCTCGGCTCCAGCAGCACTGCGCCCAGGACGGCCTGCTCGGCCTGGAACAGCGGCGTCATCACGGTCACGCCTGCTCCATGACGGCCACGGCCCGGTTGGCTGCGGCCAGGTCAGCGGCGTGGCGGTGGAGCGCCTGCGTGAGTTCAGCGTCTGCGGGGACGGCGCCGCTGCGGGCATCGAGCCACCAGCGACCTCCCCGGTACACGGCGGCGGTATCGGCAAGCCGGTTGCAGACGTACGGGGACGGGGAGTCGAAGGAGGACATGGAACACCTCGATGGGAGACGGAAGCCAGCGGATAGATACAGGGCTGGTGGGCCGTCTTGCCGGGGTGCGGTGCGAGGCGTGCAGCATCATGCGGCGGGTCCATACAGGTCGCGGTCGGGCCGGTCCTTGGCCAGGGCGCGTTCGGTGATGGCGGCCGTGGCCTTCTTCGATGCGGCGCCGAGCCGGTCGGCGTCCGGTTCGCGGTACCAGGGCTTGAGGTCGAGCAGCGCGGGGCGAATGCCGGTGGCCAGCAGCAGCGCGGAGCCCTTGGGCAGCGCGCGGATCGCATCGGCCGGCAGGACGCGTTCCTGCCGCATGGAGAGGGAGGAGGACTTGCCGGACTCGCTGGTAGACACGGACACGGTCTGAACCTCGTGGTCGCCGGCCAGGCGGGAGAGCTTGTCGGCGAAGTCCGCGTCGTCGATGCCGGAGCCGATCAGCTTGATCGTCGCAGCCGACCAGAGGGCGTCCATGCCGGTCTCGCCCCACACCCGCTGGCCCTGCCGGTAGGACTGCAGGATCGTGATCGGGATGACGCCCCGGCTGCCGAGGTGGGAGTACAGGTCGGGGAGGTCCTGGATGCGGCAGACGTTCGCCGCCTCATCCAGGATCGCCAGCATCGGCGGGTCCAGGCGCCCGCCCGCGCGCTCGGCCTGGACGACGGCCGCGCGCATCACCGCATCGGCAGCGGCGGCGATGATCGCCGAGGCGGAGCCGCCACCGTCCTTCGACAGCAAGAAGAGGGTGTCCCGGCTGGTGGAGAACGCCTCTGGCCGGAACTCCTGCAGCTTGGAGCCGGGGTGCGGCGGGGTGACCCAGGCGGCGATCCGCGGGTCGAGCAGGCAGCTGGCGTACTGCCGCGCGGTCTCGAAGATGCCATCCCGGGTCTCCACGGCCCCAGCGACGGTGCCCTGCAGCTGGGCGGCGACGGCGTCCAGGCCGGCATCGGTGAGCAGGTCGATGGGCGTGCGGTCGGCCGGGGAGGCCAGCCAGGCGGTCACGTCGGTGACGGGGCGGCCGCCGCGGGCGGCGGCGAGGAAGAGGGCGGTGAGGGTGTTGGCGGCGGCGGTGGACCAGAAGTCTCCGGCGCTGGATTCGTTCACGCTGGCGGTGACGAAGTGCTGGGCCAGCCGTCGCGCTCCGGCCAGGTCGTGGGCGTCGGCGAGGATGTCCCACCACATCGTCTGCTCGGCGTGCGCGATCTGCTGGGGATCCAGCGTCCACACCGTGCCCACGCGAGCGCGTGCGTCGACCGTCGCGGTGAAGGCATCGTTCGCGGCCTTGTTGGAGGTGAGCAGCACCGGGCCCGGCGCGCGCAGGATCGCGGGGATGGCCAGGGAAGAGGTCTTGCCCGAGCGGGGCGCCATGATGGCCAGGAGCACGTCCTCCCAGGAGGAACGGACCTCCGCTGCGCCGGGCTGGAGGGTGCCCAGCAGCACGCCGCGGTCGTCGGGGGCGACGTCCTTCGGCTTGGTGGCGGCGAGGCCGGCGCGCAGGCTGATGGCCTTCGCGGCGGCCTTCTTCGGCAGCAGGTCGCCCAGGTCGCGCGGACCGGCTAGGCCGCGTGGGTTCGCACGGAAGCGCAGCCACAGCTTCGCCGAGACGAACACGGCCGTGGCCATCAGCAGGGCCGGGATGCCGTAACAGCTGACCAGCAGGCCGGCGTGGGGCAGGCGGGGCCAGAGCTGGTCGGGATGGAACAGCGCCTGTGTGGGTTCAAACGGTCCCCACGGTCCGGAACCGGAGGCGGCGTTGGCGAGGTTGCCGAACAGCCAGGCAAGGGAGCCGCCGCCGATACCGAGGGCGGCGAGGGCGAGCAGGAGGTAGAGCAGGACGTCCGTACCGGTGGTGGTCGAGGGCGTCCTGGTACGAGATGGCGTGGAAGGCAATGTGCAATCCCAAGAAGTGCGGAACGGTGCGCGCGGGGGAGGCGGCGGGCTCTGTTGGTGATCACGGCAGCTCCTGGCGGGGGAACGGATGGGCGCGCGGGTTGTTCGAGGTCATCGTGCCGAAGGCGTGCGACGGGCGTCTTGGCAGCGGCCGTCCAAGTGGGCCTCCTGTGTAGCGGGGCACAGGAGCGAATTGTCGATGTTCACGTCATAGCGAGCCGACAGCAGCCGGAACGCGGCTTGAGTGGCACGGGTTTTCTTCTCTGCCTCGGTGAAGTGCTGCGGCAGGTGGAACTTCTGCCACCCGTGGGGCCTTTCGAAGCCGCAGTCGAGGAGGATCGTCTCGGCACCTTCGTGGTAGCAGTCGGCGAGGACTGCGCTGCTGCGTGGCTGGCGGTAGATGTCGGCGTCGTCAGCGAACACCTCGTGGACGAAGGCGAGAAGGTGGTTCTTGAAGCGAGTGAGACGGGACATGAAGGCTCTCCGGGCAGGAATGATCGGTTGCGGTGGAGGGGGGACAGCAGGGCCAGCGGCCGAGGCCCGGGGAAAGGACTGTCGACGAGCGCGGGACGTCTCTCAGGAATACGGATGCTCCGGCAGCCGGTCGCTTACGGCGGCATCCAGCAGCTCTGGCAGGTCCACGGGGTTGGCCTCCCTGTTGTCGATCCACCATCCCGCCCGGGTGACCGCCCGTACGGCGCCTTCGACGCCCTGCCACGCGGATGAGTCCATGACGCCGTCCCTGACCAGGGCGGTGTAGGCGGCGGTCACCAGCCGGTGGCGGCAGCGGGTGGCCCAGCCGACGGCGCGCTCGCTGCCCTCCAGCGGCGGCATCCGGTACCGCTCGGCCCACGCCTCCGCCTCGGCCACCTCCTTGGCACGCTTCTTGGCCAGCCACTCCGCCTGCGACTCGCAGTCCGCTTCGCGGGAGGCGCGCCAGCAGTCGGTGCAGTCCCGGGCGGCGAGCCAACGGGCGTAGCCGGCGCGCTGATCAGCCGGGCGGGCGGACAGATCGACCTCCTGGCGGTGGCCGCAGGCGTGGTCAACGATCCAGATCTTCTTCACGGGCACAACAAGCTTCCTTCCAGAGAACGGGGAGTTGAGCGGGGCGGTCAGCGAGTGCGCCGGGTACGGGGTACGGGCGGCGGAGGCTGGGTGGCCTCTGGCGGCGTCTTCGCCGCTGCGGCCGGGCGGTGCGGAGAGGAGGCCGTCGCGGCGCCGGCACGCCGGGCAAGCACCTGCCCGTCTCCCTGCGTGACCGGGGGCAGGCCGTCCAGATAGTGCGATACATGAGCGAGCCGGTCGCCGAGAACCTCAACGTGTTCAGCGAGGCTGCGCAGGTGACGTGCCAGTTCGGGGCCGTCGGTGTGGTCGAGCCGATCGCACCAGGCGGCTGCCGAGCCGAGGAAGTGGCGTAGCTGCGGAATGACGCCGCCCTGACCGTCAACGGGGGAGCGCAACCAGTGGGCGACATCCGAGGGCCTCTCCAGCGAGGAAAGCGCGGCGGACAGATCGGCCAGCGACTGGCGTGGCGGTGTGACCGGGGCGGATGGCTTCGGCGGAGGACCGGTGGCAACGACCCGGGGGTCCGCTGCCACCGACAGCCCCGCCCTCTGGAGCTTCCGAGCGGTAGCGGCCACTGCGTGGACAGCGGTGTGGTGTGCGGTGCCGGGTGGCAGCAGGTAGATGTCCCGCCGGGAGTCGTGGGCGAAGCCGTACTGACGCAGTACTTCAGCGGCCCAGGAATGGTCCTCGGACAGGGCGGCAGCCACCCCCAGGTCGGGGATGACACCGAACGCCACCTTGGGCTGCGCGGACTCATCGGGGCCAGGCACAAGAGCTTCCTTCAAACGGTGAACAGGGCGGGCAAGCGACCACGGCAGGGGCCGGGTCGCCGATCGTGATGTGGCGGGCGTCCGCCACGGCTACCTCGATGGATCAGAGGGGCGTGCGAAGAACGAGGGTGCGCGGCGAAGTGGGGCTTGGTGGTGTCGGCGATCCGGTGTTAGTGCGACCGCAGGGCCCGCCCTCCCGTGTCGCCGGTCGGCGTGACCGCTGGTCAGGCACACATTCGAGCATCCGTATCGAACAGCTCGCGCTCCCGTGGATGAAGCAGATGTTGCGTGACGAAGGAACGGCCGGCGACCTTCCACAACCCACGGCCCTTTGTCAGGGCAGACACCGCCTGCGTCTCGACACCGGTGAGCCCGAGCAAGGCGGCGGCGGAGTGGAGTTGGTCGGCTTCCTGACGGTAGATGATGCGGGTGGAGCAGTCCGTGAGCAGGCCCTCGGCCAGAGCTCGGCCGCGAGAGCCGGCGTCGCCTGCCGCGAGGAGGTCGGAGAGGCGGTGGATGACCATCATGTTGGCGATGCCCAGGCCGCGGCTGAGCTTCCACTGGGACTGCATGCGCTCCAGCAGGGCGGCGTGGCGCATGACGCGCCAGGCTTCGTCGTAGATGACCCATCGTCGCCCGGCGTCGGGGTCGGCCAGGGCGGCTTCCATCCAGGCGGAGGCGCAGGTCATGGCCAGGACGAGGGCGGTGTCATCGCCGCTGCCGCCCAGGCGGGACAGATCGATCGACAGCATCGGCGCGGCCGGGTCGAAGGCGACCGTGGACGGGGCATCGAAGAGGCCCTCCAGGTCGCCGTGGACCAGACGGCGCAGGGCGTGAGCAAGGTCCTCCGCCGCGCGGCCGAGACGCCCAGGCGTCTCATCGCGGGCGGCGTCGAGCTGCTCGGGGGAGCCGAGGACGTGGGCCACTTGCCCGAGCAGTGGCGTGGCGCCGCTGGCTTCGGCGCGGGCGACGACATGATCGAGGGCGACGTCGAGAGCGGTGTGCTCCATGGGATGCAACTCCCGGCGCAGCACCGTCTTGGCCAGTGAGCCCAGCAGGAGCAGACGGCGCTTGCGAACCTCGGTGCGCCAGTCCTCCTCGCTCACCCCTCGCGGTCGGGTGGGAGCATCCAGTGGATTGAGGCGACCGGGCAGGCCGGGGCCGAGGGCGATGGTCTGCCCGCCCAGTTCGCTCGCGACGACGGACCACTCACCCTTGGGGTCGCAGGGGACGTAGATCTTGTACCCGAAGGCGACGGCCCGGACGGCGAGGGACTTGGCCAGGGCGGACTTGCCCATGCCGATGACGCCGGCGAGCAGGATGTTGGGGTTGGTGAAGCCGTCGAGCTTGCCGTAGAGGGTGAAGGGGTCGTAGGCGAAGGCGCCCTCGGCGTGGACGTCGTGGCCGACGTAGATGCCCTGGGAGCCGAGCCCGCCCTCGGCGAGGAAGGGGTAGGCGCCGGAGGCGGTGGCGGTGGTCATCCGGTGTGGCGGGAGCTTGAGGTGGCCGCCGCGGGCGGAGGCAGGGCCGGGCCGCCCGGCTGGCGCGTAGCTGGCCCGCAGCTGTGGATCAGTCCCGGGGGCGGAGGTTCGGTTCGGTGGCCGGGAGGCGTGCCGGGCCTGTTTGCGGGCGGTTGTGAACTGCTCGCGCGCCGTCCGGCGTGCGCGGCGGTCGGCCTTGCGGGGTGTGTAGAGCGGGCTGGCGGTGGCGCGGGTCCTGGTGGTGGGCATGCTCGGCGGTCTTCCTCTCGGGCGGGCGGCGGGTCAGTGGCGGGTGAGGCCGGTGACGGGGTCGTGGAGGTCGGTGGGTGTGTGGTCGCGGCGTACCCGCGCGCTGGTGGAGAGGTGGCGCTGGCAGATGGTGAGGTCGGGGGCGCCCTCCGGGAGCCGGGCGCGGCACGCCTCCCGGCTCGGAAGCCGGCCGTCGGTGGCGGGTGGGGCTGCGTGGAAGGCGTCGTGGAGATGGTCGGCGGCCTGCCACAGCCGGATCCGGGTGGCCCGCAGGCGGTCTCCCTCGATGAGGGCGACCGGCCGGGTGCGGGCGGTGTGGGAGCCGAGCAGCCGGTAGAGGGCGGTGAGGTGGGCATGCAGCGCGTCCAGGTCGGCACGGCTGGCGGGTGCCTGGGCGGCGGGCAGGTTGAGGGAGCGGTGGAAGTCGAGCGCGGCGGTCGCGAACGGCACGAAGTTCTCGACTGGTTCGGGCAGCGGGGCGGAAGGCATGGGGGAACTCTCGCTAGGGTGGTTCAGGGGCGGCGGGCGAGGGGGAGGGCCGCGGTGGTGAAGGCTTCGGCCTGCTGCCAGGTCAGGCGGCGCAGGTCGGTCATGGCCGCCACGGCGGCGGTCTCGATGGCCGCGCACGCGGAGTTCAGCTCCTCGTCCGACTCGGCGGAGACGGTGAGCAGTCCGGTGAGGGCGACGTCGGCGTGGCCGGCGATCAGCTGGCGTTCGCGGTCCTTGATGTCGGCGTACTCCACCGAGTCCTCCTCGGAGTCGACCTGTCCCTTGCGGGCGCGTTCGGCGGCATCGGCGATGACGGAGGCCTTCTTGCGCTGGACGTCCTTGAGCGCGGCATCCAGGCCCTTGGGCTCGTAGCTGAGGGAGAGGGTGCGGCGTACGCCGGAGGTGAACAGCAGCTGGTGCAGGAAGCCGGGGCTGGTTTCGATGCGGGGCCAGTTCTCGATCCAGTAGGTGGCGTGGTGGGCGGAGTCGGTGGTGATGCGGTCGCTCTTTTCCACCATCACCACCGGCCCGGCAGCCGCGGGGGCCGCCTGCGGGGCGCCGGTGTCCGACCACTGATCCAGCGCGGCCGAGGCGGCCGGATCGTAGGCGCTGCGGATCACCGCAGCGACCTCGTCGGCCGCCAGCCACGGCCCCGGAGCGAGCCCTGTGTTGCGAGCGGACTGGTCGAAGGTGGAGGTCAGCTGTGCGAGCACGGCGAAGGCGCCGGTCAGGCCGCCGCCAGCCTGGTTGATCAGACGCCGGGCCGCCTTCATGTCCAGCGCCAGCGCAACGTACGCCTCGTGCGGCGCGGCGGCCGGCCCAGCGGCCTCGATCAGATCCCGGTAGACGTCCCCGGCCAGCGGAGCGTCGGCGTCACCGTGCTCGGTCCAGTAACGGTGGAGCGCGTCACCGGAGTCCGGGACGGTGCGCTCCAGGACCTGGATGCGGGCGATGTGCCCGGTGCGGGCGAGCGCGGCCAGGGTCCGGCCCCAGCCGGCCACGTTCGCCGACTGCGCCGCCGGATCGAGCAACGCGAACGCGCGAGCCGAAACTCGCACTACTGCGGTGAGCGTGGCCTGGTGCGGGTCGTGCACGGCCCCCAGACGCCGATGGGCGGAGGAGACCACCCGCAGCGAGGCGGCCGTGCCCGGCAGGTGCAGCAGTCCTTCGCGGCGCGGCCGAGTGGCGGGCCGGGCCAGCCACAACAGCTGCCCGCGCATCCGGCGCAGCGCGTAGCGCAGGGCGATGGGGGTCCAGTCGGCCAGCGAGCGGCCCCGGTGCCGGACGAAGACTGCCGCCAGCAGCCCGGCCCACGCCGGTATCAGCTTCAAGGCGCCAACGACGCCGATGGTCAGCAGCACCGCCAGGAGCAGCAGGCCGGTCACCGCGACACCGAGCAGCTGCGGTGCTGTCAGCCCCATCAGGACGCCGCGGCGAGTGCGGTGGGGGAACTTCACGGTGGCCAGGCCACCTGGCGCGGAAGAGTCGGAGGTCATGGCGAAGCCGTCCTAGAAGAGAAGCGAAAGAAGAGAAAGGCCCGGGGCGGACACCGTGGGGTCGGTGCCCGCCCCGGAGAGGCCGGTTACGACCCCGGCTTGTGCGGTGGGCCCGGGTAGATCCACCGCTGTGGCGTCGCACCGCCCTGCGGCGACGGCCCGCTCGCCGGAGGCGGACTGCTGGGCCGCGGGGAGAAGCCCTGCGGTGCGCCGGACGCACCGTCTGCGGCGCCTTCGGGCGTTGGTCCGGCGGATATGGGCGCCGCATCCGTACCGCCTGCGGACGCCTGGCCCGGGCGGCGGATGAGTGGCACGCCCCGGTCGCCGCCGGTCGGGGGACGACGGACGAGCGCGCGGCCCTTGTCACCCGCGGCGTGGGGGTTCTCGCCGTACCGGAAGCGCGTCTGCCTCGACTTCCCACCATCGCCGGAGCTGCCGCCGGTCGGGTCGATGCCCGAGGCCACGCCGCCCGCGCCCTGGCCGGGCACCTTCGCCGGGCCCTGAGGGGTGATGCCGCCGGTCTTGGCCTGCAGCGCCAGCTGACCCGCGGTCTTGGCGGCACCGGCCGCTGTGCCCATGCCGGCGACGCCGGTGCGGTGCAGATCATCGTGGCCGCCGCCGTCGGAGGCCCAGTGCACGAACTTGTACGTCGCATACGGGCACAGCAGCACCAGGACCATCACGACGATGCCTGCCATGGCGTCCGAGAGCGCGCCGAGCCCGCCGTGGGAGTCGGGCTTGCCCATGGCAGAGACGCCGAGCAGGAAGACGATGGTCATCAGCAGTTTGGAGACGACCAGCGTGGCGGTGGCTTCGATCCAGCCGCGCCGCCAGCGCTTGGCGACCTCCCAGCCGCCGCCGGCACCCGCGAAGACGGCGAGCGTGACGAGGACCAGGATGCCGACCTTGCGGGCGACCATGACGGCCCAGTACAGGAAGGCCCCGATCGCGCAGCCGAGTGCGACGATCGCGGGCACGCCCCAGCCCAGGCCGTACATCGCCCCCAACTCGTTCACCTTGACCAGGCGGCGGACTGCATCGTCGACGGAGCTGTTGGCCGCCTTGAAGAGGCCCGCGCTCAGGGCGTCGGTGACGGTGAGGGCGACGGTGGTGCAGGCGATCGCGGCGAAGGCGAAGAAGACACCGGTCATCGTCCCGAACGCCGCATGCGCCAGTGCGCGTTCGTCACGGCGCCAGGCGGCGCGAGTGAGCTGGAGGCAGAACGTACCGACGGTGAGCACCAAGCCGATCGGCAGGATCAGCTCGTAGTTGTGGCGGAACCACTCGGCGTTCAGGTCGACGGCGGTGGTCTTGTCCACGGCCTTGGAGGCTAGGTCGGCGGCGGACTGGGCGACCTCGCCCATCGACTTGGCGATCCAGGCGCCAATACCGCCGGTGATGGCCTCGCCGGTCTTACCGACCACGCCACCGACGGCCCCGCACACGTGGTTCATCAGGGGGAGGTCACAGGCACCCACCGCGCACCTCCGTCCTCGTTATGGTTGCGGCGGTCACGGGGCGACCTCCGGCAGCACGCCGGACAGGGCGCAGTCGTGGTCGGGGCGGCACTGGACGGCGAGCGTGACCTGGCGAGGTTCGGCGCCGGAGCCGCCGTGCTTCCAGGCGATGGACTGCTTGCCGATGACGGTGACCGCGTAGACGTACGCCTGCGTGATCGCACCCGGATCCTGGGCCAGGGCGGTCTTGAACGCCTCCGGCAGATGGCCCTCCTCGACCGAGGCAGAGGCGTGCTGGGCGTTATCCTGCAACCGCAGCCACAGCTTCGTGCCGGGCACCTGCCCGCTCACCGACTTCCAGTCGCGGTACTGCTTCTCGTCCGTCATCCACGCTTCGAGCCCGGACAGGTGCTCGGGGCGGGAGATGTGCCGGGTGTCGTACGTCCACAGCGCCCTGGTTGCTGCCTTGGCGAAGGTGACCGGGTCGTCGGTGTGCGGGGGCGTTGCCACGGTGCCCCGGCTACCGGGATGCGACGTGTCGTGAGGTGCTGGGGGAGCGGTTTGCGAGTCGGAGGTGGGCGGCGGCTTCGGGGCTTTGGGACGGGTGAGGTAGCCGACCAGGCCAGTGGTGCCCGCCAGCACCACGAGGACGATGCCGACCATCACCGTCCGCCGCACCACCGACGAGGAGGAAGCGACTGGCCCCTCCGAGCCCTTGGGAAAACGTTGCTTCGGCATCAGTGAACCTGCGTCCCCATCGCTGAGAAGAAGGCCACGATGCCGTTGGCGGCGCCGAGCAGCAGGGCACATCCGGCTGCCACCGTGACGCCCTTCTTGCCGTTCTGCTCGGCCTGGTGACCGCCGGAGTGGTGGCCCCAGGCCCAGATCAGCGCCGAGACCGCCAGAGCGCCGACTACGGCGATGATGCCGAAGAGGTTGATCGAGCCCATGACGTCCTTCAGCACGCCGAGGCCCGGGAGGCCGCCCTCCTTAGGGCGGACTCCTGGGTCGTAGGCCAGGTACTGGAAATGCTGCGCGAGCTGCAAAGGAACTCCCGTGTGAATCGGGCACAGAAGTGCCCGTATGTGGTGGAACGGAGGAAGAGCGATGTGGTTCAGGCGACGCGGCGGGCAGCGAGGAGCGAGGGGCGCCACTCGGCGAGGCGGGAGATCTTCACGACGTCGCCGGTGTGCGGGGCCTGCAGGATCAGACCGTGCCCGATGTACATCCCGACGTGCTCCGGCCGGGCGGCCGAGCCCTCGGTGAAGAGCAGATCCCCGGCCTCCAACCGGTCCGGGCTGACCGACTTGCCCTCCGTGACCTGCGTATACGTTGTCCGGGAGAGCGTGATGCCGCCTACCTTGTACGACGCCTGCATGAGACTGGAGCAGTCGCACCGTCCCATGGGGTCCTTGTCGTGCGCGTGCGCACACGACCCGCCCCACTGATACCGCGTGCCCAGCTGCCTCAGGCCCCACCTGATCGCACGACGCACCGGCTTCGGCGCGTTGGCAGGGATCTTGTAGCCCTTCGGCACCTTCCCCCTCGGGATCACACCGAACGACGCACCGGCCTCGCTTCCGCAGTCTCCGGCGCCGGGGGCGAGGGGCTTGTCGCCCTTCGCGGTTTCCGTTTCGGGGCCGTCGGGATGGAGGGAGTGGGCCAGTGCCTTCTGCAGTTCGGTGGCCAGCGGCTCCCACTTCGCGTACGCGTCAGGCAGGGCGCTGGCCTGCACCGCCTGAGCGGCCTGGGCAACGGTCATCGACTGCCAGCCTGGGACCTTCTTCAGGTGCTCGTAGAACTCCGTCGATGCGTGCACCGGATCCCGCACCTGCGCTGAGGTCCCCCAGCCCTGGCTGGGCCGTTGCTGGAACAAGCCGAGCGAGTCCCGGTCGCCATAGTTCAGGTTCTGCAGACCCGACTCCTGCAGGGCCGTGGCCAGCGCGACCGCCTGCCCCCGGGCCGGCACCTTCAGCGCAACGCCGGTGGCCTGAATCTTCTGCGCATTCGGGATCTGCTCCTTGGGGGCACCGAGCCCGGTGACGTGGACCGAACCGGACTTGCCGCCCTTCAGGATCGCACGGACCTGCTTCGCGATCGCCGCCGTATCAACGCCGTCGCCCGCGCCGTCTTTTACAGGCGGCCTCGGCCCTGTGCGCACCGGTCATGGCCATTGCCATGGGGGCGATCAGCAGCATCGGCGCGGCCACCACCACGCCGATGACCAGCACGGTCTTGTTCACGAGTGCGGACCAAGGTGGGCAACGATCCGGATGCCTGGCCGTGGAGCCGGGCATATCAGGGGAGGCCGCATCAGCAGCGCAGCTCCTTATACGTAGGTGTGAGCACGGGCGCTCTCGTCGGAAAGGCCACCCGCACCCTGGGCGAGACTGACAATCCCGGAAGGCGCGGCGGAGCCAGCGGCCGGGCCTGCCATTACCCGGCCACCGGACCGCTCAGTGAAGCGCGGTAGCAAGCCGCGCTGGTAATCTCACGCGCCACATACAGGAATTCCTTTCTTCCTTTCCGCCGACGTCAACGACGCGCTGACTGCGCCCCGGATTGGACGGGACACCACGCATCCACACCGTGCAGTCAGGCAGAACCGGCGCTCTGTCTGATGAACACGCCGAGACTGTAGAGACGGATTACGGCCGCACCAAACGAGCCCAACCAGTTGTCCTCGGCCGCCTCTTCCTGGCTTGGTGCGGCCGGAATTACCGGACTACTCTCCAGCGATCATCCGCACTCACCCCGCCGAACTCACGGGTTGAGAGTCCCCAGCGCACGTACTCCTTAGCGGAATGAGGAACGTGCGCTTGTTCCCGAGAGAGAGACAGCTGGAATGCCCTACACCCTGCACCGAGGCGACGCGCTGACCAAGTTGTCGGAACTGCCCGATAACAGTGTCGACGCCCTCATCGCCGACCCGCCCTACAACTCCGGCGGCCGGACCAGCAGTGAGCGCACCGGGCGCACCGCGCGGGTGAAGTACACCGCTGCGGGCGCCGAGCACAACCTGGCCAACTTCTCCGGAGAGAACCGCGACCAGCGCAGCTATGGCTACTGGCTCACCCTGCTGCTGACCGAGTCCTACCGGGCCACCGTGGAGTCCGGCACCGCCCTGGTCTTCACCGACTGGCGGCAGCTGCCCACCACCACTGATGCACTGCAGGCCGCGGGCTGGACCTGGCGAGGTATCGCCTCCTGGCACAAGCCGGTCTCCCGCCCGCAGCCCGGCCGCCTGAAGCAGTCGTGCGAGTACATCGTCTGGGGCACCAAGGGCAGGGTCGACCCTCACCGCAACCCCGTCTACCTCCCCGGCCTCTACACCGCCAGCCAGCCCCGCAAGGGCCGTGTGCACATCACCCAGAAGCCCATCGAGGTGATGCAGGAACTGGTGAAGATCTGCCCCCAGGGCGGCACGGTCCTGGACCCTTTCGCCGGCTCCGGCTCCACCGGCGTCGCCGCCCTGCGTGAAGGCCGGCAGTTCATCGGCATCGAACTGGACGACCACTACGCCGACATCGCCGAACAGCGTCTGGACCAGGCTCTCGCCCAGGACGACTACGACCTCGCCGGGCCCGAAGCATGAGCGCGAGACCCAGCACAGAATCTGGTACGCGAAAAGGGCGGTGCCCTCCTTCAGGGGAAGGCACCGCCCTTGTACGTTGTGCAGCTCAGGCTGCCGCGACGCTGCGCTGCAGAATATCGGCGGCTCTGTGCAGGTCGTCGAAGGAACCCAGTCGCAGCTCGACACCGTCCCGTACGCCCAAGCAGCCCGTCCCGCGCAGATCGCGGGTGAAGCCGTCCTCCAGCTCGACCGTGTCCGGGTCCAGTAGCAGGTTGACTACCAGCTGGTGCTTGCGCGGCTGGACGCGCACTGTGGCCAGGTTCTTGATTCGCCGGTAGGCAACGTAGTGCAGCTGCGTTTGCACATGGCCGTGCAGCCAGTACAGATAGGCTGCAGCGTGAGCACGTCGTCGAAGACCCGGTAGCGAGGCACCGCAGTCGCTCCGGGATCTATATGAAGGCCTGGACGCGGTCCTTCTCGGGTGTGAGGGTGTGCGCAAGGAGTGGTCAAGGAGAAGTTGGGCGCCGAAGCGGGACCAGCAGGTCGATCCGGTGACCGATCATCTGCACGGCCGTGCCACCGTCCAGCGCAGCACGGTGGCCGCGCCGACGCACTCGTCGGGAAACGGGCGGGCTGCCCGGTCGACCGACCTCCGAGCACTGCGCCCTTTGGCGAGGCGAGGGCGAACCGCATGGGAAGGAAATCACCCGAGCGAGTGAAACCCTGAATCACTTCACAGGCCCCGGTTGGACACAAACGGCCTGATCAGAATGGACGGGCCGTCCTCGGACGTCTGACGCGCCGGCCCAGGTGCTTGCGGTCGAATCTCCAGGACTCCGACATCATCACCTCCGTCACACAGAGCTCTCTGTCAAGAACACTCAGTAAAGTGAGATAGGGGAGTGACGGTGCTTGATGCCGTTATGAGCCGACGCCGGACCATGTTGATCAGCGCCACGATCCGCCTCGGATACGCGTGGATGGTCAGACGCCAAGAAGCCAGGGCCTGGCGCGAAGTCATGAGTATGACCGGGGTGGTCAACTCGATTCTCGGTACCGGCCACGAGGCCCTGACACCGGCCGAACTCGTCGACCAGCTTTCACGGCATCCACTGCGGCGAATCGCTCCCGAAGTCTTTGAGGATGATCCACTTGGGCGAGTCACGGTCCTGGAGTGGGGCGAGATCAGCGACGACGTCTACTCCGACGGATGCTCGGCGATCGTCGAGCTCCTTGAGAAAGGTGATCGTGGCCGCGGTTGGTTGCCCACGTGGACGTGGCTGCAACACGAGATCATCGAGAACGAAGCATTCCTGGGGCTCAAAGTCGGCGCGAGCGACATGGACTACGTGGTTCGTCGACGATTCCCGATCGAGCATCCAGCCGGCGAGCGGGAAGCCATCGCTGACCAGTGCAGCGATGCGGGGATTCTGCCCCCGGTCCGCTACGTTCCCCTCCCGCCGGACCGTGCCTATCAAGGGTGTTATTGGTGGCCTTGCCCGGAATGCCGCTGGCCCATGCGCGTCAACGGGACAGCGGTGCGTTGCAGCTACCGGACCCACAACGCCGCCTACGCCATCCGTAGCCTGAACGGCGGACAGCCTCCCAAGCTCCGTCCGCGCGATGACACGGTGCGCAGACAGCCCGCCGCCAAGAACGTGTACGCCGAGGGCCCTCGTCAGACGGTGTGTGTCGAGTTTCCGGTATGGCGCTACATCGTCGTTCCCGGCATCGAGGAACTCAGGCTGTACAAGAGGTGGGACGGCAAGCCGCCCCTGAGCGTTGAGCTATGGCCTCGCCAGGACGCCTACGACATCAAGTTCGCCATCGACGAGCTGGACTGGGCACTGACAATCGATCTCAAGGACGTCGCCAGTGCTTCCGCCCTGGCAGACGAGATTGCCAGAAAACCGCTTGTGGCGAAGACCATCGTCCTCCCGGACCACCGCGGCATGGCTCAGCGCGCGGAACTGCAGGATCTCCTGCCTGACTACACGGTGCTGATGGTCGAGGACGTGAACCGGATCGTGAAGAAGAAGCTTGCTGAGGCGAGGAGGGCCCGATGATCGACGCACGCGAACGCAACGGCCTCGGAAACGGGCAGTCCCGACTCCTTTCGCGCCTCGTCGCCTGCGCCTGCGCCTGCGCACAGGCCTACTTCCCAGAGGGCAGGGCGGGCACCACCCTGACGGCCGCCCAGTTCTTGCTCACCGGCAAGTACGACACCTGGTCGGTCTTCGCCTCGCTGCCCCTGGACGATCAACGTCGCCTCAGTCGACTGCTGGCCCACAGGGCGAACCCCCTCGCGAACGACACCGCGTTCCGTGAGTACGCCAGCACCAGCTTCTTCGAGAGGAACGTCCCCGGTTTCCGATTGCACGAGAGCGGTGAACATGTGGTCGCGCACCACGGCCTTGAGCCCCGTGCCTGCGTTGACCAGCTCCTGAAAGAGATGGATGACATCCGGGCGGCACAGCTGATCACCAGCCCGATCGCGAAGCCCGGTGAGTACACCCACACACTGCGGGTGCCTATGGCCGGCCGGCAGAGCGCACCCGTGCTCGCCTACTACACCTTCGAAGAGCACCAGACCCCGCCACGGCAATCGTCACCAGTACGGTTGTCCACCGCTCCGGAACTCGTGGAGGCAGCGCTCAAAATCGAGCCCTTCCTGCAGCTCAACACAGAGCTCGATGAGGCGACGGGTAAGGCGTTCCGGGCTGAAACCCTGACCCCCTTTTTCAAGAAGATGCGTACCGCACGGGGAGAAGCAGTCGAGAACATCCTGAGGCTGCAGGCGGGGCCGACGAGAGTGCTGAGCGCCCCCACGGGCTCAGGCAAGAGCGTGCTGCTGCGGAGTTACGCGACCTGGGCCGTGCAAGAGGGACAAACAGTGGCCCTGATCGTCGATACCAATGCAAACGCCCTGAAGCTCGCCCACGCGATCGAACAGGACCTGGACGAGTGGGGCGTTCTAAAGCGACTGGGGGTCGACGCCTCAACAGTGGTGGTCCCGTTGATGTCGCCGAACAGCCTGATGCGAGAACTGGATCGAGCGGTCAAGGGTGCACACGACCCGGACTACGTCGACTGGGTCTTCGCCCGGATCGGCTACTCCTGTCAATTGCCCGCATGCGCCTCGGTAGACGAGGCAGTTGACACATGGGTGCCCGGCGGAGAGCCCTGCACAAAGCTGACACCCGTACGTCCAGAGCGAGGTGAACCCTACCGGAGCATGCCGGCCCCGAGGGTCTGCCCCTTCCGGCAGGGCTGTGGCAAGTTCCGCCTGGCCCGACAGGCAAGTTCCGCGCAGATCATCGTCACCACGCACACCAACCTCTACGAGGGACGCATGCACATCCCCCTGGAGACCGACGACGGGGTGGTGGACGAAAAGATCAGCGTGGAGAAGTTCCTCACGACACGCGCCCAGGTCATCCTGATCGATGAGCTCGACGCCTTCCAGTCGACAGTGATGGACCGCTCCGGGCGGGGGCTGACACTGGCGTGGGGCGATCGTGGGCACGATCGCCCACTCCTGGAGACGGACACCCAGCTCGTCAGCGCCTTCAACCGACTGCCCGCAGCCTTGGAAGAGCGGGCACGCTCCAACGTGTCGGAGTGCAGGCGCCTGGCCGAGACCTACACCATGCACCTGGCACGAGGCGACCTCACCCTGAGCGAGCAACTCCCGGACGATCCGCACCACAAACTACGCAAACACCGAGGCGGCCGTCGGTGGATTGTTCCACAGCGCTGGGACGGGTGGCTGGGCAGGCACCTCGCCGCGTTCCTTGCCGACGACGTCGCCCAAGTGTCCAGCATTCCCGAACCTCAGCAGCCCGCAGGCGCCGCCGTGCTGCTGGAAGCCGTGTACGACAGCAAGATCGCCACGCACCTCCTGCCCGCGCATGTCCGCGAATTCACGCAAACAGTGCGCTCGATCACCACCGCCGCTGACGCTGCCGGGATTCTGGAGAACGCCCGCGGCGAGCTGTTCGAGATGCTGGCCTCCTGGGTCCCTGCGCCGAAGACCCGAGCCGCTGTGATCGACCGGCTGGTACGCAGAATGTTCCTCGTTCCCCTGAGGGACATGCTGTACAGCTTCGTCCACGATGCCCCACAGCTGGCGCTCGCCGGCGTCCCGGCGGCAGAGGAGATCGCCCAGGCCCTGGGCGGCTACGAAAAGTGGAAGGCCATCCCGCACGGACCGCTCGGGCGACTGGTGTTCGCCTTTACCGAGGACCACAACCCCAAATCCCCCCACGAGACCAAGCTCAGCGCTGCCGCGTTCGGCGGTGACCCGCACCGCTACATCACTTCGCTGGGGCAGACCGCCGCACTCGCTCACTCGGGGCACCCGAGAGTCGTCCTCGGCCTGTCGGCGACCGCCTATATGCCAGGCGCACACCGGCACCACATCCACACCCGGCCCCAGTTCATCGTGCCGGACGAAGGCTCATCGGTCGTGATCGACGCCCGAGCCATTCCCGACCTGACCGGCGAAATGATCCGGATCTCGGGGCTGACCGGGAAGAAGAGACGTGAGGCCACGAGAGAGCTCGGCATGAAACTGTGGAGCGAGCTCTCCCGGGAACTCGAAGGGCTCGCCGAAGGCAACCTCCCTGGTATCCAGGATGCGATCCTGCTCGCGACAACCTCCTATCAGAGCTGTCGAGACCTGGCCGAAGGGCTGCGCGCCGCCGGCGCGCCGCCGGGCCTGATCGCGGTAGCGGTACGACCTGACACGAACACCGAGACGATGCCTGAGCCGGAAGTTGAGGACCGGCCCTGGATCGAGATCACCGGCGATCAGCTGGAGGACTTCGGCGCCCTAGCGCACGCTCGCATTCTCATCGCCCCACTCAAGCGAGCCGAGCGCAGCCTCAACATTCTCACCCCCGGCGAGCGCCGCTCCCGGATCGGCTCCATCTGGCTCGCGGTACGTCCGATGTCGATCGTTGACGACCCTGATGAACTGCTCGCTCACGTGGGCGCGAGAGCCCTCGACGATCAATATCTCGACGACCAACCTTGGCGCGCACTTGCACGATCCAAGCAGGTCTCTGGCCAGTACTTCGACGATCTGCTCAGCAGCGAGCGCTATTTCAGCGCGCTGCCCCGTCGGGCGAAAAAGGCCATCGCGGCCGAGCTCATCGCCTCCATCATCCAGCTGGTCGGACGCGCCCGCCGCGGTGGCACACCTGGCCGGATCCGGCTCGTCGACTACGCCTTCCTGGACCCAAAGGGTAACTCCGACCTACCTAATCTCATTCGGCAGCTCCGTGGTGACTGGGCTCGCTCCGGTGAACTCGACACGCTGCTCACCACCAACGGCGAGGCTCTACGGGCCTTCTTCAAGTTCGCCGACAGCCACTCAGTCACCGCCGACTCCCTGGACACTGCATGCTGACCTCCCTGGCCTACCTCCTTGACCCCAAGCGTCTCGGCTCTGTCGTGCTCTACAAGCTGAGCGAGGACTTTGCTCAGGCATGGAGCGAGCTGCCGCGCTACCGAGACAACGACACCTCCAAGCCGGTACGGCCCGCCTACGCAGGACTCGCCACAGCGCTCTCCGCGGTGACCAACCAACCCGTCGTGATCATGCCGGACACCATCGCGCCGCCCGACGACGACCTCACCGTTCCCGCTGTCCTGGCCACCACCAAGCCCATCGCGCCACGTCTGCTCACACGGGCCATCCGCAGCTGGGAGCAGCTCATCCGCGGCGGCGTCGACGAAAACGTCCTCGCCCCGCTCCTGGCGCAGGGCGAGATGGTCAAGCCCAAACTCGACAGCTTCATCCGAGACGCGGGCGCCGGCCGACCGCGCGCGCCGCAGTGGTTCTACCGAGTCGCCGCATGGAACTTCGCCGCAACGCTCGCGCGCGCCCCGCTCCACCTGCCCGGGGGCGTGGCAGACGCGGGTCAGCGTCTCCACTGGCTCATGGACACCAGAGGCAGTCTGCTCGCGTGGAGCCACGTACTGGAAGGCAAGACCGAGAGGCCGGCGCGGGTCGGCTACGCGATGCACAAACTCGACTTCCGGGTCATCACGCTCCCCGGCGAGCCCCGGGTCGGCATTCACGTGCTACCGACGTTCAGCAGGCTGGCCACCCACTGGGCCGGCACTCGCACCGCGTTCGTTCAACGCGGAAAGAACACTGTGCTTCGCATTCCTGTCGGCCACCGCCGCACCGAGGAAGGTTGGGAACCCTACGCTCGCAACTTCGCGGCCCAGGTCGTCGCGGCCTGCAACCTTGAGGCGATCGAACTCGGCACCAACGAAACCCTGGCCAAGGTGTGCGGATCGGTACGCGCCTTGGTTCCCGGCCCCACCGAGCATCCGCTGGGAAAGGGCACGGGCACTCGCTTCAACCTCCATCTGGCCAACCACATCAAGGAGGCCACAGCCAAGCTGAAGGCTGAGCAGGTCACATATGAACGAACCGACGTGGAGGTAGTCCGCCATACGAAGGGGCCAGTCCTACGGGAAGACCTCGACCACGCGCTGAGCGGCACCGGACAGGACCGCGTGCGAATCCTCGCTTTGTACGACGCGGAGTACACACGCGAACGCATGATCACTGCTCTCAGCCCGTACCTTGAGGAACCCGAACAAGCCAAGGAATGGGTCGACACCCGCGATCACCGGCTCACGGATAAGCTTTGGGTCCAATTCCGGCGCATGCCTGCTCTTGTCTCCCCGGTACCAGTCGATTGGGACCGCGAACTCGCCTTCCTCGCCCCCCTTGCGAAGACTGCGCTCACCGGCGTATGGGTCGAAACACTCTGGAACCCCAAGAAGCGCACCGCTCGCAAGAGCCAACAGTCCGACATCTATGATCCGAAGCGTGACCTCCGCCGAAACTTTCACCTGCGAGGCGTGGTCTCCCAGTTCATCGCTCATCGTCCGCGCCCGAAACCGCCCAAGCCCGAAGACGAAGACTGCCTGCCTAAGAACCTTGAGGCCGGTGCCGAGCTTCAGACACCCGAAGCTGACGACGCCCCCGCGCCCGAGGAGCGTGAGGAGGTCAAGAAGCCGAAGCAGCGACGGCCCCGGCTGGACTATCCGGCGATCAACGGGTTGCGCGACCTGACGTTCCGCTTGGGCGCGGTGGACGGACGTCTCGCCGAGGGGGTCGCGCTCGATCACCCAGCGATCCTTGTCGGCCTACACCTGCGCCAGCAGCGGGTCAGCCAGAGGTTCGGCGCTGCCGACAAGACCCAGATGGTGGAGGTCCTCACGGCCCTGCACACCGATCCGGATCCGCGCCAGCCCTGGCGACTGGAGATGTACAGCCGCCGCGATCATGCCTGGCTACCGCTTCCGCAAGGAGAGGCTTCCTTCGGTGCCGGACCGATCGGTGTCGATCAGCACGCTCGCCACAAAGAAGGCGCTGCCCTTGTCCGTGAACACATTAAGGCGGCGCTGCGGATTCTCCCGGGCCAGACACCCCTCATCATCTTCGTGGACACAGAGGCATGCCGGACCATCTGGCCAGGGTTGCAACATGCCCAATTCGGTGAAGGCACGCTTCCCAGCGAGGGGCTCGATGACAACGGACGCTCGGTTGCCGTGGTCAGCATCAACACGTCGTACGGCGAAGTACCCACCCCCGTCGACCGCGCCGACGCCCGAGGCCGGCGTGACCCCGCTCGGCCACAAGCCCCCGACGACTGGCTGCACGAACGAGCCACAGCCACAGGGGTGACCAGCTGGTACTTCGCCCAGAAGTCGCGCAGCTACGATGGCTTCGGCCAGACCAGCATTAATGGCAGTACCTGCACCCGGTTCACGATTCCGAGCCACCTCAAAGAGACACTGCTGCGCAAGGACTGGCACAGTTTCACCGCAACTCAGATCACCGTGCCGCAGCCCGGCCAGCACAAGGCGAAGGATCTCGCCGCACTAGCCGCAGCACTGTGCCATCAGTCACTCGCCTGGGACGCACGCACCCGCCATCCTGTACCACTCCACGTTGCAGGAGCAGTTGATCGGAACCACCCCGAATACCGTGGCTCCAGCTTCGAAAGCGAGGCCGACCAGATCGGCGAGGACGTCTCCTGACCACTGAGAGTGCCGCTATGTCCGCAGGCTGGCGTCCAAGGCCGGCACCTGCATTCAAGTGAGGGACTGCTGTCGTTGTCCGGGCCAGGGGTGTCACCGAAGACGACCAGGGGGGTGGGAGGTGACCGCAGGCGCTTGGCCGGTGCAGCACAGCCGCTCCCAGGGCAACTCATGTCGGGTCGCTCGCCGAGGGGCGAGGGACGCGGAAGCGCGCTGACGTCAGTGGGATTATTCGGGACTGGCGCGTATGTTCTTGTGCTTCTCTGCGCTATCTCATCCATGGTGGCGAAGGTGCTTGCTCAGCGCTGTCGGCGAAGCCGAGCTGCGCAAGGAAGTCGAGTGGGGCGACGACGTCGCCCCCGTTCGCATGAGCATTTCGTGAAAGTTCGTCGTCTCTGGTTACAAGCGTGCACTGCTCGAATTCTGCCGTCACTCCGATCAAAGCATCGCGGGTGTTCCTGTCCTTGCCCGATTTCAGGACATCGAAGGTGACCGTGTCTTCGCTCAGACGAGCTTGATCGAGCCTCGACTGGTCGAGGACGAACCCACCGCTGAAGACGAGCCGGGCAAGGCTGACCAGCACTACCAGCAGCAGCTGCCGGCGTTCCAGCTCCTTAACCTGGGACAGCTCGTCTAGCGTGATATGCGGGAAGAGGATCTCGATGTGCTTCTCATCGACCGCTGCGCGAACCACTTCGTAAGCCCCAGGGAGATCAGCGATGGGGTCCACTGCGTTGGAGTCGAAAACGTAGCGGCGCATAGCGTGAACGGTAAGTGTCTGCGCTTCGCCAGTGCGGGAGGCACGGTGGCGAATATCGCGTAGCTCGATAGTCAAGGGAGAGGGCGCGGGCCGGGCAGGCTTCTTCGCCGACGCGGTGTGGTGCGCCGTACGTCTTCCCCACGGGAGGGCGGTCCGGCGTCCGTGGTGCATCCCCAGGTCGGCAGGGAAGCGCCAACGGGCTCCGCCGCACTGAAGGCAAGCGGTGGACCACGTTCCTGTACGCGGGTGTACCCGGAGCGTGTCCCGCCCACCGAGCAGGCAGGACTGTGCGCGTAAGGGCTACCGCGTACCGTCACGCTGGCCCCGACCAGTACATGGGCCCAGAACCTACGTGGATGGTCGCGCAAGGCCGTCATCGTATGGAGTCGACCTGGTGGTTCAGCTAGGGACTGCTGGTCTGGGTCGGTGACGACTGTGAGGTTGACCCAGTCCGGTGCAGCTCGTCGGCCCATGGGGCGGGGGCAAGCAGGGTGACGACTGAGCTGCAACGAAGAGACGGTCGAAAACGTGGCGGGAGTGCCGAAGGCAGGCATATTCTTAATCAATATGCATTTGGGTCGAGAGGCCTATGGTGCGGCGGAGGTGTCATGGGTGGGGAGCCGCGGAGACCAGCAGCCGTCGGGAAGTCTGGAGGGCTGCCTGAAGATCATTTAAAGTACGGGGTCGGGCAGTTGGGGCAGAGGAATCCAGCCGAGGGCTTGCCGGCGTCTCGGGTGGGTCATGCCGCGGCCAAGGTCTCGGACCCTTATGGAGACCAGGCGTTGTTGACCCCCGCCATGGTGGCGGGCCATGACGCGGTACCGGCGGTGGAACGGGAGCGGTTACTCCGGTACTTGGAAGCGGTCATCACTGTCCGTGGCATACCCCTGCACGCCGCTGTCGCTTTCAATGCCGTGTACTTCGGCTACGACCTCGGTGGTGACGGTTACGGCCGCAGCCCTCTCCGCCTGGACGACTTCCCTGTGGCCGCTCTCGGTGAGTGCGCGGCAGCGCTCCCGGTGGGCGCCATGGTGTGCGTGGCCACGGGGTCGGATCCGCTCTTTGCCGAGATCGTCTACAAGGAGGGCGCCCACCCGGACATAGGTGAGCTCGGCGAGGTGCCGGGCTGGGTGTCCGGAGCGCCGGCGGGTGCCGAGGGCCCGGGCAGGCCTGGGTCGGAGGCCTCTCCGCGTCGCCGGGAACTTCTGGTCCCGGATCCACACGCTTTTGGGCCCGGTGTGAGTCTTTCGCCTGCCCAGGTCCACCGTTTATGCAATCACCAGCGCTGGATCAACGAGGACGGCCATCTCGTCGTCGAAGCTCGCTATCCGTCGCAAGAGGCGGCCCAGCGCGATGACCTGTCCGCCTACACGGACTACTTGATGACCACCGCACGGGCGCAGCTCCTCAGCCCATTCGTTCCCGTGTCCATCGCCGATCTCGTGGGGAGCACGGACGACGAAGCGATCCGCGCCGGCCTGCTACGCCTGCTCGGTACGGTTCAGCGCATACTCACCTCCAGTGACTTGCTTCGTACCTGGGGGCCGTACGCCGTGTCACGGTCGGCCCTGGCGGCCGGCTGGCGCGACAGCGGACCGTTGGGTGGTGACGACTTAAGAACTCTCGCGGCCACCGTGGAACGGGCGGCCACCCCTTCGCGGCGCCGCTTCGGACTCACCGCTCCGACCGCCGTCTACACGGCGGTCGGTCCTCGCTTACGAGCGTTCCCCGGGGCCAAGGAACTCCTCAAGGGGGTGGGGTACGCCGCGGCGGTGTGCCGGGCGAATGTGGCGCTCGCGGACGTCGTTCAGCGCGACAGTGAGCAGGGGTTGTTCGCGAACGGTACGCGAGTGGTGCTCGACGACGCCTTCCAAGGAGGAGGTGTCTGGCGTTCCCGTAATCCCGGTGACACGGAAGCGCCGGCGAACCCCCTGGCCCCGGCCGGGCTGGGATGGACGTCCACGATGGGTAGGGAGCCGGAGCCGGAGCCGGCCGATCTTCCGCTCCCGGACGATGCTGTCCTTGGGCCGAGCGAGCTGCTGCAGGACGGACAGGATGAGTTCATTTGGCGACTGCCGCTGCGCTTGGCGCACCTCATCGACGGCTGTCTGCCTCTGCGCTCGCCCATCGCCGAGGAACTGCAAAGGGCCTTCGGAAGGCGTCCCGCCCTACGGCTAGAACTCGATCACCCCGGCGGCACTCTGGACGCCGCCGAAGGGGTACAGAACACCGTGGCAGAACTCGGCAGCGAAACCGGCTGGCTGACCGGAATCGTCTGGCCCCTCGATTACTTCCCCGGCCTGATGCTCCAGCTGCACTGGCGCCGCGGGAGCCGGTCAATCCGCGTTGTGACGTCCCGGCTCGATCAGCCGGTGCAAGTCGGTGACCGACTTGTCGGCCACTACTACGACCCTTGTGTTCTCACGCGGGAAGACGCCCCGGGCAGCGATCGTAACGGTGACACGGCAGTGGGCCTCGGCCCACGGCAACTGGTAATGCGCACGGTGCGACGCTGTGGGCTGCTGACAGTTGACGGTCACGCTCTGCTCGATCGCTTAGGTTTGCCGCTTGCCGTCTACGGGCGGCGCCCATCCCGTAGACAGTCGGCCGCGCTGGAAGCAGCGGTGGAGCAACTGCTCACCGAGCGGTTCCTCGAACCTGCCGTCGGCAGCCGTGACTCCACCGGCCAACCTCATTTCCCGGCATGCTTCGGGCAACCGGTCATACCGCTCATCGGTTACCGTCCGGCCCGAGTGCGCGTAAGGCATCCCTGGGGAGCTACCGGATCGGCAGATGAGCCGATGCGCATGCAGTATGTGCCTGGGCATCTGCGCCGCTTGCGGCCTGGTTGCTCGCCGAGCGAAACCCAGCGGACTGCCTTTCGGGAACACTGCCGAAGGCTCGGCAAGGCTGACGGCTGGGAACTACCCCAGGGATACACCTTCGTGACCGAGCACACCCGCGGTCACTGAGTCTTTGGCGAGAGCTCGCTCGCGACCAACCCTTCCTCGCGCTCAGAGCCTGGTGTCACCGGGCGAAAGCGCCCGCATCTTCGGATGGAGTACGCAGGTATGCAGGACGCTTACCACGTCGTAGCGAAACCGCCGATGTCACCGCAAAGTGTCTCGGTGGAGAGCCTTGAGGCTTTGGCCGCAGAGCTCAACGCACTGGAACGCCCAGTCGCCACCGCCATGGACGACCTCACGGTCGGCATGGTGGAGCTGGCCTTCAACTCCCTTCCGCCCAGAGACCGGCAAAGTCTGCTCAGCCGCCTGGGGATCCGCATGGCAGCTCCTCGAAGAGCGGGCAGCGCCCTGTGCCGTGACGTACTGAACAGGCTGCAGCGTGAGGTGCGGCAGCACTCGCGCACCGGCGGCGTAAAAACACTCACCCGTGCCGTGCTGAACGATGTGAAGAATGCCGCCTTCGCGGACGGCAGCGAGGCCGCCTCGGTCCCCGTGTCCCGGTGGGGCGGACCACTGGTCCGAGCTGCCCTGTTCGCATGGTGCAACGCCTCGGTCGCTGACGCTTACCTCCTCTCCTGGGCGGCGGCCGAGGACTGGTTCGGGGCGGCGAGCGAAGACGCTGCGCAGGCTTTTGACGCTGTACGGGCTGCAGCGCAGGCCCTGGTGGACGCGCATCCGGACTTCGTTGTCGGCGAACCTGAAGCCCTCAGCGACTCCGAACACAAAGGTGTGCAGGTGACGACCGTGAAGGACCGGCCCTCCGGCGTGGACCTGCTGGCCTCTCCGACTGCGTCGACACGGCACGCCTCGGGCCAGGAGACGCCCACCGCGGTATCGGATGACTCTGCGGTCGATGACGTTGCGGATCCGGAAGAAGTCTGCCGGAAGTTGCAGTCCGCCCTTTCCGAGGCCGCAGGGGCCGCGGAGCGGGTCACCGCGGCGGTCCTGGACGGACGCCCTCCCGCCCCGGCTGACCTGGCCCCGTTGACTGGGCTGGAGGCTCGATTCGACAGTGCTCGGACCGTGTTCGTCACGGCGGGCATAGCCGTGGGGCAGCTCCGCTTGGAAGACATGAGGCGGGCCGCACAGCTGTATCGCTCGACACGTGACCGCGATCGAGCTGCGCGACAGAACCTGCGGGAAATGCTGTCCATCGATTGCCGGAAGGACAGCCCCGCTGCCGCTGCCGCTGCCGCTGAGGCCGTGCGTGCCGTCGCCGGACGGCTCCTCGGCGTTGCGATGTGGGGAGAGACGGAGCGGCAGGAGAGCACCGCGCTCACCGCCCTCGCCGACCTTGTCCGGCTGGGGCGGCAGACGGATGCCGCGACGGAAATCCTGGCCCTTCAGGAACAGGTCGTACGTGTGCTGCCTGCATGCGCCATGGCGGCAGTGATGGCACACGAACTGACACTGCCTGGCTCGGCGGGAGACCCCGTGGGACAGGACCCCACTGAAACAGACGGGCCCGGCAGCACCGAGGCGGAGGCCAGTACCCCAGTGACCGACTCGGTGACGGGCCGGCATCTGATCACAACACCTTCCGAGGCTTCGATCACAGAGACCGCCGAGCAGAGCACCGCCAGGGACACCCCTGACGAGGCCACCGAGAACTCCATGCCCGCAGCCCATGCAGCCCCGCAGCCGACCGTGGGCCCGGAAGCGGTTTCTCCGGAACCATCTGCTCCCAAGGCGCTTGATGCGGCCTCAACGGCTGGTCCCTTTGTCGGGGACGAGGAAACCGCACCCACGAAGCTCCACCACGCAATCGGGCACACCACAGCGACCGCGGATGACGGCGCCCCTGCACCTGCGCCCGCCGACAGCACCTCGTACGAGGAGGAGGCCCCGAAGGAGGAAGCAGCCGATCTGGATGACGACGGGGCTGAGGCCGAGCGCGCCTTGGCGAGACTGGTTGCGGAGCGGCGCTTCGGACTCGCCCACCATGTGGCGCGAGCCGCAGGTCGCCCCGACCCCCAAGTGACAGCGCTCCGGCTGGCTGGTGCGGCGGCACTCCTCACCTCTGGCACCAGTCACGGGGCCCGGCTGGTCGCGGATCTGCTCCAGCAACAGAGTAGTTTCGCCGGCCGTGACGCCGAAACCAGTGACCTCGTTCTGCTTCCGGCTCTCTTGCGTGCGGCTCTGATCACCGGTGACCACCTGGCCGGCGCCCAGCTCAAGGCCATGGTGCCTCGGCTCCCGGACGCGCTCGCCGAAGTGGCGACCGCAGTCGCAGACCGTGCACTCAGCGGTGCCCTGATGATTGTCTCCCCACTGGGCGTGATCGCCGACGTCTCCGAGACCGAGGCCAGATTGCGGGAGCTTCGCACGCAGTGCAGCGCCCTCATCGCACCACAGCGGCTCCGATTCGCCAGGGCTACAGACATCGTCAAACGATGGCTGGACCCTGATGAGGGGTTGCTCGGCTCCATGCTCACGGCTGTGATCAACGATGACCGTGACGCCTTGTCGACCGTCCAAGAGAGGACGGAGCGTCTGTCGAAACTGGCAGAGATCAACGGCGAGATCGACCGTATGGACCGCAAGCACCGTGCATCGAGCAGTAGGCCGCTTCAGGGCTCCGGGCGACAAGACCTCGTGCACATCGTCGAGCGGGCCGTGGGGCTGGCCAAGGACTGGTGCCTGGCGGTCGACGGGATTCAGCGAGGTGACCGGTCGGACGGCAGCCGGGCTGCCAAGGAGGTTTCGGCCCTGCGTCAGTCGATGCTGGTGCGTCGTGATGCCGTCCTGACGGAGCTCGAACGGTTGGCGAGGCGACCCGGTAGTTTCACCGCAGCAGCTGCATGGGCAGCGCGCAGTGCCATGGAGGAACTCTTCTCGTTGCTGTCGGGGGACATCGGCACCGTGCGTCCCGGCAGTGGGGACAACCCGGAGCTCGTCCTGGACGCGGAGTTGTTGAAGGTATGCGACACGGTCGGAGAGCGGCCCTCACTTGGGGTGCTTCTGACGGCGGTGGACCTCGGCTGGGAAGATGCGCTGCGCGAGCGGCTCAGCCGTGACGCGTTCACGGCGGCTCGGGCAATTGTGGAGCTGGCTGACAAGGGCGCGCTGCCGGCTTCCGACGGAGTGACGTTCGGAGCGGCGACGAGCGCGGAGATCGAGGAGCTGGAAGCCACGAGGCGTACTGCGCTCCGGGCTGTCCACGACGAACTCGTCGCGGAGCTGCACCGGGCTCAGGCCGACGGCGCGGTGACCGACGACCAGGACCTACGGTTGCAAGAGCTGCTGGCTGACGCGCGCAAGAGCCTCGACGACGTCGATCACCGCGAACTCAACGACGTGCGACGGGCCCTGGAAACGGTCCGATCGGACCTGCCTGCGCACAGGCAGGAGGCGACCGACCGAATCCGGGCACGCCTGGACGCCTTGGAGGTCACGGACGACGAACGGGCGCGCGTTCTGCGACACCTGGACACCGGCGGCCTGGCGACCGCAGCAGACCTCGTCTACTTCCTGGAGATCGGCGAAGAGGTTCCGGACATCGAGGCAGGCGAATCCCACCTGACGGAGTTCTTCCCCGCCGTGCCAGACGGACTCCCCAGGGGCATCGATCACGAACTCGTCGAAGTGGTTCGCTCTGGCGGCAAGCACCCCACCGTTCCGGTACTGGACTACGTAAACCTCTCCAGCGACGAGGCGGCACTGGCGGCGGACGCCCTGAACGACTGGCGTGAGCTGGGTGCCACCGAGCCGAAGGACCGGCCCAACGTCTCTGCCCGGCGGAAGCTGCTCCCGGCCTTGAAGCTTCTGGGGTACGACGCGAAGAGTGCCAGGTCGCTGGACGAACTGTCGCCGCAGC
The DNA here is from genome assembly GCF_040907265.1 of Streptomyces sclerotialus. NCBI lineage: Bacteria > Bacillati > Actinomycetota > Actinomycetes > Kitasatosporales > Streptomycetaceae > Streptomyces > Streptomyces sclerotialus. The sequence goes on along the minus strand of NZ_JBFOHP010000002.1, from coordinate 1,042,597 downwards.
GGCGGGAGTACCGCTTTTTCGAAGCGACCGGCGTGGAGGTCAACGGACGGGCAAAGGTGCCGGCCTTTGGCTCGCAGATCAAGGAGCAAGGCGGCAACCTCCGGGTGCTGATGGTATGGGGCCGCCCACCCGCCGAGGTCGTCATGAGCCTGGCGTCCCGGGACCCCAGTGAGACCAGTCTGCTGGTCGTCTACTTCGGCACGCTCGGCCGGGAGGCCCGAGCAGAGCTCGCCGCTGGATCCGACCGCCTACAGCCACTCCTCGTCGTGGACGACGCGGCCTTGGCCTACCTTGCGGCCCGCGGCAGTCGGCAGGTCAGTACGGCCACGCAGACGCTACTGCCGTTCTCCGGTGTTAATCCGTATATCAGAGAAAAGCGCGGCCGCATCGGTGGTGAGATGTTCTACGGGCGGGACGCGGAACGCAAAAGCATCCTCGACCCGCGCGGCACCCAGGTCATCTTCGGCGGTCGTGGGCTGGGCAAGTCGGCCCTGCTCAGTGACGCCGGAGAACGCTTCATGGAGCAGCGAGCAGGATTCCATCAATCGGTGTACGTGAACCTGGACCAGGAAAACATCGGCAAGGGCAGCTCCCTCGGGCCGGAGGCGTTGTGGAGCGTCCTGGACCGGGAGCTGACCGAGGCCGAAGTTCTGGGCCGACCCCAAGGGCGCAAGTCGCAGCGGGAACGCTCCGAGCGCGTGCGGGCCGGAATCCGCAGCTGGCTCGACGACGATTCACGGCGCCGGCTGCTGATCCTGCTCGACGAGTGTGACCAGTTCTTCGAGGCGGACGCTCCTCGATTCGACCAGACCAAGAAGCTGAAGGGACTCGGCAGCGACACCAAAGACCGGGCCAAGGTGGTCTTCGCCGGCCTGCACTCCGTGCAGCGTTTTTCCAAGCTCGCGAGTAACGGTCCGTTCGGTCATCTGGCGCAGACCCCGAAGGTGATCGGCCCGCTTTCTCCGCAGTTCGCCGCCGAACTGCTGGTGGAGCCGATGCGGGCACTCGGCTTCGAGTTCGACGACGTTGACCTGGTGAATCGGGTGCTGGGCTACTGCTCGTACCAGCCGTTCCTTCTGCAGATGTTCGGCCACCGGCTGGTCGAGCTGATGCACCGCAAGCGGGCACGGCGCGGACTTGAGGGACCTCCGTATACGGTGCAGGTAGCCGACATCGAGGCCGTGGAGTCCGATGTTGCCCTCAGGACGGGCATCTCAGCGGCCTTCAAGGACACCCTGAGCCTGGACCACCGTTATGACGTGATCGCCAACGTTCTCGCGTACCACGCTCGTCACCGCGGTCTGGAAGTGCGCCTGAGCGACGCCGAACTGCGTGAGGAGTGTGAAACCTGGTGGCGGCAGGGTTTCCAGCAGCTCGACACCGAGGGGTTCCGGGCCTACCTCTCCGAAATGGTGGGGCTGGGCGTCCTCGCGCCCAACCACGACGGTCAGGGCTGGCATCTGAGAGGACCGAACGCGCTGCGCATGATCGGTACATCCCACGAGGTGGAGGCCCGTCTGCTGAGGGCCGAACAGGACTGCAAACTGGAAGAAAGCATCGTGCTGGAGGGACGACCTGAGCTGCCCGACCGGCGACCCGCGCCCCTCACTATCACCCAGCTCGATGACCTTCTCGGTGAGCGCGCCAACCAGACGCGGGTTGTCCTGGGAACACCGGCTACCGGAATCGGCGACGTGGGCGACACCCTGCGCGCGGTCGCAGGACGCATCGCGGACTGGAAGCTTCCCCCTATCGGCAAGCCCAGCGTGTTCAAGCAGGAACTCACGGGCGGGCGGCCCCGCGAGCGACGAGTGATCATCAGCGACTTCGCCCGTTACCCGGCCAAGCCGGAGACCTGCCGCGAGGCCGTCGACCTGGCAGAGACCCTGCTCCCCATTACTCCAGGAGTGACCCGGGCGGTAGTGCTCGTGACTGACACCCGGCAACTGGACCTGTGGCGTGTCCTGCTGACGGGTCAGGAACGCACCTCGGCGCTTCCTGTGGTGCTGCGCCGCCACGACCGCAGCAGCTTGCGAGGGTGGGCACAGCAAGTCGAGGTGTTCAACACGGACGAACGCCTGGACCGACTCTACGCGCTGACGAGCGGCTGGCCACTCCTCGTCGACCGCGCCCACCAGCTGCATGGTGAGCTCGGCGACCCCGACGAGGTCCTGCGGCGATTGGCCGTCATGCTCACGGATCCCTCAGCGGCCCGCGCATTTGTCGAGGAGACGGGTGTGTATGCGGACCCGCAGCTTGCTGCGGGATACCGGGCCATCGGCGCTGAGCTCCATGGAGACCTGGTCGACACGGAGGCCATGGTGACCGCCATCGCGTACCAGGCCGGGGACGAGGAAGAGGCCCGCTGGGTCTTCTCGTGTCTCGATGCCCTTCAGGTGTTCGACCGCGACGGCATGCAGCTGCGCTTGGAGCCACTGCTTCAGCGGTGTGTGACACTCGGCGGTTAATGCCCTCCAGCCGTCCCTTGCGGCCCGCTGGCCAGCGGGCCGCAAGCGGAAGACGATGCGGAACCGTGCCTGAGGTCCCCGCCCACGTGGCGGGGATTTGTTGTGATTGGTCAGGTACCACTGAGCTGAGGCCGAGGCGCGGGTATCGAAGCTGATCTATTGCATTAGCAGGTAAACGCGGCACAACCAAACAGTGTTCTTGCGTGCACTCTCATCTGCGTAACGACCTTGCAGATGGAAGGGCTGACATGTCTGACGCCACCGCCCCTGTCGCGGCTTTCCTGACAGTCAAGAGGGCAGCCTCTTACCTCGGTATCTCTGAGAACACTCTGTACGTGTGGCGGCATAGGCGGCAGGGGCCGCCCAGTTTCCGCATGGGCGGCAGGGTCATGTATCGGGTCTCCGCGCTCGACGCGTGGATAGGTCAGCAAGAGGCTGCTGACTCGCGGTCGAATCCGCTGCTGAGTCCACTGGAGCGCGAGCCGCAGCATCGGTCGCGGGTCGCTGCTTGACGGTGAGCGCATTTGGCGCATCGCCCGCGTCCGTCGAGTCGGGCCCCCTCTCGTGCATCGGATCCGCTGAATTCCGATCGCAGTCGAGGAACTTCCGGGGAGGGGTGTGGGTTGGTGTTGCTTGCAAGAAGCATGGACGACCTCCAGAAAGACGAGGAGTAGCAAGAGTGCCGGGGTACGTAGAAGACAGGTGGCTCAAGAAGCGGAAGGACCCGATAACCGGGAAGAGGGAACGGACTACCCGCTACGGGAAGGGGAAGCGATACCGGGTCGCCGGCATCCCCGGGGTCCGAGATCGGTCGTTCGAGACCTTGGAGGATGCCAAGGCGTGGCTTCGTCGGTCTTCCACGGATGAGGAGCGGGGCGAGTTCGTGGACCCGCGCGATGGGTCCATTGCGCTCGCCGACTACATCGCCAAGTTCTGGGCGCCGGCTGCGGGAGCGGCTCCGAAGACTCGGCAGGGGCAGGAGCGGCGGGTTCGGCTCCATATCGTTCCGCACCTGGGGCATCTGCCTCTCAGGCAGGTGACGGCAGCCGAACTGCGCGCGTTCCTAGCAAAGTTGGACGCGACAGTCTTGTCGGTCGACTATCGGCGAGCGATTCTGGGCGAGCTGTCCGCGATTTTGGAGACTGCCGTGGACGACCGGCGGATCGTCAGGAATCCGATGCGGTCGAAGTCGGTGCGATGGCCGAAGGCGTCGAAGGAGCGTCGCGAGGCATGGTCGCTGGAGACCGCACTCCGCGTCCGGGACCTGATCAATGACCGACACCGGATAGCGGTGGTGCTCGGCCTGGGATGCGGGCTGCGCCAAGGAGAGGTGTTCGGCGTCGGCCCGGAGGACATCGACTGGGCGCGAGGCATCCTGCACGTCCGGAAGCAGGTGCAGGCCCTCGGTGGGAAGCTGTACTACGCCCTTCCGAAGGGTGGGAAGACCCGCAGTGTGGACATGCCCGCCTCAGTGGCTGCAGAGCTGAGGCAGCACATCGAGCACTTTCCTCCGGTGGAGGTGGAGCTCCCTTGGGGAGGGCCGGGCGAGGACATGGCACGCAAGAAATTCCCGCTTCTGCTGACCTCTCGCTTCGGCAATGCTGTCGCGGTGAACACGTGGAACACCTACGTGTGGAAGCCAGCCCTCGCGAAGGCCGGCGTCATCCCGCCGCAGGCCGAAGGCGCGAAGCCCTGGCAGTGGGCGGCGGCACCCAAGGACGGCTTCCATGTGCTGCGGCACACGTACGCCTCAGTGATGTTGGAGGCGGGGGAGTCGGTGGTTACGCTCGCGCGGTGGCTGGGGCACTCGTCGCCGACCATCACGCTGGACCACTACGCGCACTTCATGCCGGAGGCCGGTAATAGGGGGCGGGGTGCCATCGACGCTCTGTTCGGAGGTGGGGAGAGCGGCGTCGTCGTCAGCGGCCGAAACTCCCCAGAAACTCCCCAGGGGGGTTCAGGGTGGATCGCCAGGTCGGAGGGCCTTGTCGGTCCGTCGTGATTCCTAAGGTCAGACGGGCGTATAGCCTGGGGAAATGCTGACAGAAGTCATTGCGACTCGATATGTGACACCCCTCAGGGAGGGTGGATCGCTCCCCGGGATCGTCGAGGGTGACGACCCGGGTACTTACGTCATGAAGTTCACCGGGGCGGGGCAGGGGCGGAAGACGCTCGTTGCTGAGGTGGTGTGCGGGCAGCTGGGGCGGCGGCTGGGGCTGCGGGTGCCGGAGCTGGTGCGGATGCAGCTGGATCCGGTGATCGGGCTGGGGGAGCCCGATCAGGAGGTTCAGGAGCTGCTCAAGGCCAGTGGCGGGCTGAATCTTGGCATGGACTACCTGCCGGGGTCGCTGGGGTTCGATCCGCTCGCGTTCGAGGTGAGTGCGCGCGAGGCGGGGCGCGTGGTGTGGTTCGACGCGCTGATCAACAACGTCGACCGGTCGTGGCGTAACCCGAATCTGCTGGTGTGGCACGGTGAGCTGTGGCTGATCGACCACGGGGCCACGATGATCTGGCACCACAACTGGCCGGGGGCGGAGAAGGCGGCCCTGAAGCCGTACGACGCCTCCGATCACGTGCTGGCTACGTTCGGGCCGGACGTGGCGGCCGCGGCGGAGGAGTTCGCGCCGCTGGTCACCGAGGAGCTGCTGACCGAGGTCGTGGCGGACGTGCCGGACGAGTGGCTGGTGGATGAGCCGGGGTTCGCATCGGCCGATGAGGTGCGGCAGGCGTACGTGCGGGCGCTGCTCGCCCGGGCCGGCGTGATCAGTGACAACATCACGATCGGGGAGCGTACGGAGGACAAGCCTTCGCAGGCGCCGGAATGGCTGGCCGGAAAGTTGCCGCGGAGGGCAGTGAAGTGAGCGGGCTGCACAACGGACGGGACGTGTTCGAGTACGCGCTGCTGCGGGTCGTGCCGCGGGTCGAGCGCGGGGAAATGATCAATGCGGGGGTGGTCGTCTACTGCCATGCGCGGCGCTTCGTGGAGGCGCGTACGCATCTGGACGAGGCACGGCTGCGGGCGCTGGACCCTTCGGTGGACGTGGCGGGCGTACGGGCCGCGCTGAGTGCCGTCGAGGGGATCTGCCAGGGCGGTGAGCATGCGGGGCAGGCCGCGGGGGAGGACGTCGGGCGGCGGTTCCGGTGGCTGATCGCGCCGCGCAGCACGATCGTGCAGCCGGGGCCCGTGCACACCGGGCTGACGGCCGACCCGTCCAAGGAGGCGGAGAGGTTGCTGGATCTGTTGGTGCGGTGAGTGGCAGGCAGGCGGGCAGGTAGGCAGGTCGGCAGGTCGGCAGGTCGGCCGGGGGATGTAGGGATGTGCGGGCGGGTGCGGGCTTCCGTGCCCGTCCGCGGCGTCCGATTGCGCAGGTGAGGTGAGCAACGGCGCGTTCGGGGGGCGTTGACAGCGGGTGGCCTGGCTTCTAGCGTCAGCTCTGCTGAAGCGACTAAGCGGTTGCTCACCTGCCTTCCGGGAGCGGTGAGCCGCTTTCGAGGTGAGGAGAACCCCGCATGTCCACCACCGAGCAGCGCGTAGCCATCGTGACGGGTGCCGCCCGCGGCATCGGCGCCGCCACCGCCGTGCGCCTGGCCGCCGAGGGCCGCGCCGTCGCCGTACTCGACCTGGACGAGGCCGCCTGCAAGGACACCGTCGAGAAGATCACCGCGGCCGGCGGCAAGGCCATCGCGGTGGGCTGCGACGTGTCGGACTCGGCGCAGGTGGAGGCCGCCGTCGCGCGCGTCGCCGACGAGCTGGGCGCGCCGACCGTACTCGTCAACAACGCGGGCGTGCTCCGCGACAACCTGCTGTTCAAGATGAGCGACAGCGACTGGGACACGGTCATGAACGTGCACCTGCGCGGCGCGTTCCTGATGTCGCGGGCCTGCCAGAAGCACATGGTGGACGCCAAGTTCGGCCGTATCGTGAACCTCTCCTCCAGCTCCGCGCTCGGCAACCGGGGCCAGGTCAACTACTCGGCCGCCAAGGCGGGTCTGCAGGGCTTCACCAAGACGCTCGCCAAGGAGCTCGGCAAGTTCGGCATCACCGCCAACGCCGTCGCGCCCGGGTTCATCGTCACCGACATGACCGCGGCCACCGCCGAGCGGGTCGGCATGGGCTTCGAGGAGTTCCAGGCCGCGGCCGCCACCCAGATTCCGGTCCAGCGCGTCGGCAAGCCCGAGGACATCGCCAACGCGATCGCGTTCTTCACGGGCGAGCAGGCCGGCTTCGTCTCCGGCCAGGTCATGTACGTCGCCGGCGGCCCGCTCAACTGACGTCCGGGTACGTCAGGACCAGCCGACGGGACGCCATCGGCCGGCGGGGCATGGTCGGCCGACGGGACGCCGCCGGTCGGCGGGGCATGGTCGGCCGACGGAACACCACCGGCCGATGGAACACGGTCAACCGACGCCAGGAGAGCCAAGGAACATGACTGAGCAGGACAACGCCAAGGTCGCCCTCATCACGGGTGCCAGCCGCGGCATCGGGTACGGCGTCGCCGAGGCCGTGCTCGCGCGCGGCCACCGCGCCGTGATCACCGGCCGCAACGAGGAAGCGCTGAAGGAGGCCGTCGAGAAGCTCGGCGCCGACCGGGTGATCGGCGTGGCCGGGAAGGCGCACGACGAGGCTCACCAGGCGGCCGCCGTCGAGCGGGCCATGGAGGCCTTCGGGCGGGTCGACTACCTCGTGAACAACGCCGGCACCAACCCGGTCTTCGGGCCGATGGCCGAGCTGGACCTCGCGGTCGCCCGCAAGGTGTACGAGACGAACGTCGTCTCCGCGCTCGGCTTCGCCCAGCAGACGTGGAAGGCGTGGCAGAAGGACAACGGCGGGGCGATCGTCAACATCGCCTCCATCGCAGGGGTCTCCGCGTCGCCGTTCATCGGTGCGTACGGCATGAGCAAGGCCGCGATGATCAACCTCACGCAGCAGCTCGCGCACGAGTTCGCGCCCGTGGTGCGGGTCAACTCCATCTCGCCCGCCGTGGTCAAGACGAAGTTCGCGGCCGCGCTGTACGAGGACCGTGAGGCGGAGGCGGCGGCGCAGTACCCGATGGCGCGGCTGGGCGTGCCGCAGGACATCGGGGGCGCCGCGGCGTTCCTGCTGTCGGACGACGCGGGCTGGATCACGGGCCAGAACCTCGTCATCGACGGCGGGCGCTTCTTGAACGCGGGGGTGTGAGGGCGCTCGACCGCGGGGGAGTACCGGTGGCGGCGGTCCTGGGGCCGCCGCCACCGGCCGTTCGGGCGCCCCGGTGGCTCCCGTTCCGCCGGCGGCCTCGCGTCCTGGCGAGTCGTCCACAGGGGGCGGGGCCCGGCGGGGGGCGTTGTCAGTGGTCGCCGGTAGGTTCTGCAAGGAAAGACGGGAAAGACGCGGAACCCACCCGGAGGTCGTTGACGTGATGCCCGACATGCTGCCCGAGTCCTGGCGCGGCGTACTCGGCGAAGAGCTGACCAAGCCCTATTTCCAGGAGCTGACGGCCTTCGTGGAGGAGGAGCGCGCTCGGGGGCCGGTCTACCCGCCGCGCGAGGAGGTCTTCGCCGCGCTGGACGCCACGCCGTACGACCAGGTGAAGGTGCTGATCCTCGGCCAGGACCCGTATCACGGCGAGGGGCAGGGACACGGGCTGTGCTTCTCCGTGCGTCCCGGGGTCAGGACTCCGCCGTCGCTGCGCAACATCTACAAGGAGATGCACGACGAACTCGGTACGCCGATCCCCGACAACGGGTACCTGATGCCCTGGGCCCGGCAGGGGGTGCTGCTGCTGAACGCCGTGCTGACCGTGCGGGCGGGCGAGGCCAACTCCCACAAGGGCAAGGGCTGGGAGAAGTTCACCGACGCGGTGATCAGGGCGGTCGCTGCCCGGCCCGACCCTGCGGTGTTCGTACTGTGGGGCAACTACGCGAAGAAGAAGCTGCCGCTGATCGACGGGCAGCGGCATGTGGTCGTGCAGGGGGCGCACCCCTCGCCGCTCTCCGCGAAGAAGTTCTTCGGCTCGCGCCCCTTCACGCAGATAAACGACGCGGTCGCCGCCCAGGGACACACCCCCATCGACTGGCGCATTCCGAACCTCGGCTGAGCGCCCGTCCGCGGTGGTACGTCGTCCTCGGCGGCGGCTGATCGGCGGGCGGGGGGAGGGCGCCGGTCGGTCGGGCCCGGTGCGGATAAGCGGCCGTGGGGGCGTGCGGCGGGGCCGTCTGGACGGTTCGTCGTGCCGGGTGTGCGGGGCGCGGTTAGCGTCGGGGGAGCAGGTGGTGAGGCGGCGTACGGACGCGGGAGAGCGCAGTGGTACAGAGTCGGCAGGGGGCGACGGCCGAGCACGGCGTCCTGACCAGGATCGGGCAGGCCGTCATGCTGCACCGCGGCGGCGACCGTGAAGAAGCCCGTAAGCGGATGACCGCACTGTGGCAGGAGCTCGGGCCGTACGCCGACGCGTACCAGCGCTGCACGCTCGCCCACTATCTGGCCGACACGCAGGACAGCCCTCTGGAGGAACTGCGCTGGGACCTGCGGGCCCTGAGTGCGGCTCAGGGGTGCCGGGGGCATGCGGACGCGGGGCGTGCGGAGCTGCGGGCGCTGCTGCCCGCGCTCCATCTCGATCTCGCGGCGGATTACGCCCGGCTGGCCCGGCACCCCGAGGCCCGCTGGGAGCTGGGGCGCGCCCGTACGGCACTGGCCGCCCTGGAGGACGACTCGCACCGCCAGGGCATCCGCGCCGCCATCGAGCGCCTCCAGCAACGCCTGGACCGAGCGGGCGGCTCCCGGGCGTAGCGCGCACCCTCGGGGCGACGGACGACGAACCGGCAGGCCGTCCGGCGGGCCAGGCGGCGTGCGGCGCCCCGGGGTGGGTCAGACGCCCGTGTCGCCGTCCAGGCGTTCGCGGAGGAAGTCGGCGTGGCCGTTGTGGCGGGCGTATTCCTCGATCATGTGGAGGTAGATCCAGCGCAGGGTCAGCTCCTTGCCCGGGAGGCGGTCGGGGGCCGGCTCGTCCAGCGTGCGGCCCTCGGCGGCCTTGGCGGCGAGCTCCACCTCCGTCCGCCAGGTGGCCAGTGCCTCGGCGGCGGTGTCGTGTTCGCCGAAGTGCCAGTCGCGGTCCCAGTCCTCCTCGTCGCAGTAGATCCACGGGAGGTCCTCGCCGGTCATGATCCGCCGGAACCAGTGGCGCTCCACCTCCGCCATGTGGCGCAGCAGGCCGAGCAGGGTCAGCTCCGAGGGCGGTACGGAGGCGGTCCGCAGTTGTTCTTCGGTGAGCCCCGCGCACTTCGTGGCCAGGGTCGCGCGGTGGTAGTCCAGCCAGCGCACCATCTGCGTGAGTTCGTCGCCGGTGCCGATGGGGACGGTGCGTGCTGGATCGGGTGTGGTCATGCCGCCCAGCATGGCCGCTGCGGCGCGCGCCGACCCGGTTTTTCCCGGTTCGGCCCCTGTGGCCCGCAATTTTGCGCCAGCCTTCAGAAAACGGGGTACGGCGGGCGCCCCGGACTGCTCCAGGAGGGGGCGCCGAGCATGTGTCGCCGACCGGTCCCCGCCGGGTGGCCCGCGTCCGTCGTCCGGCCGCTCGGGGCCGCCGTCCGACCGCGTAGGCTCGGGGCCGCCCGGCAAGCCGGGCCCGGACGTCCAGCGATTCTCCAGACCAGAGGTGAAACAGAGTGAAGGTAGGCTGCATCGGCCTCGGTGACATCGCGCGGAAGGCGTACCTTCCGGTGCTCGGGGTGCAGCCCGGGGTCGAGCTGCATGTGCAGACCCGGACCCCCGCCACCCTCGAACGGGTCGCCGACAGCCTTCACCTGCCTGCCGCGCAGCGCCACGGCGACCTGGAGTCGCTGCTGGGGGCCGGGCTGGACGCGGCGTTCGTGCATGCGCCGACCGGAGCGCACCCGGAGATCGTCAGCCGGCTCATAGAGGCGGGCGTGCCGACCTATGTCGACAAGCCGATTTCTTACCATTACGAGGAGAGCGAGCGGATCGTGCGGCGGGCCGCCGACCGTGGCGTCAGCCTCGCGGTCGGGTTCAACCGCCGCTACGCCCCCGCCTACGCGCAGTGCCTGGAGCACCCGCGCGAGCTGGTCCTGATGCAGAAGAACCGCGTCGGGCTCCCCGAGGACCCGCGCACCCTCGTGCTGGACGACTTCATCCACGTCGTCGACACGCTGCGGTTCCTGGCGCCGGGGACCGTCGACCAGGTGCACGTGCGGGCGCGTGTCCGGGACGGGCTGATGGAGCACGTGGTGCTGCATCTGGCCGGGGACGGGTTCTCCGCCATCGGCACGATGAACCGGCTCAGCGGTTCGGCCGAGGAAATCCTCGACGTTTCCGGGCAGGACACCAAGCGGCAGGTCGTCAACCTCTCCGAGGTGATCGACCACAAGGGGCAGCCGAGCGTACGGCGGCGTGGCGACTGGGTGCCGGTCGCCCGGCAGCGCGGGATCGAGCAGGTGTCGCTCGCCTTCCTGGAGGCGGTACGCGCCGGGACGCTGCTGACCGCCGAGGACGCGCTGCGTACGCACGAGCTGTGCGAACGGGTGATCACCGAGGCGCTGGACCAGGCCGCCTGAGGTCTCACCGCCCCGCCCGTCAGCCCGGCCGCCGCAGCGCCCGTACCCCCGCCCGCAGGCAGTACGCCGCGACCGCGAGGAGCGCCGCGTACAGGGGCCAGTCGCCGAGGCGGACGTACGGGCTGGTGCCGTGGGCCAGTGGGACGTCGTAGACGGTGGCGGTGGTGCGGTCGGTGGTCAGCCGGTCGCCGAGCTGTTCGCCGTGCGGGCCGTGGACCGCGCTGACGCCGGTCAGCGTGGCGTGCACCATCGGGCGCCAGGTCTCGGCGGCGCGCAGTGCGGCGAGCGAGGCGTGCTGTTCGGGGGCCCAGCTCTCCTGGAAGGAGGAGGTCGCGGACTGGGCGACCAGGAGTCCCGCGCCCTGGCGGACCAGACGGCGGCTCATGTCGGGGAACGCCGTCTCGAAGCAGACGAGGGGACCGAAGCGCAGCCCGGCGGCCGGTGCGGCGTCCGTTGCCATGACGACCTGGCGGGTGCCGCGGTGGCGGTCCTCGGTGGCGGCCTTGCCGACGCTGGTGGCCCAGCCGAGTATCGAGCGGGCCGGTACGTACTCGCCGAACGGCACCAGGCGCATCTTGTCGTAGCGGTCGCCGGTCGGGCCGTCCGGGCCGATCAGTACGGACGACTTGTAGATACCGGGGCGGTCGGCGCGCCGGGCGTCCACGTTGACCAGCAGGTCGGCGTCCACCTCGCGGGAGAGCGCGGCCAGCCGGGCCCGCAGGTCCGGGCGGCGGGTCAGGTCGGCGCCGACGCTGCTCTCGCCCCAGACCACCAGGTCCACGCCGCGGCCCGCGAGAGTACGGGTCAGCCGCTCGCCCCGCGCGAACCGGGCGTCGGGGCCGACCACCACGCCCGCCTGCACCACCGCGATCCGGGCCGTACCGGCGGGTTCGGGGCCCGGTGTCCACGCCCAGGCCGCGCCCGTCAGCAGGGCGACGGCCAGCAGCCCGCCGAGTGCGGCCCGCCGCGCCGTGGGGACCAGCAGCAGCACGGCCAGCCCGGTGTTCACCGCGACGAGCAGCAGCGTCAGCAGCCAGACACCGCCGAGGGAGGCCAGCCGCAGGGCGGGCGCCACCTGCCACTGGCTCGCGCCGAACACCCCCCACGGCCCGCCCAGGTACTCCCAGGACCGGACCAGTTCGATCAGCAGCCAGCCGGACGGTACGAGGACCAGCGCGGCCAGGCACCGCCTGCCGCCCGCCCCGGTGCCTGGCCGCCGCCGCAGCAGATCGCGGACGAGCATGCCCCACGGCGCCCACAGCGCCCCGAGCAGTGCGGCCAGTACGAGGAGGAAGACGTGCAGGCTGGGCAGCAGCCAGTGGTGCACCGCCAGCATGAAGCCGGTGCCGCCCAGCCAGCCCTCCAGCGCGGCGCGGCGCCGGGTGGCAGCCGTGGCGAGCAGGGCCAGCCAGGGGACCAGGGCGACATAGGCCGACCACCACAGGGCGGGCGCGGGGAAGCACAGGGCCGGCAGGGCGCCGGCCGCCGGCGCGGCGACCGCGCGCCACCAGGGGGAGCCGGGGCTCCTGTCCTCTCGGCCGGCCGGGCGGCCCATACCGTGTCCCCCTCTCGGGTCGGACGCCCAGTGTGCGCCACGACGCCGATCACGCACAGGGGGCGCGGCGGCACATGTTCAGGAGGACACCGTGCGGGGGAGGCCCCTCACGGCTTCTTCGCCGGCCCGACCTGGCGCCATTTCTCGTGGACGACCACCTCCGCCAGGCGCCAGCCGTCCGGGGTGCGGTGGGCGGTGAAGGCGTAGCGGCCCGCGCAGGTGTAGTTCGGGGCGAGGGCGCCGTGGCCGCGCGGGTCGGTGCCGGAGGGATCGGAGGCGGGCGGTGCCGCCGGGTCGGCGAGCCGCATCGGGTTGAGGTAGTCGGCCCGTACGGTGGCGGTGTCGCCGGGGGCGCCGTCCCGGGTGTCCAGGGTGATCCTGCGGTTGACTATCAGGTGCTGGCGGACGGGGAAGTGGCGCATCATCTCCGCGAGCCAGGCGGCGATCTCCTCGGAGCCGCCCTCGATGCCGCCGGCCGAGCGGTAGTCCGCCCGGCCGTCCTTGGTGAAGAGCTCCCGGTAGGCGGCCCAGTCGCCGTCGTCGACGGCGATGGCGTAACCGGTGACCAGGTCGTCGATCGCGAGGCGGTCCATGACGGTCGAGTGTTCAGCGCGCTGAGTCACCCTCCGAGTGTTCGGCATCGGCCGGTCGCCGCCAAGGGGCGGGACCGGCCGGTGTGATGCCGTATCAGCTCACGGCCGCTGCCGGTGCGCCGCCGCGACCGGTGCACGACCGTCACCGGTGCACGGTCCGCCGTCAGGCGACCGCCGGCGCCGTCAGTTGACCGCCGCCGCCTTCGGCGTGGCCGGCGACCCGGCGAACTGGGTGCGGTACAGCTCCTCGTAGCGTCCGCCCGCCGCGAGCAGCGCCTCGTGGGTGCCGCGCTCCACGATCCGGCCGTCCTCGACGACGAGGATCAGATCGGCGGACCGTACGGTGGACAGCCGGTGGGCGATCACCAGGGAGGTGCGGCCCGCCAGCGCCTCGGTCAGGGCTTCCTGCACCGCCGCTTCGGAGGTGTTGTCCAGGTGCGCGGTGGCCTCGTCGAGGATGACCACCCGAGGGCGGGCCAGCAGCAGCCGGGCGATGGTCAGCCGCTGCCGCTCCCCGCCGGAGAGCCGGTACCCGCGCTCGCCGACGACCGTGTCCAGGCCGTCGGGGAGGGAAGCGATCAGGCCGTCCAGGCGGGCCCGGCGCAGTACGTCCCACAGCTCTTCCTCGGTCGCCTCGGGCCGGGCCAGCAGCAGGTTCTCGCGGAGCGAGTCGTGGAAGAGGTGGCCGTCCTGGGTGACCATGCCGAGGGTGTCGCGCAGCGAGGCGGCGGACAGGTCGCGTACGTCCACGCCCCCGACGCGTACGGCGCCCTCGTCCACGTCGTACAGCCGCGGCAGCAGCTGCGCGATGGTGGACTTGCCCGCTCCGGAGGAGCCGACCAGGGCGACCATCTGGCCCGGCTCGGCGCGGAAGGAGACGTCGTGCAGGACCTCGTCGCCGCCCCTCGTGTCCAGCGTCGCGACCTCTTCGAGGGAGGCGAGGGAGACCTTGTCGGCGGCCGGGTAGCCGAAGCGTACGCCGTCGAACTCCACGGCCAGCGGACCGTCGGGCACCTGGCGGGCGTCCGGCTTCTCGCTGATCAGCGGCTTGAGGTCCAGTACCTCGAAGACCCGCTCGAAGCTCACCAGGGCGCTCATCACCTCGACGTGGGCGCCGGAGAGCGCGGTGAGCGGGGCGTAGAGCCGGGTCAGCAGCAGGGCGAGGGAGACGATCGCGCCGGGGTCCAGGCTGCCGCGCAGCGCGAAGAATCCGCCGAGTCCGTAGACGACGGCCAGGGCGAGGGCGGAGACGAGGGTGAGCGCGGTGACGAAGTACGTCTGCACCATGGCGGTACGGACGCCGATGTCGCGTACCCGGCGGGCCCGCGCGGCGAACTCGGCGGACTCCCGCTCGGGCCGCCCGAAGAGCTTGACCAGCGTGGCGCCGGGTGCCGAGAAGCGCTCGGTCATCTGGGTGCCCATCGTGGCGTTGTGCGTGGCGGCTTCCCGGCGCAGCTGTGCCAGGCGCCGGCCGACGCGCCGTGCCGGCAGGACGAACACGGGGAGCAGTACGAGGGCGATCAGGGTGATCTGCCAGGACAGGCCCAGCATCACGACCAGTGTGAGGACGAGCGTGACGATGTTGCCGACGACTTGGGAGAGGGTGTCGCTGAACGCCCGCTGCGCGCCGATGACGTCGTTGTTGAGCCGGCTGACCAGGGCGCCGGTGCGGGTACGGGTGAAGAAGGCGACCGGCATGCGCTGGACGTGGTCGTACACGGTCGTGCGCAGGTCGAGGATCAGGCCTTCGCCGATGGTGGCGGAGAGCCGGCGGGTGAGCAGGCCGAGGCCCGCCTCGGCGACCGCGATCGCGGCGATCAGCCCGGACAGGCCGAGCACGAGCTCCGTCGAGGAGCGGTGCACGATCGCGTCGACGACCCGGCCCGCGAGCAGCGGAGTGGCCACCGCGAGCATCGAGGTGACGGTGCTGAGCAGCAGGAACGCCACGAGGTTGCGGCAGTGCGGGCGGGCGAAGGCCGCGATGCGGCGCACCGTCGCGCGCGAGAAGGGGCGCTTGTCCTGCTGCGCGGTGACGGTGCTGTGCATCGAATGCCAGGCGGCGACTTCCATGTCCATCGCGGACCTCCGGGATGCGGTCGTCCGTCGCGGTCGGGAATGACCGGCGACACAGCAGGAAGCTATGACCTCAACCAATGTTGAGGTCAATTGCTTCCCCGGAGGTCCCCGTGAGGAGTACTCTTCGGTCCTCAGTCCGCCGCGCGGCGCCAGGCGGCCGCGCGCAGCAGCCGCAGCCCGTTCAGCCCCACCAGGACGGTCGAGCCCTCGTGGCCCAGCACGCCCAGCGGCAGCGGCAGATGGCCTGCCAGGTCCCAGATCACCAGGCCCCCGATGCACACCGACGCGATGACGAGATTCTGGGTCACCAGCTTGCGGGCGCGCCGGGAGAGCGCGACCACGGTGGGCACGGCGCCGACCTCGTCGCGGACGACCACCGCGTCGGCGGTCTCCAGCGCCAGGTCCGAACCGGCCCGGCCCATCGCCACGCCGCTGTCGGCGGCGGCCAGCGCGGGCGCGTCGTTGACGCCGTCGCCCACGACCAGCACCCGTTCGCCCTGTTCCTGCCAGGCGCGTACGGCCGCCACCTTGTCCTCGGGCAGCAGTCCGGCCCGTACGTCGGACATCCCCGACTCGTCGGCGGTACGGGCGGCGGTGCGGGCGTTGTCACCGGTCAGCAGGGCGGGTTCGGCGCCGGTCAGGGCGCGCAGCCGGGCGACGGCCCCGGGCGCGCCGGGACGCAGCCGGTCGGCGAGCGCGAGGACGGCGGCGGGCGTTCCGTCGATCAGTACGAC
The DNA here is from genome assembly GCF_040907265.1 of Streptomyces sclerotialus. Classification (NCBI taxonomy): domain Bacteria; kingdom Bacillati; phylum Actinomycetota; class Actinomycetes; order Kitasatosporales; family Streptomycetaceae; genus Streptomyces; species Streptomyces sclerotialus. Next base: position 1,026,621 of record NZ_JBFOHP010000002.1, on the reverse strand, counting down.
GACGGCGGTGCGGCCCTCGTCCTCGTATGCGGCGACGGCCTTACGGGCATCGGCCACGCGGTCCCCCGAGTCCAGCAGGCCCGCCGGGCTGCCGACCCGGACCGTGCGCCCGCCGACCTCCGCGCGGACGCCCTGGCCCGGTACGGAGGAGAAGTCCTCGGCGTCCGCCAGGTCCAGGCCGCGGTCGCGGGCCGCGGTGACCACGGCGCGGGCGAGCGGGTGCTCGCTGGGGAGTTCGGCGGCGGCGGCCGCCGCCAGCGCCTCGTCCTCGGCGAAGCCGGGCAGCGCCCGGACGGCGGCGACCCGCGGGGTGCCCTCGGTGAGGGTGCCGGTCTTGTCCATCGCGACGCGGGTGACCGAGCCCAGCCGCTCCATCGCCACCGCCGACTTCACCAGCACGCCGTGCCGGCCGGCGTTGGCGATGGCGGAGAGCAGGGGCGGCATGGTGGCCAGCACGACCGCGCACGGCGAGGCCACGATCATGAAGGTCATGGCGCGCAGCAGCGTGGACGTGAGGTCGGCGCCGAAGGCCAGCGGTACCGCGAAGAGCGCGAGCGTGGCCACGACCACGCCGACGGAGTACCGCTGCTCGATCTTCTCGATGAACAGCTGGGTCGGCGCCTTGGTGCCGCTCGCCTCCTCGACCATCGTCACGATGCGCGCGATGACCGATTCGGAGGCGTCCTTGTCGACGCGGAGGCGAAGGGCGCCGGTGCCGTTGAGGGTGCCGGCGAACACCGTGTCGCCCACGCGCTTCTCGGCGGGCAGCGGTTCGCCGGTGATGGACGCCTGGTCCACCTCGCTCGCGCCGTCCAGCACGGTGCCGTCGGCCGGCAGCCGCTCGCCGGGGCGTACCAGGACGGTGTCGCCGACCGCGAGCGCCGTGGCGGCGACGGTCTCCTCGCCGTCCGCGGTCAGCCGTACGGCGGTGGACGGCGCGAGGTCGAGCAGACCGCGTACGGAGTCCTCGGTGCGCCGGGTGGCCAGCGCCTCCAGCGCACCGGAGACCGCGAAGATCACGATGAGCAGTCCGCCGTCGAGGTACTGGCCGATGGCGGCGGCGCCGATCGCCGCGACGACCATCAACAGGTCGACGTCGAGGGTGCGTTCGCGCAGCGCCGTCAGGCCCGCCCAGCCCGGCTCCCAGCCGCCCGCCGCGTAACACACGGCGTACAGCGGGCCCCACGCCCAGGCGGGGGCGCCCGCGAGGTCGAGCGGGAAGGCGATCAGGAAGGCGAGCGCGGCGAGCGCGGCCCAGCGGACCTCGGGCAGCGCGAAGAGCCTGGTGCGGCGGGGGAGCGCCGCCGGGGCGGGTGGCGCCGGAGCGGTGGCCGTGGCGGCCGGGTGCTCGTCGGCCAGCGTGGAAGCCATGGGGAGGACACCTCGGGGAGCGGACGGAGACGCGCGCGGGACGGGCGGGGGACCCGGACGCGCGACGTGACGGACGGGGACGGTTACCAGGTACGCATGAAGACCTCTTCATGCGTACCTGATGAAGTCACCATAGCGGAATACATGAAGAGGTCTTCAAATATGCTGGTCGTTACGATGGGCGCATGGGACATGGAGTCGACGCCCGGGTCACGCCGGCCGAGCATCTGGACGCGGAGTCCGCCGCGACCATCGCCGCCACACTTCAGGCGCTGGCCACGCCGTCACGCCTGATGATCCTCACCCGGCTCCGCCAGGGCGCCTGCCCGGTGGGGGAGCTGGCCGAAGCGGTGGGCATGGAGCAGTCGGCCGTCTCCCACCAGCTCCGGCTGCTGCGCGCGCTGGGCCTGGTCACCGGCGCCCGCCGGGGCCGCCGCATCGTCTACAGCCTGTACGACAACCATGTCGCCCAGCTCCTGGACGAGGCCGTCTACCACATCGAGCACCTCCGTCTGGGCGCCCGTGACCTGCCCGCCGACGACGCGGCCGAGCAGGACTGAAGCCCCGCTCGGCCGTCGCCGCACACCTCACCCCTCAGCCGTCCGAGCGGCTTCCCGTCCGGGCCTTGACGTCGTCCGCCGAGAAGTAGACGTCCGTGCGCTCGAAGTCGCGCAGCGTCGCGTCCCGGCCCGACTGGAACCCGGTCCGTACGAAATCGTCCCCCGCGGTGGCGTTGAGCAGCCAGTTGGCTACGGTACGGAACCGCGCGGTACCGGTCCGCAGCGCCATCAGGTGATAGCCGCGTGCCACCACCTGCGCGGGCAGGCCGACCAGTTCCTTGCCCAGCGGCCGGGACACCGCGTCGACGCCCCCGAGGTCGACCACCAGCCCCAGGTCCTTGTGCTTGTACGGCGTGCAGAGCCGGCCGCGGAGCGAGGCGATGATGTTCTTCGCGGCGTGCTTGCCCTGGCGCTGCGCGTGCTGCGCGGTGGGCGGGCAGACCGCGCCGCCCTCCTTGGTGATGTCCGGTACCGCGGCCGCGTCACCGCAGGCCCAGACGCCGGGCATGCGCGGCACGGACAGGTCAGCGTGGACCGCCAGCCGGCCCTTCACGGTCTCCGCGCCGAGCGTGGCGATGAGCGGGCTCGCGGTGACGCCGGCGGTCCAGATCAGCGTGTGGCAGGGGAGCACCCGGCCGTCGGTGAAGGTCACCGTGTCCTCGGTGACCGATTCGACGGACACCCCGAGCGACACCTCGATGCCGCGCTTGCGCACCAGTTCCATCGCCTTGGTGCCGAGCCGCTCGCCCAGCTCGGGCATCAGCCTCGGTGCGATGTCGATCAGATGCCACTTGATCTCGTCCGGCTCGATGCGGCCCGCGTACCGTTCGACCGCCGCACTGGTCAGCCGCTGCAGGTACGCCGCCGTCTCGGTACCCGCGTAACCGCCGCCGACTACGACGAACTGCAGCCGGGCCTCCTTCTCGGCCGGGTCTGCGCAGCACGCGGCGATGTCGAGCTGCGCGATGACGTGGTCGCGGATGTACGCGGCCTCGGCGAGCGTCTTCATGCCGAGCGCGTGCTCGGTCAGGCCCGGGATGTCGAAGGTCCGGGTCACCGAGCCGGGGGTCAGGACGAGGTGGTCGTACGGCACGTCGACGGTGTCGCCGGTGATCTGGCGGACCACGCAGACCTTGGCGGCGGTGTCCACGCCGACCACGCCGCCCGGCACGAGCCGCGTCCGGCGCAGTATGCGGCGCAGGGACGGGGCGATGGACTGGGGTGTGACCACGCCGGCCGCCAGGTGCGGCAGCAGTGGCAGATAGAGCTCGTAATTGGTGGGGGAGACCAGCGTCAGCTCGGCCTCGCGGGCCTCCAGGCCGTGTTCGAGGGCGCGGGCGCATTCCACGCCGGCGAAACCGCCGCCCACGATCAGCACTCTGGGTCGTTCCATCACGGTCCTCGCAATATCGGCAGCAGGAGCCCGGTGGCGACGCCACCCCTGGACACGCTGGCACGCACCCCTCGGGCCCGCCATCGGGCCGGGGTCCGGGTCGCGCGACCGGGTGAGTACCGGGCGTTCCAGGGGCGCCGGGTGCCCCGCGAGGGCGCCGGTAATCACCGTGCGGCCGTCGCGTTCCCCTGAGCGTCCCTCGTGGCGCGCTGATAAGCGCTGCTGCATCAATACGCACCGAAGACCTATCACGATCTTCTTCTCAGGGCCCGTCGCAGGCGGCAGGCTGTTCCCAGCGGCGCCGAGGGGCGCCGAACGGGGGACGGCGGGGGCGTCGGCGCAGGTCCGTGTGTGCCGGCGCGCCCGCCCGCCCGGACAGCACGGCACGCGGGTCTTCCCTCTGTGCACACGACAGCGAGAAGGAAGCGCGGAGGGTGGCGAAGAGTGGCGGAAGGGGGTCAACAACTTTCCGGTACAACCAAGTTGTTGACTCGGGACAGCAGAGCCGGGTACACCGTATTCACACGTAACGGACCGGCCGATGACCCGGACCCTGCCGACGGCCGGCACGGCGCGGATTCCCGAACGCTGACGGTGGTCGTTGCAGACCTTTCTCCGCGGGTGTCCCCCACCTCCGCAAGCCTCCATCGCCGGTGTACGGCGTGATCGCGCGCCTCGGCCGAACAGTGAAGTGGGGACGGGGATGGCCGAAGAGAGGCGGTCCTTCGGGGGCCGCGAACGGGCCGTGGGTGCCACCACGGTCATCGAGCTCTGCGGGGAACTGGACATTCTGGCGAGGATCAACCTGGCCGAGCGGATGGACGTGCTCACCAGCACGGTCCGGCCCGACCTGATCGTCGACCTGCGTCAGGTGACCTTCGTGGACTGCAGTGGACTGTCGCTGCTGTGCCGGGCACGGCTGCGGATCATCGACCGGAAGGGACGTCTCCGGATCGTCTCGGACGACGGCAGTGCCGGTGTGGTCCGGCTGCTGCGCCTGACCGGCCTCCTCGACTGCTTCGAGGTCCATCCCGATCTGCTCTCCGCGCTCGACCCCCTGGGTGCGACATCCGACGACGCCATCGCCTGACCGGCCGCCCTCTGTCCGGCCGTCGCTCGTGCGGTCATTGCCTGTGAGGTGCGCGCATCCCTCCCCGATGCATTAATGCACCGTTCCGTTCGATAGATTAATGCATCAACTCGCCGCGGCCAAGGGGTAGGTGAGGATCGCCCGCCCCTTCCCGGCTCGCCGCGCGCCACTCCCCGACGAACTGCCGCACGCTCGGGTGACGGTGCGGCGGATCGGCGCAGGTGGCCTGGGCTATCACGGCGCGCTGCCGCGGCGTGCCGCGCCAGGCCCGCTCCTCGTCACCCGCGTCCAGCAGCAGCCGTGCCGTCCGCCCGAGGGTGAACACCGTCGTGCGGACATCGATGATCGCGCCGCGCACCCACTCCTCCGGCGCCATGAACCGGCGCGACCCCGGCAGCCGGTCCGCCTGGAGGACGAACGGCCCGCGACGGTACTCGTCGAGGTCGATGAGGTGCGGGGTGTGCGTCGCGAAGTCGTACAGCACCGCCCCGTCGTAGAAGTCCACCGCGACGTGGCCCGCCTGCTCCACCGCCAGGTGCGCGTCCATGATGCGGTCCAGCGCCGCCAGCACCCGCTCCAGGGGCAGCGCCCGGAAGCGCGCCATCGCGGCGCCCGGCGGCTGCCCGGGGAGCTTCGCCGGGGCACGGTGGTACAGCGGCTCGCCGTCCCGCCAGGGCAGCACCGTGGCGGTCCGCTCGCCCACCCGCAGCCGGTGCACCTGCGGGACGATCGCGGGGTGCTGTACGGCCCGGTGGAACGCCCAGCCGCGGTCCAGCGACCGCTGCGCCGCGTCCGTCAGCGCCTCCTTCACGCACCAGCGCTCGCCGTCCGGGAGTCGCACACCGTACGTACGGCACCCCGAGTCATGGACGGGCCCGGCCGCGAACACCTCGCCCACCCGGGCGAGATACGGCTCGACGGCGGACACCTCGTACGTTCCGAGCAGCGGATGGTCGGTCATGCCGAGCATCCTGCCAGCGGCCCCGGGCCGGGCGGCGCGGCCCCGCACGCGGCCGACGATTTCCGGCCTCGCCCGCGAGCAGCCCCGGCAGGCGCCCGGCGACGGGCGGGAACCGCCCGCTGAGCCGCCTGCCGGGGCCGGCCCACCCGTTCACGCGCCCTGACCGACGGAAACATCCCGTATTGAGTAAAAATGACGTATACGCGATGTGGAAGTGAGCGTGATGGTGACTGAGCAGCCGCACGGGGCCGGGGCGGGGGACGGGGCGGACGGACCCGTCGGGGAGTCCTCGGTCGTGCCGGCGCTGAACGTGTTCGACCCGGCGCCGGTGGCCGTGGCCGTCTTCCAGGGGCCCGAGCACGTCCTCACGTACACCAACGCCGTCTACCGGCGGCTCTTCGGCGACCGGCCGCTCGGCGTGCCGGCCCGTCAGGCGCTGTCCGACCTCCAGCCGCAGGAGCACTTCACACTGCTGGACCGGGTGTACTGGACGGGGGAGCCGGTCGCCGTCGGCTCCGACCGGCCGGTACGCCTGGAGGACGGGCGGGGCGAGGTGCACGACCGCTGGTTCAGCCTCAGCCTCTCCCGGGCCGTGCCCGCGGGCCGGGCGGGAAGCCGGGAGGAGGCGGGCGTGCTGCTGGTGGCCATGGAGGTCACCGGCGAGGTGACCGCCAAGGAGCGGGCCCGCCTGCTGTCGGAGAAGCGGCTGCGCGCCCTCCACCGGTACCAGAGCCTGGTCACGGCCGGCGCGCAGAAGGTGTGGGTCACCGACCGGGACGGCGGGCTCATCGAAGGCAGCCCGGCGTGGGAGCGGGTCACGGGCATGTCGTGGGAGCAGCTGCGCGGCCACGGCTGGCTGGACGCCGCGCACCCCGAGGACCGCCCCGAGCTCGCCGAGGCGTGGTGGCGCGCGGTGCGGGAGGTGCCGGAGCTGTTCCGGCACCGCTTCCGGCTGCGGCACAAGGACGGCTGCCACCGCCACTGCGAGCTGCGCGCGGTCCCGATCAGGGAGGGCGGCCGGGTCGTGGAGTGGGTCGGTGCCTGTGCCGACGTCGAGGACCAGTGGCTCGCGGAACGCCGCAAGGAACTGCTGGCGCGGGCCTCCGCCGCGGTGACCGAGTCGGCCCGCGCCGACCATGCCTTCGCGGCGGTGGGCCGGGTGATCGTGCCCGAGCTGGCCGACGCCTGCGGGGTGTATCTCTTTCCCGAGAGCGAGCCGGGGGCCGAGCAGGAGTCGGGGGTCATCCACCGGATCTCCGCCACCATCCGGGACGGGCTGTCGCCGGGCGTGGCTCCGCTGGGCCCCGAACGGGTGCTGCCCGGGTCGGCCTTCGACCAGGCGATCCGTGAGCGCCGCCCGGTCCACCGCAGGATCGGGCCCGGCCCCGTGGCGCCCGAGGCGGTGCCGCCGGGTGTCGCGCCGTGGGCGGAGACGGTGGGCGTCCACGACGTGGTCATGTTCCCGGTGACGGTGGCCGGCAGCGTCCATGCGGTGGTCGCCGTCTACGCCTGTCATGACCGGGAGGGGTTCAGCCGCGACGAGCTTCGCCTGGTCCGGGCCGTGCTCGACCAGTCCCTGCCGGTCTTCAGCACCAGCCTGGAGCTGCGCCACACCCAGCGCATCGCCCTCGCCCTGCAGCGGAGCCTGCTCACCGACCCGCCCGTGGTCGACGGCCTGGAGATCGTCGCCCGTTATCTGCCCAGCTCCATGGCGGACGAGGTCGGCGGCGACTGGTACGACTCCTTCCTGCTGCCCGACGGTGCCACCACCCTGATCATCGGTGACGTCGCGGGCCACGACCTGACCGCGGCCGTGGCCATGAGCAAGATGCGCAACATGCTGCGCGGCCTGGTCGTCGACCGGCAGGAGCCGCCCGGCGACATCCTGCGCAGGCTGGACGTGAGCACCCAGATCCTCGGCACCGAGGAGGGCACCGCGACCTGTGTGTACGCCCGTATCGAGGGCCCGGAGGGCGGGCCCTGGCAGCTGCACTTCAGCGTCGCCGGACATCCGCCGCCGCTCCTGGTCACGGCCGAGGGCGAGGCGCGGTTCCTGGACGCGGCCCAGGACATCATGCTCGGCGGGCTCGCCCCCGACCAGGAGCGGGCGAGCACGAAGGAACCGCTGCCGCCGCGCAGCACCGTCCTGCTCTACACGGACGGCCTGATCGAACGCGCCGACGAGGACATCGACGAGGGACTGGAACGGCTGCGCCGGCACGCCGCCAGGCTCGCCACGGAGCCGCTGGACGACTTCTGCCGCGCCCTGGTCGCGGAGCCCGCCGCGTCCAGCAACGACGACATCGCCGTGATCGCGGCCCGCATGCCCGGCCCCGAGGGGCAGGAGCCGGAGGGCTCGGCGACCGTCTGCTGAGCGGCGGACGCGCCCGCTCTCCCGCAGGCTCTCGCCGATCGGGGGTGTCGCCCCGTCACCGGGGGCGGTGCCACTCCGGAGCCGGCGGAACGGCTGCGGTTCTGACGAACTGTCCGCGGTGGTAGACCAGCGGGCGGGACTCACGGCCCGGTTCCAGCGCGAGCACCCGCCCGATCACCACGTCGTGGTCGCCGGCGCCGTGCACGTCGGTGACCTCGGCGTGCACGCGCAGCAGTACCCCGCGCAGTGACGGTGTGCCCCACCGCGACAGGTCCCAGCCCAGCCCCTCGTACTTCCGTCCCGTGCGCGACCCGAAGCGTGCGGACAGCTCCGTCTGGTCCTCGCTCAGTACGTTGACAGCGAACCGGCCGGCGGCCCGGATCCGCGGCCAGCTGCGGCCTCGATGGTCGGCGCAGAACAGCACCAGTGGGGGAGCGAGGGACACCGAGGCGAAGGACTGGCAGGTGAAGCCGACCGGTTCGCCGCCGTCCAGGCCGGTCACCACCGTCACCCCGGTCGCGAAGGCGCCCAGGGCGCGCATCTGGCGCGGTGTCGGGGGAGCGGCGGCGGGTGGCGGCTCCGCCTGGGGCCGGCCGGTCGGCACGGGCTGGGCTGTCGTCGCAGGCTGGGCTGTGGTCGTCATGAGGGTCACCTCGACTGGTCCGGCGCGGGGCAGTCCGCCGCGCTGTGGCTCGACGGTGGACCGTCGCCGCCGGGCCCCGCCGCGCCGCAGGCCACTGCCGCGCGGTGCTGTCGAGTTCCCCCGGTCCCCTTGCGTACACGGTCCCAAAGCCGTACCGCCCCAGGGAAACCAAGGTCAGAACATCACGGACCGGAGTGTCGAGTCCGTGCCCCCGGCCGGGGTCATGACACAGGCTCTCAGATGGCCGCGCGGATCGCCCGCTCGAAGCCCTCGACATGGCTGCGGGCCAGCTCGGCGGCCTTGTCCGGGTCGGCGGCCGTGATGGTGCGGATCAGTGGGCCGTGCTCGCCGATGTGGCCCGCCATGCCGGGCAGGCGGTCGACGAAGAGGCACCACACACGGGTGGCGAGGTTGTCGTACCGCACGAGGGTGTCCTCCAGGTACGGATTGTGCGTGGCGGCGTAGATCGCGCGGTGCACCGCCAGGTCCAGGCGCATCAGGCCGTCCGGGCCGTGGCCCTGCTCGTCGGCGCTCTCCAGCTCGCGCAGCAGGCCGGTCAGCCGGGTCCGGTCGCCGTCGGTGGCGCGCCGGGCCGCCTGCGCGGCGGCCATCGGCTCCAGCTGCCGGCGGACCTCGGAGATGTGCGCGAGGTCGGTGATGTTGACCTCGGTGGCGAAGGTGCCGCGGCGGGGGAACGTGGCGATCAGCCGCTCGTACTGGAGTCGTTTGAGCGCCTCGCGCACGGGGGTGCGGCCGAAGCCGAGGGACTGGGAGAGCTGGTCCTCGTTGATCGGGGCGCCGGGCCGGATGTCCAGCATGACCAGCCGGTCACGGATGGCGCGGTAGGCCTGCTCGGCGAGCGAGAGCTCCTCGGTACGCAATTCGGCAGCGCTCATGAAGGCACCTCTTGACCTGTTCTCCGGACTCCCATACCTTACCGCACAGCCTGATATATCAGTTGCTCTTCAACTGGATTCTAGGAGTGCGCCATGACAGCGAACCCTACGAACGCCCTTATCTCCCCGCTCGGCGCGCTCGACCCCGAGGTCGCGGCCGCTGTCGACGCCGAACTCCACCGTCAGCAGTCCACCCTCGAAATGATCGCGTCGGAGAACTTCGCTCCGGCCGCCGTCATGGAGGCCCAGGGCTCGGTCCTCACCAACAAGTACGCCGAGGGCTACCCGGGCCGCCGCTACTACGGCGGCTGCGAGCACGTCGACGTCGTCGAGCAGCTGGCCAGGGACCGGGTCAAGGAGCTCTTCGGGGCCGAGGCCGCCAACGTCCAGCCGCACTCCGGCGCGCAGGCCAACGCGGCCGCCATGTTCGCGCTGCTCCAGCCCGGTGACACCATCCTCGGCCTGGACCTCGCGCACGGCGGTCACCTCACCCACGGCATGCGCATCAACTTCTCCGGCAAGCTCTACAACGTCGTCCCGTACCACGTCAGCAAGGACGACCTGCGCATCGACATGGACGAGGTCGCGGCACTCGCCCGCGAACACCGGCCGAAGATGATCGTCGCGGGCTGGTCGGCCTACCCGCGCCAGCTGGACTTCGCCGCCTTCCGCCGGATCGCGGACGAGGTCGGCGCGTACCTGATGGTCGACATGGCGCACTTCGCCGGGCTCGTCGCCGCCGGGCTGCACCCCAGCCCCGTCCCGTACGCCGATGTCGTCACCACGACCACCCACAAGACGCTCGGCGGCCCGCGCGGCGGCGTGATCCTCTCCAAGGCGGCGCTCGCCAAGAAGATCAACTCGGCGGTCTTCCCCGGTCAGCAGGGCGGCCCGCTGGAGCATGTGATCGCCGCCAAGGCCGTGGCGTTCAAGGTCGCCGCCTCCGAGGAGTTCAAGGAACGGCAGCGGCGGACGCTGGAGGGTGCCCGCATCCTCGCCGGGCGGCTGCTCGCCGACGACGTCGCCGAGACCGGCGTCTCCGTCCTCACCGGCGGCACCGAGGTGCATCTCGTCCTCGTCGACCTGCGCGCCTCAGCGCTCGACGGGCAGCAGGGCGAGGACCGGCTGCACCGCATCGGCATCACCGTCAACCGCAACGCCGTCCCCTTCGACCCCCGCCCGCCGATGGTCTCCTCCGGCCTGCGCATCGGCACCCCGGCGCTCGCCACCCGCGGCTTCGGCCGGGAGGAGTTCCGCGAGGTCGCCGACATCATCGCGCAGACGCTCAAGGACGAGCCCGACGAGGAGCGGACCGCCGCGCTGCGCGGCCGCGTCACCGCGCTCGCGCAGAAGTTCCCCCTGTACCCGGGCCTGGACGGAGCCACCGTATGAGCACGACACCGCTGCCCGAGCACCCCGCCCACCTCTGGCGCAACCCCGAGCCCCGCTCCTCCTACGACGTGGTCATCGTGGGCGGCGGCGGACACGGCCTGGCCACCGCCTACTACCTCGCCACCGTCCACGGCATCACGAACGTCGCCGTCCTGGAGAAGGGCTGGCTCGCGGGCGGCAACATGGCCCGCAACACCACCATCATCCGCTCCAACTACCTCTGGGACGAGAGCGCGGGGATCTACGAGCACGCGCTCAAGCTGTGGGAGGGCCTGCCCGCCGAGCTGGACTACGACTTCCTGTTCAGCCAGCGCGGCGTCCTCAACCTCGCGCACACCCTCCAGGACGTACGCGAAGGCGTCCGCCGGGTGGGCGCCAACAAGCTCAACGGCGTGGACGCCGAGTGGCTGGGCCCGGAGGAGGTCGCGGAGGTCTGCCCGATCCTCAACGTCTCCCGCGACACCCGCTACCCCGTACTCGGCGGCACCTACCAGCCGCGGGCCGGCATCGCCAAGCACGACCACGTCGCCTGGGCGCTGGCCCGCCGCGCCGACGAACTGGGCGTCGACATCATCCAGCACTGCGAGGTCACCGGCTTCGTGAAGGACGGCGGCCGGGTCGTCGGCGTGGAGACCGACCGCGGCCGCATCAACGCCGGCCGGGTCGGCCTCGCGGCCGCCGGTCACAGCAGCGTCCTCGCCGAGAAGGCCGGTTTCCGCCTCCCGGTGCAGTCCCACCCCCTCCAGGCCCTGGTCTCCGAACTCCACGAACCGGTCCACCCGACCGTCGTGATGTCCAACCACGTGCACGTCTACGTCTCGCAGGCGCACAAGGGCGAGCTGGTGATGGGCGCGGGCGTCGACTCCTACAACGGGTACGGGCAGCGCGGCGCCTTCCACGTCATCGAGCAGCAGATGGCCGCCGCCGTCGAGCTCTTCCCCGTCTTCGCGCGGGCGCACGTGCTGCGCACCTGGGGCGGCATCGTCGACGTCACCCCCGACGCCTCGCCGATCATCTCCACCACACCGGTGGACGGCATGTACGTCAACTGCGGCTGGGGCACCGGCGGTTTCAAGGCCACCCCGGCCGCCGGCTGGACCTTCGCGCACACCATCGCGACCGGCTCCCCGCACCCGCTCAACGCCCCCTTCGCCCTCGACCGCTTCGTCACGGGCGCCCTGATCGACGAACACGGCGCCGCCGCCGTGGCCCACTGAGAGGACGGCACGGTGCTCCGACTGAACTGCCCATGGTGCGGTCCCCGCGACGAGACCGAATTCCACTACGGGGGCCAGGCCCACGTCCCCTACCCCGGTGACCCGCACGCGCTCGACGACCGGCAGTGGGCCGAGTACGTCTTCTACCGCGACAACCCCAAGGGTCCCTTCGCCGAGCGGTGGATGCACGCGACCGGCTGCCGCCGCTGGTTCAACGCCGTCCGCGACACCGCCACCTACCAGGTGCTGGCCACCTACCGGCTCGACGAGCCGCGCCCCGACGTCCTGTCCGAGGGAGGGACCCGATGACCGACCAGCACCGCCGCCTCCCCTACGGGGGCCGCGTCGACCGCGCCACCACGCTCCGCTTCACCGTCGACGGACGCGAACTGACCGGCCATCCGGGCGACACCGTCGCCTCCGCGCTGCTGGCCTCCGGCATCGTCGAGGCCGCGCCCTCGATCTACCGCGGCCGTCCCCGCGGCATCACCGCCGCCGGCGTCGAGGAGCCCAACGCGCTCCTCCAGCTCGCCGGGCCGTGCTCCGAGGGCATGCTCCCGGCCACCACCGTCGAGCTGTACGACGGCCTGGCCGCCACCACGCTCTCCGGCCAGGGGCGGCTCGACCCGACGCCCGACACGGCCGTCTACGACAAGAAGTACGTCCACACCGACGTCCTGGTCATCGGTGCCGGGCCGGCCGGACTCGCGGCCGCCGCCACCGCCTCGGCCACCGGCGCCCGGGTCGTCCTCCTCGACGAACAGCCGGAAGCCGGGGGCTCGTTGCTCTCCGGGCGCGGGCAGACGGTCGACGGCCGGGGCGCCCTCGCCTGGGTGCGGGAGACCCTGGCCGCGCTGGACGCGGCGCCTGAGACGACCGTGCTCACCCGCACCACCGCCTTCGGCTCGTACGACGACAACTACGTGCTCGCGGTGCAGCGCCGCACCGACCACCTCGGCTCCCAGGCGCCCGAGGGCGTCTCACGGCAGCGGCTGTGGCACATCAGGGCGGCGCGGGTCGTGCTGGCCACCGGCGCCCACGAACGGCCGCTGGTCTTCGCCGACAACGACCGCCCCGGCGTCATGCTCGCCTCCGCCGTCCGGACGTACGTCAACCGGTACGCCGTGGCCCCCGGCGCCCGCGTCGTCGTCGCCACCACCAACGACAGCGCCTACGAGACGGCGGCCGACCTCTACGCGGCCGGTGTCGAGGTGGCGGCGGTCGTCGACACCCGCACCGAACTAACCGACCTGGCGGGGGAGTTCGCCACGGAGACCGGTGTCGAGGTGCTGACCGGCAGCGTGGTGACCGGCACCGCCGGAGACCCGCGGCTGACCGGCGTCACCGTACGGGAGCCGGCGGAGGACGGGCGGCTGACCGGCCCCGCCCGGTCCTTCGACTGCGATCTGCTCGCGGTCTCCGGCGGCTGGAGTCCCGTCGTCCACCTGCACAGCCAGCGGCAGGGGAAGCTGCGCTGGGACGAGGGCCTGGCCGGCTTCGTGCCCGACGGCGCGGTGGGCGGCCAGCACCTCGCGGGCGCGGTGTGCGGGACGTACGGCCTGGCGGACTGCGTCGCGGACGGGGCGCGGGCCGGCGCACTGGCCGCCACGGAGGCGGGGTTCATGACCGCCGTGCCCGACGCGCGGACACCGGAACAGCCCGCGCCGGTACGCGCCGTCTGGCTCGTCCCTGGTGAGGGGGACGACCCGGGCGCCTGGGACACCCACTTCGTCGACCTCCAGCGGGACGTCACCGTCGCCGACGTGCGGCGCTCCACCGGGGCCGGGATGCGCGGCGCCGAGCACGTCAAGCGGTACACCTCGCTCGGCACCGCCAACGACCAGGGCAAGACCTCCGGCGTCAACGCCATCGGCGTCATCGGCGAGCTGCTGAAGGAGGGCAGCGCGCCCGTCTCGCCCGGTGACATCGGCACGACCACCTACCGCGCGCCCTACACCCCCGTCGCCTTCGCCGCCCTGGCCGGGCGCGAGCGCGGCGAGCTCTTCGACCCGGTGCGCCGGACCGCGGTCCACGACTGGCACGTCGAGCAGGGCGCGGAGTTCGAGGACGTCGGGCAGTGGAAGCGGCCGTGGTACTACCCGCGGCCCGGCGAGGACATGGCCGCCGCGGTGGAGCGCGAGTGCCGCGCGGCCCGCGAGGGCGTCGCCTTCATGGACGCCTCCACCCTCGGCAAGATCGAGATATGGGGAGCCGACGCCGGCGAATTCCTCAACCGGATCTACACCAACGGCTTCAAGAAGCTGAAGCCCGGCTTCGCGCGCTACGGCGTGATGTGCAAGCCGGACGGGATGATCTTCGATGACGGGGTGACCCTCCGGATCGCCGAGGACCGCTACTTCATGACCACCACGACCGGCAACGCCGCCGCCGTACTGGACTGGCTGGAGGAGTGGCTGCAGACCGAGTGGCCCGAGCTGGACGTCAAGTGCACCTCGGTCACCGAGGAGTGGACCACCGTCGCGGTCGTCGGCCCGAAGTCCCGCGACGTCATCGCGCAGGTGGCGCCCGGCCTGGACGTCTCCAACGACGCCTTCCCCTTCATGACCTTCCGCGAGACCACCCTCGCCTCCGGCGTGCCGGCCCGCATCTGCCGGATCTCCTTCTCCGGCGAGCTGGCCTTCGAGATCAACGTCTCGTCCTGGTACGGCAGGGCGGTCTGGGACGAGGTGCACGACGCGGGCCGCCCGTACGGCATCACCCCGTACGGCACCGAGACCATGCACGTGCTGCGGGCCGAGAAGGGCTTCATCATCGTCGGCCAGGACACCGACGGCACGGTCACCCCGCAGGACGCCGGGATGGACTGGGTGGTCTCCAAGCTGAAGGACTTCATCGGCAAGCGCTCCTTCACCCGTCCCGACACCGCACGCACCGACCGCAAGCACCTGGTCGGGCTGCTGCCCACCGACCGCACCACCCGGCTGCCCGAAGGCACCCAGCTCGTCGACCAGGGCGTCCCCGTGACGCCGGAGGCCGGCCCGGTCCCCATGCTCGGCCATGTCACCTCCGCCTACTACAGCCCGGCGCTCGGCCGCCCGTTCGGCCTGGCACTGGTGAAGTCGGGACGGGACCGGATCGGCGACACCCTGCTCGCCGTCGTCGGCGACGACCTCGTACCCGTCGAGGTGACCGGACCCGTCCTCTACGACCCCGAAGGGACCAAGCGCGATGGCTGAGCCGACCTTCACCGACACCGCCACCGGGCCGGCGGCGCTCCGCCGCAGCCCGCTCGCCCACCTCGCCGACCGCCTCCGGGAGGCCACGGTCACCGGGCGGCGCGGTGTCGCCGTCAGCGAGTGGCCGTACGCCACCATGGTGAGCCTGCGCGTCGAGCCGGGCTCGGCCGCCGCCGGGCGTATCGAGAAGTGTCTCGGCGCCGCGCTGCCCGCGTACTGCGGGGAGACGGCGCCGGCCGGACCGCGTACCACCCTGTGGCTCGGGCCCGACGAGTGGCTGGTGGTCGCGCCGCCCGGCGCGGCGCCGTTCACCGCCGAGCTCCACGAGGCGCTGGCGGGCGAGCCCGGCTCCGTCGTCGACGTCTCCGCCCACCGGACCGTCGTGGAACTGCGCGGCCCCGCCGCCCGGGACGTCCTCGACAAGGGCTGCCCGCTCGACCTGCACCCGAGTGTCTTCACCCCGGGCCAGGCGGTCACCACCCAGCTCGGACCGGTCCCCGTCATCCTCTGGCGGACCGCCGAGGACACCTACCGGCTGCTCCCGCGCTCCTCCTTCGCCGACCACCTGGCGCGCTGGCTGATCGACGCGATGGCCGAGTACGCCCGGCCGGAGGTGCCCTGACGGTGCGCCACTCGTGCGCGGCGCCCGCCTCGGCCGGGCAGTAAATACCACAAAAGGCGGTCATTCCGTGTCAGTCTGAAAGGGTATGACATGGAATGACCGTTCTGTGGGTCGACGCGCCGCGCGGGACGTACCGCGAAGGAAGGGGAACTGATGACTGGGCGGACGGCTTATGAGCCGGCGAACTGACCGGATGGGGGTGGCCCTGGGGGTGCTGCCGCTGCTCGGGCTGCTGACCGCCGCGTGCTGGGCAGCGGCACCCGAGGAGAAACCGCCGTCCGGGTTCTGGGTCGACCCGGACTCCGCGGGCGCCCGCAAGGCGCGGGTGCTGGCCGAGCGGGGCCGGGAGGCGGAGGCGGGCCTGCTGCGCCGCATCGCCGACCGGCCCGTGGCCGTCTGGCTCACCGAGGACGACCCCGCGCCCCGCGTGGCCCGCATCACCAAGGAAGCGGCCGGCGACGGCCAGGTGCCGGTCTTCGTCGCGTACAACATCCCGCAGCGGGACTGCAACCACTACTCGGCGGGCGGCGCCGGCAGCGACCGCGCCTACCGCCAGTGGGTCACCCGGCTGGCCGAGGGACTGGGCAGCCGCAAGGCGGTCGTCGTGCTGGAACCGGACGCGGTGCCGCACACCGTCGCCGGCTGCCGCAACCGCGCCCGCACCGACCGCATGGCACTGCTGGCCGAGGCGGTCGAGAAGCTCAAGGCGCGCCCCGGCGCTTCCGTCTACGTGGACGCGGGCAACGCCTCCTGGATCAAGGACATCGACGCGCTCGCCACGTACCTGACGTCGGCAGGCGTCAAGCGCGCCGACGGCTTCGCGCTCAACGTCTCCAACTTCCAGACCACCGAGGCCAGTCAGGTCTACGGCGACAAGCTCTCCCGGGCGCTCGGCGGCTCCCACTACGTGATCGACACCAGCCGCAACGGGAACGGGCCGCCCCCGGACACCCAGGACCACGAGACCGGCGCGGAGAACTGGTGCAACCCGCCCGACCGCGCGCTCGGCACACCGCCCACCACCCGCACCGGCCACCCCCTCGTGGACGCGTACCTGTGGGTCAAGCGGCCAGGGGAGTCGGACGGCACCTGCCGCGGCGGGCCGCCGGCCGGCCAGTGGTGGACCGACTACGCCCTGCAGCTGGTGCGCGGCGCCGTGGAGACCCCGCAGGCACCGCAGCCGCCACGGCGGCCGGAACCGGAGCCCCCGCAGCGGCCGTCGCCGGAGCCTCCGCAGCAGCCGGCACAGGAGCAGGCCGGCGCCGGAGCTGCCTCACCGGCGCCGGCCGCCTCCCCGGTCACTTCACGTGAACCCACTTCGCCTGCGACGGAGTCCCCCGCGCGTCCGTGAGGAAGAGCATGTACCAGCCCCGGGGCACCAGCGAATAGCTCTTGGGCACCTTCACCGACAGGGTCCCGCCGCGCCGCGTGAAGTCCAGCGCGACGGACCGCTGCTCCACGTCGGTGACATGGGTGACGGCGCTCGGGCGCATCAGCCGGACGGACCGCACCTTCCCGGCACCGGCCACGGTGAAGCGGGTCGTCCCGCCCCGCTCCACCTCGGCCGGGCCGTGCGCCGCCGCGGGCCGCGTCCGCGCGTAGAGGTACGGCGGCGTGTAGACCTCGATGCGCTTCTCGAACTCCCCGCCCCGGCTGTTCGCCCGGTCCGCGAAGAGCGGGTCCGAGCCGAAGACCGCGATCCGGCCGTCCGGCAGCAGCAGCGCCTCGGAGTGGTAGTTGCGGCCCACCGCCGGGTCGGCGACCCGGGTGAAGGCACGCGTGCGCGGGTCGAAGATCTGGGCCTTGTGGTTGTCGCTGGCGCCCTTGCCGCGGTAGTCGCCGGACCCGTTGCTGGTGAACACCTTGTCGTCCGGGGTGAGCACCGCGTTGAGGTAGCGGGTGCCCTCCGACAGCTCGGGTCCGTTCCGGTACCGCGGCTTCTTCTCCGTCAGGTCCACCAGCGCGGTGCGGCCGGTGGACCGCGGGGACTCGCCGACGCCGCCTCCGCCGAGGAGCATGACCTGCTGCTTCTGGGCGGGCGGCAGCAGCACGGACGCCGAGGTCTCGGTCAGGCCGGGCTGCGGCAGTCCCGGTACGGGGGTGAAGGTGTTCTTCTTCACGTTCCAGATGCCGGGCACGCGGCCCTTCTCGGCCGGGCCGTAGCCGGCGTTGGAACCGGAGTAGAAGAGCGTGCCGTCGCCGGTCAGGAAGAGCGCGGGGTAGGTCGGGAAGTAACGGTTCGGCCCCTTGGACCACTTGCGGGTCCTCGGGTCGTAGATCTCGTTCTTGCCCGGGATGATCTGACCCATGTCGTCCAGCCCGGACACCGCGAGGACCTTGCCGCTCTTGAGGGTCACCAGGGTCGGGTACCAGCGGGCCTCGCGCATCGGGTCGACGCGGAGGTACCGCTCGGCGACCGGGTCGAACTCGTACGCGTCCTTCAGCCCCTGGAAGTCCTTCTTGTCCAGGCCGAGCTTGGTCGCCAGCCCGTAGTGGTTACGGGCGTCCGCGCCCTTGAGCCCCTTGATGCTGTACTGCGCGGCCGCGTTGGTCACCCCGGCCTTCCCGCGCCGCACGGCCTCGACGAACACCCGCGCCTCGCGCGCCGTGACCCGCAGCTTGCCGCTCCCGTCGGGCGTGGCGCTCTTCTTGGCGCGCGGCACGACCACCGGGAACTGCGAGCGGTATTCGACGCCCTTCGGGCTGCGGAAGACGGTGCCCTTGGGCAGGGTCCTGGGCTTGTCGGGGTCCTCGTTCTTGACGACCATCAGGCCGCCGGCCCGGGTGACGTCGCCCTTGAGCTTCTCGTACCGGCGGGTGCCGCCCGCGACCAGCAGCTTGCCGCCGGGCAGTTGGGCGTGGCCGGCGCAGAACATGTCCTTGGGGGTGTGGATCTCCTTGAAGGTGTTCTTCACCGGGTCCCACAGCACGCTCTGGAAGGTGCCGGCGTCGAAGTTCTTCTCGTCGTTGCCGGAACCGGCGATCATCAGCACCTTGCCGGTGTGCAGCAGCGCGGCGTGGATGGAGTTGATCCGGTAGCGCTCCGGGACGTCGACCAGGTCCCAGTGGCCGTACCGTGCCTTGTAGGACGGCTGATTGATCTTGTACTCGTGGTACTTGTGCGAGGCATAGCCGATGACCGCCGGGGCGTTCATCGCGCCGACCGCACTCAGTGCGAGGGCACCGACCGCCATCTTGCGGGTGCGGGGGCTGGGTCTGAATCTCACGGTGGAAGCCTCCTGAGGGCGAGGCGGTCCGAGAGGACCAGAGAGAACGGGCGGGGTGCTGCACAGGGGGACGAGTGGGGGATCAGGGTGGCGTGGGCGCGTCGGCCGCGTCGGGACCGGGCAGGCCGCCCCCGGTGTCGGGACTCCGCAGGTACTCCGCCACCGCCCACCGGGACGAGGCGACCTGGACCAGGTCCTTCAGCCGCGAGGCCGACGGCCCGTAGCAGACGTAGTACGAGATCCCGTGCGGGTCGCCGCCGGACCGCCGGGCCAGCACCCAGTGCCCGTAACCGTCCTGCGCGGCCGGGCGGATCGTGACCCGCGCCCACGTGCAGTCGCGCGCGTCACAGGGGCCCGCCCGGCCCGGGACGCACTTCCACGCCTGCACGGGGAGGGCCGTGACCAGCGTGTCGACGCGGGCGTCCGCGCCGTCCCCGGTGTCCACCGTGTCGTTGCCGCCGAGGGCCAGCACGTACGGGACGCGGGACCGCTCCAGCCAGTCACGGAGCGGCTTGTCCCGCCCGTACGCCGCGTCGGCGGTGATCCAGGAGAACGGGGCCTCCGTGTCGAGTGCGTGCCGCACCAGCTCCCGGAAGCGCTCCGCCTCGCTCGCGGTGGCGGTCTCGTCCTCGTGCGTCGCGTGCCCGTCGTCGTCGGTCCCGAGCCGCCCGTCGTCGTCGGTCCCGAGCCGCCCGGCGGCGGGGACCGGCTCCGGGCGGGCCGGTGCCGGGCGCCGGGCGCGTCGCCGCTCGTACGCCAGCGAGACACGCCAGACGGCCGCCGGGGCGACGGCGGCCACCAGCGCGAGCGAGGCCCAGGTCCGCATGGCCACATGGGTGTTGCCGAGGAAGACCGAGGCCACCAGCGTCGCGGCGAACGCGCCGGCCCACACCAGGTGGGTGGTGAACGTCCGCAGCCGGTCCGGGTTGGCGGTGTCACCCTTCGAGGTGACGACGAAGCCGGCCTTCCGCCGCAGTACGGCGCCCGTCAGGGAGCGGGCGTACAGCGGCGCGGACATCGCGGACATCGCCATGCCCGCGATGCCCGAGGAGCCCTGCGGTTCGTGGGGACTGACGTTGTGCCGCCGGTTCCACAGGTACAGCCCGATCTGGAGGGCCGCGGCGTCGCTGTACAGCATCATCCACATCTCCGACTGGACCTGGACGCCGGAGGAGCCGAGGCACAGGAACAGCGCGCAGGACAGACCGCCGATGACCCAGTTGATCCCGGCGATCGGGTAGTACGTCACCATGAGCCCGTAGTTGAGGGCCTGGCCGGGGGAGAGGCGGAAGACCGCCCGCCAGAACTGCCGGAGGATCGTTTCGTAGGTGCCGCGGCTCCACCGCAGCTGCTGGTTGAAGAAGTCGGTCCAGGTGGCCGGGCCCTCGCCCACGGCCAGGACATCGGGGGTGTAGACCGAACGCCACGGGCGGCCGGTGGCGGGATTCCGCCGGCGGTGGATCTCCAGACCGGTGGCCATGTCCTCGGTGATGGAGTCGTAGAAACCGCCGGCCTGCCGCAGGGCGCTGATCCGGGAGCAGTTGTTGGTGCCGACGAACATCGGGGAGCCGTAGGCGTTCCCGGCTCGCTGAATCAGCGCATGGAAAAGGAACTGCTGGCTCTCCGAGGCCTTGGCGACCGTGCTGTCGTAGTTCCCGTACACCTGCGGGCCGACGACGAAAGCCACGTCCGGGTCCCGGAAAAAGCCCATCATGCGTTCCAGGTACGCGGGCAGCGGAACATGGTCCGTGTCCACGCCCGCCAGGAATTCATAGGCGTCGCCGTGGGCATCCAGCCAGGCATTGTAATTGCCGTGCTTGGTTCTCGCGCGGAACGGTCCGGACGGCTGATTCCATTTCTCCACGCCCTTGCGGGAGAAGTGCCGGACGCCCAGTTCCTCGCACAGCCGCCGTACTTCGGGGACGTTTCCCTCGTCCAGCAGCCAGACGTCCAGCGGCCCGTCGTGCCGCAGGGCGACGGCACCGGTCAGCGTCGCCCGGACCATCTCCAGGGGCTCCTTGCCGGGGACGAAGGTGGTCAGGAACGCCACCCGGGTGCCGGGCGCCGCACGGACCGGCACCGGGTCCCGGGCGACGAGCGTGGCGTGCGCGATGGAGACGACGTTCAGGACGCGGAAGGTCTCCAGCAGGCCGATGGAGACGAGCATGACCGTGTCGGCGAAGACCTGCCAGCCCGCTGCGTACTCGCGGTGCACCCAGTGCTGCGGCCGCATCAGCCAGATGAGCAGCGCCAGCGAGGCCAGCGGCGCGCAGGCCAGCAGCAGGGCCGTCAGCAGCCGGTGCGAACTGCTGCTCAGCAAGGACCGGTACCGCACCCGGTACGGCTCGGCACCGGATTCCGGCGTGGTCAGCGGACCGGCCAGCCGGCTGAATTTCTCGTAGTCGTAACGGGGGACGGACGGCGGGTCGCCGGCAGGGGAACGGATTCCGGCTTCTGTGCCCCCTTGCGCTGGTGCGGAACGGTCCATGACCGCCCCCGTCGGGTGGCCGCCGTGCTCATCCATGGCAGTTTTCCGCGAGAACGCCACGTTACCCCTCGTCACGTATGTCTTTATCAGATCGAACGGGCCACTAAAACGCTAAGCTAACAAACCTTCTGTATGGCGGTCGGTCAGCGTCCCCGCGGGCCCGCCCGAATGGCGGCGGGGGCCGGTCGGGGCAGCCCGGCGGCGGCGGTTTTCGATGCGTCCGAACAGGTGAAAAACCGATATCTCCGCAACTTCGGGTGCAGCTCGTCCGATCAAGAGGGGGAAGGGATGCGGCAGCACGGCCGCCTCTCACGCTTTTGCAGAAGAAAGGCCAGTTGTCATGTCACGAATGGCGAAGTTCACCGCTCTTACGGCTCTTGCGACCACCGCGCTCTTCGGCGGGGCGACCGCCGCCTCCGCGCACGGTGGCGGCGGTGGCGGCGCCTCCGCCGTGGGCGGCGCCGCGGGTTCCCCCGGTGTGCTGTCGGGCAATGTGCTCCAGGTTCCGGTCAGCGTCCCGATCAACGCCTGCGGTAACACCGTCGACATCATCGGCCTTCTGAACCCGGCCTTCGGCAACAGCTGCGCCGGCACCGTTCCGCAGCAGCAGAACCACAACAACCACCACCACAACAACCACCACAACAACCACCACCACAACCACCACAACAATCACCACAACGGGCGCTGAGGCAGCAGCACGGAGCCCCTCCCGTCCGGTGCTCCCAGCCCGGCACCGGACGGGACCAGCATTCGCGGGAGGGGCTTTCGAGGAAGGGGCTCTCAGAAGGGCAACCGTGCTCAGCGGCGCTCCAGTACCTCCGGGTTGGCGCAGTGGGACAGGGCCTCGCCGCGGACGAAGCGGCCCACTTCGGCTCCCACGATCCGGGCGGCCTTGTGGGCGACGCCCTGGCTGCCGCCCGCGATGTGCGGGGTGAGGACGACGCCGGGGGCGGTGAGCAGGGGCGACCCTGCGGGGACCGGCTCCTCGGGGAAGACGTCGAAGCCGGCGGCGGAGAGCCGGCCGGAGGCGAGCGCGTCACAGGCGGCGTCGTAGTCGAGCAGGGCGCCGCGGGCACAGTTGACCAGTACGGCCCCCTCGGGCATGAGGTCGAGCTGCTTCCGGCCGAGCATGCCGGTGGTCTCCTCGGTGACCCGGGCGTGCAGCGAGACGATGCGCGAGCGGCTCAGCAGCTCTTCCAGGGAGACCTGCTCGGCGATGCCCGCCAGCCGCTCCGGATCGGCGTACGGGTCGTGGACCAGCACCGTCGCGCCGAGCGCGAGCAGCACCTTGGCGACCCGGCTGCCGACCGCACCGAAGCCGACCAGCCCGACGGTCGCGCCCTCGATCTCGATGCCGCAGTTGTCGTAGTCGAAGTAGTCGCCCCGCCAGACGCCGCGTCGCAGGTCGGTGTGGACGTCGCCGAGGCCGCGGGCCGCGGCGAGGATGAGTGCCAGGGTGTGCTCCGCGGTGGCCACGGCGTTGCGGCCGGGCGCGTAGCAGACGGCGACGCCGTGCCGGGTGGCCGCTTCAAGGTTGGCGTTGACCGGGCCGCCACGGCTGGCGCAGAAGAGTTCCAGGTCGGGGCAGTGGGCGAGGATGCGTTCGGTGAGCGGGGCCAGCTGGGTGACGCAGACGCGGACGCCCTGGAGCGCCTCGATCATCTGGTCCTCGGTGCCGGAGGCCTCCTGGACCTCGGCGACCGGCCCGAAGGGGGTGTGCGGCCAGGGCAGCAGCAGTTCGCGGACCTCGGCGGCGCCGCCGGTCGCGGCGCCGACCTGTTCGGCGAGCAGACGGGGCAGGACGAAGTGGTCGCCCGCGGCGAGGACGGTGGTGGACATGTGGTTCGTTCTCCGTGGGTGCGAGGTACGGGGTGCGAGGTACCGAGGTACGGGGTACGGGTCAGTGGATGCCGGGAACGGGCACGGCACAGGGGGCGTTCAGACGCAGCAACGACGCCTGCCCGTCGCGGAGACGCAGTTCGGTGAGGGCGCCGTTCTCCAGCGCCGGGAAGACCGTGCGGTACGTACCGAGGGGAATGCCGAGCTCGCGGCAGAGCAGCAGACGGACGAGGGTGGAGTGGGCGACGACGAGGACACGCCCTTCGGGCAGTTCCCCGGCGAGGCCGGCGAGGCAGGCCGCGGCCCGCGCGGCGGCCCGCTCGGGGTCCTCGCCGCCGGGGAGGTGATGGGTGACGGGGTCGGCGAGGAACGCGTCCAGCCGCTCCGGGAACACCTCCCGCATCTCCGTCCGGGTGAGCCCGTCACCCCGCCCGAAGTCGACCTCCACCAGGCGCTCGTCGATGCGCGGTGTCAGGCCCAGGGCGTGCGCGGCCGGCTCGGCGGTGAGCCGGGCGCGGGAGAGCGGGGAGGAGACCACCGCGTCGATGCGGGCCCCGGCGGCCCAGGCGGCCAGCTCCGCCGCCTGCGCGTGGCCGCGTTCGGTGAGGGCGACGTCGGTGCGCCCGGCGTAGCGGTTCTCCGCGTGCCAGACGGTCTCGCCGTGGCGTACCAGAAGGAAGTCGGTCACTGCTGGGCCTTTCTGACGGCGTGCTCGGCCACGTCGGGGGCGAGCAGGCCGCGGTCGTTCAGCGCGGCCACGAACGCCAGGTAGGCGGGGACGAAGCGGGCGGTGCGGGCGGGATCTGGGCGGAGTTCGGCGCGGTCGCGGACCATCGCGGCGGCGGCCTCGGTGAGCGGGGTGCCGTCGGCGGTGGCGGCGAGCACGGCCATGCCGAGGGCGCCCTCGGCGTGTTCGGGCAGGGTGACGGTCCGGCCGAGCACGTCGGCGCGCAGCTGGTTCCAGTACGTATTGCGGGTGCCGCCGCCGGTGAGGGTGAGCGGCCCGTCGACCGGGGCGCCGAGGTGGTCGAGGTAGTCGAAGCAGAGCCGTTCGAGGCAGGCGACGCCGAGCAGGTGGGCGTGGAAGCGCTCCGCCTCGTCGGCCGGCTCGCCCAGCACGAACGGCCGCGCGTCGGGCGCCCGGAAGGGGAAACGCTCCCCGCCCGAACCGGCCAGTGGATACGCGACGGCGTCGTGGCCCCCGCGCGCCGCGGACGGGCCGCCGCGTACGGCCCGCTCGGTCAGGTCCGCCAGGTCCGCGCCCGGGAACTCGCGGGTCAGTGCGCCCGCGCCGCTGCTGGACGCGGCACCGGGCAGCCAGACGTCCCCCGGGCCGCGGTGGCAGTAGACGAGGCCGCCGGGGTCGCGGACCAGGCGCGGGCTGACGCCCTTGAGGACGAGCGTGGTGCCGAGGACGGAGTTCCACGCGCCGGGAGTGAGCGCGCCGGCCCCGATCTGCGCTGCGCAGCCGTCCGTCATGCCCGCGACGATCTGCACGCCTTCGGGGATGCCGGTGGCGCGCGCCGCGGCGGCGCACACCGTACCGAGCACGGTGCCGGGACGTACCACCTCCGGCAGCAGGGAGCCCGGCACGCCGAGCGCGGCGAGCTCCTTCTCCGGCCAGCACTCCGCGAGCAGGTGGTAGCCCGTCTTCAGGGCGTGGCCGGCGTCGCTCGCCACCTGGCGGCCCGCCAGCCGCCAGGTGATCAGGTCCACTTGGTGCAGCAACCGGGTCCCCGGGACGGTGGCGGCCGCGGAGTGCTCCAGCAGCCACAGCAGCTTCGGCAGTGCCCACGAAGGCTGCATGGCGTGGTAACCCAGCTCCTCCCACACCGTCGCGCCGGCCTCGTTGACCCGTACGGCCTGCGCTGCGGCGCGTCCGTCGTCGTACATCAGGCCGGGGGTGAGCGGGGTGCCGTCCGCGTCGGCGAGCAGGATCGTGCCGGACGTGCCGTCCAGGGCGAGGGCGGTCACCCGTGGCGGGTCGATGTCCGCGAAGGCTTCGCGGCAGGCCGCGGCCAGCGCGTGCCACCACTCCTCGGGGTCCTGCTCGTGCCGCGCGCCGGTACGGCTGCTGTGCAGCGGCCGGGAGGCGGCGGCGAGCACCCGGCCGCCGGCGTCCACGGCGACGGCGCGGGCGCTCTGGGTGCCCAGGTCGAGGCCGAGCCGTACGGGGTCGGGGTGGCGGGGCATGTCAGTTCTCCTCCTTCGGGGCGTACGGCTGCCGGTCCTTCGGGGCGTACGGCTGCCACCCGGCGTCGCGGGCCAGTGCGCGCCAGGACAGGAAGGCGGCGTACCGCTCGGTGTAGAGCGCGGCGCGCTCCGGGTCTGGCTCCCAGGCGGGGCCCATGTGGACGTACGTGTCGGCGGCGCGGTGCATGCTGGACTCGGCGCCGGTGAGGACGAGACCGGTGAGGAAGGCGCCCTTCGCGCCCAGTTCGGTGTCGGTGGAGCGGGTGGTGGGCACGCCCGTGACGTCCGCGATCAGGCCGCACCACGCGTCGCTCCGCGCCCCGCCGCCGCACAGCCGCAGTTCGCTGACCTCCGTACGGGAGGCGGTGAGCGCGTCGCGCAGGGTGAGTGAGAGCCCTTCGAGGACGCCGCGGGCGATGTCGGCCCGGGAGTGCTCCAGGCTCAGCCCCCAGAAGGTGCCGCGGGCGCGCGGGTCCAGGAAGGGCGCACGTTCGCCGGCGGGGGAGAGGTACGGCAGGAAGGCCAGGCCGTGGGCGCCGGGCGCGGAGCGGAACGCCTCGGCGCACAGTTCCGCCGCGCCGGAGAGGCCGAGCACCCCGGCGGTCCAGTTCAGGACCTCGGTGCCGGAGAGGGTGGGGAAGGCGCGGAGTACGCGTTCCCGGCCGCGGTAGGCGATGTTGATGCCGCTCGGCTCGCCGGTGGTGTCGACGGCCGTGCGGACCACCTCCGCGCAGAGCGTGGTGC
The DNA here is from genome assembly GCF_040907265.1 of Streptomyces sclerotialus. NCBI lineage: Bacteria > Bacillati > Actinomycetota > Actinomycetes > Kitasatosporales > Streptomycetaceae > Streptomyces > Streptomyces sclerotialus. Next base: position 1,000,411 of record NZ_JBFOHP010000002.1, on the reverse strand, counting down.
CGAGGACGGCGCACGCCTGGCCTGGATTGACCACACCGATGCCGCGTGCGGTGGCGGCGATGTCGTACGGGGCCATGACGACGGGCAGCCCGGCGGGCACGCCGAGTTCGGCGGCGGCCGCCGTGGTGATCTCGGCGATGCGCCGGTCGTCGCCGACCACGTCGGGCAGCAGCCGCTCGGCCCACCGGAGCCCGAAGAGGTCGATGACCTCCTGGTCGTACGTGCCGGTCGCGTGGTCGAGGAAGGGCGCCGAGGCGTCCGACTCGTCGATCACCCGCTCGCCGGTGAGCCGGAGGAAGAGCCAGCCGGCGGCGGTGAGCGCGGTGGCGGAACGGGCCGGCCGCTCGGGGTCGTGCTCGGCGAACCAGGTGAGGAGCGCGTTCGGCAGGCCCGCGAAGGTGAGCGAGCCGTTGCGGCGGAAGGCGTCCGCCAGGACCCCGGCGCGCTGCCACTCGGTGACCGTGTCCGCGGCCCGTCCGTCGGACCACAGGACGGCGGGACCGGTGGGCCGGCCGTCCTCGTCCACCAGCCAGCAGCCGTCGCCCTGCGCCGTGAAGGTGACCAGCCACACCGGTGCGGCGCCCCGGTCCCGCACCGCGGCGAGCGCCTCCCGCACGGTGTGCACCACCGCGTCCCACACGGCGTCCATGTCCTGCTCGGCCCAGCCGGGATGCGGGCGGTCGACCTCGGTGGCGCGCCGGGCGACGGCCACCTCGTGGCCCCCGGCGTCGTAGACCACGGACTTGATCAGCGAGGTGCCGACGTCGATGGAGAGTACGGACACGGGTCACACTCCTTCGGAGGCGCCGACGGCGGCCGGGGCGGACGGGACGGAGGGCCGGGCGTCGCGTTCGGCGGGCGTCCGCAGCCACAGGGCCAGCACCCCGCTCAGCGCGTACAGACCGGCGAAGATCCAGATGACGCCCTGCACACCGAGCGGCCCGAGGAAGACCGCGACCAGGGCCGGGCCGACGAACGTACTGGCACCGGCGCCCAGATTGAGGGCCGCCATCGCCTGGCCCTTGTGCGCGGGGGCGAGCGACGGCATCAGCGCGGAGAGCGGCACGTACCCGGCCAGCGTCGCGCCGAACAGGCCGGCCACCAGCAGGCACAGCGCGTACTGCCCGCCCAGCACGGTCGGCACGTAGTACAGCAGCAGCGAGGTGACCGTGCAGCCGAAGCCGCCGCACCAGGCGACCGTGCGCCGCCAGCCGATCCGGTCCCCGAGCACACCGAAGACCAGGTTGAAGACGATGTTGACCGCGAACATCACGGACAGCAGGCGCAGCCACTGCGACAGGCTCAGCCCGACGGTCTGCGTGAAGAACGCCGGCAGGCAGACCAGGAAGCCGAACTCCGGCACCGTATTGATCATGCGGACGACGGCCCCGGCACCGATCCGCGGATTGCGCCCCAGCAGCGCCAGGCTGCCGAAGAGCGTGGCCAGCGGCCGTTCACCGGCCGGGGCCAGCCGCGCGAAACCGGTCCGCTCGCGGACGAGCAGCAACGCGATCAGCCCGCCGAGGACGACCAGGCCGAGCGAGAACCACAGGGTGCGGTAGGCCCCGATCTGCGGGACGAGGAAGCTCGCGGTGAGCGAACCGAGCGTCGGCAGCCCGCCGGTGAAGGCGAACCAGAACCAGCCGACGGCCGTGCCGAGCCGCTTCTCCGGTGCCGTCGCCGCGATCCACACCAGGAAGCCGAAGGCGAAGAGCGGATAGCCGATGCCGCGCAGGCCGTAGCTGAGGAGCAGCAGCGGATAGTTCATCGAGGGCACCGCGATCGCCAGCATGAGCACCTGGAAGCCGATCCAGGCACCGAACCCCGCCATCATGACCCGGCGCGGTCCCCACAGGTCCGACAGCGCGCCGGACAGCCACGCGGCGACGGACGCCGTGATGCCGTACACCGTGAACAGCATCGCCACCCGCTGCGCGGACAGGCCCTGTTCCACGAGGTACGGCGAAAGGTACCCGGACTCGACACCGTCACCGATCATGAAGACGAGCACGCCGAGGAATCCCCAGGCCAGCCCGCGCGGGATGCCGAGCCGGTCGGTCCAGGCAGGCCGCCGCTCCGCGTACGGCGGCCCGGTCGGTGGGGGAGCGTCACTGGCCACGAGGCACCTCTTCCGGTGGTACGGGGCGGCCGCGCCCCTGACCGACGCCGCCGGGCCCCTTCGGCGTCGATGCAACGCGGGCCGCGCGGCGCCGGTCAACGGCCGCTGCCGGACCTCTCGCGGACCCGGGCGGCCGCCGCGTGAAAACGGCCGGCGGCGGAGTGCCCTACCGCGGGCTTAACATGACGGCAATGCGACGTGAGCTCGGCATTCCCGCGCTGACCTGGGGCGGGGGAGCGGCTCCGCCGTGTGAGATCCGAGTGAAGTTCACGAGAGGTTCCCGCAGTGACCGAGGACGACGGCAGCGCGCCCGGTGGCGCCGTGCGGCGGGCGGACGTCCAGCAGGAGCGGCGGCAGCGCATCCGCGAACAGGTCGCCGCCGAGGGCTTCGTGCGCACCGCGGAGCTCGCGCGGGAGTACGCGGTCAGCATCATGACGATCCACCGCGACCTCGACGTCCTCCAGTCGCAGGGCTGGTTGCGGAAGGTGCGGGGCGGCGCCTCCTCGCTGCCCTCGCTGCTCTTCCACGGCGATCTCAGCGAGCGCATGCACGCCATGAACGCGACCAAACACCGGCTCGCCAGGGCCGCACTGCGGATGCTCGCCCCCGGCCAGGCAGTCATGATCGACGAGTCCACGACCTGCCTCGCGCTGGCCCAGCACCTCACCGAACGCGCCCCGCTCACCGTGATCAGCAACTTCCTGCCGGTCATCAAGCTGCTGGCGGGGGAGCCCGGCATCAGCCTCCTCGCCCTGGGCGGCTCCTACTACCCGGCGTACGACGCGTTCCTCGGCCCGCACACCGCCGAGTCGGTCCGCTCCTTCCGCGCGGACGTGCTGTTCATGTCCACCACGGCCGTCACCGGCGACACCTGTTACCACCAGTCGCAGGAGACGGTGCAGGTCAAGCGGGCGCTGATGAACCGGGCCGGGCGCCGGGTGCTGCTCGTGGACCACACCAAGTTCACCCGCCAGGGCATCTACGCGCTGGCCCCGCTCACCGACTTCGACACCGTCCTCGTCGACGACGCCCTGCCGGTCGCCGAACTGCGCCGGATGCGGGACCTCGGCGTGCCGGTGACGACCGTCAGCGGCGGGTAGCCCCGAGGCGGCGCACGGCCCCCGCAGCGGGGCCGGGCGCCCGGCGCCGCACCTGGCGCGGGGCCGCCGCCCGGTCGGCGGCGCCCCGCTGCACCACGACGACCGCGACGAGCCCGAGCGCGAGGCCGGCGGCGGTCCGCAGGGAGAACGGCTCGCCGAACATCAGGGCGCCCCAGACCGCCGTGACCGGCGCCATCAGGAACATCAGGGTGTTGACGGCGGTGACGCCCCGGCGGCGCAGGACCAGCCAGTACAGCCCGTACCCGCCGAACGTCGCGAACGCCACGAGCCAGCCGATCGCGAGCCAGAACGACGCCTCGGGCGGCGGCGCAGCGGCACCCGTGCACAGCGCCAGAACGGTGAAGACGACCGCGCTGGCGGTGCAGTGCACGGTCAGCGGGACGGACGGCGCGACGCGGGTGCGGGACCGGCTCTCCAGGAAGGTGGCGGCGACCAGCGCCAGCATGCCGAGGAACGGCACGGCGTACGCCCACCAGGGCACGCCCCCGGCAGGGCCGCCGGGCGTACCGCCGGACGTCGCGTCCGCCAGGGTGACCACGGCGACGCCGGCCACGCCCAGCCCGAGTCCCAGCCACTGCCGCCGCGAGACGTACTGGTGCAGCAGCGGCCCGGCCAGCGCCCCCGCGACCAGCGGCTGCACGCCGTCGATCAGGGCGGTGGTACCGCTGGAGACGCCCAGCTGGATGGCCGCGTAGACGCTCAGCAGATAGCCGCTCTGCGAGAGCACGCCGATCACCGACTGGCGGGCCAGGTCGCGCACGGTGAGCCCCCGCCACGCGGCCCGGCGCATCACGGCGACCGCCACCAGTACCACGGCGAGCGGCAGGAAACGCCACATCAGGATCGTGACCGCCCCGGCGCTCCCCGCGCCGAGCTTGGCGCCGATGAAGCCGGAGCTCCAGGTGAGCACGAAAGCGGCCGAGAGGAGGAAGTTCATACGGGCCCCCGGAAGACAGCTGGACAGGGCAGCTGCATACCGACAGGTATACAGAACGGTTTACTCGCTGCTTCGACCGTACTATACAGATCGGTATAGTGGGGGCGTGGGTACGGACGAGAACACGACGGACGCAGCGGCGCCGGCCGAGCGGATCCCCATGACGCCCGGCGCGCGGCGGGTACGCGACGCCGCGGCGCGGCTGTTCTACGAGCGCGGCATCCATGCCGTGGGGGTGGACCTCATCGCGGCCGAGGCCGGGGTCACCAAGAAGACGCTCTACGACCGGTTCGGATCCAAGGACCGGATCGTCGTGGAGTACCTCGCGGACCGGGACGAACGCTGGCGGACGTTCCTCGACGGCCGGCTCGGGGAGGCGCCGCCCGACCCCGCGGCACGGATCCTGGCGGTCTTCGACGCGTCACGGGAATGGGCGGGCGAGCACAGCAGACGCGGCTGCAGCATGGTCAACGCGCACGCCGAGATCACCGACCCGGCCCACCCCGCGTACGCGGTGATCAGCTGCCAGAAGGCCTGGATGCTGGAGCTGTTCACCGGGCTCGCGCGGCAGCTCGACCCCGGCGGGGCCGAGGAACGGGGACGCACGCTGATGCTGCTGCACGAGGGCGCCCTCGTCACGCACGGCATGGGCGTCTTCCCCGACGCACTCGGCCACGCCCGCCGTCAGGCGGCGGCACTGCTGGCCGGAACGGCCCGCGGGGCTCAGTCCGGCAGGTCGGGCAGCCGGCCCGGGTCGGCGAAGGAGTAGGGGGCCCAGGGGCCGGTCAGCTCGATGTGCAGCTCGGGGGAGCGGGCGACCAGGCCGCCGACCGTTTCGGCGAACGCGCCGGCCTCCTCACGGGGCACCAGGTACGCACTGTCGAGCAGGTTCCGGCCGTGCGGGTACGGGGCACCGGCGATCGGGGAGGTCCAGTAGGCGGAGGTGGCGCAGGCGGCGGCCATGCCGGACGGACAGGCGTCCTGCGGGTGGTGCACCCGGCTGCACTCGGCGGCGTCCGCCAGCGCATGGTGCGCCGCGCGCGCCAGCCCGTCCGCCGACCCGACGGTGCCGCCCGCCGTGGCCCCGCCGGAGCCCGCGGCACCGTCGGGCTCCGCATCGTCCGCGTACGCCTTCACGCCCCACTCCAGCCGTCCGTCCAGCCGGGTCAGCAGCCGCCGGTACAGGTCGGCACGGTCGGCGAGCGCCCGGCGTACCTGTTCCACGTCGCGGTGGACCGTACCGAGGCGCAGCGGCAGCACACACACCGTGGCGGCCGCCTCGTCGACGACCCTGCGATGGGCCTCGGCGGCGGCCTGCGCGGACAGGACGGAGACATCAGCACGGGAGTCCCCCGGGGCGTCCGGGGGACCGCACGCCCCGCGAGGCCCGTAAGGGGCGGACACCAGTGCGGCCAGCGGCCCTTCCGCCACCACGAGAACGGCGCCGCCGCCGACCCCGGTGAGCCCCGGTCGCGGCCGGAACCCGCTGCGGACGATGCCGTGGACATGGACCGGGCCCGCGCGGGGGCCTGTATCGGAATGCGGGGTCACGCCACCGCCCTCTCCGTACGCTCTCGCGTTCGAACGTTCTCCCGTTCGAATCTCTGGCGGTACGAGTACCGGCGTACCGCCCCAGCAAACCCGCCCACCGAGCGAAGGCGCGGCCCGCGCGGGGACGGGCTAGCCTGCTGACAGGGCCACTCAGCGGCCGAAACGCGAGCAACAACGCACTCGTACGCGCAGTCCCCCGCATTCCCACCGGTACCTTCCACCGAATGGGGGTAGCCGGACCACAGGGACACGGGGGAACGGGGAGCAGAGGGAGCGGAGCGAGCCGAGGGAGGCGGCAGCCATGCAGCACATCGGCGGGCGATGGCGGTGGCGGCGGTGCCCGCTGCGCCGCAGGTGGGACGTGTGGGACGCCTGGCTCGGCCTGGTGACGGCCCTGGCCCTGCTCCTCGGCGTACCGGCCGTCGGCCTCTCCGCCGGCCTCGCCACCTACGGCGCGCAGCGCGTGGAGCGCGCCGAACAGCTCGCGGACCGCCGGACGCTGACCGGCCGTCTGCTGGAAGCCGTCCCGGCCGACCCGTCCGCCACCGGCTTCGCCGCGGGCATCGACCAGGTGCCCGCCAAGGTCCGCTGGACCGGGCCCGACGGCCGCCGGCACACCGGCACCGTGAAAGTCGACCCCGGCACCCGCAAGGGCGCGGCCGTCACCGTCTGGACCTACCACGACGGGCGGCTCGCCGACGCACCCATGACCACCGCCCAGGCCGCGGACGACGGCGTCGCCGCCGGCCTCGGCACCGGCATGGCACTCGGCCTGGCCATACTGGCCGTCCGCTGGGGCGGCCGCCGCTACCTGGACCACGCACGCCTCGCGGACTGGGAACGCGAATGGGCACAGATAGGCCCGCGATGGGGACGCAACCCCATCTGACCCCCGCACCGCCGCACCCCACGCCTCCCGCACACCGCCGCACCCCACGACGGCCCACCCCCCGGACCACCCGGCCTACGCGCCCCCGGCCAGCAGCCCCGCGATCTCCTCGTGCAGCCCCGCCGGAAACTCCGTACCCCACCGCCCGGCCGCCTCCGCCACGAGCTCACGGCTCCACCGCCAGCTCGCCTCCGCCGCCGACCGCAGCTCCTCAGGGCGCGCGGCACACGTCGTCGCCGTGTACCGCGCCACATCCGCCGCGGGCAGATCCGCCTCCAGCGCCCGGCTCGGAGTCAGCCAGTGACCCGTCGAGCCGCGCAACAGCCGGCACAGCTGGAGCTGCTGCGGAGCGATGATCGTCTGCAGCAGGGCATGACCACGGGCCGTCTCCCCGCGCGCCAGCACATGCCCCAGCATCAGCGTCCAGTTCGCCAGCTCGTCCGCACACCCCTGCGCCGTCGCGACCGGCTCCGGCGGCCGGAAATCCTGGAGCGTACGCGCCGCCTCGGTCAGCCGCCCGGACCGGTCGAGCAGCACGGCCGCCCCGGGATCCGGCAGGTGCACCATCCCCCGCCAGCCACGCACCTCCTCGACACCACGCCCGGCCGGCTCGAAGTGGAACTCACCGCGCATCAGATCGGCGAAGACCACGGCGAGGATGCCGTACATGTTCGTGTACGCCAGCGACACCGGCGCCAGCCGCTCGACGAACTCCCGCCCGTCGAAAGCGGCCGGCTCCGCGTCCGCCACGTACACATACGCATCGAGATCCGAGTGCTCGTCCGCCTCGCCGACCGTCCACGACCCGTACAACAGCACCCCCGCCACCCGCGGATCGGCCTCCGCCACCTCCCGCAGCCGCGCGACGCGCGCCGCCAGCCGGACCGGCCGGGACCGTTCCGACCCTCGCTCAGCAACGCCGAAAGACACCTCAACACCTCCTGGAACGACAACCGCCGCCACCCTAGGGACCGGCCTGCGCCACCCGCGAGGCAATAACGACGCGCACCGCCGACACCGCACGGACCGGCCCGGCACACCCCCGCTCGCTATCCTGGGAACGGCGCGGTGAGATGTTCCGGCCCGGCGGTCCACCGCGGGAGGCACGGTGACATGGACCTGAACACGGTGACCGAGGTACGGGACGCGCGGGAGCGGGCCCCCTGGCAGCCGGGCGACTGCTGGCTCGCCGGCGGCACGTTCCTGTTCTCCGAACCACAGCCATGGATCCGCCGCCTGGTGGACCTGGGCCGGACCGGCTGGCAGCCGGTCACCCACCTCCCGGACGGCGCCCTGGAGATCGCCGCGACCTGCACCCTCACCCAGCTCTCCCGCTACGCCCGGACCTCCACGGCACCGGCCGCACCCCTCGTCGAACAGTGCTGCCGCGCCTTCCTCGCCTCCTTCAAGATCTGGAACCTGGCCACCGTCGGCGGCAACCTCTGCAACGCCCTCCCCGCCGGACCGATGATCTCCCTCACCGCCGCACTCGACGGCCGATGCCTGCTCCGCTCACAAGCCGGCGTCCTCCGCCGCATCCCGGTCACCGCATTCGTCACCGGCGCGGGCGAGAACGACCTCGGCGAAGGCGAACTGCTGCGCTCGGTGACCCTGCCCGCCCGCGCGCTACGCCGCCGAACGGCCTTCCGTCAGGCCTCCCTGTCCGGACTGGGCCGCTCCGGAGCCCTGCTCATCGGCACCCTCGACCCTTCCGACGGCACCTTCACCCTGACGGTCACCGCGTCGACCGCACGACCGGTACGGCTGTGCTTCCCGGCCCTGCCGGCCGCCGCCGGCCTGCGGGACGCGCTCGCCGGCACCGTACGCGACGACGACTGGTTCGACGACGTGCACGGGCTGCCCGCATGGCGGCGCCACATGACCTTCCGGCTGGCCGAGGAGGTACGGCGGGAACTGGACGAGCTACGACAGGAACCGGACGGGAGGGACACCCGCCCATGACCCCCGCCATCCGCGTCAACGGGCGGCCCTGCGGCACCGAGCCGCGCCCCGGCCAGTGCCTCCGCACCTACCTGCGCGAACACGGCTGGTTCGGGGTCAAGAAAGGCTGCGACGCGGGGGACTGCGGCGCCTGCACCGTGCACGTCGACGGAGAGCCCGTGCACAGCTGCCTCTATCCCGCCTTCCGCGCGGCCGGCCGCTCCGTCACCACCGTCGAAGGACTGGCGGCACCCGACGGCGCACTCCACCCCGTACAGCAGGCGTTCCTCGACGCGCAGGGCTTCCAGTGCGGCTTCTGCACCGCCGGCTTCCTGATGACCACCGCGGCACTGGAGCCGGAACACCTCACCGACCTGCCCCGCGCCCTCAAAGGCAACCTCTGCCGCTGCACCGGCTACCGCGCCGTCGAGGACGCCGTACGCGGCGTACGGCACACCGAGGACCACGACACCGCCGGGACGGTGGGCCACAGCCTCCCCGACCCGGCAGGCCACCACATCGTCACCGGCACCGCCCGCTACACCCTCGATGTCGACGTGCCGGGACTCCTCCACATGAAACTGCTCCGCTCACCGCACGCACACGCCCGGATCACCGCCCTCGACACCACCGCCGCCCTCCGGACCCCCGGCGTACGCGCCGTCCTCACCCACCACGACGCACCCGCCCCGCACTACTCCAGCGCCTGCCACGAACACCCCGAGGAGGACCCCGCCGACACCCGGGTGCTGGACGACACCGTGCGCCACGTCGGCCAGCGCGTCGCGGCCGTCGTCGCCGACACCGAGGCCGCCGCCGAAGAGGGCTGCCGCCGCATCGCGGTGACGTACGAGGTGCTGCCCGCCGTCCTCGACCCCGAAGAGGCCATGCGGCCCGGCGCCCCCGTCGTGCACGACAAGGACCCGCACACCTCGCGGACCGCCCGGCCCCGGACCAACATCGTCGCCGAAGTGCACACCGGGACCGGCGACCTCGCGGCCGGACTCGCCGCGGCCGACGCGGTGTACGAGGAGACCTTCCGCACCCAGCGCGTCCAGCACGCCAGCCTGGAGACACACGGCGCGATCGCCTGGTTCGAGGACACCGGCACCGACGAAACGGCGGCCGAAGGTACGGTGGCCGAAGGGACGGCGACCGACGAGGCGGCAGCCGACGCAGCGGCGACCGGACAGCGGCTCGTCGTCCGCTCCAGCACCCAGACCCCCTTCCTCACCCACCGCACCCTCTGCACCCTCTTCGGCCTCACACCCCGCACCCTCCGCGTCGTCACCGGCCGCATCGGCGGCGCCTTCGGCGGCAAACAGGACATGCTGGTCGAGGACATCGTGACCCTCGCCGCACTACGGCTGCGCCGCCCCGTGAAGCTGGAGTACACCCGGGCCGAGCAGTTCCACGGAACGACCACCCGGCACCCCTTCACCGTCCACGTCACGGCCGGCGCCCGCCGCGACGGCACCCTGACCGCCCTCCGGCTGCGCCTCGTCGCGGACACCGGCGCCTACGGCAACCACGGACCGGCCGTCCTCCACCGCGCCTGCGACGAAGCACTCGCCCTCTACCGCTGCCCGGCGGAGCAGGTGGACGGCTACGCCGTCTACACCCACACCGTCCCCGCCGGCGCCTTCCGCGGCTACGGCCTCGGCCAGGCCGTCTTCGCCGTCGAATCAGCCCTGGACGAACTGGCTCACCGCCTCGGCCTCGACCCCCTCCACCTCCGCGCGCAGAACCTCGTCCGCCCGGGCGACCCCCTCCGCACGCCGCCCGGCGGAACGGCGGAGCCGCACCTCGGCGACGACGGCCCGGACCGGTGCCTGGAAGCCGTCCGCCGGGCCCGCGCCGAGCCCGCGCCGCCGGCCCCCGACGGCTGGCTCACCGGCGAGGGGGCCGCCCTCGCACTGCTCGCCTCCGGACCGCCCGGCGGCCACCACGCCACGGCCCGCGCCGCCCTGACCGCCGACGGCACCTACGTACTGTCCGTAGGCACCCCGGAGTGCGGCAACGGCACCACCACCGTCCACCAGCAGATAGCCGCGGAGGAACTGGGCACGACAGCCGCGCGCGTGACGGTACGTCAGTCCGACACCGACCTCGTACCGCACGACACCGGCGCCTTCGGCTCGACCGGCACGGTGGTCGCGGGCAAGGCGACACTGCGCGCCGCGCGGGCGCTGGCCGACGTGCTCCGCGCCGCCGCGGCACGGCACGTGGGCGTGCCGATCGCCGACTGCCGCCTCACCGAGGACGCGGTGATCGCCGGAACCCGACGGGTACCGCTCACCACGCTGTACGCGGAGGCCCGCGCGGCTTCCGACGAAGGCCGGGAACTGGCCCCCGGCGAGGGCCGGGATTCGGTTGCCGGCGAGAGTCGGGAACTGGCCGCCGGCGAGGGCCGGGAACTGGCCGCCGACGGACACTCCGGCGGTACCCGGCGCTCGGTCGCCTGCAACGCACACTGGTTCCGCGTCGCCGTCGACCCCGGCACCGGCGAGATCCGCATCCTGCGCAGCGTGCACGCCGCCGACGCGGGCACGGTGGTGAACCCGGCGCAGTGCCGCGGCCAGATCGAGGGCGGCGTGGCCCAGGCCCTGGGCGCCACCCTCCTCGAGCACCTCGACATCGACGAGCGCGGCGCGGTCACCACCGACACCTTCCGCCGCTACCGGGTGCCCGCCCTCGCCGACGTTCCCCGTACCGAGGTGCGCTTCGTGGCGACGACGGCGGACGCCGTCGGGCCGCTCGGCGCCAAGCCGATGAGCGAGAGCCCGTTCAACCCGGTAGCGGCAGCCCTGGCCAACGCGGTACGGAACGCGACCGGAGTGCGCTTCACCGCACTGCCGCTGACCCGCGACAGAGTATGGCCGGCGCTGGACTGACCCATGACCGGTCCACGGTCACCGCCCGGCGCGCGCCCGACGGGCCGTCATGTGCGGGCAGCGGGCGCCGCGCGCGAGGAACGGGGCGGGGAAGGCGACGGCGGTCTCCTCGGTCATCGCCGCGAAGAACCGGCGGCCGTCCGCGGTCTGCCGGGAGGTGTACCAGCGGTAGGCCGCCGCCGGGGCGAGCGCGCGGTGCAGCGCCTCGCGGGCCAGGCCACGGCCCCGCCAGTGCTCGGCCACGGCGATGTTACGGATCCAGCCCCGCCGGCACTCGTGGCACAGCTGGTAGTCCAGCCGCCCCACGGCCCGCCCCGCCGCGTCCCACATCCCGATCTCCCGGCGCCCGGCCGGCACCGTGGGCCCGGACTGCCGGTAGCTGACGGATGCGGCATCCGGGACGGGCCCGCGGCGGGGCACCGGCGCCACCCGCCGCGCAGGCCTCCGCCGCGCGGGCTCTCGGTCCAACGGCACTCCACGCCCTCCCGCCCGAAGCGTCGCGCCCGGGTTCCGCCCCGGCCGCGCTTCTACAGACTTGTAGAGTACGCGCGTCCACGGGCCGCGGGGGCGGCGGTTCGCGGATTCGGTGGTTGCGGCGGGCCGGCGGGAGAGCGGTTCGGTGGGGTGGCGGGGCGGTGGGGCGGTGGGGCACCGGCGTTGTCAGTACCCCCGAGTACTGTGTTGAGAAGGGGACCTCGTCACCCCCAAGGGGGAGAAGGGGGGCGGAAACGGTACGCCGCCGCCTTCACCCCCGGGCCACTGCCGGGCTACGGTACGGCGCTGACGCACCGGTACGGTGATGCGCGGTGCGCATACCGCGGTGGGAGGCAGGAGTCGGTGGCTGAGCTCGGGCTGCAGGACACCCATGGGATCCTGGCGCAGCCGTGGGTCAGGCAGGACCGTACCAGCGCGGGCCTGGGCTGGGAGCACCTCTACCTCTCCACCCAGCGCGAACTGCCCTACCGTGCGGCCTTCGACGGCGCCCGCAGCCATCTGCTGATCCTGCACCTGGACGGCCCGGTCACCGTCAGCCGCGGCCGGCGCGGGCTCACCGCCGCCCGCCGCGTCCCGCCCGGCGGGCTCTTCCTGCACCCCGCGGACACGGAGCTGGACGTCGAGCTGGGCGGCCGGCTGGACACCGTGCACGTCTACCTGGCCGACGAGGCGCTGCAAGCAGCCGCGGGGGACCGCCCCGTGCGGCTCGCCGAGGAGTTCGGCGTCACCGACCAGCTGATGGAGCAGCTCGTCCTGGCGCTGGAGGGCGTCGTACGCGAGCGGGACCCGGGCGCGCGCACGTACGCCGACCAGCTCGGGATGATGATCGCTGGGCAGCTGGCGCGGCACCACAGCACCCGCCGCCGTCCGGTCCAGGGCCCGGTCCGGCCCCGCGCCGGGCTGACGGAGCGCCAGTTCGCGGCCGTACGTGAACTGCTGGACGCCCGGCTGGCGGACCCGTTGCCGATGGCCGACCTGGCCGCGGCGGCCAACTTGAGCGTCAGCCAGTTCGCCCGCGGCTTCAAGGCGCGTACCGGGCTGCCGCCGCACCGGTACCTCATGCGGCTCCGGGTCGAACAGGCCTGCCGGCTGCTGCGCACGACCACGGTCCCGATCAGTGAGGTCGCGGCCCGCTGCGGCTTCTCGCACCAGGAACACCTGACGCGCGTCCTGCGCGCACAACTGGGCACCACACCGGGCGCACTGCGCCGCGCCCGCTGACGCCCGTACGGCAGGCAGCCGCGTACGACGAGCAGCCCGCCCCGGCCCCTGCCCGGACGCGCTTTTCGTGCAGCGGGCGCGGCAGGATCGTGCAGGCGTCGGGGCGGTCGCCCGGCCGATACTCGTCACCCCACCTGCCGATCACGAACCGTGAGAGTCGGAGCGAGTCGCATGCGCGCATTCACCTACGCCGGCCACCCCGCCCGGGTGGTCTTCGGTACCGGGACGCTGAGCCGCCTGCCCGAGGAGCTGGCCCGTCTGGGTGCCGGCCGGGCCCTGGTCCTCACCACGCCGGGGCGGGCGGACCTGGCCCGCCGGGCCCGGGAGGTCCTGGGCGCGGCGGCGGCCGGGGAGTTCACCGGCGCGGCGATGCACACCCCCGTCGAGGTCACCGAACGGGCCGTGGCCGCCGCCCGGGAGCTGGCCGCCGACTGCCTGGTCGCCGTCGGCGGCGGTTCGACCACCGGCCTGGCCAAGGCGGTGTCCGCACGGACCGGACTGCCGCAGGTCGTCGTGCCGACCACGTACGCCGGGTCCGAGGCCACGCCGGTGCTCGGCGAGACGGAGAACGGCGTGAAGACCACCCGTTCGGCACCGGAGATCCGGCCGGGCACGGTCCTGTACGACGTCGACCTCACCCTCGGTCTGCCGGTGCGGGTCTCCGTCACCAGTGGCATCAACGCGATGGCGCACGCGGTCGAGGCGCTGTACGCGGCGGAGACGGACCCGGTGACCGAGCAACTCGCGTTGCGTGCGATCGAGTTGCTGAACGCTGCACTGCCCCGCATCATCGCCGACCCGGCCGACCGGGAGGCGCGGGCCGACGCGCTGGAGGCCGCCTGGCTGGCCGGTACCTGCCTCGGCAGCGTGGGCATGGGGCTGCACCACAAGCTGTGCCACACCCTCGGCGGATCCTTCGGCCTGCCGCACGCCCCCACGCACACCGTCGTGCTCCCGTACGCCATGGCGTACAACGCGCCCGCCGCGCCCGACGCGATGCGCCGTATCGCCCGTGCGTTGGGTGCCGCGGACGCGCCCACCGCCGTACACGACCTGATCCGGCGGCTCGGCGCGCCGACGAGCCTCGCCGGCCTGGGGCTGGCCGAGGCCGACCTGCCGCGCGCGGCCGAGCTCGCGACCGCCACCCCCTACCCCAACCCCCGTGCGGTCACCCGGGACGGCATCGCGACGCTCCTCGCCGACGCGTTCGCGGGCCGCCGCCCGGCCCCCGCCGATCCCCTCGCGGACTCCCTGCACACCCTCCTCGGGCAGGTCACCGCCGGGTTCGCGGGGGCGCCCGACGCGCGCGTACGGCAGCTGCTCACCGATCTGACCCGCCGGCTGCACGGTTTCGTCGCCGACAACGGCCTCACCGACGCCGAATGGCGGTACGCCATCGACTTCCTGACCCGCACCGGACAGCAGTGTTCCGCGACGCGTCAGGAGTTCATCCTGCTCTCCGACACCCTCGGGATCTCCAGCGCCGTCGACCTGCTCACCCACTCCCGTACCGCCGGGAGCACCCCGTCCGCCGTCCTCGGCCCCTTCTACGTCGAGGGGCCGCCCGCGCTGCCGGACGGCGCCGACCTCGCCGAGGGGCTGCCCGGCACCCCGATGTACGCCGACGTGCGGATCACCGATCTGGACGGCGAGCCGCTGGCCGGTGCGGTCGCCGACGTCTGGCAGTCCGACGAGAACGGTCACTACGACGTCCAGCTGCCCGACCTCGACGGGCCGCAGCTGCGCGCCCGTTTCCGCGCCGACGACGAGGGCCGGATCCGCTTCCGTTCCATCCTGCCCTCGGAGTACCCGATTCCCGACGACGGGCCGGTGGGGCACATGCTCGCCGCTGTCGGGCGGCATCCCTACCGTGCTCCGCACGTCCACTTCATGATCAGCGCGCCGGGGCGGCGCACGCTCGTCACCCAGCTCTTCGTGGCCGGCGGCGCGTACATCGATGCCGACGCCGTCTTCGGCGTCAAGGACGCGCTGGTCATCGACTTCCCCGAACACCACGGCCCGACCCCCGACGGCCGCCCCGCCGACGGCCCGTGGCGCTCCCTCGACCACACCTTCCGCCTCGCCCCCGAAGCCACCTCCGGAGACCGGTAAGACCATGACCGACCCCACCGCCTGTGCCGCCACCGCCGACGCGTACGACACCGACGTGCTCGTCGTCGGCAGCGGACCCGCCGGCAGCAGTGCCGGCCTGCTGCTCGCCACGTACGGCATACGCACCACCCTCGTCAGCAAGTACGGCTGGACCGCCGACACCCCGCGTGCCCACATCACCAACCAGCGGACCCTGGAAGTCCTGCGCGACCTCGGCATCGAGGACCAGGCGCTGGCCGCGGGCACCCCGCAGCACCTCATGGGCGACACCGTGCTGTGCACCGCGCTCACCGGCGAGGAGATCGGCCGCATCCGTACCTGGGGCACCGGTGACGACCGGCTCTCCGAGTACACCGCCGCCAGCCCCTGCCCGATGACCGACCTGCCGCAGAACCACCTCGAACCGATCCTGGTGGGCAACGCCGCCGCGCGCGGCGCCAAGGTCCGTTTCGACACCGAGTTCGTCCGCCTGGAGCAGGACGAGGACGGTGTCACGGCCCACCTCCGCGACCGGCTGCGTGGCGACGACTTCACCGTCCGCGCCCGTTACCTGATCGGCGCGGACGGTGCGCGCAGCCGCGTCGCCGAGCAGGCGGACCTGCCCATCGCGGGGCAGGAGGGCAAGGCCGGCAGCATGAACATCGTCTTCCGCGCCGACCTGAGCGCGCACGTCGCCCACCGCCCCAGCGTCCTGTACTGGGTCATGCGGCCCGGCGCGGCGACCGGCGGCATCGGCATGGGCCTGGTCCGGATGGTCCGCCCCTGGAACGAGTGGCTGCTGACCTGGGGTTACGACATCAACGAGGCGCCCCCGGAGATCGACGGGGCGGAGGCCCGCCGCATCGTCCACGACCTGATCGGCGACGACACGATCGACGTCGAGATCACCTCCACCTCCCTGTGGACCGTCAACCACACCTACGCCACCCGCTACGCCACCGGCCGGGTCTTCTGTGCCGGGGACGCCGTGCACCGCCACCCGCCGTCCAACGGCCTCGGCTCCAACACCTCCGTCCAGGACGCCTACAACCTCGCCTGGAAGCTGGCGATGGTGGTACGCGGCCAGGCGGGCGAGGGCCTGCTCGACACCTACACCGCCGAACGCGCCCCCGTGGGCCGCCAGATCGTCGACCGCGCCAACCTCAGCCGCGACCAGTTCGGCCCGATCTTCCAGGCACTGGGCATCGGTGGCGGCGCCGACCAGGAAGGGATCGCGAGTGCGCTGGCCGCCTGCCGCGCACCGGACACGGCGGGCGCACGGCGGCGGCGCGAGCTGGACGCGGCGATCGAGCTGAAGAACTACGAGTTCAACGCGCACGGCGTGGAGCTGAACCAGCGGTATGCCTCCGCCGCCGTGCTCGACGACGGCACCCCGGCGGAGGAGTGGCCGCGCGACCGGGAGCTGTACCACCAGCCCAGCACCCGCCCGGGCGCCAAGCTCCCGCACGTCTGGCTGACGGACGCGCACGGCCACCGCGTCTCCACCCTCGACCTGATCGGAAAGGGCCGGTTCACCCTGGTCACCGGCCTCTCCGGGACCGTGTGGCAGACCGCCGCCACGGCCTGCGCCACGGACCTCGGCGTTCCCCTGACCACGGTACGCATCGGCACGCCCGCCGCCCGCGACGCGTACGGCGACTGGCACCGCCTCAGCACCACCGAGGAGTCCGGCTGCCTCCTCGTCAGGCCCGACGGTTACGTCGCCTGGCGTAGGCACGCCGCTCCCGGCACGGCGGACGAGGCCCGCGCGGAGCTCGGCAAGGCACTGGCGGCCGTGTTGCAGCGCTGAGGAACGGGAGCGCCGGCGGCCCGGCCGGCCGTCGGCGCCTCGTCGTCAGGGGATGTAGCGGGTGCGGTCCGTGCACAGCGACCAGATGACGAAGACGCCGAGCGCGATGCCGACCGTGGCCCAGATGGGCTGGTACGGCAGCCACATGAAGTGCGCGATCACGTACAGGCCCGCCAGGACGATGCCCGACATGCGGGCCCAGCGGGCGCCCTTGAGCAGCCCGAAGCCGGTGATGGCCACCACGATGCCGAGGATCAGGTGGATCCAGCCCCACACGGTGGTGTCGAACTCGTAGACGTAGGTGCCGGTCAGCTCGTTGCTCAGCAGGTACACCTTGTTGTTGGCGATGCCGGCGATGCCTTCCAGGACGCCCAGAACCCCGGAGACCAGCATCAGGACGCCGGCGAAGAGCGTGCCGCTGGCCGCCCAGACGTTCTCCGGGCCGTGCGCCCGGGGTTGCTTGGGGCCCGCTGCGTGGGGTGCTGCCTGCGACATGGTGGCTCCCCTCCGTGACATACGGGTACGAATGTCGTCGGTCCAGCGTCGTCCCGCCGCGCCCCGCTGTCCACCGGATACGTCGCCGACCGCACGAACCCGGTCCCGGACGGGCACGCCCGCTGGACACCGGGACCGGACGGCCTCAGCCTCCTTCGGGCGCGCCGAGGAAGTGGAAGCCGGGGCGCGGATGCATGAGGAAGTCGTGGTGCGAGATGTTCCACGCGTACGCCCCTGCCATCCCGAACGCCACTCGGTCACCGGCCCGCAGACCGGCCGCTGCCACGCCCCGGGCGAGCAGGTCCTTGGGCGTGCACAGCTGGCCGGTCAGCGTCACCCGGTCACCCACGGCCGCCGGGCGGGGCCAGGGATGCGGCCAGGGACCGTCGGCGGGCAGCACCGTGCAGGGCTGGTCGTGGCCCTTGGTGGCGGGCGTGCGCAGATGATGCGTGCCGCCGCGGACCACGGCGAACTCCGCACCGTGGCTGCGCTTCACGTCCAGCACCTCGGTGACGTACCAGCCGCAGTACGCGGTGAGCGCGCGGCCCGGCTCGATGCGCAGCGTCAGCTCCGGGTGCGCCGCGGTGAGCCGGGCCAGCCCTGTGCCGTACGCGGTCCAGTCGAAGCGGCGCTCCGGCGCGGTGTAGTCGACGGCCATGCCGCCGCCGACGACCACTTCGGGGAGGGGTATGCGGTGCCGGGCGGCCAGGCCGGTGGCCCAGGTGACGATCGAGCCGGCCACCGCCAGCTGGGCGGGTGCCTCCAGTCCGCTGGCCAAGTGGGCGTGTACGCCCCGTAGTTCGAGGTGCGGGTAGGTGCCGTCGGTGAGCAGGCGTACGGTCTCGTCGGCCTGTTCGGGGTCGATGCCGAAGGGGGCCGGGCGGCCGCCCATGGTGAGTGCGCCGCCGTCCAGGGCGCCGCCGCTCACGGGGAGGTTGAAGCGGGGCAGTACGGCGACGCGGCGGCCGGGGGCGTGGCGTACCGCCAGGGCGGCGAGCATGTGCAGCTCGTGCACGCTCTCCACGTGGAACCGCTCGACGCCGGAGGCCAGCGCGCCGGCGAGCTCCGCCGGGGTCTTGCCCGGGCCGCCGAAGGCCAGCGGGAGGCCGGGCACCGCCTTGCGGACGTGGGTCAGCTCGCCGCCGGAGGAGACCTCGTAGCCGTGCACGTACGGCCGGAGCGCGGCCAGCACCTCCGGTTCGGGATTGGCCTTGGCCGCGTAGTACAGCTCGACCCGGCCGGGGAGGGAAGCCCGCACGTGACCGGCGTGGTTCCGCAGTGCCGTCAGGTCGTAGCAGTACGCCGGGAGGTCCTCGGGCCGCAGGGTGCGGACGCGGTCGCGGACGGCGGCGGTGGGGGCGGTCATCAGGCGTTCCCGGCGGTGGCGGAGAGGACGGAGGCGGCGAGCGGCGAGGGCAGCGGGACGTAGCCCGCCTCGCGGTCGGCCTTGCGCGCCCAGCGGGTGAGCAGGTTGGCCTTGGCGGGCAGCGGTACGCCCGCGAGCAGCGCGGCCAGCCGCGGCGGGCAGCCGTGCAGGTCGGCGTGGTGCTGGAGGGCGCGGCGCACCTCGCCCCACAGCGCGGCCTCGGTCTCCGGGTGCAGGTCGGCGAGGGCGGCGAGCAGTTCGCTGAGGTGGTTGACCAGCAGGCAGTACACCACCCGGTCCCAGCCGCGCTGCGCGTCGTACGTCAGGGGCCCGGCGACCTCGGCGGGCAGCGTGGCGAGGAGGTCGGCGTGCCGCTCGGGGAGCAGTTTGGTGCCCTCCAGGTCGCGCAGCAGTACCTGCGCGGGCATGCCGGCGCCGTCGACGCAGATCAGCACGTTCTGCAGATGCGGTTCGAAGACCAGACCGTGGTCGAAGTAGGCGGCCAGTACCGGGGGGACCAGCAGGTCGAGGTAGGCGGCCCACCACTTGAGCGCGGTCTGCGGGTCGGCGCCGGCCGGCAGCCGGGAGATGTGCGCGGGACCGGCCGGGTACTCGTCGGCGACGGCGGCGGCGAGCAGCGGCGTGGTGCCGGGCAGCAGCCGCCGGGACAGCCCCTCGCGGACGATCACCCCGAATCCTTCGAGCAGCGCGGTGTCGGGGGAACCGTCGGGTCCGGGGAGGGCCAGGCTGCGGTACGCGGGCTCGCGGAGCACCGCGCAGCCGGGGAAGCGGGCGGCCAGGCCGTCCAGGACCGGGGCCAGCAGCCGGGTGAGCGCGACCGCGCCGGACAACTCGTAACTGGCGTTCTTCCGCAGGCAGTTGGTGATCCGGACGTTCAGGCTGAACTTCAGGAAGGTGTCGGCCGTGTAGAGGGTGCGGACCGAGGCGGTCGCGGCGTAGGGCACCTCGCCGGCGCCCAGCACGCGGACGTCGTCCCGCGCCACGGCCGCCCGGAGGCCCGGATGGCCGCGCAGCAGCTCGTACTGCCAGGGGTGCGCGGGCAGCAGCCGGTATCCGGCGGGCACCGGTGCGCCGGACGCGTCCAGCGGAGCGGCGGCGTCCGGCACCGCGGTCTCCTCCGCGACCAGCTGCTCGCGGACGGCGAGCAGCAGCAGCGGGAAGGTGCCGCCGGTCTCGGGCGCGTACGCCTGCCAGGCGCCGGGGTCGCCGGTGCGGGCCTTGGGGGTGGGGTGGAAACGGTGGCCGAGGACGAGCGACTGCTCGGAGGCCACATAGGCGTCGTGCCAGTCCCAGGCGCCGTCACCGGCCGCACCGGCGTCCTCCGGCGCCGGCCGGCCGGCCAGCGCCGCCGCGGTCGCCCGGTGGCCGGCGGCGACCTGGTCCAGGAACTCGTCGTTGGTCACCCCGGTCCGCAGCGTCAGCTCGGCGTGCACGTACTCGGCCAGCCGCCGCCAGCCGATCTCGGCCCACCCGTCGCCGGTCCGCTCGGACACCGGGCCGCTGAAGCGGTGCGCGCCGATCAGCGACGTACGGCGCAGCGCGACCCGCAGCTGCACGTCGCGGCGGGGCAGTCGCAGGAGCAGGTGGCCCCGGTCGACGGCGGTCTGGTGCTCGGGGCCGGAGACCTCACGGAGCAGGCAGTTGAGCAGGGTGTGCGCCACCGCGTCGTCGGCGGTGG
The DNA here is from genome assembly GCF_040907265.1 of Streptomyces sclerotialus. Lineage (NCBI taxonomy): Bacteria > Bacillati > Actinomycetota > Actinomycetes > Kitasatosporales > Streptomycetaceae > Streptomyces > Streptomyces sclerotialus. The sequence continues at coordinate 979,781 of NZ_JBFOHP010000002.1, read as the reverse complement.
GCAGCCGGGCGGGGGAAGCGGGGGCCGGGGTACCGGTGCGTTCGGTTGCGGGGTTCGTCAGCGGAGGCATCAAGAGCTCCTGCGAGTAGCGGAAAGACGGCGGAAGAGAGGCGGGAGGGCGGTCGCGAGCACGGTGACCGCGGCGATCGCGGTGCCGATGAGCAGGGGAGCCGACGGCCCGAACAGGCTGTTGCCGGCCGCGGCGGCCAGGCCGGCGGCGACCGCGCCGGCCTTGGAGAAGAACTCGATGGAGCCGAACAGCCCGCCGGGCGCCCGGCCCTCGGCGCAGTCGGCGGCCAGCACGGACATGCAGACCAGCCCCAGCGTGAGACCGGCGCCGAGCAGTACCCGGACGGCCAGGAAAGCAGGCAGCGAGTCGGCGAGGTCGTGCCCGGCCGAGCCCAGCGCGACGCAGGCGAAGCCGAGCGCCACTCCGAGCCGGGGCCGGGTGCGGAAGGCGGCGTGCACCGCCATCGCGGCGACCAGGTAGCACATGTGCGGCAGTGCGAAGAGCACGCCGGACACCAGCGCCCCGGTCCCCGGTATGCGCTCCTTGACGAGCGAGATCAGATACGGGAAGGAGACCACCGTCGAGAGGACGAAGACGAACTCCAGGGCCAGGAGGGCGCGCAGCGTCCCGCGGTTGCCGCGTGCGGACCCGGCCGGGTCCGCTCCGGCCGTACCGGCACCGTGTGCCCCGGCCCGGCGCGGTTCCGGCAGCACCGTGAGCATCACCGCCGCGGCCAGCGGCAACACCGCGAGCAGCGCGTACTGCCGGTGCGGTGACAGCCACGGCGACAGCGTGCCGACCACGATCGGCGCGAGGACCAGTGCGGCCCGGGCGCTGCCCTGCATGAGCGTCAGCGCCCGGGACAGCGCGGGCCCCTCCAGCGCCGCGGCCAGATAGCCGTTGGACGCGGCGAACGTGCCGCCCAGGACGCCCTGGAGCACCAGCGCGGCGGTGAACGTGGCCACCGAGTCGGCCCACCCCGCGAACAGGAACGCGGCGGCCAGCCCCAACTGCGCGCGCAGCAGCAGCTTCTTCCGGCCGAAGCGGTCCGCCAGCCGTCCCCACAGCGGGGCGACGAGCCCGCCGAACAGGGTGGGGACGATGTAGAGCAGACCGGCCCACCGGGCACCACGGTCACCCAGGCCGGGCAGGATCTCGGTCAGGAACGGCGGCAGGCCGAGCGCCGCGAAGGACGCCACGAAGTAGCAGCCGGCCACCGCGTGCACCTGACGGCGGCCGAGCCCCGGCACCGCCGGGCCGCCCGGCGGAACGGCGGGCGCCGGGCACGCCTGCGGCGCGGTGGCGCTCACCGGGCACTCCCCGCCGGCCGCAGGTAGTTGGGGCCCGTGGTGTAGTGCTTGTTGATGTCGGCCGCGCCCGAGCGCTCCTTCGACAGCAGCGTCCCCGCGCTCACCATCGCCTTGACCGGCAGGTACGGCGCGTCCAGCAGCCGTGCGCGCAGGACGGTGCCCGGTTCGCCGGGCCCGGTGCCCAGCCGCCCGACGGCGTCGGCGAGGCGGTCGCGGACCAGCCCCAGCAGCCGGTCCAGCGGCGCCCGGCCGTGCCGCGCCAGCCCGAAGGCGTACGCACCGGCACACAGGTGGACGGTGATGGTGGTGAACACGTCGGCCACCGGACCGTCGCTCTCACCGCATATCCGCCCGTCGGCGAAGTCCGCCGGGTCCGGCGCGGCCGCGCCCAGCCGCTCCCGCAGCCGTACGGTGTTGATCCGGGGCGCGTCGTTGTCCTTGAACAGCAGCCGCATCCGGGTACCGCCCGTGGCCGTCCGGTCCAGCAGCAGCGAGACGTTCTGCTGGTGGGACTCCAGGGCGATGCCGTAGCCGAAGAGCGTGGTCTGCCAGTCGAACAGCAGGGTCAGGCAGGCGTCGAGCAGCGCGAGCGGGTCGCCGCCGTGGAACCGGTCGGCGAGGTGGTCGATGACCAGCCGCCCGCCGGGCGCCGGGGCGAGCAGCGCGGCCAGCGGGACGACGGCGCTGCCGTCCAGGCCGGCCGGGTAGCGGCGGCACAGTACGGCCAGCAGCTCGTGCCCGGCGTGCGCGTACACCGTCTCGTCGGCCTGGAGCACCGACTCCCGGAACCGCGGCTCACGGGCGAGCACCGTCTCCAGCAGCCGCTGGCCCGCCGCGCCGTCGACCAGGGTGGGCGGCTTGATGGTGCGCCGGTTGCGCAGCCCCAGCGTCGAGGTGGCCAGCGGCAGTTTCAGATGCGTCCGCGGGTCGGCGGCCGCCGCCACGGTACGCATCGACAGCGTCGGTACGGTCTCCAGCCAGGGGCGTTCGGTCAGCACCGCGTCCGCGGTCAGGCCCGTCTCCCGGAGCGCGGAGCGCAGCGGGCCGCCGGCGGTCAGCGGGTGCACCGGCAGCGCGAGGTGGCTGCGGTTCAGGTCGGGGCGTGCCAGGTCGGCGGGCATCGGCCAGCAGGCGGGCAGTGCGTCGGCGCCGCCGGCCACGGTGACAGCGGCGCGCGGCAGCAGCAGCCAGCGCAGCGGGAACCGGGGGTGGAACTCCGGCGCGTACGCCCGCAGCAGCTCCTCGTCCAGGCCGGAGCGCCCGCGCGAGGCCGGGTACACCGGGTGGTCGAGGCGGGCCGCGAGCGTGTCGTGGGCGAGCCCCGCGGCCAGACCCGTCCAGCGGGCGGGGTCCGGGCCGTGCCGGTCCGTCAGCGCGGCGGTCACCTCGTCCCGCGTCGCGGCGTGCAGCCGCAGCGTCGCGAGGGTCTGCCGGCACTCCTCGGCGAAGGCGTCGAAGCCGTCGTGGTCGAGCGGGTCGGCGTGCGCCCGCAGCGCGGCGAGGACGTCGGCGAGGCCGCTCAGCCGGGCGCCGTCGGCCTCGCGGACGAGCAGCGGCAGCCGGGCCGCGTACTCGGCCTGGTAGCCGTCGGGCGTCAGCGGCAGCAGCAGCGCTTCGCCGGTCCCGGCGGGCAGTCGCAGCCACTGACCGTCCGGGCGCTGCAGGACGGTGCTCCGGGTGCGCAGGCCCGCCACGTCCTCCCGCAGCAGCGCGCTCAGCACGCGCACCAGCAGCGCGCGCTCCGCCGGCCCGCACGCCGTCCCCGTGCCGGTGCGGGTCCCGGTAGCGGCGGTCACGGGGTGATCTCCCAGCGTTCGGTGGCGAAGAACGCCTCGGCGGCCCGGTCGACGGCCCGCTGGTCGCTGCCGACGGCCCGCAGTACGCCGAGGTAGTCGCGGTTGGTGCGGTAGTGCGGGTGCGTGCTGCCGACCGCGCGCAGCGGACGGTACGTCAGACGGACGCCGTCGACGGTGCGGTCCTGCGCCGCGGGTGCGGCGGTGAGGGTGCCCGCCCGGTCGGCGAGGGCGTACCGTACGTCCGCCGCGCGGCCGGTCCGGGCGCCGAGGCCGGCGGGCAGCGGCTCGCCCAGGTGGGTGCGGAGGATGTGCGCGAAGAGCGGTACGTCCAGCACCTGCGCCAGCAGCAGGTCGCACTGGTCACCGATGGCGCGGTAGTTGACCTCGATGAGCCGGGCGCGGCCCTCGTGGACCACGAACTCGGTATGGCAGGCACCGAACCCGACGCCCAGCGCGCGCAGTTGGGCCAGTACCTGTGCCACGACCGGCTCGGGGTGGGATGCGACGAACGTGAGGCGCTCCTCGATGAAGGCCGGGGGAGGGGACACCGTGGTGTGGAATCCGCCGAGGACGTGCAGGGTCCGGCCGTCGCCCAGGGTCTCCAGGGTGAACAGCTCGCCGGGCAGGTACTCCTCGGCGACCAGCGCCGCTTCCGGCCGCCGGGACCGTATCTCCTTGGCGCGCTCGACCAGTTCGCCGGGCCCCTCGGCCAGCACGACGTCCTCGCTGGCCACCCCTTCGCGGGGCTTGAGGACACAGGGGTACGGCAGACCGGCGGCGGCCAGCGTGCCCGGTTCCTCATGGGGCGCGAGCTGTGCGGACCGTACGGTGTCGAGGCCGGCGGCGGCGAGGTGGCGGCGCATCTCGGCCTTGTTCTTGGCGCGCAGCGCCGCACGCCAGTCCTTGCCGGGCAGCCCGAAGTACGCGGCGGCCAGCGCCGCCTGGGTCTGGAGATGGTCGCTGTTGGTGAAGACCGCGTCGGCGGGGCCGTGCGCGGCGATCCGGCTGATGACCGCGCGGACGTCGTGGACGTCGCACTCGATGATCTCGGTACGCGGATATCTCCCGTGGTGGGCCGCCGGCTGGTCCGTCAGGACGGTGACGTCGAGGCCGAGGCGGGCGGCGGCCGGGAGGAAGCCGTCGGTGACCGAGTCGGTGGGGTTGAGCGCGAGCAGGTGCATCCGCATGAGCGGGACCCCTTCGGGTTCGGGGGTGGTCCGGGGTGGTGCGGGGGCGGGCCGGGGACCGCGGACCGCCCCCGCGGGTGTGTCACTTCTCGGGCAGTTCGACGCCGGTGGCCTCCGCCACGTCGGCGAGCATGTGCCCGGCGGCCTGGATGCCGATGCCGGACATCCAGGTCTCGTCCGGTACCTCGAAGACCTTGCCGTTCTTGACGGCGGGCAGGTCCTGCCAGACCGGGTTGGTGGTCACGTCCTTCTTCCGGGTCTTGGCCGGGGTGTCGGCGACGGTCACGAAGACCAGGTCGGCGTCGGCCTTGTCGATCTGCTCAGGACTGACGTCGAGCATGGGCTCCGCCGGGTCGGTGGAGGACTGCGAGGCCGGGCGGGCCAGACCGATGTCGTCGAGCACGACACCGCTGAAGGAGGCCTTCGTGTAGAGGCGGGTCGGTCCGGCGACGAAGCGGACCACGGAGGCGGAGGGCATGGTGCCGGCCTTCTTCTCGACGGCCTCGCCCAGGTGCTTCGCGCGCTGCTCGTACCGCTTCATCGCTGCGGCGGCCCGCTTCTCCTCACCCAGCGCCTCGGCGTGCACCTTGAGATTGGCCTTCCAGGGGCCGCCGGTCGTCTCGGTGAACACGGTCGGGGCGATGGCCTTGAGCTTGTCGTAGACCTTCTCGTGCCGGACCTTGGAGGACAGGATCAGGTCGGGCTTCAGGCCCGCGATCTTCTCCAGGTCGGGTTCGAGGAGCGGCCCGACGTCGGTGACGCCGTCGACCTTGTCCTTGAGGTACGCGGGGAAGCCGCCCTCGGTCTTCATGTGCGGCGAGACCGCGCCGACCGGCGTGATGCCGAGCATGGTCACGTCGTCCAGCTCGCCGGTGTCCAGGACCACGACGCGCTGGGGCCGGGCCGGTATTTCCACCTCGCCCATCACGGTGTCGAGCGTGCGCGGGAAGGCGCCGGAGGCGGCGCCCTCGGTCTCGTTCTCCCCTTCGGACGCCGCGCCGCCGCACGCGGTGAGGGCCGCGGCGCCCAGGAGGACGGTGAGCAGTGCGGTGAGCAGCCGGGCGGGGCCGCGTGGAGCTGATCTGTTGGCCATGGGAGTCCAGTTCCTTGCCTGTGAGCGGAGCAGGGACGGTGTGGGGGGTGGGACCGGGAAGGGCGGTCAGGCGGAGACGGCGGTACGCCGCGCCGCGCGGCCCTTGGGGACGACCAGCGGGGTGCCGGTCTCCGGATCCGGTACGACCCGGCAGCCCACGTCGAAAACGGACTTGACCAGCGCCGCGTCGAGGACCTCGGCCGGGGGGCCGACAGCGGCCGGCCGGCCGTCCTTGAGGACCACGAGGTGGTCCGCGTAGCGGGCGGCCTGCCCGAGGTCGTGCAGCACCATCACCACGGTGCGGCCGGCTTCGGCGTGCAGTTCCGCGATCAGGTCGAGCACGTCGAGCTGGTGCCGCAGGTCCAGGAAGGTGGTGGGCTCGTCGAGCAGCAGCAGTGCGGTGTCCTGGGCGAGCGCGAGGGCGATCCACGCGCGCTGCCGCTGGCCGCCGGAGAGCCGGTCCACGGGGTGGTGGCGCAGGGCCGCGGTACCGGTCCGCTCCAGCGCCGCCTCGACGGCGGCCTGGTCCTTCGCCGACCAGGGGCTGAGCAGTTTCTGGTGCGGGTAGCGGCCGAGCCGTACGAGTGCCTCGACGGTGATCGCGTCGGGGGTGACGGGCTGCTGGGGGAGCAGCCCCATGCGCAGTGCGAGTGCCTTGGCGGGCATGCGGTGGATGTCGGCGCCGTCGAGGGTGACGGTGCCGGCGGCCGGCGCGAGCAGCCGGGCCAGGCCGCGCAGCAGGGTGGACTTGCCGCAGGCGTTGGGGCCGACGACGGCGGTCACGGCGCCGCCGGGCAGTTCGAGGTCGAGGCCGCCGACGATCAGCTGGTCGCCGTAGCGCAGGTCGAGGCCGTGCGTGGAGAGCTGGTTGGCGGTCATCGGACGCTCCTCCGGACGGGACTGCTCTGACGGGTCATCAGCACCAGCAGCCAGGGCGCACCGAGGGTGGCGGTGACCACCCCGACCGGCAGCCCGCCGACCGGCAGCAGATGCTGCGTCACCAGGTCGGAGACGAGCAGCAGGACGGCGCCGGCGAGGCCGGTGAGGGCCAGGGTCCCCGCGGTCGGCGGCCCGGCGAGGAAGCGCACCGTGTGCGGGACGGCCAGCGCGACGAACGCGACAGGGCCGGCGAGGGCCGCGGCCAGCGAGGCCAGTGCCACGGCCGTGACCAGGATCTGGAGACGCGCGGCGTCGGTCCGTACGCCCAGCGCGCCGGCCGCTTCGTCGCCGAGGCCGAGCACGGCGAGCTTGCGGTGCAGCAGGACGGCGGCGGCCAGCGTGGCCAGCACCGCGGCACCCGCGGCCCACACCTCCGTCCAGGTACGCCCGTACACCGAGCCGGTGGTCCACTGGAGCGCGGACCCGGCCAGTTCGGCGGGGAAGCGTACGACCATGAAGTTCACGGCGGCGGTCAGGCCCGCCTGGACGGCGAGGCCCACCAGTACCAGCCGGGTGGCGCTGACGCCGGAGCGCCACCCGAACACGCCCAGCAGCACGGCGGCGAGCAGCCCGCCGCCCAGCGCGGCGAGCGGGACCAGCGCCTGGGACGCGCCGGCGGCGAGCATCGCCACCGCGCCGAAGGAAGCGCCGCCCGTCACGCCCATCACGTCGGGCGAGGCGAGCGGGTTGCGGAACATCCGCTGGAGCAGGGCGCCGGACACCGCCAGGCCGGCGCCCGCGACGACGGCCGCGGCCGTCCGCGGTGCCCGGAACTGCTGGACGATCAGTACGTCCCCGCCGTCACCGAGGCCGACCAGCCCCTTGAGGGCCGCACCCGGCGACAGCGGTGTCTCGCCGGCCGCCACCGAGCAGACGACCAGCGCCAGCAGGACGGCCAGTGCCGTACCGGACAGCAGGAGGGTGCGGCGCCCGGAGTGTGCGGGCCCGGCCGCGGGCCGGTCGGTGACGGGTGCCTTGCGGGACCGTGCGACGACGCTCACCGGGCCACCTTCCGGGCCAGTACGGCCAGCAGCGGGGCACCCAGGAAGGCGCTGACGATGCCGACCTGCAGCTCGGAGGGGCGGATGACGACCCGGCCGAGGACGTCGGCGGCGAGCAGCAGGAGCGGGCCCGCGAGCACACAGCCGGGCACCAGCAGGCGGTGGTCGGTGCCGAGCAGCAGCCGTACGAGGTGGGGTGCGGCCAGGCCGATGAAGGCGATGGGCCCTGCCACGGCGACCGCCGAGCCCGCGAGCAGTACCACCGCGAGCCCGCCGGCCAGCCGGATGCGGGTGACGGGCACGCCCAGTGCCTGCGCCGAATCGTCGCCCAGCGCGAGGGCGTTGAGTGCCGGGGCGATCGCCAGGGCGAGGAGGAGACCGAGTACGAGAGTGGGCAGCATGGGGGCGAGGACGGCGAGCGGGCGGTCCGCCAGCGAGCCGGCCAGCCAGAAGCGGGCCTCGTCCAGCGACCGCTTGCTCGCCAGCATCACCGTCGACGTCCAGGAGAGCAGCACCAGTTGGAGCACCGTGCCGCCGAGCGCGAGCCGTACGGGGTCGAGGTCCCCGGCGCGCCGGGCGAGCGCCTGCGCGAAGAGCGCGGCGCAGGCAGCCCCGGCGAAGGCGAACCAGACGTACTCCACGGGCCGGGTGAGATGGAAGGCGAAGATGGCGACGACGACGGCGAAGCCCGCGCCGTTGTTGATGCCGAGCGTCGTCGGCGAGGCGAGGGGATTGCGGGTGATGCCCTGGACGACCGCGCCGGCCACGCCCAGCGCGGCGCCGACCGCGAGGCCCACGAGGGTGCGGGGCAGCCGCAGGCCGGTGACCACGAGGGCGTCGCGTCCGTGTGCCGTTCCCGCCAGCGCGTCGAGGACGGTGGACAGCGGCACCGAACGCGCGCCCACGGCAAGGCTGAGGGCTGCGCACACCGCCAGCGCGCAGACGCCGGCGAGGAGCAGCGGGATGCCCCGCCGTAACGCTCCGGGGGTCCGCGCTCCGTTCAACGGGGCTTCGGTAGCTGATGGTTCGGTCATCACCACGCGTCGTTACGTTAGGTTAGGCAAACCTAAACCTGCAAGTGAGGGGACGGGAATCGGCGACCTGAGTGCTTCCACGCCCCGGCGTGAGCGCGGTGGCCGCAAGCCCCATACCCGCTCACGGCATCCCTGCCACCTCCGCGGGGGCACAAATACGGTTGTCCGGAAGCACGCACCTTGCTGAAGTGACGGGATGAATCACGAAGAGGTGCTCGCGGAGTACGACCGGCGCATGCGACAGGACGCCAGGCCCGACGGCCCCGGAACCCGGATCGAGCGGACGGACGGCGTGGTCCGGCAGACCGGCGGACCGGCGGACGGCTGGCACGGCGTCCTCTGGGCCGACCTCACGCCCGCCACGGCGGACGCCGCCATCGCCGCCCAGATCGAGCACTTCACCGCGCTCGGCCGCGCCTTCGAATGGAAGCTGCACTCCCATGACCGCCCGGCCTGCCTCGCCGGCCGGCTCCGCGCGGCCGGCTTCGTCCCCGAGGACGAGGAGACCGTCATGGCCGCCAGGACCGCCACCCTGCCGGCCAGTGCCGACCTCCCGGCCGGCGTCCGGCTGGAACCGGTGACCGGCCCCGCCGGCGTCGACCTCATGGTGGCCGTCCACGAGCAGGCCTTCGGTCCCGGCCGCACCCGGTTCGCCGGGCAGCTGACGGCCCGGCTCGCCGAGGCACCCGAGTCGGTGGTGGCGGTGGTCGCGATGGCCGGCGACACCCCGGTGAGCGCGGCCCGGATGGAGTTGCCGGCCACCGCACCGTTCGCCACGCTCTGGGGCGGCGGCACCCTCCCGGAGTGGCGGGGCCGTGGCCTGTACCGCGCCCTGATCGCCCACCGCGCCCGCATCGCCGCGGCACGCGGCTACCCCTACCTCCAGGTCGACGCCTCCGACCGGAGCCGCCCCATCCTCCAGCGCCTCGGCTTCACCGCGCTCACGACCACCACGCCGTACGTGTACGGGAGCTGACATCCGCCGGCCGCCCGGCGGGGGCCACGGTCACGCCTCCTCCGCCGTGCCACGGGCCAGCCGCAGCGTGACGATCTCGAACGGGTGCAGCTCCAGGGCGAGGCCGCCGTCCTCGCACGGCTCGCCGCCGGTCCCGGCCGGCCGCTCCAGCAGATCGCACCGGACCGCGGAGGCCACCGGGAAACCGCAGTCCAGCCGGGTCCGGACGCGTCCGCCCCGGGCCTCGTGCAGCCGTACCACCACATCGCCGCTGCCGTCGTCCGCGAGCTTCACGGCGGTCACGGTGACGGCGTCGCCGGCCACCGACACCAGTGGCTCGACCGCCTCGGCGGACCCCGCCACCCGCCGCTCCGGCAGGTTCAGCGCCCAGCCCTCGCGCACCGCGTCACCGATCCCGGCGCCCGGCACGAGCGCACAGCGGAAGCGGTGGACGCCCTGGTCCGTGCGCGGGTCGGGGAAGCGCGGCGCACGCAGCAGGGAGAGCCGTACGGTCGTGGTGGTGCCGCCGCCGGTCTCCCGGGCGGCGCGCGAGGCGTCGTACCCGTACGACGAGTCCGTCACCACCGCGACGCCCCAGCCCGGCTCCTCGACGTGCACGAAACGGTGCGCGCACGCCTCGAACTTCGCCGCGTCCCAGCTGGTGTTGGTGTGCGTGGGCCGGTACAGATGGCCGAACTGGGTCTCCGCCGCTACCCGGTCGGCGTGCACGTCGAGGGGGAAGGCCGCCTTGAGGAACTTCTCCGTCTCGTGCCAGTCCACCTCCGTCGCGATCTCCAGCCGCGCCGCTCCCGGCGGCAGTGTCAGCACCTGCGTGACGGACGAGGAGCCGAAGGCGCGCCGGACCCGTACGGCACCGGCCGTGCCGCCGTCCACCGCCTCCACGGCCTCCGCGTCGACGAGGTCCGTCACCGTGTTGCGGTAGAACTCGTCCACGTCCCAGGCGTCCCACATCGTCGGGAAGTCCTGGTGCAGCTGGAGCAGGTTGGCCGCCCTGCCCGGGGCGAGGGTCTCCCGCCCGGCCCGCAGGTCGTACAGCGAGACCAGCAGCCCGCGGCCGTCCACCTCGGCCCGCAGCAGTCCGTTGTCCAGCACGTAGCCGCCGCCCGCGCGCGGCACGCAGCCGGTGCCGTTGGGTGCCGCCCGCTCGGGTCGCGCACCGCGCGCCGGTACGCCCTCCCGCCCGTGCGGGGCCGCGTTGAACACCAGCGTGGCGCCTGCCGCCGGGGCACCCGCCAGTGCCCGTTGCGCCGCGCCGATCAGCTCCTCCAGCTCCGCCGCGATGCGCGCGTACCGCTCGGCCGCCTCGCGGTGCACCCAGGCGATCGACGTGCCCGGCAGGATGTCGTGGAACTGGTGCAGCAGCACCTCCTTCCACAGCCGGTCCAGCTGCGCGTACGGGTACGGGTGGCCGGTGCGCACCGCCGCCGTAGCCGACCACAGCTCCGCCTCGTACAGCAGGTGCTCGCTGCGCCGGTTCCCCTGCTTCGTACGGACCTGGCTGGTCAGCGTCGCGCGGTGCAGCTCCAGGTACAGCTCACCGGTCCACACCGGTGCGTCCGGGTACTCCGCGTGCGCCTTCTCGAAGAAGTCGGCGGGCTTCTCGAACGTGACCCGCGCCGAGCCCTCCAGGTCACCCAGCCTCCTGGCCCGCGCCAGCATGTCGCGCGTGGTGCCGCCGCCCCCGTCGCCCCAGCCCGTCGGCGCCAGCGACCGCGTCGCCGCGCCCTTCTCGCGGAAGTTGCGGGCCGCGTGCGCGACCTCCTTGCCCGACAGCTGCGCGTTGTAGGTGTCCATCGGCGGGAAGTGCGTGAAGACCCGCGTCCCGTCCAGGCCTTCCCACCAGAACGTGTGGTGCGGGAACTGGTTCGTCCGGCTCCAGGAGATCTTCTGCGTCAGGAACCACTTCGCGCCCGCCTGCCGGACCAGCTGAGGGAGCGCTGCCGAGTAGCCGAAGGTGTCCGGCAGCCACACCTCCTCCGTCTCGACCCCGAACTCCTCCAGGAAGAACCGCTTGCCGTGCACGAACTGCCGGGCCAGCGCCTCGGACCCCGGCATGTTGGTGTCCGACTCCACCCACATGCCGCCCACCGGCACGAAGCGGCCGTCCGCCACTGCTTTCTTCACCCGCGCGTACACCTCGGGCCGGTGCTCCTTCAGCCACGCGTACTGCTGCGCCTGCGACATCGCGTACACGAAGTCCGGCTCGTCCGCCAGCAGCGCCGTCATGTTGGACGCCGTACGCGCCACCTTCCGCACCGTCTCGCGCAGCGGCCACAGCCACGCCGAGTCGATGTGCGCATGCCCGACGGCGCTGATCCGGTGCGCGGAGGCGTGGGCGGGCGCGGCCAGCGCATCCGTCAGCAGCTCGCGGGCGCGAGCCGCCGTACCCCCGATGTCCTGGAGGTCCACCGCGTCCAGGGCGCGTTCCACCGCGCGCAGGATCTCCCACCGGCGCGCCGAGTCCTCGCCCAGCTCGGCCATCAACTGACCCAGCACCTCCAGGTCGTGCGCCAGCTCCCACACGGTCTCGTCGAAGACGGCGAGGTCCGTCCGGGCCAGCTTGTACTGCGGCACGTCACCGGCCGTCTCCCGGTCGCCCAGCTCGGTGGGGAGGAAGGGGTGGTAGTCCAGGATCACGGGGTTGGCGGACGCCTCGACGTGCAGCAGCACCTCCTCACCGCCACGCACGGGCGCGCCGATCCGCACCCACTGGTTCCGCGGGTTCAGCCCCTTCACCGGGGAGCCGTCCGGGCGGTACACCAGCCCCTCGCACTGGAAGCCCGGCATGTTCTCGTCGAAGCCCAGGTCGAGCAGCGCCTCGACGGTACGGCCCGCCCACTTCTCGGGGACGGTGCCGCTGACCGTGAACCAGCTGGTGCCCCACGGCGGTCCCCACGGCGCACCGGCCTCGATGGGCGTACGCGGCGCCGCGAGGCCCTCGGCGACCGGCACCGGCTCGCCGGGCGCGTGCCACACGCCGACGGTCAGCGGCACCGACTCCGGGTACACGGCGGGCCACAGGCGCTCGTCCAGCACCCGCTTCAGTCGGGCTTCGGTGGTGGTGCGGTGGTCGTGCATGGTGGTGGGGCTCCTTCACGCCTCGTGGGGCTGGATCACTTCCGCGATACCGCGGTCCTTCAAGTACGCGCCGTCCGCGGCCCGTTCGCGCCGTACGCAGGCCGGCCGCAGCCCGCGTTCCGCGAGCCGCATCCACGCCTCGAAGACCGGGCCGCCGGGCGCGCACGGGGTGCCGCTCTCCACGGCCAGTGCGAGGGTGCGCGGCGCCGGAACGTGCGGCGCGGCCCGCTCCTCGCGTACCGCCGCGGCGAACGCCTCGCCGGCCGGCTTGACCCGCCGGTCGTTCGTCAGCAGCCCGAGGCTGTACTCCAGCTCGGGGAAGTCGGCCAGCGCCCGGTCCACGTCGTGCGAGCACCACCACGTGATGCCCCACAGGCCCGGGCAGTCCAGCGCGGCGCGCACGGTGTCCCGTACGAACGCGGGGGCGTGCTCGGCGGGGATGTGCGGCACGGGTGCGCCGACCTCCTGGAGCCACACCGGCCGGGCCGGGTCCTCGGCCCACGCCTTGGACAGCTCGATCAGGTACGCGGCGTGCTGCGCGGTGGCCGTGGACTCCCGGCCGTACCGCTGCGCCGTCCCGTTGAACACCCACGCGTGTACGGCGGTCAGCGCGCCGAGGGTGGCGGAGTGTTGCGGCGTGAAGGGGTGCCCGTCCAGGTACCACGCCGCGTCGTAGGAGGCGTGCAGATGCAGACGGCCCGGCGCGCCCCGCTCGCACGCGGCCAGCATCCGCTCCAGCCACGCGCTCGCCTGCTCAGGGGTGATGCGATCCGGGTCGGGGTGCGGGTCGCCGGAGAACTGGTTGGTCTCGTTGCCGAGGGTCATGCCGAGGAAGTTCGGCCGGTCCGCGAGGGCCGCCGCCAGCGTCTCCAGGTACGCGGCCTGCCCGTCCAGCACGTCCGGGTCGGTGAAGAGGTTGCGGCGGTGCCAGGTGGTGGTCCAGGCGGGCACGAAGTCGAAGCTGGAGAGGTGGCCCTGGAGGCCGTCGACGGCGACGTCCAGGCCGCGTTCGGCGGCCGCGTCGGCGAGGGCGACCAGCTGGTCGACGGCCCGCGGACGGATCAGCGTGCGGTTGGGCTGGAAGAGCGGCCAGAGCGGGAAGACGCGTACGTGGTCCAGGCCGAGGGCCGCGACGGAGTCCAGGTCGGTCCGTACCTCGTCCAGGTCGAAGTCGAGCCAGTGGTGGAACCAGCCGCGGGTGGGCGTGTAGTTCACGCCGAAGCGCAAGGGGTGCATACGCAGGGGTCCTGTTCCTTCGGTGGTGAGTCAGCCCTTGACGGCGCCCTCGCCCACGCCGCGGAAGAAGTAGCGCTGCAGACAGGCGAACATCACGATCAGCGGGGCCACCGCGATGACGGTTCCGGCGGCGACCACCCGCGGCTTGTCCGCGAAGGTGCCGTGCAGGAAGTTCAGGCCGACGGTGAGGGTGAAGTGGTCCGGGTCGGAGAGGACGATCAGCGGCCAGAGGAAGTCGTCCCAGGCGCCCATGAACGCGAAGATCGCGACGACGGCGAGGGTGCCCTTCACCGATGGCAGCGCGATGCGCCGGAAACGCTGCCAGACGTTCGCGCCGTCCACCACGGCCGCCTCCTCGACCTCGTAGGGGAGGGCGCGGAAGGCGTTGCGCATCAGCAGCACGTTGAGCGCGCCGACGCTGCCCGGGAGGACCACGGCGACCAGTGTGTTGTTCAGGCCCAGGTCACGCATGGTGGTGAACTGCGCGATGATGATCGACTCCAGTGGGACCAGCAGTGCGGCGACGAAGACCAGTCCGGCCGCCGTACGGCCGCGGAAGCGCAGCCGGGCCAGCGCGTAGCCGGCGAGCGAGGCGCCCACGCAGTTGGTGAGGACGTTGGCGGCGGCGACCTTCAGGGAGTTCAGCGCGTAGTCCCACACCGGAATGATGCGGGCCACCTCGGCGTAGTTGGCGAGCGTCGGGTCGTGCGGGACGAAGGAGGGCGGCGAGGGGTAGATGTTCTCGGCCGGGCCCTTGAGCGAGGTGGACAGCTGCCAGAGGAAGGGGCCGATGGAGATCGCCAGGACGACGAGCATCAGCACGTAGCGGACGGTCCGCTCCGTGCGGCCGACGCGGGTCACTCGGTCTTCTCCTTACGGTCGGCGCGCAGTACCAGCAGCATCAGCAGCAGCGCGATGCAGAAGATGACGAGGGAGAGCGCGGAGGCGTAGCCGACCCGGCCCGACAGGCCCGTACCGGAGCGCTGGACGAGCATCACGAGCGTGCTGTCCTCTCCGGCGGGGCCGCCGGTGGGCCCGGCCAGCAGGTACACCTCGGAGAACACCTTGAAGGCGGCGACCGAGGACAGCGCGCCGACCAGCACCATCGTGGAGCGCACGGCGGGCACGGTGACGGTGACGAACCGGCGTACCGGCCCCGCGCCGTCCACGGCCGCCGCCTCGTGCAGCTCCCTGGGCACCTGCGCCAGCGCCGCCAGGTAAATGATCATGTAGTAGCCGAGGCCCTTCCACACCGTCAGGGCCATCGCGCACAGCAGCACCAGCCCGGCGTCCCCGAGGAAGGACACCGGCCCCGCGCCCACCATCTCCAGCATGCTGTTGAGCAGCCCGCGGTCGTCCAGCATCCAGACCCAGATCAGCGCCACCACGACCACGGAGGCGACCACCGGCGTGTAGAAGGCGGCCCGGAAGAACACCACTCCCTTCAGCGGCTTCTCCACCAGCAGGGCCACCAGCAGCGGCAGCAGCACCGTGCAGGGCACCACGACCACCACGTACAGCAGACTGTTGCGCAGCGCGGTCCAGAACTGCGGGTCGTGCAGCATCTCCTGGAAGTTGCGCAGCCCCACCCACACGCCCGGGGTGAGCGTACGCGCGTCGGTGAAGGCGTGCTGCACCGTGCTGAGGAACGGGTACAGGACGAAGGCGGCGACCACCGCCAGGCCCGGCAGCAGGAACAGCCAGGGGCTGGCCGCGCGATGGGTACGTACACTCATCCCTCAGCCCTGCTGCAGCAGCCGGTTGCTCTGCGCGACCGCGTCGTCCAGCGCCTGCTTCGGCGACTTGTCGCCCTGGAGCGCCTTGGCGACCTCGTTCTGCAGGACGGTCTTCATCTCCTCCGTCATCACCACGGGCGTGTAGTTGACCGCACCGTCCAGCATCTTCGCCGCGGCGACCCGCACCCGGCCCTCGTCGGTGCCGTCGTCCTCCGTCCAGTACGGCTTGTCGAGCGAGCCCTTGGTGCTGGGGAAGACCGCGACCTGATGCGCGAAGGCCTCCTGGTTGCGCTGGTTGGTCACGAACCGCGCGAAGGCGATGGCCGCTGCCTTGTGCTCGCTGCGGTCGTTGATGCCCAGGCCCATCACGTACATGTTGGGCTTGCCGGTGTCGGCGGGCGCGTCGGTGATGCCGAGGTTCTTGTAGAGGTCCGGCGCGTTCTCCTTGAAGTTGGCCAGGTCGTGTGCGCTGCCCGGGTTCATCGCCACCCGCTGCTGGAGGAACTTCCGCCCCGCGCTCTCCGGAGTGGCGTTCAGTGCCTGGGAGTCCAGCCCGCCGCTCTCGAACAGCTTCTTGTACTCGGTCAGCAGCTGCACGCCACGCGGCTCGTTGTACGTGAAGCGGGTGGCGTCGGCGTTCATCAGCTTCACGCCGTACCGCCCGAAGTCCTCGATGGCGGGCACCCCGGCCAGCGTGGCGACCTTGCCGCCGGAGGCCTTCGCCATCTTTCCCGCGTCGGCGAAGAGTTCGTCGTACGTCGTCGGCGGCTTCTCGGGGTCCAGCCCGGCCTTCTTGAACAGTGCCTTGTTGTAGAAGAGCGGGCCGGTGTTGAGGTACCAGGGGAAGGCGTACGCGCCGTCCAGGCCCGGCAGTCGGTTGCCCTTCCAGGCCTCCGGGGTGTACGTGCCCTTCGCCTTCGCGGTGACCGGCTCCTTGTCGAGGTTCATCAGCAGCCCCGCCTTGGCCAGCGGGTAGGACAGGTCGGGCGAGACGTTCACGACGTCGGGCAGGGTGCCGCCGCCGGCGTCAGCGCTGAGCTTCTCGGGGTAGTTCTCGGCCGGCTGGTCGATCCACTTCACCTTCGTGCCGGGGTGCGCCTTCTCGAACTCGTCGATGAGGCCTTCGAAGTAGTCCTTGTACTGCGCCCGCAGGTTCCAGGTCTGGAAGGTGATGTGGCCGCTGACCTTGCCGTCGGCGGCACTGCCGCCGCCGTCGGTGCCGCCCCCGCAGGCGCCGAGGAGCAGCGCACCCGCCAGCAGTGGTACGGCGGTACGGGCGGGTCCGGTCACACGGGTACCCCGGAAAGTGCGCATGGCCGCAGGGCTCCTTCGGTCGGTCCTGGGTGGGCGCACCAAAAGGTGCCCGCAGCCGCCGAGTTACGTCAACACTTTGCGCGCCTATTTCTTTTCTCCGCGTTGTAAACGCAGGCCAGCGGGGTAAGTCGGGGACTGTTGCGCGAACTGCTAATGCGCTTTAGTCTTTCCGCACTCAAGCGCATTAGTTGGGAAGTGGAAGAGGGAGCATGCGCCGTACGCCGGCCCGGCGGCCGACCATGAAGGACATCGCCCTGCGCGCCGGGGTGTCCGAGAGCGCGGTCTCCTTCGCGCTCAACGGCCGCCCCGGCGTCTCGCCCGTGACCCGGGACCGCATCCGCCGGGTCGCCGAACAGCTCGGCTGGCAGCCCCGTGCCGCGGCGCGCGCGCTCTCCGGCGAGGGCTCAGCCACGGTCGGGCTGGTACTGGCCCGCCCGGCCCGCACCCTCGGTGTCGAGTCCTTCTTCCTCCAGCTGGTCTCCGGCATCCAGGAGGAGCTGGCCGAACGGAAGCTGGGCCTGCTCTTCCAGGTGGTCGAGGGGCTGGAGGCGGAGTGCGCGACCTACCGCCGCTGGTGGGCCGAGCACCGCGTGGACGGCGTCCTGGTCGTCGACCCGCGCCAGGACGATCCGCGCCCCGGCCTGCTCGGCGGCCTCGGACTGCCCGCCGTCATGATCGGCGCCCCCGCGCCGGCCGCGGCGGACGGCGAGACCCCCGCCGTCTCCACGCTCGGCGCCGACGACGCCGGCATCATGGCGGCGATCGTCGGCCATCTCCACGCACTCGGCCACCGCCGTATCACGCACATCGCCGGACTGCCCGAATTCGCCCACACCCAGCGCCGGATCGCCTCCCTGCGCGCCGAGGCGGCCCGCCTCGGCCTCACCGAGACCACCTCCGTGACCACCGACTACTCCGACAGCGAGGGCGCCGCCGCCACCCGCCGGGTGCTGGACCAGCCGCAGCCGCCCACCGCCCTGATCTACGACAACGACGTACTGGCCGTCGCCGGGCTCGCCGTCGCCACCGAACGCGGCATCCGCGTCCCCGGCCGGCTCTCCCTGGTCGCCTGGGACGACTCGGTGCTCTGCCGCAGCGTGCACCCGGCACTGACCGCGCCGCTGCGCGACACCGCCGCCTTCGGCCGGCACGCGGCCCAGGCCCTCACCGCGCTCCTCGACGGTGCCCCCGCAGGCCACACGCAGGAACCGCTGCCCCGGCTCGAGCCGAGGGGCAGCACGGGACCCGCACCGGCCGCGGTGGCGCAAGAGGGCCCTTCCGGCCCGTAGCGGTCATCCTGAACTCGCCCCTGCCGCGGTCCTCTTGAGGCCACGTCCGCACGGGGCGTTCCCAGTCGTTCGGAGATCAACTACCGTTGACGGAGAGCTCTGTGGCCGCCGCGGTGCGTGACCGGCCGCGGCGGATCCCCGTCAGGGAGGCCGGATGACGTTCCATTGCGAGTACGCCTGGCTCGGCGGCACCGGCGTCGCCGAACAGGTCCTCATCGACGTGGCCGACGGCCGGATCACCCGCGTCACCGACCACACCCCGGCACCGCCCGGTGCCGTCCGACTGCCCGGACTCACCGTCCCGGGCCTGGCCAACACCCACTCCCACGTCTTCCACCGCGCCATCCGCGGCCGCAGCCAGAGCGGCGTCACCGACTTCTGGCGCTGGCGCGACGTCATGTACGACGCCGCCGGACACCTCGACCCCGACCGCATGTACGCCCTCGCCCGCGCCACGTACGCCGAGATGGCCCTCTCCGGCATCACCGCCGTCGGCGAGTTCCACTACGTGCACCACAACCCCGACGGCACACCGTACGAGGACCCCAACGCCATGGGCCGCGCGCTCGCCCGCGCCGCCGCCGACGCCGGCATCCGCCTCACCCTCCTCGACACCTGCTACCTGATGGCCGACATCGACGGCAGACGGCTGGAAGGCGTGCAGCGGCGCTTCAGCGACGGCAGCGCGGAGGACTGGGCACTGCGCACCCACGGCCTGCGGGACGGCGACCGGCTGCGGATCGGCGCCGCCGTGCACAGCGTGCGCGCCGTGCCGCGCGAGGCGATGACGTTCGTCGCCGCCGACGCCCGGCGCCGCGGCGTGCCGCTGCACGTCCACCTCTCCGAGCAGCCCGCCGAGAACGCCGCGTGCCGCCAGCGGTACGGCCGTACCCCCACCCGCCTGATGCACGAGAAGGGAGTACTGGGCGAGGGCGCGACGGCCGTGCACGCGACGCACCTGGACTCCGCCGACATCGCGCTGCTCGGCGGCTCCCGCACCGGCGTCTGCCTGTGCCCGACCACCGAACGCGACCTCGCCGACGGGATCGGTCCCGCCGGGCGGCTGGCGGCGGCCGGCACGCCGCTGAGCCTCGGCAGCGACGCGCACATGATGATCGATTTGTGGGAGGAGGCCCGTGCGGTGGAACTGGACGAGCGGCTGGTCAGCGGCCGCCGCGGCCACTGGACCGCCGGTGAACTCCTCACCGCCGCGACCTCGGCCGGCATGACCGCGCTCGGCTGGGACGCCGGCCGGATCGCACCCGGCAAGCACGCCGACCTCACCACCGTGCGGCTGGACTCACCCCGTACGGCCGGGGCGCGAGCCGGCGATCCACTCGCCCACGCCGTCTTCGCCGGTACCGCCGCCGACGTCAGCCATGTCGTCACCGGCGGCGAGGTGATCGTCGAGGACGGGCGCCACCTGCACGTCGAAGACGTCGGTGGCGCCCTGGAGAAGGCGATCACGAACCTGCTGTCCGGCTGACGGCCACCCGCGGCGCCGGGCCCACCCGGGCCCGGTGCGCGCCGATCAGCCCGGCGTACCGGCGTCCGCTGTCCTTCAGGGTCCGCCGCTGGGTCGCGTAGTCGACGTGGACCAGGCCGAAGCGCTTGTCGTAGCCGTAGGCCCACTCGAAGTTGTCCAGCAGCGACCAGGCGAAGTAACCGGCCAGCGGCACACCCTGGTCCACCGCGTCGGCGCAGGCGGCCAGGTGTTCCTCCATGTACCGGACCCGCTCCGGGTCGTGGACCTGGCCGTCGGGGCCGACGGTGTCGGGGTAGGCGGAGCCGTTCTCGGTGACGTAGAGGCAGCGGGCCCCGTAGTCCTCGGTCATCCGCCGCAGTGTTGCCGTGAGGCCCGCGGCGTGCACCTCCCACCCCATGCCGGTGTGGCGTGCCCCGGGCACGTCGGTCTGCCGGGCATACGGCAGCGGGCCCGCCGGGTCGTCCGCGACGACGTTGCGGAAGTAGTAGTTCAGGCCGAGCCAGTCCAGCGGCGCGGCGATGGTCTCCAGGTCACCGGCGCGTGCCGGCGGCTCGGTGCCGTACAGCTCCACCATGTCCTGCGGGTAGCCGCGGCCGTGCAGCGGGTCCATCCACCAGCGGTTGGTGTGGCCGTCGGAGCGGCGCGCCGCCGCGTGGTCGGCGGCGCTGTCGCTCGCCGGCTCGCAGTGCGTGAGGTTGTTGACGATGCCGACCCGGGCGCCGGGCACCGCGGCCCGGATCGCCTGGACCGCGAGACCGTGCCCGAGGTGCAGGTGGAAGGAGGCGCGGACGGCGGCGGTGACGTCGGTCAGGCCCGGCGCCATCCGGCCTTCGAGGTGGCCGATCCAGGCGGAGCACAGCGGTTCGTTGAGCGTGGCCCAGTGCTGGACGCGGTCGCCGAGCCGCTCCGCGACGACCGCGGCGTACGCGGCGAAGTGCTCGGCGGTCTCCCGTTCCGGCCAGCCGCCGCGGTCCTGCAGCGCCTGCGGCAGGTCCCAGTGGTAGAGGGTGGGGTACGGCGTGATGCCCGCTTCCAGGAGGGCGTCGGTGAGCCGGTCGTAGAAGTCCAGGCCCGCCTTGTTGACCGGCCCGTCGCCGCCCGGCACGACCCGCGGCCAGGCCACCGAGAACCGGTAGGCGTCCGTCCCGAGGCGACCCATCAGGGCGATGTCCTCGCGCCAGCGGTGGTAGTGGTCGCAGGCCACGTCGCCGGTGTCACCGTTGTGGACCTTGCCGGGGGTGTGGCTGAAGGTGTCCCAGATGGACGGCGCGCGGCCGTCCTCGGCCGCCGCGCCTTCGATCTGGTACGCGGCGGTGGCCGTCCCCCACACGAAGCCGGCGGGGAGCGAGTCGAGGTACGAGTCGGACACGGAGTTCCTTTCCGCGGTGGTCACTTGACGGCGCCGGCCGTGAGTCCGGCGACGAGGTAGCGCTGGAGGAGCAGGAAGCCCGCGACGACGGGGACGCTGACCACGAGCGAGGCGGCCATGATCTGGTTCCAGTACACCTCGGTCTGGGTGGCGTAGCCCTGGAGGCCGATCGCGAGCGTGCGGGTGGTGTCGTTGGTCATGACCGAGGCGAAGAGCACCTCACCCCAGGCCGTCATGAAGGAGTAGATCGCCACCGCCACGATGCCGGGGACTGCGGCCGGCACGACGACCCGTACGAGGGCACCGAGCGGCCCGCAGCCGTCGACCTGCGCCGCCTCGTCCAGGTCCCGCGGGATGGAGTCGAAGTAGCCCACCAGCATCCAGATGGACAGCGGCAGGGTGAAGGTCATGTAGGTGAGGATCAGGCCGCCGCGCGAGCCGTAGAGCGCGACGCCGGTGGCGTTCCCGATGTTCACGAAGATCAGGAACAGCGGCAGGAGGAAGAGGATGCCGGGGAACATCTGCGTGGACAGCACCGTGACGGTGAACAGCCGCTTGCCCCGGAAGCGGTAGCGGCTCACCGCGTACGCGGCGAACACCGCGATCACCACCGAGCAGCCGGTCGCCGCGCCCGCCACGATCAGCGAGTTCACGAAGTACCGGCCCAGCGGCACGGTCTCCCAGATGTCCAGGTACGGCTGGAGCGTCACCCGGCTGGGGAACCACCTGAAGGCGCCGGTCACGTCCTGCAGCGGCTTGAGTGAACTGCTGAGCATCACGTACAGCGGCGTCGCCGTGAAGAGCGTCAGCAGGGTGAGCAGCACCCGCCGGGTCCAGACGAAGGACCGGGGCGGCGCGGTGGGCGACGTGCCGGCCTCAGCCATGCTCGCCCCTCCTTCCACGGCCGGTGACCAGCAGGTACACCGCCGTCACGACGAGCAGGAAGAGCAGCAGCAGGACGGACATGGCCGAGCCCGAGCCGAAGTTCCACGTCTCGAACGACGCCTGGTAGATGTGGATCGAGATCAGGTCGGCGGACTCCGGCGCCGCCTTGCCGAAGAGCACGTACGGCACGTTGAAGTCGTTGAAGGTCCACAGGAAGAGGACCAGGACCAGTACCTGATTGACGGGCCGCAGCGCGGGCAGTGTGATGTGCCGGATCTGCTGCCGGATGCCCGCGCCGTCCAGCTGCGCCGCCTCGTAGGACTCCCGCGGGATGTTCTGCAGCGCCGCCGTCAGCATCAGGAACGCGAACGGCCAGGTGCGCCAGACCGAGGTGACCACCAGCGCGAGGAAACTGTTGTCGCCGACCAGCCAGAACGTCGGCGAGTCCGTGAGCCCCAGCTGGTCGTGCAGGACGTGGTTCACCAGCCCGTTGTCCCGCTGGAGCAGGAAGGACCAGGTGATCACGGCGGTGTAGACCGGCAGCGCGTACGGGGTGAGGAACAGCGCCCGCAGCAGACCGCGGCCGCGGAACCGGTCCTGCATCAGGATCGCGGCCGTCACGCCGAGCAGCCAGGCCAGGCCGACGGCGAGCACGGTGAAGGTGCAGGTGACCGCGAAGGAGTGCAGCAGCGCCCGGCCGACCGGGGCGTCGAAGTCGACCGCCACGCGGAAGTTGTCCAGGCCGGCCCACGGGGCCGCGCCCCAGTTGCGGATGTACTCGTGGGTGAGTTCCTTGAAGCTCATCGCGATGCCGATGACCATCGGCACGATGTGGATCAGCAGTTCGAGCGCGAGGGCGGGGAGCAGCAGGAGGTAGGGAAGGCCGCCGCGCCTGAGCCGGCCGGGGAGGAAGGGCCGGCGCGGCGGCCGGTTCTCAGAGGCTGCGCCGGGCAGCGACGTGTCCGGCGCAGCCGTTCCGACGCCCTCGTGCTGTGCGGTGGGGGTGGTCATGGCGCGGGTCTCACTTCTGCATCTGCTGCTGGGCCTCGGTCAGCTTCGCCCGGACCTCGGCGGTACCGATTTTCTTGCCCGCCGCCGCGTCGGCCAGCAGCTCCTTCATGGCGCCGCCGACCAGCGTCTCGAACTGCGACTCGTCGGGGACCTGCGGCAGCGGCGCCGCGCTCTTGGCGAGCACCTCACGCTGCACGGCCTCGTCCGGGTCACGCGGCTTGCTCTTCTGCGCGTCCAGCACGGGTGAGAGCGCCCCGTACTCGGTGGTGAGGATCCGCTGCTCCTCGGTGGAGGTCATGAACTTCACGAACTTCAGCGCGCCGTCGATGTTGTCGGTGTTCTCGAAGACGGCCAGGTTGATGCCGCCGACCATGGAGTTGACGTGGCGCCGGCTGCCCGTGTCGGCGGACTGGAAGGGCACGGGCGCCACCCCGTACTCGTCCGGCTTCATGCCGTGCGCGAGCAGCGAGGTCCGCGCGGCCTGCCACAGCAGCATCCCGGCCTTGCCGGTGGCGAAGTCCCGCACCGACTGGTTCTGCGCGTACTCCGCGTTGCCCGGCGCGGCGATCCTGTCCTTGGCGAGGAAGTCGACGTACTGCTTGACGGCCTTGACGTTCGCGGGCCTGTCGAAGGTGGGCTTGCCGGCGGCGTCGAAGAAGTCGGCACCGTGCTGCTTGCCGAAGACGAAGGCGTGGTGGGAGTTCTCCGCCACGTTGCCGCCCTCGACGGCCAGTCCGTACTTCCCGTCCTTGGTGAGCTTCTTCCCGTCCGCCACCAGCTCGTCCCAGGTGGTGGGAGGCCGGGAGATGCCCGCCTCCTCGAACATCTGCTTGTTGTAGTACAGCGCGTACGTCAGCGAGTACAGCGGCACCGCCGCCGGGTCCTTCTTCGCCGCACCGGTGGCGGCCAGCGGGGCCGGGGCGAACCGTTCCTTGCCGCCGATCTTCTGGAAGGTCTTGTCGTCGAAGGGCAGCAGCGCGCCGCTCTTCTGCAGCGACGAGGACCAGGTGTTGCCGATGTTGAGCACGTCAGGGCCCTGCCCGGAGGAGGTCGCGGCGAGGATGCGGTCGAGGAGGGTGGCCCAGGGGATGACCTCCAGCTTGACCTTGATCCCGGTCTGCTGTTCGAACTTCTTCAGCTCCGGGCCGAGCACCTTCTTGTCGGCCTCCAGGCTGGACCCCTGGTTGGTCGCCCAGTAGGTCAGCTCCTTCGGGCTGTCGTTGTTGGCTCCGCCGCCCATGGCGGTACCGCCGCCACAGCCGGTGGCCAGGGCGGCGGTCAGTGCGGTGGTGAGCGCGGCGGCTGCCGCCATACGGGTTCTACGCATGGTCGTTGTGGCCCCTCCGGGAGGCGAGCGTCAAAGCTCTGAACACGGCTCCGTATTAACTTAAGGCGTGAGTTAAGTAGTGAGAGAAGGGGTCGTCAAGACACCGGGCACCGGTAAGTTGCCGGGGGAGGAAGGAGCCACATGCCCGAACGGCACCGCAGGACGGTCCGTGATCTGCGCCGCGGCAACCGCGCGCGACTGCTGCGCAGCCTGTACTTCGAAGGCCCGCTGAGCCGTCAGGAACTCGCCGCGCACACCGCCCTGAGCTCGGCGTCCATCAGCAATGTCACCGCCGACCTGCTCGCGGACGGACTGCTGGAGGAGGCCGGCTCGGTCGGCTCCGACGGGGGCCGCCCGCGCACCCTGCTCCGGGTGGCGCCGGACGCCGGATCGCTCATCGGCGTGGACGTCGGAGAGACACGAATACGCGTCGAACTCTTCGACGTGTCGATGACCGAGCTCGCCCGATGCGAACACCCTTTGAAGGACGACGGACACAACGTCGCCCACGTCGTACGCCTCATAGCCGACGGCCTGCGGGCGGTGCGCAGCGCCGGCGTGCCGCACGGCCCGCTGGTCGGCATCGGCGTCGGCGTGCCGGGCATCGTCGAGGAGGACCCGGCACGCGGCGGCGCCGTGGTGCACGGCCAGACCGTCGGCTGGGACGCCGTCCCCCTGGAATCCCTGCTCCGCGAAGCCGCCCGGCTGGACGAGCGGACGACGCTGTTCGTCTCCAACGGCGCCAAGACGCTCGGCCAGGCGGAG
The DNA here is from genome assembly GCF_040907265.1 of Streptomyces sclerotialus. Lineage (NCBI taxonomy): Bacteria > Bacillati > Actinomycetota > Actinomycetes > Kitasatosporales > Streptomycetaceae > Streptomyces > Streptomyces sclerotialus. The sequence goes on along the minus strand of NZ_JBFOHP010000002.1, from coordinate 954,939 downwards.
ATGTGGTTCGGCGCGGGCCGGGGGGCGCGCGACGCCGTCATCGCCCTCATCGGCTCCGGCGTCGGCGCCAGCGTGATCACCGACGGCAGCGCGTACGGCGGCGCTGCGCACGGCGCGGGGGAGTGGGGCCACACCACCATGCAGCTGCGCGGCCGCCGCTGCCGCTGCGGCGCCCACGGCTGCCTGGAGGCGTACGTCGGCGCGGAGGCGGTCCTGGAGCGGTGGCGGGAAGCCGGCGGCGGGGCCGCACCCGGTGCCGACGAGGAGACCGCGCTGGCCGCGCTGCTCGCCTCCGGAGCCCCGGCCGCCGCCGACGTACTGGCCGAGACCGCCGAATACCTCGGCGCGGGCATCGCCGACCTGGTCAACCTCTTCAACCCCGAACGCATCGTCCTGGCCGGCTGGGCGGGCCTCCTCCTCGGGCCCCGCCTGCTGCCCGCCGTACGGGAGGCCACCGCGGCGTACGCCCTGCGCTTCCCGGCGGCGCGCGCCACGATCGAGCTCGGGCAGCTCGGCGCGGACGCGGTGACGGTCGGCGCCGCGACGCTGCCCCTGAGCCGCTTCCTCGACACCGGGGGCGTCACGGACCGGGCCGGCCCCACGGCATCCCCCGGTGCAACGGCACGCCGGGCCGGGCCCGTCGCGGTCCGAACCGGTGAGCGCGGGCCCGGCCGGTTGGCCCCGAAAGGGTGACCGTCGCCCGGCAGCAGCTGCCGGAGGGCGGCGGCCCCGCGGTGTGCCTGCCCGCGGGCCGACACTTGGCGCGCCCCCTCGGCGCAGTGGTACCTGCTCGTCACCGCAGCCGCGCGGTCACCGGGCTGCAGGTCACCGGTGACGTACGCGCCACCACTCAGGACCACACCCTGACCCGGCGCGTTCTCAAGAACGCGCGTACGAAGGTGACGGCCCGCCTGCCGGGAGGGGAGACGCTGCGGCCGCCGGGTTACCTTCCGGAACACTCCGGCGGAACTCCCGGAAGCCCGTGCATGACATGTGGTAACTACGGCCTCATAGAGGCATTTTCGGCGCAACCGTCGCAGCGGGGCACGTGTCTAGTCAGGTGATCGGTGCTCCGTACACCGGTCCCGACCGCCTCATCACCCGTTCCACAAGGGGGACTTCCGCATGCGCAAGCCCGCATTCGCCGCCACCGCAACCGCCGTCGCCACCCTCGCCCTCGCGGTGAGCGGTGCCGTGCTCACGGCGCCCGCCGCCCACGCCGACACCGCGCCCCAGGCCACCCTCGTCCACGACGAAGGCGCACTCCGGTACCAGGCCGCCGCCGGCCAGACGAACCGGCTTTCGGTATCCGTGGCGTACACCGACGTCGACCCCTCCGAGTTCGGGTCCGACTACCTCATCACCTTCCGCGACCAGGCCGGCATGGCCATCGACCCGAGCGCGGGCGAGTGGGACGCCTGCACCTTCCCCTCGGCGGCCGATCACACCGTCGTGCAGTGCACGATCCCCGAGCCCCTGGGCTCCGACGACTCCACCACCTACGAGGTGGACCTCGGCGACGGCGACGACACGGCGACGATCGCCTCCGACACCGCCGCGATCGCGGCGGTCCACGGCGGATCGGGCGACGACGTCCTCAAGGGCACCGGACAGAACCAGTACAACGGCGGGGACGGCAACGACCGCATCGACGGCACCGACGGCCTCGGTGCCGACGGCGGGGCCGGCGACGACGTCCTCACCGGCGCCTGCCAGTACATCTGCCGCGGTGGCGCCGGAGACGACGAGGTCACCGGCACCGGTGACATCAACGCCCTGTACGGCGACGACGGCAACGACATCCTGCACGCCGGGTCGGACAACGACGAGGTCTACGGCGGCCGGGGCAACGACACGCTGCACGGCGAGAACGGCAACGACACGATGTACGGCAACAGCGGCAACGACGTGCTGTACGGCGGCGCGGGCAAGGACACCCTCTCCGGCGGCCCGGGCACGAACAAGGTCTACCAGTGACCCGAGACCCGAAGGGGGCGGACGCCTCGCCCCCTTCGGTGGCCGTCAGGGCGTAGGGCCCGCCCCCGGCCGCGCCGAACACCGGGCGGGCGGTGGCACACCGGGGTCAGCGGAACAACGCCCCGGAAACCTCCGCCGCCCACCGCCACGGAGCGGCCGTGCCGCCCGGCTGGGAATTGAAGTACTCCCAGCCGGCCACCCCGCCGAATCCGGCGTACTTCTTCCGCAGCGCGCCGACCGTCGTCCTGAGGGTCGCCAGGTCGACATAGCCGTTGCCGTTGGCCGGGGCGGTCAGCGTGCCCGCGACGACCTTCTCGGCCGGGATCAGCCCGCGGCCGATGATCGCGTCGTAGTCCCGGGTCGCGGCCAGGCTGCCCCAGCCGTTGTAGAACTGGGCGTGGAACCACGCGATGTCGCGGCCGCGGTCCCGGTACAGCTTTTCGTAGTCGAATCCGGAGAGGTTCCCGCCGCCGCTCAGCGCGCTCGCCACCGGCGCGAGGGTGATGAGGAAGTCCGGCCCGAAGTCGGCCCGCAGCGCGTCGATGACCCGCTCGATCCCGGCGAGCGACATCCGCTCCTCGACATCGAGGTCCACACCGTCCAGCCCGTACCGGCGCAGGAAATCCCGCAGCAGCGGGTAATAGGTACCGAATTCGGTGTCCAGCCGCTGGAAACTGCCCGGCGCCGCACCGCCCAGCATGGCGAGGACACGCACGCCCCGCGCCCGCATCGTGTCCAGGTCCCGCCACATGACGTCGTACTTCGCCGCCTCAGGCGGGTCGTCGTTCAGATGCACCGGCGCGTACGGCCCGCCCACGTCGTTGAGGTGAACGGCCGCCACCAGTACGTGAGTTGTCCCGGTGCCGTGCTCGGTGAGGCCGAGCGGCGAGACGTACGCGCCGTTGGAGTACTGCGTCTGGTAATAGACGCAGAGCCGCCGGCCCGGCGCCACGGCCCCCGCGGCCCAGGCCGGTGCCGCGGCGGCCGCGGACAGTGCCAGCGACGCAAGAAGCACGCCACGTCTGCTCATGTGCATCGGACTTCTCCCTTTCCCGGGACCGCATTCCGAGTGACCTGAGTGATCCAAGTGATCTGAGTGCCTCGACTGTCCTGACTGACCCCAGTGACCACTGACCGGCCGCAGGCAATTCTGGCGAGGGAGGAAGAGGAAAGACCAGACCCGGACGGCAACTAATGCGCTTTAGTGACGGGCCGGCAGCCGGGGGCGGGGGCGGCCGGACGAGGCCGGGCCCCGCGGCGGCCGACCGGCGTAGCCTCTGACGCGGCCTAGGCCACTACGTTCGACAGCGTATGGACACCCATGGGGAACGATGCTTATCTCAGGGTGTCCGGCTTTCTGGTCTTGACTGATATGGGTGCACCCATTACTGAGCGGGACGCAGCGGGCCGACGAACACACCATGCTTTTCCCACAGCATCTCCCGCCACTCCTGCCGTCGTCGGCAGCCGCATTCCGAGTGCGGGGAGGCACCGCACCGCCGCTTGCCGCACCATCACCACGGACGCGGTACAGCGTCGGTACCAGAACTCACCGGCTGGTGTCAGTACGTGCATTTACGCATGTAGTGAAGTGAGCACCACCGGCCGGTGCGTCGTCCCTTCTCCCGCCGACGCTCTGGAGAGTCATGCTGCCCTTGAGGAAACAGAGAGGCCGCTCACGGAACCGCACTCGACTGCTCGTGGCACTGGTGACCGCGGCTCTGGTGCAGATCCCCGGCGGGGTCACCGCCGCGGCGGAAAGCGCTGACCCGCTGCCAGAGATGTCAGCGCAGAGCCGTGCGCAAGAGTGGATTCGGCCCGCGACCGTGTTCGTCCAGACGAACTGGACCGCTCGTGTCATCACCGACAACTTCGGGGACATGTCGTTGCAGTGGACCGAGGCGTGCACCGGGACGATCGTGAACTCGACCGGATACATAGTGACGGCCGGTCATTGCATCGATGACGGCCTGGAAGGCGCGCAGGGCGAGGCGATCGCGCGGGTCGTCGACGCGCTCATCGAATCCGAAGAGCTTCCTGCCTCGCAACGCGGCGCTCTGATCGAGAAGATCGCGCAGGGAAACATGGGATGGATCATCCAGGGGAGGTACAGGGATTCCCGTCCGGATCGCCAAGTGCACATTCAGGTAGGCGGCGGCCACGCCACTTGGCGCATTGGAGAAGATCCCGACTTCTCGGATGACATGTCGGCTCGTGTGCTCGAGGTGAAGCCTCACAGCGAAGGCGACGTCGCGCTACTGAAGGTGGAACAAGAAGATCTTCCGGTGGCGGTGGTGTCACCGAAGAGCGGCATCCAGGAAGGCGACGAAGTCCTCGCCATCGGCTACCCCTATGGGCTCGCGAATTTCGCTGAGAAAGCTCAGGAAAAGGAAATCGCCTTGACCAGCCGGGGCGGGCGGATCGACTCCATGGACACGGAGGGACAACACGGCCAGGGCAACCTGTTCTACGCGACCAGCGCCGATCTGAGTGACGGCATGAGCGGTGGCGCCACGATCGATCTGGACGGTCAGATCGTCGGTCTGGCGAGTTCCGTATCGCTGCAACGTGACGCCAACTACATCGTGCCGGCCACGGTCGTCAGTGAGTTGCTGAGCCGCAACGGAGTGAAGAACGAACTCGGGCACCTCGACACCATTTACCGGGCGGGGCTCACCGATTTCTACCACGGCTATTACAGCGACGCCATCAACAAATTTGACCAGGTGACCGCGATCATGCCGTCCAACAAGCCGGCGGTGGAGAAGAAGGCGAAGGCAGCCGAGCTGAAGCAGAAGTACGGTGACCGGCCCAAACCCCAGCCCGAACCCCAACCCCCCGCGCCGGACGACCCCGGCGTGCCCGTGGCGTTGATCGCCGGTATCGGTGGAGGCGTTGTGCTGGCGGCGCTGCTCGTGTTCGGTCTGTTGTGGCGCCGGCGGCGGCGGAACGGTCCGCCGCCGGAGGAGCAGCACCCGCCGGCCTCCGGCGGTGCCCCGCCCGGGTACGGGCAATGGGCGGCCGGGGCGTCCCGGCCGCGCGGGTCGGAGACGGTCACCCTGCGCCGGGACCCGTCGGCCCCGGGTGGGTTCCGTCCCGAGCGTCCCCCCAAGTGCCCGCAGTGCCATTGGCCGTACAACCCCGGCGCCGTGTTCTGCACCCACTGCGGCCATCGGCTGTCGGAAGGGCAGGCCCGCTCCGAGGGGCCGGACCCGACACGTCGGGCCTCACCCGAAGGGCCGTGACCGATGCGTGAGCGGGGCTTCGAGCTGGAGCTCGAGGTGAGCGAGACGAACGCGGGGTACCGCATCGAGGCCAGGTCCGGTGTCGGTGGCGAATGCGTCGCCGACACCGGCCTCACTCCGCAGGACCTGCTGCTCGAACAGCGGCTGCAGCGTCTCCGGTTCGCCTTGCTGTCCTCCGCCGCGGTGACCCGCAGGGTGCCGTCCAGGGACGAAGAAGCGGTGCAGCAGCTGGGGGCGGAGCTGTTCGACAAGCTGTTCGTCGGGGACGTGCGGACCTTGTTCGACACGACCCGGCAGCAGGCGGCGCAACAGGACTGCTCGGTGCGGCTCGTCCTGCGGCTGCGGTCGGCGGAGTTCGCCGCGCTGCCCTGGGAGTTCCTCTACGACACGCGGCGCGACGACTACCTCTCGCTGAGCATGCCGCTGGTGCGCTATCCGGAGATTCTGGAGACGGCGCGGCCGTTGCGCGTCGCACCGCCGTTGCGGATCCTCGGCATGAGTGCCCGCCCGGCGGGGCTGGACCGGCTCGACGTGGCGGCGGAGAAGGCGCGGCTGCAGCGCGCGCTGAGTCATCTGGCGCGCGACCGCCGTATCGAACTCGACTGGGTCCAGGGGGAGACCTGGCGGGACCTCGTCCACGCCCTCAACAGCGGGAAGTGGCATGTCCTGCATCTGATCGCGCACGGGGGCTTCGACACCGTCGCCGGTGAAGGGGTGTTCTATCTGCCCGGCGGGGACGCCAGTACGTACTGTCTCAGGGCCAGTCGGCTCGCCCAGGTCGTCAATCTGCATTCCTCGCTGCGGCTGATCCTGCTGAACTCCTGTGAATCGGCCCTTGCGAGCACGACGGATCTGTTCTCCAGTTCGGCTGCCACGCTCATCCGGCGGGGCGTTCCGGCCGTGCTGGCCATGCAGTTCGAGATATCGGACGACGCGGCGATCGAATTCACCAGTTCTTTCTACGAGGGGGTCGCTTTCGGGCAGCCGATCGATGTGGCCGTCCGCAATGCCCGCCTCGAACTCAGCCTGGCCCGTCCCAACAGCCTGGAATGGGGCACCCCGGTCCTCTATCTCCGGCAGAGCGACGGCCAGATCTTCGATGTGGCGCCGACGCAGGCCCCGGTCTTCCCTGAGCAGGACGAACCGGAGAGTCCCCGGCCGGTGCAGCCGCCGGAACAGCCCTGGCCCGGACCCGAACCAGGGCCTCAGCCCCCGCACGAACCAGGGCCTCAGCCCCCGCACGATCCAGGGCCTCAGCGTTCGTTCGATCCAGGGCTCCTGCGCCCGTCCGTTCCAGGGCCTCAGCGTTCGTTCGATCCAGGGCCTCAGCGCCCGCCCGAGCCGGAGTTCCAGCCCCCGCCTGCTGACGTGCCGTATGCCCGGGTGCCGACGCCCGGTGGCCCCGTACGTCCGCCGAAGGCGCGGGGGGACCGCGGCGGCCGGAAGCGAGGGTCCGGCAACCGCCGCCGCCTCCTGGTCGTTGCCGCGGCGGTCGTCGGTGCTCTGGCTGTTCTGCTGGCGGTGATGTTCACCTCGGCCAAGCCGTCGGCTCCGACGCGGTCGGCCGTCGTCCGGGTGGAGGCCAACCAGCCCTGGACCAGGACGGGCGTGCAGGTACGGGCGGGGCAGCAGTACAGGATCGAGGCCACCGGCCGGGTCTCCTCGGAGTCGGGTACGTACAGCGGTCCGGACGGTGACGCCGGCCGGCGGAACGACTCCTTGGTCTGGGTGGAGCAGGTGAACTTCGCAGCGTTGCTCGCCAAGGTCGGCGACCAGGCCACTCCCTTCTTCGTGGGGGGTGGCGTCAACGGCCGTGCGGAGACCGCGGGGGAGTTGCTGCTCGGACTGAACGATCGCACCGCCGACGACAACACAGGGGACTTCACCGTGACCATCAGGCTCTTCAGCTGAAGGGGAAGGGGAAGGGGAAGGGGCGCAGGGTCAGCCGGAGCTCCATGCGTGCCGGGCCCGGTCGTACCGCAGGGTGGCGCCGGGTGATGCGGCGAGATCGCTGGTCAGAAGGGCGTGGTAGCCCTCGATCGGCAGGTCGGGTTCCAGGGTGATCCGGGTGCCGCTCTGCTCGTCCTGGAGGACGAGTACGTGTGCGGTACCGGTGGCCGTCGTCCGTCCGGGAAGCACGCGCTGGATCAGATTGCGCAGACTCTGGAAGGCGTCCTCGGCGAATTTCGAGGCCAGGGTGTTCAGGAAGGAAGCCAGCGGCAAGGTGGCCAGGACGAGCAGATCGAACTGGGCGCCCCGCCTGGGCGGAAGCAGCCGGACGGTGGGAGTGAGCCCCCACCCCCGGAACTCCGCTTCGATGTCATCCATCACGTCCGCGCTCAGCTTGTCGCTCAGGACGAGGTCGACTTCCATGCCTTCCATACCCCAGAACGTATCCAGCCGTCCGTACGGACGTGAAGACGTCGACACGGCCCGGCTTCGTGGACGATCGGCAGCCGGCAGGCGCTCCGGTTTCTGGCACGGCCTCAGCAGGCCCTGGGCGGCAGCAGTGCCGCGAGTTCCTGGGCTGCGGTCGTCAGGGCGGGGCGGAGGGCCAGCAGGTCGGGGAGGGGCATGCGGAAGGCGGGGGCCGCGACCGAGAGTGCGGCGTGTGCGATGCCGTCCGGGCCGGTGATGGGGACGCCGAGGGCCCGGATGCCGGGTTCGTGTTCCTCGTCGGCGACGGCGTGCCCCTGGGCCCGTACCGTCTCGATCTCCGTGCGGAAGGCCGCCCGGTCGGTGATCGCGTTGGGGCCCAGCGCGGTCAGTTCGACGCCGTCGACGAGTGCTCGGCGTACGTCCGCCGGGGCGAACGCGATCAGTGCCTTGCCCATCGCCGTGCAGTGCACCGGGCCGTGCTTGCCGGGCTCGCCGCGGACGCTCACCTGCTGCGGGCCTTCCACGTGGTGGATGTAGAGCTGCTTGTCGCCGTCCAGTACCGACATCAGGACGGCCTCCCGGCAGGTTTCGGCGAGCCTGCGCATCACGGGGAGCGCGACCCCGGCGAAGCCGTGCGCGTGCGAGACCCGCTGGCCGAGCTGGTACACCCGCAGGCCGAGCGTGTAGTGCTTCGAGCGGGCGTCGAACTCCACGAAGCTGTCCCGGGTGAGGGACTTCAGGAGCCGGTAGCACGTGCTGGTCGGGAAGCCGGAAGTGCGGGCGAGTTCCGAGAGGGTGACGCCGCCCGGGCGCTCGCCGAGCAGGGTGAGCACGTGCAGGGCCTTGCCGACCATGTCGGAGGGCGGAGCGGGGGCGGAAGTGCTGGCGGACATGTCGTCAGTTTCCCACACCGTTTCCCGTATCGCGGCAAGGGTTTCTTCCATACGGAAACAATCCGTTGACAGGCGGAAACGTGGCCGCCATTCTCTTTTCAGCTTGCGGCAGGCCTTGCCGCATCGTGGCAAAAACCCGCTCGCCCTGCCCTGCCGTCTCGGGAGAAAGGCCTCCTGGATGTCGACGACCCCGCCCCCGGCCGCCGCCCCGGCGCCCGCCGCCGCCCTCAGCCGCCGGCGCTGGACCCGGCTGATGCCCGTGGTCTTCGTGACCTACAGCTTCGCCTACCTGGAACGCTCCAACTTCTCCGTGGCCGCCGCCGGCGGCATGGCCGACGATCTGCACATCACCGGCTCCGTCTCGGCCCTGCTCGGCTCGCTGTTCTTCCTCGGCTACTTCGCCTTCCAGATCCCCGGCGCCATCTATGCCGAGCGACGGAGCGTCAAGAAGCTCATCGTGTGGTGCCTGGTGCTGTGGGGCGTGCTCGCCACCGCGCAGGGACTCATCCCCGACGTGCGCGTGCTGATGGTGGTGCGCTTCCTGCTCGGCGTCTCCGAAGCCGCGGTGCTGCCCGCGATGGTCATCCACATCACCCACTGGTTCACCTCCCGCGAGCGCGGCCGCGCCAACACCTGGCTCATCCTCGGCAACCCCGCCACCGTCCTGTGGCTCACCGTCGTCTCCGGCTATCTCGTCGAATGGGTCGGCTGGCACGGCATGTTCATCGCCCAGGGCGTACCGGCCCTGATCTGGGCGGTCGTCTTCCACAAGTGCATCGACGACCATCCGCGCGACGCCAAGTGGCTGACGCCCGAGGAGCGCACGGCCCTCGAAGGCGCCCTCGCCGCCGAACAGCGCCGGCTGCCCGCGGCGGGCGGCAGCTACCTCGCCGCGCTCCGCTCCCGCAACGTCGTCCTGCTCTCCCTCCAGTACTTCCTGTGGAGCCTCGGCGTCTACGGCTTCGTCTTCTGGCTGCCGTCCATCGTCCGCGCCGGCAGCGACGAGGGCATCGGCCTCACCGGCCTCATCTCGGCCCTGCCGTACGTCTTCGCCTGTGCCGCGATGCTCTGGAACAGCCGCGCCTCGGACCGGGCCGGCGCCCGCGGCCGGTACGTGTGGCCCTGGCTGCTGCTCGGCGCCGCCGGCTTCTACGGCTCCTACCTGCTCGGCGACGCGTTCTGGCTGTCGTACCCGCTGCTGTGCGTCGCCGCGGCCGGTATGTACGCGCCGTACGGCCCCTACTTCGCCACCATCCCCGAACTCCTCCCGCAGAAGCTGAGCGCCGCCGCCGTCGGCCTCATCAACTCCTTCGGCGCGCTCGGCGGCTTCGCGGGCAGCTACCTGATCGGCACGCTGAACGACGTGACCGGCTCCACCGCCACGTCATTCCTCACCATGGCCGGCTGCCTCGTACTCGCCGCCGCGCTGATGTGCGCGGTACGGGCGCCCCGCGCTGACGCCGTCCCGGTGCCGCTGACGGCACCCCTCACGAAGGACGCCTGACAGCAGCATGCGCATCGCCCGGATCGCCCACGCCGGCGGCACCGCACACGCCGTACTCGACGGTGACACCGCCGACCTCGTCGCCGACCCGTTCGCGGCCGGGGGAGCGGCGGGCGGCGCCGCCGCCCGTGCACCCGTACGCCTCGGCCGCCGCCTCCCGCTCGCCGAGGTCCGGCTGCTCGCCCCGGTCGAGCCGCGCACCGTCGTCGGCATGGCCCGCAACACCGGCCCGGCCGACCGCGCCCGGCCCCCGCAGGCCTTCCTCAAGCCTGCCCGCTCGGTCATCGGCCCCGAGGAGCCGGTGTACCTCCCGGACGGCATCGGCCGCGTCGACGCCGAGGCCGAACTGGCCGTCGTCCTCGCCGACTCGCCCGCCGGACACACCCCCGACACCGTCCTGCGCACCGTGTTCGGCTGGGCCGTCGCCAACGACATCACCGCCCGCGACCTGCAACGCGACGACCCGCTGTGGACCTCGGCCAAAGGCCGGCCGGGCTTCACCCCGCTCGGCCCCTGGATCGAGACCGAGCTCCCCGCACCCGACGACACCGAGGTATCGCTCGCCCTCGACGGCGTACCGCTGCGCCCCGCCTCGACCCGCGAACTCGCCCGCGGCGTGGCCGAGATCCTCTGCTACCTGGGCGGCTTCCTGCCGCTCGGCCCCGGTGACGTCGTCCTCACCGGCGCCCCCGGCGAGTACGGTCCGATCGGCCCAGGAGGGCGGGCGGACGCCACCGTCGCCGGCATCGGCACTCTGACCACACCCCTCGGCACCCCGACCACCCACGTACGCGCCGGAGGCCCCCGTTGACCCCCAGCCCTCCCCCTCGGCGCCGCCTCGACGTGGTGACCTTCGGCGAGGTCATGGGCATGCTCGTCGCCGCCGACGACGGACCGCTGGCCGACGTCACCCACTACACCCGCTCGCTGGCCGGCGCCGAGATCAACGTCGCCACCGGACTGGTCCGCCTCGGCCACCGGGCGGGCTGGGTGGGGCGCGTCGGCGACGATCCGCTCGGTGCCCACGCGCTCGCCGCCCTGCGTGCCGAGGGCGTGGACACCGCCCAGGTGACCGTGGACCCCGAGGCCCGTACCGGCTTCCAGCTCAAGAGCCGCGTCACCGCGGGCGACCCGGAGGTGGTGTACTTCCGCAGGCACTCCGCCGGCAGCCGCCTGGCGCCCTCCGAAGCCACCGACGCCTACCTACGCGGCGCCCGCCACCTCCACGTGACCGGCATCCCCGCCGCCCTCTCGCCCACTGCGCGCGCCTTCACCCACCGCGCCATGGCCACGGCCCGCGCCGCCGGGCTCACCGTCTCGTTCGACCCGAACCTGCGCCCCGCGCTCTGGCCCGACCGCGACGAGATGGTCCGGACCGTCAACGATCTGGCGGCCCGCGCCGACTGGGTACTGCCGGGACTGGACGAGGGCCGGCTGCTCACCGGCGAGCGGGCCCCCGCCGACGTGGCCCGCTGGTACCTGGCGCGGGGCGTGCGCCGCGTCGTCCTCAAGGACGGCGCGCGCGGCGCAGACCTGTACGACGCCGCGGGCGGGACCTGGGCGCAGCCCGCCCTCCCCGTACGGGCCGTCGACACCGTGGGTGCGGGCGACGGCTTCGCGGCCGGGCTGATCAGCGCCCACCTGGACGGGCTCGGCCCGCGCGCGTCCCTGGCCAGGGCCGCCGCCGTGGGCGCCCTCGCCACCACCAGCCACGGCGACCGGGACGGCCTGCCCACCCGCACCCGGCTGACGGCGTTCCTCCGCTCCCACGCCGCCGCCTGACCGACCCGTCCGGACACCCTGAGAAACACGAGGAGTTGGCCTCATGGCCGTAGAGCTGCAGATCGCCCTGGACCGGATGCCCCTGGCGCGGGCGGTCCGGATCACCGAGGCCGTCGCCCCGCACACCGACTGGATCGAGGTCGGCACCTCGCTGATCAAGCACTTCGGGATGCGCGCCGTGACCGAGGTCGCCGCGGCGGCGGGGCACGTCCCCGTACTGGCCGACCTGAAGACCGCGGACGACGCGGTGTTCGAGTTCACCCTCGCGTACGACGCGGGCGCCGCCTCCGCGACCGTCCTCGGGGCCGCCGCCGACGCGACCCTGGACGCCGCCGTGCGCGTCGCCGCCGAACGCGGTACCGAGACCGTCGTCGACCTGATGCGGACCACCGGGGGACGGCGCGCCGCCCTCGCCGCGCGGCTCCCCGCCGACACCGTGCTCGCCGCCCACGTCGGCAAGGACGCCCAGCGGGCCGGCGGCAACCCCGCCGATCTCCTCGGGCCCTGGCGGCACGGCCGCCGGGTCGCCGTCGCGGGCGGCCTGACCGCCGCCGACCTGCCGGCCTTCACCGGCCCCGACTCCGTACGTGTCATCGTCGGCTCCGCGGTGACCGCCGCCGCCGACCCCGGAGCGGCGGCCCGCTCCCTCGCCGCGGCCGCCGGCCGCTGACACCCGCCGCACCCACCCTCCCACCACGTAAGGAACCACCATGACCGACCGGCGCGAACTCCCCACCACCGCAGCCCTGCTGGACACCGTGCAGGACGAGATGCGCGGCGTGCTCGCCGCCGTCGACGCCACGGCGCTCGACACGCTCGCGGCCGTACTCCTGCGCGCCCGCCGCGTCTTCGTCGCGGGTGAGGGCCGCTCCGGCTTCATGGCCAAGGCCTTCGCCATGCGGCTGATGCACCTCGGCCTGCCCGTCCACGTCATCGGCGAGACCACCACCCCGGCCGTCGCCGACGGCGACACCGTCGTCGCGGTCTCCGGCTCGGGCACCACGGCCGGCACGGTGCGGGTCGCGGAACAGGCCGTCAGGGCGGGCGCCGAGGTGCACGCCGTGACCACCGCGCCGGACTCCCCGCTCGGCTCCCTGGCCGCCTCCGTCCTGCTGCTCCCCGCCGCGACGAAGTACCGGCGCGCCGGTGAGGCCCCCAGCGTCCAGCCGCTCTCCAGCCTCTTCGACCAGGCCACCCATGTCGGCCTGGACGTCGTGGCGCTCCGCCTCGCCCACCTGCTGGAGGTGGACAACGAGCACGCCCGCGCGGCCCACGCGAACACGGAGTGAGTGACCGTCAGCGGTGGCGGCGGCCACGGTCAGGTGTGCGGGTGCGACGTGGCATTCCCCGGTACGATCCTACCGGGCGAAACACATCAAAAGGGCTAAGCTGGACATGTCAGCTGAATATGCGTAGTTTGCCTTTTCGTTCACCGCGCTCGCGCCTGCGCTCCGGCTCCGCGCGTACGCGCCTACCGACAGATCGGATGAATGGCCAAATTGAACCTGTCCGGCGCACACCGACCACGCTCCTCCCATGAGTGCTGAAACGCTCACGGCCGAGTCCGACTTCTTCGCGCCCCGCGCGGCCATCGACGACCTCCTCCGGGCGTTCCTGACGGAGAAGGCGCAGACCGCCGCCCTGCCCGGCCAGTCGGCGCTCGCGCTCCTCCTGCACGACTTCCTCGATGGAGGGAAGCGGGTCCGCCCGCTGCTGTGCGTGACCGGATGGCGTGCGGCAGGGGGGCGGGGCGATCCCGCGGACGCCGTCCGGCTGGCCGCCTCCATCGAACTCGCGCACGCCTGCGCGCTCATCCACGACGACATCATGGACGCCGCCGACAGCCGTCGCGGGCGCCCCACGGTGCACCGGCTGCTGGCCGACAATCACCAACTCCCGTCGCTGGCCGAGCGGTTCGGCCTGGGCGGCGCCATCCTCGTGGGTGACCTCGCCCTCGTCTGGTCCGACGAACTGCTGCACACCACGCCCATGCCCGACACCCACCGGACCGCCGTACTGCGCTGCGTCGACCTCGCGCGGAGCGAACTGATCGCCGGCCAGCACCTGGACCTGCTCACCACCGGCGACCTCGACGTGAGCGTCGAGACGACGCTCACCGTGGTCCGCTACAAGACGGCCAAGTACACCATCGAACGGCCCTTGCAGGTGGGGGCCGCGCTCGCCGGTGCCGGACAACAGGTCATGGACGCCTGCACCGCCTACGGGGTGCCCCTCGGCGAGGCGTTCCAGCTCCGGGACGACGTACTCGGAGTGTTCGGCGACCCGGACCGGATGGGCAAGTCACACCTGGACGACCTGCGCGAGGGCAAGTGCACCAGCCTCATCGCCCATGCCCTGCGCGCCGCCGTCCCCGCCCAGGCCGGCCGGCTGCGCGCGCTGATCGGCGACCCCCGTCTGGGGGAGCGGGAAGCCGCGGAGGTCCGCGCCATCCTCACCAGCACCGGGGCCCGGGACGCGGTCGAGCGGATGATCGAGGAGCGGTACCGGCAGGCGCTGGACGCGCTGGCCGCCGCGCCCTTCCCGGCCGACGCGGTCCGCACCCTGGAGGCCGTCGCGGAGGCGACCGTACACCGCACGGCATGAGCCGCGGCACGATCCCGACCGACCCGCACACGGAAACCGCCTGCCCGAGCACGGAGTACGGAGCCGAGCAATGACGACGATGACCACGCGGGCTCCCGCGGCGGTTCTGCAGAGCGCCTGGCGCGAGATCCAGCTGAGCTGGCTCTTCATCCGCGCCGACCGCTGGACCACCGTGTTCCCCGCCACCTGCTTCGTCATCGCGGCCACCGTGCACGCACGGTTGTCCCCCTACGAGACGGTGGTCACCGTCGGTATGGGCGCGCTGTACTTCTGGCTGTTCGTCTACGAGCACACCCTGGCCAACCAGCTCGTCGGAGTGGAGGAGGACCGCCTCAACAAGCCCTTCCGGCCGTTGGTCACGGGCGACTGCACCCTCCGCGGCGCCCGGCTGCGTCTGATCGCCGTCCGGATCGCCTTCCCCGCGTACGGCTACTGCCTGGGCGTCCTGAAATGGGCCCTGATGTGGCAGATCCTCTCGCTGCTCCAGCACGAGTACGGCTGGGGCCGGCACTGGCTGGGCAGGAACCTGTACGCCGGGGTCGGGGTCGTCGCCCAGCTGGCGGCCGCCTGGGAGATCGTCGGCGTCCTCACACCGGACGCCTGGCGCTGGATCGTGACGCTGATGATCACCGTGACCCTGCTCATGTCCGTCCAGGACCTCCGCGACATCAACGGCGATCGCGCGGTGCACCGCTCCACCATGCCCCTGGTCCTCGGCGAGACGCGCACCCGGATCTTCCTGTGCGCCGGCTTCGCGGTGGGACCCGTGGCCATCCACCGCTTCCTGATGGCGCCGGCGGGCCCGCACTGGTGGATCGTCGCGACGGACCTGGTGCTCGGCGGCCTGAGCCTGCTGCTGGCGGTCCGGGTGATGCTGCTGCGCGGCCCGGAGCACGACCAGCGGACCTACCGCCTGGTGGAACAGTGGTACACCCTCGCCCTTGCCGCCTCCATCTACACACTACGCTGACCAGGGGGACCCGTCGTGCGGGCAGAGGACACACAACGGCCGTCACGGCTGCGGCTCAGCGGGGTGTGGAAGGCGTACGGCCGCAGGCACGTGCTGCGCGGCGCCGACCTCGACGTGCCGGCGGGGACGCTGACCGGAGTCGTCGGCGAGAACGGCGCGGGCAAGAGCACGCTGCTCCGGATCGCCGTGGGTCAGCTGACACCCGACCGCGGCACGGTCCTACGGACCGGTGCGGTGGGGTACTGCCCGCAACGCGCCGTGCTGAACGACTCGTTCACCGTCGGACAGCACCTGCGGCTCTTCCAGGTGGCCCACCGGCTGCCGACGCTGGACCGCGCCCGCGAGCTGATGGACCTCCTCGCGCTGACCGACTGCCGGCGACAGCGCACCGGCGAGCTGAGCGGCGGGACGCGGCAGAAGCTCAACCTGCTGCTCGCCCTGATGCACGACCCGCAGCTGCTGGTGCTGGACGAGCCCTACCAGGGCTTCGACTGGGACACCCACCAGCGCTTCTGGGCCCTGGCCGCCGGGCTGCGCGACCAGGGACGGTCGATCGTCGTGGTCTCGCACCTGCTGCACGACCTGCACCGCTTCGACGCGGTCGGCCATCTGCGCGACGGCCGTCTCGACCTCGAGGAGCTCGTCCGATGAGGCTGCACCGGGCGGCGTTCGCCGAGATGCTGCGCTGCACCCTGCTGGGCCACCTGCGCAACCGGATGGCCCTCCTCCTCGCCGTCGTGTTCATCCCCGGCTGGATCGCCGTGGCGCTCGTGTGCGCCTCGGAGCAGGTGATGGGCTTCTCGCTGGACTCCGCCGGCGGCACCGTCCTCGCCCGGGCGAGTCAGGTCAGCCAGGTGGCCAACGCCCTCGCCGCCGTCACACTCGTCACCGGATTCGTGACGTTCATGGAAACGTTCAAGGCCGGGGAGCTGGACCGCCGGCTGCTGCTCGCCGGGTACCCACGAGTCCCGATGCTGCTGGCGAAGGTCACCGCCGTGGCCCTCATCGCCGCACTCCTCGCCCTCTACACCATGGCGGTGCTGTGGCTCTCCCTGCCGGTACGCCAGCTGGGGCCGCTGGCCTTCGCGGTCCTCGGCGCGGGCCTCGCGTACGGCGGTATCGGTCTGCTGCTGGGTTCCTTGGTACGCGGTGAGCTGGAGGGCTTCTTCCTCGTCATCATGCTCAGCCTGGTCGACACCGGCCTGCAGAACCCGGTCCTCAACGTGGCCGACCTGCCCGTCCTGGCCGCCTTCCCGCTGTACGGCGCGAACCAGCTCGCGCTGGCCGCGGCCTTCACCTCCCTCGCCCCCTGGGGCCACGCACTGCTCTCGTTCGCCTGGTCCGCAGCGGCGGGCGCGCTGGCCCTGCTCGTCCTCCACGCCCGCACGCGCTCCCACTGCCGGGCGGGCACGGGCCCCGACACCGGGGCCGGCCCGGCCGACGGCCACCGGCTCAGGACTCTCGGTGCCGGACGTAGCGGCCCAGGGCCATGAGGGGGAAGACGAGCCGGTAGTTCTCGTAGTTCATGGCCACCGTCGGAGGCACGATGGCACCGGTGGCCTGCGACTCCTCCCAGGAGCCGGCAGCCGTCTGCCGCTCGGTCAGCCAGCGCACCCCGGACCGGACCGCAGCACCGTCGCCTTCCCCCGCGGCGAGCAGGGCGAGCAGCGCCCAGGCGGTCTGCGAGGGGGTGGAGGTACCGCGGCCGTGGTACGCCGGGTCGCTGTACGAGCGCCAGTCCTCGCCCCAGCCGCCGTCCTCGTTCTGTACGGACGTCAGCCACGTGACGGCGCGCCGGACGGCGGAGTGGCCGCGGGGGACCCCGGCGGCGACGAGGGCCGGGAGGACGCAGCCGGTGCCGTAGAGGTGGTTGACGCCCCAGCGGCCGTACCACGCACCGTTGTCCTCCTGGTGGTCGAGCAGCCAGCGGACGCCGCGCCGGGTGCGGGGATCGTCCCGCATCCCGAGGACGACCAGCATCTCCACCACGTGCGCGGTGACGTCGGCCGTGGGCGGGTCGACGCAGTGGTCGCCGATGTCGAAGAAGGGCAGCTTGCCGGGGAGGAAGCCGGTGACGCCGGGTTCGAAGCCCGCCCAGCCACCGTCCTTGCCCTGCAGGCCGAGGGTCCAGTGCGCCGCCCGGTGCACCGCACCGCCGACGCGGCCCCGGTCCGGGTGGGCGGCACGGCGCAGCGCGATGACCGCCTCGGCCGTGTCGTCCAGGTCGGGCCAGACCGTGTTGTGGAACTCGAAGGACCAGCCGCCGGGGGCGAGGCCGGGGTGCCGCACGGCCCAGTCACCGGGCCCGGTGGCCTGTTGGGCGAGCAGCCAGTCGGCGGCCTTGACCAGCGAGGGGTGGTCGGCCGGCAGACCGGCGTCGGTGAGGGCGGTGACGGACCAGCAGGTGTCCCACACGGGACTGCGGACGGTCTCCAGCTTCCGTACGCCGTCCTCGGGCCAGGCCGCGCTGTCCGCCACGAAATCCAGGGCGGCCTTGAGCGCCGGATGGTCCAGCGCGTAACCCTGAAGGTGCAGGGCGAGCACCGAGAAAGCGGTCATCGGCGTGACACCTCCCCAGCTGCCGTCCGTCTCCTGGCGTTCGAGGAGCCAGCGGGTGCACGCATGCGTCGCGGACCGGCGGACCGCACGGGGAGTGATCCGGCGGCCGACGCGCAGGGCGTCGTTGACGCGCCGGAAGACGCCTTCCCAGCCGTTGCCCGGCGCAGGAGGACGCCCGGAAGCGCCGGCCGGGGCGAGGAGTTCGTCGATGCCGAAGGACACCGGCCGCACGGGCCGGTGCGCACTGATGATGCTGAGGGCCACGAGTACCTGGCGGATCCAGGCGTTGAAGGAGTAGATGTTCAACGGCGCCCATTTGGGCAGGGCGATGATCTCGGGCGGCATCTCGGGCAGGTCGTCCCAGCTCCACAAGCCGAGCATGGCGAGCCACAGGCGAGGGGTCAGCTGGGCGGCCGCGACGCCGCCCTGCTCGCGCACCCATGCCGCGCAGCGCAGCATGTGGTCCTCGTCCGGCCGGTCCCCGGCCAGCCGGAGCGCCACGTACGCCTGGAGGGTGATCCCCAGGTCGCCCGGGCCGCCGGGGGCGATGGGCCAGGTGCCGTCCGCGCTCTGCCGGGAACGGATCCACCGGCCGGTCGCCGCGGTCACCTGGGCGTCCGTGCGGTCCAGGAAATGCCGGAGGAAGAGGTCCTGGGCGTCATAGCTCATGTCGCACTGCGCGAAGCCCAGCCACCACCCCTCCGTGTGCTGCCGGGCCAGCAGCTGCTCCGTGGCCCGCCGCACCGCTCGTCGGGCGGCCTCCTCGGTCTCCTCGGCTCCTTCGGAGGCGTCCTCCGCCCGTGAGGCGTCGTCGGCTGTCGTCGTCATGGCACTCCCGCACGTCTCTCTCACCCGTGACCGCATATGCCGCGAAGCTACCCATAAGCGACGGACCGGTGCAGCCGGACGCGCGCGGAGTCACACATCCGCCGCACGGAAAGCCACGCTGCGGGGTCAGCGCAGGAGCGTCTTGGTCATCATGTGCGCGGGCGGGCCCGCGGAGCCCCACGGGCCCGCCGTCCGTCAGACCGGGCCCAGCAGGGAGTTGCCCGGTGCGTCGGGGTCCTCGCTGAAGTAGTACTCGCGGACGGCCGCCAGGATCTCCTCCCGGGTGACGTAGCCGTCCTCGTTCCGGTCCAGCTTGCGGAACGCGGCCGTGCTGTGCTCCTCGGGGATGCCCATCAGGGCCTTGTACCAGCGCACGTGCTCGTCGAGGCCCAGCCTCCCGTCCTTGTCGGTGTCGGCGATGTCCATCGCTGCCTGGATGAACGGCTCGTACAGCGTGCGGAAGCCCTCGTCGTCGGCGATGACCTTCGTGTGGAAGGCGTTCTTGAACTCGCTTTCGGTGAGCCGCCCGTCGCGGTCCTTGTCGGCGGCTTCGGCGAGACTGTTCCACACGGCGCCGAGCCGCTCCTTGAGCGTACGTATTTCCGGGGAAGCGGGTGCGTGTCCGAACTCCTGCGCCATACGTTCCGCGGCGCGCACGAAGTCGGTCCTTTCGACGACCCCGTTGTCGTCCAGGTCGTAGGTCTCGAATCGACGGCTCAGCTTTTTGTCGAGGAATTCTGAACCCGGCACGGTTCCTCCTCACAATGGTGGAGCCCTGTTCATCCGGAACGTAGCAACCGCCGCAGGCCGGAAACAGGGCTGTTCCGGCCGCCGTCAGCCGTCGTTGGCGGGGTTGCCCGCGGTCAGCGCCGGGTCCTGGATCGCCACCGGGGCCAGGATCTCCTCCATGGCCTTGAGCAGCCCGGGCTCCAGCCGCACCCCGGCCGCCTGCACGTTCTCCGCGACCTGCTCGGGCCGGGAGGCGCCGATGATGGCGGCGGAGACGTTGCGGTTCTGCAGCACCCACGCCACGGCCAGCTGGGCGAGCGAGAGCCCCGCCTCCTCGGCGAGCGGCCGCAGCTGCTGGACGCGCTCCAGCACCTCGTCCCGCAGCCAGCGCGCGACGAAGGTGGCGCCGCCCTTCTCGTCGGTAGCCCGGGTCCCGGCCGGCAGCGGTGCGCCCGGCAGGTACTTGCCGGTCAGCACGCCCTGCGCGATCGGCGACCAGACGACCTGGCCGATGCCCAGCTCCTCGCTCGCCGGCACCACCTCCGGCTCGATCACCCGCCACAGCGCCGAGTACTGCGGCTGGTTGGAGATGAACGGGACCTTCAGCTCGCGGGCCAGGGCATGCCCGGCGCGCAGCTGGTCGGCGGTCCACTCCGACACACCGATGTAGTGCGCCTTGCCGGACCGGACCACGTCGGCGAAGGCCTCCATGGTCTCCTCCAGCGGCGTGGAGTGGTCGTACCGGTGCGCCTGGTACAGGTCGACGTAGTCGGTGCGCAGGCGGCGCAGCGACCCGTCGATGGACTCCATGATGTGCTTGCGGCCCAGGCCCCGGTCGTTCCGGCCGGTGCCGGTCGGGAAGTAGACCTTGGTGAAGATCTCCAGCCCCTCGCGCCGCTCGCCCTGGAGCGCGGTGCCCAGCACCGACTCGGCCCGCGTCTCGGCGTAGACGTCGGCGGTGTCGAAGGTGGTGATGCCCGCGTCCAGTGCGGCACGGATGCACGCGGTGGCCGCGTCCTGCTCCACCTGCGAGCCGTGCGTGAGCCAGTTCCCGTACGCGATCTCGCTGATGGTCAGGCCACTACGGCCCAGGCGGCGGTATTCCACGGTGTCAGCTCTCCCTCTCTCGGACTTCTGCCCTGCGGAACCATCCTGCCCCGCTACGCCATTCCCACCCGGCGCGCCACAGTGACCGAATCACGCCACGACGGCCGGAACGCACCACACGAGTTTGCCGCGCCGCTGCATGACTCCGGCGTGATGGGTACTCGGCGGTCCGATCCCGGAGCAGGCGCGTGGCGCGCCGGTCTTCACGCGTGTCTGTCATGACGCGGACCGCGTGCGCACGGTAGAAGGACGGGTAGCCGGGGCCCCGCAGCCGATATGAAGGAGGTCCCTTGAGTAGGAAGAATATCTTTGTCGTCGGTCTGGACGAGGGAAACCTGGCGGAACTGCGCGCCATTCCCGACGCCGCGGAATACGCTTTCCACGGACTGCTCACCCCCGAAGAACTGCAGGAGGGGGAGGTGTCCGTGCCGGAGCTGCTGGAAAAGGCGTACGGAATCCTGGACGCCTTCGAGGGCAGCATCGACGCCATCGTGACCTACTGGGACTTCCCCGCCAGCACCCTCGTGCCGATTCTCGGCGAGCGGTACGGCACCCGGCACACCAGCCTGGAATCCATCGTCAAGTGCGAGCACAAGTACTGGAGCCGGCTGGAACAGCAGAAGGTCATCGACGAACACCCCCGCTTCGGCCAGGTGGACCTCACCGCCGAGCGTCCCGAGCCGCCGGAGGGCGTACGGTTCCCGATGTGGCTCAAGCCCGCCCTGTCCTACTCCTCCGAGCTCGCCTACGGCGTCAAGGACGAGCAGGAATTCCAGGAGGCGGTGGAGAAGATCCGGCAGGGCATCAGCCGGGTCGGGCGGCCCTTCGAATACATTCTGGACCAGCTCGACCTGCCGCCGGAAATGGCCGGCGTAGGCGGTCAGGTCTGCCTGGCCGAAGAGGCCATTGCCGGAATCCAGGTCGCCGTGGAGGGCTACGTCCTCGACGGCGAGGTCACCGTCTACGGAACGCTGGACTCCGTCAATTACCCCGACAGCTCCAGCTTCCTCCGCCACCAGTACCCCTCCACACTGCCGCCGGACGTCGTACAGCGGCTGCGGACCGCCAGTGAACGGGTCATGCGCCAGATCGGCATGGAAACCGCGACCTTCAGCATCGAATTCTTCTACGACCCGCACACCGATCAGATCAACCTGCTGGAGATCAACCCCCGGCACTCGCAGTCGCACGCCCAGATCTTCCACTACGTCGACGGCACACCGAACCACCACATCATGGTCGCCCTGGCCCTCGGCAAGGACCCACGGCTGACGCAGGACGCGGGCCGGTACGAGATGGGCGCCAAGTGGTACTACCGCTGGTTCACCGACGCGGTGGTCAAGAACGTGCCCACCCCCGAGGACATCGAGCGCATCGAGCAGGAGATCCCCGGCGTCCGCATCGAGATGGTGCCGGAACCGGGCAAGCGCCTCTCCGACAGCCCGCAGCAGGACAGCTACAGCTGCGAACTGGCACACATCTTCACCGGCGCCGACAGCGTGGACGAGATGACGGAGAAGTACAACCGAGCCGTGGCGGCCCTGAACCACCACTTCGAGGGCACCCCGCCGCCGGAGGCCACCGGCCGCTGACCGCCGTCCCCGCCGGCGAGGCGAGCAACCACGGCACCCAGGAAAGGAGCACGGCAGCCGCATGCAGTACGTGAGCGACCTGCCCCACGCGACCAAGCAAGAACACCACGTCGCGATCCCGATGCCCGACGGCACCCGGCTCTCCGCGCACATCTGGCGTCCCGTCACCTCCGACGGGGAGCCGGTGCCGGCGATCGTGGAGTACATCCCGTACCGCAAGCGGGACCTGACCTCCGTACGCGACTCCATCCACCACCCCTACCTCGCCGGCCACGGCTACGCCTGCGTCCGCGTCGACCTGCGCGGCACCGGCGACTCCGAAGGCGTCCTGCTGGACGAGTACCTGGAACAGGAACAGGCCGACGCCGAAGAAGTGCTCGCCTGGATCGCCGACCAGCCCTGGTGCGACGGCAACACCGGCATGATGGGCATCTCCTGGGGCGCCTTCGCCGCGCTCCAGGTCGCCGCCCGGCAGCCCGCGAGCCTGCGCGCCATCGTCATCGCGTCCTTCACCGACGACCGGTACAGCGACGACATGCACTACATGGGCGGCACCCTGCTCTCGGACAACCTCGGCGAGGCCGGCACCATGTTCGCCTACGCCACCTGCCCGCCCGACCCCGCGGTCGTCGGCGACCGCTGGCGCGACATGTGGCACGAACGCATGGAAGCCACCCGCCCCTGGGCCCTGGAATGGCTGCGCCACCAGCGCCGCGACGACTACTGGAAGCACGCCTCCGTCTGCGAGGACTACGACTCCGTCAAGGTGCCCGTACTGGCCTCCAGCGGCTGGGCCGACGGCTACTCCAACGCCGTCTGCCGCCTGCTCAGCAACCTCGACGTACCGCGCAGGGGACTCATCGGCCCCTGGTCGCACAAGTTCCCCCACCTCGGCGAACCCGGCCCCGCCATCGGCTACCTCCAGGAAGTCGTGCGCTGGTGGGACCACTGGCTCAAGGGCGCCGACAACGGAGCCATGGACGGCCCCATGCTCCGCACCTGGATGCAGGACAGCATGCCGCCCTCCACCTCCTACGAGGAACGCCCCGGCCGCTGGGTCGGCGAACCCGTCTGGCCCTCCCCGCGCATCGAGCGCCGCGTGCACCCCCTCACCCGGCACCGCATCGGCCCGCCCGACGAGACGGTCAGGGAGGACCAGCCCCGGGACGAGGAACGCGACGACGCCGTGCGCGGCGACGCCCTCACCGTCGAGTCCCCCCTCTCCGTCGGCCAGTTCGCCGGCAAGTGGGCCTCCTACAACGCACCCCCGGACCTGCCGTACGACCAGCGCGAAGAGGACGGCGGCTCGCTCGTCTTCGACAGCCCCCCGCTCACCGAACCGCTGGAGATCCTCGGCACCGCCACCGTCGAACTGGAGGTCTCCGTCTCCGAACCGGTCGCCATGGTCGCCGCCCGGCTCTCCGACGTGGCCCCCGACGGCAGCGCCACCCGCGTCACCTACGGCCTGCTGAACTTCACCCGGCGGGACGGCACCGGCGTACCCGAACCCCTCGAACCCGGCCGCCGCTACCGCGCCACCGTCCAGCTCAACTGCACGGCACAGGCGTTCCCCGCCGGCCACCGGCTCCGCCTCTCCCTGTCCACCTCCTACTGGCCGCTGGCCTGGCCGCCGCCCCGCCCCGTCCGGCTCACCGTCTACGAAGGCACCAGCGCCCTCGCCCTGCCGGTACGCCCCAACGACGTACCCGACGACGTGCCCGACCCCGCCTTCGGCGAGCCCGAAGGCACCGAGCCGCTCCCCACCACCCAGCTGCTCCCCGTCGAACAGCGCTGGGACGTCAAACGCGACCTGGTCAACTACCACAACGCCCTGGAGATCGTGAAGGACGCCGGCCTCGTACGCTACGAGGAGGCCGACATCGACGTCGGCCGCCGCGCGTACGAGCGGTACACCTCCGTCGCCGACGACTTCACCTCCGTACGCGGCGAGACGACCTGGACCATGCGCTTCCGGCGCGGTGACTGGGACGTACGCGTCGTCACCCACCAGGCCCTCTGGTCCAGCGAGGACTGCTTCTGCATCGACGCCACCCTCGACGGCTACGAAGGCGACCGCCGGGTCTTCTCCCGCACCTGGAACGAGACAGTCCCGCGCGACCACCTGTGACCCGGGGTACCCGGCCCACGCGTCGGCGGAGAAGAGGCGGACATGCGGAGTCCTGACGGCGGCACGGCACACGGCCGGGCCCGGAACGTGGCCGAGACAGCGGTGTGGTGGGCCGCCCTCTTCGCCCTCTGGACGGTCCTCATCACCACCGTCGACCCCCTGGAGACCCTGGTCGGGGCCGCCGTCTCCCTCGTGGGCGCGGTCGCCGCCGGGGCCGCCCGGCGGGCGGTGACCGACCGGTGAACGGCTGGCTCGCGGCCGCCGCCGCACTCATGACGCTCGGCCTCGCCCCCGTCCTGTGGTGCGTCGCCACCGGACCACTGCGCCGCCGCGTCGCCGCGCAGAACACCGGCACCCTCCTCGTCTGCCTCGTCCTCCTGCTGCTCGCCCGCGGCTACGACCGGCCCCCCTACACCGACCTGGCCCTGGTCGTCGCCCTCCTCGGCCCCGTCGGCACCCTCGTCTACGCCCGGCTCCTCGGCCCCGAAATGGGCGACGACCCACCACAGAGCCCCCTCACCGCAGCCTTCGCGCTCACCGCCACCGCCGCCGTCCTACTGCCCCTCTGCGTCGCCGAAGGCCCCGGCCGCTCCCTGGCCAAACTCCTCGTCATCGGCGCCCTCCTGGCCGGCGGCAACATCATCTCCGCCAAAGCCCTGGCCGGCGCCCGCCCGAAGGAGCCGGACGACCATGGCTGACCTGCTCATCGCCCTCGCACTGCTGCTCGTCGCCGCGGCCGCCACCGCAGCCGTCGCGGTCCGCGAACCCGCCCGCCAGGCACTCGCCCTCTCCCTCCTCGGCCTCACCCTCACCCTCCTCTTCACCGTCCTCCAGGCCCCCGACGTCGCCCTCTCCCAGCTCGCCGTCGGCTCCGCCCTCACCCCCCTGCTCATCCTGCTGTCCGTACGCAAGGCCCGCCGCCGCTCCCTGGACCAGGTACGCGCCGAACAGGAAGCGGAGGACGGCCGATGAGCCGACGACTGCGCATGTGGGTACTCCTCCTCGGACTCACCGGCGTCGCCGCGACCCTGGTCACCGCCGCCCTGCGACTGCCCGCCTTCGGCACCGCCACCCACCCCTACGGCGACCGCGCCGTCCGCGAAGCCCTCGCCCACCGCACCGCCAACGCCGTCGCCGCCGTCAACTTCGACCAGCGCGCCTTCGACACCCTCGGCGAGGAATCCATCCTCTTCGCCGCCGTCCTCGGCACCGTCGTCCTGCTCCGCCAGGCCCGCGACGAACGCCAGGTCACCCCGGCGCCCGCCCGCGTCTCCGCACCCGTACGCCGCTACGCGCTCGTCCTGCTCCCCGTCACCCTCGTCACCGGCCTCTACATCGTCGCCCACGGCCAGCTCACCCCCGGCGGCGGCTTCCAGGGCGGCGTCGTCGCGGCCACCGCCCTCCACCTGCTCTACATCGCCGTGGACTACCGCGCACTCGAACGCATCCGCCCCATCGGCCTCTTCGAAGTGGGCGACGCGGCAGGCGAGGCCGCCTACCTCGTCACCGGCGCCGCCGCACTGCTCGCCGGCTCCGCCTACCTCGCCAACGTCCTGCCCCACGGCACCTTCAACACCCTCGCGTCCGGCGGCACCGTCCCCCTGCTCAACGCCGCCATCGGCATGGAAGTCGCCTGCGCCGTCGTCGTACTGCTCGCCCGCTTCCTGGACCAGGCCGTCGAGATCGAGGAGGAGGGAGAAGAACAATGACCGCGGACAGGAGGCACGCACCATGATGGACGTACTGCCCTACCTCGTCGCCGCCTGGATCTTCCTCGTCGGCTGCCACGGCCTCGCCACCAGCCGCAACCTCATCCACGCCGTCGGCTGCCTCGCCGTCTGCCAGGCCGCCACCTACGTCCTGCTGCTCGCCGTCGGCTACCGCGACGACGCCACCGCTCCGGTCCTCGCCGACATCACCCCCGGCTCCCGCCCCGTCGTCGACCCCGTCGTCCAGGCCCTCGCCCTCACCGACGTCGTCGTCGGCGCCACCGTCACCGCCCTCCTCCTCGCCCTCGTCATCCAGGTCGCCAAACGCCACCACACCCTCGACCCGGACGAACTCTCGGAGCTGCGCGGATGACCCACCTGCTGCCCCTCGTCATCGCCACACCCCTGCTGGGCGCAGCCCTCCTCGTCGCCGCCGGCCGCTTCGTACCGCGCATCGTCGCCGAAGCCGCCGGCAGCGCCGTCGCCGCCACCACCGCGGCCCTCGCCCTGTACCTGCTGCTCACCGCACCCTCACCCGTCGTCGAATGGCTCGGCGGCTGGACCCCGCACCACGGACACAGCGTCGGCATCGTCCTCCACGCCGACCACCTCGCCCTCGGCACGGCGGCCCTGGTCTCCCTCCTCGTCCTCGCCGTCCTCATCTACTCCTGGCGCTACTTCGACGAACCACCCCGCAAACACGCGGGCTCCTTCCCCGCCCTCGTCCTCCTCTTCCAGGCCGGCATGTGCGGCTTCGTCCTCACCGGCGACCTCTTCAACGCCTTCGTCTTCTTCGAACTCATGGGCGTCGTCGCCTACGCCCTCACCGGCTACCGCGTCGAGGCCGCCAAAGCCGTCCAGGGCGGCCTCACCTTCGGCGTCGTCAACTCCCTCGGCGCCTACGCCATGCTCATGGGCATCGCCCTGCTCTACTCCCGCACCGGCGAACTCGCCATGCGCCACATCGGCGCCGCACTCGACGCCCGCGGCGCCCCCCGACGCACTCGTCCTCGGCTCCTTCGTCCTCCTCCTCACCGGACTACTGGTCAAGGCCGCCGCCGTCCCCTTCCACTTCTGGCTCCCCGACGCACACGCCGTCGCCCCCACCCCCGTCTGCATGCTGCTCTCCGGCGTCATGGTCGAACTCGGCGTCTACGGCACCGCACGCGTCTACTGGACCGTCTTCGCCGGCCCCGGCGGCATCCCGCCCGAAGCCGTCACCCGCACCCTCCTCACCTTCGGCGTGCTCTCCGCCGCCGTCGGCGCCGTCATGTGCTGGTACCAGCGCCACATCAAACGGCTCCTGGCCTTCTCCACCGTCGCGCACACCGGCCTCTTCCTCATCGGCCTCGGCCTCCTGACACCCGAAGCCACCAGCGGCATCACCCTCTACGTCATCGGCCACGCCGGCGTGAAGGCCGCACTCTTCGCCTGCGCCGGCATCCTCCTCGACCGCTACGGCTCCATCGACGAGTACGCCCTGCACGGCCGCGCCCGCGAACTCCGCCTCACCGCCGGTTACTTCACCGCCGCCGCACTCGCCCTCGCCGGACTGCCGCCCTTCGGCACCGGACTGGGCAAAGCCGTCACCGAGGAAACCGCCGGCCCCTGGTTCACCGCCCTGTTCGTCCTCGTCTCCGCCGTCACCGGGGGAGCGGTACTCCGCATCGCCGCCCGCGTCTTCGGCGGCCTCGGGACACCACCCGCCGACGGCGCGGAACGCGAGACCAGCGGCGAGCGGGAACAGCCGGAGACCGAACAGCAGCTGACCCGCGTACCCGCCACCATGCTCGCCGTGCCCGGTGTACTGCTCGCCGGGGCCCTTCTCGCCGGCGTGACACCCGCCCTGCACGCCGCGGTGGCCCTCGCCGCCGACGAAGCGGCGCCCGGCGTCACCGTGGCCGTCATGCCACCCCACTGGTCAGCCGCCGGGCTGCTCCTCGGCCTGCTCTCCGCCGCCGTCGCCACGGGCCTCGCCGTACTCGCCGTACGCCACCCCCAGCACACCCGCAGCCGCCACTGGCTGAATCCGCTCCGGCTGCTGCACTCCGGCCACATCGGCGACTACGTCGCCTGGACCATGGCCGGCACCGCACTGCTGGCCGCACTCACCCTGACCGGCCTGCTCTGAGGTACCCCTCGGTCTTCCCGGAAGCTCAGCCGCGGCCCGCTCCCGAGACGTCACCCGCCACCGACGCGCCCGCCGCACCGGCCGGCGCCTCCGTGATGTCCAGGAAGACATGATCGGCCTGTGGCCAGGTGCGCTCGACCTCCCGCTTGATCCGTACACACACCAGCTCGACCCGCTCGCTGTCCAGCCCCGGCGCCAGGTCGATACGGGCCGCCAGCAGCCAGGATTCCTCCCCGAGCCGCATGGTCAGCAGCTCCGCCACGTTGTCCACCTCCGGCTGCCCGATCAGCAGCCCCCGGATGTTCTCCCGCAGCCCCGCGTCGACCGACTGGCCGATCAGATTGTCCCGGGCCTCCCTGCCGAGCCGGTACGCCACGTACACCAGCAGCAGCCCGATCGCGAACGACGCCGACGCCTCCCACACCGCCTCACCGGTGACCAGGTGGAGCACCATCCCGGCCGCCGCCAGCAGCACCCCCAGCACCGCCGCACCGTCCTCCGCGAGGACCGTCCGCAGCGCCGGATCACTGCTCCCGGCCTTCTGGACGCGCAGCTGGTACACCGCCCGGACCAGCGAACTGCCCTCGGCGACGAACGCCACGCCCAGGACGATCAGACCGGCCGTGTAGCCGCTCGGCGACTCGTGCGAGCCTTCCCGCAGCGCGCTGACCCCCTGGAAGAAGGAGAAGCAGCCACCCATCACGAAAATGCCGACCGCGGCCAGCAGCGCCCAGAAATAGCGCTCCATGCCGTATCCGAAGGGGTGACGGCGGTCGGCGGGACGGCGGCTGCGGCGCAGCGCGGCGAGCAGGAACAGCTCGTTGAGACTGTCGGCCACGGAATGCGCCGCCTCCGACAGCAGTGCGGGCGAGGCGGACAGCAGACCGCCGACGGCCTTTGCGAGCGCGATGAGGAGATTCGCCGCGAGTGCCACGACAACGGTCACTCGGGTACGGCCGTCGGAATCCTTTCGCTTCACCATGAATCACCGCCGCCATTCGGGGGACGCGAGGGTTGCGATCGATCGGTAATACGCATCAACGGAGCGTGTACCCGGTTCGATGAATGAGAACCGCGGAGGCATTTCCGCAACCGGACCGAAGGCGAAAAGGTGAGTGACGATGGTGGACATCGGTTATACGATGATGACCGAGCAGGCGGGCCCGCGCGAACTTGTCGACCATGTGGTCATGGCCGAACGCGCCGGTTTTGATTTCTCGGTCACCTCGGACCATTACTTCCCCTGGCTGGAATCCCAGGGCCACGCCCCGTACGCCTGGAGCGTCCTGGGCGCCGCGGCGCAGGCCACCTCCCGCATTCCCCTGATGACGTACGTGACCTGCCCCACGACCCGGTACCACCCCGCGATCGTCGCCCAGAAGGCCGCGACGATGCAGCTGCTCGCGGAGGGCCGGTTCCGGCTCGGCCTCGGCTCGGGCGAGAGCCTCAACGAGCACGTCGTCGGGCAGGGCTGGCCCACGGCTCCGGTCCGGCTGGAGAAGCTGGAGGAGGCCATCGAGATCATCCGGGCGCTGTTCTCGGGTGACGAGGTGACCTACCACGGCGAGTACTTCGACGTGGACCAGGCGATGCTGTGGGACCTGCCCGACGAGCCGCCGCAGATCGGCGTCGCGGTGTCCGGCGGCCGGTCCTGCGCGATCGCGGGCCGCCTCGGCGACCTGGTCATCGCCACGGAGCCGAAGCGCGAACTGCTGGAGAAGTTCGACAAGCACGGCGGCGCCGGCAAGCCGCGCGTCGGTCAGATCCCCGTCTCGTACGACACCGACCGGGACGCGGCGATCGCCCGGGCGCACGACCAGTTCCGCTGGATGGTCGGCGGCTGGCCCGTCAACAGCGAGCTGCCAGGACCGTCCGGCTTCAGCGGCGCCACGCAGTACGTACGCAAGGAGGACATCGCCGAGGCGTTCCCCTGCGGCGACGACGTCGAGACGTACGTGAAGGCGGTCAAGGCCTACGCGGACGCCGGCTTCACCGAGGTCGCCCTCGTCCAGATCGGCGGGGACCAGCAGGAACCGTTCATCGACTGGGCCCAGAAGAACCTGCTCGACGAACTGCGGGCGCTGTAGACGAACTCCGGGCGGTGCGGGGGTGTTCCGGGCGGTGCGGGGGGTGGGACGCGGGCGGGGGGCGTCGGGGCGGGGCGGGGCGCGGGGGTGGGCCCCGCAGTACCGTTTCCGCCCCCTCTTCCCCCATGGGGGTGCACGAGGTCCCCTTCTCAACACAGTAGCCGGGGGCACTGACACCGGCCCCGCCCCCCGGCGTCCCGCCAGGCACCCCCCCCGCCCAGGCACCCCCTGCCCCTCACCCCCGGCCACGTGACGGCTCGACGAGGCGATCGCCGGACAGCAGTGTGCCGGCCTGCTTGACGTGCTGCAGCACAGGTGAGATCTCCATACTCTGCAGGCCGGCCAAGGAACCGATGCGATCGGACGTGAACTCGAACAGCTCATCGAGGTCCCGGCAGTGCGCGACCGCGTGGACGTTGCAGGGGCCCGAGATCGCCGCGGCAAAGGCGATCTCGGGCTCCTGCGCAAGTGTGCGCCCGACGGACTTCACCGCCGACGGGTGCACGCGCAGCCACAGGTTGGCCCGAGCGCGATACCCCAGGGCGACTGCGGCGATCTCGACATCGATGTGGACGACGCGGCGCCGGAGCAAGGCGCTGAGGCGACGTGACACGCGCCCCGGAGTGGAATCCGCCGCTGCGGCGAGGTCGACGAGACTGGCGCGACCGTCCGCGGCGAGCGCGCCGAGGATCTTCTCGTCCTCAGTGGTGAGGTGTACGGGATCGCGAGCGACCACGGGGGATTCGGTGAAAGGCGGACCGTCGCTCCCGAGCGTGGCCTCCTCCTCCGGGGACAGCACGCCTTGCAGGGCGGTCCAGTAGTGTCCGCGCCCTCCCACGAACTGACGGAGTTCAGCGTAGGCGTTGATGTCGAGCACCGCCGCGGTACGCGGAAGCCGTTGACCGAGCAGGTTCTCGCGCTGTTCCCGGGTCCGTGACTGGATCGCGCAGGTGACTTCGCAGCCCGCAGCGCCCAGGGCGACCCAGTTGACATCGTCGCGCTTGGCGAGCGCGTCGGCGATCGCTGCGACGCTGCCGGGACGGCAGCGGAGCCGCACCAGCCACCTGCTCTGTCCCAGCGCCCCCGGGTCGACCATACCGGCGACGCGGATGACGCCCTCGGCGCGCAGCCGCCGGTACCGGCGGTTCACGGCGCTTTCCGTGAGACCGAGCGCGACCGCCATCGAGGCGAAGGAAGCCCGCGGAGCGATCTGCAGTGCGCGAATGATTCGCACATCGTCCGGCTGCACGGCGAGGGATTCAGACATGGACGCACCTGGCATGAAGGGAATCTTACGAACAGGCCCCTTCGGCTCGCTCCGGCGGCGCCGCGGCGGACACACTCGCACCCTACGGCTCGCACGGCTGCAGAGCCGGCACAGCATCACCGATCGACACCGCTCTCGGGTCCCGGTGACACACACGAAGAACTCACAAGAACTCACCACGTGGAGAACGGAGATGACGCTGGATGTCATCGACTGACACCGGACAGAGCAGGCCGACCGCTCTCCTCATCGGTGCCTCGCGCGGCCTCGGCCACGCGATGGCGGCCGAATTCCTCGACAGGGGCTGGAGCGTCATCGGCACGGTCCGCGACACCACGGCCCGCACGCCCCTGCACGATCTCGCTGACCGGGCCGACGGACGCGTCACCATCGAATATCTCGACATCAACGAGCCCCACCAGCTGGCATCCCTGCACGAACGCCTCACACGGCACCGGCTCGACCTGCTCTTCGTCAACGCAGGCACCACGAACAACGAGTCGGCACCGATCGGCGCGGTACCGACAGCCGATTTCGTCGAGGTGATGGTCACCAACGCACTCAGCCCCATGCGCGTCATCGAAGCGCTCGAAGGCCTCGTCACCGCCACCGGACTCATCGGAGTGATGTCGTCCGGGCAAGGCAGCATCACGAACAACACGAAGGGGGGACGCGAGGTCTACCGGGGAAGCAAAGCGGCCCTGAACATGTTCATGCGCAGCTTCGCGGTCCGGCAGGCCGGGACGCAGCGCGGCTTCGTCCTCCTGGCGCCGGGCTGGATACGCACCGCACTCGGGGGGCCGGACGCACCGTACACCGTCGAGGAGAGCGTCCCGCTCCTGGTGGATGTCCTGCTGGCCAAGCTGGGCACGCCCGGCCTGGAGTATCTGGACCGCTCGGGCCGGACCGTCCCCTGGTGAGCCCTGCCGAACCGTACGCGAGGCGCCGTCAGCGGCGTCACCACGCGACCTGCCCGGCCTGCGCGCCGCCCTCATAGCCACTAGCCGCCCTCATAGCCACTCGCCGCCTCGGATGCGTGCGGTGGCGTCCCTTCAGGAGACCGCATACAGATGAGGACCGTTCCTCTCATCGCTGTCGAAGAACACTGGATGATGCCGGAACTGACGTCCGCGCTTCGCGCCGCGCACCGTCCCGACGAGAGCCTTCTCCTCAACGAGATGGGTGACAATCAGCCATGCCTGGAGGACCTGGGGGCCGGCCGCGTCGCAGCCATGGACGCTCAGGACATCGACCTGTCGGTCCTCGCCCTGACGCCGCCGGGAACACAGCCGCTGCCGCCCAGCGAGGCCGTGCCGCTGAGCCGCGCCGCGAATGACACGGCCGCGGCAGCCGTCGCCCGGCATCCGGGCCGTTTCCGTGCCTTGTCCACCCTGCCCATGTCGTCACCCAAGGATGTCGCGGACGAGCTGGAAAGGGCCGCAAGGATGGGGCACGTAGGCACCATGGTCCACGGCCGGTCGGGAGACCTGTTCCTCGACGATCTCGTCTATGACGACTTCTTCACCGCCGCGTCGGAACTCGGCCAGCCGGTGTTCATCCACCCGCAGCTGCCCTCGGCGGCCGTCCGTGACGCCTCTTACCGCGGATTCGGCCCCATGACGGAACTCGCCCTCGCCACCTACGGGTGGGGGTGGCACCTGGACGCCGCGACAGCGGCACTGCGGCTGATCCTGCGAGGGACGTTCGACCGTCATCCCGGGCTCCAGGTCGTGCTCGGCCACTGGGGGGAAACGCTGCTGTTCTGGCTGGACCGAGCCGACAGCCTTTCCCGTATCGCCGGGTTGCGGCGCTCAGTTCTGGAATGCATCCGGTCGAACTTCTACTTCACCGCCTCCGGCATGCTGAACCCGGCACTCCTGCAGCATGCCCTGGCCGTCACCTCTGTCGACCGTTTGCTCTTCTCGACCGACTACCCCTTCCAACGGCCGGCCGGAGAGGACATCGATGCCTTTCTGAGCCATTTCCCGTCCGACGCGGAACGTCGGCGGTTCTCCTCGGCCAACGCGGCATCGTTGTACGGCGTCGAGCTTTAGCTGTGGGGGTGGGTGTGGCTGCGGCCCCTGCTTTCGGTCTCCGCCGCCCGTTCCCTGCGGCGTTCCCGCTGGGGCTGCACCGTGTACTTCGGGTCCTCCGCCGAGGCCATGCCGGCGTGGAAGACGCCGAAGCGGGTGAGGGCGGAGCCGGTGAGCAGGGCGAGGCCGCCCGCGACGGCGGCCGGGCGGCTGCGGCCGCCGAGCAGGCCGGCGGTCGCCGCGCCCGCCACGGTGAGTGCCTGGGCGCAGCGCATCAGCTTGCCGGCCTTGCCCGAGCGGTAGGTCTCGGCGACCATGCCGAGCCGCCGCTCGGCGGCCGCGGTGGCTGCCTTGTCCGCCGCCGCTGCCAGTACCGCCGCGCACCGTGCGGGGCCGGTCTCCCGGGTGGGGGAGACCACCAGGGCCATGCCGGAGGCGGCGGCGGTCGCGGAGGCGGCGAAGAGGTACGGGAGTTCGCGGTGTGCACCGTGCCAGGCGGGCACCGCCGTGTCGGCAGCGAGCACCGCGGTGTACGTGGTGACGGCAGGACCGAGCACCGCGGCCGCGCCGGTCGCGGCGGCTCCGGCGCGCGGCAGCCACCCGGTCACCGCGCTCGCGGCCGCGGCACCCGCCATCGGCCCGTACCCCGCCAGCAGCCAGGAGCCGACGCTCATCGGGGAGGTCGGCTTGCAGACGCGGAGCATGTGGGCGAAGCGGGCGGGGCGGCCCAGGTCGTTGATCAGGGCGGCCGTGGAGAGGGAGATCGCCGCGAGGGAGGAGATCTTCAGGGCCTTGGCCATCGTGGGGCGGCCGGTCAGCTGGGCGCCCGCGGCCAGCACCGAGCCGGCGCCGGCGAGGCCGCCGGTGAAGAAGTACCCGGCGATGTCCCGGTCCTTCCAGGACGGCGCCTTGATGACGGGGCGGCCGTAGTACGAGTCGAACTCGGCGCGCGGCACCATCAGTTCCTCGCCCTTGCCGCGCCGCCCCTTATGGCCTTTCCCCTGGATGCCGGTCGTCGTCCCGCTCATCGCCGTCCCTTCCGTCGCAGGAGCGCAGGGAGCACGAAGGAGGCCACGGCGCCCGCCGCCACCGACAGGGCCGCCGCGCCCGCGTGCTTCCACATCGCGGGCAGGTCGCGGGTGGTGACGACCGGGTCCGGCGGCAGCCCGTAGACCTCGGGTTCGTCCAGGAGGAGGAAGAACGCGCCGTCGCCGCCGACGCCGTCCTCCGGGTCGTGCCCGTAGAGCCGGGCTTCGGGTACGCTGGCCTCCTGGAGCTGGTCGACGCGCAGGGCGGCGCGTTCGCGCAGCTCGTCCAAGGGGCCGAACTGGATGGAGTCGGTGGGGCAGGCCTTGGCGCAGGCCGGTTCCTGGCCGGCGCCGAGCCGGTCGTAACACATCGTGCACTTGAAGGCGCGGCCGTCGTCCTTGCGCTGTTCGATCACGCCGTACGGGCAGGCCGGTACACAGTAGCCGCAGCCGTTGCAGATGTCCTCCTGGACGACGACCGTGCCGTACTCGGTGCGGAAGAGCGAGCCGGTGGGGCAGACGTCCAGGCAGGCGGCGTGCGTGCAGTGCTTGCAGACGTCGGAGGACATCAGCCAGCGCACGTCCCCGGCGGGCCGCTGCGGGTCCTCCTCGGCGAGCGGGAGGTGCGTACGGCCGTCCGGCGCGGCCGACTCCGCCGGGACCTGCCGCGGTGCGGACTGCTCGATGAACGCCACGTGCCGCCACGTCGAGGCGCCCAGGCCCTGGGTGTTGTCGTACGACATGCCGGTGAGCGTCAGGCCGTCCTCGGGGATGGCGTTCCACTCCTTGCACGCCACCTCGCACGCCTTGCAGCCGATGCAGACGGAGGTGTCGGTGAAGAAGCCGACCCGTGCGGGCGGGTCCGGGTGTCCCGCGTCCCCTGCGGGGTCCGGTTCCGGGCCGCTGAAGAGGCTGCCGGTCTCGAAGAAGACGCCGGTCATGACTGGTGCTCGCTTCCCGTGAGCTCGGTGATCCCGGCGCGCCGCCGGTAGTCGGCGACCAGCCGCGGCAGGTCGGGGCCGCGCGGCCGGCGGCCGGGGCGGATGTCGGCGGTCAGCGCCTTGTCCTCCTGGATGTGCGCGTTGGGGTCCAGCGCGATGGCCACCAGTTCGTTGGCGGCGTCGCCGGTCACCGTGCCGTTGGGGCCCCAGTGGAAGGGCAGGCCGATCTGGTGCACGGTGCGGCCCTGTACGGTCAGCGTTTTGATCCGCTCGGTGACCAGTACGCGTGCCTCGACGGCGTTGCGCGCCGTGATGATCGTCGCCCAGCCGGTGTGCGTCAGGCCGCGTTCGGCGGCCAGCGCGGGGGAGACCTCGCAGAAGAACTCCGGTTGCAGCTCGGAGAGGTACGGCGACCAGCGGCTCATCCCGCCCGCCGTGAAGTGCTCGGTGAGCCGGTGGGTGGTGACCACGTACGGGTAGGTCCCCGCGCCGGGCTCGTCGCCGCTGGGGTGGTAGCGGTTGCCGGGGCGTGAGTGGACCTGCCGCGCGGGCGACCGGGAGCGGGACGGGTACAGGGCGTTGGTGAACGGCGAGTCCTGGGGCTCGTAGTGGGTGGGCAGCGGCCCGTCGAGCAGCCCGGCGGGCGCGAACAGCCAGCCCTTGCCGTCGGCCTGCATGATGAACGGGTCGTCGCCGCGGAGCGCGTCGGCCCCCTCGGCGCCGTGGGGCGGTACGTACCCCGGCTCCTTGTCGGGGACGAAGTCGGGGACATCGCGCCCGGTCCACTTGCCGGCCTCGGCGTCCCACCAGATGTAGGCCTTGCGGTCGCTCCAGGGTGTGCCGTCGGGCCGGGCGGAGGCGCGGTTGTAGAGGATGCGGCGGTTGGCGGGCCAGGCCCAGGCCCATTCGGCGGCGACCCAGTCCTGTGCGGTGTGGGGCTTGCGGCGGGCGGCCTGGTTGACGCCGTCCGCGTACACCCCGCAGTAGATCCAGCAGCCGCAGCTCGTCGAGCCGTCGTCCTTGAGCTGGGTGTACGCCGAGAGGGGCGCGCCGTCCGGGCCGCGGCCGTTGATCTCCGCCAGCACGGCGTCGGCGACCGGCTCGGCCAGCTCACCCTGTACGGGATAGTCCCAGGCCAGGTCCTGGATCGCGCGGTCCATCGGGTCGGTGGAGGCGGCCAGCTTCGCCTTGATGCGGCGGCCGAGGTGGTAGGTGAACCACAGGTCGCTGCGCGCGTCCCCGTCCGGTTCCACGGCGGCGTGGTGCCACTGGACCCAGCGGTTGGTGTTGGTGAAGGAGCCGGACTTCTCGGTGTGCGAGGCGGCGGGGAGGAAGAAGACCTCCGTGCCGATGTCCTCGGTGCGCAGCTCCCCGGACTCGATCTCCGGGCCGTCCTGCCACCAGGTCGCCGATTCGATGAGGGAGAAGTCGCGGACCACCAGCCAGTCGAGGTTGGCCATGCCGAGCCGCTGGAGGCGGGTGTTGGCGGAGCCGACGGCCGGGTTCTCGCCCATCAGGAAGTAGCCCTTGCAGGCGCCGTCCAGCTGCGCGAGGACGATGTCGTACGCGCCGTGCGAGCCGGTCAGCCGCGGCAGGTGGTCGAAGCAGAAGTCGTTCTCCGGCTGCGCCGCGTCGCCGTAGTAGGACTTCAGCAGGCTCACGAGATAGGCCCGCATATTGCTCCAGAATCCCTTGTCCGTACGGCTCGCCGTGACGAACGTGTCGAGATCCTCGTGGGTGTGGGCGTGCGGCATCGGCAAATAGCCGGGCAGCAGGTTGAACAGCGTGGGAATGTCGCTCGAGCCCTGGATGGAGGCGTGGCCGCGGAGCGCCTGGATTCCGCCGCCGGGCCGTCCGATGTTTCCCAGCAGCAATTGCAGGATGCTTGCCGCGCGAATGTACTGCGAGCCGACCGTGTGCTGGGTCCAGCCCACCGCGTACGCGAAAGCGCTGGTGCGGTCCGGGCCTGAATTCTCGGTGAGGGCTTCGCAGACGCGCAGGAACGTCTCCTGCGGTACGCCGCAGATGTCCGCCACCATCTCGGGCGTGTAGCGCGCGTAGTGCCGCTTGAGGATCTGGAAGACGCACCGCGGGTGCTGGAGCGTCGGGTCCCGGTCGGGGTCCGGCTCGGCCTGTGCGCCGCCCGAGCCGTGTGTCTCGGCGTGCGCCGCCTCCTGCAGCCGGCGCCCGGTCTCGGGGTCCTTCTGGAGCCGCTGGTCGTGCCGCTGCTCCACGTCGCCCGCCGGGGCCTGCACGCCGCCGCCCTCGTACTGCCAGGTCTCGGCGTCGTAGCGGTGCTTCTCCTCGTCGAGCCCGGAGAAGACGCCGGCCAGGTCCTCGGTGTCCTGGAAGTCCTCGCCGACCAGCGTGGCGGCGTTGGTGTACGCCAGGACGTAGTCGCGGAACTCCTTGCCCTCGGTCAGTACGTAATTGATGATCCCGCCGAGGAAGGCGATGTCGGTGCCGGCCCGCAGCGGTACGTGCAGGTCGGCCAGGGCGCTGGTGCGGGTGAAGCGCGGGTCGACGTGGATGACGGTCGCGCCGCGGGCCTTGGCCTCCATCACCCACTGGAAGCCGACCGGGTGTGCTTCGGCGAAGTTGGAGCCCTCGATGACGATGCAGTCGGCGTGCTGGAGGTCCTGCATGAAGGTGGTGGCGCCGCCGCGCCCGAAGGACGTGCCGAGTCCGGCGACCGTGGAGCTGTGGCAGACCCGCGCCTGGTTCTCCACCTGGACCACGCCGAGGCCGGTCAGCAACTTCTTGATCAGATAGTTCTCTTCGTTGTCCAGCGTCGCGCCGCCCAGGCTGGCGATGCCGAGGGTACGGGCCACCCGCTTGCCGTCGGCCTCCCACTGCCAGGTGTCGCGGCGGGTCGCGATGACCCGGTCGGCGATCATGTCCATGGCGGTGTCGAGGTCGAGCGGTTCCCAGTCGGTGCCGTGCGGCCGCCGGTACAGCACCTGGTGCCGCCGTGCGTCGCCGGTCGTCAGCTGGAGCGTCGCCGACCCCTTGGGGCACAGCCGGCCCCGGCTGACGGGGGAGCCGGGGTCGCCCTCGATCTGCACGACCTTCTCGTCCTTGACGTACACCTGCTGGCCGCAGCCGACCGCGCAGTAGGGGCAGACCGACTGCACCACCCGGTCGGCGGTGTCCGTACGGGGCCGCAGCCGCTCGGTGTACTCCGACATCGCGGCCCGCCCGCGGCCGAGCGGGTCCTTGCCGGTGAGCTGCCGGTACACGGGCCAGTCGCGGATCAGCCGCTGCACGCCCATGAGTCCTCCAGCCGTCGGCGCCCCGCACGGGGATCGGAACGAATGCCTCCAGGGTTGCCCCTGGTGCGGACGGGTGCCCGCCGACATGCCGTCCACACCCGCCGATCGGAGGAGCGGCCGGGGGCCCCGGAGCCCGGGAGGAGTGCGGCGTGTCCGAGGTGAGAAAGGCGGTTCGCCGGTCAACCCTGGAAGGCGTGAGTACTACCGCCCTCATCGTCATCGACATGATCAACACCTACGACCACCAGGACGCCGAGCTGCTGCTGCCCTCGGTACGCAAGGCGCTGCCCGCCGTCGTCCGCCTGATCGACCGGGCCCGCGCGGACGGCGTCCCGGTGATCTACGCCAACGACAACTTCGGCGAGTGGCGCTCGCACCACGGCGAGATCCTGGAGACCGCGCTGGCCGGGCCGCACGCGGAGCTGGTGGACCCCGTACGCCCCGACGACTCCTCGCTGTTCATCGTCAAGGCCCGGCACTCGATCTTCTTCGAGACCCCGATGACCTATCTGCTGGCGCAGCTGGGCATCGACCACGTCGTACTGTGCGGGCAGGTCACCGAGCAGTGCGTGCTGTACTCGGCGCTGGACGCGCACATCCGGCACCTGAAGGTGACCGTCCCGGACGACGCCGTCGCGCACATCCATCCCGACCTCGCCGACGCCGCGCTGCGGATGATGGAACGGAACATGAACACGCGCATCTGCACCGTCGACACGCTGGACTGGGACGCGGCGGCCCGCCGTGATTGACGGCCGCCGTGCCGGGCACACGGGGGCGCGGGAAAGAAGCCGGGCGGAACGCGAGGCGCGTTCCGCGGGAGGAAAGGAGCGCATGATGCCCAGCGGCTCCAACGCCAAGCGTGAACGGCAGTACGAGCACATCAAGGAAGGCGCCGAGAAGCGGGGCACCTCGACCGGGCGGGCGAAGGAGATCGCCGCGCGGACGGTCAACAAGGAGCGGGCGCGCTCCGGCGAGGCGAAGAGCGCGAGCAAGGAGTCCACGCAGGACCGTAAGTCCGCGCCG
The DNA here is from genome assembly GCF_040907265.1 of Streptomyces sclerotialus. Classification (NCBI taxonomy): domain Bacteria; kingdom Bacillati; phylum Actinomycetota; class Actinomycetes; order Kitasatosporales; family Streptomycetaceae; genus Streptomyces; species Streptomyces sclerotialus. The sequence continues at coordinate 915,148 of NZ_JBFOHP010000002.1, read as the reverse complement.
GAGCGGGGCGGCCAGCGCTCGGGCAACCGTACGGGCCCGAAGGGGCCGACCAAGGACCAGCTCTACCGCGAGGCCAAGGAGAAGAACATCGACGGCCGCTCCTCGATGACCAAGGACGAGCTGGCCAAGGCACTCGGCCGCTGAACCGCCCCGCCGGGCCTACTGCCCGTCGCCCGGGTGCGCCAGGTCGTACGGGCGCGGGTACGGTCCCGACCGGTAGGCGAGGTAGCGCGCCGCCGTCGTCGGGTCGGCCCGCCGTGCCTCCGCGTTGAGGCCATCCGGTGAGGTGTCCCCCCAGCGCCCGGTGCCGATCCGGCGGTCGACCGCGTGCAGCGCGGCCAGCTGCTCGGCGGGCGTGAACGTGCAGTGCCCGGCGTTGTCGACGAACGCCTGGCGCAGCAGGCCGCCCGATCCGGCGGCCGTGACGGCACGGCGGTGCGCCGCGGTCACCTGTACCGGGACCAGCGGGTCGCCGGTGGTGTGCACGTCCAGCTGCGGGGTGCGCAGCTTCCCGGTGAAGGCGATGTTGCGGGTCAGGTAGCGGACGGCCGCGGGGTCGGCCTCGATCCGGGGCGCGCCCGCGAGCGTGCGCAGGTCCTTGCCGAGCGACAGCCCGGCCGACCGGTACAGTGCCTCGACCTCCTCGTACCCGGCCGACCTGCGCAGCATCGCCGCGTAGTCCACGCCCGTGTTCCAGGACATGTTCCCGCCGGCCCGCTGTTCGGCCTCCTGGCGGCGCCGGAAGGCGGCGTCCACCAGCATCGTGCTGACGGCGCGGTACTGGTTGGCCTGCTGCGCCTCGTAGTCGTCCGGCGCGGGCCGGTCCTGGCCCGGATCGTTCCAGCCGGGGATGTTGTGCAGGGCCGCGGCCAGTGCGATACGGGCCCGCCCGGCCGCGCTGCCCTGGGCCTTGGAGAGCACGTCACCGAGCCGGCCGGCGGCCCGGTCCGCCTCGCCGGCGTCGGCGAAGCCGGTCAGCGGGATGCCGGAGCCGGGCGCGAGAAGTGTCTTCAGGGCGAAGGCCGGGTCGAGGGTGGAGTTCCAGTTGGCGACGCCGCCCTGGACGAGGCCGCACAGGGACAGCGAGCCGTCGATGCGGCCGGGGTGCCGTTCGGCGATCGCGGTGGTGACCAGGCCGCCGTACGACTCGCCCCAGGCGAGCGTGCGGCGGGCCGGGCCCACCCGGTCCGCGAAGGCGTCCAGGGTGGCGAGCTGGTCGGGCACGGCCTGCTCGACGGCCCACCCGGTCGCCGCGTACGACGACCCGGCGAGCGCGTACCCCTCCTTCAGCAGCAGTTTCCGCGTGGCGTCGTCGGACGCGTCCACCGCCTCGTTCGGGGCGCCCGCGGGCCGGTACCCGTGGCTGAACAGCAGCAGCGTGCCGTTCCAGCGGGCCGGTGTGTCGATCACGTACGTGGCGCCGGACGGCAGCGTGCCTTGGAGGTGCCGGTCCGCGGGCCGCGGCGCGGCGGTCGCCGGGGCGGCCGTGGCGGCCAGGAGCAGCGCGGCCAGTGCCGCGCCGGTCCGGGCCCGGCGCCGGGCGCGGTGCCGTCGTCCCGGGCCGGTCGTCGAAGAGCGGGTCGTCGAAGAGCGGGGTGTCGAAGCGCCGGTCGTCGAGGAGCGGGACGTCGTGGCGCCGGTCGGGCCGGTCATCAGAGGGCTCCTTCCGCGGAGGTGGCAGGTGGGGCCGATGAGGTGGAGGCGGTGGGCGCGGCACTTTCCAGCCGGTCGCCGCTGGTCTCCCGCAGCCACCACACCGTGAGCGCGGTGACGGCCGCGCCCGCGGTGAGCAGCAGGGCGACGGGTGTACTGCCCCCGTACGAGGCGAGCAGGCTCCCGGCGATCAGCGGCGAGAACCCGGCACCGAGCAGCGTCGCGGTCTGGTAGCCGAGCGAGGCCCCGGTGTACCGAACCCGGGTGCCGAACATCTCGGTGAGCAGCGCGCCCAGCGGCCCGTACATCGTGGACTGGGCGACCCCGTGCCCGAGGACGAGTGCGACGATCAGCAGCCCGGGGCGGCCGGAGTCGACGAGTGCGAACACCGGGAACGCGGTGGCGGCCGAGAGGACCGCACCGGCCAGCACGACCGGGCGCCGCCCGAAGCGGTCCGACAGCGCCCCGGCGCAGGGCAGGACCAGCAGGGCCGTGCAGGAGGCGAGCGTGACGCCGGTGAGGACCTGGGTGCGGGTGAAGCCCTGGCCGACCGCGTAGGACACCATGAAGCTGGTCAGCAGGGACTGGGCGACGAACGGGCCGATCCCGACGCACGCCGCGAGCAGCACGGCGCGCGGCCTGCGCACCACGTCGAACAGCGGCAGCCGGGCGGCGGTCCGCTCTTCCTTGACCGCGCGGAACAGCGGGCTCTCGGCCACTTTCAGCCGTACGTACAGCCCGGCGAACAGCAGGACCAGGCTGAGCAGGAACGGCACCCGCCACCCCCAGGTGCGGAACTGTTCGTCGGGCAGCGCGGCGACGAGGGTGACGACGCCGGTGGACAGGACGGTGCCGAGCGGCGCGCCCAGCTGGGTGAGGCTGGTCCACCGGCCACGCGGCCGGCCGCCCGCGTGCTCGGCGACCATCAGCGTCGCCCCGCCCCACTCGCCGCCGATCGCGACGCCCTGGACGACGCGCAGCAGGACCAGCAGCACGGGCGCCCACACGCCGATCGCGTCGTACGTCGGCAGCAGCCCGATGAGGAAGCTGCCGACGCCCATCAGCACCATCGTCGTCAGCATCATCGCCTTGCGGCCGAGCCGGTCGCCGAAGTGGCCGAAGACGATGCCGCCGAGCGGCCGGGCGACGTACCCGGCGGCGAAGGTGCCGAAGGCCGCGACGGTGCCGGCCGCGGGGTCGGCGGCGGGGAAGAACAGGTCGCCGAAGACGAGCGCGGCGACCGTTCCGTAGACCAGGAAGTCGTAGAACTCCACGGCCGTGCCGATCAGGCCGGAGAGGGCGACGCGTCTGAGCTGCCGTGGGTCCTGGGCGTCGCGCACGGCGGTCATCCGTGGAAGCGGGAGAGGCTGCGCAGGACACAGGCGGGCTTGGTACCGCCCTCGATCTCGACCGTGCCGTCCACCGCGATCTGCACCCCGCCCTTCACCTCGTCCACGGACGCGAGGGTGGCGGCGAGCCGGATGCGCGAACCCACCTTGACGGGGGCGGGGAAGCGGACCTTGTCCAGGCCGTAGTTGACCTTCGTGGTGACGCCCTGGACGTCGAGAAGCTCGGTGAAGAGCGGTATGAAGAGCGAGAGCGTCAGGTAGCCGTGGGCGATCGGCGCGCCGAAGGGGCCCTCGGCGGCCTTCTCGGGGTCGGTGTGGATCCACTGGTGGTCGCCGGTGGCGTCGGCGAAGGTGTCGATGCGGTCCTGGGTGACCTCGATCCAGTCGCTGGTGCCCAGGTCGCTGCCGGCGAGCTTCTTGAGTTCGGCGAGGCCGTCGACGGTGATGGTCATGAGAGTCTCCTTACGGGGAGGTGGAGGTGACGGTGCGTCAGCGCGGGCCGTAGAGCGCGCGGACGCGGGGCTTGAGGAGCTTTCCTGAGGCGGTGCGCGGCAGTTCGTCCGCGACCACGACCGATTTCGGGATCTTGTACTTGGCCAGCCGCCCGGCCAGCGAGGCGAGCACCTCGGCGGGGTCCAGGGCGCAGCCGTCCCGGGGGACGACCACGGCCCGCGGCACCTCGCCCCACCGCTCGTCCGGTACGCCGATCACGGCGCACTCCGCGATACCGGGGTGGGCGAGCAGGGCACTCTCGACCTCGGCCGGGTAGACGTTCTCGCCACCCGAGATGATCATGTCCTTGAGGCGGTCGACGACGGTGACGTAGCCGTCCGCGTCCACCCGGGCCGCGTCGCCGGTACGGAACCAGCCGTCGGCGAAGACCGCCGCGCTCTCCTCCGGCAGGCCCCAGTAGCCGGACATCACGTTCGGGCCGCGCACCAACACCTCGCCGGGCTCGCCGACCGCGGTGGGGGAGAGGTCGGGGCGCACCACCCGTACGTCGGTGAAGAAGTGCGGCACCCCGGCCGAGCCCGCCTTGCTCACGGCGTGCTCACCGTCCAGGAAGAGCGCACCGGGCGCCGCCTCGGTCATGCCGTACCCCTGCTGGAAGGTGAGCCCGCGCTCCTGGTACGTGGCGATCAGCGGCGCCGGCACGGGGGAGCCGCCGCAGGTGAGGATGCGCAGCGAGGAGAGGTCGGCGGCCGGCCAGCGCGGGCTGTGCGCGATCCGCTCGAACATGGTGGGCACGCCGAACATGAAGGTGATCCGGTGCTCGGCGATCAGGTCGAAGGTGGCCTCCGGGTCGAAGGACTCCACCAGGACGCAGGTGCCGCCCTTCAGCAGCACCGGCAGGGTGAGCATGTTCAGCCCGGCGGTGTGGAACAGCGGCGCGGAGACCAGCGCCACCTCGTCCGCCGTGAGGTCGGTGTCGACCAGGACGTTGACGGCGTTCCAGGTGAGGTTGGCGTGCGTGAGCATCGCACCCTTGGGACGCCCCGTGGTGCCGGAGGTGTACATGATGATGCACACGTCGTCGCCGGTGACCGGCTCGTCGAGCGGTCCGTCCGTGGCCTCCGCGATCAGCTCCTCGTACTCCGGGCCCACTTCGACGTACGTCCGCACGGGCCCTGCCGGGTCCCGCAGCCCGTCGACGAGCGCGGCGTGCGCGGGGGCGTGGACCAGTGTGGCCGCTCCGGAGTCGGCCAGTTGGTAGGCGATCTCGGGCCCGGCCAGGCGGGTGTTGAGCGGCACGAAGACGGCGCCCAGCGCGCCGGCGGCGAAGAACGTCTCCAGGAAGGACGGATGGTTGGGGCCGAGGTAGGCGACCCGGTCGCCGCGCCGGACACCGCGTGCGCGCAGCGCGTGGGCCAGCCGGGTGGTGCGGTCGTGCAGCTCTGCGTAGGTGGTCGCCGCGCCCTCGTGGCGGACGGCGGTGCGGTGCGGGGTCTTGCGGGCCCGGCGGGCGGGCCACGACCCCAGTCCCTCGTTGCGCACAGCGGCTCTCCTTGGGGGGCCTTGCGGTGGGATCAGGCGAGCCCGAGCAGCCGGGCGGCGTTCTCCTTGAGGATCTTCGGCCGGACCGCGTCCTTGATCTGGAGCTTCTCGAAGTCCGCGAGCCAGCGGTCCGGCGTGAGCACGGGGTAGTCGGAGCCGAACAGCACCTTGTCCTTGAGCAGCGTGTTGGCGTACTGCACCAGCTGCGGCGGGAAGTACTTCGGCGACCAGCCCGACAGGTCGATGTGCACTCCGGGCTTGTGCGTGGCGACGGCCAGCGCCTCGTCCTGCCAGGGGAACGACGGGTGCGCGAGGATGACCTTCAGGTGCGGGAAGTCGGCGGCCACGTCGTCGACGTGCAGCGGGTTGGAGTACTTCAGCCGGATCCCGCCGCCGCCCGGCACGCCCGCGCCGATGCCGGTCTGCCCGGTGTGGAAGAGGGCGATGGCGCCGGTCTCCTCGATGACCTCGTACAGGCCGTACGCCAGCCGGTCGTTGGGGAAGAACGCCTGGATGCTCGGGTGGAACTTGAAGCCGCGTACGCCGTACTCCTCCACCAGCCGCCGGGCCTGCTTGACGGCCGCCTTGCCGCGGTGCGGATCGAGGGAGGCGAACGGGATCAGGACGTCGGCGTTCTCGGCGGCGGCCTCCGCCACCTCCTCGTTCGGTACCGGCTCGGTGCCGGTCGCGGACTCCGCGTCCACGGTGAAGACGACCGCGGCCATCTTCCGCTCACGGTAGTACGCGGCGATCTCCGGCAGCGTCGGCTTCCGGTTGCCCTCGATCTTGAAGTATGCGGAGGAGGCGTCGGCCAGGCTGTCGTCCAGGGACGCCTGCCCCTTGCTGGAGACCTCGGCGTGCGTGTGCACGTCGATGGCCACCAGCTCGGCCACGTTCATCGTGCCGGTCGTCATGGCTCAGGCCTCCGGGATCACGGGGGCGGGGATGCCCACGGTCTGCGGCTCGCGGCCCACGCTGCTGTGCCAGGCCGCCGCGACGGTCTCCGGGCGCCAGCCCCCGTCCGCGTACGCGACGGACACCTCCTGCGGGTGCGACCACAGCGCGAGCTTGTCGCCGCCGATGCCGACGCACTGGCCGGTGACGTCCTTCGCCGCGTCCGAGGCGAGGAAGGGCACCAGCGCCGCGCAGTCCTCGGCCGTGCCGAAGCCCTCGCCCTTGCGCAGGAAGTCCGGCAGCGGCTCGCCGCGCCGCATCGCCTCGACGTACGGGGCGAACGCCGGGATCGTCTCGGTCATCGCCGTCGCCGCGACGGGCACGATCGCGTTGACGGTGATCCCCGCCCGCGCCAGCTCCATCGACCAGGTACGGGTCATCGCGGCGATACCGGCCTTGGCGGCGGCGTAGTTGGTCTGGCCGAAGTTGCCGCGCTGGCCCGCGGGGGAGCCGACCAGGATCAGCCGGCCGCCGTCGCCCTGCTCCCGCATCCGTACGGCGGCGGCCCTGGCGCAGGTGAAGGTGCCCTTGAGGTGGGTGGTGAGCACGGCGTCGAAGTCGTCGTCGGTCATCTTCCACAGCACCCGGTCCCGCAGGATGCCCGCGTTGGTGACCATCACGTCCAGCCGGCCGAACTCGTCGACGGCGCGGGCCACGAGCCGGTCGGCGGCCTCGGCGGTGCCGACGGCCACGGCCTCGGCGACGGCCCGGCCGCCGGCCTCCGTGATGCTCTTCGCGGCCTGCTCGGCCACGGCTTCGTCGAGGTCGTTGACCACGACGGAGGCGCCGGCCGCGGCGAGCGCCGAGGCGTACGCGAGGCCCAGGCCGCGGCCGGAACCGGTCACGACGGCGACCTTTCCGGTGAGGTCGACGGGGCTGGGGGAAGCGGGTCCGGACATGGTGGCGTCCTCTCAACAGGTCTGCTGAACAAGGGGGTTGGCGGTACCGCGGGAAGGCGTCCGGACTGCTCGTCCGGCTCCCGGCCTCGCCGTGATCGAAGCTAAGACCAATCATTGTTGACGTCAATGTTTGTTCTTGTAATCGAATATGCGGCATGCTGGGCCCGCTGGTGAGATGGAGAGCCGGAGAGACCGCCCCGCACCCGGGGCTCTGAACAGGGAGCGCCATGACCCCCCAGGGAAAGCCCGCCGTCCAGGCCAGGCCCGTCGACGCCGACGAGCCGTGGATGCGGGAGCTGCACGCCGACACCGGATACCTGCTCTACCGGCTCGGCCTGCGCTCGGGGCAGCTCTTCAACGCGGCCCTCCAGGAGTCGGGCCTCCGGCTGCGCCACTACGCGCTGCTGCGCTACCTGGCCACCGTCGAGGGCGCGCCGCAGCGGGAACTGAGCGAACGGCTCGGCTACGACCCCAGCGCCATCGTCGGCCTCGTCGACGACCTGGAACGGCTCCGCCTCGTCGAGCGCCGCCCGGCCCCCGCCGACCGGCGCCGCCGCATCGTCGTCCTGGCCGAGGCCGGCCGTACCTACCTCCGTGACACCGACGAGGCCAGCCACCGCGTCACCGAGGAACTGACCGGCCCGCTCTCGGCGGAGGAACGCGAGACGCTGCACACCCTGCTGCTGCGGGTCGCGAAGCGGGACGAGGAGCGCTAGGCCTTTCGTTCGCATCACGCCGGGCGCGCGAAACGTCCCGCGACGAGCCGGTCTACGCCGTCGGGATGCGCGCGAAGCGGCCCGCGATGTGCAGGTCCGCCTCGATCCTCGCCACCGTGGCGCGCAGCTCCGGGAGGACGTCGGTGACGCAGTCCTCCGCGCTGCGGCGGACCGTGTGCATCGCGACGTTCACGGCCGCGACGACCTCGCCCGTACCGCTGCGGACCGGTACGGCGATCGAGCGGAGGCCCTCCTCCAGCTCCTCCTCCACCAGTGCGTAGCCCTGGCCGGCCACCCGGTCCAGGACGGCGGCCAGTTCGGCGGGGCCGGTGACCGTCCGCGGGGTCAGCGGCCGGCGTTCGGTGCGTGCGAGCCGTGCGGAGCGCTCGGCGGACGGCAGGCCGGCCAGCATCACCCGGCCCAGCGCGGTGGCGTACGCGGGCAGCCGGGTGCCGGTGGTGATGTTGACGCTCATCACGCGGGTGGTGGCGGCCCGCGCCGTGTACTGGATGTCGTCGCCCGCGAGTACGGCCAGGGACGCCGAGTCGTGCACGCGCGCGGCGAGCGTGGCGAGGTGCGGCGCGGCGATCCGGGGGAGCGACGTGCGGGAGAGCGGCGGGTAGCCGAGCGCCAGTACGCGCGGGGTGAGCCGGAAGACGCGCCCTTCGGAGGCGACGTACCCCAGGTGCTCCAGGGTGATCAGGGCCCGGCGGGCGGTGGCCCGGGCCAGCCCGGTCGCCTCGGCGGCGGCGGAGAGCGTCAGTTCGGCCCGGCCCGCGCCGAACGCCGTCAGCACGGTGAGGCCGCGGGCCAGTGACTCGATGAATTCCCGGCCCAGTTCCTGCTTGGAGGCGGCGGTCCAGGCGGCGAGCGGCGCGGGCGGCGGGAGGTCGGCCTCCCGCGGCGTCGTCTCCGCCTGCCGGAGTTCCCGCTCCATCTCCGTCACGGTCTCCCGCAGCCGGGGCAGCAGCGTGTCGCGCAGGGAGGCGGCGCTGTGCCGGCTGGTGTGGCTCACCACGCTCGCCGCGCACGCGACCGAGCCGTCCGGGGCGCGCACCGGCACGGCCAGCGCGACCAGCCCCGGCTCGATCAGCTGGTCGTCCAGCGCCCACCCCTGGTCCCGCGCCTGCCGGGCGAGCTCCTCGAAGCGGTCGCCTTCCGCCGCGGCCCGGGCGGCGTCCCGCGGTGGTACGGCCGGGAAGCCGCGGTGTTCCGGATCGGCGGCCCGGCGCTCCCGCCACCGCGCCCACTCCTCCTCGGTCCACCCGGCGGCGAACAGCGCGCCGGGCGCGGTGCGCTCGGCGGGCAGCAGGTCGCCGATGCGGAAGCTGAGGGACATCGCGCGGCGCCGGGTCGCCTGGTGGAGGAAGCGGATGCCGTCCCGGTCGGGCACCGCGAGGGACACCGACTCGTCCAGCGCGTCGGCCAGCGCGTCGGCGTGCCCGCCGAGCAGGCCGGGCAGCCGCAGCGCGGCCAGGTAGGCGTTGCCCAGCTCCATGACGCGCGGGGTGAGCACGGCGTCCCTGCCGTCGAGCCGTACGAAGCCCATCCGGGCCAGGGTCGCGGTCACCCGGTCGACGGTGGACCGGGCGAGGCCCGTGGCGCGCTCCAGTTCGCTCAGGCTCAGCGTGCCGTCGGCCTCGGTGAGCCGGCGCAGTACGGCGATGCCGCGCATCAGGGGGGTGACGGCCTCGGCCGGTGCCCCGGCGGCGGCGTCGGGCGGCGTCGTGGTGTCGGTCGGTGGCATCGGCTCTCCGTCGCGGTCTGTCAGGACACCGTAAGGAATGCGGGCGGCCCGCCGCACCGGAGGTCCGCTGTGGCGTCCCGTCCGGCGGACCATTGACAGCGGGCAGCGCCGGGCGCAGACTCAGCGGAACGTCAGTGAACATTATTTCACCACGCGAACATCCTGCACAAGCCCGCCTCCTGGGACGTCGGAGCGCGGGCCCGTCCTCGACGACGAGGAGACACGTATGCACACCACCGTCGGGATCATCGGCGGCGGCCCCGCAGGCCTGCTGCTCGCCCGCCTGCTGCACACCGCCGGCATCGACAGCGTCCTGCTGGAACGCCGCGACCGCCGGTACGTGGAGCAGCGCCAGCGCGCCGGAATCCTGGAACAGGCCACCGTGGACGCCCTGCGGGCGTGCGGAGCCGGGGCGCGGCTGGACGCCGAGGGCATGGTCCACGACGGGATCGAGCTGCGCTTCGACCGGCGCGCCCACCGTGTCGACTTCCCCTCCCTCGCCGACGGGCGCCGGGTGACGGTGTACGCACAGACCGAGGTCGTCAAGGACCTCATCGCGCTCCAGCTCGCCGAGGGCGGCCCGCTCCTCTTCGAGGCCGACGTGCACGCGGTCGAGGGCGCCGACACCGACCGCCCGCTGATCCGGTACACCCACGAGGGCGAGGAGCAGACCCTCACCTGCGATTACGTGGTCGGCTGCGACGGCTTCCACGGAGTGGCCCGCAACGCCGTGCCGGAACACCTGCGCACCACGTACGAGCGCGTCTATCCGTACTCCTGGCTCGGCATCCTCGCCGACGCGCCGCCCGCCGCTGACGAGCTGATCTACGCCCACTCCGACCGCGGCTTCGCGCTGGCCAGCATGCGCTCCCCGTCGGTCAGCCGGCACTACCTCCAGGTCCCCAACGGCACCGACCCCGCCGACTGGCCCGACGACCGCATCTGGGACGAGCTCGACGCCCGCTTCGCCCTCGACGCGGACCCCAGCCGGCGGCTCAAGCGCGGCCCCGTGACCGCCAAGTCGGTCCTCCCGATGCGCAGCCACGTCACCGAGCCGATGGCGTACGGCCGGGTCCTGCTGGCCGGCGACGCCGCGCACATCGTGCCGCCCACCGGCGCCAAGGGCCTCAACCTCGCCGCCGCCGACGTCATCGTCCTGGCCCGCGCCTTCGCGGACTGGGGCACCACCGGCGCGACGGACCTCCTGGACGCCTACTCCGACACCTGTCTGCGCCGCGTCTGGCGCGCCGAGCACTTCTCGTACTTCATGACCACCACCCTGCACACCGCGCCCGGCCAGTCCCCCTTCGAGACCCGCCTGCAGATCTCCCAGCTCGACCGCATCGCGGCCTCCCGCCACGCGGCAGCCGAGCTGGCCGAGAACTACACGGGGCTGCCGCTGCCGACGGCGCCGGCGGTCTGATCCGCCCGGGGCGGTGCAGTTCTTCGTCGTGCACCTGGTGGTGCAGGCGGCTCGGCCGGCCGCGCCCCGTCTCACCCGTTCGGACGGTGGCGGTCGGCGGGCGGGCGCGAGCGTGGTCACGCTGTGACGGGTACGCGGGTACTCCGCAGGCCCCCGACGGAAAGGCACATCCATGGCACGCGCGGCACTCTTCGACGTCGACGGCACGCTCGCGGACACCAACCACCTGCACGTCACCGCCTGGTGGGAGGCGTTCCGCCAGTACGGCCACCACGTGGCGATGACCACCGTCCACCATGCGCTGGGGCGCCCGTCGAGCGACCTGATCGCCCATGTGCTGGGGGCGGACCGGGACACCGGCCAGGACGCCGGCATCAGCGCCGCGCACAAGACGCTGTACGCGACGTACTTCGACCGGCTGCCCGCGCTGCACGCGGCGGGCGACCTGCTGCGCGCCCTGGCCCGGCGCGGCTGGCGGAACGTCCTGGTCACCTCGGCGGGCGGGTACGAGCTGGCCGCGCTGCGCCGGGCCGTCGACGCCGACGACGCCATCACGGACACCGCCAGCGCGGACGACGTGAACGAGGGCAAGCCCGCGCCCGAGCCGGTGGAGCACGCCCGGAAGCTGGCCGGGGTGACGGCCGAGCAGGCGGTGTTCGTGGGGGACTCGGTCTGGGACATGCAGGCGGCGGCCCGCGCCGGGGTCCCGGCCGTCGCCCTGCTGTGCGGCGGGATTCCGCGCGCCGACCTGGAAGAGGCCGGCGCTTCGGAGGTGTACGCCGACCCCGCTGAGCTCCTGGACCGGCTCGACGACAGCATCTTCGCCAAGGTGGCGGGTTAGCGAGGGGCCGGCGGAACGTCCCGTGATGCCGGATATGACGTGGACCACCATCATGAGTTGAGGCCCGTGCGGCGGGGCACCCGGCGGTCCCGGAAGGACGGAACGGAGTGTTATGACTCGGAAGAACGCACACGACGAGAACGGTCGCAGCGCCGCGAAGGGCGCGGGCCGGGGCGACCCCCGGGACCGGGACACGGCGGCGAAGGAGGTGCTGGCCGAGTTCGAGGACGCCGAGACGCGCGTGGCGGAGCCCGAGGAGCGGCGGCACGTCGTCGGCGAGAGCGGCGACCCGCTGACGCCCAGTCTGGACGCCCAGGAGGACGTCGACGAGGACGCCCGCGCCGAGGCCGGCACCCGGCGCGACCCGGAGCGGCCCGAGCGCACCCGGCCCCCGCGGTCCGGGTCCCCGCGTGCCGAGGAGGACTGAGGCCGTGGCGGTGCCCCTGTCCTCCCTGCCCGCGCTGTCCTCCCTGTCCGACAGCACCGTGCCGCTCCTGCTGGAGGGGTACGCCTGGCTGCCGGACCGGCGGCGCCGCAACGGCGGCGCGCCGGTCCGTACCCGGCTGCTGGGCAAGCCGGCGATCGCGCTGCACGGCACGGACGCCGTGCGGTTCTTCTACGACGAGGGCCACGTCCACCGGCGCGACGCGCTGCCCGGGCCGGTGCTCGACACCCTCTTCGGCCGCGGCGCCGTGCACACGCTCGACGGTGAGCGGCACCGGGTACGCAAGGCCCTCTTCGTGCACCTCCTCAAGGACCGGGAGGGCATCGCCGACCTGACCGAGCGCGCGAAGGCGGAGTGGGAGCGATCCCGTGCCGACTGGGCCGGCCGGTCGCACGTGGTCCTCTTCGACGCGTTCGCGCTGCTGCTCACCCGTACGGTCTGCGGCTGGGCGGGCATCGCGCTCGACGACGAGGAGGCGCGGGAGACGGCGGCCGACCTCGTGGCGATGGTGGACGGCTTCGCGACACCGGGACCGCGCCACTGGCGGGCCCGCCGCGCCCGCCGCCGCCAGGAGGAGCGGCTGGCGCGCCGCATCGAGGACCTCCGGCGGGCCGGCCCCGGGCACACGGAGCCGGGCCCGCCGACCGGTACGGCGCTGACGGAGGTGGCCCGGCACCACGAGGCGGACGGCGCTCCGCTGGACCCGCACACGGCCGCCGTGGAGATCCTCAACGTCATCCGGCCGACCGTCGCGGTCGCCTGGTTCCTGACGTTCGCCGCGCACGCACTGCACCGCTGGCCCGAGCACCGCGCGCCGCTCGCGAAGGGCGACACCGCGTACGCCCGGGGCTTCGCCCACGAGGTACGCCGCTTCTACCCCTTCGTGCCGTTCCTCGGCGGCCTGGCCGCGCGCGACCTGGAGTGGCAGGGCGAGCGGATCGGGGCCGGCACGATGGTCCTGCTCGACGTCTACGGGCAGAACCACGACCCCGCCCTCTGGCCCCGCCCGTACACCTTCGACCCCACGCGCTTCACGGACGCCGAACCGGGGCGCGACGACCTCATCCCGCAGGGCGGCGGCGAGGTCTCCAGCGGTCACCGCTGCCCGGGCGAGGACATCGTGCTCGCCCTCCTCCAGACGCTCGTCCCGCTGCTGGCCCGGCTGGAGTACCGGGTGCCGCAGCAGGACCTCACGGTCCCGCTGCACCGGGTGCCCTCCACCGTGGGCGGCGGGTTCATCGTCACCGACGTGCACTGAGCGTCACCGACGTGCGCTGAGCGCCCGGACGGGCGCGGGCGGTCCGGCTTCCCGCCGGACCGCCCGAGTCCGTCCGCCCGGATTCACGCCGCCCGCGGCTCCTCCCGTACCACCTCGGACGGCTTCTTGTCGTCGCGCAGGCCCTGGAAACGGGGGTGGCGCAGCATGCCGTCCCTGGTCCACTCGGTGAAGCCGACCTCGGCGACCAGCTCGGGGCGTACCCAGTGCGCGCCCCGCTCCCGTACCGCGTCCCCGAAGGGCGAGCGGGTCTGCTCCCGCTCGTCGAGGAGGCCGCGGATACGGTGCAGCGCCGCCTGGTCGTAGCCGGTGCCGACCTTGCCCGCGTAGCGCAGCGTCCCCCTCCGCGTAGTAGCCGAGCAGCAGCGCCCCGAAGCCGACGCGGCTGCCGGCCGGCTCGGTGAAGCCGCCGATGACGAACTCCTGGCCGCGCTCGCACTTCAGCTTCAGCCAGTCGCCGGAGCGGCGCGGCACGTACGGCCCGTCGGCCCGCTTGGCGATCAGCCCTTCCCAGCCCCGGTCGCAGGCGTCGGCCAGCTCCTCGGGGCCGCCCTGGTTGCGGTGCGGGGTGAAGCGCAGCGGGGAGACGAAGCGCAGGGCGCGGCGGAGCAGCGACTTGCGGGTCCGCAGCGGCAGCCGGGTGAGGTCCTGGCCGTCCAGCCGCAGCAGGTCGAAGACGTAGTAGGTGACCGCCACGGAGCTGGCGCGGGCCTGCGCGGGATCGGTGATGCCCATCCGCTGCTGGAGCCGGGAGAACTCGGTGCGGCCCCGCGAGAAGGCGACGACCTCGCCGTCCACCGCGAAGTCCCGGCAGGTCTGCGCGGCCAGCGCGTCCGCGATCTCGGGGTAGGTGCCGTCCATGGCGCGGCCGGTGCGGGACAGCAGCCGGGTGCGGTCCCCGTCGCGTACGGCCAGCGCCCGGACGCCGTCGAGCTTGCGCTCGAAGAGCCAGTCGCCGTCGAAGTCGCGCCGGTCGGAGAGCACCGCGAGCATGGGGCGGGCTGCCAGCTCCTCGCCCGAAGGCGCTTCGGCCAGCAGCCGCCGTTGTTCGCCGGGCAGCGACTCCAGCAGTCCTTCCGCCATGCTCAGCTCTCCTCGCCCGCGCCGGTGCCCTCGTCGGCCGCCACCTGCTTGAGCGTCCGTCCGCTCCGTACCGACTTGGCCCGGCGCGGGTCCGGGGCGCCGCGCTGCGCCGCCCGCTCGTCGTTCTCCTTCACCAGCAGCCAGGACTCCCGGCCCTCGGACTCCTCGGTACGGAACCGGGTGAGCGCGTAGCCGCCGCGCAGCTTCTCGCCGTCCATCCAGAACGTGACGTGCCCGTGCTCCAGCCGCTCGGCGAAGGACGCGACGCGGTCCTTGCGCTTCTTCGGCGGGAGCGGGCGGTACGTCCCCTGGTCCCACACGATCACCGTGCCGCCGCCGTACTCGCCCTTCGGGATCACCCCTTCGAACTCCCGGTACTCCATCGGGTGGTCCTCCGTGGGCATGGCCAGCCGCTTGTCGTGCGGGTCGGTGGACGGCCCCTTCGGCACGGACCAGGACTTCAGGACGCCGTCCACCTCCAGCCGGAAATCGAAGTGCATGGTGGAGGCGTCGTGGATCTGCACGACGAAGACCGGATCGCCGCCGTCGGCAGGCGGCGGTCCGGCGGCCTGCTTCCCCCGCGGTTCACGGGTCCGCTCGAAGTCGCGCTTGCTCTCGTACGTCGTCAGGCCTCGCTCGCCCTTCACGGCAACCCCTTCCTGCCGATGGCCGCTGCTGTCACTGTCGCGCACGGGCCCGTCGAGCGCATGCGGGAGCGGTGTGCCGGGCGGGTCCGCCGGGGCGCGCGACGCCGTCGTGCCGAGCGGTCATACGGAGCGCAGCGCGAAGGGGTGGCCCGCGGGGTCCGAGAAGAGCCGCAGCTCCTCGCCGCCCTCGTTGCGCTGCGACTCGATCGGACGCCCGCCGTAGTCGATCACCTGGCGCTCCACGTCGTCCATGCGGTCCCTGGGCACCGTCAGGTGCAGATGGGACTGCTGTGAGTCGTCGGGCCGCGGCCAGGAGGGCGGTGCGGCGCCGTGGTCCCGCCGGAACGCCATCCGCGTGCCGCCCCTGCCGGTGATCTCGATGAGCTCGACGCCCAGCTCGGCGGGGAGTTCGGCGCCCATGAGCTTCGCGTAGAACTCGGCGACCGGCTCGGGCTCCGCACAGTCCAGGACCAGTACCCCGGCTTCGACATGAACGGGTGCCTCCCCGAAGACGGGGCCTTCCGCGTTCTTGGCCATCACATGTCTCTCCCGAATCAGAGCCGCCCGGCGGAGTCGTCCGCCGGAGCCGTCCGCCGGGCCGTCGCCCGGCGGTGCCGGTCCGGGTAACCGTGTGCGGCCGCTTCATGCACCGTGCGGGGCAGTGCGGGGAGCGGGGGAGGGGAGGCGGGCGCGGGGCCCGTGTGCCGGCCGGTCCGCCTGGGCGGGCGGGCCGGCCGGCCTGTCCGGTGTTCGGCTGTCCGTTCGTTTCCTTTCTCGTCCGTCGCCGTCCGCTACGGCCGCTTGGTCACCTTCGCGGCCGCTCCCGCGCAGGCCAGCCCGAGCAGGGCGGTCAGGACGCCGACGATGACGTTGTTCCAGACGACTCCCGCGTCGGGGCTGCTGCCGACGATCCACGGCGAGATGATCAGCCACACGCCGATGGCGGACATGGCCCAGCTCATGCCGTACATCCGCTCCGGTGTGACGGTGAATCCGAGTGCCAGCAGGCCGATCGCGATGCCCAGGATGAGGTTGTGGGTCACCAGGGCGGGCTGGTTCGCGGTGAAGTGGAGTGTCCAGGGCGAGATGGCGCAGTACAGACCGATGAGGAAGACCGGCCCGTCCATGAGCGCCACATCGCGACCGCCGAGCATGCGGGCGTACCGGTCCCGCATCTCGGGAACATCAGGGTGACTGGCGATATCGCCTCTGGTGTGTGAGACGTCTGCCATCAGACTCGTCTCCTTCGATCTCCGCGGCTCTGTTTCCTGAAGTGCAGAGCGCCGCTACGGCTATCTTGCGCTTATTTCGTCTTTATGTGTAGCGGAGGGCCGAAGGGCCGGATTCCGGCCGCGCGCGGGGCGGCGGCGCGGCCGGTTCCGGCCGTCTCGGGCCGGGCCGGCGGGGTACTCGTCCGGCGTCCCGCACGTCGAGACGAGAGGGGCCGCACGACATGACCGAGAAGCAGAAGAACGTCGTGGAGCTGCTCGAACAGCAGCACCAGCAGATCCGCCGCCTCCTGGACGACGTCGCGAACAGCAAGGGCGACGAGCGCAAGCAGGCCTTCCACCGCGTGGTGCGCCTGCTGTCGGTGCACGAGACGGCCGAGGAGGAGGTCGTCCACCCCTACGTCCGCGACCACGTCAAGGGTGGCGGACAGGTGGTGAAGGACCGCTTGGCGGAGGAGAAGGGCGCCAAGGAGGCACTGAAGCGACTGGAGGACATGGACACCGAATCACCGGAGTTCCACGAGCTCTTCGCCGCGCTCCGCCAGGACGTGCTGGCGCACGCCGAGGCGGAGGAGAAGCAGGAGTTCACCCACCTGCGCGCGGTCGCCGACCAGAACGCCCTGCGCGGCATGGCGAAGGCGGTCGAGGCCGCCGAGGCGGTGGCGCCGACCCATCCGCACCCGGGTTCGGAGTCCGCGCTGAAGAACGTGGTCACCGGCCCGCTGCACGGCCTGGCGGACCGCACCCGGGACGCGGCGGTGGCAGCCGTGCGGGCCGCGATGGGGAAGGACACCGAGCGCTGAACCGGCGGACCGGTCACTGAACCGGCACACCGGCGGCCCCGCCCGCGTGGCGGGGCCGCCGTACTGCCGGGCCGCCGTACCGCCGGTCCGTGGTGCCGGGCCCGGCACTCCCGGCACCACGGAGCTTCGAAGTCTTCGCCACTACCGGTCCTCGTCCCTCGGAAGGAGCGAGCCGAGCGGACCCAGGTCCAGATTGAGCTCGTCGCGGCCCACGTCGTACCGCGCGCACAGCTCGTCCATGCGGCGCTCCAGCAGCATCAGCGTCGTGCCGATGCGCTCCTCCTGGTCCTCGGACAGGTCACCCTGGTCCACGCGGCGCAGCGCCTGCCGCTCCATGAGCTGGTGCAGCAGCTCCACGACGGTCAGCACCAGCCGTACGAGGTCCCGCTCGACGCTCTCCTCGTCCAGTTCCACCCGCCTGCTCACGGCCGCACCTCCTCGACCCGTACCGGCGCCACCGCGCGTACCGGGTCCGTCGCGGGTGCCGCCCCCTGCGGGGTGAGTTCCGCGAACGGCGACGGCACGTTCTCGTTCACCGAGCTGATCAGGGCACGCAGGTCCACCCGTACGAGGTCCACGTCGGCGATGCGCAGGGTGAGGTCCCCGGCGATCACCACGCCGCCGGCGAGCAGCCGGTCCAGCAGGTCGATCAGGGCGACGGGCGTGTGCGGGGCCGGGGTGCTCATGGTGCCTCGTCCGGCAGGTCGGTGAAGGAGTAGGGGGCCCAGGGGCCGGTCAGTTCGATCCGCAGGGCGGGGGAGCGGGCCGCCAGCTCCCCGACCCGCTCGGCGAACGCGCCGGCCTCCTCGCGGCGCACCAGGTACGCGCCGTTCAGGAGGTTCGGGCCGCGTACCACGGCGGCGCGGGAGCCCGCGGGGGCGTGGCCGTCACCGTCGGCGGCGCCGGAAGCGGCGACGGCCTCGGCGAGCTTCGGGTCCTGCGGGCGGTGCAGCCGGCTGTCCTCGGCGGCCTGCGTCAGCGTGTCGTGCACGGTCCGTGCCAGGCCGTCGGCCTCCTGGCGCGCGCTGTCCTTGACCTTGCGGTCCCGCAGCCGCCGGCGCAGGAACTCCCGGCCGGTCTCCGCCTCGGCCGCCGGGCGCCGCGCGGCGGGCTCGTGCCCGGCCGCCGGCCGGCCCTCCGTCGCCTGGGCGTACGCCTTCACGCCCCACTCCAGCCGTCCGTCCAGCCGCGCCAGCAGCCGGCCGAACCGCTCCGCGTGCGCGACCAGCGCGGCCCGTACCGAGTCCTCGTCGTGGTACACGGTGACCAGCCGCAGCGGCAGCACCCCGACCTCGGCGGCGGCCTCGTCCACGACCCGGCGGTGCGCCCGCGCGGTCGCCTCCAGCCACGCCAGGTCCTCCAGGCGTTCGCGTACCTGCGGCTGGTCGAACTCCGCGGCCGGCACCGCGGAGACCAGTGCTGCCAGCCGGCCCTCGGCCACGGTGTGCACGGGCGCCTCCCCTATGCCGACCAGACCGGCCGGCGGCCGGGCGCCGCGGCGGAGGACGGCGTAGGCGTACGTCAGCCGGCCGTTGTTCTCGAGCGTGGTCACGGTGACTCCTCCTTTCTGTCCTCCAGCGCGTCCCGCCCGCCCTCCAGGGCGGCGATGCGCTCACGCAACTCGGCGTTCTCCCGGGCCAGTTCATGCTGTTCCCGGTTCTTCTCCCGGTTTTCCCGGTCCACCTCCCTGCGGCGGGCGCCGGCCGACAGCGACGGGTCGTCGCGCCACCAGTCGATGCCCATCTGCTCGGCGCGTTCCACCGAGGCCACGATCAGCCGCAGTTTGATGGTGAGCAGTTCGATGTCGAGCAGGTTGATCCGGATGTCGCCGACGATCACCACGCCCCGGTCCAGGACGCGTTCCAGGATGTCGGCGAGGCTGGCGCCGCTGCCGGCGCCACTGGCGGGGTACGACATGGGGCGTGTGCTCACCTCACCCGTTCCGGCTCGGGCTCGTCCTCGTACTCCTCGGCCTCGGCGTCCTCGACTTCCTCCGCCTCGACGTCCTCCGCCTCGGTGTCCTCGTCCTCGTCGTACGCCTCCGGTTCCTCGTCGGCGTACTCGTCCTCGTCCGTGAACTCCTCGTCCTCGTACGCCTCTGCCGGCTCGTCCCGGTCCTCCGGCGCGTCTTCGTCGCCCTGGTCCGCGGGCTCCTCCCGCTCGTCCGCCGCGGCGTCCGGCGTCTCCGCCGGTGCCTCGTCCTCCTCGCGGGCCACCGCGTCCTCGTGCGACTCGACGACCTCGCCGTCGCGGATCTCACCGCGCCAGCTGCCGGTCGGTTCGCCGCGCAGCATCACGAAGCGGCGGAAGTGCTTCAGGTCCAGCCGGGCCCGCCGCCCCTGCGCCCGCCACAGATTGCCGGTCCGTTCGAAGAGGCCCTGCGGGTAGTACTCGATGACCAGCAGGACACGCGTCAGGTCCGGCGTCAGTTCATGGAAGGTGACGACCCCCTTCAGGGACGCCTTCGCCCCCTTGGCCGTCCAGGCGATCCGCCGGTCCGGCAGCTGTTCGGTCACCGTGGCCTGCCAGCTGCGGGTGGACCAGAAGACCTTGGCACGCCAGTCGGACGTGGTGTCGTCCGTGCGGTCCACGCCCTGCACGCCCTTGGCGAAGTTGCTGAACTCCTGGAACTGCGTCCACTGGTCGTACGCGGTGCGCACCGGCACCCCGACGTCGGTGTCCTCGACGACGGTGACGAACGAACCCTGTCCGGTGCCGGCCCGCGCGCCGCCGACCGCCTTCCGCAGCGTGTCGCGGATGCGGTCCTTCGCCCCGGCGGCGCCGGCGCCGACGGCCGCCCGCAGCGGCCCCTCGCCGCCGGCGATGCGGCGGCCGCCGTCCAGCACCATCCGGCCCAGGCCGGGGCCGTTGCCCTCGGCCATGTCCTGCAGCCGGGTGGTCGCGGCGCCCAGCTTCCGGCCACCGGCGATCAGCAGCCGCTGGGCCTGGGCCGCGGCGAACGCGGCGGCCTCCTCCTTGAGCCGGTCGGTGGCCGGGCTGCGGGCGATGCTCTCCTTCAGTTGGGTGGCGGCGCCACCCTGCGTCCGGTCAGCCATCGGTACCCTCCCGGCTCCGGCCGGACGACGACCTGGCGCCGCCCGCCGACCGGGTGCCGGCCTTGCCGCCGGACCCGGTTCCCGTCCTGGTCCCGGTCCTGCCCGCGGCCTTGCCGCCGGTCCTGCCCGCCGCCTTCGTGCCGCTCTTCGCCGCGGTCCTCGCGGGGCGCCGGGCGGGGGACGGCTTGCCGGCGGCCTTCTTCCGCGGCGTACGGGTCCGTGCGGCGCGGGTCTCTTCCTGCTCGTCCTCGTCCCGCCGGTCCTCGTCCTGCCGGTCCTCGCCTTCGGGCCGGTCGTCCGCCGCGCGGTCCGCTTCCTCCGCTTCGGGTTCCTGGGCCGGTCCGTCCTCGGCGTCCGCGTCCCGTCCCTGCGGGAGTACGCCGCCGGCGATCCGGTCCTGGATGCCGAGGGTGCGTTCGTGGAGGCTGTTCGCCAGCCCGTCGATCCGGCGGCCGACGAACGCGTCCGTCGCCGCGCGGCCCACGCCGCTGAGGTCGTCCCGCAGCTGTTCGCGCAGCTCCGCGAGTTGCGGGTCCGCTTTCAGGCGCTCGTCGACCAGGCTCAGCAGCCGCTGCGGGTCCAGTTGCAGCCGCCGTCCCAGAACCATGCCGCCGACGGTGAGCGCGAGCTTCATCTTCTTCGTGCGGCCCAGTGCGTATCCTCCGGCAACGGCTAATGCCAGTGCCGCCCGGTTGTTCATCTCACCCGTCTCCTCGTCATTCCCGTCGTCCGTGTGGTGTGCGTCCGCGAGGCGCCTGTCCGCGCGCGACGGCCAGCCGGTCCAGCAGCTCGTCCTCGCGCCGGTCGAACTCCGCCTCGTCGATCCGGCCGTCGTCCAACTGGCGGGCCAGTTCCCGTAGTTCCTTCTGGATGGCCTGGGGGTCGTAGTGCTGCCGCTCGGCCTCGGCCACGACCTGGCGCAGCACCCATGCGGTACCGCGCACCGGCGCGGCGGGCAGCAGCAGCACTTCCTTGAGCAGTCCCATCAGCCGACCGACTTCTCCTGCGACCGCTCACCGGCCTGTCCGTCCGAGGCCGAGTGCGCCGGGCGGACGAAGCTGTACGGCGGGAGCGGGCCGTTCACCAGCAGCTCCAGGTGGGGCTGGGTCTCGGCGAGACGGTGGGCCGCCTCGGTGAAGGGTGCCGTCTCCCCGCGTGGCAGCAGGAACGAGAGGTTGACCAGCCAGCCCGATCCCTCGGGGCCGGGCGCCGACTGCTCGGCCAGCGGCGCCAGGGTCCGTTCGACCGTACGGGCGTCGCTCACCTCACGGGCCCGTACGCCGTTGGCCACCAGTTCACCCAGCTGGACGCGTTCGGGGTAGCTGCCCCCGCCGGCCGACTGCAGGGACTCCGTGAGGCGGCGGACCTCCGGCTCGTCGTCGACGACGAGCCGCAGGACGGCCTCCTCGCGGTGCACGGCCTTGACGTTGTACTCGACCCGGCCGGCCAGCTCGGCCAGCTGCGTCTTGTAGTGCTCGGTGTGCTCACCGAGCGCGTCGCGCACCGCCTCGTCGTCCGCCGAGAGGGAGCCGAAGCGCAGCGGCAGCACCGCGCCGGCGCTGCTCGTCTCGGTGAGGACGTGCTGGTGTGCCAGCAGGTCGCGGCGCTTGGGCCGCAGGTCGTCGGGGCAGTCGCTGACGACGGCGGCCAGCTCGCCGGCGCGTACGATGCGGACCGGGCGGGGCGGGTCGCCGATGCCCAGTACCTGCTTCTCGGGCGCGGGGTGGTCGGCGTGCGCTATGCCGTACACGTACGTGGTCATCAGCTCTCCTCCTTCTTGCGGGAGCTGGTGGCGCGCCGGGTGCGGCGCGGGGCCTCCTCGCCTTCGGACCCGCTCCGGGAGCCGTTGCTTCCGCCGGCCGCCTCCCGGCCCTGGCCGATGGCCTCGGCGAAGGTCTCGGCGGCGCCGGAGAGCGCGCCCTTGCTCTTCCCGCGGGCGCCGGACTCGGTCATCTCACCGACCAGGTCGGGTAGGCCGGGCTGCTTCTTGGGTCCGGATTCCAGGTCCAGCCGGTTGCAGGCCTCGGCGAAGCGCAGGTAGGTGTCCACGCTCGCCACCACGACCCGGACGTCGATCTTGAGGATTTCGATGCCGACCAGGGAGACGCGCACGAAGGCGTCGATCACCAGTCCGCGGTCCAGCACGAGCTCCAGTACGTCGTAGAGCCCGCTGCTGCCGCCGCCTCCCTGGCCGGTCTGCTGTTGAGCGGGGAGCACAGTCATGTCTACGGGTTTCCTTTCGCGCGTTCGTAGCGGCCGACGCGCCGGTACCCGGTGAGCAGTCCCTCGTGGTCGAGTACCAGCTCGTAGAGGGCCATGAGGCTCATCGTGTCGGGCACCCTGGCCAGCTCCAGCACTTCGGCTTCCAGGAGCCAGCCGTCCTCGGTCCTCTCGAACCGGGTGATCGTCTCGGGGTGCAGTCCGGTGAGCTCGGCGAGCTGGGCGCGGGCCGCGCGCATCAGCTCGGGCAGTGCCAGGCCCTTCGCGGGGCCCCGGCGGTCGCCGTCATCCGGTGTGTTCGTGTGGTGCGTCATGAGGTCATCTCGCTCGGGCTTCTCCGTCCGGGAGTCACCGCAGGGAAGTCCATGGCGCACCGAGTACCGCCTCCAGGCGAAAGGAAACCCGCATGCCTCTCGGGTGCCGCACCGCCGCGCCGGCCCGGTGCCGGGTCGCCGATCCTGCCGGGCGCCCCGATGATGGATTGAGGCCCGTCGGGCGGGGGACCCGTGGCACAGCCGAAGGGGGCGGCTGACCACGGAATACGGTCGATGTGGAACAGGAGGAAACAGTGGCCGCGCAGAACCCGGACCACCACGACGACGCGGGGAACGGCACCGCGAGCGGGCAGCCGCAGAACCCCCGGGAGAAATACCCGAAGCCCGAATTCCGGCAGCAGGACCAGGAGCACCCCGGCTGGACCGGACCGATGGACCCGCCGCCCGACCACGGCGAGGAGTCCTACCGCGGCAGCGGACAGCTGACGGACCGTAAGGCGCTGCTGACGGGCGGCGATTCCGGTATCGGCCGGGCGGTGGCGCTGGCGTTCGCGCGCGAGGGAGCGGACGTGGTCTTCACCCATCTGCCCGAGGAGGCCGACGAGGCCCGGGAGACCACACGGCTGGTGGAGGAGGCGGGCCGCAAGGCGGTCGCGGTCGCCTGCGACATCCGCACGGAGTCCGCCTGCCGGGAGCTGGTGGAGCGGGCCGTCGCGGAGCTCGGCCGGATCGACATCCTGGTGAACAACGCGGCGTACCAGATGTCCCAGCCGGACGGCATCCAGGCCATCAGCACCGAGCAGTTCGACCGCGTGATGCACACCAACCTCTACGCGATGTTCTGGCTGTCGAAGCTGTCGCTGCCGCACATGCCCAAGGGCGGCTCCATCATCAACACCACGTCGGTGCAGGCGTACAAGCCCAGCCCGCACCTGCTGGACTACGCGACGACCAAGGGCGCCATCGTCACCTTCACGCAGGGGCTGGCGCAGATGCTCGCCCCCGACGGCATCCGTGTGAACGCCGTCGCGCCGGGCCCGGTGTGGACGCCGCTGATCCCGGCGACGCTGCCGGACACGCAGGAGTTCGGCAAGCAGGCGCCGCTGGGCCGGCCCGCGCAGCCCGCCGAGATGGCCCCGGCCTATGTGTTCCTCGCGTCCGAGCACGCCGGGTTCATCACGGCGGAGATCGTGAACGCCACGGGCGGTACGCCGCTGCCGTGACGCTCCGCTGACGTCGTGCCAGGTCGTATCAAGAGGCCTTCTTGCGGCGGCGGGACTTCGGCCCGCCGCCGGAGAGGGCCTCGATCAGTTCGTCCCGGTCCATCGAGGAGCGGCCGGGCACGTCCGCCTCGGTGGCCCGCCGGTAGAGCTCCGCCTTGGTGAGCCCGTCGAGCCCGGCCCGGCCGGACTCCGCGTTCCGACCGGCTTTCGGTTCACTGCCCGACTTCGATTCCCCGCCGGACTTCGACTCCCCGCCCGACGCCGGCTGCCCGCCGCCCTTCCGGCGGCCCTTCGCGCGGTCCACGCTGGCCTGCAGGGCCTCGCGCAGGTCGATGACGTTGGTGGGCTCCGGAGCGGGCTCGGCCTTCTCCACGGACTCCCCGGCGCGCTTGGCCTCGATGAGCCGCCGCACCTTCTCCTGGTACGTGTCGTGGTAGTCCGCCGGGTCCCATTCGACGGTCAGCGCGTCGATCAGTGACACCGCGGTCTCCAGCTCCTTCTTCTCCGGCTTCGCGCGTCCGGGCAGCGTCGGCAGCTCCTTGCGCGGGTCCCGTACCTCGTCCGCCCAGTGCAGCGTGTGCAGCGCCAGGATGTCGCCCTCGGCCTTCACGGCGACGAGGTACTCCCGGTTGCGCATCACGAACGTGGCGATGCCGGCCTTGTTCGCCTTCGCCAGCGCCTCCCGCAGCAGGCCGTACACCTTCGCGTACTCCTTGCTCCTGGGCGCGAGGTAGTACGTCCGGTCGAAGAAGATCGGATCGACCGCGTCGAGATCGACGAATCCGGTGATATCCAGTTGCTTCGACCGGCCCGGCGCGATCTCGTCCAGCTCGTCCGGCTCCACGAGCACGTACTCGTCCCCGGCGTCGTAGCCCTTGACGATGTCGTCGTACCGGACTTCCTTGCCGGTGCGCTCGTTGACGCGCTTGTTGCGCACCCGGTCGGAGGTGCCGCGCTGCAACTGGTGGAAGTGGACCGTGTGGCTCTCCGTCGCGGTCACCATCTGCACCGGCAGGGCGACCAGCCCGAACGAGAGCGCACCGGCCCAGACCGCATGTGCCACGTACCGCCACCTCCTCCGCTCCCATCGCACCCCGTACGGGCGGCCGCCGCATCCCGGCGTGCGCCGTACGGAGGGCCGGTGCGGCAGGGAGGTTTGCGTCCGGGAGAGCGTGGCACTCGGCACCCTGGCCGAGCGGCCGGCCATTGGGAGATGGGAAGGCGCCGGGCCGGAAGGGAGAATCCGGCCCGGCGCAACCATGTCCGGGGGAGGACGGACGGGGCGGCGTGCGCGCCCGGGTCCGCCGCTGCGGTTCAGGTACGGCGCTCCTCGGTGCCGAGGCCGAGCGCCCGCGCGATGTCCTGCACGTTGCCGAACTGCTGCCCGCCGGGCAGGTTCTCGGCCCGCGCCAGGATGCTGTCCGGCGCGTTGTTGCTGCGCAGCGAGTCCAGCACGGTGGTTCGGTCGGCGGGGTAGATGCTCGGTTCCAGGTGGCGGGCCAGCTCCGACCGCAGCTCCACGTCGCCGCCGGACATCCCCGGGGGTGTGCCGCCTTCGAGGGTCCCTTCCGGGGAGCGCTGCACCGCGGGCTGGTCCTCACCCGCGGGCTCGGCTTCGTGCTCCTCCTCCACCCGGATGCCGCGATTGGCCTGCAGCTCGCCCTTCAGGCGCTTCTTCACCTCGTCGTCGTGCAGCGGGCTGTCCGGCCCGCTCCCCTTGTCCGCCATGTCGTCCTCCAGAGGATCGGTGCTTGCGGGCTTGCCTGCCGCCGGAGCCGTCCGCGGCGCGCACGGTGGCGCGGTGACCTGCCGGCGGCGCTCCCGGAGTGCCCGTCACCGCGGCCGCGGAAACCCGTGACGATCAGGTTCGGCCCAACGGCGCAGCAACCCCGGCGGCGGCCCGGCGCACCCGGCCCGTCAGGCGGTTTTCGGCCGGCTCGCCAGGGGCGGCGTGGGCGCTCCGCTCTCGTTCCGCAGCCCGCTCAGCAGCGCTTCGACGGCCTCGGTCGCGGTGCGCTCCGGCCGCCAGCCCAGCTCCTCGCGCGCCCGGCGGCAGTCCATCAGCGGCAGCCCCAGCACCGCGTCGAACAGGTGCGGCGAGGCGCGTACCAGCCGCAGCCGCCAGCCGGTGCCGAGCGCTGCCCGGGCGGCCGCCGCGGGC
The DNA here is from genome assembly GCF_040907265.1 of Streptomyces sclerotialus. Lineage (NCBI taxonomy): Bacteria > Bacillati > Actinomycetota > Actinomycetes > Kitasatosporales > Streptomycetaceae > Streptomyces > Streptomyces sclerotialus. Next base: position 889,153 of record NZ_JBFOHP010000002.1, on the reverse strand, counting down.
ATCCGTACCGTACGGGCCTTCAGCAGCCGGGCGAGGAAGGGCATGTCCACCGGCGGTTCGGCCGCGAGGTTGAAGGCGCCGCGTGCCTCACCGAGGACGGCCAGCCGGTAGGCGCCGGCCGCGTCGTCGGTGTGCAGCACCTGGAAGCGCAGGCCCGGGATGTCCGGCAGGAACGGCAGCAGCCCGGGACGGGCCAGCTTGCCGAGCTGCGCGGGTGTCGCGACGCCGCCGAAGATCCGCCGCTGCTCGGACGCCGACTCCTCCTTGAAGAGGAACCCCGGGCGCATGCGGACCACCCGCATGTCGGGGTGGTCCCGCTCGAAGCCGTCCAGGACCCGTTCCAGGTACGCCTTCTCGCGGCAGTAAGCGGCGTCCGGCCAGCCGTGGGTGGGCCACTCCTCGTCCACCTTGTGGTCCTTGGGGCCGGGGGAGTAGGCACCGACCGAGGACGCGTGGACCAGCGCGGGCACGCCGGCCCTGGCCGCCGCCTCGAAGACCCGCATGCTGCCGAGGACGTTGGTGCGCCAGGTCTCCGGCGGGCGGTGGGTGGGCTGGAAGGCCCAGGCGAGATGTACCACGGCGGACGCGCCCGCGAAGTCGGCGGCGAGGTCGTACGCCTCGTCCGCGATGTCGGCCGCGGTCCATGTGGTCTTCTCCGGCGAGCTGCGCGGCATGCGGCGCGCGACGCAGTGGACCTCGTCGACCTGCGGGTCCTCACTCAGCACGCGGACCACACTGGTGCCGACGTTACCGGTGGCGCCGGTCACCACGACCCGCCGCTGGGAAGCACTGCTCATCAGCTGTTTCCTCTCTGCCGCCGACGCGTCGGCGAGGCGGACGGAAGGTGCCCGTCCTGGGTGCCCCGCGGGCCCGCCGTTACACGTCGGTGCCGATGTCCAGCTGCTCCAGCGGGTGCAGCGCCGGACCTTGGAGTACGGTGCCCTCCGTGCCGAAGCGGGAGCCGTGGCAGGGGCACTCCCACGCCGTCTCCGCCGCGTTGAACGCGACCAGACAGCCCAGGTGGGTGCAGCGGGCCGAGACCGCCTGCACGGTGCCGTCCTCGTCCCGGTACACCGCGCACCGCCGGCCGTCCACCCGTACCACCGCGCCGGTTCCGGGCGGAATGTCCGCGACCGAGTCGACGTGCGTGGTGCGCAGCCGGTCGCCGATGAAGTGCAGGCCGACCTTCGCCTGGTGGCTGAGGAAGGCGGGCGCCTCCCGGACCGGACCCCACAGCCGCCGCGGGTCGTACAGCCCGGCCCACGGCGGCGGGTCCCCGGCGATCAGCCCGGCGATCAGGCGGCCCGCCATCACACCGCCGCTCAGCCCCCAGCCGCCGAAGCCGGTGGCGACGTAGGTGTGCCGGGCGCCCGGGTGGAACGGCCCGACCAGCGGCACCGTGTCGGTGGAGTCGTTGTCCTGGGCCGCCCACCGGTAGGCGACCTCCGTGCCGGGGAAGTTCCGCTCGGTCCAGCCGGCGAGCTTCCGGAACCGCTCGACGGTGTCGCCCGTACCGGGGGTGAAGGTCTCGCCGGTGACGACGAGCAGCCGCCGGTCGTCGCCGTACGGCGCGGTGCGTACCGAGCGCTTGCCCTCCTCCTCGGTGATGTACATCCCGCCGATGTCCCGGCCGGCCTCGATGGGCGCGGCGACCACCAGCTCCCGGCGCGGCGAGAGCCGGGTGAACAGCAGGGCCCGGTCGAACACCGGGTAGTGCGTGGCGACGACCACCTCGCGGGAGGTCACCGTCGCGCCGGTCTCGGTCGTCACCCGGCAGGGCGAGCCCTCGTGCAGCCCGGTGGCGCGCGTCCGCTCGTACACCGCACCGCCGTGTCCCCGCAGGTCCTCGGCGAGCGCCAGCAGGTACTTGCGGGGATGGAAGAGGAGCTGGTCCTCGACGCGCACCGCACCGGCCACGTCGAACGGCAGCCCGGTCTCGGTGACGTACGAGGCCGGCAGGCCCGCCTCCTGCGCGGCGTCGGCCTCGGCGCGCAGCTGGTCGGTGCCCGCCGGGTCACGGACGTAGGTGAACGCGGGGAACCGCTCCAGCTCGCAGTCGATGCCCAGCTCCTGCGCGACCTCGGCGACCCGCTCGACCGCGCCCTGCTGGGAGACGGCGTACTGGAGCGCGGCTCCGCTGCCACGGGTGCGGCGCAGCCGGTCGTAGACCAGGGTGTGCAGCGCGGAGAGCTTGGCGGTGGTGTAGCCGGTGACGCCCGCCGCGATCCGGTCCGCTTCGAGGACGACGACGCGCCGGCCGGCTCTCGACAGCTCCCACGCCGTGCAGAGCCCCGCGATGCCGCCTCCGATCACCGTCACGTCGGCTTCGGTGTCCTCGGTGAGCGGGGCGTACGAGGTGGTGTGCGCGCTGGCCATCCAGTACGACTCGTCGATGCCGGGAAGATCTGAGATGTGGGACATGCGGGGACGGGTGCCCCTCCCCGGCCTGGCCGAAGCCTGCCGGTGCGGGGATGCGCCCGTACGGAGGGCGACGGCCGCCGCGCGTCGGTGCGGGACGCGGGCCCGCCCTGCGCATGGGTTGCGGCTCCGGGCGGGAGCCGCACCATGGAAGGGACCAGAGGAGGCGGCATCATGGGCGGCGACCTGCTCGCGGCGGTGCGGACCTCGGGGCGCTACCGGACCATGGCGGAGGCCGAGCGGGCCGTCCGGCACATACTGGTGGCCTTCGCCGGCCAGCTCACCGGCGCGGAGCGCGTCGCCTTCCTCCGGTCGCTGCCGCCCGAGGCCGCGCGGATCGTCGCCGGTGACATAACGGACGAGCGGCGGCGGACCGCCTGCGAGTTCGTGGACCGGTTGGCGGCCCGCACGGAGGGCGCCACGCACGCGACCGCGCGCTGGGACGCCAGCACCGTCCTCACCGCCGTCGGCGCCCATCTGGGGGAGGAACTGCTGCAACGCATCCTGGCGCAGCTGCCCCGCGGGTACGCCCTGCTGTTCGGCCGGGCCGATCTGACCCCGATGGCCTGACGCGCCCCTCCCGCACCAGCCCTGACCTGCCGGTATCGGCGAATTTTCGGCGCGCGGAGGTTTGCCCGCCGCGGTGCATGGGACCCGGACGTCGGCCATGGGCTCCCATGGGGATGGGAAGCGCCGGGCCGGTGACCGTCGAACCGGCCCGGCGCGCAGTCCTTTACGGATAAGTCGGCCATTCGGCCCAATCCTTCCCGATCGGTCGAGTTGCGGCGTTACGGGACTGAGGTATCGGGAACTCGTCCGATGGCGCCCGGAAGGTCCGGTCCGCGCCGCTTCCAGGAAAGGTGGCAGTACTCATGGGTCACGGCGGCGACGTCATCCAGGAACTGACCACTGACCACCGCGAGGTGACCGAGCTCTTCCGACGCATCGAGGGCGCCGTCCCCGGGTCGGAGGAGCGCAAGCGGCTGGCCGACGAGCTGACGATCGAGCTGGTCCGGCACTCGGTGGCCGAGGAGCAGCACCTCTACCCGGCGGTGCGCAGGCACCTCCCGGACGGGGACGCGCTCGCCGACAAGGAGACAGCCGACCACGGCCGGGTGGAAACACTGCTGAAGAGCCTGGAGAAGACCGGGGCCGAGCATCCCGACTTCAGCCACCTCGTCGTCAAGCTGCGCACCGAGGTCACCGAGCACGTCAGGGACGAGGAGGGCCGGCTCTTCCCGCAGCTGCGTGACGCCTGCCCGCAGGAGGAGCTGGACGAGCTCGGCGAGAAGATCCGCAGCGCGAAGAAGACGGCGCCCACCCGGCCGCACCCCAAGGCCCCCAGCACCCCGCCCGCCAACAAGCTGCTGGCCCCCGGCGCGGGACTGGTCGACCGGGCCCGGGACTTCGTCACCGGGCGCGGCAAGTAACCCCGGTCCGGGGCCGGACCGCCGGCCCGCCGCGGCTTCCCGGTACGCCCGCCCCTGTGCCGCCGGCGGGCGTTCCGGCGGCACAGGGGCGGGCGGCCCGGCGACGGCGGCGGTGCCGAGGCGGAGACGGACGAGGAAGGTGACCATGGCCCCGAACGAACGAGCGGCGCTGACCGACCGCAAGCGCGCGGTGTCCGGCGGGACGGACCTGGACGTGGCCGCGCTGGAGCGGGCGCTGCGCGAGCGGGTCGACGGCGAGGTCCGCTTCGACGCGGGCAGCCGGGGCGCGTACGCCACCGACGGCTCGAACTACCGGCAGGTACCCATCGGCGTGGTCGCTCCGCGCGACGTGGAAGCGGGCGCCGCGGCGGTCGAGGTCTGCGCGGAGTTCGGCGCTCCGGTGCTCTCCCGGGGCGGCGGCACCAGCCTGGGCGGCCAGTGCACCAACACGGCGGTGGTCATCGACTGGACGAAGTACTGCCACCGTCTGGTCTCGGTCGACCCGCAGCGCCGCACCTGTGTCGTCGAGCCCGGCATCGTGCTGGACGACCTCAACCGGCAGCTGGCGGAGCACGGCCTGAAGTTCGGGCCCAAGCCGTCCACGCACAGCCACTGCGCACTCGGCGGCATGATCGGCAACAATTCCTGCGGCGCCTCGGCGCAGGCGTACGGCAAGACCGCCGACAACGTGCGTCGCATGGAAGTGCTCACCTACGACGGCACCCGGATGTGGGTCGGGGCCACCACCGACGCGGAGTTCGAGGAGGCCGTCGGGGCCGGCGGCCGCAGGGGCGAGCTGTACCAGGGGCTGCGCCGCATCGCCGACCGCTACCTGGCCGACATCCGGCGCGGCTATCCGCGCATCCCGCGCCGCGTCTCCGGCTACAACCTCGACGCGCTGCTCCCGGAGAACGAGTTCCACCTCGCCCGCGCGCTGATCGGCAGCGAAGGCACGCTGGTCACCGTCCTGCACGCGGAGCTGGACCTGGTACCGGTACCGGCCGCCGAGGCCATACTGGTCCTCGGGTACGACGACATCTGCGCCGCCGCCGACGACGTGCCCCGGCTGCTGAAGCACTGCCGTCCCACCCAGCTGGAGGCGCTGGACGGGCGGATGGCCCAGCTCATGCGCGAGGAGGGCGCCTTCCTGGACTCCCTCGAACGGTTCCCCGAGGGCGAGAGCTGGCTGCTGCTGCAGTTCAGCGGCGACAACCAGGAGGACGTCGACGGGCAGGCGTGCGATCTGCTGCACGCGATCAACCGCAGCGAGGGCGACCCCGACGTGGCGTTCTCCGACGACCCCGAGCGCGAGCAGAAGATGCTCAAGGCCCGCGAGGCCGGGCTCGGCGTGACCGCGCGGCCCCCGGACGACCGCGAGACCTGGGAGGGCTGGGAGGACTCCGCCGTACCGCCCGACAAGCTCGGCGACTACCTGCGCGACCTCAAGCGGCTCTTCGCGGAGTTCCACTACGACCACCCGTCCCTCTACGGGCACTTCGGCCAGGGCTGTGTGCACACCCGTATCCCCTTCGACCTCAAGACCGCCGAGGGCGTCGCCGCGTTCCGGGAGTTCCTGCACCGCGCCGCCGACCTCGTCGCCTCCTACGGCGGGTCGCTCTCCGGCGAGCACGGGGACGGGCAGGCCCGCGGCGAGCTGCTGCCGAAGATGTTCGGCGAGCGGCTGGTCACCGCGTTCGGCGAGCTCAAGGCGCTGTTCGACCCGGACGACCGGATGAACCCCGGCAAGGTCGTGGCGCCCTACCGGGTGGACGAGAACCTCCGGCTCGGCGCCGGCTGGCGCCCCGACAGCCACGAGACGCACTTCGGCTACCCCGAGGACGACCACTCCTTCACCCGCGCGGTGATGCGCTGCGTCGGCATCGGCAACTGCCGCACCCACTCCGGCGGCGTGATGTGCCCCTCGTACCGGGCGACCGACGAGGAGGAGCACTCCACCCGCGGGCGTGCCCGGCTGCTCTTCGAGATGCTCGGCGGGCACGCCGACTCGCCCGTCACCGACGGCTGGCGCTCCACCGAGGTCAGGGACGCCCTCGACCTCTGCCTGGCCTGCAAGGGCTGCAAGTCCGACTGCCCGGTCGGCGTCGACATGGCCACCTACAAGGCCGAGTTCCTCGCGCACCACTACGAGGGGCGACTGCGGCCCGCGGCACACTACTCGATGGGCTGGCTGCCGCTGTGGGCCCGGCTCTCCCGGGCGGCGCCACGGCTGGTCAACGCCGCGCTGAGCGCGCCCGGCATCGGACGGCTCGGGAAGCTCGCGGCCGGCGTCGCCGGGGAGCGCACAGCGCCGGTCCTCGCCGAGGAGTCGTTCGTCCAGTGGTGGCGGGCGCGCAAGGCGCCGGAGCCCGACCCCGCCGATCCCCGCACGGTCCTCCTCTGGCCCGACACCTTCAGCACGTACTTCCACCCCTCCATCGCCAAGTCGGCGGTGCGCGTGCTCGAGGACGCGGGCTTCCGCGTCACCGTGCCCACCCAGGCCGTGTGCTGCGGGCTGACCTGGATCTCCACCGGGCAGCTGCGCACCGCCAAGCACGTGCTCCGCCGCACCCTGGACGCCCTGCGGCCCTGGCTGGAGGCCGGTACGCCGGTCATCGGGCTGGAACCGTCCTGCGCGGCCGTCTTCCGTGCCGACGCGCCCGAACTCCTGCCGGAGGACGAGGACGTCCAGCGGCTCGCCGGGCAGTTCCGCACCTTCGCGGAGCAGCTGCTGAACCACGCGCCCGACGACTGGCGGCCGCCCCGGCTGGCCCGTACCGCCACCGTGCAGACCCACTGCCACCAGCACGCCGTCCTCAAGGACGACGCCGACCGGGAGCTGATGCGCCGGGCCGGCATCCAGGCGGAGGTGCTGGACGAAGGCTGCTGCGGGCTGGCCGGCAACTTCGGTTTCGAACGCGGCCACCACGACCTGTCGATGAAGGTCGGCGAGCTGGGCGTGCTGCCCGCCGTACGGGACGCGGCGCCCAGCGCCCTGGTCCTCGCCGACGGGTTCAGCTGCCGTACCCAGATCGAGCAGGGCGGCACCGGGCGGCGCGCGCTGCACCTCGCCGAGGTCCTCGCGCTCGGTCTCGACGGGCCGCTGCCCGCCACCCGGCCCGAAGCGCTCGCGCAGCGGCCCGACGTCAGCGCCCGCGACGGCCGGCTGCTCACCGCGGGCGCGCTGGCAGCGCTCGGCGCCGCGGCCGTCCTGGCCGTCCGGTCGGCCCGCCGCTCGCACCGCACGTCACCCACCGGAAAGTGAGAGGTATACCAAGTGTCGATCAAGGTGTCCGACTACATCCTGCAGCGGCTGCGCGAGTGGGACGTCGACCATGTCTTCAGCTATGCGGGTGACGGCATCAACGGCCTGCTCGCCGCCTGGGGGAGGGCCGACAACAAGCCGGAGTTCGTCCAGGCGCGGCACGAGGAGATGGCCGCTTTCGAGGCCGTCGGCTACGCCAAGTTCTCCGGCCGGGTGGGCGTCTGCGCCGCTACCTCCGGGCCCGGCGCCATCCACCTGCTCAACGGCCTCTACGACGCCAAGCTCGACCACGTGCCCGTCGTCGCGCTCGTCGGCCAGACCAACCGCAGCGCCATGGGCGGCTCGTACCAGCAGGAGGTCGACCTCGCGAGCCTCTACAAGGACGTCGCCTCCGACTTCTGCGAGACGGTGACCGTCCCCGAGCAGCTGCCCAACGTCATCGACCGGGCCATGCGCACCGCGATCGCCCGGCGGACCGTCACCGCGGTCATCATCCCGGCCGACGTGCAGGAGCTGGACTACTCCCCGCCGCAGCACGCGTTCAAGATGGTGCCCTCCAGCCTGGGCATGGCCGACTACGCCCCGCTCCCCGCGAAGCCCGCCATCGCCGACGCCGCCAAGGTCATCAACGAGGGCGAGAAGGTCGCGGTCCTCATCGGGCAGGGCGCCCGCGGCGCCCGCGCCGAGGTCGAGGAGCTGGCCGACGTCACCGGCGCGGGCGTCGCCAAGGCGCTGCTGGGCAAGGACGCGCTGCCGGACGACCTGCCGTACGTCACCGGCGCCATCGGCCTGCTCGGCACCCGGCCCTCGTACGAGCTGATGATGGAGTGCGACACCCTCGTCGTGATCGGCTCCAGCTTCCCGTACACCCAGTTCATGCCCGAGCTGGACCAGGCACGCGCCGTCAACATCGACATCGACGCGCACATGGTCGGCATGCGTTACCCCTTCGAGGTCAACCTCGTCGGCGACGCCAAGGAGACACTGCGGGCGCTGCTGCCGCAGCTGAAGCGGAAGAAGCACGGCGACTGGCGCAAGAAGATCGAGAAGAACACCAAGCGCTGGTGGGAGGTGATGCAGCGGCGCGCCGCCGTGGACGCGGACCCGATCAACCCCGAGTACGTCGTGCACGCACTGGACGCGCTGCTGCCCCACGACGTGATCCTGGCCGCCGACTCCGGCTCCGCCGCCAACTGGTACGCGCGCCATCTGCGGATGCGCGGCGCCATGCGCGGCTCGCTGTCCGGCACCCTGGCCACCATGGGCCCCGGCGTGCCGTACGTCATCGGCGCCAAGTTCGCGCACCCCGAGCGGCCCGCGCTGGCCATCGTCGGTGACGGCGCGATGCAGATGAACGGCATGGCCGAGCTGATCACCGCGCGCAAGTACTGGCAGCAGTGGTCCGACCCGCGGCTCGTCGTCGCCGTCCTGAACAACGAGGACCTCAACCAGGTCACCTGGGAGATGCGCGCGATGTCCGGCGCCCCGCAGTTCGAGCCCTCGCAGCACATCCCGGACGTGCCGTACGCCGACTTCGCCCGCTCCATCGGCCTCGGCGGCGTCCGCGTGGAGAAGCCCGGTGACGTGGAGTCCGCCTGGCGCCAGGCGCTCTCCGCCGACCGCCCGTTCGTCATCGACTTCCGTACCGACCCGGCCGTGCCGCCGATCCCGCCGCACGCCAGCTTCGACCAGATCGAGGCCGCAGCGGCCGCCGTCCTCAAGGGCGACAGCGACCGCGGCAACGTCCTCAAGCAGGGCATCAAGGCCAAGATGCAGGAGATGCTGCCCGGCCACCGGCACCGCGAGGACCGGCCCGGCGCCGACGACGACCGCAACGCGTGATGGCAGCTGAGCACGAAGGGGGCACCGAACCCCCGGTGGAGTCGGTCGGGACGGCGGTCTACACCGTCCCGACCGACGCTCCGGAGGGCGATGGCACCCTCACCTGGGACTCCACCACGCTGGTGCTGGTGACCGTGCGCTCGGGAGCCACCACCGGCTTCGGCTGGACCTACGGCGCGCCCGCCACCGCACAGGTCGTCACCGGCCAGCTGGCGGACGTGGTGACCGGCCGCTGCGCCCTCGACGTGCCGGCCGCCAACGAGGCGATGCACCGGGCCGTCCGCAACGCCGGACGGCCCGGCCTGATCGCCGGGGCGGTCTCGGCCGTCGACCTCGCGCTGTGGGACCTCAAGGCCCGGCTGCTGGACCTCCCGCTGGTCCGGCTGCTCGGGGCCTGCCGGACCGATGTACCGGTGTACGGCAGCGGCGGCTTCACCACGTACGACGCCGGGCAGCAGGAGCGCCAGCTGCGGCACTGGGTCGAGGAACAGGACATCCCCCGCGTCAAGATCAAGATCGGGGAGTCGTGGGGGAGCGCCACCTGGCGCGACGCCGAGCGCGTCACCGCCGCCCGCCGCGCCATCGGCGACACCACCGACCTCTACGTCGACGCCAACGGCGGCTACTCCCGCAAGCAGGCCGTCCGGGTCGCGGCGCACCTCGCGCAGCAGGGCGTCACCTGGTTCGAGGAGCCGGTCTCCTCCGACGACCTCACCGGCCTCGCCCACGTCCGCGCCGCCGTCACCCCCGACGTCACCGCCGGCGAATACGGCTACACCCTGCCGTACTTCGGGCACCTGCTCCGCGCGGACGCGGTGGACTGCCTGCAGGCCGACGCCACCCGCTGCGGCGGCCTCACCGTCTGGCTGCGCACCGCCGCGCTCGCCGAGGCCAACGGGCTGGAGCTGTCCGGCCACTGCGCGCCGCACGTGCACGCGCACGCAGCCGCCGCCGTGCCCAACCTGCGGCACCTGGAGTGGTTCCACGACCACGTACGCATCGAGAACCTGCTCTTCGACGGCGCCCTCGACCCGGCCGGCGGCAGCATCCGGCCCGGCGCCGACGGGGCACCCGGACACGGGCTCACGCTCCGCGCCGACCTGGCCGAGCAGTACCGCACCGGCTGAACCGCCCCACCGAGCACACTCCGCACCACCCCCTCCGGAGACCGATGAGCACCGTCGAACCGCCCGAAAGCCACGCCTTCCCGCCGCAGGCGCTGCGCGACTACGCCGTACTGGCCGACGGCGAGCGTGCGGCGCTGGTCGGCCCGCGCGGCGAGATCTGCTGGCTGTGCGCCCCGCGCTGGCACGACGAGGCGGTCTTCGCCACCCTCATCGGCGGGGGCGGGACGTACGCGGTGACCCCGGAGGAACGGTACGTGCCGGGCGGGCACTACGAAGAGGGCACGCTGATCTGGCGCAGCCGCTGGATCACCCAGAGCGGCATCGTCGAGTGCCGGGAGGCGCTCGCGTACCCGGGCGACCCCGGCCGCGTCGTCCTGCTGCGCCGCGTCGAGGCCTGCCAGGGCCCGGCCCGCCTGCGGGTGGTCCTGCACCCGCTGGCCGGCTACGGCGCCGCACCGCTGACCGAGCCGCACCGCGACGAGCACGGCGTGTGGACCGCCCGGGCCGGCGGCCTCCACCTGCGCTGGACGGGCGGCGCCACGGCCCGCCTGACGGACGCCCCGACGGACGCGGGTGCGGAGGCGGCCGTCGGCGTGCACACGGAGACCGGCGGTACCGACGCGCGTACCGGCACCGGCCGGGGCACCGGTTCCCGCCGCGCCACCCGCCTCGTCCTCGACCTGCGGCTCGACGCCGGGCAACGGCACGACCTCGTCCTGGAGATCGGCCGCACCCCGCCGCCCGGCCCGCCCCCGGAGCCCGGCGCCGCCTGGGCCCGTACCGAACAGGCCTGGCGGGAGGCCGTGCCCGCGCTGGACGACACCATCGCCGCGGGGGACGCCCGGCAGTCGTACGCCGTGCTGTGCGGCATGACCGGCGCGAGCGGCGGGCTGATCGCGGCAGCCACCACCAGCCTGCCCGAACGCGCCGAAGAGGGCCGCAACTACGACTACCGGTACGTGTGGATCCGCGACCAGTGCTACGCGGGCCAGGCCGCGGCGGCGGCCGGGCAGTACCCGCTGCTCGACGCGGCGGTCCGCTTCATCGGCGCCCGGCTGCGCGAGGACGGCCCCGAGCTCAGCCCGGCGTACACGGTCGACGGCGGTCCCGTACCCGACCAGCGGGAACTGGACCTGGCCGGCTACCCCGGCGGTTACGACCGGATCGGCAACCGCGTCAACCGGCAGTTCCAGCTCGACGCCTTCGGCGAGGCACTGCTGCTGTTCGCCGCCGCGGCCCGCGCCGGCCGGCTCGACGGCGACGGCCGCAAGGCCGCCGAGATCGCCGCGGACGCCGTCGCCCGCCGCTGGCAGGAACCGGACGCGGGCATCTGGGAACTGGAGCCCCGCGCCTGGACGCACAGCCGCCTCATCTGCTCCGCCGGGCTGCGCGCGATGGCCGCCGCCGGACCGCCAGGCCCGCAGGCGCGCAGGTGGACCGAGCTCGCCGACACCCTCCTCGCCGCCACCACCGCCACCGCACTGCACCCCGACGGCCACTGGCAGCGCGCCGCCGACGACCCGGCCCTGGACGCGGCACTGCTGATACCGGCGCTGCGCGGCGCGCTGTCCGCCGACGACCCGCGCACCCGCGCCACACTGCAGGCGTACACGGAGCGGCTGACCGACCACCACTACGCCTACCGGTTCCGGCACGACGACCGGCCGCTGGCGGCGGCGGAAGGCGCCTTCGTGCTCTGCGGCTTCGCGATGGCGCTGGCGGAACACCAGCAGGGCAGGGAAGTTGAGGCGTACCGCTGGTTCGAGCGCAACCGCGCCGCGTGCGGCGCGGCGGGGCTGTACGCCGAGGAGTACGACATCACGCAGCGTCAGTTGCGGGGCAACCTGCCGCAGTCGTTCGTGCACGCCATGATGCTGGAGTGCGCGGTCCGGCTGGCCGGTGCCGACGGCGTGCCCGAACGGCCCCCCTCCTCTCGCGGACCGCGCAGGTGAGAGGTGGAGTGGAACGTGCCACCTGCCCGCGCTCCCGGCGGGCCGGGGCCGACCACGAGGAGACGTGACATGCCGCGAGGTTCCAGCAACAAGCGCGAGCGACAGTACGAGCACATCAAGGAGGGCGCCCAGAAGCGCGGCACCTCCACCGGCCGCGCGAAGGAGATCGCCGCGCGCACGGTCAACAAGGAGCGGGCCCGCTCGGGCGAGTCGAAGACCGCGAGCAAGACCTCCACCCAGGACCGGAAGTCCGCGCCGCAGCGCGGCGGCCAGCGCTCCGGCAACCGTACGGGCCCGCAGGGACCGACCAGGGACCAGCTCTACGCCGAGGCCAAGAAGAAGAACATCGACGGCCGTTCCTCGATGAACAAGGACGAGCTGGCCAAGGCCCTCGGCCGCTGACCGGCCGGTACGCCGGCCATCGGGCCGGCCCCCGGTTCCGTCCTACGGGGCGCCCTCGCCCCGCCCCGCCGGCGCCGTGTCCCGGTCGTGGGCGAGGCGTCCCGCCACGTACGTGGCGCGGACCACGCGGTCGTCGCCCATCGCCGCGAGCACGAACAGCAGCTCCTCGATGTCCTCGGTGCGTGCGGCGCGCCGGGCGAGCAGCGGGGTGGCCCGGGGATCGAGCACCGCGAAGTCCGCCTCCTGGCCGGGCGCGAGGGAGCCGACGGTGTCCGCCAGGCCGAGCGCCGCGGCCCCGCCCCGGGTGGCCAGGTGGTACGCCTGCACGGTGTCGACCGGGGCGCCGCGCACGGCCGCGACCTTGTACGCCTCGTACAGCGTCGACAGCATCGAGAAGGTGGGGCCCGCGCCGACGTCGGTGCCGAGCCCGACGGTCACCGGGCGCGGCCCGCCGGCGGTCTCGCGCAGCGGGAACAGTCCGCTGCCCAGGGCGAGGTTGGAGCCGGGGCAGTGGGCGAGGGCCGTGCCGGTGGCGGCGCAGCGGTCGCGTTCGGCGGGGGAGAGGTGGACGCCGTGCGCGAGTACCGCGCCCGGCCCGAGCAGCCCGTAGTGGTCGTAGATGTCGAGGTAGCCGGCCCGGCCGGGGAAGAGCGAGCGGGCCCACTCGGCCTCGTCCGGGGTCTCCGAGACGTGGGTGTGCAGGAGGGCGCCGGGGTGCTCCCGCCACAGCGCGGCGGCCGCTTCCAGCTGTTCCGGCGTGCTGCTGGGAGCGAAGCGGGGCGTGATCGCGTACCGGGCACGCCCCTTGCCGTGCCAGCGTTCCAGCAGCGCCTTGGACTCCTCGTAACCGCTCTGCGCCGTGTCGAGCAGCGCGTCGGGTGCGTTGCGGTCCATGAGCACCTTGCCGCAGACGATACGGAGGTTCCGCCGGGCGGCCGCCTCGAACAGCGCGTCGGCGGAGCCGGGGTGGACGGAGCCGAAGACCAGGGCCGTGGTGGTGCCGTTGCGCAGCAGCTGGTCGCAGAAGGCGGCGGCGGCCTCGCGGGCGTACCGGCCGTCGGCGAACCGCTCCTCCTCGGGGAACGCGCGCCGCTCCAGCCAGCCGGTCAGGTCGGCGCCGGTCGCCGCCATGACATCGGTCTGCACGCCGTGCACGTGGGTGTCGACGAAGCCGGGGACGACGACGTGGTCCGGATAGTGCGCCGGAGTGACGCCGGCGGGCAGCCGGTGGCGCAGCGCCGCGTGGTCGCCGACGGCGGTGATCCGGCCGTCGGTGCAGATCAGCAGCGCGTCGGGCGTGTACGTGAACGCCGCGTCGCGGCCGGTGCGGAACGGGTCGTCGAGGAAGCGGACGAGCGGGCCGCGTACGGCGGTGGTGTTCTCGCCGGTACGGGCCCGGGTGTCGTCGGCGGTGGTCATGGCGGACAGCTCCGGGGATCGGCGTGGGCCGGGCCGCCGTCAGGGGGCGCCGGGAGGGGCCCAGCCCAGGGGATAGGGATCGGCTTCGACGGCCTGCGCCGCGGGTTCACCGGCGGCGCAGGCGAAGGCGGTCAGCGCCGCCACCAGTTCGGCGCGCCGGGGCGCCGGCATCCGCGCGACGATCTCCGCGATCTCGGCGTGCCGCCGCGCGGTGACCTCCTCGACGATGCGCCGCCCCTCGCCGGTCAACTGCAGAATCGTTTCTCGACGGTTGTGGGGATTGACCTCGCGACGCACATGACCGGCCGCGATCAGCCGGTCGACCATGCGCAGCGCGGTGGAGGGGTTGACGCCCAGCAGCTCCGCGACGGTCACCAGCTTGGCGCCGCCGTGCGCGGACAGCACGACCAGCAGCCGGAACTGCGGCAGCGTCACCGTCCCCTCGATGGCGGCCAGCGAGCGCGCCGAGACGGCCACCAGCACCCGGGACGCGGTCAGCACGGCACGCGTCACCGCGTCCACGTCGTCCTCGTGTGCCTGTCCCGCGCCCTCGCTCATGCCCCCTTTCTACCGCCTCAGCGCAGCGGCGGGGACTGGTCGTCGTTGACGTTCTCGTCGTCCACGACGTGCATCGCGGCCTCCTCCGCGCCCGCGGCACCGCCGTCGATGCCCACGTCCCGGGCGACCACGTCGTTGGCGTTCCGGCCGCGGTCGGGGTAGCCCTGGTCGCCGCCGACGATCCGGCCGGCCCGGTCCTCGCCGACCTGCTCGTCCACCGGCTCGCCGTCGCTGTCCACCTCGTCGCCGATGCCGTCGCCCTCGGGCGGTGTCACGTCCGGCACCTCCTCGGCGAGCCGCTCGTCCAGGCTCTCGCCCTCGCGCTGCTCGTTCGCCGTGGTGCCCGTCTTGTTCACCCCGAGAGGCTTCTCGGGCGGCGAATAGCCCTGGTCCAGCTGCTCATCGGCGTCCGGCTCGTCGAGGGCGTCCTCCATGTCGAGGTCGTCGGGCTTGGCCGCCACTTCGTAGGCGGGCGGCTGGTAGACCTCGTCACCCATCGCCTCGTCGGACATGGCCGCTCTCCTCTCCTGGACCGCCGTTCCGCGGGATCTCGCCGGTGCCTTCCCCGGTGTCCTCCGGTGCCTTCTTCGGTGTCTTCTCCCGGCCCGTGCAGCACGGGTGCCCGTTTCTGCACCGGTGCACCCCACCCTGCGGAACCGTCACATATCGCGCAAACGCAACTTCGGGCTGTCAGCGAGTACCCGCCTGCCACCGGTCCACCGCCCGCTGTGAGAATCCGCACCCACTCGGCGGAACCCTTGGGGCGCAAGGGATGCGCGACAGGGTGACGGCCATCGCACCCGCAGGGCGTTTCGCCGGCCGCACCGGTGTGTGAAAGTCGGATCTCGTCGTGCCCGGGGCGTGCACCGTCCGCCCCGGCCCGGCACCGACCGATCTCGGCACCCCGGCCCGCCGCCGCACGCAGTCGTGCCCGCGCGCCAGCCGAGCCGCTTTCCGAGCCTGACGGGCTCTTCACGAAGTGTCTTCCGCTGTGCCTTCTCCCGTCCTTGCTCCCGAGCCCACGCCCGGGCAGACGCCGTCCGCGCACCCGTCCGCCGCCGCGGACCCCGCCGAACCCGTCGCCGAGCCGGGCGAACCCGCCGGCGATCCACGCGGCGGCAAGGCCCCCTCCGCGGTCCGCCGGTACACCGCCAACCTGCGTTACCTGTTCGGCCGCGGCCGTACGCGCGACGGCGGCGACCACGCGCCCTGGCGCTCGCTCCGCTACCGCAGCATGCGCTGGTGGTCGGTGGCCAACCTGGTCTCCAACGCCGGCACCTGGATGCAGCTGACCGTGCAGAACCTGCTGGTGCTGCAGCTCACCGGCTCCGCGGCCGCCACCGGCCTGTCACTCTCCGTACAGGCCGGCCCCGGTCTGCTCATGGGCCTCTTCGGCGGCGCCGCCGTCGACCGCTGGCCCCGCAAGCTCACCGCCGCGGTGAGCCAGGGCGTGCTGGGCCTGGTGGCCTTCGCCACCGCGTTCCTCGTGGCGACCGACCAGCTCAACTACGGCCTGCTCATGGCGCTGTCCGCCGTGACCGGTCTGATCGCCACGGTCGACGGGCCCGCCACCGCGCTGCTCGGCAACGACCTGGTACGCCGGGAGGACGTCCCCTCGGCCATCGCGGTCGGCTCGCTGGTGCACAGCGTGGGCCGGCTGGGCGGTACGGCGCTGGCCGGTGTGGCCGTCGGCGTCCTCGGCACGGGCGCCGCCTACGCCGCGAACGGCTTCTCCTTCCTCTTCGTGGCCGCGGTCATCCCCTTCCTCCGCCCGGTCGGCAAGGCGCTGCGCGCGGGGGGCGAGGACACCGGGTCGCAGCAGGCGAAGGTGAGCCTGGAGAAGGCGCCCGAACCCGCGGCCGCGCCCGCCGAGGCGGACACGGAGCCCGCCATGACGGCCCGCGAGGGCATGGCCTTCTTCCTGCGCCGTCCCCGGCTGGTCGCGCTGGCCGTGATCACCGGCCTGAGCGCGATCTTCGGCCGGAACTACCAGCTGACCCTGGCCGTCCTGGTCACCGGGCCGCTCAGCGCGGGCGCCGGCGCGTTCGGCACGGTCTCCTCCGTCCTGGCCGCCGGTGGCATCGTCGGCGCGATCCTCGCCGCCCGGCTGCGCAGCCCCTCGGTCAAGCTCGTCGGCGCGCTGGCCGCCGCCGGAGCGCTGCTCCAGATCGTCGCGGGGCTCTCGCCCTCGCTGATCTTCCTGCTGGTCCTCGTGCTGCCGATGTCGGTGGTGGAAGCGGTGTCCGACACCGCGGGCACCACCGTGCTCCAGACCGACCCGCCGGCGAACATGCGGGGCCGGGTGCTCGGCGTCTGGCGGAGCCTGAGCACCGGCTGGGGCCTGGTCGCCCCGCCGCTGCTGGGCCTCCTGATGGAGTGGGCCGGTGCGCGTGGCGCGCTGGTGCTGGGCGGCCTGATCATCGCGGGTGTGACCGGCGTGGGCGCGCTGCTGCACACCCGCAAGGGCACTCTCCTGCGGACCGCTCCGGCCACCGCGGAGGCCTACCGGACCGCCGCCTGACGGCAGGAACGCAGGTACCCCGACCGGACGAAGGGGCCGGGACACGCACGTGTCCCGGCCCCTTCCGCATGTACGCTCCGGTGCAGCATGTCCCCTCCGGGGCAGCGTGTCCGCTCCAGGGCGTCCGCCGCGATCAGGAGGTCTCCTCCGTCACGTCCTCCACCACGGACTTCTCCAGTGCGGCGCGCACCAGGGCGGCGGCGAAGGCGGCGGTGTCCTTGCCGGGCACCAGCCGTGCCAGCGCACCGGAATCCTTCGGCAGGCCGAGCCGTTCCGCACCCTGGACGGCCTTGGCGTCGATGTACGGGACGAGGTCCGGCCAGACGGCCTGGGCCTCGCGCAGGAAGATGTCCGCGCCGGCCGGGCCGAGTCCTGGCACCTTCTGCAGCAGCTCACGCAGCCGGCCCACGTCGCCGCCGGCCTCGTCGCGGAGTTTCCGCAGGTCACCCTGGTAGTCGTCGAGCAGCAGCTGGGCGCCGTCGCCGAGCTGGGTGGCCGTGCGCTCGTCGTACCGGCGGTAGCTGCCCCGGCCCAGGGCGTCCACCCGCTGCTGCCAGGTGGCGTCCCGCATGCTCCGGGCGTCCCGCATGCCGGCCTCGAAGAGCTCACGGGCCGCCGCGACCGCCACCGAGGCCCGGATACGGGCGCTGAGCAGGCAGGACAGTACGAGCAGCTGGTAGAGGGGCTGCGGGGTGTCGCGGAGCTTGATGCCTGCTTCCGCGGCGTACGTCCGCCCGTGCGTCTTCAGCAGGGCATGCGCGGTCTTCCGCTGGTCACCCGTCATGCCTGCACTCCTCGTGAGGTCGGGGGCGGGGGCTAGTGGGCGCCTCGCGAGGCGCCGCCGAAGAGCCGGGCGAGCGCACGGAAGGGGAGCGTCACCACGGCGGCGATGGTGCTGCCGATGGCCCGCAGTACGTCGGCGATGGCGCTGAGCACGATTCCTCCTCATACAGGACGGACTGTTCCTGTCCCTCGGGTTACCGGAATCGCGGAACGTAATCATGGCCGGTGGGCCCCGCGGGCCCGCTCCATGAGCCGCGCCCGCCGCCCGGCCGCCGCGCGGCCCGCGGGGGAGAGGCACCACTCCCACCACCGGTCCAGCGTCCCCGGCGTGACGCCGTCGGCGGGCAGGACGGCGGGCCAGCGCAGCGCCCGCGCCTGGGCCGTGACCTTGGCGCCGCCCAGTACGGGATCGACGACCAGCGCCGGGGTGCCGGCGCGCAGCGCCAGCACCATGCCGTGCAGCCGGTTGGTGAGCACGGCGTCGAGGCGTGCCGCGAGCCCCATGAACTGTTCGGGGGTCGCGCAGTGCCGCCAGTCGTCGATCGCCAGCCGGGTGTCGGCGGCCACCCGTGTGCAGTCCAGCCGGGTGAGCCACTCGGCCAGCCGCTCACCGACCGTGTCGTGCCGCCGCCGGTCGGCGTACTCGCCCTGCCCGTAGGTCAGCACCACGCCCACGACGGGTGGCACCGGGTGCACGGGTGCCGAGGCGGCCAGGTCGACGGTGGGCGCGGCGGCCGGCTCGTCCCGCGCGAAGACCCGGTCGAAGCCGGTCACCGCGGGGTCGGCGGGGTCGATGACGCTCACGCCGACGGCGAGCCGCCGGCAGCCGGCGAACTGCCGGTGCAGCCGCCGCACTTGCTCGCCGTGCGCGGGTCCGCAGGTGAAGAGGACATGGCCGTAGGCGGCGGGGTCGGCGGCGTCCAGAGGCATCCGGTCCGGTGCGAAGCCCCGGCTCCAGGCGGTGTCGTGGGAGATGCCGCACGCCGTGAGCGCCTCGGACACCCGGCGCTGGGCCAGCGCGTCACCGACCGTGACCTCGCCGTCGTCGAAGCTGAACCACCCGGTCAGCAGCGTCCGTCCGGGGCCACCGGGGCGAGAGAGCAGATCGTCGGTGAGGGCTCGAAGCGGTGGGTGCATGGGAAGTTTGCTCCTTCGCTCAGTGCGCACTCGGGAGGCGTACCCGGACAGTCGCCGGTAGAACAGTACGAAGATGCGTAAAAGCATCGAAAGGGGACACTCAGTGTCCGTGCTGCCCAGACTCTGCCGCACACAAAGGAGGACGACGGGTGACAGCCCTGCCCCTGCGACCGACGTGGCGCCGAGCGCTCGTGACCGGCGGCGCCGGTTTCCTCGGCTCCCACCTCTGTGAACGTCTGCTGGAGAGCGACGTCGAGGTCGACTGCGTGGACAACCTCTGCTCGGGATCCATGGAGAACATCGAGCACCTGCTCGGACGTCCCGGCTTCCGCTTCCTGGACCGGGACGTCTGCCTTCCGCAGTGCGTCGAGGAACTCCGCGGCCCCTACGACCTCGTCCTGCACTTCGCGTGCCCGGCCTCGCCCGTGGACTACCTCCGGATGCCGCTGGAGACGCTGGACGTCGGCAGTCTCGGGACGCGGAACGCGCTGGCCGTCGCGCACCGCGACGGCGCGCGCTTCGTCCTCGCCTCCACCTCCGAGGTGTACGGCGACCCACTGGAGCACCCGCAGCGCGAGGACTACTGGGGCAACGTCAACCCGGTCGGCCCGCGCAGCGTGTACGACGAGTCCAAGCGGTTCGCCGAAGCGCTGGTCACCGCCCACGTCGGCGCCAAGGGCAGCAATGCCGGCATCGTGCGGATGTTCAACACCTACGGACCCCGGATGCGCGCGCACGACGGCCGGGCGGTTCCGACCTTCATCTGCCAGGCGCTGGCCGGCGAGCCGCTGACGGTGGCCGGCAGCGGCGAGCAGACCCGCTCGCTGTGCTTCGTCGACGACACCGTCGACGGCATCCTGCTGGTGGCCGCGAGCCGCGCGGTACGGCCGGTCAACATCGGCGGCGGCGAGGAGACGCCCGTCGCCGAGATCGCGCGCCGCATCATCGCGCTGACCGGCTCCCGGTCGGAACTGCGGTACGTCGAACGGCCCGAGGACGACCCCGAACGGCGGCGGCCCGACACCAACCTGGCCCGCGAGATGTTCGGCTGGGAGCCCAAGGTGGCGTGGGAAGAAGGGATCAAGCGCACCATCGGCTACTTCGCGAGCCGCGACCCCCGCGAACGGCTCACCGCGCAGCCGGCGACCACCGCCGCCGCTCATGCCGCCCCGCCCGAAGAAGCCCCCCACCCCTGAGGGATCATTCCATGCGCGTCCTTGGTGTCAACGCTCTCTTCCACGACCCCGCAGCAGCTCTCGTCGTCGACGGCACGACCGTCGCCGCCGCGGAGGAGGAACGGTTCAGCCGCCGTAAGCACGGCAAGCGCCCCGTCCCCTTCTCCGCCTGGGAACTGCCCGAGCTCTCCGCCCGCTGGTGCCTGGAACAGGCCGGCCTGACCCCGGCCGACCTCGACGCGGTCGCCTACTCCTACGACCCCGAACTCTCCCGCCCCGCCGAGATGATGGGCCTGGACGACCCCTGGGACCACCTCCGCCAGGAGTACGCGAGCCGGGCACCGGAGTTCCTCGCCGAGGCGCTGCCCGGCCTGAAACCCGGACGCGTCCGCTTCGTGGCCCACCACGTCGCCCACGCCGCCTCCGCCGGGCTCGCCTCCCCGCACGACGACAGCGCCGTCCTCGTCCTCGACGGCCGCGGCGAGTGCGCCTCGCACCTCGCGGGCGCGTACTCCGACGGCGAGCTGAAGGTCCTCGCGGCCCAGGAACTCCCGCACTCCCTCGGCCTGTTCTACGAAGAGCTCACCGACCACCTCGGCTTCCTGCGCAGCAGCGACGAGTACAAGGTCATGGCGCTCGCCTCCTACGGCACGCCCCGCTTCCGCGAGCAGCTGCGCGAGTACGTCCACGCCGACGGCACCGGCGGCTACGTCGCCCACCACGTGCCCTGGGAGCGGATGGTGCCGCGCCGGCTCCCCGGCCGCCGCATCACCACCGACCACGCCGACCTCGCCGCCAGCGCCCAGGCCTGCCTGGAGGACATGACCCTCGACCTCGGCCGCTGGCTGCACGAGAAGACCGGCCGCCGGACCCTCTCCATGGCCGGCGGCGTCGCGCTCAACTGCGTGGCCAACACCCGCCTGTACCGCGACGGACCGTACGAGGACATCTGGGTCCAGCCCGCGGCGGGCGACGCCGGCACGGCACTGGGCGCCGCACTGCACGTCGCCCAGGAACAGGAAGCCTCACCGGTCGCCCCGATGCCGACCGCCGCGCTCGGCCGCGGCTGGTCCGACGAGGAACTGCGCGCCGTCCTCGAGGAGGCCGCCGTCCCGTACGAGGAGCCCGACGACGTCGCCGAGACGGTCGCCGAGGCACTCGCGGACAACGGCATCGTCGCCTGGTACCAGGGCCGCAGCGAGTACGGCCCGCGGGCGCTCGGCCACCGCTCCCTGCTCGCCCACCCCGGACACCCCGACAACCTGGAACGGCTCAACGCCGTGAAGGGCCGCGAGGAGTTCCGGCCCGTCGCACCGATGGTCCTGGAGGACCGGGCGGCCGAGCTGTTCGAGGGCGGGCCGCTGCCCAGCCCGTACATGCTCTTCGTGCACGACGTCCGCGAGGCGTGGCGGGACAGGATCCCCGCCGTGGTGCACGTCGACGGCACCGCCCGTGTGCAGACCGTCGAGGAACGCACCGAACCGCTGGTGGCCCGCATGCTGGCGGCCTTCGACCGCCGCACCGGCATCCCCGTCGTCGTCAACACCAGCCTCAACACCGCCGGACGCCCCATGGTGGACAGCCCGCGCGAGGCACTGGAGTGCTTCGGCAGCGCGCCGGTCGACCTGCTGGCCATCGGACCGTTCGTGGTCCGCCGGGGAAGGGCCTTCGCATGACGCCTCCCGACACCCCCGCAAGTACCGCGACCGGCACCGCGGAACCCGCACAGCACCGCGCCGAGGGCAAGATCTCCTACGCCGTCGTGATACCCACCCTCGGCAGGCCCTGCCTCACGGACTGCCTGCGGGCCCTCGCCGACGCCGGCGAACCACGGCCCGACCAGGTCGTCCTGGTCGACGACCGGCCCGAGCCCGGCGAGCCGCTGCCCCTGGAGGCCGCGGGCCCGCTGCGGGACCGGATCCGTACGACGGCCACCGGCGGGCGCGGACCCGCCGCCGCCCGGAACGCCGGCCTGGCCGCCGTGGGCACCCCCTGGGTCGTCTTCCTCGACGACGACGTACGGGTGACGCCCGACTGGAGCCGCCGGCTCACCGCCGACCTCGCGGCCGCCGACGTCCGCACCGGCGGCGTCCAGGGCCGCATCCACGTCCCCCTCGACGGCGGCCGCCGCCCCACCGACTGGGAACGCGGCACCGCCGGCCTGGAAGGCGCCGCCTGGGCGACCGCCGACATGGCCTACCGCAGCGCCGCGCTCCGCGACGTCGGCGGCTTCGACGAGCGCTTCCCGCGCGCCTTCCGCGAGGACGCCGACCTGGCGCTGCGCGTACTGGACGCCGGGTGGACACTGCGCCGCGGCGCACGCGTCACCCACCACCCGGTACGCCCCGCCGACCGCTGGGTCTCCGTGCGCGTTCAGCGCGGCAACGCCGACGACGCCCTCATGCGGCGGCTGCACGGCGGCGACTGGTGGCAGCGGGCCGCGGCGCCGCGCGGCCGGCTCGCCCGGCACGCCGCCGTCACCGCCGCCGCCACGGCCGCCGCCGCCCTCGCGCTGGCCCGCCGCCCGCGCGCGGCGGCGCTGGCCGGGGCGGTGTGGGCGCTGGGCACCGCCGAGTTCGCCTGGGCCCGCATCGCGCCGGGCCCGCGCACCCGTCACGAGGTCACCACGATGCTCTCCACCAGCGTGCTCATCCCGCCGCTCGCCGTCGCCCACCGCCTCCGCGGCGAGCTGGCACACCGCCGCACGGCGCCCTGGCGAGGTGCCGCATGACCGAATCACCCCACGACGGCGCGTCCCTCGCGGACGGCCGCCCCGGCGGACGGCACGAGCGGCCCGCCGCCGTCCTCTTCGACCGGGACGGCACGCTCATCGAGGACGTGCCCTACAACAGCGACCCCCGGCTGGTCCGCGTGCTGCCCGGAGTGCCCGAGGCGCTCCGGCTGCTGCGCGCAGCCGGCATCCCCACCGCCGTGGTCAGCAACCAGTCGGGCGTGGGCCGCGGCCTGCTGACCGAACAGCAGGTACGGCTGGTCAACGCCCGCGTGGACGACGCCCTCGGCGGCTTCGGCACCTGGGTGTACTGCCCGCACAGCCCCGACGCCGGCTGCCTCTGCCGCAAGCCGAAGCCCGGCCTGGTCATCGAGGCGGCCCGCCGGCTCGCCGTACCGGCCGAGAAGTGCGTGGTCATCGGGGACATCGGCGCCGACGTACTGGCCGCGCAGGCCGCCGGCGCCCGCGCCGTCCTCGTCCCCAACGCCGTCACCCGCCCGGAAGAGGTCACCGCCGCGCCGTGCACCGCGCCGGACGTGCTCACGGCCGTACGGGAACTGCTCGGCCACGGGCCGGAGACCGCACCCGTGCCCATCACGGAGACCTGGGGGTGGGACCGGTGAGATCACTCGTGGTACGCCTCGACAGCTTCGGCGACGTACTGCTCGCAGGCCCGGCGGTCCGGGCGGTCGCCGCGCACTCCTCGCACGTCACCATGGTGTGCGGGCCGCGCGGCGAGGACGCGGCGCGCATGCTGCCCGGAGTCGACGAGGTCCTGGTGTGGGAGGCGCCCTGGGAGGGCTTCAGCCCGCCGAGCGTCGAGGACGCCGACGTGGCGGACTTCATCCGCCGGGTGCGCGAGGGCGCCTACGACACGGCCCTGATCCTCACCTCCTTCCACCAGAGCCCGCTGCCCGCCGCCCTGCTGCTGCGGATGGCGCACGTCGGCCGGATCGGCGCCGACAGCCGCGACCACCCGGGACGGCTGCTCGACGTACGCCACCGGCGGCTGCCCGGACGGCACGAGGCCGAAGCCGCACTCGACACGGCGGCGGCCCTCGGATTCGTCCCCGAACCCCGCGACGACGGCCGGCTGCGCGTGCTGCCGCCACCGGACACCGTGGGGCTCACCGGCAACGGCCCGTACGTCGTGGTCCACCCCGGCGCCAGCGCACCCGCACGCGCCTGGAGCCCGCACCGCTGCGCCGAGGCGGTCGCCGCCCTGGCCGACGCCGGCCACCGCGTCATCGTCACCGGCGGACCGGCCGAGACCGCCCTGACCAAGGAGGTCAGCGGGACGGCGGCACGCGACCTCGGCGGACGCACCGATCCCCGCAGCCTGGCCGGAGTACTGCGCTCCGCCGACGTGGTGGTCAGCGGCAACACCGGCCCCGCGCACCTGGCCGCGGCCGTCGGCACGCCCGTCGTGTCGCTGTTCGCGCCCGTGGTACCCGCAGAGCGGTGGGCGCCGTACGGCGTGTCCACGATCGTGCTCGGTGACCAGCAGGCGGCGTGCGCCGGCAGCCGTGCCCGGTACTGCCCGCAGCCCGGCCATCCCTGCCTCGACGACGTCACCGCGACCGACGTGGTGCTCGCCGTGCAGAAACTGCTGAAGGAGAGCACATGAACATCCTCATCTGGCATGTGCACGGCTCCTGGATCACCGCGTTCGTCCAGGGTGCGCACACCTACCTGGTCCCGGTCACGCCGGACCGCGGCCCGGACGGCCTGGGCCGCGCCCGGACCTGGGACTGGCCGGCCTCCGTCCGCGAACTCTCCCCGGAGCAGCTGCGCGCGGCCGACATCGACCTGATGGTCCTGCAACGCCCGCACGAGGTGGACCTCGCCCACGAATGGACCGGACGGCGGCCGGGCCGCGACGTGCCCGCGGTGTACGTCGAGCACAACAGCCCGCACGGAACGCCCGTGGACACCCGCCACCCGCTCGCGGACCGCGACGACATCCCCGTCGTCCACGTCACCCACTTCAACCGGCTGATGTGGGACAACGGCCGCGCTCCGACCACCGTCGTGGAGCACGGCATCATCGACCCGGGCCCGCGCTGGACCGGCGCGGAACAGCGGGCCGCCGTGGTCGTCAACGAACCGGTGCGGCGCGGCCGTACGACCGGTACCGATCTGCTGCCGCGGTTCGCCGACGCCGCGCCGCTGGACGTCTTCGGCATGCGCACCGAGGGGCTGACCCGCCACCTGGGCCTGCCGCCGGACCGCTGCCGCACCCGTGACCTGCCGCAGGAGGAGCTGCACACGGCGATGTCCCGCTGCCGGGTGTACGTGCACCCGATCCGCTGGACCTCGCTCGGGCTCTCCCTGCTGGAAGCCATGTTCCTCGGGATGCCCGTCGTGGCACTGGACACCACCGAGGTGCGCGAGGCCGTCCCCGAGGGGGCCGGCGTGGTCTCCAACCGGCTGGAGACGCTGACCGACGCGGTCCGCGGCTTCGTCGCCGACCGGGACCTCGCCGAACGGACGGGCCGGGAAGCGAGGGCCGCCGTACAGGCCCGCTACGGGGTGGGGCGCTTCCTGGACGACTGGGACCAACTCTTGAAAGAGGTCACGCGATGAAGCACGAAGCCCCCGCCCTCCACGTCGCCATGGTCTCCGAACACGCCAGCCCGCTGGCCGCGCTGGGCGGTCCGGACGCGGGCGGTCAGAACGTGTACGTGGCGCAGCTCGCCCGGCACCTGGTCCGCCGCGGGCACGAGGTCACGGTCTACACGCGGCGTGACGATCCCGCGCTGGCGCACACCGTCACCACCCGGGACGGCTTCAAGGTCGTCCACGTGCCGGCCGGACCGGCGGCCCCCGTGCCGAAGGACGAACTCCCCGCCCACATGCCCGAGTTCGGCCGTCACCTCGCGCGCTCCTGGGCCGTGGCGCCGCCCGACCTGGTGCACGCCCACTTCTGGATGTCGGGTACGGCCGCCCTGGCCGGCGCCCGTGACCAGGGCATCCCGGTCGTGCAGACCTTCCACGCGCTGGGCACCGTCAAGCGGCGCTACCAGGGCTCGGAGGACACCAGTCCGCCCGAGCGCATCGAGACCGAGGCCCGCATCGGCAGAGCCTGCCGCCGGGTCCTCGCGACGTGCTCCGACGAGGTCGGCGAGCTTCTCGCGATGGGCATCGACCGCGGTCACGTACGTGTCGTGCCGTGCGGCGTGGACACCACCCACTTCGCGCCCGTGGCCGACGCCCGGCGGCCGGACGGCGCCCCCAGACGGCTGCTGGCCGTGGGCCGGCTCGTCCCCCGCAAGGGCTTCGACCGGGCCATCCGCGCCCTGGCCGGCATCCCGGACGCCGAACTCCTCATCGCCGGCGGGCCCGAGGAGCCGCTGCTCTTCGACGACCCGGAGGCGAACCGGCTGCGCAAGGTCGCCGAGGAGTACGGCGTGAGCGAGCGGGTACGGCTGCTGGGCGCGGTCTCGCACGACGAGATGCCCGCCCTGATGTCCAGCGCCGACCTGGTGCTCTCGCTGCCGCGTTACGAGCCCTTCGGCATCGTCCCCATCGAGGCGATGGCCTGCCGTACCCCGGTGGTGGCCACCGCCGTCGGCGGCCACCTCGACACGGTCGTCGACGGGGTCACCGGCGTCCTCGTGCCGCCGGTCGACGACCACGGCCTGGACCGGGTCGTCCGGCAGCTGCTGGACGACCCCGACCTGCTCGCGCGCCTCGGCGCCGCCGGCCGCGAACGTGCCCTGGACCGTTACACCTGGGGACGCGTCGCGGAAGGCGTCGCCGCCGTCTACGACGGCCTGCTCTCCGTACCCGAACTCTCGGGGGTTGCCCGATGACCGCACTCGACGACGCCCGGCACTGCGACGACCTGCAGCACGCCCTGACCCGCTTCCGCGCCTCCGCCGCCCGTCTGGAGTCCTGGGGCAGCCGGCTGGCCGACCGCCTCGGCCGGGGCGCCCGGCTGCTCGTCGCCGGCAACGGCGGCAGCGCGGCCCAGGCCCAGCACCTCACCGCCGAACTGGTCGGCCGGTACCGCGAGGACCGCCCCGCCTACTCGGCGCTCGCGCTGCACGCCGACACCTCCTCCACCACCGCCATCGCCAACGACTACGGCGTGCAGGAGGTGTTCGCCCGGCAGACCCGCGCCCACGGCCGCCCCGGCGACGTCCTGCTGCTGATGTCCACCAGCGGCGCCAGCGCCAACCTGCTGACCGCGGCGGGCGAGGCCCGCCGCATGGGCATGACCGTGTGGTCGCTGACCGGCCCTGCGCCCAACCCGCTGGAGGCGGCCGGCGACGAGGCGCTGTGCGTGGACGCGCCGGTGCCCGCCACTGTCCAGGAACTCCATCTGGTCGCCGTCCACATGATCTGCGAGGCGTTCGACCGGGCCATCGCCCTGCAGGACGGTGCGGCACAGCAGGAACCGGCCCTGGACCGCGTACGCGTGGAGGAGTCATGAGCCCACCGGCACCCCTGCTCGTCGTCGGCGACGGCCTGCTCGACCACGACCTCTCCGGGCGCGCCGAACGCCTCGCGCCCGACGCCCCGGTACCGGTACTGAAGGGCCTGCGCCGTACGGTGCGGCCCGGTGGCGCCGCGCTGGCCGCCTGCCTGGCCGCCGAGGACGGCCGTGAGGTCACCTTCGTCACCGCCCTCGGCGACGACGAGACCAGCCGCACGCTGCGCAGGCTCCTCGCCGACCGGGTGCGGCTGGTCGAACTGCCGCTCTCCGGCGCGCTGTCCAGCAAGACCCGGCTGATGGCGCGGGACCGCCCGCTGCTCCGGCTGGACGAGGGCGACGGCCGGGCGGGCGACGCGACGCAGGAGGCGGCGGAGGCGATCGCCGCGGCCCGTGCCGTCCTCGTCGCGGACTACGGCCGGGGCACCGCCGACGCCGTACGCGACGCGCTCGCCCGTGCGGCGCGGCGCGTCCCCGTCGTCTGGGACCCGCACCCCAACGGGCAGCCGCCCGTGCCCGGCGTGAAGCTGGCCACCCCGGCCGCCGCCGAGGCCCGTGCCTTCGCCGGCGCGCTCGCCGAGGAGACCGGTACGCGCGCCCGGCAGCGGCCGTCGCGCGCCGCGTCCGGTGACGAGACGGCCGCCGGCGGTTCCCGCGTGCAGCTCGCCCAGGCGGCGGCCGACGCCCGCACGCTGCTGAGCGCCTGGCAGGCCGCCTCGGTGGCGGTGACGATGGGGGAGCGCGGCGCGCTGCTCACGCACGGCGAGGCACCCATGCTGGTGCCCGCGCCTTGGAGCGCGCAGGGCGACGCCTGTGGTGCCGGGGACCGCTTCGCCGCCTCCGCCGCGGGGCTGCTGGCCGACGAGGCGCTGCCCGAGGACGCCGTGCAGGGTGCCGTCCACGCGGCCACCCAGTTCGTCGAGGACGGTGGTGCGCACGGCTTCACCGCCCACTTCGAGTCCGCCTCCGCGCCGAAGGACGACGGCGGCGAGAGCGCCGCCGAACTCGCGGCCCGGGTGCGGGCCGCGGGCGGCACGGTCGTCGCGGCGGGCGGCTGCTTCGACCTGCTGCACGCCGGGCACGTCGCGCTGCTCCAGGCCGCCCGGCGGGCCGGTGACTGTCTCATCGTGTGCCTGAACTCCGACGCGTCCGTACGCCGCCGCAAGGGTGAGGAGCGGCCGATCGTGCCCGCCGCCGACCGGGTACGGGTGCTCCAGGCGCTGGGCTGCGTCGACGCCGTCACCGTCTTCGAAGAGGACACGCCCGAGCAGGTCCTGCGGGAACTCCGCCCGCACATCTGGGTCAAGGGCGGCGACTACGCGCTGACCCGGATGCCGGAGGCGGAGGCGCTGGAGGGCTGGGGCGGCCAGGTCATGCTGCTGCCGTACCTCGACGGCCGGTCCAGCACCAAGCTGGCCGAACGCGCCGCGGGACGGCTCGGCGACCCGCACGGCGATCCGCTGCCGGGCGCCACGGCCGACAGGGTGGTGTGAATGACCTCCGCCGACGGACCCACCTCGCCCCGCCCCCGCCTTCTGGTGCTGCGTGCGCTGGGCCTGGGTGACCTGCTGGCCGGCGTGCCCGCGCTGCGCGGCGTACGCCGGCACTTCCCGGGCCACGCGATCGTGCTGGCAGCGCCGCCCGCCCTGACCGACGCGGCGCTGGCCACCGGCGCGGTGGACGCCGTGCTCGCCGCGCAGGCGCCGGGCCGCGGCGTGCCCTCGCTGCGGCACTGGCCGGGAGCGCCCCCCGACGTCGCCATCGACCTGCACGGCAACGGCGCGGCCAGCGCCGACGTCCTCGCCGAGCTGCGCCCCGGACGGCTCATCGCCTATGCGGCGCGGGACTCGCCCGCCGCCGCGCTGGGCGTCTGGGAGCGCGGTGAGCACGAGCGCATCCGCTGGTGCAGCGTCCTCGGTGCGTACGGTATCGCCGCCGACCCCGAGGACTTCCGTCTTCCGGTGCCGGACCAGCCTTCTCCCGCGCCGGGTGCCGTGGTGATCCACCCGGGTGCCGACGCAGGGTCCCGCCGCTGGCCTGCTCACCGCTACGGCGCGGTCGCCGCGCGGTTGCGCGCCGCCGGGCGGCGGGTGGTGGTGCTCGGCGGGCCGGGGGAGGAGGACCTGACGCTGACCGTGGCGGAGGCCGCGGGGCTCGGGCCGGGCGAAGTGCTCACCGGAGGGCTGCCGTTCACCGAGCTGTCCGCGCTGGTCGGGCAGGCCGGCGTGCTCGTCAGCGGTGACACCGGCACCGCTCACCTCGCCACCGCGCACGGCACGCCCTCGGTCACCCTCTTCGGGCCGGTCCCGCCGCGCCTGTGGGGCCCGCCGCCCAGCGACCGGCACACCGCGCTGTGGCACCCGGGCCCGCCCGGCGACCCGCACGGCACCGAGCCCGATCCGCTGCTGCTGCGGATCGGCGTGGAGGAGGTGGTGGAGGCCGTGCTGTGGCACGACCGCGAGATCACGCCGATGCCCCGTGCCACGGAAGCCGGCGGTGCGTCCGGCCGCCCCCGCATGCGGCGCAGGCTCCGGGCCCCCGGTGCCGTTCCGTACCACAGCGCGCGCGGCGCGGCCCGGCCCCGGACCACCGGGGAGGTGTGACCGTGACAGCGGACCAGCACGCCGTCCCCGGGCGCACCGAGGACGACGCGCGGCCCCCGGCCCGTACCACCGTCGCGATCATCACCCGCGACCGCCGCGAGCGCGTCCTGCACACCCTGGACCGGCTGGCCGAACTCCCCGAACGGCCCCCGGTGATCGTGGTGGACAACGCCTCGGGTGACGGCACGGCGGACGCGGTCCGGGCGCACCCCATCGGTGCCCGGGTCCTCCGCCCGGGCCGCAACACCGGCGCGCTGGGCCGGACCCTCGCGGTCCGTGCGGCGCGCACCCCGTACGTCGCGTTCAGCGACGACGACTCGTGGTGGGCCCCGGGCGCCCTGGCCACCGCGGCCCGTCTCCTGGACGACCACCCCGGTCTCGGCCTGGTCGCGGCGCGCACGCTCGTCGGGCCGCGGAACACCGAGGACCCGCTGAACGCGGTGCTCGCGGAGTCCCCGCTGCCGGCGTCCGAACGGTTCCCGGGCCGGCCCGTCCTCGGCTTCCTGGCCTGCGCCGCCGTCGTACGCCGCTGCGCCTACTTGGAGGTCGGCGGCTACCATCCGCTGCTCTTCTTCGGCGCGGAGGAGACGCTGCTGGCGTACGACCTGACGGCGGCGGGCTGGGGCGTGGTCTACGAGCCCGCGCTCACCGCCCACCACCATCCGGATGCCGCGGCCAAGCCCGGCCGCTCCCCGCTGCTCCAGCGCAACGAGGCGCTCACCGGCTGGCTGCGCCGCCCGCCGCGTGTCGCCCTGCGGCGCACCGCCACGCTGGCCGCCGCGGCGGCGCGCGGTGAACCGGGTGCGGCCCGCGCCCTGCTGGGCCTGCTCGCCCGCATTCCGCCGGCGCTCGCCCGGCGCCGCCCGCTGCCCGCCCATGTGGAGCACGCCATCGCCCTCCTGGAGCGCCCGGCCTCCGCACCGCCCGCCGAACGACCAGGGACACACCAGCCATGACGCAGCACGAGGCGAACGACACGGTGGCCGCTCCGGAGCCCGTCGGCACCGGGGGCCCGGCGGCCGGACCGGACGGCCGGACCACCGTCGTGGTCATCACCCACAACCGCCGCGGCGAACTCCTGCGCACCTTGCGCCTGTTGCGTGAACTGCCGGAGCGGCCACCGGTGATCGTCACGGACAACGGGTCCACGGACGGGACGGCGGAGGCGGTGGCGCGGGAGTTCCCCGAGGTACGCCTGCTGCGGCCCGGCCGTAACCTCGGCGCCGTGGGCCGCAACCTCGCCGTCCACTTCGCGGCCACTCCCTACGTGGCGTTCTGCGACGACGACACCTGGTGGGACCCCGGCGCGCTGCGGCGCGCCGCCGACGTCCTGGACGCCCGGCCGCGGCTGGCGGCGGTCACGGCCCGGATCGTGGTCGAGCCGGCGGGGACCGAGGACCCGGTGGTCGCCGAGCTGCGCGACTCCCCGCTGTCCGGGCCCGACTGGCTGCCGGGGCCCGCGCTCGGCTCGTTCCTCGCCGCCGCGACGGTGCTGCGGACCGACGCCTTCCGGGAGGCCGGCGGCTTCCACCCGGGGCTGTGGCTGGGCGGCGAGGAGGAGCTGCTCGCCACCGATCTGATGGAGCGCGGCTGGTGGCTCGCGTACGACGAGGCGCTGACGATCCACCACGCGGCTTCGAAGGCCCGCGACAGCACCGAGCGGCGGGTGCTGGGGCTGCGGAACACCCTGTGGTTCACCTGGCTGCGGCGGCCCGCGGCGGCCGCGTTGCGGCGCACGGCGCACCTGGCGCGTACGGTCCCGCGCGATCTCGCGTCGGTACGTGCCTTCGGGCGTGCGTGTGCCGGGCTGCCGTGGGTACTGCGGGAGCGGGTCGCCGTCTCCGCCGCCACCGAGGCGCGGATCGTGGCGCTGGAGGAGGCGCGGCGGGGGTCCAGCGCCCGGCGGTACGTGGGCTGAGCAGCCAAGGAGGCGCGTTCGGCCCAGCCGGGCACGCATGATCCGCCGTGCGCGTGGAACTCTGGACAAGGTACCCATAACGCCCATTTGTTTCCGATGATGCGTGAGGACGTGAACACCATGCAGGTGGCATTCCTGGTGGCCCCCGAGGGCGTCGAGCAGGTCGAGCTGACCGAGCCCTGGCAGGCCGTGAAGGACGCCGGCCACGAACCGCGGCTGGTCTCCACGAAGTCCGGGCAGATCCAGGGCTTCAACCACCTCGACAAGGCCGACACCTTCGACGTCGACACGACCGTCGCCGACGCGCGGGTGGAGGACTACGGCGGCCTCGTGCTGCCCGGCGGCGTCGCCAACCCCGACTTCCTGCGCATGGACGCCAAGGCCGTCGCCTTCGCCAAGGGCTTCTTCGACGCGGGCAAGCCGGTCGCCGCGATCTGCCACGCACCCTGGACGCTGGTCGAGGCCGACGTGGTGCGCGGCCGCACCCTGACCTCCTGGCCCAGCCTGCGGACCGACATCAGCAACGCGGGCGGCGTCTGGGTCGACGAGCAGGTCAAGGTCTGCACCGGCGGCCCGAACACGCTGATCACCAGCCGCAAGCCGGACGACCTGAAGGCCTTCAACGGCGCCCTCGTCAAGGAATTCACCGCTCAGGACCACCGGTCCTGACGACCCACCACTCCTGACCCACAGCTCTCCGCGAGCGGGAGGCAGCGATGCGCGCCCTCACCTGGCACGGGAAGCGGGACGTACGGATCGACACCGTCCCCGACCCGAAGATCCAGGACCCGACAGACGTCCTGGTGAAGATCACCTCCACCGGCATCTGCGGTTCCGACCTGCATCTGTACGAGGTCCTCGGACCCTTCCTCGAACCGGGTGACATCCTGGGCCACGAGCCCATGGGCGTCGTCGAGGAGATCGGCCCCGAGGTCACCCGGCTCAAGCCGGGGGACCGGGTCGTGGTGCCCTTCAACGTCTCCTGCGGCACCTGCTGGATGTGCTCCCAGGGCCTGCACTCGCAGTGCGAGACCACCCAGGTCCGCGAGCGCGGCAAGGGCGGCTCGCTCTTCGGCTACACCAAGCTGTACGGGCAGGTGCCCGGCGGGCAGGCGGAGTTCCTGCGGGTACCGTTCGGCGACCAGCTGCCGATCAAGGTGCCGCACGGGCCGCCGGACGACCGCTTCGTCTACCTCTCCGACGTACTGCCCACCGCGTGGCAGGCGGTGGAGTACGCGGACGTCCCGCCCGGCGGCACCGTCACCGTCCTCGGCCTCGGCCCGATCGGGGACATGGCCGCGCGGATCGCCCTGCACCGCGGCGCCTCGAAGGTCATCGGTGTCGACCTGGTGCCCGAGCGCCTGGACCGGGCGCGGGACCGCGGCGTGCACACCCTGGACCTCAACGAGTACGGGAAGCACACCGCCGACGAGATCCGCCGGCTCACCGACGGCCGGGGCACCGACGCCGTCATCGAGGCCGTCGGCATGGAGGCGCACGGCACGCCGGGGGCGAAGATCGCCCAGCAGGCCGTGGGACTGCTGCCGAGCCCGGTGGCCGAGAAGCTCACCGAGCGCGCCGGGGTGGACCCGCTCGCGGCCCTGAACACCGCGATCGACGCGGTCCGCCGCGGCGGCACCCTCTCCATCTCCGGCGTCTACGGCGGCAACGTCGACCCGCTGCCGATGCTGACCATGTTCGACAAGCAGATCCAGATCCGCATGGGCCAGGCGAACGTCCGCCGCTGGGTGGACGACATCCTGCCGCTGCTGGACGACGCCGACGTGCTCGGCGTCGAGGACTTCGCCACCCACCGGCTGCCCCTGGAGGAAGGCCCCCAGGCCTACGCCACCTTCCAGGCCAAGAAGGACGGCATGGTCAAGACGCTGCTCCAGCCCTGACCGCCCGTCTCCGGGCCCGGACGGCGGGCCACGGCCAGCGGATGCGTACCGCGCGCCGGTCCCCGATCCTGGACGGGACGGGGAAACACGCAGGAAGGACGGACACCATGTCGGTGATGGACAAGCTCAAGCAGATGCTGAAGGGCCACGAGGAGCAGGCCGGAAAGGGCATCGACAAGGGCGGCGACATGCTCGACGAGCGGACCCAGGGCAAGTACAGCGGCCAGGTCGACACCGGCCAGGACAGGCTCAAGGGCCAGCTGGGACCGGACCAGGGGAAGGAGCCCCCGCACGGGCAGTAGCCGCCCGCCCTGTCAGGGCCGGCCCGGCGGGACCCGGCTCAGCTGGTCAGGCCGAAGTCGCGCGCCCACCGCATGACGTCCGCGGTCGACGCGTTGCCGCCGCACAGCACCAGCCCGATCCGGGCCTCGTCCCCGACCCGTTCGATCACCTGCCGGGCCGCCGGCAGCAGACAGCCGGCGGCCGGCTCGGCCCAGACCTTCGCGTGCTCGGCGAGGTCGAGGACGCCGCGCACCGCCTCCCGGTCCGGCACCGTCAGCACCTCGTGCACCAGCGCCGCCGTGTGGTCGTACGTGAGCTGGGAGACGGCCGGGGCGCTCAGCGTGGAGACGATCGAGGACAGCTCCACCGGGACCGGGCCGCCGGCCGCCAGCGCCTCGGACATGGCCTGCGCGCCTTCCGTCTCCACACCCCAGACCCGCACGCCGGGCCGGAGCGCGTGCAGCGCCGCCGCGACGCCCGAGATGAGGCCGCCGCCCCCGATGCTGACCAGTATGTCGGTCAGCTCGCCCGCGTCCTCGGCGAGCTCCTTGCCGACGGTGCCCTGAGCGGCCACCACCACCGGGTCGTCGAAGGGGTGCACCAGCGTCAGGCCGTCCGCCTCCAGCTCCGACACCAGCTTGAACGCACCGTCCATGTCGTCGGTGAGCTGCACGGAAGCGCCGGCCGCCGTCGCGATGTCCACGGACCTGGCGGGCGCCGACCGCGGCATCACCACGGTCGCCTTGAGCCCCAGCACCCCGGCCATCACCGCGAGGCCGATCCCGTGGTTGCCGCCGCTCACCGCCACGACGCCCGCCGCACGGTCCGCCTCGCTCAGCGAGAGCAGCTTGGCCGTCGCCCCGCGCGACTTGAAGGAACCGGTCCGCTGCAACAGCTCCAGCTTGGTGGTGACCGGCACACCGAGCAGCGCCGACAGGCCCGGACTCGGCACCGTCGGAGTCCGTACGACGTACTCGCCGATCCGCCCGGCCGCTTCCTCGATGTCCGCGATGCCGATCACGGCACCCCTCCCTCTCCGTCGCCGATGTCTCCGCTGCCACCTGCGCTTTCACCCCTGGCGGCGCTCCCCGACCCTACAACTCGCGGGCCTCGCGCAGGCCGGCCTCAGGACACGGTCACCGGCCGGCGGACTTCCGCCCCCGGTGAAGTAGCCAGCCCCTGCTGGAGTCCCGGCTCGGGTACGCGGCGGGCATCCTGCTGATCGTGCCGGCCGGCGACAGCCGCGACCGGCGCCGGCGGCGCTGGTCGGCGTCGCCTTCGGCGCGTTCCGGACGACGCTGACGTTCCTGCTGGCGCGCCGGTACCACCTCGGCCCGACCGGTGGAGCGCTGTCCCTCCTGACCGGCCTGGACGGCGGGTGGCCGGCCCGCCGTGGTCGGCACCGGCGTCGCCGCGGCGGTGGCGGGCCTGCTCATCGGCGTCATACCGACCGGTACGCAACCTTTCCGGCGCCTCGGCGGTCTTTGAGGCACGCACCTTGACCGGGGGAGTCGCACATGGCTGGTAGCCGCCTGATCGTCAGCCTCATCGGAGCCGTCCTCGCCCTGTGGGGCCTCGTCATCCACGGACAGGCCGACACCGCGGCGGTACCGGCGGACGGCACCACGCGCCAGCAGGCTTCACCCCTGCTGGCCCTGGAGGTCACCGACGACACCGACCCCACGGAGGCCGCCGCCGACGCCGAACTCACCCAGCAGGGCAGGACGCTCGGCATCGGCATGGCCGCCGGCGGCGTGCTGATCGCCGCCGTGCCGTGGGTGGGCCGCCGCCGCACCGGCTGAACGGCGGCCCCGGGGCTACGTCACCAGGCCGACCGCAGCGGCCACACCGTCAGCCGCTCGATCCGCAGCCCGCCCTCCTCGGCGAAGGCGCCCAGACCTGTGGCGTCCTCGCCGGGGAAGATCTGGTCGGTCAGGCAGACCGTGCCGTCGCCCGCGTACACCTCCACCGACGAGCGGTCCACGAGCACCCGCAGCCGCAGCACGCCGTCCGTGAGCGCCAGCGGGGCGCGGTGGACGGCCGGGAACTCCGCGGCGAAGCCGACGTCACCGGAGGCCGTGCGGTCCACGTACACCTCGCCGCCGGAGTCGTAACCGATCCGGGTACGGTGCCCGCCACCGGTCCGTACCTCCAGACCGCAGCGCTTCGCCCCGTCCGGCCGCAGCACCGCCTCGACCTCGTACGTCTGCCCCACGTCCCGCAGCAGCCGGGCGGCGGTGCCCGCCCGGACCCGGCGGCCGGAGAGCCGCAGGGCCGGCCGGCGGCGCAGCGTGGCCAGTTCGGCGACCGGCCGCTGCACGAGCGCCACACCGCCGCCCGCCGCGGACCGCAGGCCCAGTTCGCGGGGGAAGCCCATCGCGCTGCGCCACGGGTCGGTGGGGATCTTCTCGCCGTACAGCCAGTTGTTCATCCAGGCGACCAGGACGCGGCGGCCGCCGGGCGCGTCGTTGTAGGTGACGCCCGCGTACGCGTCGGCGCCGTGGTCCAGCCAGCGCGGCCCGTCCTGCGGGTCGGCGGTGAAGGTGGTGCCGTCGAAGTCGCCGGTGAAGTACTGGCCCGCCGAACCGCCCGCCGGGCCACCGGGGTTGAGGTTGACGATCAGTACCCACCGGCGGCGCCCCGAGGCACCGTCCACCGGCAGCTCGAAGAGGTCAGGGCACTCCCACACGCCGCCGGTCGCCCCGCTCGGCCCGAAGTCGCTCAGGTACGTCCACGTCTTCAGGTCGGGGGAGGCGTAGAAGCGGATGCGGTGCTCGGCGGCCATCGCGACGGCCATCACCCAGCGGTCGGTCGGCGCGTGCCAGAAGACCTTGGGGTCACGGAAGTCGTTCGAGCCGATGTCCAGGACCGGGTTGCCCGCGTACCGCGTCCAGGTCTCGCCGTCGTCCGTGCTGTAGGCAAGCGACTGCCGCTGCCGCCCGGTCGCCTTGACCATGCTGGTGTAGACGGCGACCAGCGGGGGAGCGGCCGTGGTGCCCAGGCCGCTGGTGTTGTCGCGGTCGAAGACCGCGCTGCCGGAGAAGACCATCTCCTCGTCGTCGTGCGCAATGGCGACGGGGCGTTCCTCCCAGTGCACGAGGTCGGGGCTGGTGGCGTGGCCCCAGGACATGTTGCCCCAGGTGTTCCCGGACGGGTTGTACTGGAAGAAGAGGTGGTACGTGCCGTTGTGGTGGAGGAGCCCGTTGGGGTCGTTCATCCAGTTCCGGGCGGGGGAGAAGTGCACCTGGGGGCGGTACGGCTCGTCGTACGCGCGGAGTCCGGCGGCCGCGGCCGGTGCGGTGGACCAGGCGCTCAGCGCGCCGGTGCCGGCGAGGGCGAGGGCGGCCGTCAGGACGGTGCGCCGGGTGACGTGGCGGTGCGGGGTGTCGGGCATGGGGTGCTGCCTCCAGTCGGGCGCGCGGCGGGGCCGCGCGCCAGGGAAGGTGAGGCACAGCGCGTCCGCGGCTCCCGACGAACCGGGCGGCTGAGCAGGGTGGGTGTGCGGCGGCCGGTGCCGACGACGGCCGCGGGAACGGAGCGTGGCCCGGTGGTCACCGGGAGACGTCCGCCGCAGACTGTAGGAGGCCCGCCGCGCGGATGTCCAGAGTTTCCGCCGCAGTCGTGCGGGGCCCCGGTCAGCGCATGGTTTCGGCGGGGCAGCCGCAGGACGTGCGGTGCACCAGCGTCGGTTCCAGCAGCACGGTCCGCTTCGCGCCGTCCGGGTCCGCGAGCCGGTCGATCAGCATCCGTACGGACCGGGCGCCGATCTCCTCGACCGGCTGGGCGATGGCGGTCAGCTGCGGCTGGAGCAGGTCGGCCCACTCGAAGTCGTCGAAGACGCTGAGGGCGACGTCCCCCGGGGCCTTGAGGCCCAGCCGGGACAGCGCGCGCAGCACGCCGAGCGTCATGTGGTTGTTGCCGACCACCAGCGCGGTCGGCGCGTCCTTCCCGCTCAGCAGCCGCTCGGTGACCTGCTGCGCCATGTACGCGTGGCTGTGCCCTTGGACGACCAGCTCCTTGGCCGGGTCCAGGCCCTGCCGCCGCATGCCGCGCTGCCAGCCGCGTACCCGCTCCGAGCTGGTACGGATCCCGCGCCGCCCGGCGACCATGCCGATCCGGGTGTGGCCGAGGTCGGCGAGGTGGTCGACCAGGCGGGCCGTGGACTCGACGTTCGCGGTGCCGATCTGGTCGAAGGCGGGGGAGGCGCAGCGGTCGATCAGGACGGTGGGCAGGCCGGTGTCCTTGAGGTACCGCAGTGCGGCACCGCGGGCGCCGGCCGCGGTGGCGAGCAGCAGTCCGTCGACGCGGCGCTGGTGGAGGTTCTGCACGACCCGCAGCTCTTCGGCGGGGTCGTCGTGGGTGTCGGCTATCAGCAGGGTGTAGCCGGCGGCGCGGGCCGTGGCGTCGATCGACGAGACCATGTCGGCGAAGTGGAAGTTGGTGACGGCGGAGACCGCGAGGCCGAGGGTCTTGGTGCTGGAGGTCACCAGCGAGCGGGCGATGGTGTTCGGGATGTAGCCGCTCTCGCGCATGGCGGCGTGCACCTGGTCGCGGGTCTCCTCCTTCACGAACCGGGTCCCGTTGATCACGTGGGACACGGTCGAGACCGAGACACCGGCCCGACGTGCCACGTCGGCCATGGTCGCCATGCGTGCCTCCTCCGCTGTCTGCCCGTCCCCGCGATCGTACGTGAGCCCCAGCAGGAGAAAAGCGCTTGCGCAAACGCTTGCGCGAAAACGCTCGACAGGTCACGATGCCGTACCGGCGGTCACTTCCCGACCGGACCTTCCGGCACCCAGCGTCGCGTGCCGGAGTTCCGTGACCGCCCCCTCCGGCTGCCGTGCGACGCGGCACCGGCTCCCGCCGCCCGTCCCCGCCGACGGACGGCGGCGGGAGCACCGCCTGCCCCGCCCCGCCGGACGACCGGGACGGGGCACGGCGGGGCGCACCGGTACCAGCTGACCTCGCGTCAGCCCACCTGAAGGAGACTGGCCTTGGCCCGCACCGACACCGTCCTCCCGCCCGAGCCGGGCGCACCGCCGCGCACGCGCGGCCGCGCCGCGGTCCTCGGCGCGTCAGCGGTCGCCGCGCTCGGCGGCTTCCTCTTCGGCTACGACACCGGAATCATCTCCTCGGCGCTGCTGCACATCGCGCCCGAGTTCCACCTCAGCGACGGCATGCAGCAGGTCACCGTGGCCTCCCTGCTGCTCGGCGCGATCGTCGGCGTGCTGGTCAGCGGCGCGGTCACCGACGCGGCGGGCCGCCGCCGCACGCTGCTCACCGCCGCCGGCATCTTCACCGCGGGCGCCGTCGGCTGCGCCGTGGCACCGGGCAACGGGGTGCTGATCGGCGCCCGCTTCGTCCTCGGGCTCGCCATCGGCACCGCCTCGCTCGCCGTGCCCGCGTACATCGCCGAGATCGCGCCCAAGGAGAGCCGCGGCAAGCTGGTCTCGCTCAACCAGCTGATGATCACCGTCGGGATCTTCGTCTCGTACCTCGTCGGCTACGCCTTCGACGACGTGGCCCAGGGCTGGCGCTGGATGCTCGGCCTCGGCGCCGTACCGTCCCTGCTCATGCTCGTCGGCGTGTTCCGGCTCTCGGAGAGTCCGCGCTGGCTGCTCACCCACGGCCGCCCCGACGAGGCACGCGCGGTCCTGTGCCGCACCCGCACCGCCGAGGAGGCCGAGCGCGAGGTCCGCGAGATCGAGACGCTGGCGGCCCAGGAGTCGAAGATCGGCTACCGGGACCTGCTGCGCCCCGCCATGCGCCCCGCGGTCGTCCTCGGCGTGGTGGTCGCCGCCACCAACCAGCTCGTCGGCGTCAACGCGGTCATCTACTACGCGCCCACCATGCTCCAGCAGGCCGGCTTCGCCAGCTCCGCCGCGATCCTCTCCTCGCTCGGCATCGGCCTGGTCAACATGGTCCTCACCGGCATCGCACTGCTCCTCGTCGACCGGGTCGGCCGCCGCCCGCTGCTGCTCGGCGGCACCGCCGTCGTCGTCCTCGCCCTGGTCCTGCTCGGCGCGCTCTACCTCGCCGGTGACGGACAGCCCGCGCACAGCGGCCTGCTGGTCGCCGGACTCTGCCTCTACATCGGCGCGTTCGCGCCCAGCCTGGGCCTGGCGATCTGGCTCATCAACAGTGAGATCTTCCCCACCGCGGCACGCGGCAAGGCGTCCTCCTTCGGCAACGTCACGCACTGGGGCCTGGACTTCGCCATCTCGCTCACGGTGCTGACCACCATCAGCGCCCTCACCCCGACCGGCCTCTTCTGGCTGTACGCCGTCTTCGGCCTGCTCGGCGTCGGCTACCTCTACCGCAAGCTGCCGGAAACCAAGGGCCGCAGCCTGGAGGACATCTCGGCGTCCCTGCGCGGCGGCCGCAACCCGGCCGGGGGCTGACCGGCGACGGCCGGGCCGACGGCGAGCTCCGGCGACGAGGGGCGGCCGGGCCGTGCGGTCCGGCCGCCCACCACGTCCTGCGCTAATCCGCGTTGACCGGACGCTCGAACTCCAGGGTCCACGTCTCCTGGAAATCCGGGCTGGGCGGCGACAGATGGAGCTGTGCACCGCGGTGGCCGGAGCGCCAGGCGAGACCCTTCTCCGAAATGATCTTGAGCCCGCCGATGACCCTTTCGAACGTGAACTTCGCCCATTCGGGACGGGGTACGGCTTTGACGTAAAGCTTGTCGTTGTGCACCACGATGCCTGCCTCGTCCTGGTGCGCCAGGTGAATCGCATACGGCGCGCCCGGGACGGGCTCTGCGGGCTCGATGACCCATTCCTGCTCGATCGGCAGCTGGTTCATCCGGTCGGTGATGATCGGGGCGCCGTGCTCGGTGGCATACTCGGTGGTCGTGACCAGCGAGGACGGGCCGATGATGTGGGCGTGGATCTTGTAGATGCCAGGACGTACCGGAATCGGGGCCATTGCGGACTTCCTCTTTCTCGGTGTGCCGACACCCCCAGGCCGAGCGCCGGGAGATGATGCCCCACCCTCGCGGCGCGCCGGGCCGCCGTACAGGACCGGATACGGCCAGACCGACGACGTCGCAGATCGATCGGTCTCCGAAACTGACCGGTCAGCTCCTTCCCGCGCACGCGTGCCCCCCTCGTGCCCGGGGGACACATGTCCACAATCGCCGCGCGCGGCGAACACGTTGGTCGTTGACCCTCCCCGCCCCTCTCCCACAAGGTGAGTAGAAGCCCGTGACTGATCCCGCCGGGGCCCGGTCACCGGCCGCACCGTCCATCCGCACCGCTTCAACGCCGTGGGAGAGAGCTGTCGTATGAGCCACCTTTCCGAGCATCTGCGCCAGGCCACACCCGTCGTCGCCGAGCGCGGCGAGGGCGTCCACCTCTTCGGTACGGACGGCCGCCGCTATCTGGACTTCACCGCCGGCATCGGCGTCACCAGCACCGGCCACTGCCACCCGCGGGTGGTCGCCGCCGCACAGGAACAGGTGGCCACCCTGATCCACGGCCAGTACACGACCGTCCTGCACCAGCCGCTCCAGAAGCTGGTCGAACGGCTCGGTGACGTACTGCCCGAGGGGCTCGACAGCCTCTTCTTCGCCAACTCCGGGAGCGAGGCCGTCGAGTCCGCGATGCGGCTCGCCCGGCAGGCCACGGGCCGCCCCAACATCGTCGTCTGCCAGGGCGGTTTCCACGGCCGTACGGTCGCCGCCGCCTCGCTGACCACCTCCGGCACCAAGGTCCGTACGGGTTTCGGTCCGCTCATGAGCGGCGTCCACGTCACGCCCTTCCCGAACACCTACTACTACGGCTCGCGTTACGGCTGGGACGAGGAGGCCACCACCCGCTTCGCGCTCGGCGAGCTCGACCACCTCCTGCAGACCGTCACCGACCCCGACGACACCGCCGCGATCATGGTGGAGCCGGTGCTCGGCGAGGGCGGCTACGTCCCCGCCAACAGTGCCTTCCTCCAAGGGCTGCGGGAACGTGCCGACCGGCACGGCATCCTGCTGATCCTGGACGAGGTGCAGACCGGCGTCGGGCGCACAGGGCGGTTCTGGGGCCACGACCACTTCGGCGTACGGCCCGACATCATCATCACCGCCAAGGGCCTGGCCAGTGGCTTCCCGCTGTCCGGCATCGCCGCCTCCGACGCGCTGATGGCCAAGGCCCGGCCCGGCTCGCAGGGCGGCACGTACGGCGGCAACGCGGTGGCCTGCGCCGCGGCCGTCGCCACCCTCGACGTGGTCCAGGACGAGGGGCTGGTCGGCAACGCCGCCACCACGGGCGCCCGGCTGCGCAGCGGCCTGGAGGACGTGGCCGCGAAGAACCCCGCCATCGGCGACGTACGGGGACTCGGCCTGATGCTGGCCAACGAATTCGTCACCGACGACGGGCAACCGGACCCGAAGACCGCCTCCCGCGTCCAGCAGGCCGCCGTCGAGGAGGGGCTGCTCCTCCTCACGTGCGGCCCGTGGGGCAACGTGGTCCGGATGATCCCGCCGCTGATCGTGACCGAGCAGCAGATCGACGAGGGGCTGCGGGCCTGGTCCGCGGCCGTCCAGGCAGGCTGCGCCGACCGCTGAGCCGCCGCCACGGCAAGGCCGGCCGGTCCCCGTACGGAAAGGGGCCGGCCGCCCGTACCCCGCCCGCTCCGCGTACCGAACCGCCGGGAGGCACCGATCATGACCACGACCACCAGCACCCAGCCGTCGGGCTCAGCGGACGCGCCGCGCTCCGGCATCGGCGTCGTCGACGCGGCGCCCAAGCAGCTCTTCCTCGACGGCCGGTGGCAGGACGCGGCCGGCGGCCGCACCCTGCCCGTGGACGACCCGGCCACGGGGCGCGAGCTGTGCCAGGTCGCCGACGCCGCGCCCGAGGACGGCCGGCGCGCCCTGGACGCCGCCGTCGCCGCGCAGGAGTCCTGGGCGGCCACCGCACCGCGCGCCCGCAGCGAGATCCTGCGCCGCGCCTACGAGCTGATCATCGAACGCAAGGAGGACCTCGCCCTCCTGATGACCCTGGAGATGGGCAAGCCGCTGGCCGAGGCGCGCGGTGAGGTCGGGTACGCGGCGGAGTTCTTCCGCTGGTTCTCCGAGGAGGCCGTGCGCATCGACGGCGGCATGTCCCGCACCCCCGACGGCGCCAACCGCGTCCTGGTGATGCGCCAGCCCGTCGGCCCCTGCCTGCTCATCACCCCGTGGAACTTCCCGCTCGCGATGGGCACCCGCAAGATCGGCCCGGCCGTCGCGGCCGGCTGCACGATGGTCCTCAAGCCCGCCCCGCAGACCCCGCTCTCCAGCCTGGCGCTGGCCGCCATCATGACCGAGGCGGGCCTGCCGCCCGGCGTCCTCAACGTCGTCACCACCACGGACGCGGCCGGCGTCGTGGAGCCCCTGCTGCGCAGTGGCGACGTACGCAAACTGTCCTTCACCGGCTCCACCCAGGTCGGCCGCATCCTCCTGGCCCAGTGCGCCGACACCGTCGTACGGACCTCGATGGAGCTGGGCGGGAACGCGCCCTTCCTCGTCTTCGCCGACGCCGACCTGGACAAGGCCGTGGACGGCGCGATGGTCGCCAAGATGCGGAACATGGGCGAGGCCTGCACCGCCGCCAACCGCTTCTTCGTGCACCGCTCCGTCGCCGACGCCTTCGCCGGCCGGCTCGCCGAGCGGATGGGTGCCCTCACCGTCGGCCCCGGCACGCAGGACGGCACCGACGTCGGCCCGCTGATCGACGCGGCAGGGCGTGACAAGGCCGCCGACCTGGTCCAGGACGCCGTACGGCGCGGCGCCAAGGCCGTGCTCGGCGGCGAGGCCCCGGACGGCGCCGGCTACTTCTACCCGCCCACCGTCCTCACCGACGTGCACCCCGACTCCGCGCTGATGTCCACCGAGATCTTCGGCCCGGTCGCCGCGATCCTCACCTTCGACGACGAGGACGAGGCCGTACGCGCCGCCAACGACACCGAGTGGGGCCTGGTCGGCTACCTCTTCACCGAGAACCTGGACCGCGCGCTGCGGGTCGGCGAGCGGCTGGAGACCGGCATGGTCGGCGTCAACACCGGCCTGGTCTCCAACCCGGCCGCGCCCTTCGGCGGCATCAAGCAGTCCGGCCTGGGCCGGGAGGGCGGCCGGGTCGGGATCGAGGAGTTCCTGGAGTACAAGTACCTGGCCATTCCGGCCGGGCAGGGCTGACAGGCGGTATGTCAGCTGACCTGTTCGGCCTCATGTACTACTGCAATCAGGCGGTGACGGCGTGCCCCGGGTGGCGAACCGGCCGCGAGTGGTCATCCTCTCAGGGACAAACCCCCTCGCAACTGGAGAAAACATGTCCATCCGTACCGTCCTTGCCGGAACTGCCCTGGCTGCCGCGATGGTCCTCGGCGGCGCCGCCGGTGCCGTCGCCGACTCCGCCGCGGAGGGCGCGGCCTACGGCAGCCCGGGCGTCCTCTCCGGCAACGTCGTCCAGGTGCCGGTGGGTGTCCCGGCCAACGTCTGCGGCACCAGCGTCGACGTCATCGGTCTGCTGAACCCCGCGAACGGCAACGGGTGCGCGGCGGACACGCAGCAGGGCAAGCACCACGGCAACTACGGCCGCGGCTGACCGCTCACTGCAGGCGCACACGCCCGCCGCCGGGTCCAGGACCCGGCGGCGGGCGTCGTGATGGGCGCGTCGGAAGAACGCGGGCGGCGTGCCGCGTTCAGAGCCTGTGTCC
The DNA here is from genome assembly GCF_040907265.1 of Streptomyces sclerotialus. Classification (NCBI taxonomy): domain Bacteria; kingdom Bacillati; phylum Actinomycetota; class Actinomycetes; order Kitasatosporales; family Streptomycetaceae; genus Streptomyces; species Streptomyces sclerotialus. The sequence goes on along the minus strand of NZ_JBFOHP010000002.1, from coordinate 844,562 downwards.
TCACCCCGGCCGGGCGCCCGCCGCCCGGCACTTCCCCGAGCTCTCGGCTTCGCTCGAGCAGAGGAGGCCCCATCCTCGCGGCGTTGCCGAAACGCCCTGGTAGCTCCTCCCCCAAGGCCTTGAGGGCCAGGGGGCGTCCCCTTCGAGGACGCTCCGGCGCCTTGCGAGCGCACGCACCGGACGACGTTCGCTGATCCGACCGGGGTGATGACACAGGCTCTCACGTCCGGGACGGAGTGGTGACCGGAGTACGGTCATCGGGCCGCGTCGGCGGTGCGGCGGGGACGCGGTTCAGGCGGCTGACGGCCGGGCCCGTGACCGCTGTGGTGAGCAAGGCCATCAGGACCAGCACGGTGAACAGCTCCGGGCCGATGGCGCCGAGTTCGAGCCCGATGTTGAGGACCACCAGTTCGGTCAGGCCGCGGCAGTTCATCAGCGCGCCGATCGACAGGGCCTCCCGCCAGGGCCGTCCGCAGGCGCGGGCGGCGACGGCCGCCCCGCCCCACTTGCCGAGCATCGCCACGACCAGGACGGCAGCCGCCCAGCCCCACTGCGCCGGATCGGCCGCCAGCCCGCCGATGTCCGTCCGCAGGCCCGTATGGACGAAGAACAGCGGCAGCAGTACGGGAACGGCGACGGCCCGCAGCCGCCCGGCCGAGACGTCGATGCGCGCCGCGCCGCGGGGGGTGATCACACCGAACAGGAAGGCACCGAAGAGGGCGTGCACCCCGATCAGGTCGGTGGCCAGTGCCGACAGGCTCAGTCCGCTGAACAGGCCGACCAGGACGACCCCGTCGCCCGCCCGGTCGAGCCGTGCCGCCCAGCGGGCGAGCAGCGGCCGCACCACGTGGAGCATGAGGAGGGTGAAGCCCACCGCCAGCGCCGCGGTGGTCACCGCGTCCAGCGGGGAGCCGGCCGACGCGAGCGCCACCACCAGGGCCAGCAGGCACCAGGCGGTCACGTCGTCCACGGCCGCACAGGCCATGGCGAGCGCCCCGACCGGGGTCCCGTACATGCCCCGGTCCACGAGGATCCTGGCCAGTACGGGGAACGCCGTGATGCTCATCGCCACCGCGATGAACAGGGTGAAGGGCAGCCGGCCGACGCCCTCCGGGGCGAACTGCCCGTACATCCCCAGGGCCAGCAGGGCACCGAGCGCCAGCGGCAGCACCATGCCCGCCTGACTGACGGCGAGCGCGATCCGGCTGTGCCCGCGCAGCGCTCCCAGGTCCAGTTCCAGGCCGACCAGGAACATGAAGGAGAGCAGCCCGAGCTGGCCGAGCACGGAGGTGAACGGCAGCACGGCCTCCGGGAACAGCCAGTGCTGCGCCCCGGGCCACAACCAGCCCAGCAGCGAGGGGCCGAGCAGGATGCCGAGGGCGATCTCGCCGACCACCGCCGGCTGGCCGAACCGGCGGAAGAGCACCGCCCCCGCCTGGCAGGCCAGGATCACCGCCGGCACGGCCACCAGCAGTGCGGGCAGCGGGTCAGCGGCGGACACGGGCGGCTCCTTCGGACGGCGCCGGCGGGGCGCCGGCCTCGGGGAGCGATGCCACGGTGGGCTGCGGTACCGCGGCGGGCTGCGGTACCGCGGCGGCGTCGGACCAGTGGGCGTAGCGGCGCCGCCCGTACAGCAGCGGCTGCCCCGACTCGCGTACCGTCACCCGGCTCACCTCGGCGAAGACGGCCGTGTGGTCACCGAAGCGGATGGTTCTGACGACCGCGCAGTCCGCGACGGCGTGTGCGTCGGCGGTGAGGTGGGGGCCGCCGGCGCCCAGTGGCAGCCGCCACTCGGTGCGTGCGAAGCGGTCGGGGGCGCCGGAGGCGAAGAGGTCCGAGGTGGCCCGCGCCCGCTCGTGCAGCAGGTTGAGCGCGAACCTGCCGTGCGCGAGCAGGGCTTCCAGGGTCGGGCTCGCGGTCCGTACGCACACCACGAGGGTGGGCGGGGAGAGGGCGACGCTCGCCAGGGAACTGCAGGTCAGGCCGCGCGGTGCGGCGTCGGCGTCGAGCGTGGTGACGACCGAGACCCCGGTGGGGAAGGCGGTCATGAACGAGCGGAGATCGGCCGGCTGGGCCCCGGGGCGGTGCGGCGCGGGGTGAGGCATGTCTGACTCCTGTGGGTGGCTGGAGCAGTGCCGCCCGGCAGCCGGCGCGATGGCCGTGCTGCCGGGCGGGCCGTAGGGGAGAAGCGGTGGGCCGCGGCGGTGGGGGGACAGCGGCGGGTTACGCCTTGCCGTGCAGCAGGCGCAGGTAGTCGTATGTGCTGGGCAGGGTCTCCAGCAGGTTCTGCTGCTGGCGCTTGACCGTCTCGAAGAGCGGTTCGGCACCGGCCACCGACTCGGGCTTGTGGTCGAGGGCGGGCAGCGGGGCGTCCGGCTCCAGCCCGAGGCCGGCGAAGATGCAGTAGTAGCTGCCGTTGGTCCAGAAGTTGCGGAACTCGGCCTCGAAGTTCCCGTAGTACGTCGACTCGTCGGTGATCGGCGAGTTGATGGGCAGCCCCGCCTTGTACGCGGCGATCTTCTTCTTGATGTTGTCGGCGAGCTTCAGCTCCTTGTTGGCCCGCCAGAACGGCGTGTCGTTGCGCGGCGCGTAGAAGAAGTGCGCCTGGATGAAGTCGCGGGTATCGTCGAACATCACCTCGATCTCGTGGTTGAAGCTGTCCACCAGACCCTGGTTGAACGTCTTGTCAGGGAAGTGCTTGGCCAGCTGGTAGATCGCCGCGGTGATGAAGTAGATGCCGGTCGACTCCAGCGGCTCCACGAAGCAGGACGACAGACCGATGCTGACGACGTTCTTCACCCACGCCCGGCGGTTGCGCCCGACCCGGAAGCGGATGTGGTTGAACTGCGTCTCCTCCGGGTCCAGGCCCCACATCCGCGCGAACTCACGGGTGGCGGTGTCCTGGTCGGTGAACTTGCTGGAGTACACGTAGCCGGTGCCGGACCGGCCCAGCATCGGGATCTTCCAGGCCCAGCCGGAGGACATGGCGATCGAGGAGGTGTACGGCTCGACACCCTCCGCCTCGTCGTCGTGCGGGATCGCGGTGGCCACCGCGCTGTCGCACAGCAGGTGGTCGCTCATGTCGAGGAACGGCTCCGCCATCGCCTTGTTGATGAGCAGACCGCGGAAGCCCGAGCAGTCCACGAAGAGGTCGGCGTCCAGCACCCGGCCGCCCTTGGTGCGCAGCGCCGTCACGTAGCCGCGCTCGTCCTGCTCGACGCGCGTCATCTCGTCCTCGACGTGGTGCACGCCCTGCTTCTCGGTGGCGAAGCGGCGCAGGAAGTCGGCGACCAGCTGCGCGTCGAAGTGCCAGGCGTAGCGGGTGGCCGGCCGGCCGTCGAGCCAGCGCGGCGCCTTCATCGCGTCCATCACCGGGGGCTCGCGGAAGCAGGCGTAGTCGAACGGCTCGGTGGTGCGGCCCTCGTACTTGCGCTTGTACCAGTAGTGCGACAGCGGGGTCTGGTCGTAGTCCGGGAGCAGGCCGAACGGGTGGTAGAAGTGGTCGGGCCGGCCGTCCGGCAGCTCGCGCGCCGTGGCTTCGCCCTGCCCGTCGGTGCGCCAGTTCACGAACCGCACGGCCATCTTGAAGCTGGCGTTGCACTCCCGCATCCACTCGTCCTCGGCGATACCGAGGTAGTCGAAGAAGGCACGCTGGAGGTTGGGCACGGTGGCCTCGCCGACGCCGATGCGCGGGATGGCCGGCGCCTCCAGGACGGTGATGTCGACGGTGCCCTGGAGCGCCTTGCCCAGGTACGCGGCGGTCATCCAGCCGGCCGTGCCGCCGCCCAGGATGACGACCTTCTTCAGTCGGGTGTCGCTGCTGGTCATGGAACAGCCTCATTTCTACGGGCCGGTCGGGGTGGTCGTGCCGAGAACAGTGGCGGGCCGCCCTATGCCGGACCTACACGCGCGGGCCCCGCCGGTTATAGGGCCCGCGTAGAGCACCGGAAGACACTCGCCGCAGGCAGAACGGCCTGCGAGCGACTTCCGGGAGGAAGCGATGACCACCGCGGTGGGGGACAGAGCGCGGCACACGGACGCGGCTCGGCGTGCGGACGCGGCCGGGAGCGCGGCGAAGGTACGCATCCGGTTCCTGGGCGACTTCGCGCTGACCGTGAACGGCAGCCCCGTGGAACAGTGGCGGGCCGGCAAGGCACGCGGCCTCTTCCAGTACCTGGTCACCCACCGTGGCCGTACGCTCACCCGCGAGCGGCTGTACGAGGCCCTGTGGCCCGACGCGGACCGGTCCGCCGACAGCAGCTCCCTGAAGGTCGCGGCGCACGCGCTGCGCCGGGTGCTCGACGCCCACCCCGACCGCCCGGGACCGGCCGGAATCCGGCTCAGCTACCGCGACTTCGGCTACGTCCTGGACGTCGCCGACCTCTGGTCCGACGTGGACCGGTTCCAGGAACTGGTGCACGGCGGGCTGCGCGCCGCAGGGCGCGAGGACACCGGACTCGCCCGCACCCGGCTGCGGGCCGCCGTCGCGCTCTACGGCGGTGAGTTCCTGCGCGGCGAGAGCGCCGACTGGGTCGTCGAGCAGCGCGAGTACCTCAAGTCGATGGCCCTGCGCGCGCTGGCCGTCCTGCGCACCGACGCCGAGGCCCGCGAGGATTTCGCGGAACTGATCGAGGTGTGCCGGCGCACGCTCGAGATCGACCGCCACCACGAGGAGACCTACCGCACGCTGATGGCGGCACACGGCAGGCGGGGCGAGTTCGCGGGCGTACGGAGCTGGTACGAGCTGTGCGCGCGCCGGCTGCGCGACGAGCTCGCCGTGGCACCCGGCCGGGAGACCGAACGGCTGCTGCGCTCCCTCGTCCCGGCCGCCACCCGGCCGGCGGCGGTACCGCCCCCTGCCGCACGCACCGCGCGGACCGCCGCCATGCGGACCACCGCGCCCCTCCCGGCATGGTCGGCGCACTTCCCGGCGTGGCCGGCCGACCGGCTCCGCCCGGCGCGGCGCGCCAGGCCGGACGGCCGGAACACCGCCACCGCCCCCGCCCGCGCGGCCGGCCGGACGCCGGCCGCCCCTGCCCGCCCGTGACGCGGCGACGCAGTGACCGGATCCAGTGACTCAGTGAGGACCCCATCGTGACTGTGCTGTCCGTGCCGCACGACCCCGGCCCGTCGCAGGCCGCGGCGTGCCCGCCCGCCCTGCCGCCCCGCCACGACGACCAGTGGATCGGCGGCCGCTGGACCGCCTCCGACGCCGAAGGCCGGCTCGTGGTGACCGACCCCAGCACCGAACTGCCGCTGGCCACCGTGCCGGCGGGCACCGGACGCGACGCCGACCTCGCCGCGCGCGCCGCGGCCGGCGCCTTCCCCCGCTGGGCCGCGACCCCCGTACGGGACCGGGCCCGGCTGCTCCGCCGGGTCGTCGAGGGCCTGGAACGGCGTGCCGACCGGTTCACCGAGGTGATCACCGCCGAGGTGGGGGCGCCCCTGCGCATGGCGCGCCAGACCCATGTGGGGCTCGCCCTCGGCATGGCGGCGCACTGCGTCGAGACGGCCGCCTCCTACGCCTTCGAGGAGCGCGTGGGCCACTCGCTGGTGGTGCGCGAGGCCGCCGGGGTCGCCGCCTGCATCACCCCGTGGAACACCCCCCTGCTGCTCACCGTGCAGAAGATCCTCCCGGCGCTCGCGGCGGGCTGCACCGTGGTCCACAAGCCCAGCGAGATCACCCCGCTGCACGCCCGGCTCCTCGCCGAGGTGATCGCGGAGGCCGATCTGCCCCCCGGCGTCTTCAACATGGTCGTCGGCACCGGCCGCACGGTCGGCGCGGCGCTGGTCACCCATCCGCTGGTCGACGTGGTGTCGCTGACCGGTTCCACCCGCGCCGGGCGCGAGGTCTCCGCGCTGGGCGCCGACGGCATCAAGCGCGTCCACCTGGAGCTGGGCGGCAAGAACGCCAGCCTGGTCCTGGCCGACGCGGACCTGGAAGCGGCCGTCCGCGCCACCGTCGACCAGATGCTCTTCAACACCGGCCAGACCTGCCTGCAGTGGAGCCGGCTGCTGGTGCCCCGGGACCGCCAGGACGAGGCGGTCCGTGTCGCGGGGGAGGCGATGGACGGCTACGTGACCGGCGACCCGCGCTCCCCGGACACCGACCTCGGCCCGCTCGTCTCCGCCGCCGCGCACGACCGGGTGACCGGGTACATCCGGCGGGGCGCGGGCGAGGGCGGCGCCCGGCTGGTGCGCGGCGGTCCCGAGCGCCCCGCCGGGCTGGACACCGGGTACTACGTCCAGCCCACGATCTTCGCCGATGTCGACCCGCTGACCACCATCGGCCGCGAGGAGATCTTCGGCCCGGTGCTGTGCGTCATGCCGTACGACGACGAGGACGAGGCGGTACGGATCGTCAACGGCACCCGCTACGGGCTGCACGGCGCGGTCTGGTCGGCCGACGACAGCCACGCCGAACGGGTGGCCCGCCGCTTCCGCACCGGCCTGGTCGACGTCAACGGCGGCCAGTTCAACCCCGCGGCGCCGTTCGGCGGCTTCAAGCAGTCCGGGATCGGACGCGAGTGCGGCACCGCCGGACTGGAGTCCTTCCTGGAGACCAAGTCGATGCAACTGCCCCAGGGCCCGGGCGGACAGGTGGTCGGCCCGCGGCTGCGCGCCACCGCGCCGGCCCGCACCACGGCCGCCGGGAGGACCGACGGATGACCACCAGAACCGCACCCCCGCCGCCCCTCTTCGAGGCGCTGGAGCGATGGACCCGCGAACAGCCGGACGCCACCGCCGTCAGCGCCGCCGACGGCACCCTGACCTACGCGGCGCTCACCGCCCGCACCGCCGCGGTCGCCACCGCGCTGGCCACCGCCGGCACCGGACCGGAGACCGCCGTCGGGCTGCTGCTCGGCCGGTCCCGGGAGAGCGTGCCCGCCCTGCTCGCCGTCTGGAGCCTCGGCGCCACCGCCGTCCCCCTGGACGCCGGGCACCCCGTCGAACGCCTCGGCCACGTACTGCGGGACGCCGCGGCCTCGGTCCTGCTCGCCGACGCCGTACCGGCCGGACTCGGCCTCACCGGCATCCGCACCCTGTCCCCGGCCGACTGCCACCGGCCGGCGCCCGGCGCGCTCGCGGTGACCGTGCCCGCTCCCGAGAGCTGCGCGTACCTGATCTACACCTCGGGAACCACCGGGCGGCCCAAGGGAGTCGAGGTCACCTACCGGGGGCTGGACACCTTCCTGACCGCGCTCGCCGGTCTCGGCCTGCCAGCGGGCGGGCTCGGGCTCAACGCCGTCTCGCCCGCCTTCGACGGCTGGCTGTGGTGCACACTGCTCTACCTCCTGCACGGCCAGGGCGTCGCACTGGCCGACCTGTCCCTCCGCGGACTGCGCGAGGCCACCGCCACGGGCCGCGACCCCCTGCCCGCCGGGCTGCGCACCGCCTCCCTCACGCCCTCGCTGCTGGCCGCGCACGGTGCCGGTCTCGGCTCCGCCGAGGTGGTCGTGGTCGCCGGGGAAGCCTGCCCGGCCGCGCTCGCCGAACGGTTCGCGGACGGCCGCCGGCTGCTCAACGTGTACGGACCGACCGAGGTGACCATCGCGGCGACCTGGGCCGACAGCGAGCGAGGTGACGATGTGAGCGCGATCGGACGACCGCTGCCCGGCTACCGGGCCTACGTCCTGGACGACGCACTGCGCCCCGTACCGGCGGGGGTGGAGGGCGAGCTGTACCTCGGCGGGCCCGCCGTCGCCCGCGGCTACCGGGGCCGCCCCGGGCTGACCGCCACGCGCTTCCTGCCCGACCCGTTCCAGGGCGGCGGCGCCCGGATGTACCGCACCGGAGACCTGGTGGTACGCCGCCCCGGCGGCGAACTGGAGTACCGGGGACGCCGCGACGACCAGGTGAAGGTCCGCGGCCACCGCGTCGAACTCGGCGAGGTCGAGCGGATCGCCGCCGAGCTTCCCGAGGTCGTCGCCGCGGCCTGCTGCCCGCTGTCCGACGGACAGGCCCTCGGCCTCGCCGTGCTCGCCGCACCCGGCGCCGACCCGGGCACCCTCCCCGACCGCGTCGCCGGTCACTGCCGGGACCTGCTGCCCGAGGCGGCGGTGCCCACCACCGTACGGGTGCTCGACCGGCTGCCCACCCTGACCACCGGCAAGGCGGACCGGGCGGCACTGGCCCGCGAACTGGCGGTACCCGTACGGACACCGAGCGCCGGAGGGACCGCGCGCGAGCGCCAGGTGATGGCGGTCTGGGCCGACGTGCTCGGACGCGAGGTCCCCGGCCCGGAGGCCGACTTCTTCGAGCTGGGCGGCCACTCGCTGGCCGCGGCGCGCGCCATCGCCGAACTGCGCCGCACCACAGGACTGCGGATCACCCTCGGCAAGCTCCTCGCCCGGCCGACGGCCGCCGACCTCGCGGCCGAACTCGACCGGCTCGCCGCGGCACCGGACGCACCCGGGGCCGCCCCCGCGGCGGAAGGAGCCTGACGCCATGGGTACCTGGATCTCCACCTGGCCCACCGGGCCCGCTGACAGCCGCCTGCCCGCGCTGCTCTGCCTGCCCCCGGCCGGCGCCGGCTGCCAGCAGTTCCGCGCCTGGCAGCCCGCGCTGGCGGGCATCGCCCAGGTGTACGGCGTCCAGCTGCCGGGCCGCGAGAACCGCTGGCGCGAGCCGATGCCGGACACCTTCGGCGAGGCCGTCACGGCCGTCGTGGACGAACTGCGGCACACCGTCGCCGCCGACCGGCCGCTGGTCGTCTTCGGCCACAGCTTCGGCGGGCTGCTCGGCTACGAAGTGGCCCGCCGGGTCCGGCCGCGGGCCCTGGTGGTCAGCGCCTGCCGGGCGCCCGGCCACTGGGACGGCGCCGGGCACGGCATCGTCGAGGACGACGCGGAGCTCGACAAGCTCTTCGACACCGCGGGGGTCGACCCCGCGTTCCTGGACGAGGACACCCGCGCCCTGATGGTCGCCATGCTCCGCAAGGACGCCCAGCTGTCGCTGAGTTACGCCCACACGCCCGGTGCCCGCCTCGACGTGCCCGTGCACGCCTGGGGCGCGGACGGCGACGAGACCGTCAGCGCCGAGGAGCTGGCCGGCTGGGCCGAGGTCACCACGGCCGGCTTCCACCGGCACACCGCCACCGGCGGCCACCACGCCGTACTGCGCCGCCCCGCACCCGTACTGGAGCAGCTGGCCGGACTCCTCAGGGGCGACGGTGACCGCCTGCCCCGCACCGCCTGACGCACCGCCGGCCCAGCCGGCCCGAGCCCGGAGGACACCGTGCCCACCACCTACCAGGTCCTGGTCAACCACGAGGAGCAGTACGCCCTGTACCCGGCGGCGCGCGAGCTGCCGGACGGCTGGGCGCCGGCCGGGTTCACCGGCACCGAGGACGAGTGCGCGGCCCACGTGGACGCGCACTGGACCGACACCCGTCCGCTGAGCCTCCGCGCACGCGAAGGAGCCTGAGATGCGGATCGATCTGCTCGACCCGGCCCCCTTCGGCCGCAACGACTTCTGGTCCGCCTTCACCTGGCTGCGCGCCAACGCGCCCGTCCACCGGCACCCCGAGCCCGGCGGCGAGGGCTTCTGGGTGCTCAGCAAGCACCGCGACATCATGCGGGTGTACGCGGACAGCGACACCTTCAGCTCCGCGCGGGGCATGCGGCTCGGCAGCGAGCCGGCGGCCGTGGCGGCCGTCGCCCAGCGCATGCTGATCGTCTCCGACGTACCGCACCACACCCGGCTCAAGCGCGCGCTGTCCCAGGCCTTCGGTCCCCAGCAGATGCCCCGGCTGGAGTCCCTGGTCGAGACGGTCGTCGGGGAGCTGGTGACCGAGGCGGCCGAGCGCGGCGAGCTGGACTTCATCGACCTCGCCAAGCAGCTCCCCAACCGGGTGGTCTGCGCCATGATGGGCATCCCGCGCGCCGACTGGGCGTGGATCGGGGCGCTGACCACCGACGCCTTCGACTCCCCGGACGAGACGGTGCGCAGCAACGCGCACTCGGAGATCTTCCTCTACTTCATCGAACTGCTCGCCGAGCGCCGGGCCCGCCCCGGAGCCGACCTGATCAGCCAGATCGCCCACGACACCCTCGTCGACGAGGGCGACGGCACCGCCCGCCCGCTAAGTGACGAAGAGATCGTCTTCAACTGCAACGGCGTCCTCTCCGGGGCCAACGAGACCACCCGCTACTCCGCCGCCGGCGCCGTGCACCAGTTCGCCCGGCAGCCGGAGCAGTGGGAGCTGCTGCGCCGCCTCGGCCCCGAGGGCATCGCACCGGCGGTCGAGGAGATCCTGCGCTGGACCACCCCCGGCGTGCACGCGCTGCGCACCGCCGTGCGCGACACCGAGATCAACGGGGTGCCCGTCGCGGCGGGCGACCGGGTGACCCTCTGGAACGTCTCGGCCAACCGGGACGAGGACGTCTTCACCGACCCGCACAGCTTCCGGGTCGACCGCCGCCCGAACCGGCACGTCGCCTTCGGCCACGGACGCCATCTCTGCCTCGGCGCCCGCCTCGCCCGCTTCGAACTCGGTGCCCTGCTCACCGAGATGCTCGCCGTGCTCGACGGCTTCGAACTCACCGATCCCGCCGTCTTCAACTCGTCCAATTTCACCTGGGGCATCAAGAGCCTCCCGGTGCGGCTGCTGCGCAGCCGAGCCTTCACAGGAGCAGAAAGGGCCGCGCTGTGACCACCGCACTCCTCGACCTCAACCGTACGGACACCCCGTTCCCCGCGACGGGCTACCCGGAACTGCTCGCCGAGCAGACCGCCCGCACCCCGCACGCCCCCGCCCTGGTGCAGGGCGACCGCTCCTGGACGTACGCGGAACTGGAGGCCGCCACCAACCGCCTGGCGCACGCGCTGATCGGCCGCGGCGCGCGGCCCGGCGAGCGGGTCGGACTGTGCTACCCGCGCGGTGCCGACTACGTGATCGGCTCGCTCGCCATCCTGAAGACCGGTGCCGCGATCGTCGCGCTCGACCCGGTCAACCCCGACGACCGGCTCGCCGCGATGATCGGCGACGCCGGGCCCCTCCTCGTCCTCACCCCCGCCGAGCTCACCGCGCGGATACCCGCGGGAGTGGCGCACGCCGAGGTCGCCACCGCCGGCCACGGGCAGCCCGCGACACCCGCCGGCGTGCCCACCGGGCCCGACACCATCAGCCACCTGATCTACACCTCCGGCTCCACCGGCACCCCCAAGGCCGTCCTGGAGCGGCACGGGGCGCTCACCAACCTGGTGCACTGGACCCGGCGCGCCTACGGGGTACGCCCGGGGGACCGCGCCTCGTGGATGTCCACCCCCGGATTCGCCGTACAGATCATGGAGTGGCTGGCCTACCTCCCGACAGGCGCCGCGATCCACATCCCCGAGGCCGGCCAGGCCCAGACCCCCGACCAGATCCGCGACTGGCTGGTCCGGGAGCGGATCACCCACACCATGCTGGTGGCCGCGCTCGCCGAGCCTGTCTGGGGTCTCGCATGGCCCGCGGACACGGCGCTGCGGATCATGGTGACCACGGCCGAACGGGTGCACAGCTGGCCGCTCACCGACACCCCGTTCCGGGTGGTGATGACGTACGGCACCACCGAGACCACCAACGTGCTCTCCTGCCTCGACCTGGGCGCCGGCATCGACTTCACCAGCCCGGCCACCCCGGCGGAGATCCGCGCGACCCGGCAGGTACCGGTCGGGGTGCCCATCGCCAACCTCCGCGTCCACCTCCTCGACGACGCGGACCGCCCGGTGGCCGACGGCGAGGTCGGCCGGCTGCACGTGTCGGGCGCCGGACTCGCCGCCGGGTACCACGGCAGACCGGAACTGACCGCCGCGGCGTTCCGCCCCAACGTCGTCGACGGCGACCCGCACCCGGTGCTCTACGACACCGGTGACCTGGCCCGCCGCCGCGAGGACGGCGCCGTCGAACTCCTCGGCCGCGCCGACTCCCAGGTGAAGATCCGCGGCTTCCGGGTCGAACTGGGCGAGGTCGAGACGCACGTGGCGCGCCTCGACGGCATCGCCGAGGCCGTCGTCGTCACCCAGGAGCGCGGCCCGAACGACAAACGGCTCCTCGCCTACGTGGCGCCCGAGCAGGGCGCGGCACCCGACTCCGGCACCGTACGCGCCGAGGTCGCCCGCACCCTGCCGTACTACATGGTGCCCGGCGCGATCGTCGTCCTCCCCGAACTGCCGCGGCTGCCCAACGGCAAGGTCGACCGCCGGCGGCTGCCCGAGCCCGCCGACATCAAGGACGGTGCCGCGCAGGCGGGATACGAAGCGCCGCGCAACGAGGTCGAGGACTCCCTCGCCCGCCTGTGGTGCGAGGCCTTCCGCACCGACGGCATCGGCATCCACGACAACTTCTTCGAGCTGGGCGGGCATTCGCTGCTCGCCTTCCAGCTGATCGACGAGATCCGCCGCCGGTACGGCGCCGAGCTCAGCCTCTCCGACCTCTCCGGCTGCCCGACCGTCGCCGAACTCGCCGCCCTCCTCACCACCGAAAGATCCGGCGGACGCGGCGACTTCGGCGGACTGCCGGCCATCGTCCCCGACCCGGACCGGCGCTTCGCGCCCTTCCCGCTCACCGAGAGCCAGCAGGCCCTGTGGATCGGGCGCGGCGGCCTCGTCGAGCTGGGCAACGTGGGCTGCCACGGCTACTTCGAGTGGGAGAGCGAGCAGCTGGACGTCCCCCGCTTCACCCGCGCCTGGCACCGGCTCGTCGAGCGCCACGACGCACTGCGCACCCGCATCCTGCCCGACGGCACCCAGCAGGTGTACGAGGAGATCCCCGCGTACGACATCCCGGTCACCGACCTCGGCGGCCTGGACGAAGCAGCCCGCGAGACGGAGCTCGCCGCGCTGCGCGAGCGGCTGTCCCACCAGGTGCTGGACGCCGACAGCTGGCCGCTGTTCGACGTACGGATCAGCCTGCTCGGCGGCGGCCGGGCCCGCATCCACCTCTCGCTGGACTTCCTGGTCGCCGACGCCTGGAGCTACTTCCAGGTCCTCGTCCCGGACCTGGTCACCTTCTACACCGAGCCGGACGCCGACCCCGCGCCGCTGGAACTGACCTTCCGCGACTACGTGCTCGCCGTCGGCAGTTCGCTGCGCGACAGCGAGCTCTACCGCCGCTCCGAGTGGTACTGGCGCGACCGGCTCGCCACCCTCCCGCCCGCCCCCCAGCTGCCCGAGCGCCCCGCCGACGCGCCCGAACTGCCCGTCCGCTTCGAGCGGCGCAGCCACGTCGTGGACGCCGCGCTGTGGACCCGCATCCAGGAGCGGGCGCACGCCCGCGAGGTGACGCCCTCCGGCGTGCTGGCCGCCGCGTACGCCGAGGTACTGGGCAGGGCCGCCGGACAGTCCCGGTTCACCGTCAACTTCCCGCTGTTCAACAGGCTGCCGCTGCACCCGCAGGTCAACGCGCTGCTCGCGGACACCACCACCACACTGCTGCTCGCCGTCGAACAGCGCGAGAACACCTTCGCGGGGCGCGCCCGCGACCTCCAGCGGCGGCTGTGGGCCGACCTGGAGCACCGCTACTTCAGCGGCGTGCAGGTGCTGCGCGAACTGACCAAGCTGCGCGGCTCGCTCGCGCCCGCCATGCCGGTCGTGATGACCAGCCTCGCCGGTCACCCGCCGCAGTACGCGGAGACCGAACTCGGCGTCCCGGTCTACGGCATCTCCCAGACGCCGCAGGTCTCGCTGGACTTCCAGGTCTTCGAGAAGGCCGGCGGCCTCACCTTCAACTGGGACTTCCTGCCCGCCGTCTACCCCGACGGCCTGATCGACGCGATGTTCACCGAGTTCGTCACCCTCCTGGAGGCGCTGGGCGACGAGGAGGTCTGGGAGCGCTGCTCGCCACCGCCCGGCGAGGAGACCGCGCCGGAACAGGCCGAGGAGCGCGACACCGGCGACGCGTGGGAGCGCTACTGGGCCGGGATCGAGCGGACGGGCCGGGGCGGCGACGTGATCTGGGACGCCGACAGCGGCGAGGAGTTCCACTGGCTGCTCGGCCAGGCCGCGCGCCACTTCGACCCCCGCCTCCCGGTCATCGACCTGGGCTGCGGCAACGGCCGCTACAGCCGCGAACTCGCCCCGCGCTACCCGCGCGTCGTCGGTGTCGACGTCTCCGCCAGCGCGATCGAGCACGCCCGGCGCGAGGCCGCCGAACGCGGCGGGGAACTCTCGAACGTCGACTACCTGGCGCTCGACATGACCGACGCCGAGCAGGCCGCCGAACTGGGTGAGGGCCCGTACAACATCTTCGTCCGCGGGGTCTTCCACGTCCTGGACGGCGCGGCGCGGGCCCGGCTCGCCGCCGTCGCCGGCCGGCTGCTCGGCCCCGGCGGGACGCTGATCGTGCACGAGCCCGACTATTCCAGCAACTCCTTCGGATACCTCGGCTTCGTCGGCGGCAAGCGCGGCCGGGCCGAGGACCTGGTCGGGCCGCTGGAGGCGGCCGGGGTCCGGCACTCGCACCGCTTCACCCGCCCCGAACTGGCCGAGGCCTTCCCCGAGCCGGACTGGGAGGTCGTCGACGACGAGGCGATCGAACTGCACGCCATCGACCCGCGGTCGGACTCCGATGCGCTGCGGCTGCCCGGCTACTACGCGGTGCTGCGCCGCAAGCGCTGATGGGCGGGGTGGCGCTGGCCGGGCGGACCGGAGCGGTGCTCGCGGCGGCCGGTGCGGCCCGCGACCTGCTGACCCCTGCCGAACTGGCGCGGGCCGACGCCTTCCGGTCACCCGGCGACCGGGACGACTTCCTGGCCGCCCACGCCCTGGTCCGGCTCTGCGCCGGGCGGCTCCTCGGCCGCCCGGCGCACACCCTCACCGTGGTACAGCGCTGCGGGGAGTGCGCCCGGCCGCACGGCCGGCCCCGGCTCGCCGAGGCACCGGACCTCGGCGTGAGCCTCACGCACACCCGGGGCCGGGTCGCCGCCGCCGCGGCTCCCGGCCCCGTCGGCATCGACCTGGAGACCGACCCGGGCGGCCCGCTGGACTGGCGGGTCGCCCACCGGGCGTGCACGGAACGGGAACTGGCGGCGCTGCGGCGGCACGACCGGCCGCTGCGCGCCTTCCTCCGCCAGTGGGTCCGGAAGGAGTCACTGGTCAAGGTCGGGGTGGCTACGCTCGACGAGCTGAGCCGCCTCGACCTTCCGGTGTACGGACAGGAACCGCCCCGGTGGGGTGCCTGGCGGCTGACGGACTGGGCCGCCGGGGACGCCGTCGGCTGCGTGGCGGCGCAAGAGGACATGCGGCTGACGCTGCTCGACTGAAAGACGGGACACGTGGCACAAGGAACGACCGACCGGCTGCTCAGGGCAGAGGCACAGGCGATCGGCGGCGGACACCGGGAACCGTCGGCCGCCGCCGTGCTCGACCGGGTCCTCGCCGTCCAGGCGCAGGACCTGACCGCCGCGGCGCTCGGACTGCGGGTACGGGCCCGTGGGCTGACCGCCGAAGCGGTACGGCAGGCCACCGACACCGACCGCAGCGTCGTACGCGGCTGGTTCATGCGCGGCACCCTGCAGTACGTGCCGGCCGCCGACGCCCGCTGGCTGCTCGCGCTCTTCGGCCCGGTACACCTCGCGCTCGCCGCCCGCCGGCTGCGCGAACTCGGCCTGGACGAGGCGCTGTGCGAGCGCGCGGAACGGCTCATCGCCGACGCCGTCGACGGCGAGGGGCCGCTGACCCGTCCCGAACTCACCGACCGGCTCACCACCCTCGGCGTGCCCCCGAAGGGCCAGGCCGCCTTCCACCTGATCCGCCGGGCGGCGCTGGCCGGCCGGATCTGCCACGGACCGCAGCGCGACGGGGAGGCCACCTTCGTCCTCCTCGACGACTGGCTGCCCGCCACCGGCCCGCTCCCGTTCACCGGAGCGGCCGCCGAGACCGAACTCGCCCGCCGCTACCGCGCCGCCCACGGGCCCGCGACGGTGGAGGACTTCGCGCACTGGTCCGGGCTGAGGATCGGGACGTGCCGGAACGCCTGGGCCGCCGCACCCGCCCCCGGACCGGCCACCCCCGCCGACTGCGCCGGGCCCGACGTACGGCTGCTGCCCGCCTACGACAACTACCTGGTCGGATACCGCAGCCGGGAACTGTCCGTGCCCGCCGCGCACGAGCGTGTGGTGTGGCCCGGCGGCGGCCAGATCCGGGCCACCGTCATGGTCGACGGCCTGGCGGTGGGCACCTGGACGCGCGGCCGGCGCGGGGGAGCGGTGACGGCCGAACCCTTCCCCGGGGACGCGCCCTGGGACCCGGAAGTGGCCGCCGGCATCGCCCGCGAGAGCGCGGACATCACGCGTTTCTACGCCGCTTCTCATCCGCTGTCTACAGCCGGCCTATAGTCCCCCGGATTCATAACCGGCCGCTAACCCCCGCCGCATAATTTCGGAGCCGTCCGACAATTCCGTCCCCCACAGAAAAGGGCGTCTCCATGGCACTCGGTCGGCATTCCGATTTCAATCGACTCTGGTTCGGGCAGACCGTCAGCAATTTCGGCGACAAGATCTCGCTGCTCGCGCTCCCCACCCTCGCGGTCGTGGTTCTCGGCGGCGGAGCATTCGAGGTCGGCGTGCTCGGCGCGCTGCGCTTCCTCCCCTTCGTGCTGCTGGCGCCGGTCGCCGGTCTCGTGGCGGACCGGGTCTCGCGCCGCATGGTCATGATCGTGGCCGACCTGGGGCGCTTCCTCGCCCTGGGTACGATCCCGCTGGCGTTCGCCCTCGACTCCGTCAGCATGACCCACGTCTACCTCGTGGCGGCCGTCACCGGCTGTCTCACCACCTTCTTCGAGGTCTCCTACCAGTCCTGGCTGCCACAGCTGATCGGTACCGAGAACCTCGTCGAGGGCAACACCAAACTGCAGATCAGCCGCAGCGTCGCCGAGGCCGTCGGCGCCGGTGCCGGCGGTGCGCTGATCCAGCTGCTCGGCGCCGCGCGCGCCATCACGGCGGACGCGTTCACCTTCCTGGTCTCGCTGATCGCGCTGCTCGTCATCCGCCACCGCGACACCCGTGAGCGGACCGAGGAGCGCAAGGCCTCCGCCAAGGCCGAGATGAAGGAGGGCCTGCGCACCCTCTTCGGCAACCCGATCCTGCGCGGCCTGTTCACCGCCAACGTCGTGGTCAACCTCGGTGCCGCGATGGGTGACGCGCTGCTGGTGGTGTACGCGTACAAGACGCTGCACCTGAGCCCCGGCCAGGTCGGCGCGGCCTTCGCCGTGATGTCGGTCTTCGTGATCGTCGGCGCGGTCCTCTCCGAGCAGGTCGCCAAGGGGCTCACGCTCGGCCGCACCCTGGTGCTGACCGCCGTCGTGCTCGGCGCCGGCTACATCCTGGTGCCGACGGGCGGCGCGGCCGCCGGGTTCATCGGGCTGATCGTGGTCCAGGCCGTCATCGGATTCGTCTCGCCGATGTTCGACATCCACGTCCTGAGCCTGGTGCAGGGGGTCACCCCGAACGAGCAGATGGGCCGCGTCAGCGGTTCCGCGCTCGCCGCGGTGTACGGCGCCCTGTCGCTCGGCTACTTCGCGGGCGGCGCGCTGGGCGAGGCGATCGGCCTCACCGCGGGCCTCGCGGTGGCCGGCGCGATCGCCGTCCTCGGCGGTCTGACCCTGCTGGCCGGGCCGGTCGCCCGGATCAAGGACATGCCGGGCGGCGACACGCCCGAGGAGAAGACCGCCGCGGCGGCCGCCACCACGGGCGGCCACGAGGACAACGCCAAGATCACCGCCTGACCGCCCGACGCGCGACGCCCTTGGGGGAGTGGGTGCCGGCCGGCACCCACTCGCCCCGTACGAGGAAACCCCGCCGGAAACCCCGCCGAGGCACCCGCGGCGGCTCGCGCGGAGCCCGCCGTACGCGTCCCCCTGCCGCGAACCACCCACCCCCTCGCACCGTCCCGCTCCCGAACACGCACGGAGGCTCAAGGTGAGCGAGTCCCTCGCCGAACGCATAGCCGCACTGCCGAAGGCCCGCCGGGCACTGTTCCAGGCCCTCGCCGGCCGCAACGGGAGCCGTGCCGCCACGCCGGAGGACCCCGCGCCGGCCCGCCGGGACGCCGCGGAGCCGCCCACGCTCTCCTTCGCCCAGCGGCGGCTGTGGTTCATCGACCAGCTCCAGCCCGGCAGCCCCGCGTACAACGTGCCGGTCGCCACCCGTATCCGCGGGCCCCTCGACGTCCCCGCGCTGCACGCCACGCTCCAGGAGATCGTCGACCGGCACGAGGTGCTGCGCACCGTCTACGCCGACCGGCCGGGCGCCGAAGAGGCCGAGCCCCGGGTGCTGGGTGACTTCCGGCTGCCCCTGCCCGTCACCGAACTGCCCGACGAGAGTGCCGTCCGGCCGTTCTACGACGCGGACGCCGCGGCCCCCTTCGACCTCGCGGGCGCCGCACCCCTGCGCGCCTCGCTCGGCCGGCTCGCGCCCGACGACCACGTCCTGGTCCTCAACCTCCACCACATCGTCACCGACGGCTGGTCGATGCGGCTGCTCTACACCGAACTGGAGCGCGGCTACGCGGCGCGGGTCGGCGCCGCCGCCGAAGCCCTGCCCGAACTCGCTCTCCAGTACGCCGACTTCGCCGCCTGGCAGCGCCGGCGCGTCAGCGGGGACCGGCTGGCTCAGCTCACCGGATTCTGGCGCACCGAACTCGACGGCGCGGCACCGGTGGACCTGCCCACCGACCGCCCCCGGCCGCCCGTCTTCGGCCACGCCGGGGCCTCCCGCTACATCGACCTGCCCGCCGGACTCATCAGCCGGCTGCGCGAGTTCGGCAAGGCCGAAGGCGCCACGCTCTACATGACCATGCTGGCCGGCTTCGCCGCGACCCTGCGCCGCTGGACCGGCCAGGACGACATCGTCGTCGGCACCTCCGTCTCCGGGCGCGACCACCCCGCCTTCAGCGAACTCATCGGCTTCTTCGTCAACACCCTGCCGCTGCGCATCCGGACCGGCGGCGACCCCGGCTTCGCCGAACTGGTCCGCGCCACCCGCACCACCACGCTCCAGGCGTACGCGCACCAGGAACTGCCCTTCGACCTCATCGTGGACGCCGTCGGACTGCCCCGCGACCCCAGCCGGCCACCGCTGACCTCCGTGATGTTCCTGCTGGACGAGACCCCGGACACCGCGCCCGGCCTCGCCGGACTCGGCACCGAGCCCCTCGACTTCGCCTCGCGCGCCACCAAGTACGACCTGATGATCAGCGTCCACGACACCGGCACCGCCGTACGGGCCCTGGTGGAGTACCCCACCGACCTCTTCGACGCCTCGACCGTGGACCGGCTGCTCGGCCACTTCCTCACCACCCTCGAAGGCGCCGTCGCCCGCCCGGAGGCGCCGCTGTCCGAACTGCCGCTGCTCACCGAGGCCGAGCAGCGGGCGGCCCTGCACGACTGGAACGCCACCCGCGCCCCCTTCCCGCAGGACGCCTGCCTGCACCAGCTCTTCGAGCAGCACGCCGACCGGCGCCCCGAAGCACCGGCCGTCCTCTGCGGCGGCCTCGGCGGCTGGGCGGTCACCTACCGGGAACTGGAGGAGCGCGCCAACCGGCTGGCGCACCGGCTCATCGAGGCGGGCGCAGGCCCCGACCGGACCGTCGCGCTCTGCCTGCGCCGCGGCCCGGGGCTGGTCACCGCGATCCTCGCCGTGCTCAAGGCGGGCGGCGCCTACGTCCCGCTGGACCCCGGTTACCCGGCCGAGCGGCTGGCCCTGCTGCTGCGCGACGCGGCCCCGCCGATCGTCGTCTCCGACTCCGAGCTGATCGGCCGGCTGCCGGCCGGCACCGCCACCACGGTGCTGCTGGACACCGACCGCGCGGCCCTCGCCCAGCAGCCCGCCACCCGGCCCGCCGTGCCCGTCACCTCGCGCGACCTGGCGTACCTCATCTTCACCTCGGGCTCCACCGGCACCCCCAAGGGCATCGCCCTCGAACACCGGGGCGTGGTCAACAACCTGCTGGACCTCAACCGGTCGTACGGCATCGGCCCGGGCGACGCGGTGCTCGCACTGTCCTCGCCGAGCTTCGACATGAGCGTGTACGAGACGCTGGGCATGCTCGCGGCGGGCGGCACCCTCGTCCTCCCCGACCCGGCCGCCGCCAAGGACCCGGCGCACTGGGCGGACCTGATGGCGCGGCACGGCGTCACCGTGTGGAACTCCGCGCCCGCCCTGCTCGACCTCCTCGTCGACCAGCTCGAACACGCCGCCGGGCCCGCACTGCCGAAGCTGCGCACCGCGTTCCTCGGCGGCGACTGGATCCCGGTCGCCCAGCCGGACCGCATCCGCGCCTTCGCGCCGGAGCTGGCGTTCGTCGCGCTCGGCGGGGCCACCGAGGCGTCCATCCACTCCGTGGAGTACCGGGTCGGCCGCGTCGACCCCGGCTGGACCAAGCTGCCCTACGGGCGGCCGATGGCCAACCAGCTCGCCTTCGTCCTCGACCCGCACGACCGCATCGTCCCGGCGGGCGTCCCCGGCGAGCTGCACCTCGGCGGCGTCGGCCTGGCCCGCGGCTACCTGGGCAGGCCGGAGCTGACCGACGAGAAGTTCGTGCACGTCGAACTGGAGCCCGGCCGCACCGAACGGCTGTACCGCACCGGCGACCTGGCCCGCTACGGGCCGGACGGCACCATCGAACTCCTCGGCCGCACCGACTTCCGCATCAAGCTCAACGGCCTGCGCATCGAGCCCGGCGAGGTCGAGAGCGCCCTGCGCGAGCAGCCGGGCGTCCGCGAGGCCGTGGTCGTCGCCCGGCAGGCGGCGGGCTCGGCGCGGCTCGTCGGTTACCTCGTCCCGGAGGACGGTACGGAACCGGACCTGCCGGCCGTGCGCACCGCGCTGGCCACCGTCCTGCCGCCGCACTGCGTGCCCGCCGACCTGGTGGTACTGGACCGGCTGCCGCTCAGCCCCAACGGCAAGGTGGACCGCAACGCCCTGCCCGCCCCGCGGACCGGGCCGTCCGCCGCACCTCAGCGGCCGGCCCCGGAGGCCGGGCCCGCCGCAGCACCGCAGCCGGCCCCGGACACCGCGGGCCACGCCACCGCCCAGCGCATCGCCGCCGTCTGGGCCGAGGTGCTCGGCGTCCCCGCCGTCGGGTCCGACGACGACTTCTTCGCCCTCGGCGGGGACTCGTTCGCGGCCGTACGCGCGGTACGGGCCGTCGCCGCGGCGCTCCCGCAGGGCGGCGCGGCCGCCCTGCGCGTCGTCGACCTCTTCAGCAACCCGACCCCGGCCGGGCTCGCCGCCCGGGCCGCCGAACTCGCCGGCCCGGCCGGCGGCGGCGCGGTACCGCACCGGCTGCTGCACCGGCTCACGCCCGAGCGCCCCGCCGGCACCGTCACCCTCACCCTGGTCTGTTTCCCGCACGGCGGCGGGGACGCCATCGCCTACCAGCCGCTGGCCGCCCACCTGCCGCCGCACATCGAGCTGCTGGCGGTCTCCCCGCCCGGCCACGACCCGCTGCGGCCCGGACCCATGCTGCCGGTCGCCGAGTTCGCCGAGCTGGCCGCCGCGGAGATCGCCCGGACCGTCAGCGGACCGTACGCGGTGTACGGACACTGCGCCGGAGTCGTCACCGCGCTGGAGACCACGCACGTCCTGGAGCGCAGCGGACAGCGGCCGGTCGCCCTCCACCTGGCGGCAGCGCTGCCCGACGAGGACCCGGAACACGCCCTGGAGATGGAGCGCGTCTCCGGTGACGACGACCTCGTCGCCTACCTGACCGCCATGGACGGCTTCGACGGCGTGCTCGACGACAGCGACCTCACCGCCGTGCTCCGGATGGTCCGGCACGACATGACCGAAGCCGCGCGCTTCTTCGCCCGTACCCCGGACGGCTTCGAGAAGCCGCTGGTCACGCCGGTCACCTGCGTCATCGGTGACGCCGACGACGCGACCGAAGGCTACGCACAGGGATTCCGTGCCTGGGGCCGGTACGCCGCCGACCTGCGGCTCGCCGTGCTCCCCGGCGGCCGCCACTACTTCGCCAAGCACCTGCCCGACCGGCTCGCCGCACTACTCGCCGACCTGCACCGCAACGGAGGAACCCATGTCTGATCTCGCCGAACGGCTCGGCCGGCTGCCCCAGGGCCAGCGGTCCCGTCTCCTCGGCCGGATGCGCAACCAGATGACCGCCGGCGTCGGCCGCCGCGCCGAGCTCAAGCGCACCGACCACGGACCGCGCTCCCGCACCTCCTTCCAGCAGGAGCAGATGTGGTTCGTGGACCGGCTCGGCGCCGGCAAGGCCCGCAACAACATCGCCCTGGCGATACGGCTGTCCGGACAGCTGGACCGGGCAGCCCTCCACGAGGCACTGAACGCGGTGGTCTCCGGACACCAGGTGCTGCACAGCAGACTCGTCGAGGTCGACGGGGTCCCCTGGCAGGAGCCCGTACCCGGGTTCGTCCTCGGCGTCCTGTCCACCGACCTGTCCGGCAGCGACGACGCCGACCGGGAGCTGCGCGAGCTCACCGAGACCTGCGCCGCGGCCCCCTTCGACCTGGCCGCCGCGCCGCCCGTACGGGCCCACCTGGTGCGCCTGGCCGCCGACCGGCACGTCCTGCTGTGGGTCGTCCACCACGTCGTCTGGGACCCGGGCTCCACCCGGATCTTCACCGAGGAACTGACCTCCCACTACGCGGAGGCGGCGGCCGGCCGGCGCCCCCAGTGCCCCGAACTAGCCGTGGAGTACGCCGACTTCGCCGCCTGGCAGCGCGCCAAGCTGGAGAACGAGGAGCACGGCAGGGCGCTGGCCGACAAGTGGCGGCAGCTCCTGGCCGGCGCGCAGGCCACCGAGATCATGACCGACCACCCGCGCAGCCCCGAGACCCGCGGCGACGGGCGCGGCCTGAAGATCAACCTTTCCCAGGAGCTCCTGGACCGGCTGAACGAGGTCGCCGAGAGCAGCGGTACCACCGTCTTCACCACCCTGCTCGCCGCCTTCAACGCCACCCTGCGGCACTGGACCCGCACCGAGGACGTCGTCGTCGGCACCGCCAGCGCCTCCCGCCCGCACCCCGACCTGGAACGCGTCATCGGCTGCTTCGTACAGATGATCACGCTGCGCACCGAGGTCACGGACGACCTCACCTTCCGCGAGCTGGTCAGCCGCACCGCGGGCACGGTCATGGACGCCTTCACCCACAGCGAGCTGCCCTTCGAGCAGGTCGTGGAGGCCGTCCGCCCGGTCCGCGACCCGCTGCGGCACCCGCTCTTCCAGATCGAGTTCACCTCGCTCGGCCGCTGGGGCACCCACCGCGCGGAGGCCGCCGGCGTCGAGTTCGCCATGGACCAGCTGCACGACGGCGCCGCCAAGTTCGACATGAGCTTCCTGGTCGGCGAGAACGACGGCCTGGAACTGTCCCTGGAGTACAACACCTCCCTCTACCGGCACGGCACGGCCGCCGCCCTCCTCGCCGCCTTCCAGCGGATCCTGGAACAGGTCGCGCAGCACCCGGACGTCCAGGTCGGCGAGCTGACCCTGGTCGAGGAGCCGGCGGCCTCCCGGCACGCCCGCGAACTCTCCCGCGGCGGACCGGTCGACGAGGCCGCCTGGACCACCACCCTGGACCGCGCGTTCCGCGAGCGCGCCACCATCTCCCCGGACGCGGTCGCCGTCCGGCACGGCAGCACCCGCCTCGACTACGCCGCGCTCGACCGCTGGTCCGAGGCCATCGCCCACCGGCTCCGCGACCGGGGCGTCCGGCACGGCGACCCGGTGGCCGTGTGCGCCGGCCGCGGCCCGGCGGCCGTCGCCGGACTCCTCGGCATCCTCAAGGCCGGTGCCCACTACGTACCGCTCGACCCGGCGGCGCCCGCCGAGCGGACCAGGACCGTCCTCGCCGACGCCAAGGTGCGGCACGCCCTCGTCGACGCCGCCGCCGAGCTGCCCGTACCGCTGGAGCTGGTCCAGACGGGCTCGACGGCACCGGTCCGCGAAGTACCCTCCCTCGCGCCGTCGTCGACCCCCGGCGACCTGGCGTACGTGCTCTACACCTCCGGCAGCAGCGGCACGCCCAAGGGCGTGATGATCGAGCACCGGTCGGTCACCCACTTCTCCCGCACCATCGCCAAGGCGTACGAGATCGGCGCCCAGGACCGGGTGCTGCAGTTCGCCCCGCTCACCTTCGACGTGTCCGTCTTCGAGGTGTTCAGCACCCTGCTGGCCGGCGGTGAACTCGTCGTCGCCACCGACGACGAGCGCCGCGACCCGGCCCTGCTGGAGGCCCGGATGCGCACGGACGCGGTGACCGTCGCGGAACTGCCGCCCGCCCTGCTGCCGCTGCTGGACCAGTCCCGGCTGCCGGACCTGCGGCTGGTGTCGGTCGGCGGCGAGGCGTTCCCCGGCCGGCTCGTCGCCGAATGGACGCAAGGCGAGCGCCGCTTCGTCAACGGATACGGCCCGACCGAGGCCACCGTCGCGGTCACCCTGATGGACTGCACCGGCAGCTACGACCGCAATCCGCCGATCGGCCGCCCGATGCCGGGCCACCAGGCGTTCGTGCTCGACGCCCGGCTGCGCCCGGTGCCGCCCGGCGTACCCGGTGAACTCTGCGTGGCAGGACCCGGCGTGGCACGCGGCTACCTCGGCCGCCCCGAACTGACCGCCGAGCGGTTCGTCGACAATCCCTTCGCGGACGGCCCGGAGACCGCCCGGCTGTACCGCACCGGCGACCTCGTCCGCTGGCTGCCCGGCGGCAACCTGGACTTCCTCGGCCGCACCGACCGCCAGCTCAAACTGCGCGGCCACCGGATCGAACCGGGTGAGGTCGAGGCCGTCCTCACCGGCCACCCCTCCGTCCAGCAGGCCGTCGCCGTGGACCGGCCCGCCGCCGGCGGCGAGCGGATGCTCGTCGCCTACGTGACGGTCGAGCAGGTCGGGGCCTACGCCTCCGAGGTCGCCGACGCGGAGGGCGTGCGCGCCTACGCCGCCGCCCGGCTGCCCGGCTACATGGTGCCGGTCGTCGTGGTCCTCCCCGAGCTGCCCCTCACCCCGCACGGCAAGGTCGACACCGCGGCGCTGCCGCTCCCCGCCGACCAGGCCGCCGAGGGCGGCACCGCACCCCGCGACGCGATCGAGGAACAGATCTGCCGGGACATCCTCACCCCGCTGCTGGAGTGGTCCAGCCCGGACGTCGAGGGCGACTTCTTCGCGCTCGGCGGCAGCTCGCTCCAGGCCACCATCGTGGTGTCCCGGGTCCGCGCCGTGTTCGGCATCGACATCGCCCTCGCCGACTTCTTCAGCCGGCCCACCGTCGCCGGCCTCGCCGACCTGGTCCGCGCGGCCAAGGCCGAGGCGGCGGGCGAACAGGACCGGCTGCTCGCGGTCTTCGAGCAGATCGAGAACATGAGCGACGAGGAAGCCGCCGCCCTGCTCGGCTCCCTCCAGACCCCGGACGGTCCGAGATGACCACCCCGGCCGGGTCGGCGCCGCCCGGCGCCACCGCGGGGGTCGAAGGAGCACTCGCCGCGCTGCCCGAGTCCCGGCGCGAGCTCGCACGGCTGCTCCTCGCGGCCCGCAGCCCCGTGCCCGGCCGCCCGGCCCCGCGCTCCGGCGCCGGGCCGGTCCCGGCCACCGCGCTGCTGACCCGGCTGTGGCACCGGGAACACGGCACGGGCCGGGCCCCCGCACAGCCGGGAACGGGCGGCGCACCGGGCACCGGCTCGCACGCCGTACGCCTCGAGGGCCGCCTCGACCACGACCGGCTGCGGGACGCGCTCACCGGCGTACTCCGCCGCCACGAGGCGCTGCGCACCCGGCTGGCCGCGGACGGCACGGCGGCGCCGCGGCTGTACGTGGACGAGGAACCGGTCCTGCGGCTCACCCGTACCGACCTCTCCGCGTACGGCGAGGACGCCCGCGCCGACCGCGTCCGGCACGAGCTCACCGAGAGCGCCGACGCCGCCCTCGACCTGGGCACCGGCCGCACCAGCCGCTTCCGGCTGCTGCGGCTGGCACCCGACGAGCACGTCCTGGTGCTCGCCTCCCACCTGGGGGTCTTCGACGGCTGGTCGTCCGGTGTGTTCCTGACCGGTCTCGCGGCCGGGTACCGGGACGGCGCGGACAGCCTCCCCCCGCCGGGGCTGCAGTTCACGGACTACGCCGACTGGCAGAGCCGCTGGCTGGCCGGACCGGAGGGCACCGCCGAGCTGGCCGCCCGCCGGGCGGTGTTCGCCGACGCCCCGCCGGCGCCGCGGGCCCCCGGCGGGTTCGAGCGGGGGCATCTCCCGGTCCGGCTCGGCCGCGGCCCGGTCGACGCCGGGCTCGCGCTCGGCGCGGCCGAGGGGGCCACCCCCTTCATGACGCTGCTGACGGCGCTCGCCGTGGTCCTCGCCCGGCGCGAAGGGCGCGACGAAGCGGTGATCGGCACGCCTGCCGCCGGACGTTTCTCGGACCGGCTGGAGGACGCCGTCGGGCAGTTCACCACCGTCGTGCCGATCCGGATCGACCTCGCCGGCGGCGCGGCCTTCCCGGAGCTGCTGCACCGTACCCGCGCCGCCGTAGCGGACGCGCTCAGCCACCAGCGGCTGCCGGTGGACGCGCTGTTCGGGCCCGGCACCCCGCCGCCGTACCGCGTCCTGTTCGCCCTCCACAACTACCCGGCCGTCCCGTTCGGCCTGCCCGGGATCGAGGTGAGCCAGCTGCCCGGGCCACCCGCCCGCCATCTGGAGCTCTACAGCCCGGACCCCGCCGCCACGCTCGCCTGCATCGGCCTGACCGAGCGCGACGGGCGGATCGGCGGCACCGCCGAGTACAACCGACGGGCGGCAGCGCCCGAGGACGTACGCGGACTGCTCACCGGAATCGAAGCGGTGCTGGACCGGGCCGTCGCCGAGCCCGCCGCCCCCGTCCGCACCCGGCACTAGGGAGTCCCCTTTGCTCACCACCGAGTTCTACCGCGCACCCGCGGACTGCGGACTCGTCCGGTCCGGCCCGGACGTGCCCCGCACGCCGATGCGCGCCCTGCGGGAAGAGGTGCACGACGTCCTCGTCTCGGCGCCGGTCGCCGAGGCCCGGCGCACCCGTGACCCCCGGCCCGTCCACCTGGCGCTGGGGCAGGCGGGCCTGCTCGCCCCCCAGTGGCCCACGGAGTACGGCGGCCGGGGCGTCAGCCAGGTCGCCGCCGCCGTGCTGGTCGAGGAGCTGGCCATGCACGACGTACCGGACCTGCTGCACACCCTCACCGTGCAGATCGTCGGTTCCACGCTGCTCAACGTCGCGAGCCCCGAGATGAAGGCCCGGCATCTGCCGGGCTTCGCGGCCGGCACGGCGTTCGGCTGCGTGCTCTTCAGCGAGCCGCAGGCCGGGTCCGACCTCAACATCCTCTCCACCCGAGCCGTCGCCGACGGCAACGGCGGCCACAAGCTGTACGGCACCAAGGTCCACTCCCTCTTCGCCGGGCTCGCCGACTACGGGCTGTGCCTCGCCCGCGGCGAGAACGACGCGCTCAGCCTGTTCCTGGTGCCCCTCGCCCAGCCGGGCGTCACCATCCGGCCGATCCCCGGCATCGGCGACGACGCCTTCCACGAAGTCACCCTGGACGGGGTGGCGGTGACCGCCGACGACGTGGTCGGCGAGATCGGGCAGGGCTGGGCCATCGTCGTCAAGACCCTGGCGTTCGAACGCACCGGCCTCGACTACTACGTCAAGGCCCTGCGCTGGTACCGCGCCGCCCTGGAGCGGCTGGAGGGACACAGCGACCGCCTCGAAGCCGGCCAGCACGACCAGATCGGGCTCGCCAAGCTCAACGCCCGGCTGCTCGCCGCCGGGACGCTGGTCCGCCGCGTCCTCACCCGGCTGGACCGGGGCGAACTCAACGAGGACGAGGCCGCGGCCGCCAAGTGGTACACCACCGAACTCGCCGCCGAGGTGGCCTGGTGGGCCGCCGAGCTCGACGGCGACCGGAGCATGACCCTCGACGACCCCCGGGTCGACGGGGTGGCACACCCACTCGACGCGGCGCTGCGCGAAGCACCCGGGATGCGGATATCCGGCGGCACCGCCGAAATGATGCTGGAGACGCTGGCCCGGCTGCGTCTCGACTCAGGGGCGGAGGTACGGCCGTGACGACGACCACGGAGGCCGGCGGGAGAGCCGAGCGCTGGCGGGAGCGGGAGGACGAGGACGCCCTCTTCCGGCAGCTGCGGCTCACCGTACGGCAGGGCCTGGAGGCCGGCGGGGACACGCCCGCCGCCTCCTGGGAGGCGCTGACCCAGGTCGGCGCCTGGGAGTTCGCACTGCCCATCGGCACGGACGGCCTCGACCTCGGCCAGGCCGTCCTCGCGATGGTGTGCGAGGAGGCGGGCAACGCGATGCAGCCCGTACCACTGACCGACACCCTGCTCGCCCTCGACCTGCTCGCCGGGCTCGGCCCCGCCGCACCGGAGGCGGCCGACGCCCTCCTGGACCGGGTACGGGCCGGGGAGCACCCCCTCGCCGTACCGGGCCGGCTGCCGGACCCGCGCGGCACCGTACCGCCCGGCGTCACCTGGAAACCGGACGGCGGGACCGGCGGCATCGTGCTGACCGGCACCGGCGGCCCGTTCGCCGCCGGAGTCGGCGCCGGTTCACTGCTGGTCCTGGCGAGCGGCCCGGACGGGCCGTGCGTCGCGCTGGTGGACCTGCCGGCCGCGGGCGTCGAGGTACGGCCGCTGCGCGACCACGGCGGGGGAGCGGTGTCCGGGGCGGTCTTCGACGACGCCCGGCTGCCGGCCGAGGCGGTGCTGCTGCGCGGCCTCGCCGCCGAGCAGGCGCTCGCCCGCGTGGGCCTGCGGGCCGCAGTCCACCAGGCCTCGCTGCTGGCCGGCATCACGGCGGCGGCGCTGACCGCTGTGGTGTCCCGGATCCGCGGCCGGCAGCAGTTCGGGCAGGCACTGGTCAAGCACCAGGCCCCGCGGCTGCGGGTGGCGGGGCTGCTCGCCCGGCTGGACGCCGTGCGCTGGGCGGTGGACGACGCGGCCCGGGACCTGGACAAGGACCGGCTCACCGTGGGCGAGGCGGCCGGGCTGATCGCGCTGACGGCGGAGACCTCCCTCGACGTGACGCGCGACGCGGTCCATCTGCACGGCGCTTCGGGGCTGGTGCGCGACGGGCTGGTCGCCGGGTGCTACCGCCGCGCTGCCTGGGAGGCGCTGCGCTGCGGCCGGCCCGCCCACCTGTGGGACACCGCGGCACACACCGTCTGAACACGCCAGGAGGGGGAGGGACGTCCGTGGTGCGGACGTCCCTCCCCCTCCTGTCCGGACCGGGCGCCGGAACCGGCCCGACGCCCGGCGCCGGCCCGTCAGTCCAGGTCGCGGCGGAGCACCCAGCGGTACCGCTTGTCGCTCTTGGCCTCGGTCCGCTTCACCCGCCGGAAGCCCGCCCGCTCGAACATCTCCATCGTCCCGACGTACGCGAGCGTCGGGTTCACCCGGCCGCCCTCAGGATCCACCGGGTAACCCTCGACGGCCGGAGCGCCGTGCGCCCTGGCGTGCTCGACGGCACCTTCCAGCAGGGCCGACGCCACGCCCTTGCCGCGGAACTCCTTGCGTACGACGAAGCAGGTCACCGACCACACCGGTACCTCGTCCACCGGAGTGATCGTCTTGGAGGAGGTGAGCCGGTCCAGCTCCTTCCGCGGTGCCACGTTGCACCAGCCGGCCACCTCGCCTCCCACGTACCCCAGTACGCCGGGCGGCGGGTCGGCGGCCTCCACCAGGGTGCGCAGGTGCTCGCCCCGCTGGTCCGCCGACATCCGCCCGTAGTCGCCGGTGGTCAGCCGCCAGGCCATGCACCAGCACGTGTGCGCGCTCTTCTTCGGTTGCAGTACGGCCTGGAGATCGTCCCAGCGCTCTTTCGTGGCGGGACGTACTTCTACACTCATGCTGCTTCTGTGCTCTCTTCCGCTGTCGCCGTGTGTTCCGTGTCCGCGCTCCGCCGCGCCCCGGTTCCGGCCTCTCGCAGCGCCGTCACCAGGACCCCGACGGCCCGTCGGCACGCCTGTCGTCCTGCGTCCAGATGGGTGACCAGCCGGACCGTTCCGGGACCGGGCGCGGTCACCAGCACCCCCTCCCGGGCCGCCCGTGCCACGACGTCCCCGGCGCCGGGCGCCTCGACGAGGACGATGTTGGTCTCCGGCGGGCGCACGGCGAACCCCGCGTCCCGCAGCCCCGCCGCCAGCAGCGCGGCGTTCTCGTGGTCCTCGGCGAGCCGCGCCACATGGTGGTCCAGGGCGTACAGCCCCGCGGCCGCCAGGATGCCCGACTGCCGCATCCCGCCGCCCAGTCCGTGCGCCAACTTCCGTGCGCGGGAGAGTTGTTCGGCGGGGAGCAGCAGCACCGAGCCGACCGGCGCGCCGAGCCCCTTCGAGAGGCACACCGAGAGCGAGTCGGCGACCGGCGCCCCGTACTCGGCCCACGGCGTCCTGGTCGCGGCCCCGGCGTTCCAGATCCGCGCCCCGTCGATGTGCACGGCGACGCCCGCCTCAGCGGTCAGTTTCCGTACCGCGCGCAGCGTCTCCAGCGGCTGGACCGTGCCGCCCGCGCGGGTGTGCGTCTGCTCCACCTCCACCGCGCGGGTGCCGAGCGTGTACGCGTTCCCGGCCCGCAGGGCCCCGGCCAGCGCCTCGGCGGTGACCAGGCCGCGCCCGGCCGACACGGTGCGCGTCTGGATCCCGCCGTACCGGGCGGGCGCGGCCTCCTCGTGCGCCAGGATGTGCGCCTCGGCGTCGCACACCAGCTCCTCACCGGGGCCGGCCAGCAGCCGCAGCCCGATCTGGTTGGCCATCACGCCGGAGGGCACGAACAGCGCGCCGGAGAAGCCGAACATGCCGGCCAGCCGCTCCTCCAGCGCGCGTACGGTGGGATCTTCGCCGAACAGGGCGTCCCCGACCTCGGCGGACGCCATCGCCGCGCGCATCCCCGCGGTCGGCCGGGTCACCGTGTCGCTGCGCAGATCGACGGTCTCGGTGGTCATGACGGCGCGTCAGCTCCTCGGTCGCGGGGCTCCGGGGTGAGCTTGTGGTCCACCACCCAGTCCAGCAGCGGACGGACCAGCTGCCAGGTCTCGCGGACCAGCTCCCCGGCGCGGGCCGTGTGGACGTCGGGCCCCGGGCCGTAGCGGCGCCCGGCATCGATCTTGCGGTGCCGGAGGAGACCCAGGCGCGGGTGGTCCGCCGGGACCCCGCGCGGCCGGGACTTCAGCCGGTCACCGCCGATCGTGAAACCCCGTGCCGCCAACTCCGCCGTGATCGCGGCCAGTTCACCGCCACTGTGCGGATCGTCGACGGCGGCGCGGTACCGGGCGACCTCGGCACCGGCGTACGGGTAGTACCGCCCGGAGACGTACAGCCCCTCCCGGTCCAGATGCACCCAGAACCCGAGACAGGGCAGCACGTCCAGGTACGCGCCCTGGTAGGTCTTGTACGGGGACTTGTCGTGCGACATCCGGGTGTCGCGGACGGGGCCGAGCACCCGCACCCCGTCCGGCCCGGCGAGCTCACCGAAAACCTCGGTGAGCTCGCCGGCCAGCGCGTCCATCGGCGCCCGCACGTCCCGCTCGTACACCTCGCGGTGGCGCAGCCGCCACGCCTCCTTGGTGTTGTCGGCAGCGAGGTCCGCGTACAGGCGCAGCGCGCCGGGCGGAAATCCGGTGAAGGTCACGAGAGGTACCCCGGCAGGGGATGGCGGGCGCACAGCGCGGACACCCGGTCGCGGACCCGGTCGCGCACCGCGTCCGGCAGCGCGCCGCCGTGCGCGCGCAGCGCGTCGAGGACGTCGGCGACCAGGTCGGCGCACTCGGCGGCCGCGGTCCTGTCCATCCCGCGGGCGGCCAGCGTGTTGCTGCCCAGCCGCAGTCCGCCCGTCACACGGGCGGGGGTGGTGTCCCCCGGTACCCGGTTGCGGTTGACGACGATCCCGCAGGACTCCAGGGCCCCTTCGGCGACATCGCCGGTCACTCCGGTGCCGCGCAGGTCGAGCAGCACCATGTGGGTGTCGGTGCCGCCGGTGACCAGGCGCAGCCCGCGCTCGGCCAGCCGCTCGGCGACGGCCTGGGCACCGTCCGCCAGCCGCTTGGCCAGTTCGGCGAAGCCGGGGCCCGCCACGAAGTCCAGCGCACGGGCCTTCGCCGCCACCGACGCCAGATCGGGCGTGCCCTGGGTGAAGGGGAACACGGCCCGGCGCAGGGTCGCGGCGAGGGTGCCGCGCTCGGGCCCCGGCATCCGGGCGTCGCGGCCCAGCAGGATCAGACCACCGCGCGGACCGTAGAGCTGCTTGTACGTACTGGTCGTCGTCACATGGGCGTGGTCGACGGGGCTGGGGTGCAGCCCGGCCGCCACCAGCCCGGCGATGTGCGAGATGTCGGCGAGCAGATAGGCGTTGGCCTCGTCCGCGATCTCCCGGAAGCGGGCGAAGTCGATGCTCCGCGGGTACGCGCTCGCGCCGCAGACGATCAGCTTGGGCCGGTGGGCGAGGGCCAGTTCGCGGATCCGGTCGTAGTCGAGGAAGCCGTCCGGGGTCACCCGGTAGCCCTTGGCCCGGTAGTAGCGGCCGGTCACCGAGGCGGGGGAGCCATGGGTGAGGTGGCCGCCGCAGTCGAGGTCGAGGCCGAGCAGGGTGTCACCCGGGCTCAGCAGTGCGGTGATGACGGCGAGGTTCGCCGAGGAGCCGGAGTGCGGCTGCACGATCGCGTCCCGCGCGCCGAAGGCCGCGCACGCCCGGTCGATCGCGAGCCGCTCGATCTCGTCGGCCACCCCGCACCCCGCGTGGTAACGGGCGCCGGGGAACCCCTCGGCGGTCAGATTGCCGAGCGCGCTGCCGCCGCAGGCGAGTACGGAGGGGTCGGCCACGCTGGAGGCCGCGACCATCATCAGGGTGTCGTTCTGGCGGGCCGACTCCCGGCTCAGCAGCGCGTACAGCGCGGGGTCCGCCTCCCGGAGCCCGGCCGCGGCCCGGCCGGCGAACGCGACCAGGTCGGGGCCGGTCGCCGGCCCCGCGACGGGCGCCGCGGCGGCCTCGACGGGCTCCGCGACGGGCGTGGGCAGGGTGAGGCTCATGACTGTCCCTTCTCGGACTCGTCCGTGGTGTCCGTGGCGCCGGCGGCGTCCGCGTCGTCCGGCTCCAGCGCGCTCAGCGCCTCGGCGGCCGCGACGGCGTCCGCGCCGTGCCGCTCGTCCGCCGCGGTCTTCGCGGCCAGCTCGCGGAGCAGCGGGTTCCCGAACACGGTCTTGACCGGCACCGGCACGCCCAGCAGGTCCTGGAGCAGACCGGCGAGCCGGGTGCCGCTGAGCGAATCGCCGCCCAGCTTGAAGAAGTTGTCGTCCGGCGACACCCGGTCCAGGCCGAGGATGTCGGCGACGGCCGCGCAGAGCACCAGCTCCAGCGGGCTGCTGGGCGCCTCGTCCCCGTCCGGTGCCGCGGCGTTCCCGGCGGGCTGCTGCTGCCCGGCCTCGGTGGCGAGCCGCAGCCGGTCCACCTTGCCGTTGCGGGTGAGCGGCAGCCGGTCGAGCACGGTGAGCGCGGACGGCACCATGTACGAGGGCAGCTGTTCGGCGAGCCGGGCCAGCACGGGATCCGCTGCCTCCGGGCCCTCGGCCACCACGAACGCGTGCAGCCGGCGGACGCCGTGGGCGCTGGCCGGGGCCACCACCACGGCCGCCTCGACGCGCTCGTCCCGGCGCAGCACCGCCTCGATCTCGCCCAGCTCGATGCGGTGGCCCTGCACCTTCACCTGGAAGTCGTCCCGGCCCAGGATCTCGATGCTGCCGTCCGGCAGGTAGCGGCCCAGATCGCCGGTCAGATAGGCGCGTTCACCGGTCTCGGGCAGGTGGACGAAGCGGCTGCCGGTGCGCTCCGCGTCGTTCCAGTAGCCGAGCGCCAGGCCCACGTCGCTGGCCACCGCCATCTCGCCGACGACGCCGAGCGGCCGCTCGTACGCCCCGCCGTCGACGACGTAGTACCGCTGGTTGGTGATCGGCTTGCCGTACGGGATGCTCGTCCAGGACGGGTCGACCGCGCCGATCGGCTGGAACAGCGACCAGCAGATCGTCTCCGTCGGGCCGCCGGAGCCGACCACCTGGATCCCCGGGCTCTGCGCGCGCAGCCGGTCCGGCAGCGTCAGCGGGATCCAGTCGCCGGAGAGCACGGACAGCCGCAGCGACTCCAGCGGCCGGCCGCCGCCGCGCCGCTCCCGCACCTCGGCCTCGCCGACCAGCAGCTCCATCAGGACCGGCACGGAGTTCCACAGGGTGACCCGCTCGGCGGCCACCAGGTCGGCCCAGACGTCCGGTTCGGCGTGCTCGAACGGCGGCGGGACCACGACGGTGCCGCCCTGCGTCAGCACCCCGAACACGTCGTAGACCGAGGCGTCGAAGTGCAGCCCGGAGATGGCCAGGAGCCGGTCGGCCGCGGTGACCTCGAAGCGCGCGGCCACGTCGCGGATCAGGTTGACCACACCGATGTGGTCGACCATCACCCCCTTGGGCTCACCGGTCGAGCCGGAGGTGAAGATGGTGTACGCCAGGTCCGCCGGGGTCTGCGCGGTGTCGGGACGCTCGGCGCTGCCGATCTCGAAGTCCAGGTCCACCCGGTAGCGGTGGGCGCTCGGCGGCCAGCCGATCCGGGTCTCCAGCCGCGACTGGGTGAGGATCTTGTCGACCTTGCCCTCGGCGAGCAGCCGGCGCAGCCGCTCCGGCGGCACGGACGGGTCCAGCGGCAGGTAGGCGGCGCCGGCCGCGAGGATGCCGTACACCGCCGCGTACTGCTCCCAGCCCTTCTCCATGACCACGGCGACCAGCTCGCCCGGCGCGGCACCGTGGGAGCGCAGGGTACGGGCGATCCGCCAGGCGTAGGCGGCCAGTTCCGCGTACGTCAGCCGGCGGCCGGCCGCCACGACCGCCTCGGCGTCGGGCGTGCGCGCCGCCTGCTCGGCGAAGAGCTCGTGCAGCGTGACGTACGGGATCTGGGCGGCCGTGTCGTTGACCTGGCGGCGCAGCTCCCGCTCGGCCGGCGGGACCAGGTCGAAGCGCTTGGCGCGCAGGCTGTCCGGGTCCTCGACGAGCCGCTGGAGCAGGGAGACGTACGCCTCGAAAGCGGCGTCGACGAAGCCGGGCGCGAACGCGCCGTCGACGAAGTCCCAGATGACCCGCAGTTCGCCGGCCAGCTCGCGGAGCTGGACGTCCAGGGAGACCTGCGGGGTCTGTGAGATCGAGTAGACCTCTTCGCCGAGGTCGGTCACCGGGCGGCGCACCGGGTAGTCGAGCAGGCTGGTGACGACGACGGGCATGGCGGACCGCGCGCCCGTGCCGTGCTGCCGGGTCAGCTCACGCAGTACGCGTACGCCGTTGAACGCGTCGTGTTCCAGGTCCCGGGCCAGCTGATCGCGGAGCGCGTGGGCCCGGTCGAGGAAGGTCTCGCCCGAGCCGTCGGCGGCCAGCAGCACGGCGTTGGTGAAGTCGCCGAGTACTCCGCCGATCTCCTCGTGCACCGGCGGGCGCCGGAAGACGGGGTAGTTGAGGGTGAAGTCCCGCTCCTCCGACCAGCACCGGATCACCTCGGCGAAGGCGGCGGTGAGCAGCACGGACGGTGTCAGCCCGGCCTCCGCTGCGCGCTCCGCGAACCGCTGCCGGTCGGCGGGGGAGAGGCGGTGCTCGCGCCGGTCGAAGCGGACCCCGCCGTCCTCCTGGCCGCCGCCCTGTGGCAGGGACGGCGCGGGCGGCAGGTCAGGGACGCGCGCCAGCCAGTACTCGCGGGCGGTCCGGAAGGCGTCGGTGTGCGGCAGCGCCTCGGCACGCCAGCGGGCGTACTCGGCGAACGAGATGCCGGGAGCGGGCAGCTCCGCTTCCGGGGCCTCGTACAGCTCGATCAGGTCGGGGAAGAGCACCTGGAAGGCGCTGGAGGCGTCCAGCACCTGGAGGTCGATGCCCAGGTGCACCCGGCCGCGGTTCCCCGCACCGGGCAGCAGGATGATCCGCAGGTCGAACAGCGGCCAGCTGCCCACCGGGAAGACCACGTGGCTCATCTCGGCACGCAGCGCGGCGAGCCGCTCGTCGGCCGCGTCCGGCGTGAGCGCGCGCAGGTCCAGGACCGGGATGTCGTACGGCGGCGGGTCGGCCGGCACGTGCTGGGTGCCGTCCGGGCTGCCGACCGCGCGGAGCATGTCGTGCCGGGCGACCACCCGGCGCCAGGCGGTGGCGAGGCGCTCCGGGTCGAGACCGGCGCGCTCCCACTCGAAGTAGCCGTAGCAGCCGATGCTGCCGAGCTCCACTCCCTCGCCCCGCCCGATCATCAGCGCCTGCTGCGTCTCGGTCATGGGGAAGGGCGCGGCACTGTCCGTACGGGTGTGCAAGAGGTCGGTCATGGTCCAACTCCACTCACTGATAAGGGGTCCGGTCCGAAGCGGCATGGCGGCGGGCGCGGCGAGGCTAGGAGCCGCCGGTTAGCCGCCGGTTACGTGCCGGGAGGCGGGCATCCGCACCGGGGGCGTCGGCCGGTCCGGCAGCGAGAGGGCGAACAGCCGCACCAGGGGGTGGAACAGGTAGCAGGGCTGCCCCCACTCGTCGGCGCCGCTGACCTCCAGCAGTGCCGCGTCGGCGAGCGCTTCCAGCAGCCGTTCGGCGTCCGCCTCCGGCACCGCCAGCGAGCGGGCGGCCTCCCGCGCGGGGAACGGCTCGGAGCCCAGCGCGGCGAGCGCGGGGAAGGCCTCCCGCACCTCGGTCTCCAGCACTCGCCAGGACGCCTGCAGCGCGGTGTGCACGTCCAGTTCGCCCGAGTGCAGCTCGCGCAGCCGGGCGGCGGGGTCCGCGAGGCGCCGGGCCAGCCGGTCCGGCGCGTAGTGCGGCCGGGCGGCGATGCGGATGCCGGCGATCCGCAGCGCCAGCGGCAGGCCGGCGCAGTGCTCCACGATCGCGGCCGCCGCGCCGGGCGCCGCCGCCAGCCGGTCGGGCCCGGCGGCCGAGGCGAGCAGTTCCAGCGCGGACCGGGAATCCAGGGGGTCCAGGGCGACGGTGTGTGCGCCGCCCACCGAGGGCAGCGCGGTACGGCCGGTGATCAGTACGGTCGGCTCGGGGGAGTTGGGCAGCAGCGGTCCGAGCTGGGCGGCGCCGGACGCGTTGTCGAGCAGGATCAGCAGCCGTCTGCCCCGGGTCAGCGCGCGGTAGCGGCGGACCAGTTCGTCCAGATCGTCGGCGCCGGCCCCGTCGTCCGGCGCGTCGAGCGCGCGCAGCAGATGCCGCAGCACCCGGCCGGGGTGCTGCGGGGAGCCGTCGGGGGCCCGCAGGTCCGCGAACAGCTGGCCGTCCGGGAACTCCCGGTGGCAGCGGTGGGCCGCGTGCACGGCGAGCGCGGTCTTGCCGAGGCCCGCCATCCCGGTGACCAGGACGCGGCGGGGGCGGTCAGCGGTGCCGTCGTCCGGCGCGAGCGCCCGGCACACCAGGTCCAGCTCGTGCTCCCGGCCGGTGAAGTCGGCGGTGTCCGGGGGCAGCATCGCCGGTACGCCGTGCCGCCGGGCGGCCTCCGGCACCGGCCGGCCGTCCCGTGGCGCGGCCGCGGCGGGCGGCTGCCGGTCGAGCGTGCCGTCGAGCAGCGCCTGGTACGTGGCCTGCAGCTCCTCGCCGGGGTCCACGCCGAGCTCCTCGGCGAGCACCTCGCGGCCGTGGTGGAAGAGGTGGATGGCGTCGGCCTGCCGCCCGGAGCGGTACAGGGCGGTCATGAGCTGGCTGCGGATGCGCTCACGCAGCGGGAACTCGGCGACCAGACCGGCGAGCTCCATGGTGATCTGCTCGTGCCTGCCGAGCGCGAGATCGGCCGTGATCCGGTGCTCCAGGGCCGCCACCCGGGCCTCCATCAGGCGCGGGGCCTCGGCGTCGGCGAGGTACTCGGTGGCATTGGCGAAGGGAAAGCCGTTCCACTGCTTCAGGGCGGCGCGCAGCAGATCACCCGCTCTTTCGAAGTCGCCTTCGAGAAGTGCCGCCCGGCCGCCCTGCTCCAGTCTTTCGAATTCCGTCGCGTCCACCGTGGAATGTCCGGCGGACATGGCATATCCGGGCGGCCGGCGGTCGATGCGCACCTCGTCGCCGAGTATTTTCCGCAGCCGCGAAACGTACGTGTAGATCTGCGCGCTCATGGTCGCCGGCGGGGCCCAGCCCCACAGCAGCTGGCTGAGCCGCTCGTCGGAGACGACCTCTTCGCGGGCGAGGAGAAGCGCCGCGAGGACCGTGTGCAGCTTCGCTCCGGAGAGCGGGATCCTGCGGCCGTCGCGGCGTACTTCGACCGGCCCGAGCACCCGGAATTCCATGTTCAGCCCCCGTTCGTGATGCACAGCAAGAATCTCCGGACGATGCTGGTCGATCCCGCTGTTCTCTCGATATCGTGGCGATTTCACGGGGTCTCCCGCGCACGAAACAGGAACAACAAGGGTTCAAAACGAGCCATCCCTACTGTTCCGGTCGTGCCGCAGCAGCGGTGCCGACGGTCCACCGGGAGGGGAATTCCGATGCGCAGGTCTCGTACGGCGAAGAGCGTGAGAACGAGCTGCCTGGTCGTGCTCACAGGGCTCTTTCTGGGGGTGGCCGGCGGACCGCAGGCCCTGGCGCAGTCGGCCGTCGTCGCCGGCGGCGAGGACATGCCGTGGGGCATCGTCCAGCCCGTGGGGCCGCACGCCACCGGCAGCGGAGAGGACGACATGCCGTGGGGCTGAGCCCCGCCACGCCTGCCGGGTGACCGGCCGGTCCGGCGGTCAGTCCGGCGCGTGCGCCAGCAGCAGCGTCAACTGATCAGCCGTGAACGAACGTTGCGGCGCACCGTCGCCGCCCACTCCGCCGCACTCGCCGCCGTCGCCGCGCACCGCGGCGAGCAGCCGTGCCGCCCGCGCCCGCCAGAGCTGGGCCCCCACTTCGCCGAACGCGGCGTGGGCCCGCCCGAACCGCTCCGCCGCCTCGTCCCGGCCGTCGAGCGCCGCCACACAGCCGAGGTCGGTCTCCACCCGTGCGTACAGGAACCGGTCGGCCAGCTCCTTCGTGATCTCCAGGGCCTGCTGCAGCGTCTCCCCCGCCGCTGCCAGCAGGCCCTGGCTCCACTGCGTCTGGCCCAGCCCGCGCAGCGCGTGGGCCTCGCCGACCCGGTCGCCCTCCTTGCGCGTGAGCTGGAGCACCTCACGGAACGACACCGCGGCCTCCGCCAGCTCACCGGCCAGCAGCCGGACCTCGGCCAGGCGGTAGACGCTCTGCGACTCGGCGCGTACGGACCCGGTGCGCCGGCTCAGCGCCACGGCCTCCACCGCCAGCGGCAGCGCGGGTTCCACCTGCCCCCGGTCGAGCTCGATCTGGGCGAGGAAGCCGAGCAGATGGGCCTCGTTCCCGGTGTCACCCGCCTCGTGGAAGCCTTCCAGGGCCGCCCGGCAGTACTCCAGCGCCCGGTCCCAGTCCCCCTGGAACCGCGCGCACATGGCCAGATTGCGCTGGGCCAGGGCGACGCCCCGCACGTCCCCGGTGGCGCGCAGCAGCCGCAGCGCCGCGACGTTCCAGCCCTCGCCCTGCTCGTACCGCCGCTGGTAGATCGCCAGCGACCCCAGCAGCCGCAGCATGGTGGCCTCGCCCCGCCGGTCCCCGGTGCGCCGCGCCGACGCGAGGGACAGTTCGGCGCAGCGCTGCCATTCCTCCAGGTAGTTGCGGGTCTCGAAGTGCGGTACGGCGCTCTCGGCCAGCGCCCACGCGTACCGGGCCCGGTCGGTCTCCGCCGCGTGCGCGACGACGTCCGGGATCGTCGCGCGCTCGGACTCGAACCAGTCCGAGGGCGTGGCCAGCAGTTCGTCGGCCGACTCCGCCAGGTGGGCGGGCGCGGGCACTCCGGCGCGGCCGACGGGGTAGGCCCGCCCGTCCAGCCGCCGGTGCGCCTCCTCCGCGAGCCAGAGCCAGGCGGCGAAGGCGCGCTCCAGCGCGGCGTCGCACTCCGCCGGCGGCTCGTCGGCCTCCGCGCGTTCCCGCGCGAACAGCCGCAGCAGGTCCTGGAAGCGGTAGCGGGCGGGCCGGCCGGGACCGGCGTCGGAGACCTCCAGCAGCTGGGCGTCGACGAGCTGGTCCATCAGCTCCTCCGCGTGCCAGACGTCCGTCTCCAGTACGGCGGCGCCGGCCCAGGCCGCGAAGTCGGCGGTACGCAGCAGGCCGAGCCTGCGGTACATCAGCGCCGCCTCCGGCCGCAGGTCGCGGTAGGTCAGCCGGAAGCCGGCCCGCACCCCGCCCTCGCCGGGGCTCAGGATGTCCAGCCGTCTTCGCTGGTCCCGCAGCCGGTCGACCAGGCTTCGTACGCTCAGCCCTGGCTTGGCGGCGAGCCGGGCGCCGGCGATCCGCAACGCCAGCGGCAGACGGTCGCACAGCGCGCCGAGCTGTTCGACGGCCACCGGGTCGCTGCCGAACCGTTCGGCGCCGGCGATCTTCGTCAGCAGGGTGGTGGCCTCGGCCGGGGCGAGCACCCGCAACCGGATGCGCAGCGCGGTGTAGTCGCCGGTGAGGTCGTCCAGCGTCTCCCGGCTCGTGGCCAGCACCACGCTCTGGCCGCCCCCGGGCAGCAGCGGCCTGAGCTGGGCGAAGGAGCGAACGTTGTCCAGGACGAGGAGTGTCCGGCGGGTGCTGAGGATGCTGCGGAACAGCGCGGCCCGCTCGTCCGGCTCCGCCGGTATCTGCGGCGCCGGCATCCCGAGGGCGCGCAGGAACCGGTCGAGTACGACCGTGGGGGAGACGGGCGCGTGCTCCTCGTCGTAGCCGCGGAGGTCGGCGAAGAGCTGGCCGTCCGGGAAGCGGTCGGCGACCTGGCTGGCCCAGTGCACGGCCAGCGCGGTCTTGCCCACCCCGCCGGCGCCGGCGATGGTCGCGACGGCCGGTGCGTGCAGGCGGTGCGGCTCCTTCAGCAGCCGGTCCAGCGCGGCCATCTCCGCCTGGCGGCCGGTGAATCCCATGATGTCGGCGGGCAGCTGCGCGGGGACGGTCCGCACCGGGGCCGGTGACATCGTGCCCACGGTGGGCGGCCGGGTCAGCTCGGGGGAGTCCTTGAGGATCAGGTCGTGCAACTGCCGCAGCCCGGGACCGGGTTCGATGCCGAGCTCCTTGATGAGCAGCTGCCGGCCCTGGCGGAAGACGTCCAGCGCCTCGGCGCGCTGCCCCGAGCGGTACAGCGCCAGCATCAGGTGCTCGCGCGACTGCTCGCGCAGCGGGTGCAGCTTGACCAGTTCGGTGAGTTCCCCGGTCAGTACGCGATGACGGCCGAGCTCCAGCATGAGCCCGGCCCGTTCCTCGGTCAGGTCCAGCCGTATCTGCTCCAGGCGTACGGCCTCCACCTCGATCCGCTCGCCGCCCAGTTCGTCGAGCGCGGGCCCGCGCCATTGGTTCAGGGCCTCCTCCAGCAGGGCGCAGGCTTCCTCGGTCCGGCCGTGCCGGGCGGCGTCCCGGCCCCGCTCGGCCTTCTCCAGGAACTCGGTGACGTCGATGCGGTGTTCGCCGCTTGCCAGCAGATAACCCGGGGAGTGGGTGACCAGCAGGTCGTCCACGCCGGCCTGTTTGAAGGTCTTGCGCAGCGTCGCCACGCAGATCGCGATCTGGTTGCGGGCCGTGGTCGGCGGGGAGTCGGGCCAGACGGCGTCCACGAGGGTGTCGACGGAGACGACCCGGTCGGCCGAGAGCAGGAGCATCGCGAGGACGACGGACTGACGGCGTCCGTGTATCCGCAGGGGACCCTCGTCGGTCTGCACGGTGAGTGGGCCCAGCACTCTGAAGACGAACCGGTTCAAGAGATCCCCCTAAGTGCCGACTTGGCAGGCGGTAACGCTACAGCAAAGGGATGGTCAGAGGGTGGTCAACCGTTCGTGTGCGCGGACCGTGCGGGCGGAGGCGTGACGCGCGTTTTCGTCACGGTCGGTGAGGCCGTCGGCGGCCGGAGCGCGAAATAGTCCTCCCGGTATTTTACGCCGGGCACCGCCTGCCATTTGCCCTACTGTTTCCCCGTTGTCTGCGACAGGGAGAGAACAGATGGCCACGTTCGTGCTGGTACCCGGCGCCTGGCTGGGCGCCTGGGCATGGGAAGACACTGCCCGCGAGCTGCGCGAGCGCGGTCACACCGTGCTGGCGACGGCACTGACCGGGCTCGGTGAGCGGGCCGGTCAGGCGACCCCGGAGACGGGCCTGGACACCCACGTCGACGACATCGTCACCTTCGTCGAGGAGCATGACCTGCGCGACGTCACACTCGTGGCGCACAGTTACGCGGCGGCCCCCGCCACCGGTGCCGCCGGGCGCCTGGGTACGCGGCTGGCGCGCGTCGTCTACGTCGACAGCGCCCCGTTCGCCGAGGGCATGCGGATGCTCGACCTCATGTCGGAGGCCGAGGCGGAGATACTGCGCGAGCAGGTCGCAGCGGAGGGGGACGGGTGGCGGCTCCCGATGCCGGCGATCGACGCGCTCGGCCAGGTGGGAGATCTCGACGGACTCACCGAGGACCGGCGCGAGCTGATGCGCAGCCGTGCCACACCACAGCCGTTCCGCACGTACGAGCAGCCCCTCACGGCGCCGGTCGGACCCGCCCCCGAGGTGGACCGCGTCCTCATCGCCTGCAACGAGTTCAAGGCCCTGCTGGACGCGGGCGTCCCCATGCTGGCGTACCTCGGCCGGCCGCCGTGGCGGCGGGTCGACCTGGCCACGGGGCACTGGCCCATGCTGTCGGCCCCCGCCGAGCTCGCGAAGGCCCTCGACACGGCCGTCTCCTGACCCCGGCTGCCCGGTTCAGGCAGACGGCCCGGGCTCTCGGCCCCGGTCGCGGGCGTCCGCCGTCCACATGTCCTGGAGGACCGGCGGGGCCGTGTGACCGGGGAGGCCCACCAGGGCCTCCACCTGGCTGCGGTGGTACGGCGTGGGGCCGTGCCACTCCACCAGCAGGACCGTGGCGTCGTCGTTCAGCCGGCCGTGGTGGTAGTCCAGGTGGTGCCGGATCAGGCGGCGCAGCGTCTCCGGGAGCGGCAGGCCGTCCGAGTGCCGGCGGATGAGGAAGTCGGTGAAGCGGGCGAGCCCGAACTCCTCGCCCTCGGGGTTGCGGGCCTCGGTGATGCCGTCGGTGTGGAGCAGCAGCCGGTCGCCGGGCTCCAGCTGGTCGTGGCAGAGCGAGGGGGACAGCCCCAGGCCGGTGCCGAGCGGCGGACCCGGCGGGCAGTCCAGGGAGAGCGCCGTGCGGCCGCCGCGGATGATGACCGGCGCGGGGTGGCCGCAGCTCGTCCAGCTCAGCACACCCGTGGTGAGGTCCAGGTCGGCCAGGACGCCGGTGGCGAAGCGGCTGCCGTCGAACTGCGCGGCGAGCGCCTCCTCCACGGCCGCCGCGGTCCGCAGCATGCCCGAGTGCTGGCGGCGGTGGTTGCGGCAGGCGGCGAGCGCGAGGTTGGCGGTCAGCCCGGCGGCCGTGTCGTGGCCCATCGCGTCGAAGACGCCCAGGTGGACGGTGTCCCCGGCCACGCCGTAGTCGAAGACGTCGCCGCTGACCTCGTAGGCCGGCTCCATGACGGCGCTGATCAGCACCCGGTCGGTGGCGAACGTCCGCGGGGGCATCAGCCGCCACTCCATCTCGGCGGCCACGTTCATCTCCCGGCGGCGCACCAGCCGGGAGTAGGAGTCGCTCGTACCGCGCTTGCTGACCAGCATCAGTCCGATGAGGCCCGCGAGGTTGCGCAGGTCGGCCATGAGGGCCGGGTCGTCGGGCGCCTCGATCCGCAGGACGCCCATCCGCTCCGTGCCGTTCACCAGCGGTACCCACCACTGGTCGCCACCGGTCGCACAGGCGGGCACCACCGTGCCGAGCTGGAAGGCGCGGCCTGCGAGCGTCCCGTCCACCCGGAGCTCGGACGGCCGGTCCCGGTCGTCCTGGCGGGGCGGGCCGTACCCGGAGTCCGGGCCCCGTTCGGTCAGCAGGTGGAGCATGTCCTGCTGGAGGTCGGCGAGGTAGATCAGCACGTCCGGCCAGCCCGCCCGCGCCGCGTGCTCGGCGACCAGGCCCGGTAGCTGCTCCAGCGTGATCAGGTGGCTGGCGGCGATGAGGTCGGCCAGTAGGCTCCGCCGGGCGGCCGCAGTGCTCATACGGGGCCCTCCTCGGTGTGGGGACACAGCGGCCCCATGGCGGTCCCTGTGTGCACGCAGTACCCGCCGCCGGTACCTCCGTAACACCCTGCGGGTGCCGTAACGGGAGGAGGCCGGTACAACGGGAGATACCGGGCGTTTGCCGTGTGACGCCCGGTGGTACGGCTGTGGCGCACGCCCGGCGCGCCGCCGGGCCCGCACCCGCGCCGGCCCCGCCGGACCGGCGAAGACCGTCGAAGGAGACAGTGCCGTGGCCTCGAAAG
Organism: Streptomyces sclerotialus; assembly: GCF_040907265.1. Lineage (NCBI taxonomy): Bacteria > Bacillati > Actinomycetota > Actinomycetes > Kitasatosporales > Streptomycetaceae > Streptomyces > Streptomyces sclerotialus. The sequence goes on along the minus strand of NZ_JBFOHP010000002.1, from coordinate 800,249 downwards.
CCGACCCGAAGCTCGCCTACACGGTTCCGGGCATGAGCACCTCCGAAGGCTCGGAGGTCGTCCAGCTGCTCCGGATGCGGCTGCATGCGCTCAACGACCTGGCGCTCACCCTCAAGCACGTGCACTGGAACGTGGTCGGCCCGCACTTCATCGCCGTACACGAAATGCTCGACCCGCAGGTGGACGCCGTACGCGACATGATCGACACCACCGCCGAGCGCATCTCGACGCTCGGCGGCGAGCCCGCCGGTACCCCCGGCGCCCTGGTCGCCGAGCGCACCTGGGAGGACTACGCCATCGGGCGGGCCGAGTCGATCGAGCACCTGGGCGCGCTGGACGTGGTCTACACCGGCGTCATCGAGGACCACCGCGCGGCGGTGCGCGCCACCGACGAGCCCGACCCGATCACCCAGGACATGCTGATCGAGCAGCTGCGCAGCCTGGAGCTGTTCCAGTGGTTCATCCGGGCCCACCTGGAGAACTCCGGCGGGAAGCTCAGCACCGCCGGCCGGACCAGCGAGGCGCAAGCGGCGCAGGCGGCGGGCCGGCAGGCCCGGCAGCAGCCCTGAGGCCCACCGCGTGCGCCACGCTCAGCGGCGGTGGCCAGGGCCGGTGGTCCGCCGGTTGGTCCGAGTGAGGTGTGCGGCTGGTTTGTCCGTTTTCGGGTGCTGCGTTCAGGGGCACTGGTGACTCCATGAGACGCACGGAGGGTACGGGCGGCGCGGACACCACCACCGCGCTCACCCTGCACATCAACGGTGAACGCCAGGAGCGCACGGTCGACAACCGCACCTCACTCCTCGACCTGCTCCGCGAGGACCTGCGGCTGACCGGCGCCAAGAAGGGCTGCGACCACGGCCAGTGCGGGGCCTGCACGGTCCTGCTGGACGGCCGGCGGGTCAACTCCTGCCTGCTGCTCGCGGTGGCCGCCGACGGCGCCGAGGTCACGACCGTCGAGGGCCTGGCCGACGGCGACGCGCTGCATCCGCTCCAGGAGGCGTTCCTCGCGCACGACGGTTACCAGTGCGGCTTCTGCACCCCCGGCCAGATCTGCTCGGGCGTCGGCGCGATCGCCGAGGCCGAGGCGGGCTGGCCCAGTGCGGTGACGCCGGACGGCGCACCGGACGGACCGGTGGAGCTGACCGGCGGCGAGGTCCGGGAGCGGATGAGCGGCAACATCTGCCGCTGCGGCGCGTACGTGAACATCATCGACGCGGTACAGGAGGCGGCGCGGTGAAACCCTTCCGGTACGAGACGGCCACCGATCCCGCCGCGGCCGTGGACCTGCTCTCCCGGGAGCCGCGCGCGGCCTTCCTCGGCGGCGGCACGAACCTGGTGGACCTGATGAAGCTCGGGGTCGAGGTGCCCGAGATGCTGGTCGACGTGAGCCGGCTGCCGTTCGACGAGATCGCCGGCACGGACGACGGGGGCCTGCGGGTCGGCGCCACCGTACGCAACAGCACCCTCGCCGTGCACCCCGTCGTCCGCGAGCGCTACCCGGCGCTGTCCCAGGCGCTGCTGGCCGGCGCCTCGCCGCAGCTCCGCAACCTCGCCACGATCGGCGGCAACCTGCTCCAGCGCACCCGCTGCACGTACTTCCAGGACGTCGGCAAGCCGTGCAACAAACGGCGGCCCGGCTCAGGCTGCCCCGCGCGCAGCGGCGTCCACCGGGACCTCGCGGTCCTCGGCGCCTCCCAGCACTGCGTGGCCACGCACCCGTCGGACATGGCGGTGGCGCTGGCGGCGCTCGACGCGCGGGTGCACTGCGTGTCGGTGGAAGGTACGCGGACGCTGCCGGTGGCCGAACTGCACCGGCTGCCGGGCGACGCACCGGACCGCGACACCGTGCTGGAACACGGCGAGCTGATCACGGCCGTCGAGCTGCCGCCGCCGGCCCAAGGCGCCCGCTCGGCCTACCGCAAGGCCCGGGAGCGCGCGTCGTACGCCTTCGCGCTCGCCTCGGCCGCCGCCGACCTGCGGGTCACGGACGGCACCGTGGAGCACGTGCGGCTCGCGTTCGGCGCGCTGGCGGCCAAGCCCTGGCGGGCCCGGGCCGCCGAAGAGGCGCTGCTCGGCCGGCCCGCCACCGAGGAGTCCTTCGGCCGGGCCGTGGACCAGGAACTGGCGGCCGCCGAGCCGCTCCGCGACAACGGCTACAAGATCCCCCTGGCCCGCCGGCTGGCCGTCGCCCTGCTGACGGACCTGACAGGCGACCACGCGGGAGGTGCGCGATGACGACCCTGCCCCGGACCCTGGGCGCGGACACCGCACGGCTGGAGGGCCGCGAGAAGGTCACCGGCACGGCGCGGTACGCCGCCGACCACGGACATCCCGACGGCCTGTACGCCTGGGCGGTGCCTGCCACGATCGCCCGCGGCGAGATCACCGGCGTGGACACCGGCACCGCGCTCGCCGACCCGGCCGTCCTCACCGTGCTCACCCACGAGAACGCGCCCCGCCTCGAAGAGGGTGACGACCCGACGCTCGCCGTCCTGCAGTCGCCGCGCGTCGCGCACCGCGGCCAGATCGTCGCCCTCGCGGTCGCCACCTCCCTGGAGGCGGCCCGCGCCGCGGCCGCCGCCGTCCACCTGGACTACACCTCGGAGCCGCACGACGTCCTCCTCGGCCCCGACCACCCGGGCCTCTACGCCCCCGAGACCGCCAACGGCGGCCACCCCGCCGACCGGGAACGCGGCGACTTCGACACCGCGTACGCCGGGGCGGCCGTCCAGCACGACGCCGTGTACGAGACGCCGCCGCTGCACAACCACCCGATGGAGCCGCACGCCGCCACGGCCTGGTGGGAGGGCGAGCGCCGGCTGTGCCTGTACGACTCCAGCCAGGGCTCCTCCACCGTCCAGCAGATGCTGGCGCAGCTCTTCGGACTCGGCCCGGACCAGGTGCGGGTCACCAGTGAGCACGTCGGGGGCGGTTTCGGCTCCAAGGGCACACCGCGCCCGCAGGCGGTACTCGCCGCCATGGCGGCCCGCGTGACGGGCCGTCCGGTGACCCTCGCCCTGCCGCGGCAGCTGCTGGAGTCCGTCACCGGGCACCGCGCGCCCACGATCCAGCGCCTGCGCCTGGGCGCCGACCGCGACGGCCGCATCCAGGCGCTCGCGCACGAGATCCTCACCCAGTCCTCCACCGTCCAGGAGTTCGTCGAGCAGGCCGCGGCCCCCAGCCGGACGATGTACGTCTCGCCGCACAGCCGCACCACCCACCGGGTGACCCGGCTGGACGTCCCGACCCCGTCATGGATGCGGGCGCCCGGCGAGTGCCCCGGCATGTACGCGCTGGAATCGGCCATGGACGAACTCGCCCTCGCCTGCGGTCTGGACCCCGTCGAGCTGCGGGTACGCAACGAGCCCGACCGGGAGCCGGACTCCGGCCGCCCGTACAGCAGCCGCCACCTCGTGGAGTGCCTGCGCGAGGGCGCCCGCCGCTTCGGCTGGCAGCACCGCGACCCGGCCCCCGGGAAGCGCCGCGACGGCCGGCTGCTGCTCGGCACCGGTGTGGCCGCCTCGACGTACCCGGTCATGGTCGCGCCGTGCCGGGCCGAGGCGCACGCCCGCGCCGACGGGCGGATCGACGTACGGGTGAACGCCACCGACATCGGCACCGGCGCCCGGACCGTCCTGGCCCAGATCGCCGCCGACGCGCTGCGGATGCCCCTGGACCGGGTCCGGATCCAGGTGGGCAACAGCGATCTGCCCGAAGCTCCGGTGGCGGGCGGCTCGTCCGGCACCTCCTCGTGGGGCTCCGCCGTGCACAAGGCGTGCGAGGGGCTGCGGCGGAAGCTGGCGGAGCACAGCGAGGTACCGGCGGGCGGCCTGACGGTCACCGCCGACACCACCGAGGACGCCGAGCGGGGCAAGGAGTACGCGCGGCACGCGTACGGCGCCCAGTTCTGCGAGGTGCAGGTGGACACCGCGACCGGCGAGACGCGGGTACGGCGGCTGCTCGGTGTCTTCGCCGCCGGCCGCATCCTGAACCCGCGTACAGCGCGCTCGCAGTTCATCGGCGGCATGACGATGGGCCTCGGCATGGCGCTGACGGAACACAGCACGATGGACCGGGAGTTCGGCGACTACGCGGAACGCGACCTGGCCATGTACCACGTGCCGGTCTGCGCCGACGTCCCGGTCCTGGACGTGCACTGGCTCGACGAGGAGGACCCGCACCTGAACCCGATGGGCTCCAAGGGCATCGGTGAGATCGGCATCGTCGGCACCGCGGCCGCCGTCACCAACGCCGTCCACCACGCCACGGGCGTTCGCGTCCGCGCGCTGCCGGTCACCCCGGACGCACTGCTGCCGCAGCTGTGACGGTGCCCGGTACCTGATGCGCTGTCAGCGTTGTGGCAGGGCGGCGGCGAAACGGGACGCTATGGCGGCCGGCGCGGTGATGGCGCCGCCCACCACGACGCCCCACGCACCCGCCTCGATCGCGGCCGCCGCCTGCTCCGGGGTGTGCAGCCGCCCCTCGGCGAAGACGGGCACATCCAGGCGCCCGGCCAGCTCGGCGACCAGCTCCAAATCCGGGCCCGGCTGCCGGCGGCTGTACGGCGTGTAGCCGGAGAGGGTGGTGGAGACGAGGTCGGCGCCGAGCGCGGCGGCCGCCACCCCCTCCGCCACGGTGGAGACATCGGCCATCAGCAGCCTGCCCAGCGCGTGCACCGCCTCGACCGTCTCGCGCAGCGGCCGTCCGTCCGGCCGCGGCCGGTCCGTGGCGTCCACGGCGACGATCTCGGCCCCGGCCTCGGCGACGGCCCGCGCGTGGTCGGCCGTCGGCGTGATGTATACGCCCTCCGCGCCGTCCTTCCACAATCCGACGATCGGCAGGTCCACCACGGCCCGTACGGTCTCGATGTCGGCCACGCCCTGTACCCGGACGCCCGCCACCGGCGCGCCCGCGGTCACCGAGGCGGCCATCGCGGCCATGTGCTCCGGGGCCCGCAGCGGATCGCCGGGCGGCGCCTGACAGGAGACCACCAGCCGGCCGCGCAGCCCGTCCAGCAGCTCGCGGGCGCGGTCGGCGGGCAGTGCGGTCCGGCGGGTGTCCCGGCCGTGCTCGGTGCCGGATGCGGTCTCGGTCATGCGCTGTCCCTCGTCGTCCTTCGTCGGGTCCGTGCGGTGGTTCATCGGCCGTTCTCCGGTCGCCGTACCGGGACGTCCACGGGGCCGTCCTCCAGCAGCAGCGCCGCCGCGCCGACCACCGCGGCGCGCGGGCCGAGCGCCGCCGGTACGGGCCGGAGGCCGGCGGGCCCCGGCAGCAGCTCCGCGGCGAACGCCTCGGTCAGCGGCTCCCAGAACGGCGCGCCGATCGAGGCGACACCGCCGCCGACCACGACCCGCTCCGGGTCCAGGGTGTTGACCAGCCCGGCCAGGGCGCGGCCCAGCGCGCCCGCGCCCTCCGCGAGGGCGGCACGCGCCGCTTCCGTACCGGCACCGGTCGGCCCGGCGTCCGGCTCCGCCAGCGCCGCGACCCTCCGCAGGTCGTGTACGTCCTCGTCTCCGCTCAGCTCGCGGAAGCGGGCGGTGATCGCGGGCCCGGACGCGACGGCTTCCAGATGCCCCGCGCGCCCGCAGTTGCAGGGCCGCCCGGCGGCCTCGGGCACCGCGAGGTGGCCGAACTCGCCCGCCGTCCAGTGCGCGCCGCGCAGCAGCCGGCCCCCGCTGACCAGTCCGCCGCCGATGCCCGTGCCCACGCTCACGTACAGCGCGGACGCGCAGCCCGCACCGGCGCCGTAGGTCTGCTCGGCCAGCGCGAAGACGTTCGCGTCGTTGTCGGCGGTCACCGGCAGTCCGAGCCGGTCGCCCAGCTCCTCGCTCAGCCGGGTGCCCGCCCAGCCGGAAAGCAGCGCGTTGGCGGACAGTACGACCCCTTGGTCGCGGTCGACGACGCCTCCCGTACCGATGCCGAGGCCCACCGCGCCTTCCCGGCCAGGCAGTTCGCGGACGGCCGCCGCGATGGCGTCCAGTACGGCCGTCCGGCCCTGTGCGGCGGGCGTGGGCCGGACGACCGAGGCCAGCAGCGTCCCCTCGGGGGAGACGACCCCGGCGGCGATCTTCGTGCCGCCCACGTCGACGCCGAGCAGCGGGCGCGGCGATGCGGAGGCGGGCCCGGACTCCGCCGCGTGCCGCGGTCGCGGCGCCCGTACGGCCGTCACGGCTGCGCCCTGCGGACGGTGAAGCGGATGTCGTAGCGGTCGGCGCGGTAGATCGTGGTGGTCGCCTCGACGGGGGAGTCGCGGCGGTCCAGGCCGACCCGCTGCACCCGCAGCCCCGAACTGCCCAGCGGGACATCCAGCAGGGCCGACTCGGTCTCGTCGAGGTCGACGGCGCGGACGATCTGGTCGGCCGAGCGGATGTCCAGCCCGTAGCGCTCGTCGAGCAGGGCGTAGAGCGAACCGGTCAGGTCCTCGTCGACGAGGCCGGGGACCCGGTCGGCCGGGAAGTGCACGTTCTCCAGGCACATGGGGGAGCCGTCCGCCAGCCGCAGCCGGGAGACGCGTACGACGTCGGAGTCGGGGGCCACGCCGAGCCGCTCGGCGATCTGCCGGCCGGCCCGTACCGTCCCGGCCGCCAGCAGCCGCGAGGCCGGTGCGAGGTCACGGGCGCGCATGTCCTCGGAGAACGAGGTGAGGGTGAGCGACTTGGAGACGACGGGCGGCGCGACGAACGTGCCCGCGCCCTGGACCCGGTAGACGCTGCCCGCCGCCTCCAGCGCGTCCAGTGCCTGCCGGACGGTGTTGCGCGAGACGCCGTGGTCCGTGGCGATCTCCCGTTCCGTGGGAAGCGGGGTGTGCGGGGGAGCCCCGGCCGTCTCGGCCAGCAGCGCCAGCCGTAGTTCCTCGTGCTTGGCCTGTCGGGCCACGCTTCACCATCCAAGGTCGTTGTGATTGGTACCAACCAATACCGGGATTATGACGGGAGAGCTCGGGAAAGCCAAGGCTGGAGTCGGATTGGTACCTGCCAATCTCTGGACTGAGTGAAGGGAAAGCGCGATGGCGGCACTCGGTACGGGCGCCGTGCCGCGGAGCGGCGGACCGCAAGGGTCCGAGGCTTTCCCGAAGGGCCTCCGGAGGGTCACAAATCCCCTCTGGCCAGCAGCTTTTGTCAGTGTGACGGGGTAATATAGAAGCAGTGTTCGAGAGAGCTCACGGGGGGTCCGGGGCTCTCGACCACGACAGGAGGGACCCTGTGACGGCTGCCGCAATGACTCCGACGTCCGCTCTGTTCGACCTGCCGTACGCCCCGCTCGCCAAGAAGCCGCTGCCCGCCGGCCGGCCCCGCGAGTGGTACATCGCCCACAACCGCCGGCTCAAGGCCATGCGTCTGGCCATCGCGCTGCTCGACTCCGGTGTGCACACGCCGGACCGCGCGCCGAACCGGCTCATCCGCGACACCGCCGCGCTCGTCGGCATTCACCGCCCGTCCGACACCACCTGCCACATGGTCCGCACCCTGATGCGCTACACCCGCTGACACGCACCGAAGCCGAAGGGGCGGGCCGGTTCTCCGGCCCGCCCTTTCCGCTTCCGCGTGCGCGGCTACACAGCTCCGGCGGCGGTGGCCGCGCTCCCGGTCTGCGGGGCCGGTCCGGGTGTCCCGCCGGGGCCGGATGCGCCGTCCCGGGCCGCGGCCGTGAGCAGGGTGAACCACACCGTCTTGCCGTGGGTGGTGGGCCGGGTGCCCCAGGCATCCGCGAGCGCCTCGACCAGGAGCAGGCCGCGGCCGTTCTCCGCCATGCCCTCCGCCAGGCGGGCGCGCGGCCGGGGCGTGCTGCCGTCGGTGATCTCCACGCCCAGCTCACGCACGCTGTGCCAGACCCGCAGGGTGAGCGGGCCCTGCGCGTGCCGGACCCCGTTGGTCAGCAGTTCGGAAGCCAGCAGGAGTGCGGTGTCGGCCAGTTCGGCGAGCCCCCACTCGCGCAGACGCTGACTCAGGAACCGCCGCCCGGCCGGTACCGAGAACGCCTCGCCGGCCAGCTCCGTCTCCGCGGTGTCCAGCGGGGCCGTGGGGAAGCTGACGAGCAGCAGGGTCACGTCGTCGGCGTACGCGGCGGTGTCCGGCAGGAGGGTGTTCAGCACGCGGTCGGCGGCGTCCTCCAGCCCGTCGGCGGTGGCGAACACCTCCTCCAGCGTGCCGGCCACCAGCTCCAGCCGGCGGTCGATGTCGCTGTCGGAGGTCTCCACCAGGCCGTCGGTGTACAAGGCCAGGGTCGTGCCGGCCCGGAGCGGGAGACGGACCTGCTCGTGCGGCACACCGCCCACGCCCAGCGGGATGCCGGTCGGCACCGGCAGTTCGCTGACCACTGCGTCCGGTTCGATGAGGAGGACCGGCAGATGACCGGCCGAGCACACGGTCACCTCGCCCTGTGCGGGATCGGCCTCCAGGTAGACGCAGGTGACGAACTGTTCGGGCAGGTCATGGGTGAACGCGTCCAGGCACCGCATCAGTTCCCACGGCGGGAGCCCGGCCAGGGCGAGGGCGCGGGCAGCGGAGCGCAGCTGCCCCATGACGACGGCCGCGTCCAGGCCGCGCCCCATCACGTCCCCGACGAAGACCCCGACCCGGCCGGCGCCCAGGTCGATCAGGTCCAGCCAGTCCCCGCCGACGCCCTGCCCGTGTGTCGAGGGCAGATAGCGGCTGGCCGCCTGGGCCCCGGGGATCTGCTTGGAGGCCCCCATGAGGTTCAGCGCCAGGGAGATGTGGCGCTGCTGCGCGTACAGCTCGGCGAGCTGTGCTTCGGCTTCCTTGCGTCCGGTGATGTCACGCATGACGGAGCAGGCCGCGGTGATGGCGCCGTCCCGGCTGCGGATGGGCCACAGGGTCACGTCGATGTCCAGGACGCGGCCGTCGCGTGTGGTGCGGCGGGTCTCGTAGTGCTCGATCCGCACGCCGCGGGCGATGCCGTCCAGGAGGTCGGCTTCCTCGTCCTTGAGGTCGGGGGGTACGAGCATGCCGACGTGGCTGCCGACGGCTTCGTCGGGGGTGTACCCGTACAGGCGTTGCGCGGCCGCGTTCCAGAAGGTGATCTCTCCGTCGAGCGACTTGATGAGGATCGCGTCCTGCGAGGACTCGACCACCACCGCCAGCTCGTCGACCCGTGCCTCGGCTCTTTTGCGGTCGGTGATGTCACGCATGACGGAGCAGGCCGCGGTGATGGTGCCGTCCCGGCTGCGGATGGGCCACAGGGAGACGTCGATGTCCAGGACGCGGCCGTCGTGGGTGGTGCGGCGGGTCTCGTGGTGCTCGACGCACTCGCCGCGGGCGATGCGCTCCAGGAGACCGGTTTCCTCGTCCTTGAGGTCGGGGGGTACGAGCATGCCGACGTGGCTGCCGACGGCTTCGCCGGGGGTGTACCCGTACAGGCGCTGTGCGGCGTCGTTCCAGAAGGTGATCTCCCCGTCGACGGTCTTCACGAGGATCGCGTCCTGCGAGGACTCCACGAGTCCTTGGAACAGCTCGTGCCGGCCCCCGGCGCCCCGCAGGGCTTCGATTGACATCAATTGGTGCCTCGCTTCACATGACGCATTCGCACCGAGGCAGCGAGATCACGGTCCCCGTCTGTCATCGCGTGCGCGCCGTCCAACACCTGCTGAGATGCCGGATATTGCAGCACATCAGGCGTCACCTTCTCGTACCTGCCTGGAATTGGCCGCTTCGGTTCGCAAGAGACCGCTTGCTGTAACGCCGAGGAAGATCACGCGCATATTGAGTTCATCGGACACATCAGAAGCGATCCGCGAGGAGGCCGCCCGGGCCTCCCGCCCGGGCTTCCGCCGAGGCTCACGGCTGAGGCGGTAACAGCCCCAGTTCGCGGGCGCGGCGGACCGCGGCCGAGCGGCGGGTGACGCAGAGCTTGCGGTAGACGCTCTTCAGGTGCGTCTTGACGGTGTTGGCGGACAGCTGGAGTTCGGCGGCGATCTCCTCCGTCGTCAGGGTGCGTGCCAGGTGGGCCAGGACGTCCAGCTCACGCCTGCTGAGCGCCACGGCCGGCTCCCGGGCGCGGTCCTCGTCACCGCCTCGCGGCAGCCCGTTGCGGGCCGCCGGCGGCCCGGCGCCGGCCAGGCCGGTCCAGGCACGTACCGCTTGCAGCGCGGCGTGCGAGTGGTCAGCGGGGGAGCAGACGGGCAGCGGGGGCCGCTGTGCGGTCGCGGCGAGCTCGGCGGCGGCACGGAAGCGTCCGCGTACCGCCGCCAGCAGGGCGAGTTCGATGAGGCAGTCCCGGCGCAGCGCCCCGTTCCCCGCGGCACCGGCCGCCTTGAGCCCCGCCGTCAGGGCGCTCTCCGCGGCCGCCGGCCGGCCGCGCCGCAGCTCGGCGCTGCCGCGCACCAGCGAGACCAGCGCCCGCAGTTCGGGCCGGTCCGCGAGCGCTTCGCGGGGAAGGAGCGCGAGGAGTCGTCGCGCGTCGTCCGCCGCCGCCGGGGCCGCTGCGGGGTCCCGGTACCGCTCCAGCTGCGTACGGATGACCGCGTACGCCAGCCGGTTCCGCAGCATCCGGTCACCGTCGGCCGCCGGGCCGCCGAGGGAAGTCCCGTTCGCCGCCGGGCCGTCCGTGGCAGGTCCGGCGAGCGCGCCCGCCGCGTGCGCCAGGGCCGCGGCGCAGGCCGGTACGTCACCGTCCGCCAGGGCGCTCGCCGCGGTGACGAGCGCCGTCTCGGTGCTGTCGTCCGCAGGTGTGAGAGGTCCGGTGACGGGCGGCCGGGCGGTGGCGGCCAGCAGGCCGCGGGGCAGCCGGCCGGCGGTCAGCCCCAGCACCTGGCCGATGGCGAGGTGGTGGACGATCAGCCGGTGCGCGTACGGGCGGTCGTCGGCGGCGAGCGCGTGCCGTACCGCGTCCGCCAGCAGCCCGTGGTCGCCCAGCCAGGCCGCCGCCCGGCGGTGCGGTCCGGCGGCGCGCCCCGGGCGCTCCTCGTCCAGCCGCTTGCGCAGCGCCTCGCCGATCGTGCGGTGGTACCGGTACCAGCCCTGCCCGCTCGCCTCCAGGAACGCGTTCTCCCGTACCAGCGCGGTGAAGTGCCGCCCTGCCCGGCCGCCCGCGACCGCGTCGGCCAGCGCGGCGTTCACCCGGTCCAGGACGCTCGTCGTCAGCAGCAGGCGGCGCACCTGGGCCGGCCGGCCGTCCAGCACCTCCTCCACGACGTAGCCGACGACCTCCTCGTCGGCGCCGGAGAACTGCGCCGCGTACCGTTCCGGGTCGGGCTGCCGCGCCATGGCCCGGGCGGCGAGGGACAATCCCGCCGCCCAGCCCTCCGTACGCCGCGTCAGCGACGCCACGGCGCGGCGGGGGAGCGCGGTGCCGTGCAGTGCCAGCAGTGCCGTCGCCTCCTGGTCGTCGAAGGCCAGCGCGCCGGTACGGAGTTCGGTGAGGCCACCGGCGAGGCGGTGCCGGTGCAGGTGGAGCGGCGGGTCCCCGCGCGCCGCCACCACCAGCCGCAGCGCCGGCCCGGCGTGGGCGAGCAGCGACAGCACCCCGGCGGCGCACGGCGAACCGGCCTCCGTGGGGAAGCCGTCCAGCACGAGCACCACCGGCGCACCGCGCGCCGCCAGTCCCTCGGCGAGCCGGGCCACCGGCAGGAGGCAGTCCTGCGGGCGGCCGGGCACCGGGCCGGTGCCCGGCGCCGCGGTGCCGTCCCGGTCCGGTACCGCGACGCCGGCCGCGCTCAGCGCGCGTGCCACCCGGTGCCAGAAGAGGCCCGGCGGCTCGGCGCCACTGCCGTACGCACCGTTGCCGGGCGCGCCGCCGTCGCACGTCACCCAGGCCACCGGGCCCGGCGCACCGCCCGTCAGCGCCCACTCCCTGAGCAGGGCCGTCTTCCCGGAGCCGGGAGGGCCGACGAGTACGGTCAGCGGCCCGAGCACTCCGGCGGACAGCCGTGCCACGAGCCGGGGACGCGGCACGGACCGGCCGGCCGGGCCGGGGAGCGGGTCCCGTCCCACGCCGGACCGCAGTGGCGTCCGTTCCGCGGAGCAGCCCATCGCCGGCACCTCGCTCTCGGAGCGTGTCCGACGAGTCTGCCGCTCCTACGGGAGGGGTGGCAGCCGGTACGGGACCATCTCCCCCCGGTGCAGTGGCCCCGCCTCGGCGGTGCGGTGGCGACCCTCGTCCCCGGTGCGCCGCTCACCTCCCCTGAAGAGCGGAAACTCACCTCCCTTGAAGAGCGGAGATCAGCTCCTCCTCACGGTCCCTCGTGAGCGAGGTACGGACCTACGGATCCGGTGGATTTCGCGGCCCGTTGAGCCGCCGTCCACGCCGCCGGTCGTCACCCGGAACGGGTGAGTGCCGGCCCGGCGGCCCGCGGTGCCAGTCGTGGACGACCACGCTCGCCACGGCCAGGTCCTGGAGCGACCTGCCGTACCGGCTGACGGGTATCCAGAGCAGGCCCCAGGGGAAGGCCACGCAGAGCACCGCCCGCAGCAGGGCCCGGCCGGGCCCCAGCGGGCGTCCCGACCGGCCGGTCACCCGGAGCCCCATCAGCCGGTCCCCGGCGGTACGGCCGGCCGTCAGCCAGCTCCCCGCGAGGTAGCCGACGGCGAGTACGGCGCCGCACGCGGAACTGGTCCTGGGCGGCAGGTGCGGCAGCGCGAACGGCGGCCCGGCCACCATGAACCGCACGGCCCCGGCGGCCAGCAGCGCCGCGAGCCCGACGGCGAGGACGACGAGCACGTCGACGACCGCCGCGAGGGTACGGGAGACGAGCCCCGCGGCCTGCCCTTGTCCCGTGGCCGGGCCGTACTGCCGGGCGGGCTCCGTCACGGTGCTTCCGGGGGCGCGGGCGCCGGGCCCGGAGGGAGAGCCGGGCCCGTGACGTCGCCCCTGCGCAGCAGCCGGCCGGCGGCACGGTTCACCAGCCGGTCGGCGCGCATGGCCTGGAAGCGGAACGCGTCGACCGTCTCCTCGGCCATCCCGCCGCCGGTCTCCCGCACGATCCGGCCGATGTCGATCTCCTTGAGCACCTGCTCGACGAGGGCCACCAGGTCGATCCGGTCCAGCACCGCGTCGATGTCCACGCGGTCGGCGATCCTGCGTACGTCGACCCGGTCCGCCACCCGGTCGACGTCGACCCGCTCGGCGACGCGCCCGACATCCACCCGCGCGACCACGGCGTCGACGTCCACCCGGCCCACCACGGCATCCACGTCCACCCGCGCGACCACGGCGTCCACATCGACCCGGTTCACCACCGCGTTCACGTCGACCCGCGCGACCGCCGCGTCGAGGTCCACCCGGGACAGCACCGCGTCCAGGTCCAGCTGGTCGAGCACGGCGCCGGCCGCGGCACGGACCGCCGACCGCAGGGCCGACCGGACGGAGGAGCGGAGGCGATCCCGGACCGCGTCCGCCAACTGCCGTACGCCGGACGGTACGAGCCGTCGTGCCGCGGCCAGGCCCCAGCCGACGGCCCGGACGGCGGGCCTCGCCGCGCTCCGCACCGTACGCCGCCCCACCGCTGCCCCGACATGCGCGTCCACTCCGGCATCGCAGCACGCCACCGGGGGCCGCGCCTCCTCCGCCACGGGTGACCGGCAGCGGCCGCGTGCGGGCGGTCAGCTGCGGTACACGTCCACGATCCGGTCGATCACCGCGGCGGTGATGCGGAGTTCCTCCTCGGAGAAGCCCTCCAGCGCGTCGGAGAGCCACTGGCGCCCGGTCGCCTCGGCACGCAGGACGACGTCCCGGCCCTGGCCGGTGACCTCGGCGCGGCGTACCCGCTGGTCCCCGGGCTCGGGGGTGGTCCGCACGAGGCCCTGGTCCTCCAGGCGCCGGACCTCGCGCGTCACGTGCGGGGCCCGGACCAGCAGCGCCTCCGCGAGTTCGCCCATCCGCAGCGGCGAGGGGGCCGCCGCGAGCGCCCGCAGCAGGGCGAGGGAGCCGCGGTCGACCGCCACTCCGGACTCCGAGCGGAGCCGCTTGTGTGTGCGGTTTCCGGCCATTACGTAGGCCAGGCCGGAGAGGGCGGAGTGCAGGTCGGTTATCGGTTCCCGGTCGGGGGAGTCGGTGTGTGCCACGCCCTGATCATGTCGCAGAAGGGGAGCGGGTGGGCAGCGCGGGGAGCGCGGAGCGGACTGGCGGAAAACGTGCCCTTTGCATGTACCGGCGTGGACGAGGGGATTCCGGCGCGGTGATCTCGGTGTTACCGTCTGCGGCGCGTAGTTACTTTTGTTAAGTAATGCGCAGGCAATGCCTGTTCCGAGAAAGCGTCAACTTCCGTTCCGCATCCGCAAGGAGAAGCCGTGCGCATCACCATCGACGAGGACAAGTGCTGCGGGGCCGGGCAGTGTGTGCTGGCGGCGCCCGAGGTGTTCGACCAGCGGGACGAGGACGGCATCGTGGTCCTGCTGGACGCCGAACCGCCCGCGCGGGAGCACGCGGCCGTCACGGAGGCGGCGCAGATCTGCCCCGCGGCAGCCATCACGCTCGCCTGACCCACCGTCACCACCGGCTCCTGCCCGCCCCACCGTGGAAGGACACCCATGACCGAGGCTCCCGCCGCTCCTGCCGACGCCCCCGCTCCCGCCTTCACCACCCGACGCGCTCCCGGCTGCCCCTTCGATCCGCCTCCCGTGACACAGGAACTGCGCGAGCAGGCGCCCGTGACCCGTGTGTCGCTGTGGAACGGCTCGGTGGCGTGGCTGGTCACCCGGCACGAGGAGCAGGTCGCGCTGTTGCGCGACCCGCGGATCAGCGCGGACAGCCAGCACCCCGGCTATCCCAGTGTCAGCGCGTCGTTCGAGGCGACCCGGGCCCACAACCGTACGTTCCTCACGATGGACGAGCCGGAACACAACGCCCAGCGGCGCCGGTTCACCGGTGACTTCACCATCAAGCGCACGCAGGCCCTGCGCCCGCGCATCGAACGCATCATCACCGACCTGCTGGACGCCATGGAGCAGGCGGGCCCGCCGGCCGACCTGGTCACCGCGTTCGCGCTGCCGCTGCCGTCCCTGGTGATCTGTGAACTGCTCGGCGTGCCGTACGAGGACCACGACTTCTTCCAGCGGTGCAGCGCCGTCATGATCGACACGCGCAGTACGCCGGAGGCCGCCCTCGCCGCTTCCCAGGAGCTGCTGGCGTACCTCGAAGAACTCGTGGCGGCCAAGGCGGAGCGGCCCGGTGACGATCTCCTGAGCCGGCTGGCCACGCGGTACCTGCTCACCGGCGAGAGCACCGTCGACGAGTGCGCCAAGCAGGCCCGGCTGCTGCTGGTCGCCGGGCACGAGACCACCGCCAACATGATCGCGCTCGGTACCTGTGCCCTGCTCCAGCACCCCGACCAGCTGGCAGCGGTCCGGGACGGCGATCCGCGGCGCGTGGCCGGCGCGGTCGAGGAACTGCTGCGGTACCTGACCATCACGCACATGGGGCGGCGCCGCGTCGCCGTCGCCGACATCGAGGTCGGCGGGCAGCTCATCCGGGCCGGCGAGGCCGTGATCTGCGCGGGCGACCTGGCCAACCGGGACCCCGAGGTCTTCGCCGACCCCGACCGGCTCGACGTGGACCGGGCCGCCCGCGCACACCTGGCGTTCGGTTCCGGCCCGCACCAGTGCCTGGGCCAGAACCTCGCCCGCATCGAACTGCAGCTGGCCTACCCGGCGCTGCTGCGGCGCTTCCCGGGCCTGCGGACGGACCGGCCCCTGGAGGAGCTGCCCTTCCGTACGGACATGGCGGTCTACGGGCTCCACGAACTGCCGGTCAGCTGGTGACCGGCTGACCGCACCCGCGACGCCGTCCGCAGGCGCGCACGGGACAGCGCCCCGGTGCGCTCAGCCGACCGGCAGCCGGCTGCTGATCTTGTGCGTCCTGCGGGCCGTGCGCGCCCGCAGCGCCGCCTCCCGGCGGGCCTGCTGCGCCGCGTGCCGGCCCTGCCAGGCGAGGGACGGCTTGCCGTGGGTGTCGGCCCCGGCGATGAGCAGGCCGCCGAGCATGGAGAGGTTCTTGAGGAACTGGATGCGCTCCGCAGTGCGGGTCTGTTCGTCCTCGGCCTCCCAGAACCGGTGTCCGGCGAGCGTCGTGGGCACCAGCGTGGCGGCGATCGCCAGCGCGGACAGCCGCGGCAGCCGGCCGATCGACAGCAGCGAGCCCGCCACCAGCTGGACACCGCCGCTGAGCTTGACGAGCTGTTCGGTCTGCTGCGGCAGGCCGGGGACGCGCCGGGCGATCGGCTGGACGACCGGCTCGGCGGCCGGGACCAGCGGCTCGGGATTGCGGAACGTCTGGTAGCCCTGGATGACGTAGGTCGAGGCCAGCATGGGCCGGGCGAGAAGTCGCAGTAGAAGCATGGCCCACGAGTGCCCCCTCCGGCCGGTCCTCATCCCTGGCCCGGGGCGGCGCCGCTCGGATGGGCCACATCCGGGCCGGTTCCCCGCTGCTCCTGCGGGCCCTTCACTCTTCGCCCGGCACCGTCTTTACTTCAGTCGTGACCTACGAGATCCGACCTGTTCCCGGCGCAGCCGGCCCTCCGCCCCGACCGCCCCGCGGCGACCGGGCCGGCCGGGTGGTGGCCGTCAGCGACCTGCACGTCCGGTATGCGGAGAACCGCGACATCGTCGAGCGCCTGAGGCCGGTGTCGCCGGACGACTGGCTCCTGGTCGCCGGGGACCTCGGGGAGTACGTCGCGGACATCCGCTGGGCGCTGGAGCGGCTCAGCGCCGCCTTCGCGAAGGTCGTCTGGGTGCCGGGCAACCACGAGCTGTGGACACCCTCCAAGGACCCGGTGCAGCTGCGCGGCGTCGCGCGCTACGAGCATCTGGTCGGGATCTGCCGGGAGCTGGGGGTCGTCACCCCCGAGGACCCCTACCCCGTCTGGGAGGGCGCGGGCGGCCCGGTCGTCGTCGCGCCGCTCTTCCTCCTCTACGACTACACCTTCCGCCCGCCGGGGACGGCCACCAAGGAGGCGGCGCTCGCCGTGGCCGAGGAGGCGGGCGTGGTCTGCACCGACGAGTTCTTCCTGCACCCCGACCCGTACCCGACGCGGGAGGCGTGGTGCCGGGCCCGGCTGGCGGCCACCGAGGCGCGGCTCGCCGCCGTGCCGGAGGAGCTGCCCACCGTCCTCGTCAACCACTTCCCGCTCGTCCGCGAGCCGGTCCGGCCCCTGCGGTACCCGGAGTTCGCGCTGTGGTGCGGTACGGAGGCGACGGCGGACTGGCCGCGCCGGTTCCGCGCCACCACCGTCGTCCACGGCCATCTGCACATCCCACGGCTGGTGATGTGGGACGGCGTGCCGCACCAGGAGGTGTCCCTCGGTTACCCCCGGGAATGGCGGCCCCGCTCCGGCCCGCAGGGCCGGCCCGTCCAGATCCTCCCCACCGTCACCGCGGCGGCCGGGGCCACCGGGAGCTCCGTATGATCGACAAGCTGCTGCCCGCGCCCGTGATCACCGCCGAGACCTGCCACGACGCCCCGCTCTCCGACATGTTCCCCGAGGAGTGGGCGCTGGTGGACGGAGCCGTACCGAAGCGGCAGCTGGAGTTCGGCACGGTACGCGGCTGCGCCCGCGAGGCCCTGGGGCGGCTGGGCTTCGCGCCCGCCCCGCTGCTGCCGGGCCCCGGCCGCGCGCCGCGCTGGCCGGCCGGCGTCGTCGGGGCGCTGACCCACTGCGACGGGTACCGCGCCGCCGCGGTCGCCCGCGCCACCGACGTGCTGGCGCTCGGCCTGGACGCGGAGCCGCACGAGCCGGTGCCCGATCCGGACGTCATGCAGCTGGTCGCGCTCCCGGAGGAGCGCGACCAGCTGGCCCGGCTCGCGGCGCTGGCGCCCGGTACCTGCTGGGACCGGCTGCTCTTCAGCGCGAAGGAGAGCGTCTACAAGGCCTGGTACCCGCTCGCCCGCCGCTGGCTCGGTTTCGAGGAGGCGCGGCTGACCCTAGACCCGACGGACGCCACCTTCACCGCCCGCCTCCTGGTCCCCGGGCCGGTCGTCCAGGGTCGTGAGATCACCGGGTTCGACGGCCGCTGGATCATCGGCTCGGGGCTGGTGGTGACGGCCGTGCTGATGCCCGCGAGCCGTCCCTGACCAGCCCTGCGACCGCCTTCGGGGGTCGGGATGCGGGCCGGGTGAGGGAGGCGCAGCCTGGAGGGGGAGGGGTGTGCGGGGGCTCATACCGAAACGTTTGCGTTTCGATCGGAGCGAGGCGTACGCTCGAAGGAGGTAAGAGTACGAAACCGTTTCGATCCGCTCTGCCTCGCAGCTGAACGTTCCGCGGGCCATCGGCCCCGGAGAACGCACCACGTCCTGGAGAACAGGTGGACATGTCCGTCTCCACGCCGCCGCCCGCCGCCCCCGCGCCGCGTCAGCACGGGGAAGGGGCGGCCCGCCGGACCCGGCTCTCGCCGGAGCGCGAGGGCGAGCTGTACGCGGCCGTCCTCGAGCTCGTGCGCGAGGTCGGGTACGAGAGCCTCACCCTGGACGCCGTCGCCACGCGCTCCCGGTGCAGCAAGGCCACGCTGTACCGCCGCTGGCACGGCAAACCCCGGCTGGTGTCCGCCGCGCTGCGGCACATGCGGCCGTTCTCGCTGGAGGACCTGGACACCGGCTCGCTCCGCGGCGACGTGCACGAGCTCGCGCGGCGCATCGGGGACACCAAGAAGGACATCGACCTGATGCGCGGCATCACCCACGCCGTGCACAAGGACGCGGAGCTCGCCGAGGCCATGCGCACGGCCCTGATCGAACCCGAACTGGAGGTGATGCAGGCGATGCTCGACCGGGCGGTCGCCCGCGGCGAGGTCGACGCCGACTGCCCCGCGATCCCCTTCTTCCCGCACGCGCTGTCCGGCGCCGTCTTCGCGCGCCCGATGATCGAACAGCGCCCCGCGGACGCCGCGTACCTCACGCGCTATCTGGACGCCGTGGTGCTGCCCGCCCTGCTGCGGAACTGAAGCCGGCCCGGCCCGGACGCCGGGCCGCACGCACGAGAACCACCCCCGGGGCCCCGGAAGAGGAGTACCGGCCCCCGGAAGATCCGAAGGACTCCGTATGACATCCACGCCTGTCGACGCACGCGCCGACGCCGCTCAGCCGGGGGACGCGCCGTCCGACGGCGGGGCGGCGGGGCACGCCCCCCATCGCTGGTGGGTGCTGGCCGTCATCGGCCTCGCCCAGCTGATGGTGGTGCTCGACGCCACCATCGTGAACATCGCCCTCCCGTCCGCCCAGCGCGACCTGGGCTTCAACAACGACGGCCGGCAGTGGGTCGTCACCGCCTACTCCCTCGCCTTCGGCTCGCTGCTGCTGCTCGGCGGCCGCCTCGCCGACCTCTTCGGACGGAAGACGACGCTGCTGATCGGCCTGGTCGGCTTCGCCGGATCCTCGGCGCTGGCCGGCGCGGCCCACAGCTTCTCGATGCTGGTCGCCGGCCGGGCCCTGCAGGGTCTCTTCGGCGCGCTGCTCGCGCCGTCCGCCCTCTCCCTGCTGACGACGACGTTCACCGACGCCAAGGAGCGCGCCAAGGCGTTCGGCATCTTCGGTGCGATCGCCGGTTCCGGCGGCGCCATCGGCCTGCTGCTCGGCGGCGTACTGACCGAGCACCTGGACTGGCGCTGGACGCTCTACGTCAACCTCGTCATCGCCGTCGTCGCGGTCATCGGCGCGCTGGTCTTCGTCCGCCGCCCGGCCCCCGCGGCGCGGCCCCGGCTCGACCTGCTCGGCACGCTGCTCGTGGCGGCCGGTCTCTTCGGCATCGTCTTCGGCTTCTCCAACGCCGAGACGCACGCCTGGAGCCACTGGATGTGCTGGGTCTTCCTCGCGGCCGGTGCCGTGCTGCTGCTCGCCTTCTTCCTGTGGGAGACGCGCGCCGGGCACCCGCTGCTGCCGCTGCGCGTGCTGGGTGACCGTAACCGTGCCGCGTCCTTCATATCCGTGTTCATCTCCGGCGCGGGCATGTTCGGGGTCTTCCTCTTCCTGACCTATTACCTGCAGCAGACGCTCGCGTACACACCGGTCAAGACCGGCCTCGCCTTCCTGCCGATGGTCGGCATGCTGATGGTGATGGCGCAGCTGTCCATGAACATCCTGGTGCCGAAGATCGGCCCCAAGCCGATCGTGCCGCTGGGCATGGCGTTCGCCGCGGTCGGCCTGGTCTGGCTGACGCGGCTGGACATCGACAGCACCTACGCCGCGCATGTGCTGCCGCCGCTGCTGGTGATGGGCCTCGGCCTCGGCATGGTCATGCCGCCGGCGATGAGCCTCGCCACGCTGGGTGTCGCGCCCGGCGACCAGGGCGTCGCCTCCGCGACGGTCAACACCATGCAGCAGGTCGGCGGCTCGATCGGCACCGCGCTGTTCAACACGATGGCCGCCAGCGCCGTCACGAACTACATGGCGGGCAAGCGGCCGACCCGGCTCAACCAGGCCGAGGCCGCGCTGCACAGCTACGACGTCGCGTACTGGTGGGCCGCCGCCTTCTTCGCCGCCGGCCTGATCGTCTCGCTGCTGCTGTACCGCAGGGGCAAGGCCGTCGCCGACCACGGCCCGGCCGTACCGGTGGAGTCGGAGCACCACGGCCACGGCCACGGAGGCGGCCACGGCCGGCACGCGGCGGACGACTCCGCGCCGACGGCCGCGTTCCCGGCGGCGGGCGCGACGCCCGAGACGGACCCGGCCCCCGTGGCCTCCGCCGAGGCCATGGCGGGTCCCGCCCTGCACGGCCGGGTCCTGGACGCGGCGGGCGCCCCCGTGCCGGAAGCCGCCGTCACGCTCATCGACCCGGGCGGCCGCCAGCTCGGCCGCGCCACGGCCGCCGAGGACGGCCGGTACGCCCTGGCCACCCCGGCCGCGGGCAGCTACGTACTGGTCGGCGCTGCCGCCGGGCACCAGCCGCGGGTGGCCACCCTGGCCGTCGGCGAGGAACCGGTCGCCTTCGATCTGCTGCTCGCCGGCACCGGCGGCCTGGAAGGCACGGTGCGGACCGGCACCGCGCCCGTGCCGGGCGCCCTGGTCGTCGCCACCGACGAGCGCGGCGATGTCATCGAGTCGGCCGCCTCCGGCGAGGACGGCGGCTACCGGCTGCCCTCGCTCGTCCCGGGCGTCTACACCCTGACGGCCAGTGCCGAGGGCTTCCAGCCGTACGCGGGCATCGTCGAGGTGACCGGTGGCGTACCGACCCGCCAGGACGCCGTGCTCCAGTCCGCCGCGACCCTCCGCGGCACGGTCCACAGCCGCACCGGTACGCCCCTGGGCGAGGCCCGCGTCTCGCTGCTGGACCCGGCGGGCAACGTGGTGGCGGTCCGGACGACGGGCCCGGACGGCGCGTACGCGTTCACCGACCTGTCCGGCGGCGAGTACACGGTCGTGGCCAGCGGCTACCCGCCGGTCGCCACCCCGCTCACCGTCACCGACCAGGGTCACGACGGCTTCGACATCACCCTCACGCACGGGGACTGACCACCCGCGGCCCGGCACACATCGGGGAGGGCACCGGCATGCTGCCGGTGCCCTCCCCGTTCTCGTGCGTCAGGCGTTCCGGAGGCCGGTCAGGCGGCCGGCCGCTCCGCCGTGGCCGGTTCCTCCGTGAAGTCCAGCTCCGGCGGCGGGACGCGGAACAGCCGGGTGAGGTAGGCCAGGTAGCAGACGCCGAGGGCCAGCCAGACCAGGCCGAGGGTGAGGGCCTTGCCGTCCAGGCGGCTGAGGAGCCAGAGGTCGACCGCGGCACCGACGGCGGGGAAGACCAGGTAGGTGACCGGGTCGAGCCGGGTCCCGGCGTGCCGTTCGCGCAGGTACGTCGCGATGACGCTGATGTTGACCAGCGTGAAGGCGGTGAACGCACCGAAGTTGATGAAGGAGGTCGAGGTGGTGACGCTGAGCCGCAGGGCGATCAGGCCGATCAGTCCGGTGAGGGCGATGTTGAGGGCGGGCGTACGGAGCCGGGGGTGCAGATAGCCGAAGAGGCGGCGGGGGAGCACCCCGTCGCGGCCCATGGCGTACAGCAGGCGGGAGGCGCTGGCCTGGGCGGCGATGCCGGAGGCGAACTGGGCGACGACCAGGCCGGCGAGGAAGACCGAGGCGAAGAGGTCGCCCGCGATGGTCCGCGCGATCTCGAAGGCCGCCGAGTCGGGGTCGTCGAAGGCCGCGCCGGGGTGGACGAGCTGGGTGGTGTAGGCGAGGGCGACGAAGATCCCGCCGCCGATGAGGGCGGTGAGGAGGATGGCGCGCGGAATGGTCCGCTGCGGGTCGACGGCCTCCTCGGTGAGGGTGGTGACGGCGTCGAACCCGAGGAAGGAGTACGCGGCGACGGCCGCACCCGCGGAGACGCTGGACAGGGTGGTCGCGTCGTTGACGAACGGGGTGGTGCTGAACAGCGCGCCGGTACCGCCCTGGTGGAAGACGTGCAGCAGGGACAGGACGGCGAAGAAGCCGATGACCAGGACCTGGAAGGCCATGAGGAGGTCGTTGGCGCGCTCGGCGGTGCGGATGCCGCAGATGTTCAGCGTGGTGGTGACGGCGATGAAGGCGAGGATCCACACCCAGGACGGGACGCCGGGGAACTCGGCCTTGAGGTAGGCGGCGCCGATCAGCCAGATGACCATGGGCAGGAAGAAGTAGTCCAGCAGGGTCGCCCAGCCGACGAGGAACCCGGCACGGGAGTCGACGGCGCGCCGTACGTACGTGTAGGCGGAGCCGGCGACGGGATGGCGTGCGGCCATCTTGCCGTAACTGTGCGCGGTGAAGATCATCGCGACCAGGGCGAGCAGGTACGCGGTGGGGACGGCGCCGTGGGTCTCCGCGGCGACGACGCCGAAGGTGCCGAGCACGATCAGCGGGGCCATGTAGGCGAGGCCGAAGGCGACGACGCCCTTCAGGGACAGGGTCCGGCGGAGCGCGGGGGCCGGCTCGGTCACGGTGGTGCTCCAGGGGTCGGGACGTGCGGGAGGGGGCAAGGGGCCGCGGATCAGGGCCGGGCGTTGTGCGGGTCCGGGCGCCAGCTGCGGGGGTCGATGCGGCCGTCGTACAGCGGCAGTCCGATGGCGGTGTCCCGCTCCCCGAAGTGGTCCCACATGCGGCTGAGGCCGGCCGTGCCGTAGGTGCGTACCCGCTCGACGTCGTCGAGGTCGAGCACGTCGGTGAGGACGGTGGGAACGGAGTCCGCCGCTTCGGTGCGGACCCGGCCCTCGGGGTCGACGATCAGGCTGCGTCCGGTGCCGGCCGGGCCCGCGGTGTTCACGCTGAGGACGTACACCTGGTTCACGATGGCGTTGGCGCGCGCGAGCACCAGCTCCTGCGCCCGGTCCGAGGTGGTCGTCATGACGGGGTTCACGACGACCTCGGCGCCCATCCAGGCCAGCTGCCGCGCCACCTCGGGGAACCAGGCGTCGTAGCAGATCGCGAAGCCGACCCGGCCCGCTTCACCGAGGTCCGCGACGACGAAGCGGTCCCCGGACGCGTACGGCTCGTACGGCCGCCAGGGGAAGACCTTGCGGTACGAGGCGGCCAGCCGGCCTTCCGGTGAGAAGGCCAGTGCGGTGTTGAACAGCTCGCCGCCGGGGCCCCGTTCGCACACGGTGCCGGGCAGCAGCCAGACGCCGAGGTCCCCGGCCAGCTCGGCGAGGGCCTTCGTGCGCGGCCCGTCGAGGGGCTCGGCGGCGTCCTGGAGCCGGGCCTCGCTCTCCGCACGGTTGCCCGTGACGCCGCAGAGGTGCAGCTCCGGGTAGGCGACCAGCCGCGTCCGCGGGAACTTCTCCAGCAGCGCGTGGACGTCGTCGGCGAAGCCGGAGAGCGGCGCTTCGGCGGGGCGGGGCGGTGTCTGGGCGAGTGCGACGGGCAGCGGGCGGGACATGGACGTCACCTGCTTAGAAGGGGGAACGGGTGCGGGGTGCGGAGTGCCCGAGAAAAATAGAGCACATTGATCAGTTAAACAAGAGTGTTCAAGGTGAGCAGTTTTTTGGTTACGGTGCCCCCATGGTCGGCTCCCCTTCCCGTTCCGCTTCCCCCTCCGGCGCGCCGCCGTCCGCGGCGCGCGAGCAGATATCCCCGGCGCCGCACGCCCTGAACGCGCCACCGCTGACGGGCATCCGGCGGCTCTCGGCCCTGGACGCGGTACGGGCACGCATCGCGCTCGCGGTCGACCTGGGACTCCTGGAACCCGGCGAGCGGCTGCCGGCCAGCGACCGGATCGCCGAGGCGCTGCACACCTCCGAGATCACCGTCCGCCGGGCCCTCGTGGCCCTGTGCCGGGACGGCGTGCTGGAGCGCCGGCGGGGACGCACCGGCGGCACGCTCGTGGCGGAACACCCGCCCCGCGGCGCGGTGGGTGCCGTGGAGTCCTACCGGGCCGCGGCGCCGGACGTGCACGCTCTGATCGACCACCGCCTCGTCCTCGAATGCGGCATCGCCCATCTCGCCGCCGCCCGGGGCCTGGACGAGGCCGCCGACCGCGAGCTGCGGCGCCTGGTCGAGGAGATGGAGACGGCCGGGAGCTGGGCCGAGTTCCACCGCTGGGACGAGCGGTTCCACCTCGCCGTCGCGGCCGCCACCGGCCTGCCGTCGGTCGTCGAGCCCTACGGGCTCGCGCTGAAGGAGCTGTACCGGTACTACCTGCCGTATCCGCTGGACCACCTGCGCGAGTCCAACGGCGAGCACCGCGCCCTGGTCGAGGCGGTGCGCCGGGCCGATCCGGCCGCCGCTGCGGAGGTCGCCAGGCGCCACGTACAGACCCTGCACGAGAGCATGTTCATGCACTTGTTGAACGATTCCTGACCGGGATATGTTGCCGAAGGCAACTATTGGTCCGGTGAGAGGCGAGAACGTGACAGCAGTCGTGCAGGGCACCTGCGCCCCCGGGTTCGAGAACGTCCGCGCCGAGTTCGCGCGCAACTTCGCCGAGCGCGGCGAGGTCGGCGCCTCCCTCGCGGTGACGCTCGACGGGGAGTTCGTGGTGGACCTCTGGGGCGGGTACGCCGACGCCGCCCGCAGCCGTCCCTGGGAGCGGGACAGCCTGGTCAACGTCTACTCCACCAGCAAGGGCATGACCGCGCTCTGCGCCCACCTGCTGGCCGACCGCGGCGAACTGGACCTCGACGCCCCCGTCGCCCGCTACTGGCCCGAGTTCGCGCAGGCCGGCAAGGACGACGTCCCGGTGCGCTGGCTGCTGTCCCACCGCGCCGGCCTGATCGCCCCGCGTACGCCCCTCACTCCGGACGACGTCTACGACTGGGAGAAGGTCTGCGCCGTCCTGGCCGCCGCCGAACCGTGGTGGCGGCCCGGCACCGCTCAGGGCTACCACGCCGTCAGCTTCGGCTTCCTGGTCGGCGAGGTCGTCCGCCGGATCACCGGCACCTCCCTCGGCACCTTCCTGCGCACCGAGATCACCGAACCGCTCGGCGCCGATCTGTACATCGGCACCCCTGAGGCCGAACACACCCGCTGCGCCGAGCTGATCGCCCCCGGCGTGGGCGGCGGCCTGCGGAAGGTGTTCCCCGGGATGCCCGAGGGCCCCTTCGCGTCACTGGACGCACATCCCCTGGCCGGCGTGGCCGTGGCCATGGGGTACCTGCCGATCGGGGACGTGAACAGCGCCCGCTGCCGTACCGCCGAGATCCCCGCGGCCAACGGCAACGCCACCGCGCACGGCCTGGCCACGGTCTACCGCGCCCTCGCCACCGGCGGACTGGTCGGCTCCGGCACGCTGGCGGCGATGCGCGCGCAGCAGAGCCGGGACGGCGAACCGGACCTGGTGCTCAGCGCCGCGGCCCCGGAGCGGCTGCCGTTCGCCTGGGCGGCCGGGTACATGCTCAACTGCTTCGGCTACTTCGGGCCCAACCCCGGTACGTTCGGGCACGGCGGCGCCGGCGGCTCGCTGGCCTTCGCCGACCCGGAGAACCGGCTCTCCTACGCCTACACGATGAACAGGTTCGGCGGCAGCACGACCGGCGGCGACACCCGCAACCTCAAGCTCGTCGAGTCGGTGTACGCGGCGCCGGCGCTCGCCGGACAGGCCTGAGACACCGCGTCCGGCGGCGGTACGCGCCTGGTGTGGCGCGCACCGCCGCCGGACGGTGGTGGTACGGGGCCGGGCGGGAGAACCGGCCCGTCCTCACATCTCGTGCGCCGGGTTGCCTCCCCAATGCGCGTGCCGCGGTACCTCCTCGCCCTTCATCAGGAAGGAGTCCGGGGCCAGCGTCGCGCCGTCGCCCACGGTCACGCCGTAGTGCACCAGCGTGCCGTTCCCGAGGGTGCAGCCGTTCCCGAGCGTGGTGCGGTCGGACTTGAAGGTGCCGTCCTCCTGGGAGTGGCACTGGATGACGCTGCCGACGTTGAGCGTGCAGTCGTCGCCGATGGTGACGAGCGTCCGCTCGGGCATCCTGGCCCCGTCGTCGAAGAGCCGCTTCCCGAGCCGGACGCCCAGCATCCGCCAGAACAGGCCCTTGAACGGGGTGCCGTTCAGCAGCCGCAGCTCCATCGCCTGGTGCTTCCAGAAGCGCTCGTGCTGCCAGAAGTACGGGTGGTAGATCGAGCAGAACCGCGGGCTCTGCCGCCGGAACCGGGTGGCGACGCGCTCGACGAGCGCCGTGAACCCGATGGTGAACGCGACGGTGAGGACGGTGGCCGCGGCGATCGCCAGCGCGCCGAGGGACTTGTAGAGCCCGGCAGCCGCGCCCGCCAGCAGCAGCACGCCGAAGGCGTGGATCCACCGCGTGAACAGGAACGAGAGCAGCGTGACGGCGTTGTGACGGTTCTTGGCGGACAGCTGTCGGCGCAGCTCCGCACCGCTGCGCAGGTGGTCGAAGGTCGCGTCGCGCTCGACGGAGCGCGGGATCTCGAAGCTGGGCGACCCCAGGAGCCCGACCCCCTCCCGGACCTTCCCGTCGATCGGGACCATGACCTTCGTCGCGAGCAGGACGTTCTGCCCTGTCCTGCCGCGCGACGGGTAGTTGACCTGGTTGCCGAGGAAGTTGTGCGGGCCGATCGCCACCCGTGTGACGCGGAAGGACGTGCTGGAGTAGTCCGCGTTGATGACCGACAGCCCGTCGGCGACCATCGTCCCCGTGCCCACGGTGCTCAGGTACGGGTTCTCGTGCTTGACCTCCGTGCCGAAGTTCGACCCCGTCTGTTCCACCCGCGACAGGTCGTACCCGATGGCGCGCAGGTAGTGGACGACGAGCGAGCTGTCGCCGGCGAGCCGCATGAAGAACTTGTTGTTGGTCATCCGTGCGATCGTCCGGTGCACCGAGTAGTGGAAGCCGTACAGCGGATAGACCGTGTCCGGCCGGAGGAAGAGGTTCAGCAGACGGGGAACGGTGGTCACGAAGAGCAGACCGAAGACCAGCGAACCGAAGAAGAGCACGAACGACGCGGCCAGCGCGTCCCGGTAGAACGTCCAGCTCGTGAAGGCCATCGACTCCGCGCTCAGCAGCGCGCTGAGCTGCGGCACCTGCGACACCAGCAGGTCCACCCCGCCGAACACCAGCGGCACGTACACCAGCAGCGCGGTCAGCAGCTGGACCACGCTGTAGCCGACCCGGCTCACCGTGGTGCACTTGGCGGGCCCGACCGACCGGTAGTCCGTGTCGGTCGGCTGCGCGGGCGTGCCGTGCCGGCGCTCGCCCGCGGGCACGGACTGCCCGGAGTACAGCGAGGAGGCGTGACCGAGCTGCGCCCCGTCGCCCATCGAGACGTCGATGTCCAGCACCGTGGCCTCGCTGACGTACACGTCCTTCCCGAGGGTGACGGTGCCGGTGCTGATCCAGCCGGCCTCGGCCCGGTAGCAGGTGAGGAACGCTTCCTTGCGGACGACCGAGTCGTCGCCGACGGTCAGCAGGTCGGCGCAGACCGGCACGTGCTTGGAGAGGTACGCGACCCGGCGGCCGATGTGCGCGCCCAGTGCCTTCAGGTAGAGCACGTACAGCGGTGAACCGGCGAACAGCACCAGCGGGTTCAGCTGGATCAGCGTCCGGACGAGCCAGAACCGGACGTACGACAGGCTCCAGATGCGGATCCGCTGCGGCTTCCACCGCCCGATGAGCAGCCACTTCGCCGCGATCGGCAGGGCGCACATGCCGAGGAAGACCGCGCCGCCGAACAGGACGGCCCGCACATAGCCGTCGAGCAGGCCCGGGGCGGCCGCGATCCAGTCGTAGCCGAGGCCCAGGACGAGCGCGGTGACGTAGGCGTAGCCGAGGAAGAGCAGGAACTGCAGGGCTCCGCAGAAGAGGTACTCCGCCGTGCTCGCCCTGGCCGGCTCCGGCGGGGCCGGCAAGGCGGGCGCCGCCACGGCCGCCTGCCCGTTGGACGCGGGCGGCGCGGGCCGGTCGAGCGCCGCGGCCAGGCTGCGGAGCGTCGGGTGCCGGTAGATGTCCTTCATCGACACCGCCGGCAGGTCCGGGCGCTTCCTGACCCGGGCACAGAATTGCGCCATCAGCATCGAGTCGGCACCGAGGTCGTCGAAGAAGTGGCTGTCGGCCGGTACGTGCTCGACGCGCACGACCGCGGCCAGCACTTCGGCGAGGGCACTTTCGGTGCCGACTGCTGCTGGGACGGTGTGTTCGTGTGGAACTGTTGCGGGTTCCGCCAGGTCCTCCGTTGTGACCTGTGCGTTCTTTCCCACCACATGGACTCCTTGAGAGTGTTGGTCGAGCGGGCGGGCGAGTGGCGGAGTGGAATCGTCCACTCGCCCGCTGGTGGGGGCGTGGCCCTCGGGGTCCAGGGGTGCGGTGGGGGAGCCCCCGGGGCTGGCGGAGGGACGGCGCGGCGAGAGCCGGGTGCCTGGCCGCCGTTCAGCGGCGGCCGTGGTTCACCGGAAGGGCGCCGGTGGGACCGTGGGTCTGGGGACCCGCCCGGTCGGGTACATGTCCGGCAGTGCGCTGTGCACCTGCGGCAGTGCGCTGTGCGTCGTCACGGCCACAGTCTTGGGAACGGACAGGATTCAACCGAGCCGCCAGGTTTCCGGAGTCCCCCCGCCGGGCGGCCGGAGCCGAGCCCCCGACCGGCCGGAACCACCCCGCCGACCGGCCGGAGCCGACCCGCCGCATGGCGGGAACCCGCCGCGGGCACCCGGCAGCAGGCAAGGGGCGTGGTACACATCGGGCGGTGTCCCGAGGCGAGTGGAGCACGCGTGATCCGGGTACTGGTGGTCGACGACGAGGCCCTGATCCGTACGGGCTTCCAGCACATCCTCGGTGCGGCGGACGACATCGAGGTCGTGGCGGCGGTCCCCGGCGGTCAGGCGGTCCGGACCGTACGGGAGTTACGGCCGGACGTCGTGCTGCTCGACATCCGCATGCCGGACGTGGACGGGCTCACCGTCCTGGCCGACCTCCGGCGGTTGCGGGAACCACCGGTGGTCGCCATGCTCACCACCTTCGACACCGACGAGTACGTGGCGGCCGCCCTGCGCTCCGGCGCCGACGGATTCCTCCTCAAGGACACCGACCCCGAGCAACTGCCGCATCTGATACGCACGTTGGCGGCCGGCGGTGTCGTGCTGTCCGCCACGGTCACCCGGACGGTCGTCAACGGCTACCTCGACAGCGGCCCCGACGAGCCCGCCGTCCGCGGCGTGGCCCGGCTCACCGACCGCGAACGCGCCGTTCTCCGCCTCGTCGCCGAAGGACTGTCCAACGCCGACATCGGGACACGGATGCACTTGAGCACCGGCACGGTCAAGGACCACGTCAGCACCATCCTCACCAAGCTGGAGGTGGGCAGCCGGGTACAGGCGGCCCTGCTCGCCGAGCGCGCGGGGCTCCTGCGGGCCCCGCGGCACGAGGAGGGCACATGAAGACCCGCCGCCCGCCGGCCCTGCTCAGATCCGGCCGCCCGCTGGTCCTGCTGAAGTCCCGCCGGCTGCCGGTACTGCTGCTGGACCTCGCCCTCATCGTCGCCGTCCTGCTGGACGCCTGGGCCCACTACGAGCCGGACGACCCACTGGGCACCGTCACCTCCCTGGTCGCCGCCTTCTCCCTCGCGCTCCGCCACCGCCTGCCGCTGACCACGTTCGTGCTCACCCTGCCCGCACTCGTGGTCGCCGACGCCAAGTACGCCTCACTGGCGGCGCTCTACACCTTCGCCTCGCTCACCCACCGCCGGGTGCTGCTGGCCGTCTGCGCCCTGACGGTCGTGGCCGGTCACGTCGTGCCGTGGCCGTACCCGGAGTACGACGACTACCAGGACACCTCGACCCTGATCCACCTCGGGTACAAGCTGGCGATGGCGGCCGCTCCCGTCTTCCTCGGCCAGCTCGTCCAGGCCCGCCGGGACCTGTCGGTGCGGCTCGCCGAGATCTCCGAGGCCCGCGACCACGAGCGGCTGCTCATCGCGCAGACGGTCCTCGCGAAGGAACGCGCGCAGCTCGCCCGGGAGATGCACGACGTGGTCTCCCACCAGGTCAGCCTGATCGCCGTCCGGGCCGGAGCGCTCCAGGTCGGCACCCGGGACCCGGCGGTGAAGGAGGCGGCGGCCACGATCCGGCGGCTCAGCGTGCAGACGCTGGAGGAACTGCGGCACATGGTCAGTGTGTTACGGGCTTCCGGCAGCCGGCCGACCGAACTGACCCCGCAGCCCTCCCTCGTCGACCTCCAGCGCCTGGTGAACGGCAGCGGCATCGAGGCGGAGCTCAGGACCGACCTGCCCGAAGGGCTGCCGCCGACCGTGCAGCGTGCCGTCTACCGCACCGTCCAGGAAGCCCTGACCAACGTACGCAAGCACGCCCCGGGCGCCACCGCGACGGTCCACCTCTACTCCGAGGGCGGCACCCTGCACGCCGTCATCACCAACACCGCCCCCACCCGCCCGGCCCTGCCGCTGCCCAGCGCCTCCCACGGCCTGGTCGGCCTGCGACAGCGCGCCGAACTCCTCGGCGGCACCGTCACCGCCGGCCCCACGGCCGACGGCGGCTACCGGCTCCACCTGGAACTCCCGGCGGAGGGCAGACCGGGGACCGGCGGGCAGCGCTGAGCGGCCCGCGCCCCTAGGGCAGCACGGCGCGGGCCCGGTCGATCAGGGCGCGCGCTGCGGGGCTGCGCGGCCCGTCGGCCCGCCAGGCGAACACCAGGCGCCCGCGCAGTGCGGGCGGATCGATCCGGACCGTGCGCAGCTGCCCGGCCAGCGACGCGGCGTAGCCGCCCGGGAGGATCGCGGCCCCCAGTCCGCGCGCTGCGAGCTGGGCGAGGACCTCGGGCTTGCTCGCCTCGAAGGCGATCTGCGGCGTGAAGCCCGCCGCCGCACACGCCTCGTCGAGCCGGGCGCGCAGGCCCGTGCCGCGGGGCAGGCTGATCAGCGGGCGGCCGCGCAGGCTGTCGAGCGGGACGACCGGGTGGACGGCCAGTTCGTGGCCGGGTCCGACCGCCGCGACGACCGGCTGGTCGTCCACCACGATGATCTCCAGGCCGGCCGGGGTGCCGCTCCCCACGCTGACGACCGCCGCGTCCAGCCGGCCCGTCCGCAGATCCTCCATGAGCTCGTCCGACGTGGCTTCGGACAGCGTGATGTCGACCGCGGGGTGGGCGTCGTGGAACTCCGCCAGGAGGCCGGGCAGATCGACGTGGTGCGAGGTCACGGTCCCCACGGCGACGTGCCCGCGCAGCAGCCCGGTCAGCTCGTCGACGGCCGCCCGGGCCCCGTCCACCGCGGCGAGCGCCGCCCGCGCGTACGGCAGGACGGCCGCGCCCACCTCGGTCAGCCGCACCGCGCGCCCCGAGCGGTCCAGCAGTTCCTCGCCCAGCTCCCGCTCCAGCCGCCGGATCTGCGCGCTCACCCCGGGCTGGGCGACGTGCAGCTTCTCCGCGGCCCTGGTGAAGTTCCGCTCCTCGGCCACGGCGACGAAGTACTGCAACTGATGAAGCTCCATGACCGGGCAGTCTAGCCCGCCATAACCACTGCTTCTGATGAGCAGACTCACCATCTCTTGGACTTCTCATCGCCTCCGGACGAGAGTGAAGACACGCGGTCACCACCGGCCGCGGTAGCGAGAAGGGAACCGCCATGACCGAGACCCGTGAACGCGCCACCACCCCGGAGGACCTGGCCCGGCTCTTCGTGGCCCGCGCCAACGCCCGCGACGCCGAGGGGCTGGCCGAGCTGTACGCGCCCGACGCGGTGCTCGCCTACCCGCCGGGCTCCACGACCGTGGGACGGGACGCCATCCGCGCCGTGTGCGAGCGGCTGGTGGCGCACGCGCCGCTCCCGTTCGCCGAGGAGGAGCCGCTGCCGACGCTCCGGTACGGCGATCTCGCCCTGACCGCCACCCGGCCCGCCGACGGCACGGGCGGCCGGGTCCAGGTCGCGCGCCGGCAGCCGGACGGCACCTGGCTGCGCATCATGGACCGCCCGGAGGCCCCCACCGCTCCCGCGGCACAGGACCGGCGATGACCGTCCTGATCGCCGGAGCCGGGATCGGCGGCCTCACCGCGGCGCTGAGCCTGCACGCCGCCGGAACCGACGCGAGGGTGGTGGAGAGCGCGCGCGAGGTCCGGCCGCTCGGCGTCGGCATCAACCTGCTGCCGCACGCCGTACGCGAACTGACCGAGCTGGGCCTGGGCGACGACCTCGCGGCGCTCGGCGTGGCCACCGCCGAGAACGTCTACTGCGACCGGCACGGCCGGCGGATCCACACCGATTTGTGCGGCAGGGCGCAGGGCTACCACTGGCCGCAGTACTCCGTCCACCGCGGCGAACTGCAGATGCTGCTGCTCGCCGCGGTCCGCGCACGGCTGGGCGCCGGCGCGGTCCGGACCGGAACCCGCCTGGTGGACTTCGAGGAACGGGCGGACGGCGTGCGGGCCCGGCTCCTGGACCGGGCGTCCGGGGAGGAGCGGGAGTACGGCGCCACGGCGCTCGTCGGCGCCGACGGCCTGCACTCGACGGTCCGGGCCCGGCTGCATCCGCAGGACGGCCCGCTGCGGTGGTCGGGCGTCCGCATGTGGCGCGGGGTGACCACCGAGGCCGAACCGTTCCTCACCGGCTCCTCGATGGCGATCCTGCGGGACGCGGCGGCGGAACTGGTCGTGTACCCGATCGGCCGCCGCCGCATCAACTGGGTGTGCCTGGTCCGGGAGGCCGAGCCGCAGCCGCTCACCGAGGACGCGGCCTGGAACCGTGCAGGCCGCCCGGCCGACGTACTGCCGCACGTCGCCGGCTGGCGGCTGGACCGGCTCGACGTAGCCGGCCTGGTGGCGGGCAGCGACGTCGTCCTGCAGTACCCGATGGTCGACCGCGACCCGCTGCCCGCCTGGGGCAGCGGCCGCGTCACCCTGCTCGGTGACGCCGCCCACCCGATGTACCCCGTCGGGGCCAACGGCGCGTCCCAGGCGGTCGTCGACGCCCGGGTACTCGCCCACGCACTCGCGCGGGCCGCCGGCGTACCGGACGGACTGGCCCGCTACGAGTCCGCGCGCCGCACCGCGACCACGGCCGTCGTCCTGGCGAACCGGGAGATGCACCGGGCCGGCGGCCGGACCCCGCAGGACCTCGCCCGCATCACCGGCACCTACCGGCACGCCACCGGCAGCGACGTCACCGTGCTCAACTCCCGGGCCTCCCTGTCCGTCCGATGAGGACCGGGACGGGCGCCGTGGTCAGCCGTCCTTGCCCATGACCTTGCGGATGGCGTCCCGGGCCCGGTCCATGACCGCGGCCACGGGGCCGGCCACGAGGTTCTTCGCGGCCGTCTCCGTCCCGGGGTGCGGATGGGTCGGCGCCGTCGCCTCGGCCGCCTTCACGGCCTTGGCCATCGCGGCCAGCCGGCCGGCGTCGTTCAGCCGCCGCAGCTGGGCGAACTCGTACCGCTCCTCGGCGCGGGCGTGCTCCGTCACCGCGGTACGCAGCTCCAGCAGCCGCGGCAGAAAGGCGGAGTCCTCGGGATCCATCCCGTCCAGTTCGCTGAGCGCCTCCTTGGCGGCGTTCTCCTCGGCCAGCCGGTCCGCCACGATGTCCGCGCCGCCGTCCACGGCGCTCTTCACGTACGGGTGGACGACCTCCTCCTCGGCGGTCTCGTGCACGGCCAGCAGCCGCACCAGGCGCCGGAAGGCGTCCCGGCGGGCGTCGCCGGTGGTCTGCTCCACCTCGTCGAAGAGATTGCGGATCTCCCCGTGCTGGCCCATGAGCAGGGCGACCACGTCCTGCTCGGGCGCGGGTGCGGGGGTGGGTGCCGTCGTCGGGCTCACCATGTCCTCCAGGCGTCGATCGGTCGTCTCAGCTCTCGCGCAGCCCGGGCACGGGGTGGTCGCCCTCGGTCTGCACCCGGTACTCGCGGCCGAAGGTCTGGTGATGTTCTTCCATCACGCGGTCGCTCGGCGGTGCCTCACCACCGTGCAGCGCCTCCTGCATCGCCTCGAAGCGCTCGTGTGCCTCGCGGACGTACCCGGTGCCCAGCGTGGTCAGGTCGAGCTGGTCGGCGATCAGCTCGCGCAGGTACGCCTTGTTGGGTTCGAACGTCAGCACGTTCGGCAGCTCGGGCGCCAGGATTTCGGCCGGGTCCCGCTCGTCGTGGCGGCGCATCAGGTCGCACGCGATATGGAGATGCTCCAGCTCCATGTTCAGGTGCAGCTCCCAGATCGCCTTCACCTTCGGGTCGCTCTCCTGCTCCATGAAGGAGTGGTAGAGGTAGCACTCGTTGTACTCGTGGTTGACGAGCTGCTCCCACCACGTCTCACCCGGGTCCACCAGGGACTCGTAGTGCGTGACGTGCTCCTCCTCGATGAGCCCGATCTCCTGGTAGAGCTGGCGGGCGATCGGCTCCATGTAGGTCGGGCCGACGTTCATGTAGAAGTTCATCGTCTGCTGCTCGGCCGACATCACGGTCAGCGCGTGCAGCTTCGACAGCGGATCGGTACGTGCCTTGTCGTAGGGTTCGCGTACGTTGTCCACGGGGCTGCGGTGGTGCATACGGGTCGGCCGGCCCGGCATGACCTCGGTGAGCCCGTCGACGACCGACTCCGCCTTGCGGTGCTCGATCATCTCGTACAGGTTCGCGTACCGGTACAGGTGGTCGAAGTCCTCCAGGACGCCGAACTGGTACGCCTGCTTCAGGTACGGGTCGGGCTCGCTGCGCGCCACCCACGCGGTCAGGTCGACGGCCACCTGCTCGTAGGCGAGGGTCGTCTCCAGCACCGAGGAGACGCCCGGCAGCAGCCAGTTCACGGCCTTCTGCTGCTGCGCCTCGACGTACCGGGTACGCGCCAGCTGCCGCTTGACCGCCGGGTCCTTGCAGTGCCGGGCGAACTGGTGGCTGAAGAGGATCGCTTCCACCTCGATGCCGTTCATCGTGATGATCCGGCAGCGGGTGTACGGATCGCAGTGATCGGGGTCGATCGGCGTCACGTCCAGCTCGCGCCAGTTGCGCAGCTGACGGTCCAGCGGGATGCCCCGCTGCTCCAGAGGGTTGAACGTCACGGGGGCCTCCCGGCCGTTGGGATGGGTCCGAGGATGGCCGGGGTACCCCCGCTCACGGCGGCGAATCGCCGAGTGGGCCGGTTCCGCCCCGCAGCACAACGCAAATGGGCCAAGCACCGGGCCGGCCCGCCCGCCCGCACTCGTCCCCCGTCCGGCGAGCCGCCGTCAGGCCGTACCGAAACTCCGGGCGGCCTGTTCCACGCGCAGCCGCTCCAGGGTCCCGGACTGCCGGTCCGCGCGTTCCAGGAGGTCGTCGAGCCGGGCGGCGTCCAGCCGGTCGTCGGCCTCCGCCAGCTCACGCAGCGTCCGCCAGCCCGCCGCCTTGCCCTCCACACCCAGCCTGAGCACCTCCAGCTCGAGGAGCGGGCTGAGCGGCGAGCGGGACAGCAGCCGGCGGTTGGTCTTGAGCCGGCCGATCTTCTCGGCGGCCCAGCCCGCACCGGCCTTGTAGCCCCGGGCGCGGATGCCGAGGTCCTTCATGATGCGCAGCAGGGCCGCCCGGTCCGCCGCGATCTCGGTGGCCAGCGCCTTGAGCGTCTCCCCGGTCGCGGGGTCCGCCGGGCTCCGGGCCAGCCGGCGCGCCAGCTCCGTACCGAACATCGCCCCGGCCAGGTGGTCGTTGAGGTACACACCGAGCAGCGCGAGCCGGTCACTTCGCGGGGCGCGCGGCACGGAAGGGGTTTCGGCGCGTTTCGTCATGCGGCCACGAGTACCCGTGGGTACCGCGCCTATCCTCGGTCCGTGAGCGGGAGTCCCCTTCAGGCGCCGGCGCCACCCGGACGCCCCGGCTCCCGCCCGTCACACCCGCTCCCGATCCGCACACGAAACGGCAACCCCATGGCTGTGCTCACCGACCAGGCGTTCCCGCACCACGTCGCCGACCGGCTCGCCGCCCTGCCCGCCGTGCACGCCGTCACCCTCGGCGGCTCCCGGGCCCAGGGCACCCACGCGCCGGACAGCGACTGGGACTTCGCCGTCTACTACCGCGGCGCCTTCGACCCGGCGGACCTGCGCGCCGTCGGCTGGGAGGGCGAGGTCTCGGAGATCGGCGACTGGGGCGGCGGCGTCTTCAACGGCGGCGCCTGGCTCACCGTCGACGGCCGGCACGTCGACGTCCACTACCGCGACCTCGACGTCGTCGAGCACGAGCTCGCCGAGGCCGGGCAGGGGCGGTTCCACTGGGAGCCGCTGATGTTCCATCTCGCGGGCATCCCCAGCTACCTGGTGGTGGCCGAGCTGGCCGTCAACCAGGTGCTCCGCGGCGAACTGCCCCGCCCCGCCTTCCCGGAGCCGCTGCGCGCGGCGGCGCCGGCGGTGTGGCGCGGGAGGGCGGAACTCACGCTCCGCTACGCCAAGGGCGCCTACGCCCCGCGCGGCCAGGTCACCGAGGTCGCCGGTGCCCTCGCCACGGCGGCCATGGAAACCGCGCACGCGGTCCTCGCGGCACGCGGCGAGTGGGTCACCAACGAGAAGCGGCTGCTGCAGCGCGCGGGGCTGCGCGGCCTGGACACGGTCCTCGCCGGACTGCGCCCGGACCCGCAGCAGCTGGCCCGCGCCGTCGCGGAGGCGGAGACCCTGTTCGCGGCGGCCTGAGAGCCGGTGTCAGCACCCCGGCCGGACGCCCGCCGCCTGGCACTTCCCCCAGCGCTCGGCTTCGCTCGAGCAGGGGAGACCCCATCCTCGCGGCGTTGCCGAAACGCCCTGGCAGCTCCTCGAGACACAGGCTCCGAGCGGCGTACGGGCTATGCGCTCAGGTGGAGGAGGAGGCGGTCCACGAAGGCGCGCTGGGCCGCGATGAGCAGTTCCCTGGCCCGGTCCGGGCCGTACCACGCCACGCGGTCGATCTCGGGGAAGGAGCGGACGGTGCCGGAGCCCCTGGGCCACTCCGTCTCGAAGGTGCCCGGCACGATCGCGCCGGGGTCGAGGTCGGCCTCGGCGGCCCAGGCGGTGACCGTCTTGCCGCCCGACTGACGGACCTCGCCGAGAGGGACGTACGGCCCCTCCGGGGGCGGCAGGCCCAGTTCCTCCTCGAACTCGCGCCGGGCGGCGGCCAGCGGCTCCTCCGGCGGGACGTACTCGCCCTTGGGCACCGTCCACGCGCCTGCCGTACGGCGGGCCCACAGCGGCCCGCCCATGTGTGCCAGCAGCACCTCCACCCCGGTGTCGCCACGGCGGTACAGCAGGAGGCCGGCGCTCCGTTTCCCCGTCATGGTCCCGGCACACCGTGTGCCGCGAGAACGCTCTTCACCGTGTCGGCCTCCTCGGGGGTCTTGTCCTCCCGGTACCGCACCACCCGGGCGAACCGCAGGGTGACACCGGCAGGGTAGCGGGAGGAGGTCTGGAGGCCGTCGTAGGCGATCTCCACGACGAGTTCGGGACGTACGGTCACGACGGAGCCGGTCTCGTCCACGGCGAGTTCCCGCAGCCGCTCGGTCTGCCAGGCCAGCGTGGCGTCGGTGAGGCCCTTGAAGGTCTTGCCGAGCATGACGAACGAGCCGTCGTCCCCACGGGCGCCGAGGTGCAGGTTGGACAGCTTCCCGGCGCGGCGGCCGTGCCCCCACTCCGCCGCCAGGACGACCAGGTCGAGGGTGTGCACGGGCTTCACCTTGAGCCAGGAGGCGCCGCGCCGCCCCGCGCTGTAGGGCGCGGCGAGCCCCTTGACCACGACGCCTTCGTGGCCGCGGCGCAGCGTCGCGGCCCAGAAGTCCTCCACCGCCTCCAGGGCCTCCGTGTCGTCCGGCTCCCGGACCACGACCCGGCGGACCCGCATCGGCTCCGGCACGATCCGGGCCAGCTCCGCGTGGCGCTCCTCGAAGGGCAGGTCCATCAGGTCCCGGCCGTCGGCGTACAGCACGTCGAAGAAGACCGGTGACAGCGGCAGCGCGGCCTGCGCGGCGGCCACGTCCACGCGGGAGCCGAAGCGCCCGGCGGTGCGCTGGAAGGGCAGCGGCCGGCCGTCGGCGTCCAGCGCGATCACCTCGCCGTCGAGCACGCACCGGGAGGCCGGGAGCGCGAGCGCGGCCTCGGTCACCTCGGGGAGCCGGTCGGTGACGTCGTCCAGGGTGCGGGTGTGGACGCGTACGTCGTCGCCGTCGCGGTGCACCTGTACGCGGATGCCGTCGAGCTTCTCCTCCACGGCGCAGGCACCGAGCTTGGCGACGGCTTCGGCCGGCGACTTCGCGCTGTGGGCGAGCATCGGCCCGACGGGGCGCCCGACGGTGAGCCGGAACCGGGCCAGCGCGGGCGGCCCGTCGGCCAGCAGCGCCCGGGCCACGTCCTGGAGGCCGCCGAGCATCACGGCCCGCCGGACGTCCGCCGCCGGTGCGTCCGTCGCCGCCGCGAGCCCTTCGACGGCGAGCGCGTCCAGCGCCCCCTGGCGTACCTCGCCGGTCAGCAGGCCGATGAGGAATCCCTGTTCCGGCTCGGTGGCCGCGCCCAGCAGTTCCTGCACCAGCCGCCGGCGCTCGGTCTGTGAGCCTGCTCCCGAGACCTGGGCGAGCCCGGTCAGTGCCGCGTCGACGCCGCCTACGGTGAGCGTGGCGCCGGCGGCCGGGGGAGCCGGGTCGCGCAGGGCGCTCCAGCCGATGCCGATGCGCCCCTGGGGCAGCCGTCCGGCGAGGTAGGGGATGACGACCGGTACGTCCTCGGGCGCGGCGTCCCGGAACAGTTCGGCCAGCAGCGCGACCTTCTTGGAGCGCGCGGAGGTCGAGGCGACTTCTTGGGACACGCGGGCAAGGTGGGCCAGCAGCATACGGCCATCGTGCCTCGCCCGGCCCTGCCACGCCTCCGGGCCGGACACCGGGCATGTCGGCCGAGCCGGGCGGCTGTCACGACGTGATCCCGCCAAAAGTTGGCGCGCCCGGCCCCTTCGTCATCCACAGAGATTGCCATTCATTGACATCTGCTTGGTGAACCTTTTACCTTCAAGCGGTGCGGCAAAAGCGCACGTCAGCGCCGCATGTCCAGCTCACTCTCCACCTCTCGGAGGCTTGCATGGAACAGCTCATCAAGAAGATGGCCCAGGACGACGTCTGGCAGGGCTGGGTCGCCGCCAACTCGGCGCAGAAGGCGGACAAGGACGGCTGCATCAGCGCGTCCCCGAAGTCCGGCTGCATCAGCGCGACGAAGACCGGCTGTATCTCCTGACCCGTCGCCGCCCGGTGCTCCGGGGCCGGTCCGCAGCGGCGCACCCCCGCTGCCGGCCGGCCCCGTGAGCCGGCCCACGAGCACTGTTGAGGTTCCCTTGAAGGTTTCCCCGGACGGTCAGCCGACGGCCGAGGTCATCGCGCGCGTCAAGGACATCCCCATCTACCGTGACGCGCTGGCGCGCGGCCACTTCCCCGTACTGGAGAAGGCCGAGATCGCGCGCGGCTTCCCGGACAACTGGATGACGCCCGCGCTCGCGGCCGCCCTCGAAGCCGGCGAGGCGGAATTCGTGCTCTCCACGGGCACCAACCACGCCCGGATGCAGATCATCCGGCCCCCGTACTTCCTCCTCAAGTCCTACTACCGGCTGTGGAGCGAGCACCCGGACATCAAGGAGACCTGGGAGGCGGGCTGCCGGCGCGTCTCGCTCACGACGGTGCTCGCCACGGAGCACGTGGCCAGGGTGAACGCCAAGAAGCGCGGCGAGGAGCCGCGGCCCGACCCGCGACCCGAGGACCGCCGCCTCGACGCCCGCACCTTCTACCTCAACACCCGCCTCGACCCCGCGCTCTGGGAGCGCGCCGACGTCGAGCGGATGCTCGCCGAGATGGCAGAGGCCCGGCAGGCGCATCCGCGCGGGTGGTACCACCTGGACTGCTCCAGCTACCACCTGGCGCACCTGCTCCAGAAGATCGGCACCTGGGGGCTGTGGGACGCCTTCTCGCCGCCGGCGAGCATCATCCACGCCTACGAGTACACCCCGGTCAACGTGCGGCGGTATCTCCAGCAGCACTTCGCGTGCCCGATCATCGACCTGTTCGGCAGCACGGAACTGGGCTACCTCTTCTACAGCGACCGCCGCGGCCGCTACCACCCCTTCCTCGACGACATGAGCGTCGAACTCGCGCCGGTCACCGAGGGCAGCGGGCTCTTCCACCTCATCGTCACCAGCGTCCGCAACCCGCACATGCCGCTGGTCCGCTACCGCTCCGGCGACTGCGTCCGCACGGCCGACGGCACTCCCGACCCGGCGCGCATCACGCAGTTCTGCGGCCGGGAGAAGGAACTGCTGGATTCCCCCGCCGGGCCGGTGGCGCAAGGCGACCTGGACGCCCTCGTCGGTTCCGTCTCGCCCCGCGTCTTCGTCCCCCAGCTGCGGGTCCTCAGCCCCGCCGAGGCCGTGCTCGCCTACACCACCTTCGACGGCAAGCCCCTCGCATCAGCACAGGTGGCCGCCCTGGGACGGGGCGTGCGCGAACTGACAGGCCGCCGCTGCGTACTCGACCACCGCGCACACATCGCCATCGGAAAGTCGGGTAAGTACGCCTGGCTCGACCGGGACGGAAAGGGAGAGGGACCATGACCACGAAGACGTTCGTGACGGCGGACGACCTCACGACGCTGCTCGGCCCCGCACTCCACGCGGAGCTGGTCGGGCACTTCGCGGCCGGCAGCGAAGCGCCCCGCGAGTACACCGAGCGGCAGGCGCTGGAATGCCTGCGCTACCTCTACCTGATCTCCAAGTACCCCGAGCAGCTCAGCGGGCTCTTCCTCCCCGTCGAGCAGGAGATCGACGAGTTCTGGCACTACCTCATCCTGCAGACGCGCGAGTACCGCTTCCTGTGCGAGGAGCGCCTGCCGGGGAAGTTCTTCATCGAGCACCGCAGCATCGGGTACGAGGAGTACCAGCAGGAGCCCGGACGCGAGCAGGCGATCGAAGAGGCGCTGCGCTGGATACCGCTGTACTGCAAGGAGTTCGGCCCCTTCGACGAGGGCGCGCTGCCGCACTGGACCATCGTCCGGTTCCTCCACGACCAGCTGGGCATGCCGCTGGCGGAGATCTCCGCGCTGGAGCCCGTGCGAGGGGACGGCGCGTGACCGGACGGACCCCGGCGGTGCCCGCCGCCCAGGGCCCGCGGCTCCCCGCGGCCACGGCCGTCCCCGCGACGTCCGTCGCCGCCGCACAGCGACGCGTACTGACCGTCCTCGTGGTCTCCCAGGTGCTCAGCGGTGCGGGGCTGGCGGCGGGCATCACCGTCGGCGCGCTGCTCGCCGAGGACATGCTCGGGACCACGGGCCTGGCCGGCCTGCCCAGCGCCCTGTTCACCGCCGGCTCGGCGCTGGGCGCCGTGGGCATCGGGCGGCTGTCCCAGCGGTGGGGCCGGCGCCCCGGCCTCGCACTGGGCTACGCCGGCGGCGCGCTCGGCAGCCTCGGCGTGGTCCTGGCCGCCGCGACCGGCAGCGCACCACTGCTCTTCGTCTCGCTCACGGTCTACGGGGCGGGCACGGCGACGAACCTGATGGCCCGGTACGCGGGCGCGGACCTGGCGGCGCCCGAGCGGCGCGGCCGCGCCGTGAGCACGGTACTGATGGCCACCACGCTCGGCGCGGTGGCCGGACCGCTGCTCGTGAGCGTCACGGGCGAGGCCGCGCACGCCTGGGGCATCCCCCGGCTGGCGGGCCCGTTCGGGCTGGCCGCCCTCGCCTTCACGGCGGCCGCGCTCCTGCTGGCCGCCCTGCTGCGCCCCGACCCCCTCCGCCTGGCGCGCACCCTGGCCGAGGCGGAGGCGGAAGCCGGGTCCGGAGCCGGGGCGCGGAGCCGGTCCGAGGCCGAGGAGGCACGGAGCACGGCGGAGGCCGGCGGTGCCGAGGCGGCCGGCGCGCGTGACGCCCGCCCCGACCGGCGCGCTCTCCTCACCGGTACGTCCGTCATGGTGCTCGGCCAGCTCGCCATGATCGCGATCATGACCATGACGCCGGTCCACATGCTCGCGCACGGCCACAGCACCGGCGACGCCGGGCTGGTCATCGCCCTCCATGTCGGGGCGATGTTCCTGCCCTCCCCGCTGACCGGGCTGCTCGTGGACCGCGTCGGCCGGCCGGCGGTCGCCGCCGCGTCCGGGGTGACGCTGTTCGCCGCCGGCGCCGTCGCCGCCCTGGCGCCGGTCCACTCCGTGCCGGCCCTCGCCACCGCCCTCGTGCTGCTCGGCATCGGCTGGAACTTCGGCCTGATCAGCGGTACCGCCCTGGTCACCGACGCGCTGCCGGCTGCCACCCGGGCCCGTACGCAAGGGCTGCTGGACGTGGGCCTCGCCATCGCCGGGGCCACCGGCGGCATGTCCTCGGGCCTGGTCGTGATGGCGGGCGGCTTCCCGGTACTGGCCCTCGCGGGCGGGGTGCTGGCGCTGGCGATCGTTCCCGTGACGGCACTGACCGCGCGGCGGTCCGGTGCCGCGACCGGTGCCCGGCGCCGTGCCGCCCCGCACGCCTCCCGCAGCGAATCCGGAGAGACCGCTGCATGATCCCCATCCGCGCGCCGAGGCCGCCGCCCGCACGCGCCGCACCACCCCGCGGTACCGCTGCCGGCCGGCACGGACACCGCATCGACGACCACTGCCCGTGCAATCCGCTCCCGCCACATCCCTCAGTGGCACCCTCACCAACAGGAGACATCTCCCGTGGAGTCCTTCATCCAGCAGGCCCGCAACTTCAACGCCCGTATCGCCGAACGACCTGAGGAACGGGAGATCTTCAGCCGCCTCGCCGAAGGCCAGTCGCCGCTCGCCCTGTTCATCACCTGCTCCGACTCCAGGGTCGTGCCGTCCCTGTTCACCGGAGCCCGGCCCGGCGAGCTCTTCGAACTGCGCACCGCAGGCAACGCCGTCCCCGCTTTCCACGAGGGAATGGCCTGCTCGGAGGCGGCGACCATCGAGTACGCGATGCGGGTGCTGAAGGTGTCCGACATCGTGGTGTGCGGCCACTCCCACTGCGGTGCGGTGGGCGCGCGGGCGCGTGCCGAGGACCTGAACGACGCGCCCGCCGTACGGGACTGGCTCGCCCAGGAGTTCTCCTCCGAGCTGCCGAAGGACGACACCCCCGCGGTCGCCGGCGCCGTCCAGCGCCATGTGTGCGAGCAGGTCGAGCGGCTGCGCGCGTACCCCTGTGTCCGTGAGCGGCTGGACGCCGGCGAGGTGACGCTGCACGGCTGGTTCTACGAGGTGCACACCGGCCTGGTGACGGCGCACGACGCGGCCACCGACACCTTCCTGCCGGTCTGAGACCAGGCGGGCGGAGCCCCGGGCCGGTGCTGTCCCGGGGCTCCGCCCGTCGCCCGGTCACGCTCCCCGCGCGACCGCCCTGCGGGACATCGTCCCTGCGTCAGCCGCCTGCCCGGTCGGTGGGTTCGCGGCTGCCGCTCTTCGCCAGGCCCCGGCTGAGCAGGTAGCCGATGCTGAGCAGGGTGACGTACAGCCATGCCTGGTCGGCGGGGAAGCGGTCCACGACGCCGGCGCCGCTGCCCACCACGGCGGAGGCGATGAGAACGGCCACCACGGCGGCCACGTAGACGAAGAACTCGGTGGTCTTGAAGGACGGTTTGGTCTCGGTACTGCTCGGCCGCGCCGCGGTGTAGGTACTTCGCGGCATGCCGGATTCCGAGTACCCGGGGGATGAGGCTGCGGTCATGATGCGCCTGCCTTCTCACGTGGGTCGCCCGGCGGGTGCCGGGTGCGGCGCACGCGTACCCGGGCGCCGGGCACCGGAACGCCGGGCGGCCGCCGGCCGTCCGTACGGGAGCGCTGTCGGCCAGTAGCCCGCCCGCCGCAGGCGACCGCTGTGGCAGGGCGGGCCGCCGTGAGCCGCCGACGGGGTGGGAGGAGCGGCAGGGGACCGGCGGGCCCCGGGGTACGAGGCGGAGGTCGGCCGAATCACCCCCGGAGTTCCGGGTCGGTGGGCGATTTCCGGAGGCCGGCGGGGGCCGCGGTGCGCAGTGAGCGCAGCGCGAGCAGGAGGACGCCGATGTCGTCGAGGTACACCGGGTCCGGGAGAAGGTCGACGGGGGAGAGCAGGTAGAGGAGCGCGCCCCAGAACGCGAACTCGTTCATCGGCAGGCCGGCGGCCTTCAGGCGGCGGCGGGTGGCCACGGTCTTCACGAGGAGCACGACGGCCACCGCCAGGGTCAGCAGGAGCAGGACTCCGGCCACCACCACGACGACCCACAGTGCGTCGTTCATCATGTCACCCCTCACCGCTTCGCCACCCGTCCGGGTGTCGGGCGGGCCCGTTGTCGACGGTACCGGGGTCAACGACATTTCCGACATGTATCCGTCCGTGTGCG
Source organism: Streptomyces sclerotialus (assembly GCF_040907265.1). Lineage (NCBI taxonomy): Bacteria > Bacillati > Actinomycetota > Actinomycetes > Kitasatosporales > Streptomycetaceae > Streptomyces > Streptomyces sclerotialus. The sequence goes on along the minus strand of NZ_JBFOHP010000002.1, from coordinate 755,659 downwards.
ACACTCGGCTTGTATCACATGCCCGTAGTTCACTGCCTGTAATTCACGGCCCGGGGCCGACGAGCGCGGCTACCGTCTGGTAACCAACCCGTGGGGTGTCCGTGCGACAGGTGACCGGAGGTGCGATGTCCACGGGTACAGGACGGCTGGCCGTCACTGTTCTCACCGACTCCGATGCATGCGCCGTGCTGCGCGTCAGCGGAGAACTCGACCATGCCTCCGAGGCGGCGTTCCTGTCCAGCACCGGGGCCGTGCTCGCCGACGGCTACCGCTACCTCGTCCTGGACGTGGCAGCGCTCACGTTCTGTGACTCCCGCGGGCTGAACTGCCTGCTCGCGCTGCACTGGCTCCTGCGCCGCCGGGAGGGCACCCTGCTGCTCGCCTGCGCCGGCCGCCGCCTCTCCGACCTGCTCGCCCACACCGGCAGCGACCAGCTCTTCCCCCTCCACGCCACGGTCAGCAAGGCCCTCGCCGCCCTCCCCGAGGCGTACCGCCCCACCTGGCCGCCCGTGGCCACGCGCTAGCGGCCCGGGCCGGCAGGCTGCCCAGGCACAGGTGCGGGCTGCCCTTCGGCGTGGGCGAGTTCCTTGACGCAGGGGGGCCGCCGCTCCTGAGGCACCGCCGGCCACCGCATGGTCCCTGCCGGTCAGGCGGCCGGCCGGGTGCTCCTGGCGTCCAGCGCGGCGTGGAGCCAGTCATGGGTGGCGCCCGGAGTCGGCGCGGCCGGGCCGGTCAGCTCCGCCACGAGCTGCCAGTAGTGGTCGATACGGGGATCGGCGGCGAGCTGTCCGCTGAGTACGCGGCGGAAGGCCGGCGTGTCCCGTGTGCCGCAAGAGCGGGCGTAGGCGTCGACGAAGCAGTCCAGCGCCTCGCCCTCGTAGGGCGCCCGCTGCCCCCGGATGTCGGCGGCGGCCAGCCCGTACGCCTCGATGAGCCCTTCGTAGAGGACGGCCGGGCGGTAGCCCTCGTCGGGGCGGTGCGCCGCGGGCTGCCAGTGCGCGGTGCCGGTGCGGGGGCAGGGACCGGACACGAAGGCGTGCAGCCGGGCGAAGGCCAGTACCTGGTCCGGCGTCGGGTCCGCCGGGGGCTGTGGCACCGCGTGCTCGAGGATCGCGGAAGTCAGCCGGGCCGGGAGCCGCGGGGGCAGCCAGCGCCGCCAGAAGCGGGCCAGCGCGGCCGTGTCGGGCGGTGCCGTCACCGCGCCGATCAGCCGCAGCCGGTCGGCCCGCTCCTCCGGGGCGCAGTCCCGCAGCAGGTGCAGGGCGGCCTCGCGCCAGCGCAGGGCGGCCATGCGCGAGCCGAGCTCCCGGAGCTGCCCCGCGATGACGTCCTCCAGCGCGTCCTCCCGGTCCAGCACCCGGCCGACGTCCGGGACGGGCAGGTCGAGGGTGCGCAGGGAGCGGATGAGCCGGAGCCGGTCGAGCGCCTCGGGGCCGTACCGGCGATGGCCCCCGGCGCTGCGGGCCGCCTCGGGCAGCAGGCCGCGGTCGGAGTAGAAGCGGACGGTCTTGACGGTGACGCCCGCGTGCTCCGCCAGCTCGCCGATGCTCCACATGCCGTCGGCCGCACCGGGCGGCACGGCCCGTGCGGGGACCTCGAAGGACTCGGACGACTCAGCGGTCACGGTTGAACCTCCCTCAGGGGGAGTTCCTACGGTACCCGCGAGCGCGGACGGCCTACGGGGGCGGTCTCGCGGACGCACGGTATGCGAGGAGACCAACATGACGGCATTCATCCTGGTGTCGGGCGCACACACCGGCGACTGGGTATGGGAGGAAGTGGCCGGCCGGCTGCGGGAGTCGGGGGCCGAGGTCCATCCGGTGACGCTGACCGGCATGGGCGACCGCCGCCACCTGGCGGGGCCGAACACGGACCTGGACACACACATCGAGGACGTGGTGGAGCTGATCGACCAGGTGGAAGCCCCCGAGGTGGTGCTCGTCGGCCACTGCTACGGCATCCACCCCGTACTGGGCGCCGCCGGCCGCCGCCCGGAACGGATCGCCCGGATCGTCCACCTCGACGCGGGCCTGCCCCAGGACGGTGACCCCGCCCTCAAGCTGGTACCCGACCAGGCGGTCCGCGACCGGCTGGCGCAGGACGCCGGGCCGGTCGGGCGGACCGGGGACGGCTGGCGGGTCCCGCCGCCACCGCCCGGCGAGTGGCACCGCTGGGGCAGCGTCGCGGGCGTCCCCGAGGCCGCGCTGGCCCGCCTCTCCGAACGCGCCGCACCGCAGCCCGTGCGCACCCTCACCCAGCCGCTCCGGCTGCCGGAGGCGGTCGCCGCACTGCCGACGACCGGCGTCCTGTGCACCGCCAACGGGTCGAGCATCGGCATGGTGGAGACGGTGCTGAGGCTCGGTGACCCCCGCTTCCTGGCGCTGGTCGATCCCCGGGTGACCTTCTTCGAACTGGACACCGGACACTGGCCGATGCTCTCCGTCCCCGGCGAACTGACCGGTGTACTGCTCCGGGCCGCCGCCGGGGAGGGGTACCGGCTGTCGGCGCCGGGCGGCGAGCGGCCCGGCCACCTCCGGGCGTTCCTCCTCGACGTGCCGGAACGGCCGCGTGAGCGGGTGGGGCGGGTCGACCTCTACCTGCCGGACGCCGACGGCCCCCGGCCCGCCGTGGTGTTCGTCCACGGCGGCCCGGTCCCCGCCGGAGCGCGGCCGACGCCACGGGACTGGCCGGCGTTCACCGGCTACGGCCGGTACGTGGCGCAGCTCGGAGCGGTGGGTGTGACGGTGGACCACCGGCTGCACGACCTCACCGACTACGAACGGGCCGCCGAGGACGTCGCCGAGGCCGTCGCCCTCGTACGTGCCGATCCGCGCGTCGACGGGGACCGCGTCGCGCTGTGGTTCTTCTCCGGCGGCGGGCCGCTGTCCGCTGACTGGCTCGCGGCGCCCCCGCCGTGGCTGCGGTGCGTGGCGGCGACCTACCCGATCCTGCTGCCGCCGCCGAGCTGGGGGCTGTCCGGGCCCCGGTTCCGCCCGGCGGACGCGGTGCGCTCGGCGGGCCGGCTGCCCGTCGTGCTGACGCGGGTGGGACTGGAGGTCGCCGAGATCGCGGTCACGGTCGAGGCGTTCCTGACCGCCGCCGAGGAGTGCGGGGCCGATGTCGAGGTGATCGACGTACCGGACGGCCACCACGGGTTCGAGACGCTCGACCACACCGAGCAGGCGCGAGACGCCGTCCGCCACGCGGTCCGTTCCGTACTGGGGCACCTGCGGAGCTGAACGCCACTGCCGGTACCTGTCCGGGTCCGCCCGCGGCCCGTCGATAAGCGCGGCCTATCCGCCGATAACCAAGCCGTCTTTGACGCCTCCCGGGCTCTGCCGGAAGCTGATCGGGTCGGGCCGCCGCTCTCCCGTACGGGCGCGGTGCGGGCCGGCGTCGAAGTGGTACGCGGACGTACCCGGGCAGGGAAAGGTGAGGTCAGGCCATGAGTTCCGACGAGGACCCGACGGACGAGGGGCTGGCGGTCACCCCGCCCAAGACGTGGGCGACCGGGGCGCCGGCCGTGGCGCACGCACTGAAGTACTCCCTCGGCCAGACCTCCGTCCGCCGGACGGCGCTGACCCTGCTGAACATCAACCAGGTCAAGGGGTTCGACTGCCCGGGCTGCGCCTGGCCGGAGCCCGGGCCGGGGAAGCGCCACACGAACGAGTACTGCGAGAACGGCGCCAAGCACATCGCCGACGAGGCGACCTCCCGCCGGATCACCCGCGACTTCTTCCGGCAGCACCCGGTCTCCGAACTGGCCGGCAAGTCCGACTACTGGCTCAACCAGCAGGGCCGCCTCACCGAACCCATGGTCAAGCGGCCCGGCGCCGACCACTACGAACCGATCGGCTGGGACGCGGCCTTCGACCTCCTGGCCACGGAACTGCGCGCCCTGGACTCGCCCGACGAAGCGCTCTTCTACACCTCGGGCCGGCTGAACAACGAGGCGGCGTTCCTCCTCCAGCTGTTCGTCCGCGCCTTCGGCACCAACAACCTGCCGGACTGCTCCAACATGTGCCACGAGTCCAGCGGCACCGCGCTCAACGAGACGCTGGGCATCGGCAAGGGCAGCGTCGGCCTGCAGGACCTCTACGACGCCGACCTGGTCTTCGTCGTCGGGCAGAACCCGGGCACCAACCACCCGCGGATGCTCTCCGCGCTGGAGGAGACCAAGCGCAACGGCGGGCGCGTCATCGCCGTGAACCCGCTGCCCGAAGCGGGCCTGCTGCGGTTCAAGCACCCGCAGAAGGCCCGCGGGGTGATCGGCCGCGGCACCGAGATCGCCGACCGGTTCCTGCAGATCCGCCCCGGCGGCGATCTCGCCCTCTTCCAGGGCCTCAACCGGCTGCTCCTGGAGGCCGAGGACGCCGCGCCGGGCACCGTGCTCGACCACGACTTCATCGAGACGCACACCACCGGCTTCGCCGACTTCGCCGCGCAGGCACGCAAGGTGTCCTGGACCGACGTCCTCGACGCCACCGGACTGACCCGCGAGGAGATCGACCGGGTCCACGCGGACGTCCTGGGCAGCAAGAAGGTCATCGTCTGCTGGGCGATGGGACTCACCCAGCACAAGCACGGCGTGCCCACCATCCGCGAGGTGGTGAACTTCCTGCTGCTCCGCGGCAACATCGGCCGCCCCGGCGCGGGCGTCTGCCCGGTACGCGGCCACAGCAACGTGCAGGGCGACCGCACCATGGGCATCTGGGAGAAGATGCCGCAGTCCTTCCTGGACGCGCTGGAGCGGGAATTCGGCTTCACCCCGCCACAGCACCACGGGCTGGACTCGGTGGACGCGATCCGGGCCATGCGGGACGGCCGCGCGACGTTCTTCCTCGGCGTCGCCGGCAACTTCGTCCGCGCCACCCCTGACAGCGACGTCACCGAGCGGGCCATGCGCAACTGCCGGCTCACCGCGCACATCTCCACCAAGCTGAACCGCTCCCACACCGTCTGCGGTGAGACGGCGCTCATCCTGCCGACGCTCGGCCGCAGCGACCGCGACATCCAGGGCGGCGTCGAGCAGTTCGTCACGGTCGAGGACTCCATGAGCGAGGTGCACGCCTCCCGCGGGCGGCTCGCACCGGCCTCCGAGCACCTGCTCAGCGAGGTCGCCATCATCGGCCGGCTGGCCCGCCGCACCCTCGGCGAGCATCCGGACATCCCCTGGGAGGAGTTCGAGCGGGACTACGGCACCATCCGCGACCGGATCTCCCGTGTCGTCCCCGGCTTCCACGACTTCAACGCCCGCGTCGCCCGGCCCGGCGGCTTCCGGCTGCCGAACCCGGTGAACGAGGGCGTCTTCCCCACCCCCAGCGGCAAGGCCGTCTTCACCCGCAACGCCTTCGAGGCGCCGGAGGTACCGGAGGGCCACCTGCTGCTCCAGACGCTCCGCTCCCACGACCAGTGGAACACCGTCCCGTACGCCATGAACGACCGCTACCGGGGCATCCACAACGCCCGCCGCGTCGTCCTCGTCAACCCCGCCGACCTGGCGGCCCTGGGCCTGGCCGACCGCGACGAGGTGGACCTGGTGAGCGTCTGGCGGGACGGTGCCGAGCGGCGCGCGCCCGCGTTCCGGGTGATCCCGTACCCGACCACGCCGGGTTCCGCCGCCGCCTACTACCCGGAGACCAACGTCCTGGTCCCGCTGGACAGCGTGGCCGACCTCAGCAACACACCGACGTCGAAGAGCGTGGTGGTACGCCTGGAGCCGACCGGGGCCTGATTGGTGCTTCGGCCCTGGCTGAGGTAGACCGGTGCGGTGCTCTTCCGCCAGCTCGAATATCTGGTCGCCCTCTCGCGCGAACGCCACTTCGCGCGCGCCGCGCAGTCCTGCTACGTCTCCCAGCCCGCCCTGTCGGAGGCGATCCGCAAACTGGAGGAGGAGCTCGACGTCCCGCTGATCCGCCGCGGCCGCAAGTACGAGGGGCTCACCCCCGAAGGCGAGCGGGTCGTGCTGTGGGCGCAGCGCATACTGGCGGACCGCGACGCGCTGACGTCCGAGGTGCAGGCGCTGCGCACGGGGCTGAGCGGCGAACTGCGGATCGGCTGCGTCCCCACCGCCTCGGCCGCCGTTGCCCTCCTCGTCGAGCCGTTCTGCGCGGCGCACCCGCTGGTCGACGTGCGCATCGCCTCGGACCTCCGCTCCAGCGACATCCTGGGCCGGCTGGAGAACTTCGAGCTCGACGCCGGCATCACGTACCTGGGCGACGCCCTCTCGGACCAGTTCCGCACCGTGCCGCTCTACCGGGAGCGGTACGTGCTGCTCACCGGCGCGGCGCACCCGCCGGCGGCCTCGGACACGGTGTCCTGGGCGGCGGCCGCCGCCCTCCCGCTGTGTCTGCTCAGCACGGGGATGCAGGGGCGGCGGGTGCTCGACGAGATGTTCGCCGAGGCCGGGGTCCAGGCGGCGCCGCAGGTGGAGACCGACTCGGTCGCCTCCCTGTACGCGCACGTCCGGACCGGCCGGTGGGCCGGCATCCTCCCGCACGCCTGGCTCCGGGTCTTCGACATGCCGCCCGGCATGCGGGCCGTGCCACTCGTGGAACCGGTCCGCACCGCGGCCATCGGTCTGGTCCTCACGGCACGCGAGCCCGGCTCGGTCATGGCCCGCGCGCTGACCGACATCGCCCGCCGCACGGACGTGGCGGCGACGCTCGAATAAGCAGGGGTACCTCTCAGCAGTACTACCTAGCGAATTACGGATTGTTTCGACCGATCGGCAGGCGGAGGGTGAGTCCCGCCCCGCCCGGCCCCCGGCCGGGTGGCACGGCATCCCCCTCGTCACGAAAGGTCCCCCACTCGATGAAGCGCTCCCACCTCGCCGCGCTGCTGCTGGCACTGCCGGCGGCCGTCGTCCCCGCCGCCGGTACCGCGGCCGCCGCGGGCCAGGACGCCGCGCCGCGGCTCGTGACCGTGGAACAGGCTCCGGACAGCAAGGTCATCAAGGGCAACTACATCGTCACCCTCAAGCCGGGCGTGGCACCCGGAGCCCTGGCCGACAGAGCGGACGTCACCACCCGCCACCTCTACAAGAAGGTCCTCAACGGCTTCTCCGCGAAGCTCTCCGCCGACCAGCTCGCCGACCTGCGCAGCGACCCCTCCGTCCAGGCCATCGAGGAGGATCAGAAGGTCACCGCCTCCGCCACGCAGTCCAACGCCACCTGGGGCCTGGACCGGATAGACCAGCGCAACCGCCCGCTGAGCGGCACCTACACCTACAACCGCAACGGCTCGGGCGTCACCGCGTACATCATCGACACCGGCATCGACGCCGGCCACCCCGACTTCGGCGGCCGGGCCCGTAACGTGTACGACGCGTTCGGCGGCAACGGGCAGGACTGCAACGGGCACGGCACGCACGTGGCAGGTACGGTGGGCAGCACCACGTACGGCGTCGCCAAGGGCGTGGCGCTGCGCGGCGTCCGCGTCCTGGACTGCAACGGGTCGGGCTCCTACTCGGGCATCATCGCGGGCTTCGACTGGGTCCGTACCAACGCCACGAAGCCCGCCGTCGCCAACGCCTCGCTCGGCGGCGGCTACTCCTCCGCCGTGAACGACGCGGCCGCGGCCCTGAACAACTCCGGTGTCTTCCTCTCCGTCGCCGCCGGCAACGACAACGCGGACGCCTGCAACACCTCGCCCGCCAGTGCTCCGGGAGTCATCAGCATCGCGGCCTCGGACAGCTCCGACCGCAAGGCGTCGTTCAGCAACTACGGCAGCTGCACGGACCTGTTCGCGCCCGGCGTCTCCATCACCTCCACCCGCCTCGGCGGCGGCACCACCCAGATGAGCGGCACCTCGATGGCCTCCCCGCACGTGGCCGGCGTGGCCGCCCTCTACAAGTCGAGCAAGGGCGACGCGTCGTCCTCGACCGTCAACAACTGGCTGATCACCAATGCCACGGCCAACGTGATCAGCAACCCGAGCGGTACCCCGAACCGCCTGCTCTTCAAGTCCGACCTCTGACCTTCGGACTGAAGAGCCGCGCCGGAGCCGCCACTTCCACGGGGGAGGGGCGGCTCCGGCCGCGATGTCCGCGGGGCGTCGGGGCGCCCCCTGGCCTGGGCTCCCGCGGTGGGGCCCGTACTCTTTCCGCAGTCAGGGAAGGGGGCCGGATGGACCGGAACGTGCGCACGGTCGACGACGTACTGAAGCTGATGGACGGCCTGTTCGCGCCGGCGGCCGACCGCTGGACGAGCGGCGGGGCCGACTGGTGGGACGACTTCTACACCGACCGCTCCCGGCCCGTGCCGTTCTTCGTGGCGAAGCCGGACGAGAACCTCGCCGCGTACCTCACGCGGCACCGGCTCGCCCCGGGGCGGGCCCTCGACCTCGGCTGCGGCCCCGGCCGCAACGCCCTCCACCTGGCCGCGGCGGGCTTCCAGGTGGACGCCGTCGACCTCTCCCCGGCAGCCGTCGGCTGGGCACGGGAGCGCGCCCGCGAGGCCGGTGCCGACATCCGGTTCCTGCAAGGCGACGCCTTCGCGCTCACCGCCGAACTCGGCGGGCCCTACGACCTGATCTACGACTCCGGCTGCTTCCACCACCTGCCGCCGCACCGCCGCATCAGCTACCTCGCCCTCCTGGAGCGGACCCTCGCCCCCGGCGGCCACTTCGCCCTCGCCTGCTTCGCGGCCGGCGGAATGGGCTCCGAGCTGTCCGACGCCGAGCTGTACCGCAGCTCCGAGCTGCACGGCGGGCTCGCCTACACGCCGGAATCGCTGCGCCGGATCTTCTCCGGCCTCACCGAAGTGGAACTCCGGCGGATGCACGACGAGCCGGACGACTCCCCGTACTTCGGCGAACCCTTCCTCTGGACGGCACTCTTCCGCCGCGACGCCTAGCCGGAGGCCGGTACGCACCCGGCTTCCGGCCGAGGTCAGCTGCGCACGCGCTGCGTGACCGCGATGCAGCCGAGGACGATCAGCGCCGCGACGGGAGTGAGCGGGGAGAGCTCCTCCCCCAGGAGCAGGACCGACCAGACGAGGGTGATCAGGGGCTGGGCCAGCTGGATCTGGCTCGCCTTGGGGACTCCGATGACGGCCATGCCGCGGTACCACATGACGAATCCGCCGAACTGTGAGACGGCGGCGATGTAGGCCATGCCGACGACCGCCTTGCCGGTCAGCTGTACCGGCTCGGCGGGCAGGGCGAAGGCGGTGACCAGGGCCGACACCGGCAGCGCCGCGACGACGCCCCAGGCGATGACCTGCCAGCCGGGCATGTGGGACGCGAGCCGGCCGCCCTGCGCGTACCCGGCGGCGCACACCAGCAGGGCGCCGAAGAGGTACGCGTCGCCGAGCGTCGGCAGGCCGTGATTCTGCTGGAGGGTGAAGGCGGCCACGGCGAGCGCGCCGGCCCCGGCCGCGGTCCAGAAGGCCCGCGAGGGACGCCGGCCGGTCAGCGCGGCGGAGGCGGCGGCGGTGGCCAGCGGCAGCATGCCGATGACGACGGCCGAGTGCGCGGTGGTGGACGTCTGCAGGGCCAGGGTGCTCAGCAACGGGAAGCCGATGGCGCAGCCGGCGGCCACCGTGAGCAGGCCGGGCCAGTGCTGCCGCCCGGGCACCGGTACCCGGGCCCCGAACAGGCAGGCCGCGGCGAGGAGGCCCGCGAGCACGCCACGTACGCCGGTCGCCGACCAGGGACCGAAGCCGTCCAGGGCCCACACGGTGGCCGGGAGGCTGAAGGAGAAGGACAGGACGCCGAGCGCGGCCAGGACAGTACCGGTACGGGTAACGCTGCTGACTGCTATCGCCGAGGACTGAGTAGCGCTATCTTGTATCGTCATGAAAGACAGTAGCAGTGTGAACCAGCTGGCCACGACCTTGCGTAAAGAGCTGGACCGCTACTCGGAAGGGGAGAAGCTCCCGTCCAGCAGAGCGCTGGTGACGCGGCACCAGGTCAGTCCGGTGACGGTCTCCCGGGCGATCGCAGCGCTCGCCGCCGAAGGACTCGTCACCTCCCGGCCCGGCGCCGGTGTCTTCAAGGCCGCCGCCCGCCGCCACACGGGCGCCCTCGGCGACGTCTCCTGGCAGGAGGTGGCCCTGAGCGCCGACCCGCCGCACGCCGCCATCGACGCGGGCCCCCGCGGTACCGACGCCGCCGGGGTCCTCGCCACCCTCACCGCCCCGCCGCCCGAGGTCATCGACCTCAACGGCGGCTACCTGCACGCGGCGCTCCAGCCGGAACGCGCCCTGGCCGCCGCCCTGGCCCGGGCGGGCCGCAGGCCCGGCACCTGGTCCCGGCCCCCGGTGGAAGGCCTGGCCGAGCTGCGGGACTGGTTCGCCCGCGACATCGGCGGACCGGCCGGCCCGCTCGACGCCTCCGACGTCCTGATCACCGCCGGGGGACAGGGCGCGCTCACCACCGCCCTGCGGGCCCTGGCAGCACCCGGCTCCGCCGTCCTCGTCGAATCGCCCACGTACCCCGGCATGCTCGCCGTCGCCCGCGCCGCCGGACTGCGCCCCGTACCGGTACCGGTCGACGCCGACGGCGTGCGCACCGACCTGCTCGCCGAGGCGTTCGCGGCGACCAGGGCCCGGGTGTTCGTCTGCCAGCCGCTGTTCCACAACCCCACCGGCGCCGTCCTGTCCGCGCAACGACGGCCCGACGTGCTCGCCGTCGCCCGCGCGTCGGGCGCCTTCGTCGTCGAGGACGACTTCGCCCGCCGCCTGGCGCACGCCGACGCCCCGGCCCTGCCGCTCCCGCTGGCCGCCGACGACCCGGACGGCGTCGTCGTCCACGTCCGCTCGCTGACCAAGGCGGCCTCGCCCAGCCTGCGCATCGGCGCGCTGACCGCCCGCGGTCCGGCTCTGGAGCGGCTGCGCGCCATCCAGGTCGTCGACAGCTTCTTCGTCCCCCGCCCACTCCAGGAAACCGCACTCGAACTGGTCGGTTCGCCCGCCTGGACCCGTCATCTGCGGGTGCTCTCCGCCGCTCTGCGCGAGCGCCGGACCGCCCTGCTCACCGCGCTGGGCAGCGCACTGCCCACGCTCCTGCCGCAGCAGCCGCCGCGCGGCGGATACCACCTGTGGCTGCGGCTGCCCGACGGCACCGACGAGCACGCCGTCACCGCGACGGCCCTGCGCCACGGCGTGGCGGTCACCGCGGGCGGCCCGTACTTCACCGCCGAAGCACCGGCGCCCCACCTCCGCCTGAGCTACGTCAGCGCGTCCGGTACCGCGCAGCTGGAGGAAGGCGTTGGGCGGCTCCACCGGGCCCTCGCCGAGAACTCCGCACTCCCGGCGTGACGGGCCCCCACCGGGCCGGAGTCCGGGCTCAGCCGTCAGGTCCCCGCGTTGCCCCGCAGTTCTTCCACGGCGGTGCGGGCCGCCGCGCCGATGACCGCGTCGGCGCGGGGCAGGGTGCTGTCGGCGCGGGCCGCCTGGGTGAAGACCACGGCGGTGTACGCGCTGCCGTCCGCGAGCTCGACCACCCCGGCCTCGTGCCGCATCGCGCCGAACGTGCCGGTCTTCCCCGAGACGGTCACGTCGTCGTACGGGAACCCGGAGGCCAGCCGGTGCCGCCACGGCTGCTTGCCCATGACCTCCCGCATGAACGCACAGCGCTCCGGAGAGGCCGCCTCCCCGGTCCAGATCGCCCGCAGCAGCCGCGCCATGTCCGTGGGCGTGGTGGACGCCTTCGAGACCGGGTCGTACACATCGGCGGGCACGGTCGTGTCGTTGCTGGAGATGCGCTCCATGGCGGCCGCCAGCGACTCGGTGCCGGTCTCGGTGACCAGCTGCCGCCAGGTCCCCGCGACACCGCCCAGGATGCGGGTGTCCGGCAGGCCGAGCTCGCGGCACATCTCGTCGACCGCCGTCGTGCCGACCGCGCGGAGCACCGCGTCGGCCGCCGTGTTGTCGGAGATGGTCATCATCAGGACGACCAGGTCGCGCAGCGACATGGAGACGGCGTCCCGCAGGATGGAGATGCCGGTGGGCCCGGCGATCCGGTGCGGCGGCTCCAGGGTCAGCCGCCGGCGCGGGTCGACCGCGCCGGCGTCCGCCAGCCGGCAGAACGCGACCATCAGCGGCACCTTGTAGACGGAGCCCATGGGCACCGGCTCGTCCGGGTCGACGGTCACCCGTGCCTCGGGACGGCCCACCTCCGCCACGTGCAGCCAGCCGCGCACACCGGCGTCGGCGAACATCTCGCGCAGCGTGCGTTCCACACCGCTGCCGCGCCGCGCCGCGCTCACTTCGCCGCCTGCCGGGCGAGCGTGTCCACCAGCAGCTGAGCGGTGTCCGCCGTCTCCGCTGCGTCGGGCCGCCGCGGGTCCCACACCACCCGCAGCCGCAGCGGCAGCGCCGGGTCGGTGGCCCGGCGCCGCTCGACGCCCTCGGCGGTCAGCGTCTCGTCGGCGGTGACCAGTACCGCCTGCCCGGCCGCGACGAGCGCGAGACCGGCGCGCTCGTCGGACACCACGACGGTCTCCACCCGCCGCCCCCGGCTGGCGAGGGTGTCGACGAACAGGTCATGGGCGGCGGGCGCCTCCTCCCGCGGCCGTACGGCGACGGGCAGCCGCCGGGACGCACCGCCGGACCCCCTGCCGTCGTAGCCCTCGGGAGAGAGGACCCAGGTCGGGAAGAGCACCACCCGTCCGGCGTCCAGGCCGTGCAGCACCGCCGGGTGCCGGATCACGGCGAGGTCGAGCCGGCCGGCGGCGACGTCGGACAGCAGCGCGGCGGTCGGCGCGGTCACCACCCCTATCCGGCTCTGCTCCCCGGCCCGCACCGGCGCGGCCGCCACGGCCGCCGCGAGCCACGCGGGCACCTCGGGCGCCAGGCCGAGCCGGAGCCGGCGGCCGTCGGCGTGCTCCCGCGCGCCGATCTCCCGCAGTTCGGAGAGCGCGGCGAGCGCCTTGCGCGCGTGCGGCAGCAGCAGGGAACCCTCGTCCGTCAGGGCGACGCCCCGGTTGCGCTCGAAGAGGCGTACGCCGAGCAGTGCCTCCAGCCGGCGCAGCCCCTGCGACAGGGGCGGCTGGGTGATCCCCACCCGCTGGGCGGCGGCGCCGAAGTGCTGCTCCTCCGCCAGCGCGACGAAGATTTCCAGGTGCCGTTCCGTCAGCATTCCAGTCCTGTGGTGCGGTGATATCCCGAGTGAATCGGCCTTAGGCCAAAAGCATATTCGACATGTGCGTCGGCCACCGGTTGACTCCGAGGCGACGCCAGGGGGCGGCGGTCCGCGCTCGTCGTGGCTGTCCTGGCATACCTGACGGGAGGCACCATGACGTACGCGAATTTCCCCGGCGGGCCGGTTCTCCCCGGTCGGCGGCGCGGGAACCGGCGGGTGTACGGCGCCCTCGCCGCCGTCCTGCTTCTCGGCGGCGGGGGCTGGGCCGGCTACCACTTCCTGCTGGCGGACAGGGGCGCGAAGGACCCCCAGGTGATCGCCGCCACGTCCCGCTTCGAGGCGTTCGCCGGGGCATGGGAGGCGGGCGAGGCACGCAAGGCCGCCACGTACACCGACTCGCCGGACGCCGCCGCTTCGCTCCTCACCTCGGTCATGACGAACCTCGCACCGTCCTCGACCGAGATCACTCCCGGCGCCGGCGAGAAGGAGCGGGACGGGGAAGTGCGCCTCCCCTTCACGGTGGACATGAGGATTCCGGGCGCCGGCGCGGTGACCTGGAAGACGCAGGCCCAGCTGCGGCAGCGGTCCGGCACATGGACGGTGCTGTTCACGACGCCGATGGTCCACCCGGAGATGAAGCCGGGCCAGAGCCTCGCCCTGAAGAACCGGAACACCCGCGCGAAAGTCCTCGACAAGAACGGCGATCCGCTGGCGGCCGCCTCCCTCGTCGGCTCCGTGGACGAGGCCACCGGAAAGGGAACGTCCGGGCTGGAAGCCCGCTATGACGCACAGCTCTCCGGAGGAAAGGGGCCGCGGAAATCCGTGGTGGTCGTGGACCGCCACAGCGGACAGGCCGTGAAAACCCTCACCGCGGTGAAGGCCACCAAGGGCCGGCCCGTGCGGACCACCGTCGACCCGCGCATTCAGCGGGCGGCTGCCGAGGCACTTTCCGGGGTGCGGAAAAGGGCGGCGATCGTCGCCGTCGACCCGCGCAACGGCCATGTCCTCGCCGCCGCCAACAAACCCGGCGGACTCAACCGCGCACTGGCCGGACGGTATCCGCCCGGTTCCACCTTCAAGGTCGTCACCGCCGCGGCGCTGCTCGAAGCGGGACGGAAGCCGGCCGACCCCGCGGAGTGCCCGAAATTCGCCCGGGTCGACGGCCAGCGATTCGAGAACCAGGACCAGTTCGAACTGCCGGACGGCGCCACGTTCAAGGACGCCTTCGCGAAGTCCTGCAACACCTTCTTCGTCAATTCCCGCACCGATCTCTCCGCCTCGTCCCTGCGGGACGCCGCGCGGGCTTTCGGCATCGGCGGCAGCTGGGACGTGGGCACCACGACCTACGACGGCAGCGTGCCCGTGAACACGAGCGACAACGACAAGGCCGCCGCCGCCATCGGCCAGGCCCGTGTCCAGGCCTCGCCGCTGGTGATGGCGTCCGTCGCGGCCACGGTGAAGAACGGCACGTTCGAGCAGCCGGTACTGGTACCGGACGCGGTGCAGCGGAAATACCGGGCCCCCGGAAAGCTGGACGCCCAGGTGGTCGCCGATCTGCGCGACATGATGCGCGCGACGGTCACCTCGGGTTCGGGCCACGCACTGAAAGACCTGCCGGGCCGCCCGTACGCGAAGTCCGGTACCGCGGAATTCGGCACCGAGAACCCGCCGCGCACCCACGCCTGGATGATCGGCTACCAGGGCGATTCCGATCTCGCCTGGGCCGTCCTCCTGGAGGACGGCGGCTCCGGCGGCGCGGACGCGGGCCCGGTCGCGGCACGGTTCCTGAAGAACACGGAGAATTCGTGAGAAACAGAGGAGAGAACAGGAAAGTGGAGACCACAGCAACGCGTCCGACCCGCCGCACGGTACTTGCCCTCGGTGCGGGAACGGCCCTGGCCGCCGCCCTTTCCGCGAGCGGTACGGCAACCGCCGCCACCCCACGCGGAACGGACGTCACCCGGCAGCTGCGGAGCCTCGAACAGGAACACGCGGCCCGGCTCGGCGTGTTCGCCCGCAACATGGCGACGGGCGAGACGGTGCGGTACCGCGCCGACGAGCGCTTCCCGATGTGCTCCGTGTTCAAGGGGCTCGCGGCCGCCGCGGTCCTGCGGGACCTCGACCGCGACGGCGAATTCCTCGCCGAGCGCATCCACTACACCGAAGCCGAGGTCAGGAAAGCGGGATACGCCCCGGTCACCGGGGAGCCCGGGAACATCGCGAACGGCCTGACCGTCGAGGAGCTGTGCGCCGCGGCGGTCAGCCACAGCGACAACGCCGCGGCCAACCTCCTCCTCCGCGAACTGGGCGGACCGACGGCCGTCACCCGGTTCTGCCGCTCGATCGGCGACGGCACGACCCGGCTGGACCGGTGGGAGCCCGAACTGAACTCCGCTGAACCCTGGCGGCTGACCGACACCACCAGCCCCCGGGCCGTCGGGACGTCCTACGCCCGGCTCGTCCTCGGCCGCGCGCTGACCCCGCCGGACCGCAAGCGGCTGACCGGCTGGCTGACCGCCAACACGACCAACACCGAGCGCTTCCGCAAGGGCCTGCCGGCCGACTGGACCCTGGCGGACAAGACCGGCGGCGGCAGCGAGTACGGCGTCGCCAACGACGTGGGCGTGGTCTGGCCTCCCGGCCGGTCACCGCTCGTCCTGTCCGTGCTCTCCACCACGTACGACCCCGCGGGCCCTTCGGACAACCAGCTGGTCGCCGAGACCGCGAGGCTGGTCGCCGGCTCGCTCACCTGAGGCCCCGCTTCCGCCGGAACCTGACCGACTCCGTACCGGATCTGCCCCTACGGCCATGGTCCGCCGGTCATTCGTGTCCTCAGCCGGTCATTCGTGTCCTACATGACCGGTTCGGGCCAAAGGTTCCGTACGGCCTCCGATCACCGCGGCCAAGGCGGCAGGTCGGCGGCCGGGCGCCGGCCGTCTCCCCCTACCTCGCCGCCACCCGCCGCGACCGCGAGGCGAAGGCCAGGGAGGGGCTGGGGGAGCAGGCCTACGAGCGGGCCTTCGCGGACGGCGCGCCCGGATGGAAACCGACGAGGGCTACGCCCGCGCCACCGGCCTGGCCGCGGTCAGGTGACGTCGGCCGCGTCCAGCCGGTACAGCGTCTGCCCGGAGCCGCTGCCGCCGTACTCGGACGCCTTCACCGCCGTGCCGTGCTTCTTCACCCAGGCGTTGACCTCGGTGGAGAGGCTGTTGCCGGCACCGGGGCCGCCGCCCATGCCGCCACCGACGATCACGTAGTGCAGTTCGCCGGCCTTGACCAGTGACTTCAGCGTGGCCACGGTCATGGCCCGGTCCGAGCCGGTGAAGCCCCACATCGAGAGCACGGGCTGCTTGCTGCTGAGGATCATGGACGCGGCGCTCTGGGAGTTGGCGACGGCGGCGAGCCAGGTGGCGCCGTCCCGGTGCCGTTCCAGGTAGGAGAGCATCGTGCTGTCCGCGCCGCCCATGCCGCCGGGACCGCCGCCCTGGCCGCCGCCGCGGCGGGCGGTGCCGCCCGAGTCGCCGGAGGTGCCGGCACCCGAAGCGGGGCCGCCGGACGGCGGGGTCATGGCGCCGCCCGGCACACCGCCCTCGGCGCCACCGGGCATGCGGCCCTTCGCGCCCGGGGGAGGTCCGCCGCGGCCGCCGCCCGGCCCGCCCGTGCCGCCGGTCGACGGGCCCGCGGTCGGGTTGACCCCGCCCATGCCGCCGCCACCGGAGGAGGCGGGTACGGAGACCGCGTACGCCGTCGGTCCGGCCAGCGCGGCCAGGACGGCCACGACGAGCGACACCGCGAGCAGCTTCGTGCGCCGTACCGCGCCGGGGCCGGCCGGCGTGCGGAAGGCGAGGAGCCCGGCCAGCGCGGCGAGCGTCAGGACCACGACGACGGGGACGAGCCAGCCGTTCCAGTCCGCGGCGCGGCGCAGCAGGACGACCGCCCACGCCGCCGTCACGGCCAGCGCGGCGGGCAGGACCCAGATCCAGCGGCGGTTGTCGCGGAAGGCCCGGAACAGCAGCGCGCCGCCACCGCCGCACAGCGCCGCGATGCCCGGGGCCAGCGCCGTCGTGTAGTAGGGGTGCACGGTGCCTTCGGACAGGCTGAACACCAGGTAGTGGAGTACGGTCCAGCCGCCCCACATCAGCAGTGAGGCGCGCACGGCGTCGGTGCGGGGTGCCCGGCCGCGCAGTACCAGCCCGGCGGCCAGGGCGATACCCGCGAAGGGGAGCAGCCAGGAGATCTGGCCGCCCAGCGTCTCGTTGAACATCCGGCCCCAGCCGGCGGCCCCGGAGAAGCCGCCGCCGCCTCCGCCGCCCCCGCCGTTGCCCTCGCCGCCGAGGACACGGCCGAGGCCGTTGTAGCCGAGGATCAGGTCCCAGGCGGTGCCGTCCGTCGAGCCGCCGATGTAGGGCCGGCTGCCGGCGGGCCAGAGCTGTACGGCCAGTGCCCACCAGCCGCTGGCCGCCACCAGGGCGACACCGGCGAGCAGCAGGTTGCGGAGCCGCTCGGCGAGGCCGAGGCCGGCCGCGTACAGGTACACCGCCGCGATGGCGGGCACGACGATGTACGCCTGGAGCATCTTGGTGTGGAAGGCCAGCCCGAGCGCGACGGCCGTGCCGAGCAGCGGCAGGAGCCTGCCGGTGCGTATCGCGCGCAGCGCGAGCACGGTGCCGGTGAGCATCAGGAACACCAGCAGCGGGTCGGGGTTGTTGTCCCGGGTGATGGCCACGGTGATGGGCGTGAGCGCCAGGATGAACGCGGTGACCGCCGCGGCGCCGTGCCCGAACACCCGCTTGACCGCGGTGTGCAGCACGGCGATCGAGCCGAGCGCCGCTCCGGTCATCGGCAGCAGCATCTGCCAGGTGCCGTAGCCGAGGACGCGGCAGGACAGGCCCATCACCATCAGGGCGAACGGCGGCTTGTCGACGGTCAGGAAGTTCCCGGCGTCGAGGGAGCCGAAGAACCACGCCTTCCAGCTCTGCGTGCCGCTGTAGACGGCGGCGGAGTAGAAGCTGTTGAGGTCACCGGCCGAGGTGGACCAGCAGTACAGGAGCGCGGCGACGAGAAGCGCGGCCCACAGCGCGGGGCGCGACCAGCGGGGTTCGTCCCGGCGGCCGAGCAGGAACGCTGCCGGCCGGGCCCGCGGCGGTGCGGGCGGGACGGTGGGAACGGGAGGGGCGGTCATGGCGGGAGGCTCTTCCTCGGGCGGGGACGGTCAGTGGCAGGCGGCGGCAGCGGCCGGTGCGCCGGCGGGCTGCCGCCCGGCCGGCAGCGGCTCGCCCGGCAGCGCCTCGGCGAAGTTCCGCAGCCAGGAGCGGAATCCGGGGCCGAGGTCGGGGCGGCCGCACGCCAGCTGTACGACGGCGCGCAGGTAGGAGGCCCGGTCCCCGGTGTCGTACCGCCGGCCCCGGAAGACCACGGCGTGCACGGGTCCGCCCTGACCCTCCGTGCGTCCCGTCAGCTTGTGGATCGCGTCGGTGAGCTGGATCTCCCCGCCGCGTCCGGGGGCCGTGCGCTCCAGGACGCCGAAGACGGCGGGGTCGAGCACGTACCGTCCGATCACCGCGTAGTTGCTGGGCGCCTCGCCCGGCGCCGGCTTCTCGACCAGCCCGGTCACCCGGACCACGTCCTCCGTGCCGGTCGGCTCGACCGCGGCACAGCCGTACAGGTGCGTCTCCGCGGGGTCGACCTCGGCGAGCGCCAGGATGCTGCCGCCGAACCGCGCGTGCGCCGTGAGCATGTCCGCCAGCAGCGTGTCGTCCGGGTGGATCAGGTCGTCACCGAGGAGCACGGCGAAGGGCTCGGCGCCGACGTGCTCCCGGGCGCGGAGCACCGCGTGCCCCAGGCCCAGCGGAGCGCCCTGCCGGACGTGGTGCATCCGGGCCAGCCGGGACAGGTCCCGTACGGTTTCCAGCCGGTCGTCGTCGCCCTTGGCCGCCAGTACCTCTTCCAGCTCGTGCGCGCGGTCGAAGTGGTCCTCCACCGCGCGCTTGTTCCGGCCGGTGACCATCAGGACGTCGTGCAGACCGGCGCCGGCCGCCTCCTCCACGACGTACTGGATCGCCGGCTTGTCGACGACCGGCAGCATTTCCTTGGGCGTGGCCTTCGTCGCGGGCAGGAAGCGGGTGCCGAGACCGGCGGCCGGGACGACGGCCTTGTGCACGGACGTGGGTACGGGCATGAAAAACCTCACGGGAACGGAGAAGTGCAACTGCCCTCACACCCTGCGTCCCTTCGATGTGGGCAGGCTTGGCCGGTCCTTTGAGCGAGCTGTGAAGGGGGCCCACTGCGCGACCTGCGGAAAGAGCCGTACGGTAGGGTCTCTGCCCAGATTTACCTCATGCATATGATGTGCAAATGCGCGGCTACTGCATCAGAACGGCGACGCCCGACGACCTCGACGGCGCTCGCCGCGTCATGCTCGACACGGTCTACCGGGACTTCGGCACCGGATACGTCCCGCGCTGGCACCGCGACATCATCGATCTTGAAAAAGCCTACGTCGTCCCCGGCCGGCACACGCTGCTGGTCGCGGTCGACGAGGCGGACGGGACCGTCGTGGCGACCGGCGCGCTCGACTCCCGGGGCCCCGCCCACCCGCCGAACCCGCGCGAGATCGCCGAGCGCTTCCCCTCGGGCGGCACGGCGCAGCTGCGCCGCATCTACGTCCAGCCCGGCCACCGGCGGCGCGGGCTGGCCCGGCTGCTGGTCCAGGAGCTGCTGGACTTCGCGGCGGCCGAGGGCGGCTACCACGCGGTGTACCTGCACACGGACCCGGCGGTGACGGGTGCCGAGCCGTTCTGGCGGTCGCTCGGCGAGGTGGTCTGCGACGAGCGGCAGCTGCCGGACGGCGGCCAGGGGATCATCCACTTCGAGATCCCGCTGCGGGTGCCCGCCCCGGCCGGCCCCCGCGCCCTGGCCGAGACACCCGCCGTGTCCTGACCGGGCACCCCGCCACGTACCCCTCGCCCCGCTACGCAAAGAACGAGGACCATGCGCCTGCTCCGTCGCCGTCGGTTCGCCGCCGCCGTGCTGCTCGCCCCCCTGCTCTCCGGCTGCTTCGCCGCCAGTGACGGCGGCTCGTCGTCGCAGGGCTCCGGGGGCGGCGACCGGCTGCGGGTCGCCCTCGCCTTCCCGCCCGCCGAGAACTTCTCCCCGTACGGCGCCGACGCCACCCTCCTCAGCCGGCTCGGCGTCACCGAGGGCCTGACCAAGCTGGACGCCAACGGCACGGCCGTGCCGGCGCTCGCCGAGTCCTGGACCCGGGAGAAGGGCGGCAGCTGGCTGTTCACGCTGCGCGAGGCGAAGTTCCAGGACGGCACCGAGGTCACCCCGAAGGCCGTCGCCACCGCCCTCACCCACGCCACGGAGGCCGAGCCGGTGCCCGCCGCGCTGTCGGGCGTGCGGCTGACCGCCGAGGCCGCGGGGGACCGGCAGGTCCGGATCACCACCGCCGACCCCGACCCGGCACTCCCGCTCCGGATGTCCAGCCCCGGCCTCGCGGTCCTCTCCGCCAAGGCGTACGAGGGCGGCAAGAAGGCGGGCGGCGCGGACAGCGCCGACCCCGTCGGCACCGCCACCGGACCCTTCGAGCTGACCAAGGTCACCGGCATCACCCGGGCCTCCCTCGACCGCTTCGACGACTACTGGGGCGGCCGGGCCCAGGCCTCCGGCGTGGACGCGCGGTTCATCTCCGACGGCGCCGCCCGCGCCAACGCCCTGCGCACCGGAGAGCTGGACATCGCCGAGGCCGTACCGGTCTCGCAGGCCGCCTCCCTCGACAAGAAGACCGTCCATGAGACGGGCACCTCACGTACCACGAGCCTGCTGCTCAACACCCGCAAGGGCGCCTTCGCCGACCCCGCGGTGCGCGCCGCGGCGCGCAAGGCCGTCGACACCTCGGCGCTCGCCAAGGGCGTGTACGAGGGGCACGCCGACCCCGGCAAGGGCATCTTCGGGCCCGCGCTGACCTGGGCGGAGGGCAAGCGCGAGAAGCCTTCGGGCCGGGCGGCGGCCGCGGCCCCCGACGGCCGCACCCTCACCCTCGCCACCTACAACAACCGGCCCGAGCTGCCCGAGGTCGCGCAGGTGCTCCAGCAGCAGCTGGAGAAGGCGGGCTTCAAGGTCGAGCTGACGGTGCGTGAGTACTCCCGGCTGGAGAGCGACGCGCTCGACGGCAAGTTCGACGCGATCGTCTCGGCCCGTAACACCATGCTCGACACCGGCGACCCCGTCTCCATCCTCGCCAGCGACTACACCTGCAAGGGCAGCTACAACCTGGCGCAGCTGTGCGACAAGAAGGTGGACGCGGCCGTCGCGAAGGCAGCCGGCCAGACCGACACCGCGAAGCGGCAGGACGCCACGATGACGGCGGAGGCCGAGATCCTCGGCACCGACGCGGTCGTGCCGCTGGTCCACCAGCGGATCATCACCGGCGTCGGCACCTCCGTACAGGGCGTCACCTACGACCCGTACGAGCGCGCCCTCCTCGGCACCGGAACGCGGCGCTGAGCGCCGGGCAGGACAGCGGGATGCGGAGCGGCAGGACCGAGCCGACCGGGAGCGGTGACGGCACCGGCCCGGCGGCACGGATACGCCCGGCAGCACGGATACGCGCGGCGGCCGGGACGCTCGTCCGGGGACGCGGCCCCGCGCTGCTCTGGCGGTTCGTCCTCGCCGCCGTCCTGCTGTGCGGGATCGGCCTGCTGCCCTGGCTGTCCCGCACCGACCCGGCCCTCACCGTCCTCAAGGCGCGGTCCGCCGACCGCGACCCCACCCCCGAGGTGCTGGCCGCCGTCCGGGACCAGCTGGGCCTGGACGCCGGGCCCCTGCACCTGCTCGGGCGGTGGCTCGAACGACTGGTGCTGCACGGCGACGCCGGGCAGTCGTGGATCTCCGGCGCGGACGTCACCCCGTCCGTCGCCCAGGCCCTCGGCGTCTCCCTGCTGCTCATGGCCGGGGCACTGGTGGTCGCCCTGCTCACGGCCGGCGCCGTGTGCGCCCGCACCCTCCGGCTCGGCGCACGGCGCCGGCTGGGCGGCCGGCGGGCCGGTGGCAGCGGTACGGCGATGCTGGCCGCGCTGCCGGAGTTCCTCACCGGATCGGTGCTGGCCGCGGTGGTCGGCGTACAGCTCGGCTGGCTGCCCGCGCTCGGCTGGTACGGGCCCCAGTGGATGGTGCTGCCCGCGCTCGCGCTGGGGCTGCCCGCCGGCGGCCTCCTCGGGCGGGTGCTGGACGACCTGCTGCCCGGCGCGTTCGCCGAGCCCTGGGCGCTCGCCGCCACCGCACGTGGCCTGCCGGCCCGGCGCGTCGCCCGGCAGGCCCTGCGCCGCTGCGTCCCCGGGCTGCTGCCGAACCTCGGGCTGTTCGTGGTCGGTCTGACCGGCGGCGCGGTCGCCGTGGAGCAGATCTTCGACATCCCCGGCCTCGGCCGGCTCACCCTCCAGGCCGCCACAGCGCAGGACCTTCCGGTCCTCCAGGCCGGCACGCCGGCCCTCGTCCTGCTCGCCGCGGTCTCCGGTGCCGTGGCACGCGGCGCGGCCCGGCTGCTGCTCGGGCCCGCGCTGCGCGACGGCGCGCTCCCGACGCTGCACCGGCCCGCGCCGCCCGCCCGCCGGACCCTGCCGGTCCTCTACGGCGTCGTCCTGCTGGGCGTGGTCGCGGCCGGCCTGCCCCGCGATCCGCTGGCGCTGGACACCACCGCCAAGCTCCAGGCGCCCACCGGGACGCATCCCTTCGGTACCGACGCCCTCGGCCGGGACATGCTGGCCCGCGTCGCCCACGGCGCGCTCGACACCCTGTCCCTCGCCCTCGCGCTGAGCGCCGCCGCCCTCGTGACCGGCGTACTGCTGGGCCTGCTGCCCCGGCTCTCCGGCCCGCTGGTCGACACCGTCAACGCCGTACCGCCCGTCCTCGCCGGCCTGCTCGTCGCGGGTGTCGCGGGCAGCGGCCCGGCCACCCCCGCGCTCGCCGTGGCCGCCGTGGCCTGGGCCCCGCTGGCCGCGCACACCTCCGCACTGCTCCAGCAGGAGCGGGCCACCACCCACCTCGCCGCCACCCGCGCGCTCGGCGCGGGCCGCTGGTACGTGCTCCGGCGCGGACTGCTGCCCGCCGTACTGCCCCCGGTCACCCGCCACGCGCTCGTACGGCTGCCCGGGATCGCCCTCGCGCTCGCCGCGCTCGGCTTCCTGGGCCTGGGCGCCCAGCCGCCGTCGCCCGAGTGGGGCCTGCTGCTCGCCGAGAACCAGCCGTACGTGGAACGCGCCCCCTGGGCCGTGCTGGCACCGGCCGCCGTCCTCGCCCTGCTCGGCGCCCTCGCGGTGACGGCCGCGGGCGCGGCCCGGGGCCACCGCCGCAGGGGCGCGCCCGCACCCGGCGGCCACGACGACGGCGCCGGCCAGGGGAGACCTCCGGCGACCGTCCCTCCGGAGCACGTCCCCGGCACGCACCCCGCCCGGGAGTACGTATGACCGACGCCCCGGCCACGGGACGGACGGGCGGGGCCCTGGCACGGCTGCGGGCGCCCGGTTCCTTCCTGCACACCTGGCGGGCCCTCTCCCCGCTGCTCCGCCTGCTGATCCTCACCCAGCTGGCCTTCAACATCGGCTTCTTCGCCGTCCTGCCGTTCCTCGCCGAACACCTCGGTACGGGCATCGGCATGGCCGGCTGGCTGGTCGGCATGGTGCTGGGGCTGCGGACCTTCAGCCAGCAGGGGCTGTTCGTGGTGGGCGGCGCGCTGGCCGACCGGTACGGCGTCCGCCCGGTCGTCCTGACGGGCTGTGTGCTGCGGATCGCCGGCTTCGCCTGGCTGGGCTACGCCGAGCGGCCCTGGGCCGTGATCGGTGCGGTACTGCTCATCGGCTTCGCCGCCGCGCTGTTCTCGCCCGCGGTGGAGTCCGAGGTCGCCCGGCAGGCCGTGGCCTGGGAGGAGGCGGGCGGCGGCCCCCGTACCCGGGTGCTGGCGCTGCTGACCGTGGCCGGCCAGGCCGGCGCGTTCCTCGGC
This sequence comes from Streptomyces sclerotialus, assembly GCF_040907265.1. Taxonomy (NCBI): domain Bacteria; kingdom Bacillati; phylum Actinomycetota; class Actinomycetes; order Kitasatosporales; family Streptomycetaceae; genus Streptomyces; species Streptomyces sclerotialus. The sequence continues at coordinate 731,574 of NZ_JBFOHP010000002.1, read as the reverse complement.
CCGCTGCTCGGCTCCCTCCTGCTCGCCGTGGACTTCCGCACGGCCTGCCTCGCCGGCGCCGGCGTCTTCGTCCTGGTCCTCGCCGGGCACGCCAGGCTGCTGCCCCAGCACATCCCCGGCCGGACGACGACACGCGGCAGGGGCGGCCTGCGCAAGGCCCTGCGCAACGGCCGGTTCCTCGCGCTCTGCGCCGCGTACGGCGCCTACCTGCTGGCCTACAACCAGCTCTACCTGGCGCTGCCCGAGGAGGTGGCCCGCGCGACCGGCTCGCAGGCGCCGCTGGCCTGGCTGTTCGCCCTGTCCTCGCTGCTGGTCGTGACCACCCAGCTGCCGGTCACCAGGTGGGCGGCCGACCGGCTGGACCTGCGCCGTTCGATGTCGGCCGGGCTGCTCCTCATCGCCGCCGGCTTCGCCGCGGTGGCCCTGGCCCGCCCGGCCGGCTGGACGGGCGTACCGGGTCTGCTGCCCGCCGCCGTCTTCGTCGTCCTGCTCACCCTCGGCCAGATGCTGGTCGCCCCGGCCGCCCGCGCCTGGGTCCCCGACCTCGCCGAGGACAGCCGGATCGGCCTCTACACCGGCGCGATGTCCTCCGTCTCGGGCCTCCTCGTCCTGGCCGGCAGCTCCGCGACCGGCTCCCTCCTCGGCACGGGTCTCCCGCCCGCCGTCCCCTGGCTAGTCCTCGCCGCGGTACCGGCCCTGGCCGTACTGCTGCTTCCCCGCCGCGCGCGGGAGGGCGGCGCGGCGTAGGGGGCCCGGCCGGGGGGATGACACAGGCTCTCAGTCGCGGGGCGGGGCCGTGCTCTTCCGGACGACGAGGCTGGTGGCCAGTTCGAGCCTCGTCGTGACGGTTTCCCGCGCCCGTATGCGCAGCAGCATCTGGGTCGCCTCCTCGGCCATCTGCCGCAGCGGCTGGTGCACGGTGGTGAGCGCCGGGCTGGACCAGCGCGCGACCGGTACGTCGTCGTAGCCGACCACGGACAGGTCGTGCGGAACGCGCAGGCCGCTGACGCGCGCCGCCTCCAGGGCGCCCAGCGCCTGGAGATCGCTGCCCGCGAAGACCGCGGTCGGCGGCCGGGGGAGGCCGAGCAGTTTCCGCGTCCCCTCGTAACCGCCCTCGACGTGGAAGTCGCCGTACAGGACGAGGTCGGGGTCGGTCTCCAGGCCCGCCATGCTCATCGCCGAGCGGTAGCCGTCCAGGCGCGCCAGCGAGCAGAGCATGTCGTCGGGGCCGGTGATGATGCCGATGCGGCGGTGCCCGCACTCGATGAGGTGGCGGGTCGCCGCGAGCCCGCCGTTCCAGTTGGCCGAGCCCACCGAGGGCACGTCGGGGTCGGGGTCGCCGGCCGGGTCGACGATGACGAAGGGGATGGAACGCGCGCGCAGCTGCTGCTTGACCTCCGCCGGCAGGGCGGAGAAGACCAGCACCACGCCGAGCGGCCGGCGCTGGAGTACCCCTTCGATCCAGTCGGGGCCGGGAGCCTGCCGGGTACCGCTCTCGGTGAGGACGACGCCGGCCTGGTGGGCCTTGGCGACGTTCTCCACGCCCCGGATCAGCTCCATCGCCCAGATGCTGTCCAGTTCGTGGAAGACGAGCTCGATGAGCGGCGCCTCCTGGGCCGAACGCGTCGTGCGCCGGTAGGAGTGCGTCTCCAGCAGGCGTTCCACCTTGCGCCTGGTCGGTGCGGCGACGTCCTGCCGCCCGTTGAGCACTTTCGAAACTGTCGAGAGGGAAACCCCGGCCTGCTTGGCCACCTGGGCCAGGGTGACACGGCCCAACTCCTCGTCATCGCGCATGGTGAGGAGCATAGAGCACGGGCAACTACGGCCGCAGCATCACAACTTGGTAACTCGCCGACCGAGGGTTGACCCCCCGAAGCGAGGAGCCCTAGCGTCCCGACGCATGAAGTTTCGGAAATAACGTCGAAACATTTCGAAAGGTGGGGGCGATGAGACCACGTGCACGGTTCCTGCGGAAGGCCGTTGTCGGCGGAGCGGTTCTGACCCTGACGCTCACCCTGTCGGCATGCGGCGGGGACACCGGCCGGGCAGGCGGGGACGACGGCAAGATCCACGTCCTGGTCTACGGCGACAGCGCGAACAAGGTGGAGAAGCGGATCATCGCCACCTTCAACAAGACATCGAAGGTGAAGGCCGTCCTGGACACCATTCCGGGCGCGGACTACCAGGCCAAGCTGCAGACCATCATCAACAGCGAGCAGGCTCCCGACGTCTTCTTCAACTGGGGCGGCGGCAGCATCAAGCCGTTCGTCGACGCCGGGCTCCTCATGCCACTGGACGACTTCATCGCCAAGGACCCGGGCCTGAAGGACAAGTTCCTGCCCTCGGTGTTCAAGAGCGCGGAGGTGAACGGGAAGCCGTACGGCGTCCCCATGCGCGGCACCCAGCCCGTCCTGTTGTTCCACAACAAGAAGGTGCTCGAGGAAGCCGGCATCGAGCCGCCCAGAACCTGGGACGACCTGCTGGCGGCGGTCCGGAAGCTCAAGGCGGAGGGCGTCACGCCGATCGCCCTGGGCGGCGGCGACAAGTGGCCCACGCTCATGTGGTTCGAGTACCTCTACGACCGGGTGGCCGGGCCCGGGCTGTTCCAGAAGGCGCTGGCCGGGGACAAGGACGCCTGGGCGAGCGCCGACAGCAGGAAGGCCCTCGGCATGCTCAAGAGCCTGGCGGACGCCGGCGCCTTCGGCACCAACTACGACTCGGTGAAGTTCACCGACCAGGGCTCGCCCACCCTCCTGGCCACGGGGAAGGCCGGCTTCGAGCTGATGGGCTCCTGGGAGTACTCCACCCAGCAGGACAGCCACCCGGACTTCGCCGCACACGACCTCGGTTACAGCACCTTCCCGTCGGTCGACGGCGGCAAGGGTGATCCGGACAACCTCGTCGGCAACACCAACAACTTCTACTCGGTGCTGAAGAAGACCAAGCACCCGGAGGCGGTCGCGGAGTTCCTGAAGCTCCAGTACTCGGACGAGTTCGTCAAGGCCCAGCTCGGCATCGGCAACCTGCCCACCACCACGACCACCGACAAGTTCCTCGACACCGCCGCCGATCCGGACTTCGCCCGCTACCAGTACGACAAGGTCGAGAAGGCGCCCGCTTTCCAGCTCTCCTGGGACCAGGCGTACCCGCAGACGGCAACGGTCGGCATGCACCAGGCCGTCCAGCAGTTCCTCAACGGCGGGCTCGACGAGGACGGGTTCATCAAGGCCATGCAGGCCCTGCCCACGTCGTGACCGCGCCGACCACCCGACTTGGAACCCCTCTCATGACCCCCACCGCCACCGGCGTCAGCCGGCCGGGCTTCGCCTGGGCGGCACCCGCCGCCGTCTTCTTCGGCCTCTTCGCGCTCCTCCCGCTCGTGCTGGTCGCCGTGCTCTCCTTCACCCACTGGGACGGGCTGAGCGCCCCGCGGTTCACCGGGCTCGACAACTGGAGCAAGCTGTTCGACGACCCCGTGATGCTGAAGAGTCTCTGGCTGAGCGTCCTGCTCACCGGTCTCGGCGTCGCCGTCCAGACGCCGCTGAGCATCCTGCTCGGCGTCTGGGCGGCGGGCCACCAGCGCAACCGGGCCGTCCTCTCCGCCATCTACTTCGTCCCGCTGCTGCTGTCGGCGGCGGCCGTGTCCGTGCTGTGGCGCGCCGTCCTCGACCCCAACTTCGGTGTGCCCGCACACGCCGAGTGGCTGTTCGGCGACGGCAACCTCTTCGGCGTACAGAGCAGCGCCATCGGCGTCCTCGTCTTCGTGAGCGCCTGGCAGTTCACGCCGCTGCACACGCTGATCTACCAGGGCGCGGCCCGCGCGGTGCCCCGCGTCCTCTACCAGGCGGCGCAGATCGACGGCGCCGGCAGGGTCCGGCAGTTCTTCCACATCACCCTGCCGCAGCTGCGCAACAGCATCATCACCTCCACCATCCTGATGGTGGTGGGCGGCCTGACGACCTTCGACACCGTCCTCATCCTCACGCAGGGCGGCCCCGGCACCGACACCACCATCAGCGCCTTCTACATGTACCAAAAGGCGTTCAAGAACTTCGACTACGGGACGGCCTCGGCGATCGGCGTGCTGCTCGTCCTGGTCGCCACGGTCATCTCGCTGATCGTGGTGCGCCTCTCGGGCTACGACAGGATGCGCAGCACGATGGAGGGCCTGTGAGCAAGCGCCGCCCCAACTACCTCGCCGGCTTCGGCTCGCTGGTCTGGCTCTTCCTGGTCGGACTGCCGCTGTACGCGATGCTGGTCGCCACGTTCCAGTCGCGGGCCGACTACGGGGCGAACGGACCGCTGGCCCTGCCGAAGACCTTCACGCTCGACAACTACGTCAAGGACTTCCAGAGCGGATTCGGACAGTACTTCCTCAACACGGCCCTCGTCACCGTGTGCGTCGTGGGCATCGTCGTACTCCTCGTACCGCCGCTGTCGTACGCCATCGTGCGCAGCCGCAGCAGGCTGACGCACACGGTCTTCCGGCTGTTCCTGCTCGGCCTCGCCATCCCCTCCCAGGCCGTCATCGTGCCCATGTTCTACGTCATGAGCGAGGCCGGGCTCTACGACAACCTCATCGGTGTCATCCTGCCTACCGCCGCCTTCGCCATGCCGGTGTGCGCCCTGATCCTCAGCGGCGTGATGCGGGACATCACACCGGAGCTGTACGAGGCGATGACGATGGACGGCGCCTCCTCCCGTCGCGTCTTCTTCCAACTGGTCCTGCCGCTCTCCCGCAGCGGCCTCTCCACGATCATCGTCTTCTCCGCCCTGCAGGCATGGAACGGATTCCTCTTCCCCCTGGTGCTCACGCAGTCCGCCGACACCAAGGTCATCACCATGGGCCTCTACGACTTCCAGACCGAGCACGGGGTCGACATCCCGGGTCTGCTCGCCGCGGTCGTCCTGTCCATGCTCCCCATCCTGCTCGTCTATCTGTTCGCCCGTCGCGCCCTGGTCCAGGGGCTGATGGGCGTCGGAGGAAAGTGACCGGCCACGTGTCCGTACACGCCGAACGCACCGAACAGACCGAACAGCCCCGGCGAACCGAAGAGACCCGGGTCCCGCTGTGGCGGGACCCGGCCCGCGACCCGGAGGAGCGGGCCGACGCCCTGCTCGCCGAGATGACCCTGGAGGAGAAGACCGCCCAGCTCTTCGGGGTCTGGGTCGGCGCCTCCGCCGAGGGCGCCGAAGTCGCCCCGCACCAGCACGACATGGAGGAGCCGGTACCCCTCGACGACCTGCTGCCCCACGGCATCGGCCAGCTGACCCGGCCCTTCGGCACCACCCCCGTCGACCCCGCCCTCGGCGCACTGTCGCTGCTCCGTACCCAGCGCAGGATCGCCGGCGCGAACCGCTTCGGCATCCCCGCGCTGGCGCACGAGGAGTGCCTCGCGGGCTTCGCCGCCTGGGGCGCCACCGCCTACCCCGTCCCCCTCTCCTGGGGCGCCACCTTCCACCCCGCGCTGATCCAGGAGATGGCTGCGGCGATCGGCCGCGACCTGCGTGCCGTCGGCGTCCACCAGGGCCTCGCCCCGGTACTCGACGTCGTACGCGACGCCCGCTGGGGCCGGGCCGAGGAGACCATCGGCGAGGATCCCTACCTCGTCGGCACCATCGGCACGGCGTACGTACGCGGCCTGGAGTCCGCCGGCGTCGTCGCCACCCTCAAACACTTCGCCGGATACTCCGCCTCCCGCGCGGGGCGCAACCTGGCCCCCGTCGGCATGGGCCCCCGGGAGCGCGCCGACGTCATCCTGCCCCCCTTCGAGATGGCGGTGCGCGAGGGCGGTGTCCGCTCGGTGATGCACGCCTACACCGACACCGACGGCATCCCGTCCGCGGCCGACGAACCACTGCTCACCGGCCTGCTCCGCGACACCTGGGGCTTCGGGGGAACGGTCGTCGCCGACTACTTCGGGATCGCCTTCCTCCAGACCCTGCACGGTGTCGCCGGGAGCCTCGGCGAGGCCGCGGCCGCCGCACTCACCGCGGGCGTCGACGTGGAACTCCCCACGGTGAAGGCGTTCGGCGCGCCCCTGCGCGAAGCGCTCGCCCATGGACTGGTGCCCGAGGCGGCCGTGGACCGCGCCGTGCGCCGGGTCCTGATCCAGAAAGTCCAGCTGGGACTGCTGGACGCCGACTGGGACCCGACACCGGCGGCCCTCACCGGAACGGCTGCGGACACCGACACGGACGCGGCGAACCTGCGCGGCACGGTCGACCTCGACACGGCGGACAACCGCGACCTGGCCCGCCGCGTCGCGGAGCAGGCCGTCGTCCTGCTCCGCAACGACGGCACGCTGCCCCTCGGGCCCGGCCGGGCCCCGGCGCGCATCGCGCTGATCGGTCCCAACGCCGACACGCCGACGGCGGTCCTCGGCTGCTACTCCTTCCCCGTGCACGTGGGCAGCCAGCACCCGGAGGTGCACGCGGGCATCGAACTGCCCACCCTGCGCGAAGCGCTGGCCGCCGAGTTCCCGGACAGCGAGATCGTCACCGCGTCCGGTACCACCGTCGACGGCAGCGGCACCGACGGCTTCGCCGAGGCCGCCGGGCTGGCGCGCGACGCCGACCTGGTGATCGCCGCACTCGGCGACCGGGCCGGGCTCTTCGGCCGTGGGACCAGCGGCGAAGGCTGCGACACCGGCTCCCTGGCCCTGCCCGGAGTGCAGCAGCAGCTGCTCGACACGCTCCTGGACGCCGGCACCCCGCTCGTCGTCACCCTGCTCGCCGGCCGGCCGTACGCCCTGGGCCGGGCCGCCGACGAGGCCGCCGCCGTCGTCCAGACGTTCTTCCCCGGCGAGGAGGGGGCGGTGGCCCTCGCCTCCGTCCTCAGCGGACGCGTCGCCCCCACGGGTCGGCTCCCCGTCAGCGTGCCGCGGCTCACCGGCGCGCAGCCGTCCACCTACCTCGCCCCCCGCCTGGGGCACGCCACCGAGGTCTCGAACATCGACCCGGCTCCCGCCTTCGGCTTCGGCCACGGGCTGACGTACACCACCTTCGACTGGTCAGGCCTCGCCGTGGAGAACGAACAGGCTGACACCGGAGGGGAGTTCGCGCTGTCCTGCACCGTGTGCAACACCGGGGCGCGCCGGGGCACCGAGGTCGTCCAGCTCTACCTGCACGACCCCGTCGCCTCGGTCGTGCAGCCCGTGCAGCGCCTCATCGGTTACGTACGCCTCGACCTGGCGCCCGGCGAGGCGGCGGAGGTGCGGGTCACCGTCCCGGCCGACCTCGCGTCCTTCACCGGCCGCGACGGCCACCGCGTCGTCGAACCGGGCGAGCTGGAACTGCGGTTCAGCGCCTCCAGCACGGATACCCGGCTGACCGCCCGGGTCACGCTCACCGGGCCGGTCCGCACGGTGGACCACCGGCGCCGGCTGCACGCGGACTTCCGTGTGACGCAACGTCAGGAGCGGTAGAGACCCTTTCGACGCATCGTCAGGTGCCCGGTCGCCGACCCGATCGGCGGCCGGGCACGTGTCCGTGCCACCGAGGAGACGAATGCACACCGATCTTCCCGAGAAGGAACTGCGCACCTACCGCAGCGCCCAGCGCGACCCCACCGACTTCGAAGCGTTCTGGCAGTCCACCCTGGGCGAGGCGAGAGCTGAACCCGCCGAGGCGTCGCTGAGCGCGGTCGAAACGGGCCTGACCGCCATCGACACCTACGACGTCACCTTCCCCGGCCACGCCGGCGAGCCCGTCAAGGGGTGGCTGCGCCTGCCGCACGGGGCGCGCGGGCCGCTGCCCACCGTCGTCGAGTACGTCGGGTACGGCGGCGGGCGCGGCCACGTCCTGGAGAACCTGCTGTGGGCCGGTGCCGGGTTCGCGCACTTCCACATGGACACCCGCGGCCAGGGCTCCGGCTGGTCCCGCGGCGACACCCCGGACAGCTGCGCCGCGGGCCCGCAGGTGCCCGGGATGATGACGCGCGGCATCGAGGACCCGCACACCTACTACTACCGGCGCCTGTTCACCGACGCGGTCCGCGCCGTCGACGCCGCGCGGGGCCTGCGCGCGGTCGACCCCGCACGCATCGCCGTGCTCGGGAGGAGTCAGGGCGGGGGAGTGGCGCTGGCCGTCGCGGCCCTCGTCCCCGACATCGCCGCGGTCGTCGCTCATGTGCCGTTCCTGTGCGACTTCCCGCGCGCCGTCACCGTCACCGACAGCGCCCCGTTCCGTGAGATAGCCGACTACTTGGCCGTCCATCGCGACCGCGAGGCGCAGGTGCACCGTACGCTCGCCTATTTCGACGGGGTCAACTTCGCCCGCCGGGCACGCGTGCCGGCCCGTTTCTCCGTGGCCCTGATGGACGACATCGTGCCGCCCTCCTCGGTGTTCGCCGCATACCACGAGTACGGCGGCCCCAAGGAGATCGACGTATGGCGGTACAACGGCCACGAAGGGGGCGCCGCCGACGACGACGAGGCGGCGCTGCGGTTCCTGCGCGCACGCCTGCGAGTGGCGGGGTGACCGGGTCCGGGCCCCGGTGGGCGGCGGGATCGCTGCGCACCAGGGCCCGGCCGGTCACCGCGCCACCACGGCGGGCGCGGTGTACGTCACGAGGCGGTGCACGCCCCGACGGTGGGCGGGGCGGTGTTGCCGTTGGTCATGACGGTGAACCCGAAGCTGGTCGAGGCACCGGCGGCGAGGCTGCCGTTGCCGTTCGGCCTCATCGTCATGACGTTTCCGGTGCTGTCCCAGCTGGGCGTGCCGTTCCAGGTGGCGGAGATCTTCTGCCCGGAAGCGACGGTCACCGGCACGCTCCAGCCGCTGGTCCCGGACGGGCCGGCGGTCACGGTCACCTTGCCGTTGTACCGGTCGCCCCACTGCTCCTGCTTCGCGTAGGAGACGGTGCAGGTACGGGCGCCGTCACCGCCGCCGCTCGTGCCGCCGAGCGCGGACAGCACCGCGTAGTACGCCGGCTTCTTGCCGTAGTTGTCGTCGAAGAGCAGCGGTGTGCCACTGCTGCGCCACGAGTACTTGTCCGGGATGCCCCAGACGGTGATGCCGGTGCAGCGGGACACCGCCAGACACGCCTTGACCACGTTGCCGTAGCTGGTGGCCTGCGCGGAACCGGAGCCCTCGATGTCCAGCTCGGTGATCTGCACGTCGACGCCCAGGTCGGCGAAGCGCTGCAGGTTCTGCCGGTAGTCGGCCGGCACGGGGGAGTTGCTGTTGAAGTGGCTCTGGAACCCGACGCAGTCGATGGGGACGCCGCGCTGCTTGAAGTCCTTGACCATGGCGTACACGGCGTTGGACTTCGCGTTGACGCCGTCGGTGTTGTAGTCGTTGTAGCAGAGCTTGGCCGCGGGATCGGCGGCCCGGGCGGTGCGGAACGCCTCCTCGATGAAGCCGTTGCCCAGCTTGTCCTGGAAGGGGGAACTGCGCCGCGCCCCGCTGCTGCCGTCCTGGAACGCCTCGTTGACGACGTCCCAGGAGTGGATCTTGCCCTTGTAGTGCTGCATGACCTTGGTGATGTGGTTGTTCATGGCGGTGCGCAGATCGGTGGCGGACAGACCGCCCACCCAGCCGGGCAGCTGGGAGTGCCAGACCAGGGTGTGACCGCGGACCTTCATGCCCTTGCTCTGGGCGTGCCCGACGATCCTGTCCGCGGCGTCGAAGGTGAAGGAGCCCCGCGCGCTCTCGACGGCGTCCCACTTCATCTCGTTCTCCGGTGTCACCGAGGTGAACTCGGTGTCCAGCGTGCTGACGTACGGCGCTTCACCGAGGTGGTTCGCCGCCACCGCCGCACCGAAGTAGCGGCCCTGGGCGGCTGCCGCCGTACCCAGGGTGCTTGCGGCCTGCGCGGAGCCGGAGAGTGCGACGACGCCCGTCACGGTGAGGAGCCCCGTCGTACCCAGGGCCAGGATCCGGCGGGCCGCGCCGGAGGCTCTGTCTTTAGTGTCCGCTCTGTTGTTCATGACTACCTCTTTCGGCGAGGAGGGGTCGAGAACTTTCGGAGGCGATGCGGCCCCACTTGCCGTCCAGGGCATGCCGAGGGCATGCACCTGACAAGCAAGGAGGGCGGGCGGCCGGAGGCCTGAACAGATCCTGGAGCATGGAGTGCCGCCGAAACAATCCCGAGGGATGGTCGAAAGAGTTTCGAGCCGAACCTACGCCGCTCGCCCCAGTACCCGGAGCAGCGCGCGGAACGCGGCCGGCATGTCGACGGCTTCGGGGTCCAGGAGCCACTGGTACTGGAGGCCGTCCATGACCGCGATGAGGAGGGGCGCCGCCTCCTCCGGCGTGAGCCCGCCCGGAAGCCGTTCGCCGAACTCGCCGCGCAGCGAGGCGGCGGCGGACCGCCGCACCAGCTCGTAGCGGTGGGCGAAGAACTCCCGCGCCGGATGGTCCCCGGTGACGCTCTCGCCGAGCAGGGCCGAGAACGTCTGGACGACGCCGGGCCGCATCGCGTTGTACTCGACCAGCGAGGCGTACAGGTCCAGCGGCCAGGGCTCGCCGCCCGGCCGCGGGCCACCGCTGATGTCCCACTCGTCCCGCGCCTCCAGCACGGCGACGAGCAGCGCCTCCTTCGTCGGGAAGTAGTGCAGCAGCCCCTGCTGGGTGATGCCGACGCGCTCGGCGACCGCGCTGAGCGAGGCGCCCCGGTAACCGCGCTCGGCGATCACCTCCAACGCCGCCCGGAGGAGCTCCGCACGGCGGTCCTCGCCGCGCACGGCCCGCCCCTTGCCGCGCTGTACCCCTCGTCCGTTCGCTCCCACGGCGCCGAGCCTAACCGAACGGAAACGCCCCGGATCTTCGGCGGTAACGAAGAGGTAACAACGCCTACCGTTCAACAAGTGGCCGGTACAGGATGCTGCGAACAGCAGGGAGCTGCCCCCTCTTCCTCCCTGTTCGAGCCGCTTTGTTCGCCTCAACGAGGAGGTACGACAGTGGATCAGGCAGCCGTCCCCGCTTCCGCAACGCCCGCTCACCCACGAAGATCCGCCACCGCGGGAACCGCCCCGCGCGGCTTCGTGCTCCGCCTCGGTCTCGCCAACTTCGGCCTCTACAGCGCCCTGATGACGCGGTCATCGTCACCATGGCGCTGCGCGTCGCGGACGTCGCGCCCCGGAACAAGGAATCGGTGCTGGGCCTGGTGCTCGGCGTCGGCGCCGTCATGGCGCTGATCGCCAACCCGCTCTTCGGCAGGCTCTCGGACCGCACCCGCTCCCGCTTCGGCCGGCGCCGCCCCTGGCTCGTCGGGGGAGTGCTCGGCGGCCTGCTGGGTCTGACGGTGATCGCGTTCGTGCCCGCAGTCCCCGCGCTCGTCGCCGGCTGGGCCCTCGTCCAGACCTCCTTCAACGCCGTGTACGCGGCCCTCATGGCGACCATCCCCGACCAGGTCCCCGAAGCCGCCCGCGGCAGCGCGTCCGGCGCCCTCGGCACCAGCATGACCGCCGCCGTACTGGCCGGATCGGGGGTCGCCGCGCTCAGCTCCGACGCCCGGGTGATGTTCCTGCTGCCGGCCGTCCTGACCGTCGTGCTGGTCGGCTGGTTCGCCCTCCGGCTGGCCGACCGGCCGCCGGCCGGGCCGCCCGGCCCGTTCTCCGTCCGGGAGTTCCTCGGCAGCTTCGTCTTCGACCCGCGCCGCAGCCCGGACTTCGGCTGGGCCTGGCTCACCAAGTTCCTCGTCATGTTCGGCGCGGTCGCGCCGATGACCTATCTGGCGTACTACCTGCCCTTCCGGATGGGGGCGAGCCCCGCCGCCACGGCCGGCACCGTCGCACTGCTCGTCGCCGCCGGCTACGCCGTCCAGTCCGTCATGGCAGCGCTCGGCGGCTGGCTCTCCGACCGTTCCGGCCGCCGCAAGCCCTTCGTCGTCGCCTCCGGCCTCGTCGTCGCCGCCGGTCTCGCGCTGCTGGCCCTGGCCCCCGACCTGACCTGGATCGTCGTCGCCCAGCTCGTCATGAGCGTCGGCGGCGGACTCTTCTACGCCGTCGACATGGCGCTGATCACCCAGGTCCTGCCCGACCCGGACAACCCCGCCAAGGACCTCGGCATCGTCAACATCGCCAACGCGCTCCCGCAGTCGCTCATGCCGATGATCGCCCCGTTCGTCCTGGCGCTCGGCGGGGGAGGGAACTACCCCCTGCTCTTCGGCATCGCGGCGGCCGCCGCGCTCGCCGGAGCCGTACTGGTCACCCGTATCAAGGGCACCCGGTGAGCCCCGCCGGCCCCGGCCACGCCACCGCGCCCGACGCGCCACCCCCACGCACCAAGAAGCCACCCCCACGCACCAAGAAGGAGTCACCGATGACCCCGTACGACGCGACCGTCGAGGACGCGCTCGGCAAGCTGGACCTCGACGCCAAGACGCGGCTGCTGGCCGGCCGGAACATGTGGGCACTGCCCGCGCTGCCCGAGATCGGCCTGGCGTCCCTGGTCATGTCCGACGGCCCGGTCGGGGTGCGGGGCGTGCGCTGGACCGCGGACGATCCCTCCGTCGCCCTGCCCAGCCCCACCGCGCTGGCCGCCACCTGGGACCCGGCGCTGGCCCGCCGCACCGGCCACCTGCTCGCCCAGGAGGCCCGCCGCAAGGGCGTACACGTCCTGCTCGCCCCGACCGTCAACCTGCACCGCTCCCCGCTCGGCGGCCGCCACTTCGAGTGCTACTCGGAGGACCCGCACCTCACCGGCGCGATCGGCACCGGATACGTCACCGGAGTGCAGGAGGGCGGCGTCGGCACCACCGTCAAGCACTTCGTCGCCAACGACGCCGAGACCGAGCGCTTCACCGTCAACAACACCGTCGCCCCGCGGCCGCTGCGCGAGCTCTACCTCGCGCCGTTCGAGACGATCGTCAAGAACGCCCGCCCCTGGGGTGTCATGGCCGCCTACAACTCCGTCAACGGCCCCACCATGACCGAACACCGCCACCTCCAGAACGAGGTACTGCGCGGCGAGTGGGGCTTCGACGGCTGCATCGTCTCCGACTGGATGGCAGCGCGCTCCACCAAGGGCGCGATCGAGGGCGGCCTCGACATCGCCATGCCCGGCCCGCGGACCGTCTACGGCGCGGCGCTGGCCGCCGCCGTCCGCGCGGGCGAGGTCGCGGAGTCCGTCGTCGACGACGCCGTACGCAACGTCCTGCGCCTCGCGGCCCGTGTCGGCGTCCTCGACGGCGCGCCGCCCGCCGTCGCCCCCGCCGACCTCCCCGCTCCGGTCGACGGCGCGGCGCTGGCCCGCGAGATCGCGCGCCGCGCCGTCGTCCTCGTACGGAACGAGCACCGCACCCTGCCGCTCGACCCGTCGGCAGTCGGCACCGTCGCCCTCATCGGCGCCGCGGCCCGCGACGCCCGCGTCCTCGGCGGCGGCTCCGCGCAGGTCTTCCCCGACCACGTCGTCTCCCCGCTCGACGGGCTGCGCGCCGCGCTCCCCGAGGGGGACCTCACGTACCGCGTCGGCGCCGACCCCAGCGACGAACTCGCCGCGGCGGGGCACGGCTTCACGCTGCGTGCCGTGTGCCGGGACCGGGCCGGCCGGGTGCTGGGGGAGACCTCGCTGCCCAACGGCGCGGTCCAGTGGCACGGCGACGACCTGCCGGCCGGCGTCACCCACGAGGAGCTGCACACCGTCGAGATCACCGGCACCTTCACGCCGCGCGAGAGCGGACCGCACTGCTTCGGCACCAAGGGCATCGGCGGCTTCCGGCTCACCGTCGGCGACCGCGTCCTCTTCGACGGTGCCGAGGTGCCTGACCACGCCGACCCGTTCGAGGCCTTCTTCGGCGCGCCCGTGGAGCGCGGCCGGGCGGAGCTCACCGCGGGCGAGCCGGTCGAGGTCGGCCTCCGCCACACCGTCCCCGACACGTCCGGCGCGCCGGTCCAGGCCGTCGGGTTCGCCCTGGCCCACCGCGAGCCCCGGCGTGACGCCGAGGAGCTCATCGAGGAGGCCGTGGCCGCCGCCCGCGCCGCCGGCACGGCCGTCGTCGTGGTCGCCACCACCGAGCGGGTCGAGAGCGAGGGCTTCGACCGTACCGACCTCCGGCTCCCCGGCCGCCAGGACGAGCTGGTCCGGCGGGTGGCCGCCGCCAACCCCCGTACCGTCGTGGTCGTCAACTCCGGCTCCCCCGTGGAGCTGCCGTGGCGGAACGACGTGGCCGCCGTGCTGCTCAGCTGGTTCCCCGGACAGGAGGCCGGCGCGGCGCTCGCGGACGTCCTCCTCGGAGCGGCGGAGCCCGGCGGACGGCTGCCCACCACCTGGCCGGCCCGCCTGGCCGACGCGCCGGTCACCCGCGTCACCCCCGACAACGGTGAACTCCCGTACGAAGAGGGCGTCTTCATCGGTTACCGTGCCTGGCAGAAGGCGGGCGCCGAGCCCGCGTACTGCTTCGGTCACGGCCTCGGATACACCGACTGGGAGTACGAGACGGCCACGTACGCAGCCGCTGCGGGCGGCGCTGACCTGGGCACGGTCACGGTACGGGTACGCAACACCGGCGACCGCCCCGGCCGCGAGGTGATCCAGCTCTACCTCGCCGTCCCGGACGGCGACACGGCCGAACGGCCGGTCCGCCGCCTCGCGGGCTTCGCCACCGTGCAGGCGGCCCCCGGGGAGACCGCCGAGGCGAGCATCGCCGTGCCCCGCCGGGCCGCCGAGATCTGGGACGAGCAGGCGCACGGCTGGCGGCTGGTCCCCGGCACGTACACCGCGGAGACCGGCCGTTCCCTGGAAGACGTACGGCTGCGGAACCGGGTCCAGGTCGGCGGCTGACCCACCGCCCGCCGCCCTCGCGAGGGCGGCGGGCGGCACTGTCGGTACCGCGGTCTACATTGTCCTTGGCAACGCCGAATCGATCTTCGCCCGCCCGCCGAGGAGTGACCCCATGAACGCCGGCGCACCGGCCCCGGACAGCTACTTCGAGCGCATCGACGAGCACCGGTACAAGCCCACGCCGCACGTCGGTGGCGCCTGGGACCCCGACGAGCAGCACTTCAGCCCGCTCGGCGGCCTGATCGTGCACGCCGTCGACCGTTACCTGGCCGGGCGCCCCGACACGGGCATGGTGCTCGGCCGGATCGGCTTCGACATCCTCGGGCGGCTCGCCACCGACGAGTGCGAGGTCCGGGTGGAGACCGTCCGGCCGGGCCGCACCATCGAACTCATCGAGGCCACCGTGCTCATAGCCGGCCGCCCGGTGGTCCGCGCCCGCGCCTGGCTGCTGGCCGCACTGGACACCGCCGCCGTCGCGGGCGGCGGGGACGACCGCCTCACCCCGCCCGAGGAGCTGACGTCCTGGCGGATGGCCGACGTGTGGCCCGGCGGCTACATCGGCACGCTGGACGTCCGGCCGGTCGGGCAGCCCCGGCCCGGCCGCACCACCGCCTGGATCTCCACGGGCGTCGGCCTCGTCGCCGGGGAGCCGGCGAGCCCCCTGGCGTCCTTCGTCGCACTGGTCGACACCGCCAACGGCATCGCCGTCCGGCAGTCGCCCGCCGACTGGATGTTCCCCAACGTCGACCTGACCATCCACCTCCACCGGCAGCCCGAGGGCCGCTGGACCGGCCTGGACACCACCGTCGTCTTCGGCCCCACCGGCCAGGGCATCACCAGCACCGTCCTGCACGACACGGCCGGACCGGTCGGACACGCCCAGCAGATCCTGACCGTCCGCCCGCAGCCCACGGCGGACTGACCCCATGGACGACCGCGGGGGCGATCCCATGACCGAGGAAGTCATTCCGATCCTGCACGTCGCGGACGCCGCTGCCGCGGTCGCCTGGTACGCGCGCCTGGGCTTCACCCAGCAGTGGGAGCACCGTTTCGCACCGGGCCTCCCCGCGTTCGTCGAAGTGGCCCGTAACGAGGTGCGGCTGTTCCTGTCGGAGCACGCCGGCGACGCCCGTCCCGGCACACTGGTGTACCTCCGCGTCCGTGACGTCGACACCCTCGCGGACACGTTCGGCGTCGAGCCGACGGACGCTCCGTGGGCGCGCGAGATCGAACTGCGCGACCCCGACGGCAACCGCCTGCGGGTGGGCACGCCGACGGACTGACGGGGGCCCTAGTCGGACGGCTCGGCGGAGTTCTTCGTCCTGGGGCGGGCGCGGAGGTGGGCGCGTTCGCCCTGTTTGCCGAAGAGGCTGAGGAATTCGACCGGCTCCTCGTCGGCGGAGCCGAACCAGTGCGGTACGCGGGTGTCGAACTCGGCCGCCTCACCCGGCGCGAGCACCAGGTCGTGCTCGCCGAGGACGACCCGCAGGCGTCCGTTGAGGACGTAGAGCCACTCGTAGCCCTCGTGGGTCTTCGGGTCGGGCTCCCGGCGCGCGCTGTCGGCCGGGATGACGAGCTTGTACGCCTGGATGCCGCCCGCGCGGCGGGTCAGGGGCAGCATGGTCATGCCGTGGTGCGTGACCGGGCGCAGGTGGATGCGCGGGTCCCCGGTCGGCGGGGCGTCGACGAGCTCGTCGAGCGTGACGCCGTGCGCCTTGGCCAGGGGCAGCAGCAGTTCGAGGTTGGGGCGGCGGGCGCCGGACTCCAGCCGGGACAGGGTGCTCACCGAGATGCCGGTCGTCTCCGACAGGTCGGCCAGCGTGATCTCGCGCTGCCGGCGCAGCGCCCGGAGCCGGGGACCGACTGCTTCCAGTGCTTGGTCGAGGTCGTTGTCCATACCCGCAAGCTTGCCATACCGGCAAAGAAGTTTGCGGGTATGGCCGGTGGTTCCGCATGGTCGTCGTGAAGGAGGTGGTCACGGTGACCGATGCATTGAGGGACAGCTACGACGTGGTGGTGGTCGGTGGCGGCGCCGCGGGGCTGAACGGGGCGTTGATGCTGGCCAGGGCGCGGCGGTCGGTGGTGGTGATCGACGCGGGTGCCCCGCGCAACGCCCCGGCGGACGGTGTGCACGGCCTGCTGGCCAGGGAGGGGATGCCGCCGGCCGAGCTGCTGGAGCGTGGCCGGGCGGAGGTCCGTGCGTACGGCGGCCAGGTGGTGACCGGAGCGGTCGCCGCGGCGGCCCGGGACGCGGCGGGGCTGACCGTGACGCTCGCCGACGGCCGGACGGTGCGCGCGCGCCGGCTGCTGGTGACCACCGGGCTGGTCGACGAGCTGCCGGACGTACCGGGGCTGCGGGAGCGGTGGGGCCGGGAGGTCGTGCACTGCCCGTACTGCCACGGCTGGGAGATCCGCGATCAGGCCATCGGCGTACTGGCCGCCGGGCCGCCGGCGGTGCACCAGGCGCTGATGTTCCGGCAGTGGAGCGACGACGTCACGTTCTTCACGCACACCATGGCGCCGCCGGCCGGTGAGGAGGCGGAGCAGCTGGCCGCCCGCGGCGTACGGGTGGTGGACGGCGAGGTGGCGGGCCTGGAGATCGACGGCGACCGTCTGGTGGGGGTGCGGCTGAGCGACGGCACGGTGGTCGCCCGTGAGGCGCTGGCGGTCGCGCCGCGGTTCACGGCACGGGCCGGCTTCCTGGCGGGGCTCGGGCTGCGGCCCGCCGTCCACCCCTCGGGAGCCGGTGAGCACCTCCCCGCTGACGCGGCCGGCCGTACCGAGGTGCCCGGCGTGTGGGCCGCCGGGAACGTCACCGATCCGACGGCCCAGGTCGGCACCGCCGCCGCTGCGGGCGCCACGGCCGCCGCACAGATCAACGCCGACCTGATCGCCGAGGAGACGCGGCGGGCGGTCGCCGCGTACCGGGACCCGTTCTCGCCCGAGTCCGAGGCGCGCGTCGGCGAACTGGTCGCGGGCGACCGCCGCCACGGCCTGTGAAGCCACGGCCTGTGACACCGCGCCCTGTGGAACACGGAGAGGAACCGAGCACCATGACCGAGGAATTCGGCAAGGACTACTGGGAGCAGCGCTACCGCGGCCACACCATGGCCCGCATCCGGCAGCCCAACCCCCAGCTGGTGACGGAGGCCGCGGACCTCGCGCCCGGTACGGCACTGGACGCGGGCTGCGGCGAGGGGGCCGACGCCGTCTGGCTCGCCGCGCGTGGCTGGCGGGTGACGGCGGTGGACATCTCCGCCGCCGCGCTGGAGCACGCCCGGGAGCAGGCCGCGGCGTCCGGCGCGGACGTGACCGGCCGGATCGACTGGGTGGAGGCCGACCTGACCGCCTGGGCACCGCCCGAGAACCACTACGACCTGGTCTCCACGCACTACGTGCATCCGGCGGCGTCACGGGAGGCGCTGTTCGGCCGGCTGGCCGAGGCGGTCGCGCCGGGCGGCACGCTGCTCGTCGTGGGCCACCATCCGTCGGGGCACGGGACCGCCGGAGTGCACGGCGCCCCGCGCGAGGTGCACTTCACCGCCGAAGAGGTCGCGGCGGCCCTGGATCCGGACCGGTGGGACGTCGTCGCCTCCGAGGCCAGGACCCGGACGGCCACCGGCCACGGCGGTCAGGAGGTCACCCTGCGGGACACCGTCCTGCGGGCCCGCAAGCGGCCCTGACCGAGGTCGGCTCCGCCCTCCCTGAGGCCGCCTGTCCCGCCTGTCAGCACCCGCGATTCTCGTCGCCAATATGGAAAACAAAAGTGTTGACAATCCTGTGGGCTAGATTTACGTTCGACAGGCACTCACTCAGGGAGGGCACGATGCCGAACGAAGCCGGTCCAGGCACCGGAGAGCAGGCCAAGCAGCACGCACTCGTGCAGCTGCGGCAGGCGATCGCACGCGGGGACATGGCGCCGGCGCAGCGGCTGGTGGAGAACGAGCTCGCCGAGCAGTTCGGCGTGACACGGGCCAGCATCCGTGCTGCGTTGATCGATCTGGCGTCGGAAGGGCTGGTCGAGCGCATCCGCAACCGCGGATCGCGGGTACGGGTGGTGACCGTCGAGGAGGCGGTGGCCATCACCGAGTGCCGCATGGTCCTGGAAGGGCTGTGCGCCGCCAAGGCGGCCGTCGCGGCGAACGAGGAGCAGTTGGCGGAGCTCACGGAGCTGGGCGAGGCGATGTCCAAGGCCGTCGCCGCCGGCGAGCCCGTGACCTACTCGGAGCTGAACCATCAACTGCACGACCGGATCAAGGAGTTCTCCGGTCAGCACGTGGCCGTGGAGCTGCTGGAACGGCTCAACGCACAACTCGTGCGCCACCGCTTCCAGCTCGCCCTGCGGCCCGGACGGCCGCAGCAGTCCCTGAGTGAGCACCTGGCCATGATCGAGGCGATCCGGGCCAGGGACCCGCGGGCGGCCGAAGAGGCCGTCCACGCCCACCTCGCGAGCGTGATCGAAGCCTTGCGCCAGTGACGCCACCGGGGTGGGCAGCGGCACCTGCTCACCTAGGAGAACGCAGCAATGACGAACGGCCCCGAAGGGCTGCGCTGCATGCTGATGCGGGGCGGTACGTCGAAGGGGGCGTACTTCCTCGCCGAGGACCTGCCGTTCGATGCGGAAGCCCGGGACGCGCTGCTGTTGCGCGTCATGGGCAGCCCCGACCCGCGGCAGATCGACGGCCTGGGCGGCGCGCACCCGCTCACCAGTAAGGTCGCGGTCGTCTCCGCCTCCGGACACCCCGATGCCGACGTCGACTACCTGTTCCTCCAGGTGGGCGTCGAACGGCCCGAGGTGTCCGACCGGCAGAACTGCGGCAACCTGCTCGCCGGCGTCGGCCCGTTCGCCGCGGAGCGCGGACTGGTGGAGCCCGGGAGCGGCGAAACCTCCGTACGCATCCGCATGCTCAACACCGGGGACCTCGCCACCGCGACCTTCGCCACCCCGGACGGCCGTGTCGCCTACGACGGCTCCGCCGAGATCTCCGGCGTACCGGGGACGGCGGCGCCGGTCGTCATCGGGTTCCAGCAGGGCGACCGCCCCCTGCTGCCCACCGGGCGGGCCCGTGACATCCTCGCGGACACCCCCGTGACCTGCGTGGACAACGGCATGCCGACGGTGCTGATCGCCGCGTCCGCACTGTCGGTCAGCGGCTACGAAGAGCCGGCGGAGCTGGAGGAGGACCAGCGGCTGGGGGAGCGGCTCCAGGAGATCCGGCTGGCGGCCGGCCCGCTGATGGGCCTCGGCGACGTCAGCGGCACCACCGTGCCCAAGCTCAGCCTGCTGGCGCCGCCGCTGCACGGCGGAGCCGTCATGACCCGCACCTTCATCCCGGTCCGCTGCCACACCTCCATCGGTGTGCTGGGCGCTGCCGGCGTCGCCGCCGGCCTGCGCGTCCCCGGCGGCGTAGGTCAGGACGTGGCCGAACTCCCCGAGACAGGCGACCGGTTGAGGATCGAGCACCCCACCGGCTTCCTCGACGTCGAGAGCGCCGTCGACCCCGGTACGGGCGACTCGGCCCCCGCGGCCCGCCGTACGGCCGTCGTCCGCACCGCCCGGAAGATCTTCGACGGCACCGTCTTCCCGCGTCCCGTCTGACCCGCCGTTCGACCCGCGCCCCCTTGAGCGCCACCCCCTCCTGAGTCGTACACACCGTTAAGGACCTGAAGATGACGACCCCGCCGCTCGGCGACATCGCCCACCTCGGCCACGTCGAACTGCTCACCCCCGACCTGGACGCCAGTGTGCGGTTCTTCACCGACTACCTCGGCCTCACCGTGAACGGCCGCTCCGGTGACTCCGTGTACCTGCGGACGTTCGACGACTACGAGCACCACAGCCTCGTCCTCACCGCCCACTCGACCTCCGGCATCCGCCGCACCGCCCTGCGCACCTCCAGCGAGGAGGCCCTGCAACGCCGGGTCGAGGAGCTGGAGAACGCAGGCCGGGCCGGCCACTGGGCCGAGGACGAACCGGGCATCGGCAAGCTGTACGTGACGACCGACCCCGACGGTCACGAGTACGCCCTGTACTGGGAGAGCGAGTGGTACCAGGCCCCGGACGAGCTGAAGCCGGGCCTGAAGAACCAGCCGCAGGCCAAGCCGGGGCACGGCGTGGGCGTGCGCCGGCTGGACCACGTCAACTTCCTGGCCGCCGACGTGCTGCCCAACGGCGACTTCGTGCGCCAGGTGCTCGGCGCCCGGCCGACCGAGCAGATCCAGCTGGACACCGGACGGATCGCCGCCCAGTGGCTGACCTTCAGCAACAAGTCCTACGACCTCGTCTACACCGAGGACTGGACCGGCTCGAACAACCGCCTGCACCACATCGCCTTCGCCACGGACACCCGCGAGGACATCCTGCGCGCCGCCGACCTCGCCATCGACACCGGCGTGTTCATCGAGACAGGGCCGCACAAGCACGCCATCCAGCAGACGTTCTTCCTCTACGTCTACGAGCCGGGCGGCAACCGCGTCGAACTGTGCAACCCGCTCACCCGCCTGGTCCTGGCCCCCGACTGGCCGCTGGTCACCTGGACCCAGGCCGAGCGTGCCAAGGGCCAGGCCTGGGGTCTGCAGACCATCGAGTCCTTCCACACCCACGGCACCCCGCCCGTCGGCTGACGTCCCGGCCGACACCCCCTCGGGCCGGCCTCCGCACCCCGCACCGCCTCCGGGGCGGCGGCACGAGCCGCGCCGCCGCCCTACGTCCCCCACCCCTTCGAGGAACCGCGCCACCCCCACCACTTCCCCTTCGAGGACTCGCCTCCTGGACGAGAGGATCCCCGATGTCCGCCTCCCCCGTTCCCTCCGCCGCCCGCGGTACTCGGCTGGCCGTGCTGGTCGTCTGCCTGTGCTGGCTGGTCGTCCTCTTCGACGGCCTGGACCTCTTCATCTACGGCGCCGTGCTGCCCGGCATGCTCGACGACCCCGAGCTCGGACTGACCGCGGCGCGCGCCGGTGACCTCGGCAGCTACGCCACCTTCGGCATGCTGCTCGGCGCCCTGTCGGTGGGTACGCTCACCGACCGGATCGGCCGCAAAAAGGTGATCATCGGCTGCACCGTGGTGTTCTCCCTCGCCTCCGCCGTGTGCGCGGCGGCCCCCGGCGTCGGTGTCTTCGGGCTGGCCCGCTTCGTCGCCGGCTTCGGCCTCGGCGGCCTGCTGCCCACCACCATCACCCTGGTCGCCGAGTACGCCCCCCGCGGCCGCGGCAACCTCATGATCGGGCTGCTCATGACCGCCCACCAGGCGGGCGGCATCCTCGCGGCCTGCCTGGGCCTTTGGCTGGTCGAGCCCTTCGGCTGGCGCTCCGCCTTCTGGGTCGGCCTCGCGCCTCTGGTCATCGCCGTACCGCTGGTCGTGAAGTTCCTGCCCGAGTCCCTCGGCTTCCTCCTGGCCCGCAACCGTACCGAAGAGGCCCGCCGGCTGGCCGAGCGTTACGAGGTCGAACTACCCGCCATGCGGCCGTCCTCCGCCGCCTCAACGGACCGCTGGGATGCTCTGGCCGCGCTGTTCCGCGACGGCCACTGGAAGCGGACGTTGCTGTTCTGGGCCACGTCCTTCGGGGGCCTGCTGCTCGTCTACGGCGTCTCCACCTGGCTGCCCACCATGATGCGCGGCCAGGGCTACGAACTCGGCTCAGCGCTGGCCTTCCTCGTCGTCATCAATGTCGGCGGCATCGTCGGCATGCTGGTGGCGGGCCGTATCGCCGACCGTTTCGGCGCCGTGCGCGTCGCGGCCGTCTGGTTCGCCCTCACCGCCGTCGGCATCCATCTGCTGGGCATCCACATGCCACTGGTACTCACCTACGTCGTGGTCTTCCTGACCGGCCTCTGGCTCTTCAGCGCCCAGACCATGGTCTACGCGGCCGTGTCGGGGCGTTCCACCGCCGACAACCGGGCCACCGCGGTCGGTTGGACCTCCGGCATGGGCCGCTTCGGTGCGGTCTTCGGCCCGTGGCTCGGCGGTCAGCTCGTCGCCGCCCAGGCGGAGAGCTGGGGCTTCACCGTCTTCGCCGCCACCGCACTGCTCGCGACCGTCCTGGTCGGTCTCGCCGGCCTCGGTCAGCGCAGCAGCACCGGACCGGACCTGACGGTGCGTCCGGTCAGGACCTGAACGAGAAGGAGCAAGCACACCAATGATCATCGACTGCCACGGTCACTACACGACCGCGCCGCCCGCCCTGGAGGCATGGCGCAACCGGCAGATCGCCGCCCTTCCCGGCCCCGCCGCGGCACCCGCCCCCGGTGACCTGCGCATCAGCGACGACGAGCTGCGGGAGAGCATCGAGCCGAACCAACTGCGCCTGATGGACGAGCGCGGCATCGACCTGACGGTCTTCTCGCCCCGCGCCTCGTTCATGGCCCACCACATCGGTGACTTCGACACCTCCTCCCGGTGGGCCGCCCTCTGCAACGACCTGATCCACCGCGTCAGCACGCTGTACCCGGAGCGCTTCGCCCCCGCGGCGATGCTCCCGCAGTCGCCGGGCGTCGACCCCGCCACCTGCGTACCGGAGCTCAAGCGTTGCGTCGAGGAGCTCGGTGCGGTCGCCGTGAACCTCAATCCCGACCCGTCGGGCGGCCACTGGACGGCCCCGCCGCTCACGGACCGCAGTTGGTACCCGCTCTATGAGGCCATGGTCGCGTACGACGTCCCGGCGATGGTGCACGTCAGCACCAGCGTCAACCCGGCCTTCCACACCACGGGCGCGCACTACCTCAACGCCGACACCACGGCATTCATGCAGCTCGTGCAGGGCGACCTGTTCACGGACTTCCCCACACTGCGCCTGGTACTGCCGCACGGCGGCGGCGCCGTCCCGTACCACTGGGGCCGCTTCCGCGGTCTCGCCATGGCGCTGAAGAAGCCGCCGCTGGAGGAACACCTCCTGCACAACGTGTATTTCGACACCTGCGTCTACCACCAGCCCGGCATCGACCTGCTGCTCGACGTCGTATCCTGCCGCAACGTCCTCTTCGCCTCGGAGATGATCGGCGCCGTCCGCGACATCGACCCGTGCAGCGGCCACCACTTCGACGACACCCGCCGCTACGTGAAGAGCGCCGGCCTGTCCGCCACGGAGCTGGCCGACGTCCAGGAGCGCAACGCCCGCACCGTCTACCCCCGTCTGCACGCCCTGCTCACGCGGCAGGGACGCTGAACCAGCGGAAAGAGTGAACACCTCATGTATGAACTCGGAGTCGTCCACCGCACCGTCGACCGGCCGTCCGGCGAGGACGTCGAGAAGCTCGCACCCTTCGGTGTGGCCACGATCCACGAAGCCATGGGCCGCACCGGCCTCATGCGTCCCTACATCCGCCCCGTCTACCCCGAGGCCAGACTCATCGGCACGGCGGTCACCGTCCTGCTCCAGCCCGGGGACAACTGGATGCTGCACGTGGCCGCTGAGCAGCTGCAACCGGGCGACGTCCTGGTCGCGGCCTGCACCACCGAGTGCGAGGACGGGTTCTTCGGCGAACTGCTCGCGACGTCGGTCCGCGCCCAGGGCGGCCGCGGCCTCGTCATCGACGGCGGCTGCCGCGACGTGGCGGAGCTGGCGGCCATGGACTTCCCCGTCTTCAGCCGCGCGGTCAACGCCAAGGGCACCGTGAAGGCCACCCTCGGCTCGGTCAACGTCCCCGTCGTCTGCGCCAACGCGCTGGTCCACCCCGGTGACGTGGTCGTGGGCGACGCCGACGGTGTGGTCGTCGTGCCGGCGGGGCGCGTCGCCGAGGTGGCCGAGGCCGCCCGGAAGCGGGAGGAGAACGAGGAGGGCAAGCGGCAGCGGTTCGCCGCCGGCGAGCTCGGCCTCGACGTCTACGGCATGCGCGAGCCGCTCAAGGCCGCGGGTCTGCGCTACGTCGACTGACCGCGGGCGTCGGCAGCAGCTCCGCCGTTTCACGGAAGCCCGACAACGTCAGTGCCCTGGTGTCCGAGCTGGTCCGGCAGGGTGGCCCCGCACGTGCGGGGCCACCGCTGGTGGGATCCCCAGGGATCAGTGGCCGAGACGGATCCGGGTCAGCTTGTCGTCGGCGGTGCCGGTGCCGGACTTGTCGACCACGTACGCGGTGCCGCCGGCCACCTCGACGTGGTTGGGGTCGGTGCCGGTGGGCACGGTCTTCTCGACGGTGCCCTTGCGGGGGTTCACCACCGACAGGGTGGCGTCGGTGCGGTTCACGACCACGACGCGGCCGGAGCGGGTGTCGGTGGCCACGGACAGGGCGCCCTTGCCGGTGGTGACCGACTTGGTGACGGCGCCCTTGCGCAGGTCGACGACGGAGATGCCGTCGCCGTTCTGGTCGGCGGTGTACGCCGTGCGGCCGTCCTTGGACAGCGCGATCGAGATCGGCGCGTCGCCGGCCGGGATGAACCGCGGGTCCGTGGTGCCGGGGGAGGCCTGGATGATGCGGTCGTTGTTGAGGTCGGCGGCGTAGGCGGTGCCGGACCGCTCGTCCACGGCGAGGCCCGTGGGGCTCGCGCCTTCGACGGTGATCCGCTCCTTCTCCTTGAAGGTGCGGCTGTCGAAGGTCACGAGGGAGCCGTCGCCGAAGCCGCTGGCCCACACGGTGTCGTGGCGCTCGTCGACCACGATCTCGCGGGCGTGCGCCACGTCCGGCAGTGTGGCGAGGTGCTTGCCGGTGCGCTGGCTGTAGACGGCGACGGTGTCGTTGCGGGTGTTCGTGGTCCAGACGGTGTTGTGCTCGTCGTCGACGGCCACGCCGTAGACGGCCTCGACGGCGCCGGTGGCCTCGTCGGTGACCGGCGGGGTGTACGACGCCTGCACCTTCAGCGTGCGCGGGTCGACCTTCATCAGCGTGGACCGGGTGACCGGCGGCCGGCCGACGGCGGCGGTGGTCCACAGCACGTGGTTCCGCTCGGAGTACGCGGACTGGTAGAGGCCCTTGGTGAGCGGCGCGCTCGTGACGGCCTGGCCGGCGGTGCCGGCGTGCGCGGTGCCGGAGTGTGCGGAGGCGGTACCGGTGAGCACCAGCGAGCTGCCCGCTGCGGCGGCCACGGCGATCGCGGCGGTACGGCGCATACGGCGGATGAGAGAGGTCATGCTGCGTCAATCTCCTTGGCGGACGGCACTTCTGGGGAAGTGCGCAACACGTAACTTAGCTTAGCCTTTCCTAAGTAATATTCGATTTCCGGTGTGGCCCGCGCCACTTCCGCTGAGAAGGTAAGGTGACCCTAAGTTGACCTTCTCGTCGGTCGGAGTCCGCCCGCATGAACCTGTCCGTGCCCCCACAGGGAGATCCGCACCGGCCGCCCCGGTCGGCGCGGCCCACCCCGCTGCCGCGTCTCGCGCACCCCGCCCGTGCCCTGCCGGACCCCGGTGAAGTCCGCGAATTCTGGGCCGACGTGCGGCGGCAGGGCACTCCGCTCGTCGGGCCGGACCCCCAAGGGAGTGCGGACCACCGCGCCGTGACCTTCCTCTGGCGCGGTACGCCCGCCACCCGCGCCGTCCAAGTGCTGCCCAACAAACTCGGCGACCCGCGCGCCCCCGAGGGCAACGTGATGGAGCACGTCCCGGGCACCGACGTGTGGCACTGGACGCTCCGGCTGCGCCACGACTGGTACGGCACCTACGACTTCCACGTCGACGAGGGCGAAGGCCCCGAGCCGGGCTCCACCGCGTACTGGCAGTGGCTCCGCACCCAGCGCCGCAACGACCCTTTCAACCGCCGCACGCTGTCCAGGCGTTGGGGCGGTGAGCCGGTCTCCTGCGCCGAGCTCCCGGCCGCTCCGCGCGCCCTGGACTGGGAACCCCGCGAGGACGTCCCCCGCGGCGGTGTCACCGAGCACAAGGTGACCAGCGCGCACCTCGACGGCCCGCGGCGGGTGTGGCTGTACCGGCCGCCGCACACCGCACACCTGCGGCAGCGGCTGCCGGTGCTGATCCTGCTCGACGGCGAGCACTGGGCGCAGCCCGGGCTCGGCCTCGCCCACCTCCTCGACAACCTCATCGCCGACGGCCGCATCCCCCCGGTGGCCGTCGTGCTGCCGGAGTCCGTGGACGCCGCCACCCGGTGGGCGGAGCTCACCTGCCGTCCGGAGTACGTCGCCTTCCTCGCGGACGAGCTGCTGCCCTGGGCCGGCGGCCTGCTGCCCCTCACGGAGGACCCGGCCAGGACCGTGGTCGCAGGACAGAGCCTGGGCGGGCTCACCGCCGCGTACGCGGCCCTGCTCGCACCGCACCGCTTCGGCAACGCCCTCGCCCAGTCCGGCTCGTTCTGGTGGCCCGACGGGCCCCGCGCCGAGTGGCTCACCGACCGCATCGCCGAAGGGCCGCGGCTGCCGGTGCGCTTCTGGCTCTCCTTCGGGGAGCAGGAGTGGGTGGCCCTCCCGGCGGCCCGGCGCCTCCGCGAGACGCTCGCCACCGCCGGCTACGACGACGCCGTGTACCGGGAGTTCAACGGCGGGCACGACTACCTGTGCTGGCGCACGGAGCTCGCGGCAGGACTGGAGGGCCTGCTCTCCGGTGCCGCGGACTGAGTCCGCATCCGCCCCGGTTCGGGCAGCGCGCAGGCCGCGGCGTACCCCGGCGGCACCTCGACGTCGCTGAGCAGCCAGCCCGGCAGCCCGGCCGGCGCGGGGCCCGTCCCCAGCCGGACGGTGCGCAGCCCGTCCCCGGACAGGCCCTCGCCGATCGCCTTCAGATAGGCCTCCTTGCGGGTCCAGCAGCGGGCGAACGCGAGGGCACGGGTGTCCGGCGCCGCCCCGGCCAGCTCCTCCTGTTCCGCCGGGTGCAGCGCGCCGGCCGCGTCCTCCACCAGCCGCTCCTCCGGCACGCGCTCGACGTCCACGCCCACCGGCCGGGCGGCCAGGCCCAGCAGGGCCAGGCCGCCCGTGTGCGACAGCGAGAAGTGCACGTACGCGCCGTACGGCCCGGCCACGGCGGGCCGGCCGTGCGGCCCGCCGCAGCCCGGGCACGGCAGCCGCGTCAGCGGAACCCGCGCTGCCGGAAGCCCCAGACAGCCGCCCAGCGCGCGGCGCAGCGCCACATGCGCCGCCACGTACAGGGCACGGTCGGCCGGCCGCCGCAGCGAATCCGCGCGACGGCGCTCTTCGTCGTCCAGTACCGACTCATCGGGCGGGGCGCCCGGCCCGGGAGCCCGGACCAGCCACAGCCGCGGACCCGGGGCGAGGTCCTGCGGCCGGGGCAGCGGTCCGGGGTCCGGCCACGGCCGTACCGCGGTCATCGGCGTCATGCGGTGTGCGTCTCCACGTGACGCACGCAAGCCTCGTGCGGAGCCGGCCCGAACCGCGCGGACCAGCCCGGCGGCACGGCGCGCCACACCGGCCACAGCGACCGGCGGCCGTGGTCGTTCTCCAGCACCAGGTGGGTGTCGCCCTCACCTGTGCCCGCGTCGAACGGGCCTGCCTGCTGCGTCATGCGTCGAGCTCCTTCAAGCGCGCCGCCAGCACCGCGGCGATGTCGTCCAATTGCCGCTCCCGCATCAGCTGCGGGTGCGTGCAGTCCAGGTCATGGTTGACGACGGCGCCGCTCACGTGCGGACGCCACGCCTCCCGCGTCAGCCAGTCCTCGGGACGCGGCGCGGCGGCCGTGAAGAACAGCACGTCACCGTCGAACACCTCGTGGTGGTGCTCGCGCATCATGCGCGCGTGGTTCGGCACGATGTCCACGATCCTCGCCAGGGTGTGGTCGCTGAGACCGGCGAGCGGACTGCCCGCCTGCCGCAGTGTGGCGAGTACGTCGGCACGGTCGCGTTCGTGCGTACGGTCGAAGCCCGCCATGCGGAGCACCGCGGTCAGCGCGTCGCCCTCCTCGGGCGCGGCGTTCTCCCGCCACTGCTCGGCCGGGAACGCGTCGAGCAGCGCCAGGAGTTCGACCTCCGCACCGGCCTGTTGCAGCAGGACGGCCACCGTGTGGGCGAGGACGCCGCCGACCGACCAGCCCACCAGCCGGTACGGGCCGTGCGGCCGGAGCTCGCGGATGCGCTCGACGTAGTCGGCCGCCTCCTCCCGCAACGTCGACGGCAGCGGTTCGTCGCGCACCAGGCCGCGGGCCTGGATGCCGTACAGCGGCTGCCCCGGGCCGAGCCGCGCCGACAGGCCCGCGTAGCACCACGCGATACCGCCCGCCGGATGGATGGCGAACAGCGGCGGCCGGTCGCCTTCGGTGCGCAGCGGCAGCACGACGTCCAGCGCGTCCTCGGACGCGGGTCCCGTACTGTCGATACGGGCCGCGAGCGCCGCCGGGGTGGGCGCCTCGAACAGCGAACCGATCGTCAGCTCGGCACCCAGCTCCTCCCGGATCCGCGCCACCAGACGCACCGCGAGCAGCGAGGTACCGCCCAGGTCGAAGAACGCGTCGTCAGGGCCCACCTGTTCGACGCCGAGCGCCTGCGCGAACAGCCGCGTCAGCGCCTCCTCGCGCGCCCCGGCGGGGCGCCGGCCGCCCCCGCTCCCGGCGAACACCGGCGCGGGCAGTTCACGGCGGTCCAGCTTGCCGTTGGGGCTCAGCGGGAACGCGTCCAGGGCCACGACCGCCGTCGGCACCATGTGCTCCGGCAGTACGCCCGTCAGCGCGGCGCGTACGGTGGCGGGATCCGCACCGCCCGTCACGTAGCCGATGAGCTGCTGCTCGCCCGGCCGGTCCTCCCGTACCAGGGCGCACGCCCCGTCCACACCGGCCTGCGCCGCGAGGGCCGTCTCGATCTCGCCCAGCTCGATGCGCTGGCCGCGCAGCTTCACCTGGTGGTCGGTGCGGCCGAGGTACTCCACCTCGCCCTCGTCCGTCCAGCGCGCCAGGTCGCCCGTGCGGTACATGAGGCTGCCCGGCGGACCGAAGGGGTTCGCCACGAAGCGGGCGGCGGTCAGGCCGGCACGGTTGAGGTAGCCGTCGGCGAGCTGCCGCCCGGCGAGGTACAACTCGCCCGCCACGCCGGGCGGGCAGGGCTGGAGCGCCGCGTCCAGGACGTACAGCCGGGTGTTCCACACCGGCCGGCCGATCGGGACCGGGCCCGTACCGTCCGGGACGCAGGCGTGGTACGAGACGTCGACGGCGGCCTCCGTCGGTCCGTACAGGTTGTGCAGCTCGGCCCCCGGCAGCGTGCGCGCGAAGGCGTTCGCCGTCTCGCGGGGCAGCGCCTCCCCGCTGCAGAACACCTGCCGCAGACTGCCGCAGCCGGCCGCTCCGGTCTCCGCCTCGGCCAGGAAGACCTGCAGCATGGACGGCACGAAGTGGCAGGTGGTGATCTGCTGCTCGCGGATGATCCGGGTCAGGTAGGCGGGGTCCTTGTGGCCGCCGGGCGCGGCCACCACGAGCGTGGCGCCCGCGCGCAACGGCCAGAAGAACTCCCACACCGACACGTCGAACGAGGACGGTGTCTTCTGCAGCACCCGGTCCCCGGCGCCGATCGGGTACGCGTGCTGCATCCAGCGCAGCCGGTTGTCGATGGCCCCGTGCGGGACGACGACGCCCTTGGGCCTGCCGGTGGAGCCGGAGGTGTAGATGACGTACGCGGGGTGCGCGGGCGTGAGCGGACGCCCCGGGTTGATGGTGAGGTACCCGGACAGGTCGAGTCCGTCCAGGACGACGAGCGGGGTCCCCGCGTCGTCCGGCAGCCGGTCGGCGCGGTCGGTGACGGCGCACACCGGAGCCGCGTCCGCCAGCATGAAGGCGAGCCGTCCGGCGGGGTAGTCCGGGTCGAGCGGCAGGTACGCGGCCCCCGTCTTGACCACGGCGAGCAGCGAGACCACCAGCTCCGCCGACCGGGGCAGCGAGACGGCCACCACCGCGCCGGGCCGCGCGCCGTACGTCTGGAGGTGCCGCGCGAGGCGGTTGGCGCGCGCGTTCAGCTCGGCGAAGGTGAGCGACGTGTCCTCGTACACCAGCGCCGTGGCGTGGGGCGTGCGCATGGCCTGGGACTCGATCGGGCCGACCAGCGTCGTGGGCGGCAGTTCCGCGTCGGTGCGGTTGAACTCCTCGACGACCAGGGCGAGTTCGCTCGGCGTCGCAATGGGGTGGGCGGCCGGCGGCAGGTGCGGGTCGGCGCTGGCGAGCCGGTCGACCAGGTGCAGGAAGCGTTCCTGGTGTGCGGCGAGTGCGCCGTCCTCGTACAGCGCCGGGTTGCCGTCGTGGTCGATGCGCAGGCCGCGCCCGTCGGCGCGGTCGTAGATGTTGACCGTCACATCGTCGACCGGGCCGGCGGAGAGGTTGCGGGCCCGTGCGGGCGCGCCCGCGAAGTCGATGTCGTAGTCGAACGGCATGATGTTGACGAGCGGGCCGACCAGGCCGCGGCTCTCGCCGAGCAGCCCCAGGTCACGGCGGATGTCCTCGTACCGGTAGCGCTGGTGCCTGCGCACCTGCCGGATGCCGAGCACGACCTGCCGCACCAGCTGCGCGAAGGTCGCGTCGGGGGTGACGGTCAGCCGCAGCGGGAGCACGTTCATCACCATGCCGGGCACGCGCAAGGCCACCGACCCCATGCGGCCCATCATCGGCAGGCCGAGCACGACATCGGCACGCCCTGTCGCCCGGGAGGTGTAGAGGGCCTGGGCGGCGATCAGCACGTCCGGCCAGGTCGCGCGCAGTTCGGAGGCCAGCTCCCGCACGCGCTCCGTCGCCTCGGGACCGAGCTGCGCACTGTGCCGCAGGAACGTACGCGAGGGCAGCGCGCCGCGGCCCGCGAGCCGGGACGCCTCGGGCCGGTCGGCGAACGCCTCCGTCCAGTGGGCGCGGTCGGCCTCGAACGCCTCCGAGGCGCGGTACTCGGCGTCCTGCGTGAGGAGGTCGGTCAGCGACCCGAAGGTGCGCGGGCCCGGCTCGTCTCCGCGGACGAGCGCCGTGTAGACCTCGGCGGTGCGCCGGACGAGCAGCGAGTAGCCGTAACCGTCCATGACGAGGTGGTGGATGCGCTGGTACCACAGCCACCGCTCCTCGCCGACGCGGAACAGCGCGTGCCGGAACGGCGGCCCCGCCGCGAGGTCGAAGGGCTCGGCGAGGTCCGCGCGCATCCACGCCTCGGCCTCCTCCTCGGCCCGGTCGCGGCCGCGGAGGTCGCACAGGGCCAGCGGCGGTTCGACGGCGTCCAGGACCCGCTGACGCGGCCCTTCGGCGGTGTCCTCGACCCGTATCCGCAGCGCGTCGGCCTCCGCGGTGACGCGGCGCAGCGCGGCGTCGAACAGCCGCGGGTCGAGGGGCCCGTCGATGTGCAGGCACTCGGCGGTGTTCTGCGCGGGGCTCAGCGGATCGAGGGCCTGTGCGTACCACATGCCCGACTGGGCCGCCGTCAGCGGCAGCGGGGTGCCGGCGGCGCCGGACCGGTGACCGGTGCCCTCCGTCGCCGTGGCGGTCATGCGGCCCCCAGCAGCGGTGCCCACGCCTCGATGGCGGGCTGCTCGGCGAGGTCGGCGAAGGCCGCCTGGACGCCGTGGTCGCGGCGCCAGCGCTCCAGCAGGGCCATGATGCGTACCGAGTCCAGGCCGTGGTCGACCAGGTTCTCGTCGTAGGGGATGTCAG
Organism: Streptomyces sclerotialus; assembly: GCF_040907265.1. Classification (NCBI taxonomy): domain Bacteria; kingdom Bacillati; phylum Actinomycetota; class Actinomycetes; order Kitasatosporales; family Streptomycetaceae; genus Streptomyces; species Streptomyces sclerotialus. The sequence continues at coordinate 699,354 of NZ_JBFOHP010000002.1, read as the reverse complement.
CGGGATCCTCGCCGAGGGAGTCGGCGACGTCGCTGCGGATCTGCTCCAGGGTGAGCGCCATGGCTCTCAGATCTCCTTCAGAAGGGCGTCGGTGGTGGTCACGACGGCGCAGCGGCCGGCGGCCCAGCGCAGGGCCATGTCGTGGTCGGCACGGGAGAAGTCGGCGACGGCGTCGGCGACGACGAACGCCTGGAGGTCCCGCTGCCACGCGTCGGCGGCGCTCATCAGCACGCCGATGTGCGCGTAGACGCCGGTGATCACCAGCTGGTCGCGCCCGGAGTCGCGCATCAGCGTCTCCAGTTCGGTGCGGACGAAGGCGCTGTACTTCCACTTGGTGAGGCGGATGTCCCCGTCGGCGGGCGCGACCACGTCCGGCACCGCCAGCTTCTGCGGGTCGTCCGCGACGCCCGGGCCCCAGAAGTCCAGCTGGAGGCCGCGCTCCTCGGGCGTCTGGCCGCCGCGCTGGGCGGAGTGGACGACCGGGACGCCGAGGCGGCGGTACGCGGCGAGCAGGCGTGCGGTGTTGTCGAGCATGCCGGTCACCGGCTGCTCGCCGGCCGGGAACGCGTCGAGGAAGTGCTGCTGGAGGTCGTGGACCAGCAGCAGCGCGCGCGAGGGGTCCACGGTCCAGGACACACGGTTGGCGGGCAGCTCGTCGGGGGCCGGCAGCGGGTAGGGGGCGATGGCGGGAAGCGCCATGGGCGGCAGCCTTTCAGGTGGTGCGCGTCAGCGGTCGGAGTCGGCGGTGGGCGTGGCGGCGGAGGACCGCAGCCCCTTCTTGCTGACCTTTCCGACGCCGGTCCGCGGGAAGGCGTCGACGAACTCGACGAGGTCGGGGACCTTGTAGGCGGCGAGGCCGCGCTCGCGGACGTACCGCTTGACGGCGACGGGCTTCAGCGGCGCGGCGCCGTCGCGCAGGATCACGTACGCGAGGGAGCGTTCACCGAGGTACGCGTCGGCCACCGCGACGACGGACACGTCGTGCACGGCGGGGTGGCCGAGGATGACGTTCTCGACCTCCTCCGGCGCGATCTTCTCCCCGCCCCGGTTGATCTGGTCCTTGGCCCGGCCCTCGACGACGAGGTGACCGGTCGCGGTGCGGCGCACGATGTCGCCGGTGCGGTAGAAGCCGTCCTCGGTGAAGGTCCGCGCGTTGTGCTCGGGAGCGCGCCAGTACCCGCGGATCGTGTACGGGCCCCGGGTCAGCAGATGCCCGAACTCGCCGTCGGGGACGTCCTGTCCGGCGTCGTCGACGATGCGGATCTCGTCGTCCGGGGAGATCGGCAGGCCCTGGGTGGTGACGATCGTCTCGTAGTCGTCGTCCAGCCGGGTGTAGTTGACGAGCCCCTCGGCCATCCCGAAGACCTGCATCAGCCGGCAGCCCAGCGCAGGCTCCAGCCGCCGCGCCGCCGCCTCGCTGTACTTGGCGCCGCCGACCAGCACCAGCTCCAGGCTGGACAGGTCGTGTTCCGTCTGCGGCGCGGCGTCCGTCCACACCAGGGCGAGCGGCGGCACCATGCCGGTCATGGTGATCCGCTCCCGCTCGATGAGGGGGAAGGCCGTCGCGGGGTCGGGCCGCGGGCACAGGACGACCGTGGCACCGGCGTACAGCGCGCCCAGCCAGCCCGGGGAGCTCATGGGGAAGTTGTGTGCGGCGGGCAGTACGACGAGGAAGCGGGTGCCGGCGTCGACGCCGCAGATCTCGTTGGAGCCCCACAGCGAGTACATGTAGTCGTCGTGGGTGCGCGGAATGAGCTTGGACACGCCGGTCGTACCGCCGGACAGCTGGAGGAACGCCAGCTCGTGCGGCTCGGGCCCGGCGGGCGGCCCGGCCGGGTCGCACGGGACCTCGGACAGCGCGGTGTGCTCGCCCGGATCCCCGACGACGAACACGTGCCGCAGGGCGGGAGTGCGCTCCTTGATCTTCGCCGCCAGTTCGCGGTGGTCGAACCCGGCGTGCCGGTCGGGGATGACGTAGGCGACGGCCTCGGTGAAGGAGCAGAAGTGCGCGATCTCCGTCTCCCGGTGGGCCGGCAGCGCGTAGACCGGCAGCGCGCCGATCCGGAACAGCGCGAAGACGACCTCGATGAACTCCCCGACGTTGGGCAGCTGCACGACGACCCGGTCGCCCTTGGAGATGCCGCGCGCGAGGAACCCGGCGGCGAGCCGGTCGGCGCTCTCGTCCAGCTCCCGGTACGTCCAGGTGCGGCGCTCGGGGGCGGGGTCGACCAGGGCGACACGGTCGGGGTGGGCCGCGGCGCGCTCGCGCAGTACGCCGCCGAACGTCTCCCCGCGCCAGTACCCGGCGGCGCGGTAGCGCGCGGCGAACTCGGCGGGCCAGGTGGGCGCGTCCAGGCCAGGTGTGGTCGCCAGGGGCGGCGGGGCGGCGGTTCCGGTGGTGCTCACAGCGCGGCTCCCACGGCGTTCAGGAAGGTACCGAACTTGGCGCCGGTCTCGGCCGTCTCGGCCTCCGGCGAGGAGGCGGCCACCACGCCGGCCCCCGCGAACAGCCGCAGGGCACGGCCCTCGGCCTCCGCGCAGCGGATCGTCACGACCCACTCGCCGTCGCCGTCCGCGTCCTGCCAGCCCACCATGCCGGTGTACGGGCCGCGGTCGAAGGGCTCGGACTCGGCTATGACCTCGCGGGCCACGTCGGTGGGGGTGCCGCACACTGCGGGCGTGGGGTGCAGCGCCGACGCCAGGTGCAGGGCCGTGGTGCGGCCGGGGTCGGCCAGTTCGCCGGTGACGGTGGTCGACAGGTGCCACATGGCGGCGGTACGCACCAGGGTGGGCCGCGCGGGGACGTCCAGGTAGCGGCAGAACGGCGCGAGCGCCTCGCGCACGGCTTCCACGACCACGGCGTGCTCGTGCAGGTCCTTCGGCGAGTCCAGCAGCGCGGCCGCGCGCCGGACGTCCTCGGCCAGGTCGGTGCTGCGCGGTGCCGACCCCGCCAGCGGGTTGGCGACGAGCCGCCCGCCGCGGCGGGCCACCAGCAGCTCGGGGCTGGCGCCGATGAGCGTACGGGCCGGGCCGCTGGGGACGGCGAAGGTGTAGCCGGCCGGGTCACGCTGGGCGAGCCGGCGCAGCATGGCGGGCAGGTCCAGCTCGCGGGCCGACGTCAGTTCCAGCGTGCGGGCCAGTACGACCTTGTCGAACTCGCCGGCGCGCATCCGCTCGACAGCGGCGGCCACGGCCGCGCCGTACTGCTCGGGCTCCGGTACGGGCCGCACCTGCCACTGGTCCTGTTCGTCGTCGGCGGCCGGGGCCGGCAGCACGACCAGCGGGTCCTCCCGCAGGGGCGGTGCCCAGCGCACCGCGTGCGGCACGGCCAGTGCGGGCGGGGCTTCCGCGGCGAAGGGCACCGATCCGACGACGACGGGCGCCGCGTCGCCCGTCCGCCGCCGCGTATCGAGGACGTCGCGCACGCGATCGGGCAACGGTCTGGCGTCGTGCGGTACCTCGGCCGCCGTACCGCGGCCCAGCAGGGTGCGGTGCGGGGTGGCGAGGAAGCGGTCCGTTCCCGGGCGGTACTCGTCGAGCAGGGCGGTCGCCGAGCCGGGGGTGACCACGGCGCCGGGTGCGGGGCCGTGGGGGAGGGCGGTGGGTTCACGCAAGGAGGCGGACATGGGTGTCTCCAGGGGGAGGGTCGGTACGGCCGTGGTCGGCGGCCGTTCGGAGGGGCCGGAGGCGGAGGTCAGGCCCGGAGGGTGGCGCCACCGTCGACGTACAGGTCGTGCATGGTGATGTGGCGGGCCCGGTCGGAGGCGAGGAAGGCGACCGCCTCCGCGATGTCGGCGGGGTCGGCGATGCGGCCGAGCGGGATGCCCGTGCGGTGGGTGGCGAGGTCTCCCTCGATCACCCGTCGTGCGGCGGCCTCCTCGTCGCCGGAGGTCCACATGCTGCGTTGCATGTCGGTGAGGGTCGAGCCGGGGGAGACGGTGTTGCAGCGGATGCCGCGGGAGGCGAGCTCCAGGCCGAGGCACTTGGTGAACATCACGGTCGCCGCCTTGGACGCGGCGTAGGCGGACATGCCGGCGCGCGGGATCCCGGCCGCGTTCGAGGCGACGGTGACGATGCTGCCGCGGCCCCGCCCGCCCATCCGGCGGGCGACCGCGCGCGAGACGTGGAACACCCCGTCGGTGTTGACGGCGAAGGTGGCGGCCCAGTCCGCGTCGGTGGTGGCCACGACGTCGGACTGCCGCAGGACGCCGGCGACGTTGACCGCGATGTCCAGTGCCCCCAGGGTGCTTTCGGCCTCGGCGACGAGTTCCTCGACGGCCGCGGCGTCGGTGACGTCCAGCCGGCGGGCCACGACCTGGTCGCCGAGGTCCTTCGCGAGCGTCCGGACGTCCCCGGCGGACAGGTCGGTGGCGAGGACGCGGGCGCCGCGCCCGGCGAGCACCTCCACGACCGCGCGGCCGATGCCCCGGCCCGCGCCCGTGACGAGTGCGAACCGCCCGGCGAGCTCCTGGTCGGCGCTCACTTGACCATCGCCTTCCGGATGTCGCCGAGCACGGAGACGGCGGCCTGGGCGCCGCCCAGGCTGGTCCACTTGGAGCCGTCGATGACGGTGGCGTGGTGGTCCCGTACGGCCTTCAGCTCCTTGTAGGCGGGCTTCCCGGCCAGCTCGTCCAGGAGGCCCTTGTCCGGTCCGGCCGAGGAGAGGGTGCCGATGAACAGCCAGTCCCCGTCGATCTCCTGGAGGTTCTCGTCGCTGATCGGGGAGGAGTGGCCCTCGCCCTTCTCGTTCTGGATGCCGGGCCGCCCGAAGCCCAGGTCCTTCAGCACGTCGCTGATGAACACGCCCTGCTGCATGACGGCCGTGCCCTTGGCGGAGTAGCGGGCCACCGACACCTCGGCGCCCGCTTCGGACCCGAGGTCCTTCTTCAGCGCGGCGACCTTGCCGTCGTACGAACTGAGGAACTTCTCCGCCTCGTTGGCCTTGCCGAGCACCGTGCCGGTGAGTGCGAGGGACTTCTTCCAGCTCTTGGTGCCGTCCACCGTGACGACGGTGGGGGCGATCTTCTTGAGCTGCTGGAGCACCTGCTGGTCGGCGAGCTGGCCGGCCAGGATGACGTCCGGCTTCGCCTGGACGACCTTCTCGATGTCCGGGCCGGTGACCGCGCCGACCACGGGGATGCCCTCGGCCTGGTCGGCAAGGTAGGCGGGGGCGCCCTTCTGGCCGCGGCCCGCGGTGAGTCCGACGGGCTTGACGCCGAGGGCGAGCGCGGAGTCCAGGTCCATCTCACTGAGCGCCACGACCCGCTTCGGGGCGGCCGGCACCTGCACCTTCGCGCCGGTCGCGTCGGTGACCCGGGTGGTGCCGCTTTCGCCGGAGCCGCCCGTTTTCGCGCTCTGGTCCGAGGAGCCGCAGGCGGTGGCTGCCAGCGCGAGGGCGGCGAGCACGGCGGCCGCGGCGACGGAGCGCGGGGATCTGCGGGAGGGCGAGACGGTAGTCGACACCAGGGGCCTCTTTCTGCGTTTGTCGTGCGCTTGTGGGGATCGATCCGGCAGGCGGCGCCGGGGCGTTGGACAAGGGCCTGGGCGGGGTGCGCGGCGCGATCAGGGCGTGCGTGAGCCTGCCGAGCCGTCGGCTGACGGGTCGGAACTTAGGTTAGGCTAACCATATGTGGAAAGTGCAAGAAATCCGGGGTCGGACCACGGGAAGCCGAAATGTCCGGCACCCGTCGCCCGAAGCGAGACGCGCGTCGTGGGCCGCCGCCGGACTCGTCGTCGTCTTCCTCGGGCTCGCACTGCTGTCCCTCCTCATCGGGACGGGCAACAGCTCCCCGGCCCGGGCCTGGGGGTACCTGACCGGCGACCCCGCGGCCCGCGCCGACACCCAACTGCGCCTCGCGCTCCTGGACGTACGCCTGCCGCGCACCCTCGCCGCCGTCCTGGTCGGGGTCTGCCTCGGCACGTCCGGCTGCCTGCTCCAGGCCGCGACCCGCAACCCCCTCGCGGAGACCGGACTGCTCGGCGTCAACTCCGGTGCCGCCTTCGCGGTCGTCCTCGGACTCACCTTCTTCGGCGTCACGTCGTCGGCCGCACTGCTGGTCTGGGCACTCGTCGGCGGTATGGCCGCCAGCGCCGTCGTCCTCCTGCTCGCGGCCTCCGGACGCGCCGCCGGATCACCACTGCGGCTCGTCCTCGCCGGTTCCGCGCTGGGCGCCACCTTCCACGGCCTCACCGCGTACGTCCTCCTCGGTACGCAGTCGACCTTCGACACGTACCGGTACTGGACGATCGGCTCGCTCGCCGGAGTCGAGATCTCCGACCTCCTGCCGCTCCTGCCGCTCGCCGCCGCCGGCCTGCTGGCCGCACTCGGCTGCGCACGGCCGCTGTCGGCACTGGGCCTCGGCGACGACAGCGCCCGCTCGCTCGGCCACCACCCGGGCCGGATCCGCCTGGTGGTGGCCGGGGCCGTGTCGCTGCTGGTCGGCTGCGCGGTCGCCGTCGCCGGGCCCATCGCCTTCCTCGGACTGCTCGCCCCCTACGCCGCGCGCGCCGTGGCCGGGGCCCGCATGGCCGTACAACTGGCCCTCTCCGCGCTGATCGCGGCGGACATCATGCTCCTCGCCGACATCCTCGCCCGCGTCGTCATCCGGCCCTGGGAGACCCCGGTCAGCGTGCTGCTCGCCTTCGTCGGCGGGCCGCTCCTCATCTGGATCGCCCGCTCGTCCCGCCTCTCCACCGCGGGAGCCTCGGCATGACGGACGTGACCCCGCCCGACAGCGTCGTGCTGCGCACCGGCACCCTGTCGTGGCTCTTCCCCCGCCGCAGCGCACGGGCCGCCGCTTTCCTGGTGCCGCTCGCCGCCGTCCTCATCTGCTGCGGGGTGCTGGCGAGTTCGACCGGTATGAGTCTGTCGCAGACCGTTTCCGGACTGCTGGGTACGGGCGACCCCGGCACCGTGATGATCGTCCAGGAGTTCCGGCTGCCACGCGTCCTCGTCGGCCTGATGGTCGGTGCCGCGCTCGGCGTCTCCGGCTGCCTGACCCAGACCCTGGCGGGCAACCGGCTGGCCACTCCCGACCTCGTCGGCGTCAACGAGGGTGCGACCGCCGCGGTCGTCGCCTCCGTGGCCGGCTCCGCGACCGGCATGGTGGGCGACTGGTGGCTCGGCCCCCTGGGCGCCGTGGCCGCCGCCGCGGTCGTCGTGCTGTGCGCGGGCGGCGCGGGCGCGGCCGGTTACCGCGTGCTCGTGGTCGGCATCGGCGTCTCCACCTTCCTCGGCGCGGTCAGCGACCTCATCATGTCCCGCGAGAACGACAACACCGCGGGCGGCGTCTTCCTGTGGGCCGTCGGCAGCCTCAACGGGCGCGACGGAGGGGTCGGAGTGCCGCTCTCGCTCGCCCTGCTGTTCCTGCTCCCGCTCGCGCTGGCGGTCGGCCACCGGCTGCAACTCCTCCGCTTCGACGACGACATGGCGGCCTCGCTCGGCGTCGACCTGCGGCGGGTACGGGCGGCCGCACTCGCGGTGGCCGTCGCCCTGGCGGGCCTCGCCGTGGGCGTCGGCGGCCCGATCGCCTTCGTCGCCCTGGCGGCCCCCGTTCTCGCGCAGCGGCTGGCCGGCCCCACCCGGGTCCCGGTCATCGGCTCGGCCCTCGCCGGCGCCGCGCTCATCGCCGCCGCCGACGCGCTCGGCCGCGTCATCGCCCCTGTCGAACTGCCCGTCGGCGTCGTCACCAGCGTCCTCGGCGGCCCCTTCCTCCTCTGGGTCCTCTTCCGCACGGAACGGACCACCGGAAAGGCATGAACACCCCCATGACGCACACCCAGCCGCCGCGGCGCCGGGCCTCGAAGTCCGGGCGCTGCACTCCGGTTACCCCGGCCGCCCCGTCGTCCACGACGTCGACCTCACGGTGCCCGCCGGCCACGTCACCGCCGTCGTCGGCCCCAACGGCTGCGGGAAGTCCACCCTGCTCCGCACCCTCGCCCGCCTGCACAAGCCCGCGTCCGGTACGGTCCTGGCGGCCGGCGACGACATCTGGGGACTGAGCCGGCGGCAGGCCGCGCACCGGGTCGCCCTGCTGCCGCAGTCGCCGCGCGCCCCCGAGGCCGTCACCGTGGCCGGGCTCGTCCGCTACGGCCGCCACCCCCACCAAGGGCTGCTGCGGCAGTGGTCGCGCGAGGACGAGGACGCCGTACGCGCGGCACTGGCGGCCACCGGCACCACCGAACTGGCCGGCGAACGCGTCGACCGGCTCTCCGGCGGCCAGCGCCAGCGCTGCTGGCTCGCGATGGTCCTCGCCCAGCACACCCCCGTCATCCTGCTCGACGAGCCGACCAGCGCCCTCGACCTGGGCCACGTCGTCGACGTACTGGAACTGGTCCGCGAGGTCGCGGCCGCGGGCCGTACCGTCGTCATGGTCCAGCACGACCTGGCCGCCGCGGCCCGCTACGCCGACACGCTCGTCGCCATGAAGGACGGCCGTGTGCTCGCCCAGGGCGCGCCCCGGGACGTCGTCGACGAGGCGCTGATCAAGGACGTCTACGCGCTGGACGCGGACATCCTGCGGGCCCCCGGTGACGGCTCACCGGTCGTGGTTCCCCGCGCCCGCTCAGGAGCGGCTCCGTGAGGTGCGGGGGGTCACGGGCGCGAGCCAGACGGCGGTGATCGCGTCGATGAGCCCGCTCGCGTACTCGGACCAGGTGGAGGGGGTGGCCTGGGTGTTGTCGGCGAGTGCGCGTTCCCGTTCGGCGAGCGTGTGCACCAGCAGCTGCCGGGCCATCTCGCCGCGTTCGATGCGTACCGGCAGCGGCAGGTCGGGCAGGCACCGGTTGAGCCCGTCGAGGGTCTGCTGGACCGTGGGCCCGAACGTCTCGTCGATCATGATCTCGCGCAGCACCGGATCGGTCATCACCTGGGCGGCGAACCGCGCGAACCAGGTGGGGCCGGCCAGCTCGGCCAGGTGCTCGGTGTTCGGGCGGACGAGACAGGCCACCCAGTCCCGTACGTCCTCCGAGCCGCCGGTCTCCGCCAGCATCGCCTGCCGCAGCTCGTCGATCCGCCGCGCGTGCTTGCGGACGATCGCCCGCAGCAGGTCGGTCTTGGTGCCGAAGTGGTAGCCGACGGCGGCGTTGTTGCCCTGCCCGGCGGCCTCACTGACCTGCCGGTTGGAGACGGCGAACACACCGTGCTCGGCGAACATCCGCTCCGCGACGGTGAGGAGGGCCTCTCTGGTTCCCTCGCCCCGCCCGGACCGGGCCGCTCCGCGGACCATCGCGTCTCCCTTCCGTCCCTGCTGTCTGCGCTCAGTGAACGCGTCTCGCTCAGCCAGGTCAAACGGCTGACTTAACCGGGCGGCGCACCCCGTGCGGCCGCACGCCGGACGCCAGGTAGAAAAGGGGGCGACGGGCGCTTTCCGGGCGCGCCCGGGTGAGTGGTCCAGATCACTGGAACCGCTCGTGGCCCGCGAACAGGTAACGGGTGTGAAGCAATCAGAGCACGCGGACGATCTGCGCCGGCGGATCCGGGCCGGGGACCGTCAGGCGTTCGCCGACCTGTACGAGGAGCACGCGCGGGCGGTCTACAACCATGCCCTGCGGCTGACCGGCGACTGGTCGAACGCCGAGGAGATCATGTCCGACACCTTCCTGGCCGCCTGGACCACCCGCGAGCGGCTGAACCCGGACGGTGGTTCGCTCCGAGCCTGGCTCCTGGGCATCGCGACGAACAAGGCCCACAACGCCCACCGCAGCCTGCGCCGCCGGCTCGCCTTCCTCGCCCGCGCCCCGGCGCCGCCCCCGGTGGACGACTTCGCCGAGGAAGCGGCCGGCCGCATCGACGACGCCCGCCGGCTCGCCGCGGTCCACGCGGCGCTGCACCGGCTGCGCCGGCCGGAACGTGAGGTGCTGGCCCTGTGCGTGTGGTCGGGGCTGGACTACGCGCAGGCAGCGCAGGCCCTGGACATCCCCGTCGGCACGGTGCGGTCCCGCCTGTCGCGCGCCCGCGACCGGCTCAGCCGGCTCAGCCGGCTCAGCGAGGAGAACGGGAAAGACACGGAACCGCGGCGGGTCCGCGGAGAGGTAAGAAGCAGGGCCGCGTTCGTGGCCCTGCCCGCCGAGGAGGAAACCCCGTGACCGACGCCGCCCCCGCCCGCCCCGACCGGGACGAGGCCGACGAACTGGCCAGGCTGCTGCCTGCCCCGGCCGAATGGGACCTCCCGGCGGAGCGCCACCTCCACCACAAGGAAACCCTGATGCGACAGATCGACCGCGACCAGGCCGGCGCCATGGCCGCCCGCCGCCGGCTGCTGCGCCCGGCCGTGCTGGCACCCGTCACGGCGCTCGCCCTGGCCGGAGCGCTGACCGTGGGCCTCGCCGTGGCAGGCGACGACGGGACCGGCCCGAAGGCCGTGCCCCAGGCCCGGAGTTCGGCTTCCGGGCAGCAGGCCACGGCGTTGCTCGGCCGGATCTCCGAGGTTGCCCTGGCGACCGACGTCACGCCCGTGCGGGACGACCAGTTCGTCTATGTCAAGAGCAAGGGCCGCGACGCCGACGTGACGAGCGGCAAGGCCGTCACCGGCCCCCTGAAGGACCGGGAGGTCTGGTCCTCACAGCGCCCGGGCCCGGTCAAGAAGCTCGGCCTGGTCCGCGAGGACGGCGAGACCCTGCCGATCAACGCCGAACTGGGCGACGAGAACGGCACCGAGCCGGGTTGGCACCGGCCCACCTACCGCTGGCTCGCCTCGCTCCCGACCGACCCCGAAGCGCTGCTGAAGTACGTCTACGCCCACACCGACAAGACGGCCGGGCAGGAGCACGACCAGGCGGCCTTCGAGCAGATCGGGTACCTGATCTCCGAGCGGGTCATGCCGCCCGAGCTGGCCGCGGCGCTGTACCGGGCCGCCGCCCGCATACCGGGTGTCACCGAGGCCCCGAAGGCGCACGACGCCATCGGCCGGCACGGCGTCGGCATCGCCCGCACCGACACCCGGTACGGCGAGCGCTCGGAGTGGGTCTTCGACGCCGACGACCTCTCCTTCCTGGGATCCCGTACCTACCTGATCAAGGACACCTCGCTCGGTGCTGCCGGCACGCTGCTCTCCAGCAACGCCGTGCTGGCAGGGGCGGTGGTGGACAAGGCCGGCGAGCGGCCCACGGCCGGGCAGGTGGTGGGCGGCGAACCGGACAACTCGGCCACCGGGAAGAGCTGACGGCCCTTCTCCGGGCGGACCCGCGCGACGCCCCGGAAAATGCGTCTGGGATTCCAGGTGAGGGATGCGTTTTCCGGGGTACTGGGGTGCCGCTGCCAGGACTCGGCCGAGGGTGGGGCAGCGCCGGTGGATCTTTGCGTGCTTGACTGCGCTCGGTAAGATCTGCCGGGCCGACCAAGCCCGGAGGGATGGTTTCCGGCTAGCGCCGGCAACCGGCCGAAGCGCCACCGAGAATGGCCGTTGACCTGGAAGGACCGTGGTTTTGAGTTCCACCGAGACCGGCGTGCGCGAGCTTGTCGCCGGTGCGTTGGAGGCAGAGGCCGACGACATCGCCGACCGCTGGGTGCAGCTGCAGTCGACGCGCACCGCCCCGGGGGCCGAGGTGAGCGAGGGCGAACTGCGCGAGGAGGCCGACGGCCTCGTCGGTGCGCTCGCCGCCGGCCTCAAGGGCGACGTGCCCGTGGAGCGGATCGTCGCCACCCACCACGACCTGCGCCGCGCGGTGTCCGAGTTCTCCCTGCGCAGGGCCCGCAAGGGCGCGTTGCCGACCGCGACCTCCATGGCGGTGCTCACCCTCAAGGAGGCGCTGCTGGAGGCCGTACAGCGACGGACGCACGACGGTGACGAGCTGTTCGCGGCAGCCCTGCTGATCAACCAGCTGCTGGACGGCGCCGGAGCGCTCTGTTTCGAGACGTACGTCGAGGGCCGCGAGGAGATCATCCAGCGGCAGAGCCGGCAGCTGCTGGAGGTCTCCACGCCGGTGGTGCGCCTGTGGCGGCAGGTGCTCGCCGTCCCGCTGATCGGCACCCTGGACACCGCCCGCACCCAAGTGGTCATGGAGAACCTCCTCCAGGCCATCCAGGAGCACGAGGCGCGGATCGCCATCATCGACATCACCGGTGTCCCCACGGTGGACACGGCGGTCGCCCAGCACCTGATGCACACGGTGAACGCCGTACGGCTGATGGGCGCGGACTGTGTGATCAGCGGCATCCGGCCGCCCATCGCGCAGACCATCGCCCAGCTGGGCATCGACCTGTCGACCATCGTCACCCGCGCCACGCTCGCCGACGCGCTCTCCGCGGCGATCGAGCTCCGGGACACGCCCGCGCAGGCCACCTTGGCGGAGCGATGAGCGCGCCCGCGTCGACCGGTGTGCCGATCCTGCGCCTCGGTGACGTCCTGGTGACGGGGCTGCTCAACGAGCTGGACGACAAGACCGCCGTCGCGTTCGCCGACGAACTGACCGAGCGGATCTCGGCCGACCGCGCGCGGGGCGTACTGATCGACATCTCCCGACTGGAGATCATCGACTCCTACGTGGCGCGCATGCTCATGGAACTGACCACCATGTCCCGCCTGTTGGGCGCCAGGGTCATAGTGGCCGGCATGCAGCCCCCCGTCGCCATCACCCTGGTCGAGCTCGGCCTCCAGCTGACCGGTGTGGAGACCGCGCTCAACGCCGAACAGGGAATGGCCGCCCTGGGCTGGCACCGAAGTCCACAGGCACCCGAGGGAGTCTCGCGTGACGCCCATAGGTGAACTGCGTACCGCTGTCGCCGATGTCACGGACGCCGGCCCGGAAGCGGCCGACGGCGAGGAGGCGGCGTCGGTGTACCCCGTCGAGAGCGAGGAGGACCTGCTGACCGTACGGCACGCCGTGCGCGCGGCCACCATCCGTGCGGGATTCGGCATCGTGGACCAGACGCGGGTGGTCACGGCCGCCAGCGAACTGGCCCGTAACGCCTACATCCACGGCGGAGGCGGCACCCTCACCGTCGAGCACCCGGTGCGTGCCGACAAGAAGGGACTGCGCCTGACCGTACGGGACAAGGGACCCGGCATCGCCGACCTCGACACCGCGCTCACCGACGGCTACACCACGGGCGCCGGACTGGGGCACGGGCTGGGCGGAGCACGCCGGCTGATGGACGAGTTCGAGGTGGACACCGCGGAAGGCCGTGGCACGACCGTCGTGGCCACTCGGTGGGCGAGCCGTTGACCGACCGTTCCGTCCCGCCCACCGTCTCCGTCCGCATCGACCACTACAGCGCGGTCCACGTGGCGGCCCATGCCGCCCGGCAGCTCGCCGCGCGGTGCGGACTGCCGGGCGCACTGCCCGACCAGGCCGCGGTCATCGCGTCGGAGCTGGGCAGCAACCTCGCCAAGTACGCCACGGACGGCGTCCTCTACCTCCAGCGGCTCCCCACGGGCGGCGGCATGGAGGTGCTCGCGGCCGACCGCGGCCCCGGCATGCCCGAGCTGGAACGGTGTCTCGCGGACGGCTTCAGCACCACCGGCTCGCTCGGCGCGGGCCTGGGCGCCGTGCGCCGGATAGCGTCCCACTTCAGCATCCGGAGCGGCTCGGCGGACGGCACGCTGGTCTGCGCCCGGCTCTGCACGCCGGAACAGGCCGCCGCGTCCGGCGACGGCGTGGGCGCGGTGTGCCTGCCCGCCGAGGGCGAGCAGGAGAGCGGGGACGCCTGCACCGTCCTCGACACCGACGACTCCCGCACCGCCATCGTCGTCGACGGCCTGGGCCACGGGCCGCCGGCGGCCGAAGCCGCGCAGACGGCGCTGCGGGCCTTCCACCGCGTACCGGACGCGCCGCTGCCCGACGTCCTCACCACCGTGCACCGCTCCCTGCGGCGTACCCGTGGAGCCGCGATCGGCCTGCTGCGCCTGCGTCCCGGGCACGGTGAGTACTGCGGCGTCGGCAACATCCGCGCGCTGGTGCTCGGCCCGGACGGCGTCCACCACCGGCTCACCGGCCGGCCCGGCATCGCCGGCCTGCAACTGCCCCCCACCCCCCGGGTCAGCGATCTGCCACTGGCGCCCGGCGGCACCGCGGTGCTGCACACGGACGGCATCAACCACCGGTGGAGCCAGTCGCCCCCGCTCTTCACCCTCAGGCTGCCGCCGCCGCTGCTGACCGCCTCCCTCGCGCACGGGCACCGGATCACCCGTGACGACGCGACCGTACTGGCCGCCACTCCCCGACAGAGAAAGCCATGACCCCGCAGACCTTTCACACCCTGCCGGCGCTCCGTGGTGCGGTGCGCCGGCTCGGCGACGCCCACCAGCTGCCCATCGAGACCCGGGCCCGGCTGGTCCTCGCCATATCGGCGGTCGCGCAACAGGAATTCCAGGCGGGCGGGTACACCGTGCTGGAGACGCTGTCCGCGCAGCAGGACGGTGAGCCGAGCCCGCTGACCGTCGTCCTGCGCGCCCCGCTCAAGCGGTGCATGCTGCCCACCTCGGGCCTGCCGCTCCCCGCGCAGGCGACCCCCGACGGCGCTGCGGTCTGGCGTGTCACGCCCGGGGCGCATCCCGGTTCCGGCGGGCCCGCCGAAGTCCCCGCCGACGGGCACGTACGGGGCAACGGCAGCAACGGCAGCAACGGCACGACGCCGCCGGCGGACGACGGACAGCGGGCCGCGCGGGCCGACGGCGCACGGCAGCAGGCCGCTCCCTCCGCCGAGCTCGCCGCGCTGGAGGAGGAGCTGCGGGCCGCGCTCGCCCACCTCGACGCCGTCAACGCGGAGCACCAGCGCCTCAAGCACGAACTCGCCGAGACCAACAGCGGCGTGCTCGCCCTCTACGTCCAGCTCGAAGAGCGCGACGAGCAGCTGCGCAACGCGCACGGCAAGATCCTCCGCGAGCTGGAGGACGCCCTGCGGCCTTCGCCCATCAGCGTCGAGGGCCTGGAGCTGGCGGTGCACTACGCCCCGGCGGAGGCCGCCGCACCGACGGGCGGCGACTTCTACGACTGGTTCGTGCTGCCCGACGGCACCGTCCACATCACCGTCGTCGACGCCCTCGGACACGGCGTACGCAGTACGAAGAGCGCCCTCAACGTCACCCACGCCGTCCGCACGCTGGCCCTCGAAGGCCACCCGCTGGACTTCATCGTCGCGCGGGTCAACGAAGTCCTCGCGCCGTTCGACCCCGACCTGATGGCGACGGTGCTGCTGGCCAGGATCGAGCCGGCGACCGGCCGGCTCCAGCTGGCCAACGGCAGCCACCCGCCGGCCCTGGTGCTGCGCGCTGACGGCACGGGGGAGTACCAGGAGGCGCGCGGGCGGGGCATCGGCTTCCCGGCGCCCGGCAGCGAGAAGGTGCTGGAGACCCGCCTCGGGGCCGGCGACCTCCTCATGCTCTACACCGACGGCCTGACCGAGAGCCGGCGGGACCCGCTGGAGGGCGAACGCCGGCTCATCGACAGCGCCCGCACGCACCGGCACCTGCCCATCGAGGAGATCCCCGGAGCCATCGCCGGGGACATGCACCGCGTGATACTGCACTCCGACGACACGCTCGCCCTCGCCGTACGGGTCGTCCCCGCGGGCTGAGCGCCCGTGTCATGACCCTGGCCGGCAGCCCCGGGCGGCCGGTGGAGCCCCCGGCCGCCCGGGGGCTGGAGGCTGGGGGCTCCACCGCCCCGCCTCACCCCTGCGTGGCGGCCTCGCCGCTGCCGATGGCGGCCAGGGCGTCGTCCACGGTCGCGTAGACGGGGCTGGTGGCACTCAGCCCGGTCAGCTCCAGGAGCCGGTTCACGGCGGGCGTCACGGCCGCGACGTAGAGGTTGCCCGACACCTGGCGCGCCTCACGGGTCGCGCGCAGCAGGACGTTCAGGCCCATGGAGTCCATGAAGTCCAGGGCTGCCAGGTTCAGTACGAGGTGGCGGCGCCCGTGGTGGAGCTGGTTGACCAGGTGGTGGTGGAGCAGCGTCGCCGAGTCGAGGTCCAGCTCCCCGCCGACGGTGACGACGGCGGTGTCGGAGCTGCGGACCTCGACCTCGACCTCGACGTTCAGTGCTTCGTTGTCGGTGGACACGAGAGCGGTACCTCCTATGGGGATGAGCCCGGGTGCCGGCCGGTCGGCTCGGCCCGGTACGCGGGCGGTCGTGCTGACGGATCCGTCTGCATGACGTACTGCCCCGAACGGGGGAGTTAAACATTCGCCGGACACAAGAGATTCGCGCGTCACGCCTGGCGCCGGGCCTGCGGTCCTGTCGGATGCCCGGGGCACGTGCCATCGGTCCTCTTCGCGTCCGGCCGGTGTGAGAACCGCGACCGTGGGCACCAGCACCTCCGAGCGATGGCGTCGCGGGACGGCACGGTGCGGGACGTACCCCGTACCATGCGAAAAGTGTGCGCAAGCTTCCGCCGCGCCCACAGCGGGAAACCGGTGCAGACCGGAGGAACGAGCGGGATGATCACGAGTTCGCAGGAGGCCGACGTCTCCCAGGCCAGGCACGCCACGGCCGCCTTCCTGTCGGAGGAATGTCCATGGGTGGACCGGGACGCGGTGGTGCTCGTGGTCTCCGAGCTGATCGCCAACGCGGAACGGCACGCCTCGGGCTGGTGGCGGCTGAGCGTCTCGGTGCAGCACGGCCGCCTGGTGGTGGAGCTGCACGACGGGGTCGAGGCGTCACCCGTCGCCAGGAAGGGTGACCTCGGCGGAGCGGGCGGCCACGGCTGGCACATCATCCAGCGGCTGGCCACCGAGGTGGAGGTCGTGCACCGGCCGGGTGGCAAGTCGGTGTGCGCCCGGTGGGACCCCGCCGCGAACGCCCTCTGCGCGTAACCGGCCGACCGGGTTTCTCGCGCACGCCCCTTGTGAATCGTTTCATACGCGCTCTACGGTCCCCTGAGTCGATTCAAACCGCTGGTTCGCGCAGTCGACGACTCAAAGGGGAACCGTCATGGCCCTGCCTCTCGCCGACCCTGCCCAAGCCCCCAGCCCCTGGTGGGTGGGGATCGTTTCGGGAATGGCGTCCTACATCGACGCGGCGGCGATCGTGTCGAACGGCATCGCGCTCGTCATCTACCAGGACACGATCGGCCTGAGCGGGGCCGAATTCGGCCTGCTCTCGGGCGCCCTCACCTTCTGCATCGCGATCGGCGCCGTCACCGGCGGCAAGCTCGGTGACGCCATCGGCCGGCGCACCGTCTTCACCGTGACGATGGCGATGATCGCCATCGGCTCCGCGCTGCTGGTCTTCGGTACGGCGTTCCCGCTCCTGCTGGCCGGTGTCGTCCTGGTGGGCCTCAGTACGGGGGCCGACCTCCCGGTCTCGCTCGCCACGATCTCCGAGGCGGCGACCGACCGGAACCGGGGCGCGCTGCTGGGCCTGTCCAACCTGCTCTGGAGCGTCGGCATCCTCGCGACGACCCTCATCGCGTCCTTCGCCGGCGGCCTCGGCAGGCTCGGCGGCCAGATCATGTACGCCCATGTGGGGATCGTCGCGCTGCTCCTCCTGCTGCTCCGGCTCGGCATCCCCGAGTCGCCGTACTGGCTGCGGGCCCGGGAGGAGCGCCGCCGCGGCATCGGGACGATCCGCGCGGAGCGGGCGCGCTTCGCGGACCTGTTCCGCCCTCCCTACGTCAAGCCGCTGCTCGCGCTGCTCGTCTTCTACTGCCTGACCAATCTCGCGGCCAACACCAACGGCCAGTTCGGCACGTACATCGCGGTCAACGTCGTCGGCATCGGCGTCGAGACCAACTCGCAGCTCGGACTGCTGACCTTCCCCCTCGGTCTGGCCGGCGGCCTGCTCTTCATGAAGTTCGTCGGCACCCGCCACCGGATGCCCCTCTTCGCGATCGGCGCGGTGCTGCTCCTCGCGTCGTACGCCACCCCCGTGGTCTTCGGGTTCCACCTGACGACCGTCGTCGTGGTGATGGTCCTCAGCGTCGCCGGCAGCGCGTTCGCCTTCGAGGGGATCATGAAGGTGTGGACGCAGGAGTCGTTCCCGACGATGCTGCGGTCCACCGCGCAGGGCGGGATCATCGCGGTCGCCCGCGTCCTCGCCGCCGTCCTCGCCCTCTTCACCCCGGCGCTGGTCGCCTACAGCCCGCGCCTGACGTACGCCGGGCTCCTCGCGGCCGTCGCCGTCGGCCTCGGAGCCGCCTGGCTGACCTTCCGGCACCGGACGCGCAGCGAGTTCGCCGTCGAGGGCGAGATCGCGACCGACCAGGCCGGCGCCCCCGGCCGCACCGGCACCGGCCCCGGCACCGACCGCCCGGCGAGCCCGCCCTACGTGTGAACCGCTCACCCCGACCGGCCCCAGGAAGAACCCACCACAGGAACCGGAGTCCTCCGTGCTCGACACCGCCATGATGATCACCGCCGGCAACGACCGTGCCGCAGCCGTCGTCCTGCACCGGACCGTCACCCTCGACGGCCCACGGCCACAGGTCACCGCGGCACGCCTCCGGGCGACGGCCCACGGTGTCTACGAGGCGCGCGTCGACGGGCGCCCGGCCTCCGACTCGGTCCTCGACCCGGGCTGGACGGCCTACGAATGGCGTCTCGAGGTCCAGGAGTTCGACGTGACCGCCCTGGTGCGCGGGCCGGACGGCGCGCCGGCGGGGGAGGAGGGGCAGCCGCCGGCAGCTGACCGCGTCGGCCTCGACGTCCTCCTGGGCAACGGCTGGTGGCGCGGTGACCTCGGCTTCGAGGGGGCGAACGCCAACTACGGCGACGAGACCGGCTTCATCGGCGAACTGGAGATCACCTTCGCCGACGGGCACGTCCAGTCCGTCCCGACGGACACCTCCTGGTCGGCCCGGACGAGCGAGGTCACCGAGAACAGCCTTTACCACGGCCAGCGGATCGATGCCCGGCTCCGCGGCACCGGCGAGCCGCTCGCGGTCCGTGTGACCGCCTTCGACCGCTCGCGCCTCGTGCCCCAGGTGGGGCCGCGGGCGACCCGCCATGAAGTGCTGCGGCCGCAGCGCATCTGGACGTCACCGCAGGGCCGTACCCTCGTGGACTTCGGCCAGAACCTGGTCGGCTGGATCCGGCTGCGGGCCGGCGGCCCGGCCGGTACGGAGATCGTCGTCCGGCACGCCGAGGTCCTGGAGAACGGCGAGCTGGGCACCCGGCCGCTGCGCGCCGCCAAGGCCACCGACACCTTCGTCCTCTCCGGTGAAGACGACCTCTTCGAGCCGACCCTCACCTTCCACGGCTTCCGCTACGCCGAGGTCACCGGCTTTCCCGGAGAGCTGACGGCGGACGCGCTGGAAGCCGTCGTCGTCCACTCGGACATGGCGCGCACCGGCACCTTCGTGTGCTCCGACGACCTCGTGAACCAACTGGTGGCGAACTCGGTCCGGAGCCAGCAGGGCAACTTCCTCCACGTCCCGACCGACTGCCCGCAGCGGGACGAGCGGCTCGGCTGGACCGGTGACATCGCCGCCTACGCCGCCACGGCGTCGTTCCAGTACGACACGTCCGGCTTCCTCCACCGGTGGCTGCTCGACCTCGCCGAGGAGACCCGGCACGCCGGGGCCGACGGCGTACCGCACGTCGTCCCGGACGTGCTGAAGCACGGGACCTTCGCCGACCCGGCGCTGTTCGAGAAGTGGAGCGGGCCCACCGCCATCTGGGGCGACGCCGCGGTGTGGGTCCCGGAGGCGCTGTGGGAGGCGTACGGCGACCGTGAACGGCTCGCAGCGCACTACCCGGGCATGGTGCTCCACCTGGAGTCCGTCCTGCCGAGGCTGTCCGGGAACGGCCTGTGGGACAAGGGCTTCCAGTTCGGCGACTGGCTCGACCCGGACGCCTCGCCGCACGAGCCGTGGGCCGCCAAGGCCGACCCCGGTGTCGTCGCCACCGCCTGCCTGTACCGTTCGGCAGCCTTCGCCGCCCGGACCGCGCGCCTCATCGGCGAGACCGCCGGCGCCGCCCGCTGGGAGGAGCTGGCGCACCGCACCAAGGACGCGTTCCGGCGGCACTACGTCGAGGACGGCGGCCGGATCCGCTCCGACTGCGCGACGGTGTACGCGCTGGCCATCTGCTTCGGTCTGCTGGACGACGAGACCCGGGCGGCCGCCGGTGACCGGCTCGCGGAGGTCGTCCGGGACCGGGACCACCGCGTCACCACGGGCTTCGCGGGCACGCCCTTCGTCACCTGGGCCCTGTCGGAGACCGGGCACGTCGACGACGCCTACCGGCTCCTGCTGGAGAAGGAGTGCCCGTCCTGGCTGTACCCCGTCACCATGGGCGCCACGACGATCTGGGAGCGCTGGGACTCGATGCTCCCGGACGGCACGATCAACCCGGGGGAGATGACGAGCTTCAACCACTACGCCCTCGGTGCCGTCGCCGACTGGCTCTACAAGGTCGTCGCCGGGATCCGGCCCGCCGAACCGGGGTACGCGCGCGTCCGTATCGCCCCGACACCAGGACCCGGCCTCGACTGGGCAAGCGCCGGTCTCCGGACACGGTACGGCCGGGTCGAGTCCGGGTGGCACCGCACGGAATCCGGCTTCGAGATCCGGGCGGTGATACCGGACGGCATCGAGGCCGACGTGCTCCTCCCGGACGGCACCACCACCGCCGTCACGGGCGGCGAGCACACCTTCCGCTCGGGGCCGCGCGCGTAGCGCCGCAGGCCGCACCGGGCGACGGCCGCCGTCAGCCGCCCGGTGTGCCGGTCTGCTCGTTCTCGCGTTCGCGCGCACGGCGGCGCTGCCGGGAGGCGCGGAGGTTGGCGGCGTTGCCGCAGCCGCGCGTGGCGTGCCAGACGCCGCTGTTGTTGCGGGAACGGTCGTAGAACGCGCCGCCGCACTTCTCGTTGCGGCAGATCTTCAGTCGCTGCCAGGTCCCGGTGGCCTGTGCCAGCAGTGCTTCGCCCAGTACGGTCGAGGTCAGCCAGCGCCAGCCCTCGCCCTCGGGTTCGGCGGTGAGCGTCGCGTCACCGTGCAGGCTCACCTGGAGCAGGCACGAGGTGAAGCGCACGGTGTCGCCGCCGGCGGCGTCGTGGCGGCCGGCCAGGGCTCGCCGCAGCTGTTCCCGCAGCCGCCGGAGGTGCGGCAGGTCCTCCTCGGTGAGCGTCAGCCGCACCCGGGCGCGGCCGGTGCCCGCGGCCCAGGAGCGCAGCGCCGTCGTGGCCCACTCCTGTGCGTCCGCCGCCTCGGCCAGGAGGTCGGGGCGACGTGGGCGTCCGCCGGACGCCGTGTTGAGCAGGTCCTGGACGAGGCCGAGGCCGCCGGGCACGGCAGTGGGGTAGTAACGCTCGGTGGCCGGCCAGTTCATGCCTCCATCGTACGCGCACGTGCGGGCCGGGCACCTGGCGACATGGGCGGGTGACATGAGTGGGTGACATGAGCGTAAGCTTTTGCTCATGTCGTCCGGGGCCGGCCCGGACCGCACTGTCCAGACGTACGCAGGAGGACATGTGACTGCCGAGATCGAGCACCGCTTCGTCGAGGTCAACGGGGTCAAGCTGCACATCGCCGAGCAGGGCCGGGGACCGCTGGTCGTCCTGCTGCACGGCTTCCCGGAGAGCTGGTACTCCTGGCGTCACCAGTTCGCGCCGCTGGTCGAGGCCGGGTACCGCGTCGTCGCCCCCGACCAGCGCGGGTACGCCCGCAGTGACCAGCCCGCCGACGCCGACGCGTACAGCCTGCTGCACCTCACCGGCGACGTGATCGGGCTGATCCACGCGCTCGGCGAGGAGCGGGCCGTGGTCGTCGGCCACGACTGGGGCGCACCGGTCGCCTGGACGACGGCCATGCTCCGCCCGGACGTCGTACGGGCCGTCGCCGGACTCAGCGTCCCGCCCGTGCTGCCCGCCGGCCTGGCCCCGCCGTCGGTCACCCGGAAGCAGTACGGCGACCGCTACTACCAGGTCTACTTCCAGCAGCCCGGCGTCGCCGACGCCGAGCTGGCCCGGGACCTCCCCTCGACCTTCCGCCGGATGCTGTTCAACGGTTCGGGCGACAATCCGGCCAACAACCCGCCGCGTCCCTGGGTCGTTCCCGAGAACACCCCGCTGCTCGGCACAGGGCCGGACCCCGAACTGCCCTCCTGGCTCACCGAGGACGACATCGACGCCTTCGCGCGCGACTACGCGCACCACGGGGACCGGGCCTTCACCGGGCCCCTCAACTGGTACCGCAACATCGGGCGCAACAACGAACTCCTCGCCGTCTTCCGCGGCCGCGGCATCGACGTACCGGCGCTGTACGTCACCGGCGACCGGGACATGGTCACCTCGCTGCACGGCATCGACCGGATCATCGACTCGCTCGAAACCGTCGCCCCGAAGCTGCACCGCAAGGTGATGCTGCCCGGCTGCGGTCACTGGACCCAGCAGGAGCGCCCGGACGAGGTCAACGAGGCGCTGCTGGACTTCCTCGGCCACCTGCCGAAGGAGGACTGACCCGCAGGCCGGCGCAGGCGGGGGCCGTGCCGCGCGAAGCACTCGCGCGGCACGGCCCCGTGCGGCGTCCTCGCATCAGACGGCGGCCCAGCCGTCGTCGACCGGCAGGACGGCGCCGTTGACGAACGCCGCGGCGTCGGAGGCCAGGAAGACGATGGCGTCGGCCTGCTCCTCCGCGCTGCCCAGCCGGCCGATGTTCGCACCGATCAACTGGCCGATCACGGTGGGGCCGTGGGCGTCCGGCGCCGCGTCGACGCTGATGCTGGTCGCGGTGGGGCCGGGGGCTATGGCGTTGGCCCGTATGCCCTGCTTCCGGTACATCACGGCGAGGCTCTTCACCAGGCCGACCACACCGTGCTTCGAGGCGGTGTAGGCGGCACCGGCCGCGCCCCCGCGCAGGGCGGCCTCGGAGGCCGTGAAGATGATCGAGCCGCGCCCGGCTCCGAGCATGTGCGGCAGCGCCGCCCGCGTCAAAAGGAAGGGCGCGGTCAGGTTGATCCGTACGACCCGCTCCCACTCCGCGTCGCCGGTCTCGCCCAGC
Source organism: Streptomyces sclerotialus (assembly GCF_040907265.1). Lineage (NCBI taxonomy): Bacteria > Bacillati > Actinomycetota > Actinomycetes > Kitasatosporales > Streptomycetaceae > Streptomyces > Streptomyces sclerotialus. The sequence continues at coordinate 676,478 of NZ_JBFOHP010000002.1, read as the reverse complement.
GCGGACATCCGGTCCATGATCCCGGCGTTGTTCACCAGGACGTCCAGCCCGCCGAGCGCCTCGACGGCCCGCTCGACGACGGTGTCCACCACCTGCTGGTCGCTGAGGTCACCGGCGACGGCGAGTGCCGTCCCCCCGGACTTCTCGATCTCGCGGACGACCTCCTCGGCGCCTTCCCGGTTCAGGTCGGCGACCAGTACCCGGGCGCCGGCCCCGGCGAACTTCAGGGCCGCTGCCCGGCCGATGCCGGAGGCGGCTCCGGTGACGACGACACCGCGCCCTGCCAGTCCCGCATGCGTCATGATGTTTCCTCTCCGCCGGAACTTCCGGCACGGTGAACGGTGGTGCCCGCGCGGGGCGTCAGGCGCAGTACGGTGCCCTCTCCGTTGGCCGAGAGGAGCAGGGAACCGTCGGGGGCCGCGGTGAGTCCGGCGAACGGCCGCGGCACACCGGGCATGCCGTTCGTGAACAGCGCGGGTTCGGTACGGGGTCCGGTGCCCGGCGGCAGCCCGACGGGCAGGTCCTCCGCGTCGGTCCGGTGCTCCCCGGTGGTGAGCGAGACGGCCCGCAGCTTCCGCGAGCCGGTCTCCACGACGAAGACCTCGTCTCCCAGCACCGCCAGGCCCTGCGGTGCTTCGAGCCCGTCCGCGACGGTGACGGCCTGTCCGCCGTCGATCCTGAGGACCGCTCCGCGCCGCTCGTCGCTCACGTAGCAGCGCTCCTCGGCGTCGAACGCCACGTCCACGGGGCGGTCGAGTCCGCCGGCGAGCTCGGTGACGGTGTCGTCCGTGCCGACGGCCACTATCCGCCCGGCGTCCGCCTCGGCGACCACCAGGGTGCCGTCCGGCCGCGCGGAGATGCCCGTGGGCCGTCGCAGACCACTGGCCCGGACCCGGGTCGTCCCGTCGCCGGGGTCGTAGGTCGTGACCTCGCCGTACTGCGAGGTGAGGTGCAGGAGCCCGCCCTCGGTGCTGATGCCGTGCGCGAACGGCCGCAGGACGTGCGTGCGCACGTAGTCCGTGCCGTCCGCCGCACGGCTCTCCGGGCCGGCCACCCGGTAGTGGTCGGCCGCGTACACCGTGCCCGCCAGGTCGACGGTGACCCCGAAGGGCCCGTCGAGACCGCGGGGCACGATCTCCCGCGTCCGGCCGTCGGGGCGCAGCTCGGTGATGCCGCCGGTGGCGAAGCTGGAGACGAACATCCGGTTCTCGCCGTCGAAAGCGGCGTTGTCGAGCCCGACGAGACCACTGGTGACGACGGACCGGGAGCCGGTGCCGTGCAGGTCGATACGGGTCACGATGCCCGCGGCGCCCCGGGACAGGACCATCAGGACGCCGCCCTGGTCGAAGCGGACCGCGACCGGTTCGTGCACGTCCTCCGCGACCAGTTCGGGTGCCCCGCCGTCGGGGGGTATGCGCCAGACCTGCCCCGTCACCATGTGCGGGTAGTACAGGTGGCCGTCGGGCCCGAGCTGCATCGCGTTGCCCAGGGCCAGCCCCTCGGTGAGTACCTTCGGGGCGTCGTCGCCGTCGGGGAACAGTTCCAGCAGCCGGCCGTTCATCCGCATCTCGTTGACGAACAGCCGGTTGCCGATGCAGGTGATGCCGTTGGGCACCTTCACCTGGTCCGAGACGAGGGTGTACGCGCCCTGCGGGCTGCGGCGCCACACCCGTCCCGGCACCAGGTCGGTGATGAACATCGAGCCGTCCGCCCCGAAGGCGAGGTCGTCCGGTGACTGCACGGGGCCGTCCATCGGGACCACCGTCTCGACGTCACCGGTGGCCGGGTCCACCGCGCTGATCTGCCCCGCCAGGAACTGCGCCGCGTACAGCCGCCCGTCGGGCCCGAACGCGACCCCGTTCGAACCCCACAGCGGGCTCGGCAGGTTGAGCCGTCGCACGTCCCAGGTGTCCGAGGCCGGTACCGCCGCGGTCCCGCCGTACCGGCTGGGATGCTCCGCCGTCATCGTCCCTCCTCGGCCTCGTCCGGCCCGGCGTCGACGAGGACGTCGCGCATGCCGCCGCCCGCGCGCCAGTCCCGGAGCAGCGCGTGGAAGGCGACGGGGCCGTCCCCGTACGACTCGCTGCGCTTCCTCGGCATGCCCTCGTTGTTGTAGTAGCCGGGGGTGCACTCGGCCTGGAACCTGTACAGGTCAGGGGCCTTCTCGCGGATCGTGGCGACCCATGCGGCCTCGGCCTCCGCGGTCGGCTCCACATACCGGGCCTGCCGTGCGCGTGCCGCCGCGATGACCTCGGCGACGTGTGTCGCCTGCTCGTCGAGGACGTGCACGAAGTTCACGGAGGCGGCGTTCTGGAGCGGCCCGAGCTGGAAGAGGTTGGGGAAGCCGTGGCTGTAGAAGCCGTGCAGCGTCCGGGGGCCCTCCCGCCACGCCTCGGGCAGGGTGATGCCGCCCCTGCCCTGGACCGGCAGCCGTCCGGAGGTGATGCCGGAGACACCGACCTGGAACCCGGTGCCGAAGATGATGCAGTCGACCTCGTAGGAGGTGCCGCCGACCACGACGGCGTTCTCGGTGATCCGCTCCACGCCGTGGTGGTCGGCGGTGTCGACCAGCGTGACGTTGGGCCGGTTGAAGGTCTGGAGGTAGTGGTCGCTGAACGTGGGCCGCTTGCACATGTAGCGGTACCACGGCTTGAGCAGCTCGGCCGTCGCCGGGTCCGTGACGACGGCGTCGACCCGGGCCCGGATCTCGTTCATCTTCTGGAAGTCGGCGAGCTCGTAGGCGCGCTCCCGCTCCTCGGGCGGCACGTCCTGGTAGCTGTCGCTCGGGATGAGCTTCTGCTGGAGGCGGGCGCTGCTGGTCCAGCCGTCGTCGACCAGGTCCTCGTCGGCCCGGCCACCGGTGACGAGGGTGAGGAAGTTGTCCCTGCGGCGCCGCGTCCAGCCGGGGGAGAGGGAGGCCGCCCACTCGGGGTCGGTGGGACGGTTGCCGCGTACGTCGACGGAGGAGGGCGTGCGCTGGAACACGTACAACTGCTGTGCGTCGGCGCCGAGATGGGGCACGCACTGGATGGCCGTCGCGCCCGTGCCGATCAGGGCGACGCGCTTGTCGGCGAGCTTGTGCAGGTTTCCGTCGGCGTCGCCGCCGGTGTACGCGTAGTCCCAGCGGCTGGTGTGGAAGGTGTGTCCCCGGAAGGTCTCGATCCCGGGGATGCCGGGGAGCTTGGCCTCGCTGAGCGTGCCGCTCGCCGTGATCACGTACCGGGCCCGTATCCGGTCCTCCCGGTCGGTGCTCACCAGCCACTCGTCCGCGTCGTCGGCCCAGCGCAGACCGGTCACCCGGGTCTGGAAGACGGCGTCGCGGTAGAGGTCGAAGGTCCGGCCGATGGCCTTCGCGTGCTGCCGGATCTCCTCGCCCGGCGCGTACTTCCACTTCGGGACGTAGCCGACCTCCTCCAGCAGCGGCAGGTAGATGTAGGACTCGATGTCGCAGTGGATGCCGGGGTACCGGTTCCAGTACCAGGTGCCGCCGAAGTCGCCGCCCTTCTCGATCACCCGGATCGACTCCACGCCCGCCTGGCGCAGGCGGGCACCGGCGAGCAGTCCGCCGAAGCCGCCGCCGACGACGACCACCTCGACCTTGTCGTGCAGCGGTTCCCGGGCGGGCGCCGCATCGGCGTACGGGTCCTCGTCGTAGTAGCCGAACCGGCCGGTGACGGGCTGGTACTGGCGGCCGCCCTCCGGCCGGATCCTGCGGTCCCGTTCGGCCTGGTAGCGGGCCCGGAGGGCGGCGACGTCGATCTCCGGTTCCCGGTCGCCGGCGACGGGGCCGGACGGGTTGTGGGGGTGGGGCATGAAGTCCCTGTTCCTCTCAGTAGGGGAGCTGTGGTGAGGGCCTGTCAGCCGTGCCGCGGTGCGGAGGCGAGGTGTCCGGAGTCGGTTCCGGTGGCCGGGCCGGCGTCCTCGGTCCCGGCGCGGGGGCGGCCGGTATGGCGGCCGCGACCGCGACGGCGATCAGTGCGATGCCGCAGCCGACCAGCGGGCCGGTGCGGAAGCCGCTCTCGGAGGTGACGGTGTGACCGCCCATGGTGGTGGTCAGCTGGGCGAGTACCACGCCGGTCACGGCGGCGCCGACCGAGGTGCCGAGCGAGCGCATGAGGGTGTTGAAGCCGTTGGCGGCGGCGGTCTCGGACTGCGGCACCGAGCTCATGATCAGGGCCGGCATCGCACCGTACGCGAGGCCCACCCCAGCCCCAGAGGGCCAGTACCACGACGGCGGCGGCGAACAGGCCGAGCGTGGTGGCCGAACTCCAGCCCCAGTCGGCGCCCTTGGAGACAGCGAGCGGCAGGCAGACCAGGCCGGGGCCGCGCAGCCCCAGAAGAGGGCGCGCCAGCTCGCGTACTGGGCGACGGCGGCGGCGACCGGCAGCCCCAGGCCACCGCCGATGCCCATGGAGGCGCTGACCAGGGCGATGCCCAGCGGCACCATGCCCATGCCCTGCAGACAGCGTCCGGCGATCATGGGCACCACCGAGGAGGAGAGGGCGCACACCACCGAGCCCGCCACCAGCGGCACGGCGCACACGAGCAGCATCCTGCGCTTGCCCGCCAGGTCGCCGAGCCGGCCGAAGACGGGGACGCAGACGGCGCCCACCACCAGCGCGGCGGTGATCACCCAGGCGGCGTCGGAGGCGGTGGTGTGCACGATCGTCGGCAGCTCCGCCAGCAGCGGGGTGACCAGCGTCTGGGTGGTCGCCGCCGTGATGCCGGCGACCGCCGGCGTGGCGACCACGCCGCCGGGGCGGGAGGGGGAGCGGGGGGCGTCCATCGCGGGACTCCTTGACGGTGTTCGCGGCACCATGACGGCGTCCGCAGCGATGTGCATCGTACACGTCGCATGTATGGACCACATGGTGTGCGTGATGCATCTTCGTGAGAAGATGGCGACAAGGAGCCACCTGGAGGCGCGATGCGTCGGCGGCGCGGCAAGGAGCGGAAAGCAGGAGGCGGCGGACGCATGGTCAGGCCGACGGACGAGGTCGAGTACGAGCAGATGCTGCTCAGCCGGCACACGTTCTTGAACAAGCGGGGCGGACGGCACAAGGACGGCGCGCTGGAGCGCAGCGCCTACATCCTCCTCAGCCGCATCCGCATGCAGGGGCCCATGTCGATCGGTGAGCTGAGCGACGCCTTCGGCCTCGACGCCTCCACCCTCAACCGGCAGACCGCCGCGGCGATGCGCGCCGGACTCGTGGAGCGCATCCCCGACCCCGCCGGAGGCATGGCCCGTAAGTTCCGCATCACCGACAAGGGCACGCAGATGCTCGACGAGGAACGCGAGGACCTGGTCCGCATCCTGGACGACATCATGGTGGACTGGCCGGACGAGGACATCGCGGCCTTCGCCTCCTACCTGCGGCGCTTCAACACCGACATAGAGCGCATCGGCGGCCGCCCCTGGCCGCGTCCGTGACCGGCCTGGCCGCGTCCGTGACCGGCGGATCCGCCTCCGCTCCCGTACACCGTCGAGGAAGTCCACCGCACAGCCGCAGAGGGGTTGCCACGGCGCACGACAGGGGGCACAGGGACTGACGGTGCGCCTGCGGTGCAACGGGATGATCAGGGAGGAAAGTTCATTCTCGAAGTATGCGGGCACTCCTGCGGTGCGGTCGGCGAGCGGGGGCGTGAGGGCCGCATTCGGACAGGACGAACCGAAGGGTGGGCAATGATCCGGGTGACCGTGGCGCACGACGTGGATCTCTTACGGTCGGCGCTCGAGGCGTTGTTACGGGCGGAGCCGTCGTTCGAGGTGACCGCGGTGCACTGCCGGAACTGGCACCGGGAGGCGGTGGCGCTCCGCTCCGACGTGGCCGTACTGGACTGTCAGTCCTCCGGCGCCGCGGCGGCCTTGGAGGCGTTCGGCCGGTCCCGGCCGCACACCGGCCGCGTGGGGGAGCTTCTCGTGCTGGTCCCGACGGGACGGCCGAGGCTGCTGCTCAAGGCATGTGATGCGGGTGCCCGCGCCTTCGTCGACCGCGACGGGGACGCGGGCACACTGGTGAAGGCGATCCGGACGCTCGCCGAGGGCGAGAGATTCGTCGACGACTCCCTCGCCCTGGACTTCCTCCGGGCCAAGGACATGCCGCTGTCGGCCAGAGAGCTGACCGTCCTGTCCCTCACCGCCGACGGCCAGGCGACGTCCGACATCGCACGGATCCTCAACCTCTCGATCGGCACCGTCCGCAACTACCTGGCCGCGGCGACCCGCAAGGTGAACGCCCGCAACCGTATGGATGCCATCCGCCTCTGCCGGCAGTACGGCTGGATATGAGCGCCCGGCACGGAGCTCAGCGGCCTGCGCCGCCGCTCCAGACGCCGACGAGATCCCGGTAGAGCGGCGAAGCGGTCAGCAGCTCGTCATGGGTGCCCACCGCGGGCCTGGTCCCGTCCAGCACCAGCACCCGGTCGGCGCGCCGGGCCGAGGAGAGCCGGTGGGCCACCACGATCAGCGTGCCCGGCCGCGCGGCGAGCGCCGTCTCGGCGCGCTCCTCCTCCCGCGGGGACAGGTGGCAGGTCGCCTCGTCGAGAAGGACCAGCGGGGCGGCGGAGAGATGGGCGCGGGCCAGGGCGAACAGCTGGCGTTCGCCCTGGGAGAGCCGGTGCGGCTCCACGGACGCCGACGGCCCGCCGAGCCCGTCCACCAGCCGGTGCAGGCCGAGCGCTTCGAGGGTGGCGGCCAGTTCCTCGTCCGTGGCCTCCGGCCGCAGGTAGCAGAGGTTCTCCCGGACGGTGCCGCTGCAGACGTAGGCCTCCTGCGGCACGAGCGACCGCCGCCGCGCCAGCTCCTCCGCGGGACGGCCCACGACCGCACCGCCGTCCACCAGGACCTCACCCGCCTGCGGGGTCAGCATCCCCGCGACGAGTGCGGTCAGGGTGGACTTCCCGATCCCGCTGGGGCCGACCACGGCCAGGTGTTCCCCGTGCCGCACGGTGAGGTCCAGCCGGTCCAGCACGGGGCGGGCTCCGTATCCGAAGGTCACGGAGCGGAGTTCGACGGCGGGCGGGTGCGCCCCCGCCGCGTCGCGTACGGGAACGGAAGGAGAGGCAGCAGTTCCGAGAGGGCCGGCGCCCGCGGTACCCGGCGTGCCCGGGACCGGCCGGGTGCCCGGTCCGGCACCGGGGTGCGGGCGGTGCGCCGGGGAGGGAGCCCTGCCGGCCAGCCGGTCGAGTACCACCAGCAGCCGGGTCCCCGTGGCGCCGAGTGCGGTCATGAGCGTGCTGAGCGCGGGCAGCAGGGACTGGGTCAGATAGGTGAGGGCGCCGACCAGGGCTCCGGCGGTGACGCCGTTCCGCAGCAGCCACGGCGCACCGGCCAGCAACGACAGCACCGGAAGGTGCGCCGAGACGCCGAGTGCCACGGTGCGTGCCGCTGACCACCGGGCCAGCGCCCGGGACGCGGCGGCCTCGGCCGCGACGAGGTCCGTCAACTCCCCGGCGGTGCGCGGGCCGGCACCGCAGGCGGTGATGTCCCGCAGCCCTTCGCAGGTCCGCCCGGCGGCGGCCGCCAGCGCCTCGTCGGCGTCGAGATAGGCGCGCTGCCGCGCCGCCATGGGGGAGAGGACCGCGAGGAACAGGCCGATGCCCAGCACGAGCGGCAGCACCACGAACGGCAGCAGCAACGGGGCGAGCGCCCCCAGCCCGAGCAGCGCGCCCGCCGCGGTGAACACGAACGAGCGCAGCGTGAGCAGCACCCCGGCGAAGCCGTCCCGTGCCGCTTCCGTCTGTCCGGTGAGCCGGGAGACCGCCGCGGTGTCGGCGCGGGCGGGGTCGGTGAGCGCCCCGGCCAGCGCATCGCTCACCGTCCGTCGTACGAGTCCGTCGCGCAGCGGCTCCACCAGCCCGGCCAGGCCCGTGAACACCCCGCGGACGGCGAAGCCGCCCAGTACGGCGGCCGTTGCCGCGGCCGCCAGCCAGAGCAGGCCGGTCACCGGACGGCCTGCCAGGAAACCGTCGTCCAGCGCGCGCGCCGCGCCGTACCCGCCGAGGAAGGTGTGCCCGGACTCCAGCAGCGACCAGCCCGCGAGCACGGTGAGCGCACGGAGGTGCTGCCCGAGGAAGCGGCGGCCGGGCCGCCACAGGCGCCGCACCGGGCTCCCCGCTCCGCGCTCCGCTCGGGCCCGCGCCCCCGTGCCCGGCCCCGGACGCCGCTGCCGGCCGAGGGGCACCGCGCGCTCGTCGACGGCGCTCACCGGCCGGAACCCGTCGTCGGTACGGCGAAGTTGGCGCGGTAGTCCGGGTCCTGCCACAACTCCTGGTGGGTTCCGGTGGCCCGTACCGTTCCGTCCTCCAGCCACACCACCGTGTCGGCGAGGGCGGCGCACGACGGCCGGTGCGCCACGATGAGCCGGGTACGGGCCCGCACCTCACCGGAGAGCAGCGCGCGGTTGACCTGCTGTTCGGTGACCGTGTCGAGGCTGGACGTGGCATCGTCCATGATCAGAAAGCGCTCGCTCCCGGCGAAGGCACGGGCGAGGCCGAGCCGTTGACGTTCGCCACCGGAGAGCGGAACCGCTTCGAGCGGGGTGCGGTAGCCGTGCGGCAGCAGCGTGACGAAGCCGTCCGCACCGGCCGCGCGCGCCGCCCGGCGCACTTCCCGCGCCGGGTACCGCCGGGGTCCGCAGGCGAGGGCGTCCTCGACGGTACGGCCGAAGAGCGCGGGCCGCGCGAACGCGGTGCCGATCGCCTGCCGGGTCTCCTGGTAGGTCAGGTCGGCCAGCGGTACGCCGTCCAGGGTCACCGTTCCGGTGTCCGGATCGAGCAGCCGTCCGGCCACGGCGGCCAGCAGTGTCTTGCCGGAGCCCGAGGGGCCGACGACGGCGGTGGTGGTGCCGCCCGGCAGCCGCAGCGCGGGAATGTCGAGCAGCCGGGTGCCGTCGCGGGTGACGGTGAGGCCACGCAGCTCCAGCGTGCCCGTGCCGTCGGCCGGCAGCCGCGCCCCGCCATGGCGCAGCTCCGGGAGTTCTTCCAGCGCTCCCACGCGGCGAGCCGCGATGCGCCCGCGTACCAGGGTGTTCAGCGCTCCGGTGACCGTGCCGACGCCCGCGGCGAAGGTCGCGTAACGGGACAGCGCGAGCAGTTCCCCGACGCTGATCTGCCCCGCGGCCAGCCGGAGCCCGCCCACGGCGAGTACCACGGTGGTCAGCAGCGGCATCAGGACGGTGCTGCCGGCCACGGCGAGTCCGTACACCCGCCACATGCGGCGGCCCTGCGCGCCGAGTTCGTCCAGCGGGGCCAGGATGCGGGCGCGCTCCTGGTCCCCGGTGCCGGCCGCGGCGATGGTCCGCGCGCCGGCCAGCGCCTCGGCCAGCCGGCCGGCGATCGTGGCCTGCGTCCGCTGGTAGGCGGCGTTGCTCTCGGCGGTGCCCCGGATGAAGGCGCGCAACAGGAGCAGCAGCAGTGGCACGCCCGCGAGGAAGGCCAGTGCGGTCCAGGCGTCGATGACGAACAGGGCCACCAGCGCGCCCACCGGGGGCAGCACCGCGGTCACGGCGGTCACCGCCGTGACGGGCGCGGTGCCCGCGTCGGTGGTGTTCGCGGTCAGCCGGGTGGCCAGGTCCCCGGCGCCGAGCGCGCCGGCGCGGTGCGGTTCGGCGGCCAGCAGCCGGCGGACGCCGCGCCGCCGCAGCCACGCGGTGGAACGGGCCGTGGCCGTGCCGCTGTGCCAGGCGACGGCGGTGTCCAGCCCGATCTCGGCGATGAGCAGCGCGGCGCAGGTCAGTACCGCCGTGGTGCTGTGCGCGCTGCCGGCGAGCAGCAGGTCGAGGGCGCGGCCGAGCGCCGCGGGCACGGTGAGCGTCACACCTGCCGCCGCGGTGGCGCACAGCGCCACCACCGCCAGCCGCCCTCCGCTGTGCCGGGCGGCGGCCCGCAGCAGGGGGCCGGCGCGGCCCGGCTCCGCCGTGCTCACCGGGGGCGAGGCCATGGGTCCTCCTGGGAGAGTGCCGACGTGCCTGGTTCCGGGCGGAGGACAAGCCGCCCGGAACCAGAGGACCGTCTCACTTCGGCGTCGGCCGTGGCCGGCGCCTCAGAAGCCGGACGAAGGACGGACCCGCGTCACGGGGTGCAGACGAGGACGCTGAGGGAGCTGTACTCGCACGCGATCACACTCACCTGGCTGCCGGTGGCCAGGTCGCCGGCGGCCTCCTCGGCCGGGGTGTCCATCGCCTGAAGGTCCAGAAGTGCCATGACGGTTACCTTTCTGGGGAGAGTGTTCCGTTGTGATGAGCGGTTACTTGCCTTCGGCCCCTGGCTGGGACCGGTCCGTGGGCCGCCGCAGCGGCGGGAGGAAGGGCAGGTGCGCCCGGTCGGGGCGGTGCACACTGCCGAGGGCGAGCAGACATCCGGCGGTGCCGGTGGACAGGTCCATCGACAGCCGGGACAGCTGCTCCCCGGGGAACGCGAGCTCCCCCTGCCAGGGGATCGCGTGCCAGGCGAGGAGTTCCGAGAGCCGGCGCACGTCCTCGCGCAGGCCGTCACCGGGCGTGGCGGTGCGGGCGAGATGCAGGATCAGACCCGCCACGCCGCGGAACAGCCCGGGCTGGACGTAGAAGGAGGAGCGCGCCGCCTGGAGGATCTCCGCGCGCGCCGTCGCGAACTCCTCGTCCGCCCGGTGGACGAGGTAGTCGTCGAGGACCGTGCCGATGCCCACGCTGCCCCCGCCGAGGTACGGCATCGTACGGCGGGCCTCGCGGACCACCAGCGCCCCGTGGTCGTCGCGGACACAACGGGCGAGGTCCCTGCGCAGCGCCGTCGCCGCGGCGTCCAGGAGCGCGGGATCCTCGTAGCACTCGTACAGGCGGATGAAGAGCAGCGCGGACCCGGACGCACCGTGCAGCAGACCGGCGCGCGCGTTCCCCGCGGGTGTGCCGGCCAGCCGGCGGGCGGCCAGCTCGGCGCAGCGCAGCGCCGTCTTCTGGAGTGCCTCCTCCCCGAGGAGCCGGGACAGTTCCAGCAGGGAGAGGCCGACCCCGGCCAGCCCGGAGTGCAGACCGGCGTTCAGGCCGTCCAGCGGCTGCCGGGCCACCAGGTGGGCGAGTTCACCGGCCGCCGTGCGATGGCCCAGCCGCGCCAGGACCCAGGCCACACCGGACAGCCCGTCGTAGAAGCCCGCCGGGGTCCCGGACTCAGCCTCCTTGCTGCGCCGCAGCAGCCACTCCTCACCCTCCTCGCAGCGGACGCCCGCGCTCTGCAGCGCGTACAGGACTCCCGCGGTGCCGTAGCCGAAGGACCGGCCGCCGCACGGCGAGGCGAACTGGGCGATGTCGCCCGGGAAGAAGCGGTCGTCCCGCTCCGGTGTGGCGGAGCCGAGGACGGCCCGCACCATGGAGTCCCGGCTCGCGGGCCAGTCGTCCGGACGTACCGGGAGGTACGCGGGCCGTTCGGGCGCCCCAGCGGGCGCGGGCGGGGTACCGGTGATCTCCGCGACCGCCTGGTCCAGGAGCTCGCGGCGTACCGGATATCGGTCGGCGATGATGTCCGCCAGATGACCGGCCTTCGCCCGGTCGAGCGGGAAGAGCGTGGTGAGGGGCACGAAGAGCGCCAGCCTCAGGCAGGCCAGTGCGTACCGGTCGATCGCCTTGCCGCGGCGGTCGGCGGGCGCGACGAACGCGGGGTTGGCCACCACCTGCCGCCGGTTCTCCGCGGCCGGTGTGGCGGCCTCGAAATCCAGCAGGGTGACCGAGGACTCGTCCGGCGCGACCATCACATTGCTCATGTGCAGGTCCCCGAAGACCAGACCGCGGTCGTTGACCTGCCGCACCGCCCGTTCGACCAGCCGGTACAGCCGTTCCGCCCATTCCGTGTGCGCGGCGAGCCGCTCGGGCTCCGGACCGGGCTCGGAAAGGGGGAACCTCCGGGCGAAGAGGGTGTTGAGCGTGGTGCCCTCGATGTACTCCAGCACCATGAAGTAGTGCTCTCCGAGGGTGAAGGAGTCCAGTACCCGAGGGACGCAGTCCAGGCCCGCCAGCCGTTCCAGCGCCCGCTGTTCACGCCGTAATCGGGCCACCGCGTCGGCGCCGTCGGCCGCCAGCCCGGCGTGCGGGCGGCCTTCCTTGAGCACCACCGGCCGGCCGGTGCGCCGGTCGCGCGCCGCGTAGACGCCACCACCGTTGGAGAAGTGCAGTGCCCGTTCGACCGTGTAGGGCAGGTCGGCCAGGCTGTCCGCGGACCGCGCCGCCAGGTGCGGCGCGAGGAACTCCGGGGGAGTCACCCACTCCGGCAACCGGAAGACCGGCCCGCGCGTATCGGGTACGAGCTTCCCCTCCGGGTCGGCCACGGCGGGGACGAGCACACCGTCGTCGGCGTGGCAGTACCGCCGGGCGAACGCGCCGTAGCGGAGGTGCACCGGACCGTCGCCCCAGCGCAGATCGCTCAGGATGTACGGGCCTTCTTCGCCGGCCAGCAGCCGGTCCAGCTCCCGCGCCGCCTCCTCGCACCGCCGCTCGTCCTCGGGGTACACCGTGAGGAACTTGCCGCTGCCCGCGCGGTCGGCGTACTTGGCGTTCTTGATGTGCAGCAGATAGCGGCTGGGCACGAACTTGAAGGCGAGCCGCTGCCCGAAGCAGTACCCGGCGGCCTTGCGCAGCACCGTGCCGGCGTTGTCAGGACCCGCCGAGACGTGGATCTTCCACCCCTGTGCGGGAAGCCGTGTGCCGGCCGGTGAGAACGCCGTCCAGTCGCCGCTGTTCTGCCGCTCCCACTCCGGTGGCAGCGCGAGGTCCGCCTCCTCCTCGAAGAGGGTGCCGCGCTCCCGTTCCCCCGCCACCCGGCGTGGTGCGTCGTAGAACCAACGGTCGGCGTCACAGTAGACGGCGTACTCCGGGTTCACACCCACCTCCCGCGTCGTCCCTCGGCTCGCTATCGGTGGCCGGGCGGCGCGGTGTGGCTGCGCTTTCGTCCCCGGCGCACCGACGTTCTCATGACGACAGCGGGCACCAACAGTCGCAAATGTCACGTGAGTTGTGTGGGAAACGCATATGCCTGCGGAAGGTCCCCCGTGCCCGCCGTCCGCGTCGTAGCGCAAGAACCCCGGTGAGCGGGGTATTCCACCTGCTCACCGGGGCCGTCCTGCTCAGCGTCGCGGCCGCGGCCGGCTCACAGCGCGGGGTGTGCGTTCTTCAGCAGTTCCTGGAACTGTGCGGAGAACCACTGGCCGGAGAGCGGGGCGTTCGGCAGCGCCCCGGACATCTGGTATCCGTTGCGGGCGTTGCCCGTGTACGACGGGTCGCACATCCGGTCGAAGCCCTTGCCCTCGTCGTTCGGGATCTCCTTGCTGGCCCCGTCGGACTCGCCCGGCGGCTTCATCCAGACGTACGCGTCGATGCCCGGCGCGGGGGCTGCCTTCGGCCGTTCGCCGAGGCCTGCGCCCGCCTGGTTGCACCAGTTGCCCACGTGGATGCGCCGGTCGATGCGGCCGCCCTCGACGTAGGTGTCCACACTGGTCCTCGCCCCCGGCGCGGTGGGCCGTGCCGTACCTCCCCAGCCGTTGCGGGAGGTGTCGATCAGCATGCCGACGCCGGGATCGAACCCCACGGAGACCAGTTTGTCGCGGAACGCCTGCGCGAAGGACTGCTCGTCCACGTACCGGTTCCAGTCCACCCACTTGGACTGGCGCACGGACACGCCGTTGACCGCATCGTCGACGGAGAAGTGTTCCTCCTTGAGCGCGCTGTAGTTGGCCGTGTTGGTGATGAAGCCGTGCACCTTGCCGAGCGTGCTGCCCTCGGCGGTCGCCGCCTGCTTGAACATTTCGGCGGAGGGGCCGAGGTTGTCGTCCCAGCCGATCCAGCCGTGGTGCCCGGCGTCGACGTAGTTGTAGACGTTGGGGACGGCGCCCAGCTTGTTGAGGGCGTAGCCGACGCCCTTGATGTAGTTGCCGTTGGCCTTCATCGTGTCGCACTGCGGAGTCGCGGTCGGCCTGCCGCTGACGTTGGTGACCAGGTTCGGCAGGGAGTCGATCTCGACGGTGGTGACGATGCGCAGCGACGCGTACTTGGAGTCGGCGAGGATCGCCGCGATCGGGTCGATGTACTGCGTCTTGTACTTGTCGATCTCGGTCGGGCCGAGTTCACCGTTGGAGGCGAGCGCCGAGCAGTCCCGGCCCGGGAGGTTGTAGATCACCAGCTGGACGACGAGTTCGCCGTCGCCCTTCTGTCTCAGGGCCTCGTCCAGGTGGTCGCGCAGGCCCATGCCGCCGTTCACGCCGTTGATGGCGGCGATCCGGTCCAGCCAGACACCGGTCGGCTGGTCGGCGACCTTGCTGCCGCCGGGCTCGGCCGCGGCCTTCGCCGACCACTCGGGGTTCACGTACCCCTTGGCTCCGGCGTACGGGTTGTCGACCCTGGCGGCAGCCGGTGCGGCGGCGCTCGCCACCGGACTCAGGGCGGTGGCCGTGCCGGCGCCGGCCATCAGCAGGGCGCAGGCGGCGAGCAGTGCGGTACGCCGTCGGGGCGTCGGGGTGGGTAACGAGCGGCTCATGATGTCCGTCCTTCGGTGTAGTTGGCGCCTCGGTACTCGCGCTTGATGGGGGCGGTGCCCAGTCGGCGCTGCTCGTCGAGGGAGAACGGGAGGAACGGGCGAGGGGGGTGTCGCATGAGCGACTCCTTGCAGCTCGGATGCGTTCCAGGACGCATGTGCCGACTGATGGAATCGTGCCCACTAGCGCTTCCGTTTTCGGAAGGTACCGCCATGCGAGTTCACGCAACAGAGGCAGCACGTGCCTTTTTCAAAGCCTCCGTTCGACACTTCAAACGGCGTGTCACTTCTCTTGACCGTGCTGCCCCTCGCGGTCATATTGGGCACGTTTCCATCGGCACCTGACGAGGTGTGCGCTGTCCGCGTGCCTTCATGCCTTCACGCTTTGGCAGTTCACCACGCGCTCACGCCGCGATCGGACGGTGGACCGCACCTCGTCATGTACCGGCCGCCCTCGAGCCGCAGGCTGAGGCACGCACCTGACATGTCCGATCCCATGAGGAGCGTCCGCATGCGCAGATCCGCGCTCGCCCGGCCCGTCACCCTGTTACTCGGTACCACCCTCGTCGCCCTCGCCGCCGCCGTGCCCGCCGAGGCCGGCGGCCATGGCGCCACCGCACTCCCCGCCGTCACGCCCCGGGCCGAGACGCCCGCGCTGTACGACGACGAGGCGGGCGGCAACGCCGACGCGGACGACCCGGCGATCTGGCGCAACGCCGCGGCGCCCGGCCGCAGTCTGGTGATCGCCACGGCCAAGGAGGGCGGCCTGCGGGTCTACGACCTCGACGCCAGGCCCGTGCAGTCGGTCCCGGCACCGCCGGCGCCCGGACCTGACGACGCACCGGGCCGCTTCAACAACGTGGACCTCGTGCACGGCCTCCGCCTGCCGTCCGGCCGTACCGACCTGGCCGTGACCACCGACCGCGGCCACGACACACTCCGCATCTACCGCATCGACCGCGACCGGCCGGGCGGCCCGCTCACCGACGTCACCGACCCGGCCGCACCGCCGGTGTTCTCCGCCGACCAGGCCGAGGTCAACGGGCAGCAGACCGCTTACGGCCTCGCCACCTGGACCGACACCGCGACCGGACGGTCGTACGCACTCGTCAGCCGGCGCGACCGCACCACCCTCGCACTGCTGGAGCTGACCGCCACCACCCACGGCAAGGTCGGCTACCACACGGTCCGCACCCTGGACCTGCCGTCCGCGTTCCGGCTGCCCGACGGCAGCTCGTGGACGCCCTGCGCCGAACCCGGCGAGCTGCCCCAGGTCGAGGGCATGGTCGTCGACCTGGCCGACAACATTCTCTACGCGGGTCAGGAGGACGTCGGGATCTGGCGGCTGCGGGCCGACCTCACCTCGCGGCCCCAACTCGTCGACAAGGTACGGGAGTACGGCGTCCCCGGCCGGTACGACCCGGGGACCGAGGAGTGCACCCCGGGCGCCGATCCCGGCTACGGCGGCACCCGGCTCTCGGCCGACGTCGAGGGCCTGACACTGCTCACCGAGGCCGACGGGGACGGCTACCTCCTCGCCTCCAGCCAGGGCGACGACACCTTCGCCGCGTACGACCGCGAACGGGACGAGGACAACGAGTACGAGGGCGGATTCCACGTCGCCGCCGCCTCACGGGAGCTGGACGGCTCCGAGGAGTGCGACGGCGCCGCCGTACTGAACGCGCCGCTCGGCGCCCAGTACCCGGACGGCCTCCTCGTCGTCCAGGACGGCCACGACACCCCGGCGGACGGCGACCGCGCCGCCACCGGCTTCAAGTTCGTGGACCTCGGTGATGTCATGCGGGCGGTCGACGACTGAGGACCGCCCCCGCCCTGCCCCGTCGGCGCCCGCCTGCCGGGTCCGGCCCGAACAGCTTGATGACGGCTCCCCGTGCCGTGAGCCGGGTGGCATGCTGTCAGGCAGTGTGCGCCTCCTGCACCGAGGCGGTGGGGGAGGGGCACGTTCCGGTTCCGGGATGTTCCGGGAGGCTTCGTCATGGTGTTGCTGTCCCTCCTGGGTCGTGGCCGTACGCGCCGGCGGGCACGGGCCCGTCTCGCGGGAGCCGCCGTCGCGGTGGCGGTGGCGTTGCCGGCGAGTGGGTGTTCCGGTGGGGGCGACCGGGACGGTGCCCGTGGCGACACCTTCGTGTACCTCTCCAGCCGGGGTCTCGTCACCGAATGGGACCCGGCCCGCTCGTACTCCGACGAAGTGGTGGTCCTGTCGAACGTGTACGAGACCCTCACCCGCTACAACGCCGACACCCGTCGGACGGAGGGAGTGCTCGCGACCCGGTGGACATCGTCGGAGGACCGCCGGACCTGGACGTTCACCCTGCGGGACGGCGTACGGTTCCACTCCGGGCGTCCGCTCACGGCCCAGGCGGTGAAGGCGGCCGTCGAGCGCACCATGCGGCTGAAGGCCAGCGCCTCCTACGTGTGGGACCCGGTGAAGAAGATCGTCCCACTCGGGACCCAGCGGGTCCGCTTCGAGCTGTCCCGGCCGGCACCGCTGGACATCGTCGCCTCCGCCACGTACGCGGCGTACATCTACGAGGTCAGGAACGATGCCGAGGACTACCGGGCCACCAGCCGGGGCACCGGTCCGTACACCATCAGTTCGTGGCGGCCCGGCAGTGAGAACGAGGTGGAGCTGACCGCCTTCGCGGACTACTGGGGCGGCTGGCGCGGCAACCGCTACACAAAGGTGATCTACCAGGCGGTGCCGCAGTCGTCCACGGCGGCGCAGCTCATGAGCTCGGGAAAGGGCGACTACGCCGGAGGGCTGCCGCCGCAGCTGATCGACACGCTGCGCGGTCGGCCGGGCGTCACCGTACGGGAACGGCCCTCATGGCAGACCCTCATCGGCCTGCTGAACACCCAGAAGGAACCGCTCGACGACATACGGGTGCGCCGGGCCGTCGTGAACGCGCTCGACTACGGGGAGCTCACCGCCGCGAGCAGGGGCGCACTCGTACGCTCCGACGGCATCATTCCGCCGGGCCTGCTCGGGCACACCGCCGACCCCGACCTGCCCGGTGACCGCAGCCTTGCGCGGAAACTGCTGAAGGAGGCCGGGTACGGGCCGGGCAGCGGCCGGACCGTCGAACTGGAGATGACCTATCCGGCGGGCGACGACACCATCCGCACCCTCGGCGACCTGATGACGGCACAGCTGCGCCCCTTGGGCATGGACCTGAAGGTCAAAGGCCTGGAGTGGACATCGGCCCAGTGGCCGCTCGCCAAGCGGAAGGATCCGGACGAGCGCCAGGACGTCTTCGTCATGTACTGGTGGCCGGACGACCCCGAGTCGCTGTCGTACTACCGCAACGTGTTCCGTACCGAGAAGGAGATCTCCTACAACCTCGCCTACTACTCCAACCCCCGGCTCGACCGGCTCATCGACCGGGTCGGCGCGCTCACGGCCACCGACCCGGACCGGGCCGTGCGGACCTACCGCGCCATGCAGGAGATCGTCATCGACGACGCGCTCGTCCTCTTCCTCGGCACCACGGTCTACCAGCGGGTGCTGAGCAGCGACGTCGTGGGGTTCACCGACAACCCGGCCTACGCCAACGTCGTGTTCGTCCACGACCTCACCTACCGCTAGGACCGGAGGCGGACATGGTGCGCGCCGGGAACGGCCGCGGAATGCCGGTGTTGCTCTACACGGCCCGCCGGACGGGACTGTCCGCCCTGGTCGCCCTCGGGGTGGTGGTGCTGACGTACTTGATCGCACGCGTGGTGCCGAGCGACCCGGCCGGTGTATGGGCGGGGCCCCGGGCCTCGGCCGCCGCGCGGGCGCGCGTCCGCACCGAACTGGGCCTCGACCGCCCGGTCCACGAGCAGCTCCTCTCCTACGTGGCAGGGGTGTGGCGCGGCGACTGGGGTGTTTCGGTGCACACCCACCGTCCCGTCCGCGACGATCTGTTCGGACTGTTGCCCAACACCTTGCAACTGGTCCTCGCCGGGCTGGCCATCGGACTCGTCGTGGGGGTGCCCGCGGGGCTGGCCGCGGCACGGTGGCACGGACGGTTCCCCGACGCGCTGGTGCGGGCCGGCGCACTGCTGAGCGCCGCGATGCCGGTGTTCTGGCTGGCGCTGCTCCTCCAGATGTTCTTCGCGAGCCGGCTCGGACTGCTGCCCATCGCCGGCAGCTACGACCGCACGGTGCTCGCCGAGCACCCGGTGACCGGCGTCACCGGGCTGCCGTTGCTCGACGCCGTGCTCACCGGCAACCGGGCGGCGGCCGCCAGTTACCTCGGCCATCTGATCCTGCCTGCCCTCGTGGTGGCCACCTATCCGGCCGCTGTCGCCGCCCGCCTGGTGCGGGCCGGCGTCCTGGACGCCCTGGGCGAACCCCACATCCAGATGGTGCGGGCCCTCGGCTTCCCCGAGCGCGCCGTGCTCGGCCGTTTCGCGCTGCGGCTCGTCTGGAACCCGGTCCTGCAGCTCAGCGCGCTGGTCTTCGGGTACTCGCTGGTCAACACCTTCCTGGTGGAAGCCGTTTTCGACTGCCCGGGACTCGGGCTGTACGCGGTCGACGCGGTGAAGTCGCTCGACGCGCCGGCCGTCGTCGGCGTGACCCTCCTGGTCGCGTTGGTCTACCTCGCCGCGAACCTGGCCGTCGACCTGGCCCAGGCCGTCCTCGACCCGCGTATCCGACTGAGGTGACCGCGCATGACGGCCTCCCCCTCCCTCTCGCGTCCCTTCCGCGCCCGCCGGGTCCCCGGTGCGCCGCGCGGCCGGTCGACGCTGGTCCTGACCGTCGGCGGGCTGCTGCTCGTCGCGCTCCTGGCGCTGCTCGCCCCCGTGCTCGCCCCGTACCCGGAACTCGCCACCGACACCGCTCAGGCACTGCGTCCGCCCTCGTCCGCCCATTGGTTCGGCACCGACGAGCTGGGCCGCGACGTGTTCTCCCGGGTGCTGTACGGCGCGCGGACCGGCCCGGTGGTCGCGGTGGCGGTCGTGGCGGTGTCCCTGCTGGCGGGTACCGCGATCGGGCTGGTCGCCGGGTACTTCGGCGGATGGGCCGACGAGGCGCTGATGCGCCTCACCGACGTCTTCCTGGCGGTGCCGGCGCTGTTGCTGGCGCTGGTCCTGACCACGGTGCTGACTCCCGGGCCGGTCGGGCTGACGGTGGCACTGGCCGTGACCTGGTGGCCGTGGTACGCCCGGCTGGTGCGCGGCGAGGCCGCGTCGGTGACCGGACGCGCGTACATAGAGGCGTGCCGCGCCCTCGGGCTGGGCCACCGCCGTACCCTCTTCCGGCACGTCCTGCCCAACGCCTCGACCCCGTTGCTGGTCCAGGCCTCGACCGACGTCGGCGGGGTCCTCCTCGTCGCCTCCGGGCTGTCCTTCCTCGGGCTGGGACCGCAGCCGCCGACACCCGACTGGGGGCTGATGGTGGAGCAGTCGCAGAACTACTTCACCACCCACTGGTGGCTCGGCACCTTCCCCGGCCTGGCCATCATGGTGGTCGCGGCGCTCTGCTTCCTGCTCGGCGACGCACTGCGCGACCGGCTCGACCCCCGGTACGTCCCACCGCCACGGGCCTGACCGATGGCCACCGCCGGCGACGCACCGTTCCTTCAGCTGCGCGACCTCCGCGTCCGGTACGGCACCGCCGATGCCGTACCCGTCGTCCACATCGAAGAACTCGTCCTGGCCGAAGGGGAGTTCCTGGGCCTGGCCGGGGAGAGCGGGGCAGGCAAGACGACGGCCGGGCTGGCGGTGCTGGGGCTGTCACGCCATGCGGGCGCCCGGGTGACCGGCAGCATCCGGCTGGCGGGCGAGGAGCTGGTGTCGGCGCCGGAGCGGCGGCTGCGACGGCTGCGCGGTTCCACCATGACACTGATCCCGCAGAACCCGGCGGCCGCGTTCCACCCGGTACTGCCGGTCGGCGCGACCGTGCTGCGCGCCCTGCGGCTTCACGGGAGCACCCGTGCCGAGGCCCGGCGCCGGGCCGTCACCGGGCTGGAGAGAGTGGGCCTGTCCGCCGCGCACCTCTCCCGTTACCCGCACCAGCTCTCCGGCGGACAGCTCCAGCGCGTGGCGATCGCCCTGGCGTCGGCCCTCAGGACGCGGCTGCTCGTCGCCGACGAACCGACCAGCTCGCTGGATGTGACGGTCCAGGCGGAGATCTGCGCGCTGCTGGCGGAGCTGCGCGCGGCGCACGGCACGGCCGTACTGTTCATCAGCCACGACCTCGCGCTGCTGGCCGGGTTGTGCGACCGGATCGCGGTGCTGCACCGGGGCCGGGTGGCCGAGGAACGCCCCGCGGCCGACCTGGTCGCCGCGCCACGGGCCGATTGCACCCGGCGGCTGCTGGCAGCGGTACCGGAACCGGGCGTGCCGACGGGCCCCGGGCCGGGCGGCGGGCACCGGCACGCCGAAGCACACGGTGCGGCGGGCGGCGGAGGGGCGGACGACGATGCTTGAGGCGCGTGACCTGACCGTGGTGCACGACGGTACGGCCGTGGTGGAGGGGGTGAGCCTCACGCTGCCGGCGGGCCCGTACGGCATGGGGCTGATCGGCGAAAGCGGTTCGGGCAAGACGACGGTGGCCCGGTGCTTGGTCGGCCTGGTGACGCCCACGCACGGCACGGTGTGTTTCGAGGGCGAGGACGTCCGCGGCATGCGGCGGCCGCGCGCGTACCGGCGTGCCGTCCAGATCGTCGTGCAGGACACCGAGGGCGCCCTCGACCCGCGTATGCGCGTGGGCACGGCGATCGCCGAGGTGCTGCGGGCACACCGGATGGTGCCGCGCGGCACCGAGCGCGGGCGCGTCGCCGAACTGCTGGACGACGTGGGGCTGGCCGCCGAGCACGCCACGCGCTTCCCGCACCAGCTGTCCGGAGGGCAGCGCCAGCGGGTGGCGATCGCCCGCGCGCTCGCGGTACGGCCGCGCTTCCTGGTCCTGGACGAACCGACCAGCGCACTGGACACGACCGTACAGGCCCGCATCCTGGACCTCCTCCGGAGACTGCGTGCCGAGCACCGCCTGTCGTACCTCGTCATCTCCCACGACCTCGCCGTGGTGGCACAGCTCTGCCCCCGTGTGGCCGTGCTGCAGCACGGCAGCGTCGTGGAGGAAGGCCCCCTCCGCGACGTACTCCGCACCCCCCGGCACCCCGCCACCCGCGCGCTGCGGAACGCGGTGCCGCGCCTCCCTCGGCGTCCCCCCGGGTGACCGTGGTGACCACGCTGGCCGTGGGGGCCTTGACGGGGGACGCAAGTGTTGAGAACGTTCTCAACCATGGCTGATGAGAACGTTCTCCACGAGTCTGCGGGCAAGCGGTCGGGTGAGGGGCCGGGCAAGCGTGTCGTCGTCGTGGGCGGTGGCATCATCGGGGTGTCCACCGCCACGCACCTGCAACGTGACGGTGCCTCGGTGGTGCTGGTGACCGAAGGCGAGCTCGCCGACGGTGCGTCCGGCCGTTCCCTGTCCTGGCTGAACTCGGCCGGTGCCCGCTCGGATGCGTACCATGCGCTCCGTGTCGCGGGTATCGACCGGTACCGCACGCTGTTCGCGGCCGACCCGAGCCGGGAGTGGCTGCGTTTCGACGGCGGGTTGTACTGGGCGTCCGCGGGGCAGCGGGAGAAGGTTGAGCGGCGCCACCGGCACGAGGTGGCACACGGCTACGACTCACGTCTCGTCGCGCCGTCCGCCGTGCCCGAGCACGTCGCCGGTGTGCGGCCGGACGCGGTCACCGAGGTCGCCGTCGTCAACCCTGGCGAGGGCTGGGTGTCCCTGCCCGAGCTGATCGGCCACCTGGTCGGCGAGTTCACGCGGCACGGGGGAGAGGTGGTCACGCATGCGGGCAAGGCCCGCGTGGTGGTGGACGGTGGTACGGCGCGCGGTGTCACGACGGGCGACAGGCGGCGGTTCGACGCCGACGCGGTCGTCCTCGCGTGCGGCGCGGCCACGCCCGCCGTCGTGGCCGAGCTCGGGGTGACCGTCCCGGACGGCTCGCCACTGTCGATGCTGGTCGTCACCGAACCGGTGGAGTCCGGGGTCACCGCCGTGCTGAACACCCCGCGCGTCGCGGTGCGTCCGCACCCCGGCCAGGCGTTCGCGCTCGACCACTCCTGGTACGAATCACAGATCGACGAAGCCCCGGACGGCAGCTGCACGGTCGACGAAGCCGTGGTGAAGGAACTCGTCGCGGCGGCGAACGCACTCCTCACCGGGAACGTCACACTGACCGCGGCCTCGTGGAAGCTCGGCCGCAAGCCCGTCCCGGGTGACGGTGAGCCCGTGTTCGGTGAGCTGGCGCAGGTGCCGGGCTGCTTCGTCGCCTTCACGCACTCCGGTGCCACGCTCGGGCTCATCGCCGGCGAGCTGATGTCCTACGAGATCCTCACCGGCGCCAGGCATCCGATGCTGGAACCGTTCCGGCCGGAACGGTTCCAGCACGCGTAGCTGCCGGTCAGCGGATGTTCACGTCGATGCACGCGTAGAAGGCGTTGGAGGTGTCGGCGATGTTCCACACCGCGAGCACCTTGTGCCGCCCCGTGGCGCTGCCGAGGTTGACCTGGTGCGAGACCGTCTCCGGCGGCTGCTGGTTGTTGCCGTTGATGGTGGCGACCTTGGTGCCGTCGACGAAGTACTCGTAGTTCGCGGTGCGGTGGCGGGCGGTGAACTTCCAGGTGAAGGTCGTGGTGCGGCTGACGTCGCTGACCTTCCAGCCCTTGCTGTCGTCGTCCAGCTCGGCGAATCTGGAGTTGCCGCCGCTGCAGCTCCGCAGGCCCTTGGGGCCCTCGACGCTCTGCGGCTCGTACTTGATGGCGCCGCACGGGACGATGCCCCTGGCGCACTGCTCCTGGCGGCTGGCCGGTGCGTTGACCCAGCCGTGTGCGGATGCCGAGCCGGTCGGCAGGGTCAGCGCGAGGACCGGTGCCAGGGCCGCGCCGATCGTGGCGGCCAACTTCCGCTTGCTGTCCATGCGTTCTCCTTCATGGGGGTGGTGCATGGGAGGGGGGCTTGCGTGAAGTTCTCCGGCGGGTGAGGGGTGCGAAAGCCGGATTAGTCTAGACCATAGCGCTTGACGGACCTCCGTCAAGCGCCCTCGCACCGCGAGGACATGACCGGGTCCGGGTCCCGTCGGCCCGTACGAGCGGTCGGGAAACGGGCACGGATGAAGGCGATACGGGCAGCCGGTGCCCGCGGAGCGGTGGTCCGGCGGGCGGAGTGCGTGGTCGCGGTGGTGGGGAAACGGGCACGGTATTCGCTGCGAAGAGGCTAGTCAGCGTACGAGGGGCTTGTTTGAATCACACCCACTTGCCCGAACGGGCAGGGTGCCGACCGGAGTGCAGGAGGAGTGTGATGGATGCCGCCGGCCGCCGCAGGGGCATGCTGGAGCTGGTCCGGCGGACGGGCTCCGTCGACGTCGTCCGGCTGGCCGAGGAGTTCGGCGTCTCCAAGGAGACGGTCCGCCGGGACCTGAACGTGCTGGAGGACCAGGGGCTGGTGCGCCGCACGCACGGCGGTGTGTACCCCGTGGAGAGCGCGGGCTTCGAGACCACCCTGGCGTTCCGCGCGACGCAGCAGGTGCCGGAGAAGTCCCGGATCGCCGCTGCCGCCGCTGATCTCCTCGGGGACGCCGAGACGGTCTTCGTCGACGAGGGGTTCACGCCCCAGCTCATCGCCGAGGCGCTGCCCCACGACCGGCAGCTGACGGTGGTCACGGCATCGCTGGCGGTGGTGAGCGCCCTCGCGCCCCGGCCGAAGACCGCCGTGCTGCTCCTGGGCGGCCGGGTACGCAACGGCACCATGGCCACCGTCGACCACTGGGCCGTCCGCATGCTGTCCGACTTCGTCATCGACCTGGCGTACATCGGCGCCAACGGCATCTCCCGCGCCTACGGCCTCACCACGCCCGACCCCGTGGTCGGCGCGGTGAAGGAGCAGGCGATGCGGTCGTCCCGGCGGCACGTCTTCGCCGGTGTGCACACCAAGTTCGGCACGACGAGCTTCTGCAGGTTCGCGGACGTGACCGATCTGGAGGCGATCGTCACCGGCAGCGGCCTGTCGGCGGCGGAGGCCCACCGTTATCAGCTCATGGGGCCCAGAGTCATCCGCGTATGACGCACAGGCGCCCCCGATGCCGTCGGCTCCGTCCGCCGTTGCCGAGCCGTCGGCTCCGTCCACCGTCCCCGAGTTCCTGGAGCCCCCATGCGCAGTCAGCACCGCCGGAGGATCTGCGCGACCGTCGCAGCCGCCACCGTGAGCGCTCTGCTCGCCGGATGCGCGGGAGCCGGCGGAGCCGGCGCCGACAGTGACGCCGTGAACGTCCTCATGGTGAACAACCCGCAGATGATGGAGTTGCAGAAGCTCACCGCCAAGCACTTCACCAAGAAGACCGGCATCAAGGTCAACTTCACCGTGCTGCCCGAGAACGACGTCCGCGACAAGCTGAGCCAGGACTTCGCCAACCAGGCAGGCCAGTACGACGTCGCCACCCTCAGCAACTACGAGACCCCCCTCTACGCCCGCAACGGCTGGCTGCGGAACCTCGACGCCTACGCCGAGCGCGACAAGGCCTTCGACCGTGACGACATCCTCCCCTCGGTACGCACCTCCCTCAGCGGCGCCGACGGCAAGATGTACGCCGAGCCCTTCTACGGCGAGTCGTCGTTCCTGATGTACCGCAAGGACGTCTTCGCCGAGAAAGGGCTGACGATGCCGGCCCACCCCACCTGGCACCAGGTGGCCGACCTCGCCGCGAAGGTGGACGGCGCCCAGCAGGGCATGCGCGGCATCTGCCTGCGCGGGCTGCCCGGCTGGGGCGAGATGATCGCTCCCCTCACCTCGGTCGTGAACACCTTCGGCGGCACGTGGTTCGACGACAAGTGGCGCGCCAGGCTGACCGATCCCGGCTTCAGCAAGGCGACGAAGACGTACGTCGACCTCGTACGGAAGCACGGCACGGCAGGTGCCGCGCAGTCCGGGTACGCCGAGTGCCTGAACAACATGACACAGGGCAAGAGCGCCATGTGGTACGACGCCACGGCCGGGGCCGGCTCGCTGGAGGCCAAGGGCTCACCGGTCAAGGGCAAGATCGGCTACGTCGCCGCGCCCGTGGAGAAGACGAAGTCCTCGGGCTGGCTCTACTCCTGGGCATGGGGCCTCCAGAAGTCGTCCACGAAGCCCGACAAGGCGTGGAAGTTCATCTCCTGGGCCTCCAGCAAGGAGTACGAGCGGCTGGTCGGCAAGGAGTTCGGCTGGGCCAACGTACCGGCGGGCAAGCGCGCCTCCACCTACCGCATCCCCGAGTACAAGAAGGAAGCCGGGGCCTTCAGCGAGGTCGCCCGCAAGGCGATCGTCGAGGCCGACCCGCGCGATCCGGGAGTACAGCCACGCCCGGCGCCCGGCATCCAGTTCGTCGGCATCCCGGAATTCCCTGACCTGGGCACCAAGGTCTCCCAGGAAATCAGCGCGGCCATCGCCGGCCGGCAGTCGACCGACGAGGCACTGCGCCGCTCGCAGGAGCTGGCCTCCGTCGTCGCCAAGGACTACGAGGGGCGGGACACCCAGTGAGCACCGCAGCGACCACCTCCACAGCGCCACGGGACCGCCGTACGGTACCGGCCGCCGGCCGGCCCGGCGGCCCCTCGGACCGGCTGCGCGCCTGGGCGGCGCGCGGGCCGCTGCTGCCCGCGCTGGTGTTCCTGATCCTGGTCACCCAACTGCCCTTCGTGGCCACGCTGGTGATCTCCCTCTTCAAGTGGAACGCCTACTACCCCAAGGAACGCAGCTTCACCTGGTTCGCCAACTACCAGGAGGTGCTGAGCGAACCGGCACTGCGGGACTCGGTCCTCACCACCGTGCTGCTCACCGTGACCGTCGTGCTGGTCAGCCTGGTGCTCGGCCTCGGCCTCGCGCTGCTGCTGGACCGCACCTTCGCCGGGCGCGGCATCGTCCGCACGATGCTCATCGCCCCGTTCCTGGTGGTGCCCATCGCCGCGGCCCTGCTGTGGAAGCACGTCCTCTACAACCCCGAGTACGGCCTCTTCAACGGCCTGCTGCACTGGGTCTTCGGCGACGGGGCCGCGCAGCCCGACTGGATCGCCGAGATGCCGCTCGGCGCGGTCGAGGCGGCGCTGGTGTGGCAGTGGACCCCGTTCATGATGCTGATCCTGCTGGCCGGACTGCAGAGCCGGCCCGCCGACGCCATCGAGGCGGCCCGCATCGACGGCGCGGGCGCCTGGCAGATCTTCCGCTACCTCACCCTGCCGCACCTCCGCCGCTACCTGGAGCTGGGCGCGCTGCTGGGCTCGGTGTACGTCGTGCAGAACTTCGACGCCGTCTACACCATCACCTCGGGCGGCCTGGGCACCGCCAACCTGCCGTACACCATCTACCAGACCTTCTACCAGGGACACGAGTACGGCCGGGCCTCGGCGGCCGGCGTGCTGGTGGTCATCGGATCCCTGATCATCGCCACCTTCGCCCTGCGGGTGGTCTCGTCCCTGTTCCGTGAGGAGTCCGCCGCATGAGCGCCCCGACCACCGGCGTACGCAGCCCTCGCGCCACCGGCGCGCACCGCCCCCGCACCGCCAACACCCTCCTCGGCCTGCTCGCCTGGCTCTGTGCGATCGTCTTCTTCCTGCCGATCGCCTGGATGGCACTGACCTCGTTCCACTCCGAGACGGACGCCGCCACCAACCCGCCCTCGCTGGGCGCCCCGCTCACCCTGGACGGCTACCGCGAGTTCTTCGGTGTGGGCGGCGGCGCGAGCCCCTGGCCCGCGCTCGCCAACTCCGTGACGGCGAGCGTGGTGTCCACCCTCCTCGTCCTGCTCCTGGCGCTGCCGGCGGCGTACGCGCTGTCCATCCGGCCGGTGCGCAAGTGGACGGACGTGCTGTTCTTCTTCCTCTCCACCAAGATGCTGCCGATCGTCGCGGGCCTGCTCCCGGTCTACCTCTTCGCCAAGCAGACCGGCCTCCTGGACAACGTCTGGCTCCTGGTCATCCTCTACGCCTCGATGAACCTGCCGATCGCGGTGTGGATGATGCAGTCCTTCCTGCGCGAGATACCGGTCGCCCTGATCGAGGCCGCCAAGGTGGACGGTGCCCGGCTCCCCACGATCATGGCCCGGGTCGTCGCCCCGATCTCCGCACCGGGCATCGCGGCGACCGCGCTGATCTGCTTCATCTTCAGCTGGAACGAGCTGCTGTTCGCCCGGGTGCTGACCGGCGTGGTGGCCGAGACCGCGCCGGTCTTCCTCACCGGCTTCATCACCAGCCAGGGCCTGTTCCTCGCGAAGGTGTGCGCCGCTTCCCTGGTCATCTCCCTGCCGGTGCTGGCCGCCGGCTTCGCCGCCCAGGACAAACTCGTCCAGGGCCTGTCCCTCGGCGCGGTCAAGTGACGCACCGTCGAGCCTGGGTCTCCGGTGGGGTGCGAGGGATGTCCGAGGTGCGCGGTAGCGTGTGTGGACGTGTGAGCGAACGTCTGGCGCAGCAGGCGGATCAGAGGAGACGCGCATGGATACGGAGCAGATCAGGGCGCTGTACGGGAAGTGGATCGACGAGCTCTGGCACGCCGATCCGGACGACATGGACCAGCTCGCCGAGCAGTTGGTGACCCCGGATTTCGTCGGGCACTGGCCGGGCGAGGAGGTGTCCGGGCCCGCCCAGCTGGCCGAGATGCTCCGCCGGAGCGTCTCCCTCTTCTCGGGGGTGCGCGTCGAAGTCGTCGTCGGGCCCGTCGTGGAGAACGACCTGGTGTCCGCCAGGTGGACGTTCAGCGGGAAGTACAACGGTGAGCTCCCCGGCTCCCCGGCCGCCGCGGGGACAGAGGTCTCCTTTGCGGGTACGGACATCTTCCGCTGCCGTGACGGCAGGTTCGCCGAGTACTGGGTGAGCTCCGACGGGCTCCAGTTCATGGCGCAGCTGGGGTTCACCCCGAAGCCCTGACGGCCATCCGTCGCGGGGGTCAGAGGCGGTCGGCCGGGATCTTCTCGTACCGGCGCCTGAGGTCGGTGAGTACGGGGTGCTTCGCGTCCAGCGGGGTGTCACCGATGGCGGAGAGGGGACGGACGCCGACCGTGGTGTTGGTGGCGAAGGCGGCGCGCATCCGTGGCACGTCGTCGGGGATGAGGGGGCGGCTCACCGACGGGTGCGCCTCCTGGAGCAGGCGCATGGTCACGCCCGGCAGTACGCGGGCCTCGGGCCACACCACGCGGTCCTGATCGTCGACGAAGCCGACGTTCCACGTTCCGCCCTCGGAGACGACCCCGGTCGCCGGATCGGTGAACAGCACGTCGTCGAAGCCGGCCCGTTGGGCCGCACGCCGGACCGCCAGCTGCCCGAAGAGCCCGACGTGTTTCACCTCCGGCATGTCCCGCTGGTACGCCGTCGTCGTGACGCGCAGCGGCGGCTGGTCCGGTGCGACCGGCCGGCAGGTGACCAGGACGTGGGGCCGGGCGTCGGCGCCGGGCTGCCCCACCCCCAGCGCCGGGTCGAACACCGTCACGCGGACGACGAACGACCCCGACTGCTGTTCCGCGGCGTGCCGGACGTACGTGAGGACGCGGGCCGGGTCCAGTTCCGCGTCGAACACCGTCCGGCAGTCACGGACGAGGCGGTCGAGGTGCAGGGACAGCCCTTTGGCCCGGCCGCCGTCGACGCGCAGCGAGGTGAAGTGACCGAAGTTGGTGAGGGCGAGCGCCTTCAGGCTGCCGGTGTCGACAGGGTTGCCGTTGAGGAGGTCCATCACGGCAGTCTGACATCCACCGCGGCCCTGTACCGCCGCCCCCTCACCCCCGTGCCCCGGTTCGCCGCCCCCTCAGCCCTGTACCGCGGTCCGATGTCCCTCGGGCGTGGCCGTGAGGACGAGGTCGACGTCGACGGGGCGGTCCTCGCCGTGGTGCACGGCCGCCGAGGCGCGCGGCGCGTGGCCGGCGACCATCGCGGCCAGTACGTACGATCCGCCGTCCGGGACGGCGACCGAGTAACGGCCGTGCTGGTCGGTGAGCGCGGTACCGGCCCGGCGTCCGTGCCGGTCGATCAGCGCCACCCTGGCGCGGGCGACCGGCTCCCCGGCCGCGTCCAGGACCCGCCCCCGGAACCCGGCGTCCAGCGCCCGGGACGCCCGGACCGCCTGGCCCGCCTGCGCCGTGCGAACCACCTGGTCCGCCTGGCCCGCCTGCGCCGTGCGGCGTTCCTGGCCTGCCCGGAGCGCCTGGGTGGCGCGTTCCAGGTTGGCTTCCTCCTCGCTCGTGGCCATCAGCTGCGGCGCGGACAGCTGCCGGCCGCGCGGCAGGAAGGCCGCGAGCAGCAGGCCGACGGCGACCGCCGCGGTGGCGATGAGGAACGAGACGCGGAAGCCGTGCATGGTGGGCACCGCCACCGGCCCCGCGTGGTGCGCGGTGTCGGCGAGGACCATGCCGATGACGGCGCTCGACACCGACGTGCCGATGGAACGCATCAGGGTGTTGAGCCCGTTGGCCGCGCCCGTCTCGGACGGGTCGACGGCACCGTTGATCAGCGCGGGGAGGGAGGAGTAGGCGAGGCCGATACCGGCGCCGACGATCACCGAGATGACGATGGTCTGCCAAGCCGCGCTCATCAGCCCGAGCCCGGCGCCGTAGCCGACCGCGATGATCAGCATGCCGAGCATGAGGGTGAGCTTCGGACCGTACCGCGCCGACAGACGGGCGTAGACCGGCGCGGTGAACATCATCGTCAGGCCCAGCGGTGCCACGCACAGCCCCGCGACGACCATGGACTGGTCCAGACCGTACCCGGTGGAGGCCGGCAGCTGGAGCAGCTGCGGCAGGACGAGCGAGATCGCGTAGAACGCGACACCGACCATGATCGAGGCGAGGTTGGTGAGCAGTACCTCGCGGCGCGCGGTGGTGCGCAGGTCGACCAGCGGGGCCGTCATGCGCAGTTCCATCAGACCCCACAGGACCAGGACGACCAGCGCGGCGGCGAAGAGGCCGAGTGTGGTGGCGGAACTCCAGCCCCAGTCGCTGCCCTTGGTGATCGGCAGCAGGAACAGGACGAGACCGAGGGAGAGGCCGAGCGCGCCGGCGACGTCGAAGCGGCCCTCGGCCCGGACCCGGCTCTCCGGTACGACCGCCAGCGTGAGCAGGATCGCTACGGCGCCGAGGCCGGCGGCGCCGAAGAACAGCGCGTGCCAGTCGGTGTGCTGGGCGACCAGGGCGGCGAGCGGCAGGGCGAGCCCGCCGCCGACGCCTATGGAAGAACTCATCAGGGCCAGGGCCGAGCCCAGCTTGTCGAGGGGCAGCTCGTCGCGCATCAGGCCGATGCCGAGGGGGATGGCGCCCATGGCGAAACCCTGGAGCGCACGGCCGACGATCATCACGAGGAGATCGCTGGTGAAGCCGCAGACGAGCGAACCGACGATCATGACCGCGAGACTGGTGATGAGCATGCGGCGCTTGCCGAACAGGTCGCCGAGCCGGCCCATGATCGGGGTCGCGACGGCGCCGGCGAGCAGGGTGGACGTCATGACCCATGTCGCGTTCGACGCGGCGGTGTTCAGGAGGGTGGGCAGGTCCTTGATGACCGGCACCAGCAGCGTCTGCATCACGGCGACCGTGATGCCGGCGAAGGCGAGGACGAGGACGACTCCGCGTGGGTGTCGTTGGGTCGTCGTCTGGGGCATTGCCTGGGACCTCCGGAAGCGGGCAGAGCGGCGCGAGTCGGCGAGTACGCGTCGGTGGGTACGCCGATGGGTACAGGTACTGCGTGCACAGTGATACGTGCATAGTGAACTGGTTCACTCGCGCCGGCATTCCGAAGAGCGTCCCACGGGCGTGAGTCTTGACCTTTCCGTTACGTCGCCCGGGGCGAACGCACCGGATTTGTCAGGATGTGGCCGAGGCTCCGCCGCCCTGGGGCGGCTGGTCCTGCGGGCGCGGCCGCAGCACGAAGTCCTGGTGGGCGACGGGTCCGTCCTTGATGAGGACCCGCTTGATGGACGGGACGCGGCGCGGTCCGCCGGCGATGACGTTGACGAAACCCTCGGGCAGCCCGGTCAGTTGGTACCGGCCGTGTTCGTCGGTCCGCGTACGCGTCAGCTGTCGCCCGTCGGTGGTGGTGACGGTGATCAGCACACCGTGCAGGGGCTGCGACTGGGTGTCCAGGATGCGCCCGGCCAGCATCGGTTCGGAGGCGCCGATGTAGTGGGTGGACGCGCGTACCGGCATCGGCTGCGGCATCTCGAACGTCGGGTCCTGGACCGCCTCCTCCAGGTCGGAGGGCGTCAGCTCCTCGTCCCCGCCGGAGCGCGCCACGTTCACCCGGTGCCGTTCCCAGAAGTACCCGATGCAGATGAGCACGATGCCGGCGGCGATCCAGATGCTCAGCGCCAGCAGGGGACGGAAGAGCTCCACGCCGTCGAAGTACATCTCGTTGCGCAGCGCGTCGACCAGGTTGCCCAGCGGCATGTAGGGATGCAGCCAGCGGAAGAAGGACGGCACCATCTCGACCGGGATCGCGCCACCGCTGGCCGGCATGGAGAGCAGCACGAAGACGACGATGGCCACCCCGGGGAAGAACTGCCGTACGAACGGCACCAGCCCGTAGCAGGTCAGCGAGACGCCCAGGCTCAGCATGAACATGTAGAGCAGACAGACGGGCCGGTCCACGATGCAGTCCATGGCGAGCGCGATGTAGAAGGCGGCCACGGCCATCACGGCGCCGGACACGACGAAGGTGACGACCTTCTTCCAGCGGCCGATGCCGGTGGCCCGCAGCATCATCATCACCATGATGTACGACGGGATGGTGAGCCCCAGACAGAGGTAGAAGAGGCTGGTGCCCATCGCGTCCTTGGGCGCGGTGGGCGCGAGCTCGACCTGCTTCAGGCGGGCGCCGCCCCGCTCGGCGAGCGGGGTGAACGTCTGCTGCAGCACGGCCTCGATCTCGAAGCCGCCGGCCTTCGCGGTGTAGAGGGCCGGGTGCGCCGGATCCGGGAGGTAGCCGCCGGCTGCGCGGCGGTCGAGCACCGCGCGCCGGAGGGCGGTGTCACCGCCCGGTACCGGCTTCACCTCGAATCCGCCCGGAACGGCCTGGTCGAGCGTCTTCTGCAGCTGGGCCGCCGCCGGGGCCGGGACGGCCACCTTGATGTCGTGCGGGGTGGGGTTGTGGAAGGCGAGCAGGTAACAGAAGAGGAAGCCGAAGAAGAAGAGCGCAGGGAACCAGAGGCTGCTGGCGAGCACCTTCGCCGTGTGCGTCCACCGCCGGCGCGGTTCGTCGTCGCTGTCGGCCGGTGCTGCGCCTCCGTGCTGTGTTTCGGACATGCCGCGCCTTCCCTGAGCGGGTTCCTGACTCTCCGCTGCTGGGGCATCTCCGCCGCCACGTCCGCGCACACCCTCCTTGCTGCACTCGGCCCAGCATGTTGGCCCGCGCGTGGTAGGCACGGCACCCGGCGGCCTTCGCGATGTGCGCACCCGGTACAGGCCGTCACGGCTGTGCGCGTGGCGGCCGCTGTGCCGGCTTCGCCCGGCCCGGCAGCCGCAGCGCGAGTGCGGCGCCGGCGAGTGCGAGGACGCTCATTCCGGCCGTGGCGGCGGTCAGGCCGTCCTCGCGGGCCAGTGCGTTGATCCGTACCAGTTCGTCGGCGGGGGCGCCGGTCACGCCCCGCTCCGCCAGCGCCGTACGGACCTGGCGGTCGCTCACCGCGGTCACCTGTACGCCGCGCTCCAGCGCCTGCCGGCTCTGCTCCTTCTGGTCCCCGGTCAGCACGGAACTGGCGCCGATGGAGTGCAGGGCGGTGGTCAGCAGGACGCCGGCCAGCAGTGTGCCGGCGAGCGCTACGCCGAGGGACTGGCCCAGGTAGGAGGTACTGCGCGAGAGGCCGGCGACATCGCTCACCGTGTCCTCGGCGGCCGCGGACTGGACGAGGTCGGGGAGCAGGGTGCACAGGCCGAGTCCGAGGCCGCCCACGGCGAGTCCCGGCGCGATGCGCAGGCCGGAGCTGTCCGGGTCGAAGGCGAAGGCGACCAGTGCCGTCCCGGCCGCGACCAGCAGGAAGCCGAGGACGATGAGCGACTTGCGCGTGGTGCGTCCGTCGCCCACGGCGCGGGCGCCGGCCATCGAGCCGAGTACGAGCATCACCGTGGCCGGGAGCAGGGTGAGCCCGCTCTCCAGGGCGTCGTAGCCGAGTGTGGTCTGCACGAAGACCGGCACGAGGAAGAACATCCCCGCCAGTACGAGGAATTGGACGGCGAGGGCGAGCGAGCCCACCCGTACGCGGCGGTCGCGCAGGACGGCGATCCGGACCAGCGGGTCGCGTCCGGCCCGTACGAGGCGGCGTTCCCACCACCCGAACGCCGCGAGGACCAGGAGGCCGGCGAGACCCAGTACCACCGTGGGGGCCGGCCCGCCCGCGTCGAGCACCGTACGGCCGAGGACGGTCACCTCCTCGCGGGCGGTCAGCAGCCCGTACCGGCCGGCCAGCAGGGTGCCCATGACCAGCAGGCCGAAGCCCAGCGCTGACAGGACGACACCCGTGATGTCGAAGGGCTGCCGGGGCTCACGGGACGTCCGGGACAGTGTCCGCCGGAGGTTGCGGTGGCGGAGGACGAGGGCCACGGCCACCGCGGTGACCAGCGTCTCCATGAGGAAGGAGACCCGCCAGGTCAGGTACTTCGTGATCAGGCCGCCGACGACCGGCCCCAGCGCCGCCCCTGCCCCGGCCGCCGCGCCGACGAGGGTGAGGGCGCGGGTGCGCTGGGCACCGGTGAAGGCCATGGTGGCGATCGAGAGGATCGCCGGGAAGACCAGGGCGGCGCCGATGCCTTCCAGCAGCGACCAGCCCACCAGCATGACCGGCAGGCCGGGGCTCAGCGCGGTGATCAGGGCGCCGGTGCCGTACACCGTGGCGCCCAGCGTGAACATGCGGAGATGGCCGGTCCGGCTGCCGAGCTTGCTGCCGGTGATCATCAGGGCGGCCATCACCAGGGCGTAGAGCGAGATGGCGGACTGCACTCCGGTCAGGGTGGTGCCGAGGTCGGTGACGATGTCGGAGACGGCGACGTTCATGGCGGTCGAGTCGTACGCCATCAGCAACTGCTGCGTCGCGATGACCCCGAGCACCGTGCGGGCGGCGCCAGGGCCTGCCGCGTGCGCCTGCGTCTTCGTGGCCATGCGGCGCTCCCTGCCATGGGCTTCCGGGACGGGCTCAGTGTCGCCGCCCGCACCGGCCCGTGCCTCACCTGCTGCGGGTGAGGCTGCCGCCGCCGGGCTCACTGGGCTTCCGGGCCAGCACGTACCCGACGGCGATGCTGATGACGACGGCGGTGAAGAAGAGGATGAGCCAGGACAGCATCGTGAAGACGGAACCGAGCGGCCCGTAGCGCGCCACACTCCGCTCCAGGGAGTACGGCAGCCAGAGACCGGACACCCCGGTGAACAGCACCACGGCACCGCCCGTCACCAGGGCGCCGGGAAGGAGCGGCCGCCACCCGACCCGCCCGGCCAGCAGCAGGTGCTGGGTCCACCACCACAACAGGACCGCCACCAGTACCTGGAGCGCGACGCCGGGCGCGGGCCCGGCACCGAGGCCGCCGCGCAGCATCCCCTGGCACACCAGTGCCGCCGTCCAGACGAGAAGCCACACGAACCATCGCCACACCGCGATGCGTACCTTCGCATGCGGCAGGTGCCAGGCGCGTTCGCACAGCCGCTGCAACGCGCGGACGAAGGCGGTCGCGGACACCAGTGTGACCAGCACGCCGACCGCTCCCCACGTCTCCCGCGCCCCTGGCGCACCCCGGTAGACCCCTTCCACCTGCCGCAGCACGGGACTCGGGGCACCGAACAGGGAGCGCAGCGAGACGAGCAGTTCCGCGCGTACGGCCTCGGGGGAGTAGGCGGCGATCGCGATGAGCATGGGCAGCGCGGTGAGGAACGCCTGCGCGGCGAGGCGGGTCGCGTTGTCCAGCACGCCGACGCTCGCGAGCTGCTGCGCGACACGGCGAGCGAAATGCATGCCCCGAGAATCACACCGGCGGGCCGCCCGGCACCTCACCCGCACCGGGTGGGACACCACAGGGCTCTCCTCCGGCGATGGCCGAAAGCGGTGCCTGACGCGGCACGGCCGTCGTGGAACCGTGGTGAGGAGCTCCACGCGGCCGAGTACCCCAGGACGTACCCATGAGCACCTACGACGACATCGTCCTCTCCGACAGGCCGGTTCTGTACCTCCCACTGGGCGGCAGTGCCAAGGAAACCTCCGTGACGGGCGAGCTCACCGCCGTCCGGCACGGCATTCCGGGCACCGGCCCCCTTCCCAACGGCGACCTCGCCACCGTCTTCGACGGCACCCCGCGCAGTACGCCGAGGTCCCCGACGACGACTCGCTGTCCGTTCCCACCACCGGCGTCCTCACCGTCGAGGCGTGGATGCGCCCGGACGACCGCACCCCGCCACACGTCGAGGGCAGTGGGTACGCCCACTGGCTGGGCAAGATCACGTACGGCGGTGGCAACCAGGCGGAGTGGGCCGCCCGTATGTACTCGCTGAACAACGAGGGAGGCCGGAACAACCGCATCTCCGGTTACGCCTTCAACCGGACAGGCGGACAGGGAGTGGGGTCCTACTTCGAGGATCGGTGGAAGTGGGCAGTGGATCCACTACGTCCTGGTCATCAACACCGTCGTCCGCGATGCGCCGTACCCCATGGGATACACCAAGATCTACAAGAACGGTGACCAGCGGAAGCAGGATTCCCTCGCCCAGCTCGAGATCGTGCCGGAGAACACCACGTCCCCCTGCGCATCGCCACCGCGGGGCTCCGCTCCTTCTTCCCCGGCGGCATCGGCAAGGTGGCGGTCCACTCGTACGAACTGCCGGGCGACCGCATCCGTGCCCACTACGCCGCGATGACCACGTGACGGACTGACGGAGTGAATCCCGCGCTTCCGGGACGCCATGTCCCATGCCGTCCGGGACGCCGGGGCGGCAATGTGACGGTGGAAGCCGGCGCAACGGCCGGCGCGTCCGGCTGTCAGGGCGAGCGCGGGGGACCCGCCCTGACGGCGGGGGCGTGTGTGCCGGGGACGCGCACACGCCCCCGGTGATGACACGGCTCTCAAGGAGGCGTGGACCTCATGCTCGCTTCCCTGGCTCGCCGTCCGGCCTCCAGCCGGTCGCGGGCGGGGAGTTTGCCGAGGACCGCCGACACGTGGTTGCGGGCGGTCTTCACACTGATGCCGAGCCGCAGGGCGATCGCCTCGTTGGAACAGTTCTCGCCCAGGAGGGCCAGCACCTGGTGCTCCCGCTCCGTCAGCCGGGGGAAGGGGCGGGGCGGCCGGTATTCGGTGCGGAAACGGGCGCGTACTGCTTCGGCCAGCCGCGGATCGAGATACATGGCGCCACGGGCGACGGCCCGGACGGCTTCGAGGATGGCCGCCGGCTCCGCGTGCTTGGACAGATACCCCAGGGCTCCGGCCTGCACCGCGGTCTCCAGCTGCTGGACGGTGTCGTGGAAGGTCAGGATGAGGACGGCGGTCGCGGGAGCGGTCGCACGCAGCAGCCGCGTCGTCTCGATGCCGTCGGGCGCGGGCATCTCGATGTCCAGGACGGCTACGTCGGGGCGGAGTTCCTGGGCGAGACGCACCGCTTCTTCGCCGGTGCGGACGCCGGCCACCACGGTCAGGTCCGGGGTGACCGCCAGCCGGTCGGCCAGCCCTTCGAGTACGAGGGGGTGGTCGTCGGCCAGCAGGACGCGGACGGGTCGGTCAGCCATCATGCTCCCCGTGGGTGAGGCGGTTGCGCGTCGGCGGTCCGGCGGCAGGGAGGTCCAGGGCGGGGCCGGGCAGTGGCAGTACCGCCTCTATTACGGTTCCGCCGCCGGGGAGCGAGCGGGCACCGCACAGGCCGCCGAGTTCCTGGGCGCGTTCCCGCATGGTCCGCAGTCCGAGCCCGGCGGAGCTGTCGCCTACGTCAGCGGGCAGGCCGATGCCGTCGTCGCGCACCTCGACGTGCAGGTACTGCGGGGCTCCGGCGCCGAGCAGGTCGTCGGGGGCCGGTGCGAGCCCGGCGGGAACGGTGCGGGTGAGCACGATGCGCACCGTGCACCGTGAAGCGCGCGCGTGCCGCACACAGTTGGCCACCGCCTCGCCCGCGATGTGATACGCCGCCACTTCGGACGCGGCGGGGAGCGGTGTGTCCCGGCCGACACCGGTCACCGTGACCCGTGGGCCGCTGTCGTCACCGGCGGTCAGCTGCTGTGCCCTGAGCCGGACGGCCCCGGTGAGGCCGAGGGCGTCCAGGGCCGGCGGGCGCAGCCCTTCCACCAGTACACGTAAGTCCCTGGCCGCGGACCGCATGCCTGCCACGCTCTCGGTCAGCAGCCGGCGGACGCGCGCCGACCGGTCCGCTGCCGTCCCGGCGTGACCGTCTCCGGACACGTCCGACGGGGCGGCGGGCGGGCAGCGGCCGAGCAGTTCCAGAGCCGTGTCCGTCTTGAGCGACAGCCCGGTCAGGACGGGGCTGAGACCGTCGTGCAGGTCGCGGCGCAGCCTGCGGCGCTCGTCCTCCCGGGTGGCGACGGCCGCGGTGCGGGACCGCAGTACCTCCTCGTACAGGGCCACCGCGTGCACGGCGGCCCCCAGCTGCGCGGCCACCTCGGCCAGCAGGTCGTGATCGGCCCTGGAGAGCGGTTCGTCCGCCTCGCGCGCCGAGACCGTCAGGAAACCGACGGTACGGCCGTGGTGGCGCAGTGCGCTGCGGTAGCTCTCGCCGACCGGTGTGCCCTGGCTTTCGGCGGTCCGGAAACCGCCGGGCACGGTCGGATCGGCCAGCTCGACCGCGGCGTACGGGAGCCGTAACGCCTGGACGACACCGGCCAGCACCTGCGGAAGCGCCTGCTGCGGGGACGGGATGCGGGCGAGTGCCCGGCCGAGTGCGCGGAGCGCCTGGGCGGGGTCCTCCCGCCCGCCGAAGAGCCGCCGGGAGGCGCGGCGCCGGATCGCCTCCCGCAACGGCAGTGCCGCCAGTGCCACGGTCACCCCGGCGGCCGCCGCCGCGAGGGTGTCGGAGGCGGTCGCCGCCGCGGCCAGCGCGGCCGCCGCCAGATAGCAGCAGGAGAGGGTGGCGGCCAGTGCGGCGAACTGCAGGCCGCGGCTGAACACGTGCTGGATGGCGTAGAGGTGGTACCGGAGGACGGCGACGACGATGCCGAGGGTGATGGGCAGTCCGGCCAGGCCGACCCAGAGCATGCTGGTGGGGCGCTGTCCGACGACGATGTCCGGCACCAGCCACAGTGCGAACAGGCCGAGTGCGGTCAGCAGGCCGCCGCCGAGCATCCAGCGCTGGGGCGGCCGACGGGACGCCGGCGAATGGCGGTAGACCAGCACCGACAGCGCTCCGGCGGCGATCCAGCAGGCCATGATGATGGCCTCCTGACCGGTGTGGATCAGCCCGACGGCCGGCGGGCCGCCGGGACCGAGGAGGAGCACGGCGCCGATCCACGCGACGAGCAGCAGGAGGGGGAGGACGTACGCGGCTGCGCGTGCCCCTGCGTAACGGCCGGGTATGCGGGTGCGCAGCGGCGCCAGGGTGAGGGCGACCATCGCTCCCCAGCCGAACGTCCCACCGCCCAGCGTCGCCACGTGGTACAGCCAGAAGAGCTGGCTGCCGGTCGCCACGTCCAGCGCGGTCAGCCCCACGACCGGCCCGGCGACCAGCCACGCGGCGATACCGGCGAAGCCGAGGAAGAGCGGTGTGCCCATGGGGGCGTCCGGGCGGCGGACGCGCAGCCACAGCGCCAGCAGCCCGAAGACGGCCAGGTACAGCAGCACACTGGCCAGCGGGGCGACGGTCTGGCTGAGGTCCGGGCGCAGCAGCGGCAGTGCCACCTCCACCGGCTCCCCGTCCCGCAACAGGCGGTAGTGCAGCACCGCACCGTCGCGGACGACCGTGCCGGGCACCGATCCCACTCCGCCGGCCAGCTCGTGCCCGTCGATCGCGACGGCGACGTCACCGGCACGCACCGGCTCGGCATGGGAGAACCACGCATCGACGCCGAGCCCCACGGGCAGCCAGTCGCCGCGTGAGTACCGCACGTCCGTACCGTCGCACGGGGTGTCGGCGCGCAGTGCGAGACTCCACCCGGCGAGCGCGAGCAGGCTCCCGCCCAGCACCATGGCGGGCCGGATGCGCGTCAGGCCGGGCCGGAGCCGCGGCAGCACATTCACACTTCATGATGCGGCCGGTGCGCTGCCGGCGGCAATCGAGCGGTGCCGTACCGGCCCGGTGTGCGGCCGCGGTCACAGCCGCAGGGCACGCCGTACGATCCCCAGCGCCTGGTCCGCCCAGCCCAGGACGGCCAGGCCCTGCGTCAGGTTTCCCGGCGGCCGGTTGATCAGTGTGTCGTGGCGGATGAGACGGTCGAAGTCGACGAGGACGGGGTCCGGCCGCGGGGTGACCGAGTCCGGACGCCGGAACTCGACCCCCGCCCGCCGCATGACGTTGACCGTCTCCTGGGCGAGGATGCCGTAGGCGACGGTGGTCGGATGGACGCCGTCCAGGGAGAACAGCCCGCCGTCGACACGCCGTTTCCCGTCACTGGCGAGGAAGTGGGTGTTGGGAGGCGGGGTGAGTGCCTGCAACTGCGGCGGCAGCACGTACGGCTGCCACCACTCGGGACGGGCGGCCGGGTCCTCGATGTAGCGGCGCGCGGCGAGCCGGTCCAGGAGGCCGGCCGTGTCGAGGAGGTACCAGTCCTTCCCTTCCTGCCGGGCCTGCCGGACCTCCTCGGTGATCGCGACGTTGTACCGGTCGATGGCCTGGTCGACGTCCTGGGCCTGTTGCCCGGTGAGGTGCGGGTCCTGACGCGGGTCGAAGTCCCGGTCCCGGATCCAGGGCCGGGTGTAGTACGGGAAGTAGGCGGACCCCGGTCGGGTCTTGCCGCCGACGCCCCGCGCGAGCGGTGCGATCGTCACGTGCGGCACGGTGCACCAGATCACGTGCCGCGCCTTGATGTTGCGCACCGCACGGGCGACCAGCCGCAGCTCGGCCGCGAAGTGTTCGGGCCGCCACACGGTGAAGGCACCCTTGCGTGCCAGGTCGTCGTAGCCTTTCGCGCTCCAGACGACGCGCAGCTGAGTGATCACCGGCAGGGCGTTGTTCGCGCCGAGGAACACGATCAGCGTCTCGATGCCGTGCTCCGGGTCCGTCGCGCTGACCTCGTCGCCGAGCCGCTCGGCCGCGCCCAGTTGCGTCAGCGCACCGGCCTCCGGGGGTGTCGTCGGCAGTACCCGCAGTGCGGCGCGCTCACCGGCGTTCTCCACGATCTGGTCGATCCAGTCGTCCTCGGGGGCGGCGATCGCCCGGCGGCACACGTCGGCGGACTTCTCCAGGGCGTCCCGCAGGTCCCAGCCGAAGACGGCCAGGTTGTGGTGGATGGCCGTGGTCTCGCGGACCTTGGTGCCGGGCCCGCGCTCCCAGTAGTCCTCCACCTGGTCCATGAGGTGCCGGGCCCGGAAGAGCGCCGGCGCCGCCTCCCACCAGTCGATCTTCGTCCCGTAGCGCTCCTCCAGGTCACGCAGCAGCAGTTCGATGTTGAACGGGAGACCCCCGTGGCCGTTGAAGGAGGGGTGCCGGAAGTGCTGGTCCCACCCCATCTCGTAGGCGATGATCGCGGGAAAGGAGAGATCCGTACGGAAGATCGCCGCACTCTGGAACCCCTGGGCGAGCGAGTCCCCGACGGCGACGAGACGGTGCCGGGGCTCTCCCCGCCATGTGCGCGCCACCTGGATCCCGAGTGTGGGGTCCGTGACCGGCTCCCCTGCGGTGTGCTGCTGCGGTTCGGTGGTCATACCTCATTCCTCTACCAGAGCGTGCGGCAGGGCAGTAGCGCCCGACGGGGATTTACGTCAGAGATGCCCGGGGGAACGGGATCCGTGACCCATGCCG
The DNA here is from genome assembly GCF_040907265.1 of Streptomyces sclerotialus. NCBI lineage: Bacteria > Bacillati > Actinomycetota > Actinomycetes > Kitasatosporales > Streptomycetaceae > Streptomyces > Streptomyces sclerotialus. The sequence goes on along the minus strand of NZ_JBFOHP010000002.1, from coordinate 635,090 downwards.
CCCGGGACGGCTCCGTGCCACGCTGCCGGCAACGACGGCGGTAACGCCCGTTCCACGGGAGAGGGGCGTCATGAGCAACAACTACACGGGAAACGGCGGGAGTTACGGCGCCCCCGAGCGGGAGCCCATGCGACGGCTCCTCTTCTACTGGGCCGCGGAAGCGACCGTGGGGGTGATCGTGACGTGGCTCTTCGCGCACGTGGGTGATGTCGCCACCTTCACGGCGCTCGCGGGCACGGGCCTGAGCATGGCGGTGACGAGCGTAGTGCTCGCTCCCGTGCAGCTGTTCGGAACCGTACTGCTCTTCCTCGGCAACCTGGCCTTCCCCTTCGTCGGCGCGACGGTCTACGAGGAGTCTCAGGGGCAGCCGATCTCCGCCGTGGTCAAGGGCGAGGACCGGACCGGTACCACCTGGGAGCGCACCGGCGGCCAGGTCGTCAAGAACATCACCCGGAACCCGTCACCCACCGACCCCGATCCCACTCCCGATACCGGTCCGCCTACCACTCCCGACACCCCCACCACCCCGAACGGTGACCCCACCACGCCGACAGAACCACCGTCGCTCCCGCCCACCGCGCCCCCGGAGACCGGCGTCCCGCCGCAGACCGGCGGACCGGACACGGGCCCGCCGGCCCCGGGATCGGCCCCGTGACCGTGACCTCGGAGTACGGACGCGCGGCTGGAGGAAGCTGGCGGTCATGGACGTGGACGAGGTGTACGACGCCGTCGCGCCCGGCGGCGTGGATCTGGCGCCGGGCCTGGACCACCCGGACGTACCCGTCCGCCGTGCCCCTGCGCTGCGGATGACGCGCCTGCACCGGGAGCGGTTCCCGCCGGCGGAGCCGCCGGTCCGCCTGGCCGCGATAGCCGATGCCAACGTCGCGCTCGGTGCGGACGCGGCGCGCCGGTACGGGTACGAGCAGGCGCTCCCGAGCTGGGAGGCCGTCGCCGAGGACCCGACGATCGACGCACGCTCTCCCGCCTGAGCCGCTTCCCCCCGACCACCGTCAGCCAGAATGCCCAGGCCCTGAGGCGCTGTGTCAGCGGCAGGCCTCCGCCGCGGTACCGCCTCGCTCAGTGATGCGGCCCGGCGTGCCGGCGCAGCAGCATGCGGGCCGTGGCTGCCATCGCCTCGTCGGCCATCTCTCCCTCGAACGTCACCGCGCCCGCGCCGCGTGCCTGCGCCTCCTCGACGGCGGCGATCAGGCGTGCCGCGCGGGCGAGTTCGCCGGGACCGGGGGAGAACACCTCGTTGATGACGGGAACGTGGGAAGGGTGGACGGCCATCATCCCCGTGTAGCCGAGGGCGCGGTTCTGCTGGGCGAAGGAGCGCAGCCCGTCGAGGTCGCCGATGCGGGTCCACAGGCCCGTCACCGGGTGGGGCGCTCCCGCGGCGCGCACGTCCAGGAGGACCCGGGAGCGCAGGGCGTGCGTCTCGGTCCCCTGGGGGCTCCAGCGGTAGCCGACGGCGCGCTCGACGTCACCGCCTGCCCCGGTGAGCGCGCCGAGGTAGGCGACCCGGCCGGCGGCGGCCGCGCAGTGGTACGCCGCACGGAGGGCACCCGCCGTCTCCAGCACGGGAACGAGGGCGAACTGCCCGCCGGGCAGGCCGTGTTCGCGTTCGCACCAGGTGAGCAGCCGGTCGGCGTACCGCACGTCGAGGGGCCCGGTCACCTTGGGCAGCACGATGCCGCTGAGTCCCGGGCGGGCGACCGCGCGCAGTTCCTCGGCGGCCGCCCAGCTGTCCAGGGGGTTGACGCGTACGAAGAGTGCCGGGGAGCCCGGCCCCGAGGCGTCCTCGGCCGCCCGTGCCACGGCCTCGGCCACCTGGTCACGGGCGGCTTCCTTGCCGCTCGGCGGCACCGCGTCCTCCAGGTCGAGGATGACGGCGTCGGCGCCCGCGGCCCGCGCCTTCGGCAGCCGGTCCGTCCGGGTGCCGGGCACGAAGAGCAGGGAACGCAGCGGAGGACGGGGCGGAACGGCACCCCGGCCGGTGTCAGACGACATGGCTCTTCTCCAGCTCCGTGAGCGCGTCCTCGTCGAGGCCGAGCCAGTCGCGGTAGACGAGGTGGTTGTCCTCGCCGAGTGCGGGGCCGGTGCGCCAGACCCGCCCGGGACGCTGCCGGAAGTGCGGGAGCACCGCCTGCATACGGACCGGGCCCAGGTCCGCGTCGTCGACGGTGACGATGTCCTCGCGCTCGGCGTACACCGGGTCCTCGGCGATGTCCGCGACGCTGAGGACCCGGGACGCCACCACCTCCCTGCGCGTGAACTCCGCCAGGCACTCGGCGGCGGTGCGCTCCGCCACCCACGCCCGCAGGCCGTCGTCCAGTTCCGCCCGGCCGGCGTACTGCTGCGCGGCCGTCGCGAACCGTGCCTCGTCGAGCCCGAGCAGCCGGGCGATGTTCCGTACGGAGCGCAGGGTCGCGGAGGTCACCGTGATCCACTCGTCGTCACGGGACCGATAGGTGTTGATCACCGCGGCGGGGGCGACCGCGAGCTGGTTGCCGGAGCGCTCCGGTACCGATCCCAGTTGGTCGTGGACGATGACCTGCCACTCGACGAGGCGGAACAGCGGCTCGAAGAGGGCGAGGTCGATCCATTCGCCGTCGAAGCCGGGGTCGCGGTCGCGGCGGTGCAGCGCGGCGAGTACGGCGTACGCGCCCATCAGCCCGGTCACGGCGTCCCCGTGCGAGAAGCCGGTGTGCACTGGGGGGCTCTCCGGGAACCCGGTCAGGTGCACCACGCCACTGCGCGCCTCGCCGACCTTGCCGAAGCCGGGCGCGTCGGCCTGCGACGAGGTCGCGCCGAAGCCGGATATCTGGAGCAGCACGGCCTTCGGGTTGATGCGGTGCACGGACTCCCAGTCGAGTCCCCACGTGCGCAGCCGACTGCTGCGCAGGGTGACGATCACGACGTCCGCCCAGGCGACGAGGCGCCGGGCGACGTCCCGGCCGGCCTCGTGGTGCAGGTCCAGGGTGACGGAGCGCTTGTTGCGTCCCGCGACCTTGAACCACAGCGGGTGGCCGTCCTTGCGGGGCCCCATGGCGCGGGCCGCGTCCCCGGCGCCCGGCGGCTCCACGTGCACCACGTCGGCGCCCTGGTCGGCGAGCAGGGAACCCGCCAGCGGACCCGCCACCACGTGCGCGAACTCGACCACCTTCAGGCCGCACAACTGGCCTTGGCCGCCTGATGTACCCACTGACGCACTCACTGCGCTCCCTCGCCGGATCAGTAGTCCTCGCCTGCTGTGGCCTTCAGCCTGCCGATGCGGGAAAATGCCTGTCCAGCAAGAATTGCCCATCAATCGATGCGCTTTCCGCAACAGTGACGGCCGGGCCAGGAGATGAGGCGATCAGGCGATCGGGTGATCAGGCGCTCGGGCGATCAGGTTCAGGCCCAGGCGACCCCCGGCGGCAGGTCGTTCCCTTGTGCCCGGGAGTCCTGAAGCGTGTCCAGGAAGCGCTGGGCCGCCGCGGGCAGCGGACGCCGTGCGCGCAGGGCGACGTCCAGCCGCCGGTCGACCACGGGCCCGACGAGCGGCCGGTGCACCAACGGCCCCGTACCCAGCAGGGGGAGCACGAGCGCGGGCAGCGCCGATACGCCCAGACCCGCCGCGACCAGTCCGCCCACCGTGGCGACGTTGCCGGCCTCGGCGGCCGGTGCCGCCCGTACGCCGGTTTGCGCGAAGGCCGCGTCCGTGAGCCGTCGTACGCTCGACTCCGGCCCAACGGCGAGGAAGGGCTCGCGGGCCAGGTCCTCCCAGGACACCTCCGGCCGCTCGGCCAGCGGATGACCGTGCGGAAGCACCGCGACGAACCGGTCCCGGACGAGCGGGCGGTGCTCCAGCTGACGTGAGGGCTCCCCGGTGGTGATGGCGAAGTCGGCCTCCCCGGACAGGACGCGGCCGAGTACCGACTGTTCCAGCCCGTCCATGATCTGCATCGTCACCTGGGGCCACTGCCTGCGGAAGTCCGAGATCACCCCGGGCAGGAGGACCGCGGCGACCGAGGGGAGGGTGGCCACGGCCACCGTTCCCGACTCGCCGAGCAGGAAGCGTTCCAGCTCCTTCATGCCCGACCGGTGCGCGTTCACTATCTGCTCGGCTATGCGCAGGGCTTCCACGCCCGCCGCCGTCAGCTGGACGTTCCTGGTGTCCCGTTCGAGGAGCTGGGCCCCCAGCTGCCGCTCCAGGTCGGCGACCGCACGGCTCAGCGAGGACTGGGAGACGTGCAGGCCGGCGGCGGCCGCCGTGAAGCTCTCCGCCCGTGCGACGGCCGCGTACGCCGCCAGTTGACGCAGGTTGTTCTCCATGGCGAGCGAGCTTAGGGCCGTATCCGGCTCATCGACCGGCTCATTGATGCGCAGACCGCATGGACAGATCTCGGTTCGATGCTGGACGCCGATCTGTCGTCGCTCCGAAACTCGTCCGCGACGCCGGTGCCGTGGTGTGCCGCGCCGTACCTGGTCACAAGCCGTCACCGAGAAAGTGAGCGAGGCCGATGCAGGCAGCCCTGGGGTTCTCCACGATCGGCCTGTTCCTGCTGCTCACCATGACGAGACGGGTCTCCGTCCTGGTGGCGCTGGTGCTGCTCCCGGTACTGGCCGCGCTCGTCGGCGGCTTCGCCGGCGACCTGGGCGCGATGGTCCTGACGGGCCTCACCACGGTGGCGCCGACCGGCATCATGATCGCGTTCGCGGTCCTCTACTTCACGCTCATGGTCGACGCCGGGCTCTTCGACCCGCTGATCCGCCGGATCCTGCGCGCCGCGCGCAACGATCCGGCGCGGATCGCCGTCGGCACCGCCGTCCTCACGATGTGCGTGGCCCTGGACGGCGACGGCGCCTCCACCTTCCTCATCACCACCTCCGCGCTGCTGCCCGTCTACAAGCGGCTGGGGGTCAGCCCCCTCGTGCTGTCCGGCACCGTGTGCCTGGGCGCGGGCGTGATGAACATGGTCCCCTGGGGCGGGCCGACGGTGCGCGCCATGGCGGCGCTGGAGCTGGAGAGCGCGGAGGTCTTCACGCCGGTCCTGCCCGCGATGGGATGCGGTGCCGCCTGGGTGCTGCTGGCGTCGTACTGGATCGGGCGCCGGGAGCGGCGCCGGCCGGCCGGTACGGCACCGACGGGCGACCGGGCCGAGCGGCTGAACCCGGCAGGCGAACCGGCCGGGCGGCCGGGGCCGCTGGCCGGGGACGGGCCCGGCAGTCCGCTCGTACCTGCGACGACGCGGCCCCCGCTCCCGCTGACCGTCTTCAACGCCCTGCTGACCGTGGCGCTCCTGGCCGGCCTGGTCATGGAGATCATGCCGCTGCCGGTGCTGTTCGCGGTGGCCTTCGCCCTCGCCCTGCTGGTGAACCACCCCTCGTGGGAGGCGCAGCAGGCCCTGCTGGAGAAACACGCCAAGAGCGTGGTCCTGGTCATCACGATGATCTTCGCGGCGGGCGTCTTCACCGGCGTCCTGACCGAAACCAAGATGATCTCCGAGATGGCCGGGTCCCTGGTGTCCGTCGTGCCCGACGTCCTCGGCGGCCACCTGCCGGCCCTGGTGGCCGTCACCGGCATGCCGCTGAGCCTGGCCTTCACCCCGGACGCGTACTACTTCGGCGTACTGCCCGTCCTGGCGCACACCGCCTCCGGGTTCGGCACCGACCAGGCCGAGGTCGCCCGCGCCGCCATCCTCGGCCAGATGACCACCGGCTTCCCGCTCAGCCCGCTCACCGCCTCCACCTTCATCCTCATCGGCATGAGCGGCGTACAGCTCGGCGAGCACCAGCGCTTCATCTTCCGCTGGGCCTTCGGCACCACGCTCGTGATGACCGCGGCGGCGCTGCTCACAGGCGCCATCTCCCTCTGAACCACGCCGTCACCGAAGGAGAGGACGAGAACGGGACCATGACCGACCTCACGAGCGATCCGCAGCAGAGACAGCAAGGACCTCTGCGACGCCGGACCTTCTGCACCCTGGGCGCGGCCGCCGGGCTCACGGCCGCGCTCACCACCCCCGCGGCGCCGGCGGCACCCGCGCCGGGAGAGCGCACCGGCGCCCTCACGGACCCCTTCTTCTCGTACGACCGTCCGGCCCGCTACGGCGTCGTACGGCAGGACGTCAGAGTGCCGTTGCGTGACGGCAGCCACCTGGCGGGGCAGCTGTACCGGCCGGCGGACAGCCACGGGCGGCCGGCCGCCGGCACCTTTCCCGGCATCGTGTACGAGTTCACGGCGTACGCCGCGTCCCTGGAGTCCTTCGGCACCGGCGCCGCCTACTTCGTACGGCGCGGTTACGACGCGCTGGTCTGCCAGGTCCGCGGCTCCGGAGGGTCACCCGGCACGGTCGATCCCTTCAGCCCGCAGGAACAGCGCGACAACTACGACGCGGTCGAATGGCTCGCCCGGCAGCCCCACTCCACCGGCCGCATCGGACAGACGGGCGTCAGCTACGGCGGGCACACCACCCTCCTCGCGGCCGTGAACCGCCCGCCGCACCTCGAAGCCGTCATCCCGATGAACGCGCTCCACGACTGGTACGAGAACACCATCTACCGCGGCGGCATCTACTCCGCCCGTATCCGCGACTGGCAGCGGGTCACCGCGCCCGACACCCTCCGCACCTACGCCGACCACCCGCTCTACGACGACTTCTGGCGCGGCCGCAGCGTCATGTCCCGCTGGGACCGGCTGACCGTCCCGACCCTGGAGATCAACGGCTGGTACGACCGGTACCGGGACGGCATGGTGAAGAACTACCTCGCCCGCCCCGACCACGTGTGGCTGGTGTCGGGGCCGTGGGAGCACGGCTACCCGCAGGGCCAGTACGCCGGTATCGGCCCCGGCAGTTACCTCGCCTGGTGGGACCACTGGCTCGCCCGGGACCGGCGCGCCCCACTGCCCGCCGCGCGCGTGACCTCGTACGAGACACCCGGCCCCGGAGTGGGGAAGGGGTGGCAGCAGTTCGACCGGTGGCCACCGCGAGATACCCGCGACCTGACACTGCGGTTGCGTGCGGACGGCTCGCTGGCGACCCGCCCGGGCCCCGGTGCGGTATCCGCCTTCGACGTCAACACGGGCACCGGCAACCCACGACAGCACCAGCAACTGCGGTACGCCACACGCGCGTTGCCCCACGACCTCGTCCTCGCGGGCGATGCCACCGCACGCGTCCGTGCATCGTTCACCGCCACCGACGGCAACATCGTCGCGGTGCTCCTCGACCAGGCTCCCGACGGGTCGGCCACCCGGATCACCGCCGGGTGGCTCAAGGCGAGCCACCGCCACGGCCACACGGCACGCTCCGCCGTCATCCCGGGCACGTACGACGAACTGGCCGTCCACATCTGGCCGACGCACTACCGGCTCGCCGCCGGACACCGGCTGGTGCTCCGCATCTCCAGCGACGATTACCCGGAGATCGACTCCGACGCACCGGCGGGCCGCGTGCACCTGAGGACCGGCGCCCTCGGATCGGCCCTGCGCCTCACCGTACGGACTGCTTGAACGGTTTGATCGTGGTCGGAGTCCCGTCCGGGGCGAACGAGTGGTGGAAGGTGAAGGCGTGCGGCGCGGGGCCGTGGTCGTGGAGGTTCTCCAGCCTGGAAACCCCGTCCTGCCAGGTGGGTATCACGCCGTCGGAGACCCACCAGAACACGTAGTTCGGGTGTCCTGTCCTCTCGAACCAGTCGGCACGCCTGTTCAGCGCCTCGCGGTGCAGACCGGTGTAGATGGCGTCGAAGGCGGGGCGCAGGCCGGTCCAGAGTGAGAGGGTCGCGTCCAGGGCGATGGTTTCCACCGTACGGCCCTTGCCGTACCAGGCCGGTACGGCGAACTCTCCCCAGGCACCCCAGTCCAAGTCGAAGTGTGTGCCCCGGCCGCGGTCCGCCGCTTCAGCGCGAGTGAGGTACCCGGGGTGCCGGCTGATCTTCCGGTAGACGGCCTCGCCGCTGTCGTGGAGTTCGCGCGTGAGAGGTGCGGGGTCGGCGAGAGGTGACTTCAGGACGCCGAATGTGTACAGCGCAAGATGGGGCATGCGTCTCTCCCTGTCGGGGGTGCCTGGGCTCAGGCTGAAGGAACTCCTGTACGACCGTGGGCGATCGCCGAAGTCCAGGTGAAGGTAGCTGCCTCCGCGGGCCGTGTCGAAGTTGCGTTTTCCCTGCCCAAGTGGCCTCCTGCACCGGCCATTGCGGGGGCTGGGCGGTGACGGGCGGGACGGGCCGCGGGTGCGTGCGCAGGTGGTGCCGCACGCCGCGCATGGACGCTCCCGCGCATGCATCAGCCTTATTGCTTATAGTTTGCAAGTGCGGCAGCGATGCAGAAGGAGTGAGGTATGAGTGCACCGGTGGTCCTGGGCATCGAGTCGTCCTGTGACGAGACCGGCGTGGGCATCGTGCGCGCCGGAGAGCTGCTGGCCCACGTGGTGGCGTCGAGCATGGACGAGCACGCGCGGTTCGGCGGCGTGGTGCCGGAGATCGCCGCCCGCGCGCACCTGGAGTCCTTCGGTCCGGTGGTCCGGCGGGCGCTGGACCAGGCGGGGCTGCGGCTGGGCCGGATCGATGCGGTAGCCGTCACCACCGGCCCCGGGCTCTCCGGAGCGCTGCAGGTCGGTCTCGCGGGCGCCAAGTCCCTGGCCTACTCCGCCGGAGTACCGCTCTACGGCGTGCACCACCTGGCCGGCCACGTCGCCGCCGACACGCTGGAGCACGGCCCGCTGCCGGAACCCTGCGTGGTGCTGATCGTCTCCGGCGGCCACACCTCGCTGCTGCTCGTACGGGACCTGGTGCGCGAGCCGATCCTGCACCTGGGCGACACGCTCGACGACGCGGCGGGGGAGTGCTTCGACAAGGTGGCGCGGATCCTCGGCCTGCCGTATCCCGGCGGACCGGCCGTCGACCGGGCCGCGCGGGAGGGGGATCCGCGCGCCGTCGCCTTCCCGCGGCCGCTGACGCGCCCCGGTGACGACCCGTACGCCTTCTCCTTCTCCGGCCTGAAGACGGCGGCGGCCCGCTGGGCCGAGGGCTGCCGGCAGCGCGGCGAGGAGCCCCCGGTCGCCGACGGGGCCGCGTCCTTGCAGGAGGCGGTCGCGGACGTGCTGACCCGGAAGGCGCTCGCGGCCTGCCGCGCGCACGACGTGCAGACGCTGATCGTGGTGGGCGGAGTGGCCGCCAACTCCCGGGTCCGTACGCTGGCGGAGGAGCGCTGCGCCGCGGCCGGGATCGAACTGCGCGTCCCGCCCCTGACCCTGTGCACCGACAACGGCGCGATGATCGCCGCCGTCGGCGACCTGCTGGTCCGTTCCGGTGCCGAGCCCGCGCCCCTGGAGGTGTCCGTCGACCCCTCCGCACCGCTGGAGTACGCAGCCCTGACCCCGCTCGCCCGCCCGGCGGCCCACGCGGCGTGAGGCCGGACGCCGCCGTCCCTGACCTCAGCCGCCGACCACCGACCGCCCGGAGCACCCCTTGCGCACCGCCGACATCCGCAGCCGTTTCCTCGACTTCTTCGCCGCCCGCGGCCACACGGTCGTCCCGAGCGCGCCGCTGCCCACCCCCGACCCCACCCTGCTGTTCGTCAACGCCGGCATGGTGCCCTTCAAGCCGTACCTGACCGGTGAGCAGGCCGCGCCCTGGCCGCGGGCCACCAGCGTCCAGAAGTGCCTGCGCACCCTGGACATCGAAGAGGTCGGCAGAACCACCCGGCACGGCTCGTTCTTCCAGATGAACGGCAACTTCTCCTTCGGCGACTACTTCAAGGAGGAGGCCATCGCCGTCGCCTGGGAGCTGTCGGTCACGGACCGGGAGCACGGCGGGTTCGGGCTGGACCCCGACCGGATCTGGGTCACCGTGCACCACTCCGACGACGAGGCCCGCGCCGTCTGGCGCCGCGTCGCCGGACTGCCCGAGCAGCGGATCGTGGCCCGCGGCGACGAGGACAACTTCTGGTCCATGGGCGTCCCCGGCCCCTGCGGGCCCTGCTCCGAGCTGTACTACGACCGGGGCCCCGCACTCGGCCGCGAAGGCGGCCCGGCGGTCGACGAGGACCGCTACATGGAGTTCTGGAACCTCGTCTTCATGCAGTACGAGCGAGGCGAGGGAACCGGTAAGTCCGGCTACCCGATCCTCGGCGAACTGCCGCGCCGCAACATCGACACCGGCATGGGCCTGGAGCGGATGGCCACCCTCCTCCAGGACAAGGACAACCTGTACGAGATCGACGAGACCCGCCCGGTCCTCGACCGCGCCGCCGAGCTCGCCGCCGTGCGGTACGGCGCCGACGCCCCGGCCGACGTACGCCTCCGGGTCGTCGCCGACCACGTCCGCACCGCCCTGATGCTGCTCGCCGACGGCACCACCCCCGGCAACGAGGGCCGCGGCTACGTCCTGCGCCGCATCCTGCGCCGTGCCGTCCGCGCCATGCGGCAGCTCGGCTTCCACGATCCGGCGCTGCCCGAGCTGCTGCCCGTGGCCCGCGACTGCATGGCGCCCAGCTACCCCGAGGCCGCCGAAAGCTTCGCCCGCATCGCGGACCAGGCCTACGGCGAGGAGGACGCCTTCCGCACCACCCTCGAGCAAGGCAGCACCGTGCTGGACACCGCGGTGGCCAAGGTCAAGGCCGAAGGCGGGCGTACACTGCCCGGCGCGCAGGCGTTCCTGCTGCACGACACCTACGGATTCCCCGTCGACCTCACCCTGGAGATGGCCGCCGAGCAGGGGGTCGAGGTGGACCGCGCGGGCTTCACCGCGCTGATGAACGCGCAGCGCGAGCGCGCCCGTGCCGACGCCCGCGCCCGTAAGTCCGGCTCCACCGCGGATATCGCGGCGCTCCGTACCGTGCTCGACGCCCATGGCCCGACCGACTGGCGCGCCTGGGAGACGCTGACCACCGAGTCCCGGGTGCTGGTCCTGCTGGGAGCCTCCGGCTGGGTACCGGCCGCCCGCGCGGGCGAGATCGTCACGGTCATCCTGGACCGTTCCCCGTTCTACGCGGAGTCCGGCGGCCAGGACAGCGACGCCGGGCGGCTCTCCGGCAGCTCGGCCGAGGCCGAGGTCCTCGACGTCCAGCGCCCGCTGCCGGGCCTGGTGGCCCACCAGGTACGCATCACCGCGGGCGAACTGGCCGTGGACGACCCGGTGGTCGCCGCGGTCGACCCCGAGTGGCGGCTCGGCGCCCGCCAGGCCCACTCCGGCACCCACGTCCTGCACGCGGCGCTGCGCGAGGTCCTCGGCCCCACCGCCCTGCAGTCCGGCTCCTACAACCGGCCCGGCTATCTGCGCCTGGACTTCCCCTGGCGCGGCGGCCTCTCCCCGGCCGTCCGCGGCGAGATCGAGGAGACCGCCAACCGGGCTCTCCGCCGGGACCTGCCCGTCGACGTGCGCTGGATGCCCCTTCCGCAGGCGAAGGAGCTGGGCGCGCTGGCGCTGTTCGACGAGACGTACGGCGAGAAGGTGCGCGTCGTGGAGATCGGCGGTGCCTGGTCGCGGGAGCTGTGCGGCGGTACGCACGTCGAGCACGCCTCCCAGGTCGGTACGGTCGCCCTGACCGCGGAGTCCTCCGTCGGCGCCGGGATGCGCCGGCTGGAGGCGGCCGTCGGCATCGAAGGCTTCGCCTACCTGGCCCGCGAGCGTGACCTGGTCTCCCGGATCGCCGAGCAGCTGAACGCGCCGCGCGCCGAACTGGCGGACCGGGTCGCCGGCCTGCTGGACCGGCTCAAGGCAGCGGACCGGGAGAACGCCCGCCTCAAGGAGCGGGCCACGGCGGGCCGGGCGGCCGAGCTGGCCGCCACCGCCACGGACACCGGACGGGCCGCCCTCGTCACGACGGTCATCGACGGCTCCCCCGACGAGGCCCGCGCCCTGGCTCTCGCCGTGCGCGACCGCCTCCCGGCCGGCCGGGCCGGTGCGGCGGCGGTGGCCACCGGGACCGGTGCCCTGGTCCTGGCGCTGAACGAACCGGCCCGCGACACAGGCCTGAACGCCTCGACCCTGGTCAAGCAGCTCCTCGGCGGCCGTGGCGGCGGCACGCCGGACACGGCCCAGGGCGGCGGTCTCCCCGCCGACCGCGTCACCGCCGTACTGGCCGACCTCCCGGGGCTCCTGCACGCCGGCTGATGCCGGAGGGCCCGGCGCCCCCTAGGCCGGGAGGCCCGAGGGACTGGCGTCAGGGTCAGGTCAGGGTGAGGGGGCCGTCGATGCGGCGGGGGATGCGGTACGGGTCGTCGTCCTGGAGGGGCGGAGTGCGCCGTGGCCGGGCGGGTGCGCGGGGGGTGCGGTCACCTGGAGTCGTCCTTCTGTGCTGGTGCTGGTGAGGGGGCGTCAGGTGGTGGGGGCCGGCAGGCGCTCGATCAGCTCGGCGAGTTCGGCGCGTTCGGCCTCGGTCAGGTCGGTCAGCGGGGGCCGTACGGGGCCGGCGCTGTGGCCGGTGACGGTCATGCCGGCCTTGACGATGCTGACCGCGTAACCGGCCTGGCGGTCGCGGATCTCGGTGTAGGGCAGCACGAAGTCCCTGAGCCGGTCGAGGACGGTGTCGTGCTTGCGCGCGCGGACGGCGTCGTAGAACTCCAGGGCGAAGGCGGGCAGGAAGTTGAAGAGGGCCGAGGAGTAGGTGGTGACACCGAGTTCGAGGTACGGCAGGGCGTAGGTCTCCGCGGTGGGCAGGCCGCCGACGTAGGTGAGGCGGTCGCCGAGCCGGGTGCGGATGCGGGTCATGGCGTCGATGTCGCCGGTGCCGTCCTTGTAGCCGATGAGGTTGGGGCACGCGTCGGCCAGGCGGGCGAGGGTCTCGGCGGTGTAGGTGGCGTTGGCGCGGCCGTAGACGATGACGCCGAGGGAGGTGGCGCGGCACACGGCTTCGACGTGCCGGGCGAGCCCTTCCTGCCCCGCTTCGGTGAGGTAGGGCGGGAACAGCAGGATGCCGTCGGCGCCGGCGCGCTCGGCGGCCTCGGCGTACTCGACGGCGGTACGGGTGCCGTAGCCGGCCGGGGCGAGGATGGGGGTGCCCTCGGGGGCCGCCTGGACCGCCGCGGTCACCACCTGTTCGGTCTCGGCAGCGGTCAGCGAGAAGAACTCGCCGGTGCCGCCCGCCGCGAACAGGCCGCCGACCTCGTACTGCGCCAGCCGCTCGATGTTGTTGCGGTACGCGTCCTCGTCGAAGGAGAGGTCGTCGGCGTCGAAGTGGGTGACGGGGAAGGACAGCAGGCCGGAGCCGATGCGCCGGCCGAGCTCTGCCGGGGTGAAGGACGTCATGCGTGGTCTCCGCGATGAGGGTGAGGGGTGTGGTGGTGGCGCGGCCGCGCCGGGCGGGAGCGGGGGCGGGTCAGGGGCGCTTGCCCGCCTCGTGGGTCGCCTGGGTCCAGGCGCGGGCCTGGTCGCTGAGCGTGATGCCCAGACCGGGGCGTGCGGGTACGTGCATCCGTCCGTCGCTGATCGTGAGGCGCTCGTTGAACAGCGGCTCCAGCCAGTCGAAGTGCTCCACCCACGGCTCGATGGGGTAGGCGGCGGCGAGGTGCAGGTGGATCTCCATCGCGAAGTGCGGGGCCAGCTGGAGGTGGTGGAGCTCGGCGAGCGCGGCGAGCTTGAGGAACTGGGTGATGCCGCCGATGCGCGGGGCGTCCGGCTGGATGACGTCGGCGGCGTGCCGGCGGATGAGCTCGTAGTGCTCGGCGACACCGGCCAGCATCTCGCCGGTGGCGATGGGAGTGTCCAGCGAGGCCGCGAGGGCGGCATGGCCCTGCGTGTCGTACGCGTCCAGCGGCTCTTCGATCCAGACCAGGCCGAAGTCCTCCATGGCGCGGCCCATGCGCCGGGCGGTGGGGCGGTCCCACTGCTGGTTGGCGTCGACCATCAGCGGTACGTCGTCGCCGATGTGCTCGCGTACAGCGGTCAGGCGGTGCAGGTCCTGCTTGCCGTCCGGGTGCCCGACCTTGATCTTGATGCCGCCGATACCGCTGGCCAGCGACGCGGTGGCGTTGTCGAGGACCTGCTCGGTGGGAGTGTGCAGGAACCCGCCGGAGGTGTTGTAACAGCGCACCGAGTCGCGGTGGGCGCCCAGCAGCTTGGCCAGCGGCAGTCCGGCACGCTTGGCCTTCAGATCCCACAGCGCGACGTCGACGGCGGCGATCGCCTGTGTGGCGACACCGCTGCGGCCGACCGACGCACCGGCCCACACGAGCTTGGTCCACAGCTTGCCGATGTCGCTCGGGTCCTCGCCGATCAGCTCGTCGGCGATCTCCTTGGCGTGGGCGTACTGGGCCGGTCCGCCGGCGCGCTTGGAGTAGCTGAACCCGATGCCCTGGTGTCCCTGTGCCGTTTCGATCTCGGCGAACAGGAACGCCACTTCGGTCATCGGCTTCTGCCGTCCGGTCAGGACCTTGGCGTCGCTGATCGGCGTGGCCAGCGGCAGGGTGACCGAGGAGAGCTTGATCCAGGCGATGGTGTCGAGCGTCGCCTCGCCGTGACGGCCGGCGGAGGTGGCGGTATGCGTCATGGTCACCACTTCATGTCCCTGGGGTGATAGGTGGGTGCGGTCGCGGTCGGCCGCGAGGAGGGGGAGGAGCCCGGTGGCGCTCCCGGTGCGAGGCGGGCGGTTCCTCCCGGCCGGGGCGCCGGCAGGGGTGGCTCGCCGTGGATTTCCCCTGACGCTAGGGTCGGCGATTGATCCACGTCCAACTTAGTTTTTGGATGGCTCAATACCTGGAGGGTATCGTTGTTCACACTCGTGCAGTTGGTGAGCTTTGTCGCGGTGGCCGAGGAACTGCACTTCACGAGGGCCGCCGAGCGCCTGCGCATGACCCAGCCTCCGTTGAGCCGCCAGATCCAGCTGCTCGAACACGAACTGGACGTGCAGCTGCTGGACCGCACCAACCGCACCGTGCGCCTCACCCCGGCCGGCCGGTCCTTCCTCAACGAAGCACGCAACATCCTGCGCCAGGCGGAAGCGGCGACGCTCGCCGCCAAGCAGGTCTCCGCCGGGCAGGCCGGCGCGATCGCCATCGGCTTCACCGCCGCCAGTGCCTACTCCGCGCTCGGCACGCTGCTCGACGTCGCCCGCTCCACCATGCCGGGCACGGAGATCGTGCTGCGCGAGAAGGTCACCCGCGACCAGCTCGAAGCGATCACCGAAGGCTCGCTCGACCTCGGCATGATCCGCCCCTCCAGTACCGGGCCCGACCTGGAGACCCGCCCGGCCATCAGGGAAGGCCTGCTGGCCGCCGTGCCCCGCGACCATCCGCTCGGTGCGGCGGAAGGCCCGGTGGGCGTCGGTGAGTTCGACGGGCAGCAGGTGCTCATGTACTCGCCGGTGGAGGCCCGCTACTTCCACGAACTGCTGGTCAGCATCTTCCGCGCCGCCCGGGTCACCCCCGTGTTCACCCAGTACCTCAGCCAGGTGCACAGCCTGCTGGCCATGGTCAACGCGGGCTGGGGCATCGCCCTCGTGCCCGAGGCGGCCGCCCAGATGCGCTTCTCCGGCATCACCTTCAGGCCCCTCGAACTGCCCGACCCCACCCCGGTCGAGCTGCACCTGGTCTGGCGGAAGGCCAACGACAACCCGGCTCTGCACGCGCTCCTCCGGCATCTGTGAACGATGCGCCGCGGGTATCGCAGGATGCCGAAATGGTGTTGGACCCGCATCGCAACAGGCTCTTAACGTTCCGGCCAGCAATTGAAGCGGTTTCCGCCACGGGCGTCAGCAAGCGCCCCGCCGCGCTCGGAAGTTCCGGAAGTCGTGGGCAGGCCACGCACGGAACCGGGAAGCCGCGTGAGCCGCACGCCTCTCCGTGAGCCAGGAGCCCCAGCCATGACCGACCACACCCCTGCCGAACTGGGCCGCCGCCTCGGTTCCGGCCTGCTCTCCTTCCCGGTGACACACTTCCGGCCCGACGACCTGTCCTTCGACGAGGACGCGTACCGCGAGAACATCGCGCGGCTCGGGAAGTACGACGTGGCGGGCCTCTTCGCGGCCGGTGGCACCGGTGAGTTCTTCTCGCTCTCCCCGGCGGAGGTGGAGCGGGCCGTCGCCGCCGCCGTCGAGAGCGCGCCCGCGGGGACGCCGGTCATCGCCCCCGCCGGGTACGGCACGGCCACCGCCGTCGAGTACGCCAAGGCCGCCGAGCGCGCCGGAGCCGACGGCCTGCTCCTCTTCCCGCCGTACCTCACCGAGGCCCCGCAGGACGGGCTCGCCGCACACGCCGAGGCGGTCTGCCGGGCCACCGGGCTCGGCGTCATCGTGTACAGCCGGGCCAACGCCGTCTACGCTCCGGACACCGTCGCCCGCCTCGCCGAGCGCTGCCCGAATCTGATCGGTTTCAAGGACGGCGTCGGTGACATCGACCCCCTCACCCGCCTGTACGCCCGCACGGGCGACCGCCTGACCTACATCGGCGGCCTCCCGACCGCCGAGACGTACGCCCCGCCCTTGCTGGAACTCGGCGTCACCACCTACTCCTCGGCCCTCTTCAACTTCCTTCCGGAGTTCGCGCTCAGCTTCTACGCCGCGGTCCGGGAGCGCCGCCACGCCGATGTGCGGCGCATGCTCGACGACTTCGTCCTGCCGTACACGCGGATCCGCGACCGCAAGCAGGGCTACGCGGTGAGCATCGTCAAGGCCGGCATGACCGTCACCGGCCACCCGGCAGGGCCGGTCCGGCCGCCGCTGACCGACCTGGAGCCGGCGGAGCTCGAGCAGCTCGCCGCCCTGATCCAGGGTCTCGACGGCTGAGCCACCGCCGACGCCCGCCCGGCCGCGCCGGCAGCCCTCCCGGCGTGCCCCGCCGCCGGTCACGCCCGCCTCACTCCGCTCGTGAAAGGCACCGAACCATGAACACCAGCACACCTCCCGCCGGCCCGCCCGTCGTCGCCGCGATGCGGGTCATCCCGGTCGCCGGACAGGACAGCATGCTGCTGAACCTCAGCGGCGCGCACGCACCGTACTTCACCCGCAATCTGGTGATGCTCACCGACTCCGAGGGCCGCACCGGAGTCGGTGAGGTGCCCGGCGGCGAGGGCATCCGCACCACCCTGGAGGAGGCGCGCGACCTGATCGTCGGCCGGTCCGTCGGTGATCCGCAGGCCGTACTGCGGGCGATACGCGAGCGGTTCGGCGACCGCGACGCCGGCGGGCGCGGTGCCCAGACCTTCGACCTGCGCATCACCGTGCACGCGGTGACCGCCGTCGAGTCGGCCCTGCTCGACCTGCTCGGCCAGCACCTCGGTGTGCCGACCGCCGCACTGCTCGGCGAGGGCGTACAGCGCACCAGCGTCCCCGTCCTCGGCTATCTGTTCTTCGTCGGCGACCGTACGCGCACCGACCTCCCGTACCGGAACGACCCGGACGCCAAGGACGCCTGGCTGCGGCTGCGCGACCAGGAGGCACTGACACCGGAGGCCGTCGTCCGGCTCGCCGAGGCGGCCCAGGAGCGCTACGGATTCCAGGACTTCAAGCTCAAGGGCGGCGTGCTGGACGGGCACGCCGAGGCGGAGGCCGTCACCGCTCTCGCCGAGCGCTTCCCCGAGGCACGCGTCACCCTCGACCCCAACGGCGCCTGGCCGCTGAAGGACGCCATCGAGATCGGGCGCGGGCTGCGCGACGTCCTGGCGTACGCCGAGGACCCCTGCGGCGGGGAGGGCGGCTACTCCGGACGCGAGACGATGGCGGAGTTCCGCCGCGCCACCGGTCTGCCCACCGCGACCAACATGATCGCGACGGACTGGCGGCAGCTCGGCCACGCGGTCAAGTCCGACGCCGTCGACATCCCGCTCGCCGACCCGCACTTCTGGACCATGAACGGCTCGGTGCGCGTCGCCCAGCTCTGTGACGCCTGGGGCCTGACCTGGGGTTCGCACTCCAACAACCACTTCGATGTGTCACTGGCGATGTTCACCCACGTCGCCGCCGCCGCGCCCGGGGACATCACCGCGATCGACACGCACTGGATCTGGCAGGACGGCCAGCACCTGACCCGCGAGCCGCTCGCCATCCGCGACGGCGCCATCGCCCTGCCCGACCGCCCCGGCCTCGGCATCGACCTCGACCTGGAACGCGTCGAGGCGGCCGAGGAACTGTACTTCAGCCTCGGCCTCGGTGGCCGCGACGACGCCGCCGGCATGCAGTACCTCCTCCCCGGCTGGGAGTTCGACCCCAAGCGGCCGGCGCTCGTGCGCTGATCCCTGCTCACGCACACCGTTCGTTCCCACTCACCACCGGGATCCCGGTCCGCCGGAGGCCGCACCTCCGGCGGACCGCATCCCGGCATCACTTCAAGGGAGAAGTGATATGCCCCTGCTCGTCGTGGCGCTCAGCGTGGTGGCGCTGCTCTTCCTGATGACCCGGCTCAAGCTCAACGGGTTCATCGCTCTGCTGCTGGTCGCGGTGGTCGTGGCAGTCGTCCGGGGAATCGACCTGGAGAAGATCCCCGACGTACTCGGTGAGGGCGTCGGCGGCCAGATCGGCGACACCATGCTCGTGATCGGGCTCGGCGCGATGGTCGGCCGGGTGATGGGCGACTCCGGCGCGGCCCAGCGGATCGCGACGACCATGTCCGACCGGTTCGGCGACCGGTGGGTACAGGTCGCCATGGTGGTCACCGCCATGCTCATCGGCGTCACCATGTTCTACGAAGTGGCCTTCGTGATCATCGTGCCGGTGGCGTTCACGCTGGTCCGGGTGACCGGCAAGAACCTGCTGTGGATCGGTCTGCCGATGTCGATCGCGCTGTCCACCATGCACAGCTTCCTGCCGCCGCACCCCGGCCCGACCGCCGTCGCGGCGATGTTCGACGCCTCCATCGGCAAGACCCTCTTCTTCGGCCTGTTCATCGCGGTCCCGGCCGGTGCGCTCATCGCGCTGGTGTGGCCCCGGCTGGCCTTCGTCCGCCGGATGAACCCGTCCATCCCGACCGGACTCGTCAGTGACCGCGCCTTCACCGACGAGGAGATGCCCGGTATGGGGTGGTCCCTCTCGGTCGCGCTCTTCCCGGTGGTGCTCATCGCGGGTGCGTCGGTGGCCGAGATGGTGGTGGGCGCACACCACGCCGGAATGCCGCTGGTCGCCTTCCTCGGTTCCGCCCCTGTCGCCCTGCTGCTCACCCTGATCCTGGCGGCATGGGCGTTCGGCCCGCGCATCGGCCGCTCCCTGGGGGAAGTGGCTTCCTCCTGCGGCGACGCGGCGCAGGCCATGGCGATGATCCTGCTGGTCATCGGCGCCGGCGGCGCCTTCAAGAACGTCCTGGTCGAAGGCGGGATCGCCGATTACATCAAGGACCTCACCCACGGGTGGTCCGTCTCGCCGATCCTCCTGTCGTGGCTGATCGCCGCGATCCTGCGCATCGCGCTCGGGTCGGCGACGGTCGCGGTGACCACGGCGGCGGGCATCGCGGCGCCGCTCGTCGCGGGCAGCGGCATCCACCCGGAACTGATGGTCCTCGCGGTCTCCTGCGGCTCCATCGCCTTCTCCCACGTCAACGACCCCGGCTTCTGGATGTTCAAGGAGTACTTCAACCTGTCGGTCCTGGACGCCATCAAGGCACGTACCACCTACACGACGGTCCTCGCCGTCCTGGGCCTCGGCGGCGTCTTCGCGATGGAGGCCGCCCTCAGCGCCCTCGGGATCTAGTCCCGGCCCGGCACGACCGGGCCTCGCACCGCTCTCACCTGCGATGACCCGTCCCATGGCGGCAAGCCGACAGGTACGTATGCCGCAGATGTCCACCCTCAGGGGTGAGATGTGTGATTGTTCCGTGGCCTTCGGGGAACCAGGAGGCAGACAGCGGCAGACATGCAGGTACCGTCCGTCCCTCTGCGGCGAGGACCTGTGGGATCGCATGCGGAGGCGGTATGAGCGAGGAGCAGTCGTCGTCTTCAAGCAGGCTGCCGGGACCGCTTCGGGCGATCTCGCCGAACCTGCGTCAGGTGCCCGGCGCCACGGAGGTGAAGAAGGCGGCCGAGGGCGCGCTCAACGCGGTGGGCGTGGTGTCGCCGCACGGACGGCGCGTCGCGGCGTATGCCGGCGCGGGGCTGCTCGGCGTGGCAGGCGTCATCGAATGGCCGATCGCGGTGGCCGGTGCGGCTGCCGTCTGGCTGACCCAGCCCCGCCCCCAGGAGGACGGGCAGCACGGTGAGCAGGGCAGCCCCGCACAGGGCACCGCGGCTCCCGAGACCACTGCCAGGAGCGCTCCAAAGACCGCTGCCAAGACCGCTGCCAAGAGCCGGACCGGGACTTCGGCCAAGGCGAAGCCCACGGCCAAGAAGGCCGCGAAGGCGACGGCCGGGAAGGCGACGACGAGGAAGTCGGCGGGGGGCAAGGCGACAGCGGGCAAGACCACGGCGGGCAAGGCCACCGGCACCCGCTCACGTACCGCGTCGGGCGCGAAGGCGACGAAGCGCACGTCATCGCGGGCAACGGCCTCCTGAACGTGACTCCGCACCGGGGAGCGAGCGGCGGCCCGGCCGCGCTCCCCGGGCCGGGCCTCCGTGTGCGTCGACCGTTTGACGAGGGTGGGACATGGTTCTTGGGTTGTTGACCCGGTTGCCTGCGATGGGGTGGGGGGCGGCACTGTCCGCGCCCGGCTACGTCGCCCGTGGTGCGGAGGCGTGTGCCTCGGCGGCAGGGGACGCCATCGGCGCCGGCCTGCGTGCCGCGTCGGACGGCGCGGCGGCGGTGGCGGGGACGAGCGTCCGCGTGGCCCACGTGGCGCGCAACGCGATGCCGGGCGGGGCGGAGGAATGGCGGGCCGGCCCCCGGGTGCACCTCGCGTTGCAGCCTGCCTCGGACACCCAGGTACGGCGTGCGGGCGGGGCGGAGGCAGCGGCCAGGAAGGTGGCCACCGCGCTCGCGAAACGGCCGGACGTACTGCTCGCCTACTGGGACGGTGGGCTGGCCCGGCTGGTGGTCACCGCGACGCAGGAGACGGCCACCGACCGGGTGGTGGAGAAGGCCACCGAGCTGGCCGAGCGGCACGGACTGACCGGGGGACACGAACCCCTGCACGAGTTCGCGCACCCGGAGGGCACCACGGCGGTGCGGGTCGCCGCGACGGCACTGGCGCTGGACGCGGTCGGCGTCGCGGCGGCGATGACCGGGCGCGTGCTGCGCGTGCCGCGCTCGTCCAGGGTCGTGACGGCGGGGGTGACGCTGGTCCGGGAGAACCCGCGGTTCCGGGCCCTGCTGAACAGCCGGCTCGGCTCCGCGGGCGCGGATCTGGCGCTCGCCGCCGCCAACGCCGCGGTGCACGGTGCGGGACAGTCGCCCACCTCGTTGGTCCTGGACGGGATGTTGCGCGCCGGGCAGCTGGTGGAGGCCGTGGCGCGGGCGGCCGTCTTTGACTCCGCCCACGACCGGGTGTGCGCGCCGGAACGCTGCAGCGCGACGACGCGGACGGTCTCCCGGCCGCCGCTGCGTCCGACACCGGCGCAGGAGTACGCGGCCCATGCCGCGACCGGCAGCATGCTGGGCGCCGCCGCGACACTGCTGCTGCGGCGGAACCTCGACGAGGCGGCGGAGGCGGTGCTCTCCGGCTCCCCGAAGGCGGCCCGGTACGGTCCGGTGGCCTTCTCCGCGGCACTGGGCAGCGCACTGGCACGCTCAGGGGTGCTGGTACGTGACCCCGAGCGGCTGAAGCAGCTGCAACTGGTGGACACGGTGGTGCTGCACCCCAGCGCCCTGCGCGGCAGCAAGCGCACCCTCTGCGAGGCGCATCCGAGCGCGGAGGGGTGGGACCGTGTCCGGCTGTGGCAGGCCGCCGCAGCGGCGCTGGGCCGGGAAGGCAACGGCGAAGCGGCCGACGACGCGGAAGGGGTGGCGCTGCGCCCCGTACCGGGCGAGCCCTCGGCCGGTACGGGCATGATGATCGTCTCGGCCGGCGGGCAGGACGTCGGCACGGTGACGGTCGGCTGGGAACTGGATCCGCTGACCGAAGCCGTCCTGGACGCGGCCCGGCAGGCCGACCAGTACACCATCGTGGTGGACGACCCGGCGCTGGCCGACTTCGCCGCCCTGGCCGACGAAGTCGTCTCCGCCGACCGCCCGCTGGTGGACCACGTACGGAGCCGCCAGGCCGACGGGCACGCGATCCTGACCGTCGCACGCGTACCGGCCCCGCACGGTACGGCCGGCGCGCAGCCGGGGACAGCGGTCCAGGACGAGGACGAGGAGCTGCTGGCGGGGTTGCTGAGCAGCGACGTGGCGGTGGCCCTCACCGACGACGACAGCGCCGTCGTGTGGGAAGCGGACGTCCTGGCCTTCGGCGGGCTGAAGGACGTGTGGCGGCTGTTGCGGGCCGTGCCCGCGGCACGCTCCGTGGGCCGGCAGTCGCAGATACTCGCCCGGGCGGGCGCGGCGCTCTCCGGCCTGCTGGTCGCCACCGGCGCCCAACGGCGCGGGCTCTCCTTCCTCACCGGCGCGCAGCACGGCCCGGTCAACGCCGCGGCCCTGGGCGCGCTCCTGACGGGCTGGCGGGCGGCCCTCGGCGTGGCCGCCGCAGCGGCCCCGCGGCCGCGGCCCCGCGTACCGTGGCACGCCCTGGAGCCCGAAGAGGCCGAGGCCCGGCTGCAGGAAAGCCGCCCCGGCGCACCCACGCCGCTGGCACGCGCGGTGACGACGACGCGTGGCGCGGCCGCACGGGTGACGGGCCATCCGGTCCTCGCACCGGCCCGGTGGTCGGTACGGCTCGCCAACGCGGTACGGGCCGAACTGGACGACCCGCTCACCCCCGTCCTCGCGGTCGGCGCGGCGGCCTCCGCCATCGTGGGGTCGGCCGTCGACGCGGTCCTCGTCGTCGGCGCGATGGGCATGAACGCGCTCGTCGGCGGCGTCCAGCGGCAGCGCGCCGAACAGGCCCTGACCGCACTGGCCAAGGGCCAGAAGCAGCAGGCGCGGCGCGCCGACAGCCGTGACGACGACGCGCCGGCCACGGTCGACGCGGCACGGCTGGTACCGGGCGACCTGATCAAGCTGGACGTGGGCGACGTGGTGCCCGCGGATGCGCGCCTGCTGGAACTGACCGGCCTGGAGGTCGACGAGTCCGCCCTGACCGGCGAGTCGCTGCCCACCACCAAACAGATCACCGCGACCCCGCAGGCGGCCATCGCCGACCGCCGGTGCATGGTCTTCGAGGGCACCACGGTGGTCGCCGGGCAGGCCACCGCCGTCGTGGTGGACACGGGGGAGCACACCGAAGCCGGCCGGGCCGTCACCCTCGCTTCCCGCACCCCGCCGGCCGCCGGTGTGCAGGGCCGGCTGAAGGAACTCACCGGCAAGGCGTTGCCGCTCACCTTCGCGGGCGGGGCCGCGGTCACCGGGCTCGCCCTGCTCCGGGGCCGCCCGATCCGCGAGGCCGTCGGCGGTGGTGTGGCCGTCGCGGTCGCGGCCGTCCCCGAGGGGCTTCCGCTGGTGGCCACCGTGGCGCAGATGGCGGCCGCCCGGCGCCTGACCCGGCGCGGCATCCTGGTACGTACTCCCCGTGCCCTGGAGGCCCTCGGGCGGGTGGACACGGTGTGTTTCGACAAGACCGGCACGCTGACCGAGAACCAGCTGCGCGTGGCCCGGCTCGTCACCGCCGACGGGACCGTGTGCGAGCCGGACGAGGACGATGCCGTCGACGTCCTGCGGCTGGCGGGCCGGGCCTGTCCGCAGGAGGCCGAGGACACCGCGGGGCGGCAGGCGCACGCCACCGACGAAGCCGTCCTGGCCGCCGCCCCGGCCGACCCCGACTGGACGGCCAAGGCCGGCCTGCCCTTCGAGGCGAGCCGCGGCTACACCGCTGCCGTCGGCGAATCCGGGGCCGGGGATGCGCTGCTCGTGGTCAAGGGAGCCCCCGAAACCGTCCTGGACGCCTGCGAGGACCTGCCGGCGGAGGCGGCCGAGTGGGCCCACTCGCTCGCCGGCGCGGGACTGCGCGTGCTCGCCGTCGCCGCCCGTACCCTCACCACCGGCCACGACCCCGACGAACTCGTCAACGAACCACTGGCGAAACTGCAGTTCGCGGGATTCGTCGCACTCGCCGATGCCCCGCGGCCGGGCTCGGCCCCCATGATCGAAGAACTGCGGGACGCCGGGCTGAAGCCGGTCATGCTGACCGGCGACCACCCCCACACCGCGCGCGCGATCGCCGTCGCACTGGGCTGGCCGGACGACACCGGTGTCGTCACCGGTGAAGAGCTCGCGGCCGCCGACCGGGCGGGCCGCGCCCGCCTCCTGCGCGACGCGGGGGTCGTCGCCCGCGTCGCTCCGGAACAGAAGCTCCAGGTGGTCGAGGCCTTGCGGGCCGCGGGCAAGGTCGTCGCGATGGTCGGCGACGGCGCCAACGACGCCGCGGCCATCCGCGCCGCCCATGTCGGTGTCGGACTCGCGGCCCGTGGCTCGGCCGCCGCCCGAAACGCCGCCGACCTGGTCCTGACCGACCCGGACCTGTCCGTACTGGTCGAGGCCGTGCGGGAAGGGCGGGCCCTGTGGCGCAGCGTCGCGGACGCCATCAGCATCCTGATCGGAGGCAACGCCGGTGAGGTCGGTTTCACCGTGCTCGGCACCCTGGTCTCCGGGGCGTCGCCGCTGTCCACCCGTCAGCTCCTGCTCGTCAATCTGCTGACGGACATGTTCCCCGCGATGGCCGTGGCCGTGACACCACCGGACGACCGGAACGCCGAGGAATCCACCACGCCGGGCAGCGCGCCGGTCGGTACCGGTGCACTGGGCGCTCCGCTGCTGCGCCAGATCCGCCAGCGGGGCGTCGTGACCGCGCTGGGTGCCACCGTCGCGTGGCTGGTCGGCCGTTTCACCCCTGGCACCATGCGCCGTACCAGCACCATGGCCCTGTGCGGTGTCGTCGGCTCCCAGCTCACCCAGACCCTCACCGGCCGCCACCGCAGCCCCCTGCTGTGGGCGACCACCCTGGGCTCCGCCGCCGCCCTGATGGCCGTCGTACAGACACCCGGCCTCAGCCACTTCTTCGGCTGTACCCCACTGGGGCCCGTGGCCCTCGCGGGCGTGGCCGCCGCCGTCCTGGCCACCGCGGCGGGACCACGCCTCATGCCATCCGTCGAACGACTCCTCACCCACCTCCAGAGCCGGGCCGCACCGACCGCCTCGTGAAGACGGCGCGGGGTGCCACCTGGTCCTCAGCCGTCAGTCGTCGGCCGGTATCGGGGGAGTGGCGAGGGCAGCCGCCACAGCGGCCAGTTCGTCCGGCGTACGGGGGCCGGGTGCCGTGTCGGTCAACAGGCCCTGGCTGCGGAGCAGATGAGCGGCGGCGACGCCCCACGGGAGCCGCAGGCCCGCCTGGTGCAGGAGATCGGTGCGGGCCAGCATGGCCGCGACGGGCCCGGTGTGCGCTCCGGAGGGCGTCAGCAGGGCCGCGTCGTCGGCCCAGCGCAGGGCGAGGTCGACGTCGTGCGTGGCCATCACCACGGTGGTGCCGGACGCGCGCAGTCGGCCAAGGGTGGCGAGCAGCCGTTCCTGGCCGTCCGGGTCGAGCCCCGCCGTCGGTTCGTCGAGGATCAGGACGCGGGGCCGCATCACGACCGCGCCCGCGATGGCGGTCCGCTTGCGCTGCCCGTAGGAGAGCAGGTGGGTGGGCCGGTCGGCCAGCGCGGTGATGTCCAGGGCGGCGAGCGCCTCCTCGACGCGGGCCCGTGCCTCGGCATCGGACAGGCCGAGGTTCAGCGCCCCGAACGACACGTCCTGGGCGACGGAAGCGGCGAACAGCTGGTCGTCCGGGTCCTGCACCACCAGCTGGACGGTCGTCCGCAGCCGGGTGAGCCCCTTGCGGTCGTAACCGACCGGCTGCCCGTCGACGGTCAACCGGCCGGTGCGCGGCCGCAGTCCACCGCTGAGCAGCCGCATCAGCGTGGTCTTGCCGCTGCCGTTGCGGCCGAGCAGCGCCAGCGCACGGCCCTCGGGCACCTCGAAGTCGAGATCGCTGAGTACGAGCGGGCCGTCCTCGTACGCGTAGGACGCGCCCCGCAGGGCGACCGGTACGGGGGCGCTCATGACAGCGGCCTTTCCAGGACGAAGGTGAGGGCGGCCAGGCCCGCGAGGAGTGCGGCGCTGACTGCCGTGAAGCGGACGGAGACCCGGGCCTCGGGCACCAGTACGCGCAGGGTGCCGTCGTAACCGCGCCCGGCGAGCCCGGTCTGGAGACGTGCCGCCCGGTCGAAGGCCCGCACGAAAGCGGTGGCGCCGAGGCCGCCCAGCGAGCGCCACGTGGCGGCCCGCGTGGTGTGCCCGAGCCGGGCGGCCTGGGCCTCCCGGATACGGCGTACGGAGTCCAGGAGCAGGAAGCTCATGCGGTACGTCACCAGGGCGACGTCCACGACCGCTGCGGGCACCCCGGCCTTCACCAGTCGCGGCAGCAGATCGGACATCGGGGTGGTGAAGGCGAACAGGAGCACGCCGAGGGAGGCGGCCGACGTACGCAGCAGCAGGCCTCCGGCGCGGGCCGGGCCGCCGTCGGCCAGGGTGACGAACCCGTCGGGCCCGCCGATCTGGACGAGCAGGGTCAGCGCACCGGTCACGCAGAAGCCCAGCGGCACCCGGTAGGCACGCCACAGCCGGCGGACGGGCACGCCCGCCGGGCCCAGCAGTACGCCGAGCGCCGTCAGCAGCACCAGGGCCGCGCCCGGCCACGGTGGCAGCGAGATCGCGAGGACGGTCAGACCCAGCCCGAGTACGGCCTTGTCCACGGGATGGCGGCGGCGCCAGCGGCTGCTGTGCGCCGTCGCGTCGATCGGCAGCACGGGGCTCAGGCCCCTTCGTCGTCGGACGCGTCCGGGGCGCCCTCGGGACGCGTGGCGTCCTGGCCGGCGACCGTGGCGTCCCGCCGGGCCAGTGCCCGCGACTCGCCCTGGCGGCGGCCCTTGCGCAGGCCGAAGTAGTAGGCGAGGACACCCGCGCCGAGGGCCGCCTGGAGGGCGAAGAGCGCGGACTCGATCTCGCCGGACGGCGGTTCGTACAGCGGTGAGAACCACGGCTCGTAGTCCGGCTCGATCTCGGTGATCGCCGTTTCCGCCTCGGCGTCGGCGCCCGTGAACGGCTCCTTCTTGTGGTCACCGAGGCCGAGGGCCAGGGGCAGTACGGCGAGTGCGGCCACGGCGAGCAGCAGCAGTGCGTTGATCTTGGTGTTCCGCTTCATCGGGCCACCTCCTCGACCCCGGCCTGGTTCTGCTTGCCGGTCAGCAGCACGCCCAGCCGGGTGAGTTCCCCCTTGCTGGACTGCACCAGCAGGCGCATCACCAGCACGGTGAGCAGCCCCTCGCTCACCGCGAGCGGGATCTGGGTGACGGCGAAGATGGCGCCGAACTTGCCGAGCGCTCCCAGGAATCCGCTGCCCGGGTCGGGGAACGCGAGCGCCAGCTGAACGCTGGTGACGCAGTAGGTGGACAGGTCGGCGACGAAAGCGCCGAAGAACACCGTGACCATCAGCGGTACGTCGTACCGCCGCAGCAGCCGGTAGACGGCGTAACCGGCCCAGGGGCCGACGATCGCCATGGAGAAGACGTTGGCACCCAGGGTGGTCAGGCCGCCGTGCGCGAGCAGCAGCGCCTGGAAGAGCAGGGTGATGGTGCCGAGCACCGCCATGATCGGGGGCCGGAACAGGATGGCGCCCAGCCCGGTACCGGTGGGATGGGAGCAGCTGCCCGTCACCGAGGGCAGCTTCAGCGCGGACAGGACGAACGTGAAGGCTCCCGACGCACCGAGCAGCAGCGTGCTCTCGGGATGTGCTCTGACTTCACGGGTGAGGGAGCGGACTCCGTGGACGACGAACGGCGCGGACGCGACGCCCCAGGCGACGGCGTGCGCCGGAGGCAGGAAACCCTCGGCAATGTGCATGGCTCAGCAGACCCTCTCCAGCACCTCGTGGATGGTTGACGCGCCTTGGCCGGTCTCCTGGCTTACGGGTACCACCGCCCGTGCTCCGCCTTCCCGGGTCCGAGGACCCAGTGGCTGCCCGCGAGGGCCGGAGCCGGACTTCCCGATCACAGTGGCGAGGGCCGCACCGGCATCACACCGGAATTCCCGTTCACCAAGGCGTGGTGACAGTAATGCCCACATGAGGGCGGTGACAAGCGGTCACGGTCGGGAGCGCGGTCCTCGCGTCCCCGGCCGGAAGGCGTCGTACCGGTATGCGTGGTGGGTCAGCGGGCCAGGGCGGCCCGGGACACCGCGAGGGCCTGCTCGGCGTAGCCGCGGCCGAAGAGCACCGCGTGCACCAGCAAGGGGAACAGCTGGTGCAGGCCGATGCGGTCGGCCCAGCCGTCGGCCAGCGGCGCCGCTTCCTGGTAGCCCGCCAGGACCCGGTCCAGGCCGGGGCAGCCGAACAGGTGCAGCATGGCCAGGTCGGTCTCGCGGTGACCGCCGTGCGCGGCCGGGTCGATCAGCCAGGCGTGGCCGTCGGCACCCCAAAGCACGTTGCCGTTCCACAGGTCGCCGTGGAGGCGGGCGGGCGGCTCCGCCGGGCCCGCCAGTTCGGGCAGCCGGTCCACCACTTGCTCGATCACGGTGGCCTCGGCGGGGCGTACCGTGCCGTCGTCGACCGCTCGGCGCAGGTAGGGCAGCACCCGGTGCTCGCCGTACCAGAGTGGCCAGTCGGTGCCGGGGACGTTGCGCATGGGCGCCAGTCCGATGGTGGCGTCCCGCGGGCCATCGGGGGGCGGGGCGCCGAACGCGGGCGCGCCGGCGGCGTGCAGGGCGGCCAGCTCCCGGCCGAGCGCGGCCGCTGCCGCTGCGCTCGGCCGGCCGGACGCCACGTGGTCGGTCACCAGCCAGCGCCCCTCCTGGCCGTGCACCGCCGGGACGCGGACCGCGTCGGCCCCGGCCAGCCAGCGCAGCCCGGCGGCCTCGGCCCGCACCGCGCCGGCGCCGTCACCGCGCTTGACCATCACCGTCCGTCCGCCGTCGAGCGTGACCTCGGCGAGCGCGGAGGACACCCGCCGCTCGCCCGCCACCGGCCGCCCGGTGAGCCGGGCCGCCACGGCTCCCGGGCCCTCACCACCCGCGGTCATGCGTCGTCCAGACGCTCGCGCACCCAGGCGAGCAGGCCGGGCACGGCAGCTTCGATCATGGCCAGCACCTCGTCGAATCCCTCCGGGCCGCCGTAGTACGGGTCGGGCACTTCCAGCCCGCCGGACGCCTGCGGGTCGAAGGACCGCAGCAGCCGGACCCGGGACGGCTCCGGCACCAGCCGGCGCAGCGCCTTCTCATGGCTCCGGTCCATCGCCAGGAACAGGTTCGGCGTCCAGATGCTCGGCACCGACCTGGGCCGCGACGTGCCGGGTCGGGTAGCCGTGCCGGGCCAGCACCTCGCCGGCCCGTTCGTCGACGGGTTCACCGGCGTGCCAGGGACCGATGCCGGCGCTGCTGACCCGTACCGCGCCGTCCAGCCCCGCCCGGCGCAGATGCTCGGCGAAGACCAGCGCGGCCGAGGGGGACCGGCAGATGTTGCCGCTGCAGACGAAACAGATATGCACGGACCCCAGCGTACGGCCGCCGCCCCCGGTGCCACCGTACGTCGCCGATCACCGGAGCCGGGATGTCGCAGGTCACGCGGACGCCCCGGACACGCCCTAGGCTGCCACCCGGCAGCGGACTCGACACGACCCAGGAGCGCACCTCATGACCGGACCCGTCCGGAACCTCCCGTACCCCGACGCCCTCGGACCGGACGAGGCACCCGCGCCGCACGCACTGCTCGCGCCCCTGACCGGGCTGCTGGGCACCTGGACCGGGCGGGGGAGCGGCGGGTATCCGACGCTCGCCGAGGACTTCGCGTACGCGCAGGAGGTCACCTTCAGCCACGACGGCCGGCCCTTCCTCCACTACGAGGCCCGGGCCTGGCTGCTCGACGGCGACGGCGCGCCGCTGCGCCCCGCGGCCCGGGAGAGCGGCTGGTGGCGGCTGCAGCCCGAGGGGCGGGTGGAGGCACTGATCACTCAGCCCACCGGGATCACGGAGATCCTGGTGGGCCGGGCGGGCGACGGCACGGTCGACCTCGCCACCCATCAGGTGGCGCTCACACCCACCGCCAAAGAGGTCAGCGCCACCCGCCGCCGCTACACGCTGACCGGCGAGGACACGCTCGACTTCGGCCACGACCTCGCGGCGGTCGGGCAGCCGCTGCAACACCACCTCTCGGCGCGGCTGCGGCGGGTGGACCGCGGCTGACTAGGCGCGCGTGCCGCTGCCCGCGAGGGCCAGTTCGCGGGCCTCTTCCCGTGACTCCACCGCGGGCGCCGAGCCGGGCAGCGGCCGGCCGGCGGATTCCGCCGCGAACCAGCAGGCGACGGCACCGATGGCGCCGGCGGCCATGAGGTAGTAGCCGGGCACATTGATGTCCCCGGTGCCTTCCACCAGCAGCGCGTTGAAGAAGGCCGTGGTGCCGCCGAAGAGCGAGACGGAGATGTTGAAGGCGATCGAGAGGCCGCCGTAACGGATTTCGGTGGGGAAGAGCGCGGGCAGCGTGGACGGGATGGTGCTGTTGAAGCAGAGCAGCATCAGCGACATCAGCGCCAGGCCGAGGAAGACGGACAGCAGGGTGTTCTGCTGGATCAGCAAAACCGACGGCACGCCGAGCACGATCAGCATCGCGCAGCCGAAGTACATCACCGGCTTGCGGCCGATGCGGTCCGAGAGCCGGCCGACGAAGGTGATGAGCACCATGCCCAGCGCCAGGACGGCGATTTCCAGGAGCTGCGCCCAGGTGGCGTTCACCGCGGGCGCGAACTTGCCGATGTACTCCAGCATGTACGTGGTGAGCATGTAATTGGTGACGTTGAAGACGAGCACCAGGCCCATGCAGATCAGCATCGGCCGCCAGTAATTGGAGAAGATCTTCCGGATTTCCTTGAGGGTCTGGTTGCCCTCGCGCCCCTTGGTCTCCGCGACGGCGGCCTGGAACGCGGGGGTGTCCTCCAGCTTCAGGCGGAGGTAGAGCCCGATGATGCCGATCGGCCCGGAGATCAGGAACGGAATGCGCCAGCCCCAGGAGAGCAGATCCTCATGGGACATCACGCCGGGGAGCTGGATGACCAGGCCGGCCACGCCACCGAGCAGATAACCGGTCAGCGTGCCGAACTCCAGCCAGCTGCCGAGGAATCCGCGCTTCTTGTCGGGGGCGTACTCGGAGATGAAGGTCATCGCCCCGCCGTATTCGCCGCCGGTGGAGAAGCCCTGGACGAGGCGGGCGAGCAGCATCAGCAGGGGAGCGGCGGCGCCCCAGGTCTCGTAGCTGGGGATGAAGGCGATGGCGAAGGTGCCGATGGCCATCATGATGACGGTGAGGGAGAGCACCTTGGTGCGGCCGATGCGGTCGCCGAGCGGGCCGAAGAACATGCCGCCGAGCGGGCGGACCAGAAAGGCGACGGCGAACAGGCCCAGAGTGCCGATGGTGCCGACCGTCTCACCGGCACCGGCGAAGAAGACCGCGGTGAGAACCGGAGTCAGGTTGGCGAAGACACCGAAGTCGAACCACTCGGTGATGTTCCCTACCGCCGCGGCGCCGATCGCCCGTCTCGTCACTTTGGGGTCGGTGACCGTTATCTCCTCAGCCGTGAGCGGCTTCCGGCTCGCCGTTTCGGTACCGGCATGTGCGGCCTGCACAAAAAACTCCTCGAACATCGCTCCCGGCGGGCACCACCGGGAGCGCACTTCAGCGCGGCGCGGTCGGGGAAGGACGACCGGCCGCCGCTGCGTACTCTTCACAGCCCATGGCCACGGATCGTTGTCCGTGGCGGAGGGGCGGGCTTTCACTTCACTCGGACAAGGACAAGCTTTCTCTTCGTGGTGGGGACGGTGCGGTCGACTTCGGCGACCGCGGCACTCGTCAGGAGGACGAGGACGGCGGCGACGGACGTCACCAGAGAAGTCGCCGTGGTGAGGGAGAACGGGAGGGTGAGCAGCCCGACGGCGACGGCCGGCAGCCCGGAGCCCAGGTAGAAGGAGAGATAGAGGGCACCGGTGACGGCGCCGCGGTCCTTCCCGGGCGCCCGCGCATCGACCGCGGCGGCCGCCCCGGCATAGGCGAGCCCGTGCCCGGCGCCCGCCACCACGGCCGCGACCAGGGTGAGCGGGGTCGACCTGCCCGCGGTGAGCGACAGCAGGGACAGGCTCACCAGGAGGGCTCCGAGGCCGACGAGCTGCGCGGAGCGTGCGCTGATCCGTCCGACCAGCGGCTGGGTGAGGGCGGAACAGAGCAGTACGGAGCCCAGGATGCAGCCGATGACCGCCATGTTGTGCCGGCCGGACCGTGCCAGCAGGGCCGGGATGATCGCGAGGAACAGGCCGGCCGTCGTCCAGGCGAGGAAGCCGACCGCCGAGGCGGTGGCGAACAGTGCCCGCATTCCCTTGGGTATGCGCGGCATCGTGGGGCTCCGGCGCGGTACGCGTGCGCCCTCGGCAGCGGTCGGCACGAGGGCGGAGACCGCGTACCAGGCGATCGCCAGCAGCACGAGGTGCAGGACGAAGGGCATCACGTACGGGGCCGGAGCGTACTGGGCGAAGAAGCCGCCGGCGGCCGCGCCGAGGGCCGTGCCCGCCACGAAAGCGATGCCGGCGAGCACGGCACCCCGCCGGGCGCCGCGCCCTTCCGTCTCCTCGCTGACGAGCGCGGCGGCAGCGCCGGTGGTCACCCCGAGGGCCAGCCCCTGTGCGGCACGCCCGGCGACCAGCCACTCGACGCCCGGTGCGAGCATGAAGCAGACCGAGCCCAGCGCTGCCGTCACGAGCCCCGCGCGCAGTGCAGGGCGTGCCCCGAAGGCATCCGAGACGGGGCTGAGCAGGAGCAGCGCGGGAGCGCTGACGAGCGCGAAGACGGCGTACACCAGCGTCATGGTCAGGTCGTCAGCGCGGAAGGCGTGCTGATAGCCGGGGTACAGCGAGCTGGGCAGATAGGCCCCGAAGGTGAGCGCGGCCAGCACGTAGAGCCCCGTCGCCGCCTGGCGTCTACGCGACGGGTGCGGGCCTGCGAGGGCACTCCGAGGGTGGCGCGTGGAGGAACTGATGGGCAACACGCCCGCAGCGTGACATTAATGATCAGTGGGCACAATCGTACGGTTTTGAAGATGACCGTGCAAAATGTTTGCATGATCGATCCCAAGCTCAAGATGCTGCAGATGGTCGACCACTACGGCGGCGTCACGGCCGCCGCGGAGGCCATGCGCTACACCCCGTCGGCGGTCTCCTACCAGCTGCGCCAGCTGGCCGAGCAGCTCGGCGTGAAACTGATCGAGCCCGCGGGCCGGGGCATCCAGCTGACGGCCGCGGCCCGCACCCTGCTCCGGCACACCGCCGTCATGCAGGCGCAATGGGAGCAGGCGCGCAGCGAGCTGGCGGCGACGGCGGCGGAGGCATCGGGCACCTTCACCGTGTGCG
This sequence comes from Streptomyces sclerotialus, assembly GCF_040907265.1. Taxonomy (NCBI): domain Bacteria; kingdom Bacillati; phylum Actinomycetota; class Actinomycetes; order Kitasatosporales; family Streptomycetaceae; genus Streptomyces; species Streptomyces sclerotialus. Next base: position 601,750 of record NZ_JBFOHP010000002.1, on the reverse strand, counting down.
GCTTCTCCACCGCCGCGACGTACCTGCTGCCGCTCGCGGCGGCAGCACTGCGCGACCGCAACCCCCGCCTCGGCGTCCGGCTGATGGAGGCGGAGCCGATCCGCTGCTTCGAACTGCTCCTGGCGGAGGAAGCGGACCTCGGGGTCGTGGTGGTGACGCCCGACTCGCCGCCTCTGAACGACGACCGCTTCGACCAGCAGCCGCTGCTGGACGACCCGCTGGACCTGATCGTGCCGGTCGGCCACCCGCTCACGGCGCGGAAGCGGGTATCCCTCGCGGACGCGGCTCAGGAGCCGTGGATCCTCGGCACCCCGGGCAGCACCTACCACCAGCTGGTCGTCACGTCCTGCATGGCGGCGGGCTTCACACCGGACATGGCCCACCAGGCCGATGAATGGGACACCGGAAAGGCGATGGTCGCCCAGGGGTTCGGTGTGATCCTGGTGCCCCGCCTCGCCCGCATCAGCACGGAGTGGCCCATGACCCGCATCCGCCTGTCGGGCGAGCCCGCACCCGCCCGCCGGATCATCGCGGCCACCCGCAAGGGCGCGGCGCACCACCCCGTCGTCGCACAGGCCCTCGAACTCCTCCGCGCCTCCGCCACGGAGCTGCTCCCGGCCGCGCACGAGTAGGTTCCGCGAGTTCGCACCGGTACGCCGTACCGAGTGAGTTCGGAATTCCCCCTCTTGTTTGTGTGCTTTCCGTGGAAACCCGCGGACTGAAGTCGGCATGCAACCTTTTCACCCGGTCGCTGGTCTTCCTGGGTAATCGGAGATTCCTGCGGGACGGTATCCATCCGTATAGCTGCCGAAGGCGCTGCGCGGGGCCTCCGTAAAAGTCGTACGCCTGTGTACGCATTCAAGGAGGAAATTCGCCGTGAGATGTTCCAAGCGTGCCCTCATCGGGCTGACCTGTGTCTTCGCGCTCGTTCCGGCCGGCTCCGCGATGGCGGGCACCGGCCCTGCACCGGCCCCGCCGGAACGGTCGGTGGCCAAGTCCACCGCCCCGTCAGCCGCTGGAAATCCCGTCAGTGCGCGGGCGAAAGCGGCCGGTGTGTGCAGCGACGCCTATGCGATCGGAGAAACCGGGTACATCGTCCGGCAAGGAGTGAAGATTGCCTCGGTGAAGCAGTTCTACTCCCCGAAATGCCGGCAGAACTACGGCTACTTGTGGGTCTGGGATTCCTTCCGGGCAACGGCCGGTGACTACGACGTCAGTACGGCGGTCTACAGCTACTCCCAGGACGAGATCCTCGGCACGCGGGCCTGGACGAACAACAACGACCAGGAATTCTGGTCCAACGGCACGGACACCGTGAACGACTGCACGGCGGGCGTCGGCTCGCTGCGCAAGGCCGGAGACCCGGTGTCCGCCCAGGCGGCCGGCTCGAAGCGCTGCTGATCCGCGCCGCCGGCAGGTGACGGTACGCCGTGTGTCCGGGGAGGCGGAGGTGCCGCCCCGGACACACGGCACACGGCTGTTCAGGGCATCGTCGGCGGCCACAGGCCCGTACCGTGACTCCGGCCCGGCTGCCCGCGCAATACCCGGGCGAAATCGGCGTGGCGGGTTCAATAGACTGGCGGAACGATGAAGAAATCGGGGGCAGGGGTTGTGGTCACCGCACAGGTGACGTTCGGGGGAGATCGAAAGCGAGGGGCGGCGGCAGCCCTCCGGTAGTTCCGAGTCCACCGCAGCGCGCGAGAGCGCCCCGCTGCGGTGGAGGACGTCCTGACCGTCAGCCTCGGCGCCCCTGCCGACCGGGCTCCCGACGACTCATCGACCGGCGCATGCCGCCGGGCCCGCGCCCGACCCGACCGAATCCAGTGAGGTGTGCTCGACCATGATCGAACCCGCGAACGCCGGGGGCGTGGGCTCTCCCCGCGGCAGTTCCCCTGTACGTGCCCCGGTGCTGATAGCCGTGCTGGTCGTCTCCGCCTTCGTGATGATCCTCAACGAGACGATCCTGAGCGTCGCCCTCCGCGACCTCACCGTCGACCTGGGCATCTCCACCACGACAGTGCAGTGGCTGACCAGCGGATTCCTCCTGACCATGGCCGTGATCATCCCCATCACCGGCTTCCTGCTCGAACGATTCACCGCACGCCAGGTCTTCCTGGCCTCGCTGACCCTCTTCACCGTGGGCACGCTCGTCAGCGGCCTCGCGCCCGGCTTCGGAGTGCTGATGACCGGGCGCGTGGTGCAGGCGTGCGGCACGGCCGTCATGCTCCCGCTGCTCATGACCTCGGTCATGCGCCTCGTGCCGCCCGAGAAGCGCGGCGCGACGATGGGAACGATCAGCATCGTCATCGCGGTCGCCCCCGCCGTGGGACCGACCGTGGGCGGCGCGGTTCTCGCTTCGCTGGGCTGGCGCTGGATGTTCTGGATCGTCCTGCCGCTCGCCGTGGCCGCGCTGGTCCTCGGCGCGGTCTGGATGCGCCTGGAGAGCGAGACCCGGAAGGTGCCGCTGGACCTGCTCTCGGTGGCGCTGTCCGCCGTCGGCTTCGGCGGCGTCCTCTACGGCCTGGCGTCCGTCGGCGAGTCCGGCGGCGGGGAGCACACGGTCGCGCCGTGGATCCCGATCGTGGTCGGCCTCGCGTCGCTGGGCGTGTTCGTCGCACGCCAGCTCAGTCTGCAGCGTGCGGACCGCGCCCTGCTCGACCTGCGTCCGTTCAAGACCCGCGCGTTCAGCGTCGCCCTGGTCCTGTCGGCCCTGCTGTTCATGTGCCTGCTGGGCGTCGGGTCGATCATGCTGCCGCTGTACCTCCAGACCGTCCTGAAGACCAGTACGTTCGTCAGCGGTCTGGCCGTCCTCCCGGGCGGACTCCTGCTCGGTCTGCTGGGCCGTCCGGTGGGCCGGCTGTTCGACCGCTTCGGCGCGCGCCCCCTGGTGATCCCGGGCGCGCTGGCCCTCGCCGTGTCGCTGTGGCTCTTCACCTTCCTCGGTGCCGACTCGCCGCTGGCCGCGGTCATCGCCATCCACCTCCTGCTGATGGGCGGGCTGGGGCTGATGATGACGCCGCTGATGACCGAGTCACTGGGCGCGTTGAGCAACCAGCTCTACTCCCACGGCAGCGCGATCCTCTCCACGCTCCAGCAGGTCGCGGGTGCCTTCGGTACGGCCGTCTTCGTCACCGTGGCCTCCCTGAGCACGTCCGACCCGTCGGGCGCGCCCGACGCCGGCGGCCTGCGCACGGCGTTCATGGTCGCCGGAGTCATCGGTGTGCTCGCGTTCCTCGCGTCGCTGTTCGTCAGCCGCACGACGCGGCCCGCCCAGTCGCGCTCCACCCTGGCCGCCGAATCCGACTCCGGCACCGGAACGGCAGCGGAGGCCGACGGAGCCGAGCACACCCCCGTACCGCAGCCCAGCTCCACCCACCCGGAGCGCTGACGGCACCGCGGGGCCGGCCGCCGACAGGGCCGGCCCCGCGTACTGCTACCTCAGTGCTCCTGAGCCGCCGGTTCCAGGACGAAGACCGGGATCTCACGGTCCGTCTTCTTCTGGTACTCGGCATAGTCCGGGAACGCCGCGACCGCCCGGTCCCACCACACGGCCTTCTCGTCCCCGGTCACCTCACGCGCCACCATGTCCTGGCGCACCGGGCCGTCCTGGAGTTCCACCCGGGGGTCGGCCACCACGTTGTAGTACCAGACCGGGTGCTTGGGTGCTCCGCCCAGGGAAGCGATCACGGCGTACGACCCCTCGTGCTCCACCCGCATGAGCGGGGTCTTGCGGATCTTGCCGCTCTTCGCGCCCAGGGTGGTCAGGATGACGACCGGCAGGTCCCGCCGCGCCACGTCGTCCGGACCGACCAGGCTCCCCAGGGTCGTGCCTTCCGTACCACCGGAGCTCTCGTACAGCTCCACCTGGTCCCGTACCAACTGCGTCGTGCTCGGCTCGTACTCGCCCTTGAGCGGCATGTCACCATCTCCCAGCAATCGAAGGCTCTTCGGTCCCCACAACGTACGGGTCAGGCGAGATCATCCCCGGCGGTGACACGGTGCCTTCGCGGGTGTCATGGTGCCTTCGCGGTGGACTCGCGGACGATCAGCCGGGGAGCGGCCACGGACGGTGCCGGCGGAGTGCCCTCCTCGCCGAGGTGCCGGAGGAGGGTGAGCGCGGCAGCGCGGCCCATGTGGTCCAGGTCCTGGCGGATGGTCGTCAGCTGCGGGTGCAGCAACTGACCGAGGGGCAGGTCGTCATGGCCGACGACGGACAGCTCACCGGGGACGTCGCGGCCCAGGCGGCGCGCGGCGGAGATGCCGGCCAGCGCCATCATGTCGTTGGCGAAGACGATCGCCGTGGGCGGGGCGTCGGACTGGAGGACCTCCGTGACGACCGAACCGGTGGTGCGGGCCGCGAAGTCGGACGTCAGCGTATGACTGGGCAGCAGGCGGTGGTGGCGGAGCCGGTCGGTGAAGGTGGCCCGGCGGCGACCGGTGTGCACACGGTCCTCGGGCCCTGAGACGTAGGCGATCCTCCGGTGCCCGAGATCCACCAGGTGGTCGACGGCGTCCTTCATGCCCTGTTCCCGGTCGGTGGCCTCCACGGAAGGTATCGCGTGCTCCTGCCAGGGAGCACCGATCAGGACCGCCGGCAGGTGCAGGTCACGCAGCAGGACCGCCCGCGGGTCGTTGACGCGGCTCTCGGTGAGGACGACGCCGTCGACGCGGCGTTCGTCGGCCAGGCGACGGTAGGCGCGCTCCTCGGCCTCGGGACGCTCACCGACGATGTGCAGCAGCAAGCCGTAGTCGCGCGGGGCCAGTTCGCTCTCCATACCGGCGATCAGCAGGGCGAAGTGCGGGTCGGCGTTGAGGAGGTCGGGGGCGCGGTTGACCACCATGCCGATGGCCCGCGTCTTGGCGCCGCGCAGTGCCACGGCCGCGGCGGAGGGGGACCAGCGCAGCCGGTCGGCGGCCCACAGCACCCGCTCGCGGGTGGCCTCGGGGAAACTCCCCTTGCCGTTCACGATTTTCGACACGGCGGAGACGGAGACCCCTGCGAGAGCCGCTACATCGCTGATCGTCGTCCTGCTGGTTCTGCGCTGGGCCACGTCCGTCCTTCTCGCCGCGGAGGGCATCCGTTCCTCCGCCACTAGACCTTCACCGCGCCGCCCATGAGGGCGCCTTCCATACGGCGCTGGAGAACGGCGTACACGGCGTACACAGGGATCAGTGTGACCACGGTACCAGCAGAGAGAACCCCGAAATCGGTGGACAGCGAGGAGCGCAGAGTGGGCACGGCGACCTGGATGGTGCGCTGCGCCTCGTCAGGACCGATGATCACCAGCGAGTACAGGTACTCGTTCCAGAAGGCCAGGAAGCTGAGGATGAGCACGGTGACGATGCCCGGCACCACCATGGGCAGGTAGATCCGCACCAGGACCGTCCAGTTGCCGGCGCCGTCCATCCGCGCGGCCTCCTCCACCTCGTGAGGCACCGTCCGCATGAACTGCGTCAGCAGCACCACGGCCAGCGGCAGCGAGGTGGCGGGCAGGAAGAGGACGATGAACGTCCGGGTGTGGAAGAGGCCGAGCTGCGCGGCGAGGAGGAAGGTGGGGACCAGCGCGGCGAAGGTGGGGATGAGGAAGCCGAGCGAGAAGGCGCGTTCGATGGCGGCGGCGACCTTGCCGCTCGCGCGGGCCAGCGCGTACGCGGCGGGCACCGCGAGCAGCAGGATCACCGCGAGGGACAGCACGGTGACGATCACCGAGTTGAGGACGGCCAGGTCGAGGCGGGCGTCGTGGACGGAGGTGGCGAACTTCCGCAGCGACAGCGAGTCGGGCAGGCCCAGGGGAGCGGCGAAGATGTCGCCGTTGTCCTTGAACGAGGAGACCAGCAGGTAGTACAGGGGCAGGAGCAGCATGAGGGCGTAGGACCAGGCCCCCAGGTAGGAGACGGCGCGGCCGACGCCGAACCTGCGGCGTGGACTTCTGCTCCGCAGGCGGCCGGTACGGGGGGATGCGGGGAGCGTTGTCATGACGGGATCCCTAGGTCAGTAGGACTGCCGGAAGGCGCGGCGGATCACCAGCATCCCCGCCAGCCCGACGGCGAACAGCAGGACGCCGGCGGCCTGGCTGTAGCCGAGGTCGGACTGGACGAAGGCCTTCTGGTAGACGAGGAAGGACAGGTTGGTCGAGCTGTTGCCGGGGCCGCCCTGGGTGAGCAGCAGGACGTTCTGGGCCGAGGTGAACAGCGTCCACAGGAACTGCAGCATCACGGTGACGCCGACGTAGTCGCGCACCATGGGGTAGGCGATGCCCCACATACGGCGCCAGTGTCCGGCGCCGTCGATCTCGGCGGCCTCGTGGACGGAGCTGGGCAGGGCGTCCAGGCGGGCCGCGTACAGGGTGGCGGTGTAGCCGATGCCGGCCCAGATGTCGATGGCGATGATGCAGCCGAACGCGGTGGCGGTGTCGGCGATCCAGGCGTGCTGGAGGGAGGCGAGGCCGACGCCGCCCAGCAGCTTGTTGATCACGCCCTGGGGCGCGAACATGCCCCAGAAGATCATGGCCTTGGCGGAGGCGGAGATGAGCGCCGGGGTGAAGATGACGACCTTCAGGACGCGGTAGCCGCGGGGCTTGGTGGAGAGGAAGTAGCCCAGCATGAACGCGCCGACGATCATGACGGGAACGGCGATGACGAGCTGGACGGCGCTGTTGCGGGCTGCCTGCCAGAAGAGGCTGTCGCCCAGTACGGCGCGGTAGTTGTCGAGCCCGGCGAAGCCGGTCTCGGCGAGCATGCCGGGCCAGCGCAGTACGGAGATGACGAAGATGGCCCCGATCGGCCCGATCATGAAGACGGCGTACCAGAGCAGCGCGGGCGCGGCCATCACGGTGGTGCGCGGGGTGCGGCGGGTGGGCCGGCCGGGGCGGGATCTGGGGCGGGTCACGGGCGCGGGAGAATCAGACATCGTTGTCAGAGTCATCGTGGCTCACTCCGGTCAGCTGCGGTAGGCGGTGTCGAGGGCCTTGCACATCGCCTGCACGCCGGTGCCCCGGGTGTAGGCGAGGGAGGTGGCGCGGTTGAGCGGAGTGGAGACCGCGGCGGGCACGTAGTCGTCCGGCATGACGGCCTCGCTGACGGTGTCGCCGTGCGTGACCCGCGACGACTCGCTCACCAGCGGACGTTCCTCGGAAGGCCGCTGGCCGCGCAGGGTCATCACGTAACCGGACTTGTCGATGAACTTCTGCACCACGTCCTTGCGGTAGAGGAACGTCACGAACTTCTCGCTGAGGTCCGGCTTCTCGGCCCCGTTCGGGGTGAGCCAGATGCCCGTCGAGGTCGCGCCGTTGTAGACGGTGGGCTTGTCGTAGGTGCCGTCGGACGGGACGGGAAAACCCGTGATCTCGGTGTGCCGGGCCAGCGGAGCGGGGACCGCGGCGATGGTGGAGGAGATGGCCGGCATCATCGCGGCGCGTTCCTCCAGGTAGTCGGCGTTCATCTGGTCGGCGTTCAGGCCCTGGGCGCCCTTGACGAACAGCCCGGCGTCCCGCAGCTCCCCGAAGAGCCGCAGCCCCTTCCTGGCCTGTGGCTCGGCGCAGTAACCGCCCTTGCTGAACACCCGCTTGGCCACCGCCGGCTCCATGTACCCCTGCATCACCTGCATCAGGAACTTCTGCCCCGACCAGTCGTTGCCGCCGATGGTCATGGCCGGTATCCGCTCGGCCTTCAGCGCCTTGAGTGCCGCACGCAGCTCCGGCAGGGTGCGCGGGGCTCTCTCGATCCCGGCCTTGTGCAGGAGCTTGCTGTTGACCAGCACCGGCCAGGTGAAGCCCGTCCAGGGGAAGGCCCGGAGCCGGCCCTGGCCGTCCGTCCAGGCCTTCAGGGCCCGTGGCTCGACCCGGTCCCTGAGGCCCCACTCCTTCAGGTAGCGGTCGACCGGCGGTGTGGCGCCCAACTCGGTCCAGGAGTAGGCCTTGTCGTAGAGGTTGATCAGCAGGATGTCGGCTTCCTTGCCGGCGAGCCGCGCGGTCTCGAACGAGTTGAAGATGTCGTCGCCGTTGTAGAGGTTCTTGATGTGCACGCCGGGGTTCTCCCGCTCGAACTGCGCGACGACGGAGCTGTAGGTGTCCGCGCCGTAGGTGCCGGGGGCGAACCGGCTGTGCACCACCAGCGTGTCCGGATCACCCGTCTTGGGATCCAGTGGTCCGCCGCACCCCGTGCACGCAGCCACCAGCACGATTGCGGCGGCTCCTGCCGCCAGGTTCCGCCATCGCTTCATCGACGCTCCTGTCCCGGTATCCAGCGTTGCGTAAGAAAACGATTGACCTGCGAATGTGCCGGACCTTAACAGCGCCGACAACTCCCCGCAATCCCTCGACAGTTGGCGAGTCAATCGATATACCTACTGGGATGCGTCCGGTGTGCGGACAGTCGGCCGACCACTGACGCCCAGTGACACCAGTGACACTGACACCACGACAGGAGCCCCATGCACCGCAACGCAGCCAAACTCGGCCCGGCGGACCGGCCCACCGCCTGGATCGGCGTCAACTTCTGGTCCCGGGCCGGCGGTCCGCTGATGTGGCGTCACTACGACGGCACCGTCATCGACGAGGAGCTGCGCACCCTGCGCGACCACGGCATCACCCTGACCAGGAGCTTCCTGTACTGGCCGGACTTCATGCCCGAGCCCGACCGTCTCGACCGGCGGATGCTGGAACGCTTCGACGATTTCCTCGACCGCCACCACGCCCTCGGCATGACGACCATCCCCACCTTCCTCGTCGGCCACATGTCCGGCCAGAACTGGGACCCGGCCTGGCGCGAGGGCCGCGATGTCTTCGCCGACGAGTGGTTCGTCGAGCGGCAGGCCTGGTACGTACGCGAGTGCGCGGCCCGCTGGAAGGACCACCCGGCCGTCGCCGGCTGGCTGCTGACCAACGAGGTCCCCATCTACGCCGACTGGCGCTCCCGCGGCATCGGCACCGTCGACCGCCGGCACGTCACCGCCTGGGCCCGCACGCTCACCACCGCGCTGCGCGAGGCCGGGGCCCACCAGCCCGTGTCCCTCGGCGACGGCGCCTGGGGCGTGGAGATGAGCGGCGAGGACAACGGCTTCCGCGTCCGCGACCTGGAACCCCTGGTCGACTTCCACGGCCCGCACGTCTACCGCATGGAGGACGACCAGGTCCGCCAGCACCTCGGCGCCGCCTTCGTCTGCGAACTCCTCGACATCGGCGGCAAGCCGGTCGTCATGGAGGAGTTCGGCGTCTCCTCCGACTACACCTCCGAGGAGAACGCCGCCCACTACTACCGCCAGACCCTCCACCACACCCTGCTGGCCGGGGCGACTGGCTGGATCCCCTGGAACAACACCGACTACGACGCGCTCGCCGACCAGGAGCCCTACTCCCACCACCCCTTCGAGATGCACTTCGGGCTCACCGACGACCAGGGCAGGCCCAAGGAACAGCTCCGCGAGATCCACGCCTTCACTCAGCTCCTGGACCGCACGGAGTTCACCCGGCTCTCCCGTCCCGACACGGACATCACCCTGATCGTCTCCTCGTACCTGGAGAAGCAGTACCCCTTCACCCAGCGTGAGGACGCCGCCGACGTCCTCACCGCCACCCGCCAGGCCTACGTCGCGGCCCGCGAGGCCGACCTGCCCGTCGGTGTGGCCCGCGAGGCGGACGGCCTGCCGGCCGACAGCGCGCTGTACCTCCTGCCCAGCGCGAAGCAGCTCACCGCTCCCACCTGGCGTGCCCTGCGCGAGTACGCCGAGCGGGGCGCCACCGTGTACGCCTCGTACTTCGCCGGGTCCCACGCCACCCAGCGCGGTGCCTGGTGGCCGAAGCTGGACGAGACCTTCGGAGTGACGAAGCAGCTGCGCTACGGCCTGGTCGACACGGTCGAGGACGACGAGCTGCGCATGGTCTTCCAGCGCGACTTCGGCACCCTGGCGGCCGGTACGGAACTGGTCTTCCCCGTCGCGGGCAACGCACACTCCCGCAGTTACCTGCCCGTCGTCCCCGACGGCGCGGAGGTCCTCGCCACCGACGCCCACGGCCGCCCCGCTCTCGTCCGGCACCGCACCGGCGCCGGCCAGCTGGTCCTGTCCACCTACCCGCTGGAACACATGGCAGCGCGCACCCCGGCCGTCAACCCGGAACCCACCTGGCGGCTGTACGCGGCCCTGGCCGCCGAGGCCGGCACCACCCCGCCGGTCACCGTCGACGACGGCCGGGTCGTGACGGGGGAGATGGAGCACGAGGACGGTCACCGGTTCGTCTGGTTCCTCAGCCAGCACCCCGCGGAGCTGACCGTCACGCCGCAGGTGAGCAAGGGAGCACTCACCAGCCTGGACGACGGCACGGCCCTGACGGCCGTCACCCTGAGCCCGTACGGAGTCGTGGTGGCGCGGCGCGACGCCTGACCCGGCACGGGCCGCTCCGGACGCCTGTCCGGAGCGGCTCGCCGCCGCACACTGTGCTTCTTCGGAGGCCCTACCGGGTGGGCGGCGCTGCCTCCGCCACTCCCGGCAGTTTCACCTCGCCCTGGTTGAGGACGCGCGGATGGAAGTACGTGGCCTGGATCTCGGCGTTGGTGTTGTTGCCACGCAGCTGCTCGGACCAGATCATGAAGTAGGTCCACTCCGGCTGGCCCCTGAGCAGCGCGTCATCGGGCACCTTCCCCATCTCCGCCAGCGCGATGGGCTTGCTCTTCGCGATGCCCTTGAGCTGCTCGTAGTCCGACTGGCTCGGATAGTTCTTGTACCAGGCGTCCAGGGAGACGACGTCGACGTAGCCGTCCCCGGGGTAGTAGCGGGACCAGCCGCCTTCGGGGTTGTCCTGGACGTTCCACACCCAGATCAGGTTGTCCAGGCCCTTGCCCGCCAGGTAGTCGTGGGTGATCCGGTAGAGCTTGGCCCCGCCCTCGGAGCCGGGCCGGTGGCCCCACCAGTTCCACGACTCGTTCATCTCGTGCAGCGGCCGGAAGAGCACCGGGACGCCCGCGTCCTTGAGCTGCCGCAGGTACGGCACGGCCTCGTCGAGGCGGCGCTTCCAGGCGCTGTTGAGGGCGGTGCCGTCGGTGACGATCTGCCGGAACTGCGTGTCGGAGATCTGCGTCTTGACGCCGCCGTCGAACTCGCACGTGCTGCCACCCGTGGGGGTGCACACATGCCACGTCAGTGTGACCAGCGAGCCGTTGGCCCACTCGGTCTTCGCCTGGTCGACGACCCGCTGCCGGTCGGCCACGTCCTGCGCGCGGAACATCAGGTCACCGCCCCACAGCCCCAGGTACTGGCCGGTGATGTCCTTGACCTGCTGCGTGTACTGCGAGGGCTGACTCGCGGGTTCCTTGTTGTGCTGCCCCGATACGGTGTACGAGCCCTTGAGGGAATTCAGGTAGGCGAGCACGTCCTGCTTGTCGCTCTGGACGGCTGTGCCGGCTCCGGCTTGCGGCGCCACGGTCAGGGCCAGAACGGTCGTTGTCGCCGCTGCGGTGGTGAGGCAGGCGAGCAGCCGCAGTCTGCCACGTCTTGGTGTACGCACGGGATGCATCTTCCTGTCGTGTCGAGGCACGGCACGGCTCTCCCGCACGGCCGGCCGTCAGCCCTGACACCTCCGGTCGACCGCGGCCTCACCGTAGCGCCCGGCCAACTCGACGTCCAGAGAACGACTGCGGTTCACCCAGCAATCAGGAAAACGATGTACCACTTGGAAGCGAACGCATTGACCGCACCGGTAACCCGCCCTACTCTCAACGCACTTGCCAGACGCACGGCAAGATCTCCCACCCGTTCCACCGCCAGACCGCGGGGCGCCGCCCTGACTTCGGCGCCTCGCGTGCGCTCCATCAGCATTCTGCAGGAAAACGATGCACCACGTGGACGCGGCCCTGTTGCTTCCGGTCACACCGGGGGAATCCGCTGCCTCCGAATGGTGCGTTACGGAGCGGACAAGGCGGCGCGGAGTGGTGGCAGGTTGCGTGCGACGGTCCACAGCAGCAAGCCGGCGAGTACGGCCGGCGCCGACCACGCCGGTGCGGCCGGGCCCGTGCCGGCCCGGCCGGAGACGACCCGCAGCCAGCAGACGATGGCGACGGGGAGGGCCGCCACCATCGCGGCATTGTGTCCGAGGGCCTCGGTGAAATGGCCGGTCACGAGGTCGTTGAGTGCGCGCAGACTGCCGCACCCGGGGCATGACCACCCGGTGGCCGCCCGGAAGGGACACGTCGGGTAATGGCCGGGCTCGTGCGGGTCGACGGCGGTGACCAGTACGGCCAGCGTCGCCAGCAGCGCGGCCCCGGACCACGCCTCGATCCGCGTGCGCGCGGTGGTGCGATGCGATGCCATCGGTATGCAGTGATCAGCTGCTCGGTATCCGGTGGGCTCCCCGTACCTGGTGGACGCTCAGTATCCGGCGGTGCTCAGTATCCGGTGGAACTTCCTGAGGCGCCCGCCAGGATCACCAGGTAGATCAGCCCGACGATGATGCCGGCCACCAGGCTCACGACGCACCACAGCTTGGCCTTGCGTGACGCCTCCTGTGCTCCTCGGTAGTCTCCCGCGTTCGACTTCGCCGTCACCTGCGTCGCGAAGACGATCGCGGCGATGCCGGTCGGCAAGAAGCAGAGCAGGGTGACGAGTATGGCCGGCACCATGTACGTCCGGATCGGCGCGACAGGGGGACCGGCTCCCGGCTGGGGGTACTGGTGCGCCTGGTACGAGTACGAGTAGGGCTGCTGCTGCGGCGGTGGTCCTGGTGGCGTCCGGCCCCAAGGGGACCCGGTGTCCCAGTCGTCGCCGGGCGTGGGCCCGTGCGGAGGATTGGTCATGGCGGCGTTTCCTCACTCCCTGTTTGCGGGCCCCGGTGCGCCTCGCTCCCGGAGCCAGCCGTGCTGCCGGCCGTGCCAGACCCAGCGGCCCGGTGCGGATCCCGGGTCGAGGGCCATCGCCTGCCGGAACGCGTCCTCCGGCAGATCTGCGGTGAACAGGAACTGCGAGCCGGTGGTGGCGGACTCGAACACCACCCCTTCCGGGGCGGACTTTCCGGGCTGCCCGTCTCCCAGCAGTCGGTGCACACAACTGCGCAACGCGTCGAAGGCCTCAGAGCCCAGCCTCTCGAACACCCCTTGCAGGAACGACTGCAGGGCCGGGACCGCGAGCATGACGAGTACGTAGGTCTCCATCCCCCGGCGGGTGGCTTGCAGCCGGCATGTGGTGGTGATGCCGGCGGCGCGCAGTACGGTCTCCGTCTCCAGCGCCGCGTCGGGTGGCAGCGCCGCCGGCCAGAAGATCTCCACTTCGGTCATGCGCCTGCTCCCTCCCGAGAGTCCGTGGGCGGGGCGCTCAGCGGCCAGTGCTCGATGACGCCGTCCCGCGTGCCCGTCACCACGGCCTGCTGCCGGCCGAGAAAGCCGGCTCCGACGGGCCGGCCCGACAGCCTGCCCCGGACACCGCGGCGGTGCGTGCGGTCCCAGAGGACCATCCCGTGATCGTCGGAGACCACGGCGAGCAGTGGGGGCGCCCCGGAAGAGGCCACGTCGGCGACCCGTCCGCCCTGGTGGACACGGAACAGCAACTGTCCCTCCCAGTCCCAGAGGCTCACCCGGCCGTCCGTGCCGCCCGTGGCGATGTGGTCCGGCGCGACGGCCAGACCGGTGACCGGCTGAGGATGCGGCCAGCTCCTGACCAGGCGCCCGTGGACGTCCAGCTGGCGCAGGAGGTGATCGGAGGTGGCGACGAGAAGGTGACGATCGTCCGGTGTGAAGCTCAGCGCTCCGACCTCTGAGCGGGCGGAGTGTGTGGCGGCCGGGTCCAGAGGGAGGTCGCGCATGCGGTCGCCGTCCGCGTTGTAGACCTGGAAGCGGCCGCTGCCGGCGGTGGCCAGCCAACGGCCGTCGTTGCTGAACGCCAACGCCTGCGTCACGCCGGGCTGCCCGGGCAGGACGCGTACGGGAACCTCGGTGCTGACGTCCCACACGATGACGCTGCCGTCTTCGTGCAGGCTCGCCACATGGCGTGGCCACGGGCTCCAGGCCAGCCGCACCGGCCTGGCCCGGTACGCGTGCATGCACTCGCCCAGCAGGTCCGCGGTGCGGGCGTGCACGACCCGCACCGCACCGTCGGCGCACGCCACGGCGAGGAGGTCCGTCGGTCCCAGCGCGATGTGGCAACAGGGCCCCAGCGACGGCAACGTCCGCATGGGACGCAGTCCCGCCGGATGCGGCGCGGCCGACGACGATCCACCCTGTCCGCCCTCGGTGGGCCGGGAAGAGCGCAAGGGCCCCTTGTCGAACCGCGGTGGTGTGGGTGGTGTGCGCGGTGTGAAAGACGGCGGGGGCGGGGAATCGCCGGTCGTGCCGGCGGCCGTACTGTGATTCACGAAAGCGGTGACTCTCGTACGGACTGAGCGCAACCAGTCGCGTGACGGTGTCTGATGCGTCGGCGGTGAATTTCCTTCGCTGCCATCGGGCGAGCCGGGCGAGCCGGACGGGACGGAAGGGGCTGACTGCGGAATTCGAGAAGCGGGAACCTGGAACAGCTGTGGCTCTTCGGAACCGAGGAAGAGCACCGGCGTGGCCCACTCCAGAGTTCCCGGAAAGGTCATTTTCACGCTTTCGCGGGCGAGCGTCATCGCACGGTCGACCGGCAGGCCGCGGGCGATTCCCGTGTAGAAGGACGACGCGAAGGCCAGCGCTGCGGGATCGGTGATCTCGTACTGCATGGCCACCACGGCCGGTACGCCCTCCCGGACGATTCTGGCAGCGGTACTGGTGAATACTCCTTCAGCCCCGCAGGTGGCCGACTCGCACACATTCAGGACGACGAGGCGTAGCTGCGGTATGTCCCGGACCAGCGTGCCGAGATCGGTGCCCGAGACGCGCATGGACGTGCCGTCCTTGGCGGTCAGCTCGACATATCCTGAGTCCGTCTCCTCGTCGAAGCCGCCATGGCCGACGAAATGCAGCACGTGTGGTGTCCGGGCCCGTGCCGCTTCGGCCAGTTCGTGCCAGCTGCTGCCCGGCAGCCACTCGACGGCGACGCCGGTGCTGGCCCCCTGCAGCGCATGGGTGATCTCGTCCCGCTCGCGCTCCACCTCCAGTTCGGGCTGGTCGGTGGGCCGGGAGAGCACGCCGAGGACACGCAGCGGCGGGAGGAGCGGCCACGGCGGCTTGGGCTCCATGAGCTGCGGTGAGCGTGCCATCGGCACCCGAAGGGCGAGGTAGGCGTCGCGAGCCGACGGGTCGACGGTGAACTCCCAGGGAATGCGGGAGAGGTTGGGCCCGACCGGAGCGAGCAACACCCGCAATGCCGTGCCCGTCGTCCGGGCGTGCCTCCGACACTGGTCGAACAGCAACCTGACGTCGCCGACCAGCACGCTGTCGGCGAGCCGTTCGCCGAATTCCCGGGTGGTGTGCTCCACCGCCGAGGCCCGCCTGGTGATCAACGGGGCGGACGACCGGATCAAGGCCTTCTCCACACCGGAGAGTGCGGTGCTGAGTGTTTCGCTCGAAAAAGGCGCCCGGATTTTTGTCGCTGCCCCGCCGAACGGTGATGTGCAGACGATTACCCAGTCATCATCCGTCTCGACCAGATCAAGACGGAACCGAAGATCTCCCATGCTTCCCCCGCGGCCCTTGAAGCGCAGAACCCCTTTCATGCTAGTGGTTCCGCGGAGATCGTCGGATGCCGTAAGGGACTTTTTTACGCGCCGGATCCTGCGGGGGGTGTGGCAGGCCCGATCGGATCAATTCCAGCGATCGGGAAACGCTGTCCGGGGAATTACTCCGGATCACCATGGCCGCCGGCGCCTTGCGCTCGGCGCTGCACGCCGACTGAGCGCCGACTGAGCAAGGATTCCGGCTTCCCTGCGGGAAGCCGGTCCCTGTTCGGTGCCTGATCGGCCCCTGTTCGGTGGGTGCTCGGTGCCTGTTGTGCGAGTGTGCCTAGCAGTTGCCGTCCGAGACCTGCAGTCCCTTGCCGGCTCCCGCGGTCCGGCTCACGATGTCCGGCACGCAAGCGGTCTGGTCGAGGCTGTAGGAGTACGGGATGCTGACCGAGGTGTTGGACTGCGGGTTCGGGCCGGCGGGGTTGTTGTCCTCGCCGCGTTCGGACCAGGTCACGTTGTCGAAGGTGTTGCCGCTGACCTGCCAGTAGCCGGCCGCGTCGGTGTAGAAGGTGCCCAGGACGTCCTTGGAGTCCTCGAAGTAGTTGTTGTCCACCTTGGCGCGGGCCCCGGCCCGGGAGTTGATGCCGGAGTCGTTGAGGTTCAGGTAGTGGTTGTTGTACATGTGCGCGACGCCGCCGCGCAGCAGGGGAGCACGGGAGTCGATGTTCTTGTACAGGTTGTGGTGGAAGGTGACGTAGCCGTTGGAGACGTCGCTCTCGCTCGACCCGATGAGGCCACCGCGGCCGGAGTTGCTCAGGGTGCTGTAGGACAGGGTCACGTACTTGGTGTTGTCCTTCATGTCGAAGAGGCCGTCGTACCCCTCCGACTCGCCGCCCGACGCCTCCAGCGTGGCGTGGTCGACCCAGACGTTGCGCACGTCGCTCTCCATGCCGATGGCGTCGCCGCCGTTGGACGTGGGCGAGCCCGACTTCTTGACGTTCTTGACGGTCACGTTCTGGATGATGATGTTGCTGGATTCACGGATGTGGATGCCGAGCTGGTCGAAGACGGCTCCGCTGCCGACTCCGACGATCGTGACGTTGCTGATCTGCTTGAGCTCGATCACACCGGCGGCGGTGTTGCAGCTGTCGCCCGACACCTTGGCGGTGTTGCCGTGATTGATGGTGCCCTCGACCTGGATGATGATCGGGGTGTCACTGCTGGCCCGCTTGCACAGGGCCGTGTGGATCGCGGTCCCCGTGGTGGCCCGTACCGTCTGCCCGCCCGCACCGCCGGTCGTCCCGCCGTTCTGGGTCGCGTAGCCGGTGGCGCCCGCGGTTACTGCCGACGCCTCCGGTGCCGATATCGACAGAACCCCACCGGCCGTGGCCGCAAGGGCCATCGTGGCCAGCGCCGCGTGAAGTCGCAGCGCGACTGATCGTCTCATCCTCATCTCCCCATTCGTCCTTCGCCTCTGAATGCTGGGTGTTGCGACAGCTGGACTGCGATTGCTGGATGTCGCCTCTCTGCGCGGTAGTTGCCGCTGCGGCCGTCCAGGTTGCCGCCCAGCGGCGGACTCTCCGTGGAGCTATGGAGCCAAGGAGCCAAGGAGCCATGGCGTCATGGCGAATTCCGGCGGGGGCAGGGTGGTGGTCACTTCCCAATAAGGGGGAGGGCTGACACTCGCCGGGGCCTGGTGGGGATCGTGCTGGTGGGAGATGACGTGACTGCTGCGGGGACCGCACGAGCGAGTGCACTTGTCGGTGCTGGTGAATCGGGGCGTGCCAGTGCCGCGGCCGGGGTCGGGACCGTGGCCGGGACCGGGACCGGAGGGGGATGGGTCAGCCGTCGGCTCGCATTGCGGGCGGTGGGGGTGGCGGCCGCGGGCACGGTGCCGGTGTCGGCCGGGGCCGCCCATGCCGAGCCCGCGACCGCCGGCAAGGGGGCGGAGGGCAGTGGTGCCGGGCGGCGGCTGCGGGTGATGTCGTTCAATCTGCGGTACGCCTCGGACGAGCGGCCGAACTCATGGGATCAGCGGCGTCCGGTGACGCGCGAGCTGCTGCGGCAGGAGGCGCCGCATCTCCTGGGAACGCAGGAGGGGCTGTACGGCCAGCTGCAGGACATCGCGCAGGATCTTGGTACGCGGTACGCCTGGCTCGGGACGGGGCGGGCAGGCGGCAGCCGTGACGAGTTCGCGGCGATCTTCTACGACACACGACGACTTCGGCCGGTCGAGTACGACCATTTCTGGCTGTCCGATACGCCGTACGTGATCGGCTCGGCGACCTGGGGCAACACCGTCATCCGCATGGTGACCTGGGTACGCTTCCGCGACATGGTGACCGGAGGGGAGTTCTACGCCCTCAACACCCACCTCGACCACGCTCACCAGGGCTCACGCGAACGCTCCGCCGCGCTCATCACCGACCGGCTGCGCGGCCTGGACGCGGCCCTGCCCCGGATCGTGACCGGCGACTTCAACGTCGCGGCGCACGAGAATCCGGTGTACGAGACGATGCTGCGCGCCGGTTCGCTGGTGGACTCCTGGGACACCGCCGAAGAGCGCAGCGCGCACTACGGCACGTTCCACGGCTACCGGCCGCCCGTGCCGGACGGCGACCGGGTGGACTGGGTGCTCACCTCGCCGGCCGTGCGGACGCTGCGCGCGGAGATCAACGTCTTCGCGAAGGACGGACAGTACCCGAGCGATCACTTTCCGGTGCAGGCCGTGCTGGAGTGGTAGGGAGCGGTAGAGGGGGCAGAGGCGGTAGAGGGGGGAGAGCGGCAGAGGGGGCGGGAGGAAGCTACTGCGGAGCGCTGCCTCGTACGCGGAGGCCTGCGAGGAGGTCGCGGGTGGCGGCGGTGACGGCGTCCACGGCCTGGTCGAAGACCTCCCGGTTGTGCGCGGCGGGCGCGCGGAAGCCGGAGACCTTGCGTACGTACTGCAAGGCCGCCGCGCGGATGTCCTCCTCGGTCACGTCAGGGGTGGTCGGTGGGCGGAGAGTCTTGATACTGCGGCACATGAGGCCAGTCTGCCTCGCCGCGCGCCCGGACGCGCGCTTCGTGCGATGCGTGCGGTGCGCACGTCGCGGCGGCTCGCTCGGCCTGCCGTGTCAGGCCGCCGTGACGATCTCGTCCCGCATCGCCGATGTCCAGGCCGCCACGAGCCGTGCGTACTCCTCGCGGTCCTCCGCCGTCCAGGCACACCCGCGCCGAGCCCTGACGAACCGCCGTATGGAGTCGTTCACTTCGGCGGCAGAAGGGCGGACTTGGCCCGGAAGAAGCTGAGTTGCGGACATGGAACACATATTAGGGGCAGGCACTGACAACCGGCCGAGAGTTATCGACGCCGGCTTCAGCCGGGCTCGTCCAGCTTGCGCAGTACGCGGGCGGGGTTGCCGACGGCGAGGACGCCCGCCGGCAGATTCTTGGTGACGACGGAGCCGGCACCCACCACGGTGTTGTCGCCGATGGTCACGCCGGGGCAGACGATCACCCCGCCGCCGAGCCAGACGTTGTCGCCGATGGTCACGGGCAGTGCCTTCTCCCAGCCGGCCCGGCGCCGCTCGGCGTCGAGTTCATGGGTGGGGGTGAGCAGCTGCACGTTGGGGCCGATCTGGACGTGCGCGCCGATGGTGATGGGCGCGGCATCGAGGAGGACAGCCCCGAAGTTGATGAACGTACCGGAGCCGATGCCGATCAGGTATCCGTAGTCGCAGTGGAAGGGCGGGCGGATGCGTACGTCAGCGCCCACCGATCCGAGGAGCTCCTGCAGCAGCGCATCGCGCCGGGCCGGGTCGTACGTGCCGGGGGTGTGTCCGGCGGCCGCGTTGAAGGCCGCGCAGAGCTCGATGCGGCGTTCGGTGTCCGCGCGGAGCTCGGGGTCGTCGGGGACGTACCAGTCACCGGCCAGCATGCGGTCCTTGTTCTCGCCCACGGCGCTCCTTCGAGATCGGCCTCGGATGGTCACGTTTCCCGAGCGGGACAGGACCGTCAAGGAAGGCAGGGGTACGGCTGGTTCACTCCTACGGGGGAATTACTGGCGCCTGGAAACCTGGAAGCGCAGGTGAACGCGGTGCCGGAGCAGCCGGGAACGGGCCGCCACCAGGCAGCGCGACGGGGATTGTCAGTGGCCCCCACTACGGTGAGCAACGTTCATATCCGAGCTGCTGGCGCTACTCGGACCGGCCCCGCTCCCTGACAGCGCGGGGGGCGGGGCTACCGGGAACGGCCGCCCACGGGGCCGCGGTGCGGAACGCCGACGCCCCGCCTCGGACAGAGCCGGGCGGGGCGTGGAGCGGGCTTCGGCCGTGGTCAGCCGGCCGACTCTCCGGCGTGCGGGCTCAGCACGCCCATGCCGATGAGGACGAAGAGGGCGATGCCCAGCAGGACGCGGTAGATGACGAAGGGCATGAAGGACTTGGTGGTGATGAACTTCATGAACCATGCGATCACTGCGTATCCGACCACGAAGGCGATGATCGTGGCGAAGATGGTCGGGGGCCAGGAGACGTGGCCCTCGCCGGCGTCCTTCAGTTCGAAGACGCCGGAGGCCAGTACGGCCGGGATCGCGAGCAGGAACGAGTAACGGGCGGCGGCTTCGCGCGTGTACCCCATGAGCAGGCCGCCGCTGATCGTGGCGCCCGAGCGCGAGACGCCGGGGATCAGAGCCATCGCCTGGCAGACGCCGTAGAGCAGGCCGTCCTTGACGCTGAGGTCGGTGAGCGTCTTGCGCTGCTTCGCGGCGCGGTGCCGGCCGCCGGACTCGTCGCGCGCCGCCAGGCGGTCGGCGATGCCGAGGACGATTCCCAGCACGATGAGGGTCGTGGCGATCAGGCGGAGGTCGCGGAACGGGCCCTCGATCGCGTCCTTGAGGGTGATGCCGAGGACGCCGATCGGGATGGAGCCGATGATCACCAGCCAGCCCATCTGGGCGTCGTGGTCCTGCCGCATCGCCTTGTTCCCCAGCGAGCGGGCCCAGGCCGAGATGATCCGGACGATGTCCTTGCGGAAGTAGATCAGTACGGCCGTCTCGGTACCGATCTGAGTGATCGCGGTGAACGCGGCGCCCGGGTCGTGCCACCCTGCGAAGGCCGCGGTCAGGCGCAGATGCGCACTGGACGAGATCGGAAGGAATTCGGTCAGGCCTTGGACAAGCCCAAGGATGAATGATTCAAACCAAGACATGGGTAGTACGCCATCCGGAAGGTGATCGTGCCGCGACCGGCGATTGTGCAGGCCAGCGGGGAATTCGGGGTGGCGGCCGTCGTGCGTGCGGCCGCTGTGCGTGCCGGTTCAGGAAGTCGGTCGTGGTGGTGGTCGTCGTCCTCAGGCTGGCCCTTTGCTCTGGCTCGGCTTGTGCAGCATCAGGCGACCCCGGAGCGCGACACGGGACGCGGGGCGCGAACGCGTGCAGACGCACGTGCGGGTCACTGATGGCACAGCTGGTGATCGGGTGGCTCGTGGGCGGGCTAGGGCGCGATCTTGCGCCGGTCGTAGGGCAGCGTAGCGTCCCGAAGTGATCGACAGGCGATCGGCCCGGCCCTCGCGCGGGGCGCCTCCCGGCCCGGCACCGGTCAGACATCGGCCCGGAACCGGTCCGGTACCGGACCGATCGGGGTTACCTCCGGTACGCCGGGGGCCCGGCGGGGCCCGCCGGGCGCGGGCCTTCGGCGGGGCGCGGGCCGACGGGTGTGCCCCGCCGGCCCGGCCCCGCCTCGGCGGCCCCGCGGCCTAGCGTCGTTCCAGTGCCGGGGCCAGCAGGTCGAGTGCCTGTTCCCAGCGGAAGTGGACGCGGCCGCCGCCCGTGCCGGGCTGGTGCGGGGCGTAGTCGCCGAGCAGGACGCCCATGCGGCGCAACCGGGCCAGGCTCTGCGCGTATGCGGGATGCGCGGCTTGCGCGGAGTTCAGGTAGGGCAGCGCGGCGATGGGGATGCCGAAGCCGTGTGCCTCGCACAGGATGCCCAGCGCGAGGGTGTCGGAGATGCCCTGGGCCCACTTGTTGATCGTGTTGAACGTCGCCGGGGCGACCGCGATCGCGTCGGCGGGCGGCAGCGGGCGCGACTCGCCCGGCGCACGCCATGCCGACCGTACGGGATAACCGGTCTGGGCCTCGATGGCGGCGGCGTCGATGCACTCCCGGCCGCGCGGCGTGGCGATGACGCCGACGCGCCAGGTGCGTTGCAGCGCGGGCGTGATCAGCTTGGTCACGTCGTCGGCTATGCCCGCCGCGCAGAGGACGACGTACAGGAAGGGATTCCGGCCCGTCGTGGAAGGCGTAGGAGCCGCGCCGGGAGCCGAGGTGCGAGCCGTGCTGCCACGGACCACCCACCCCGCCTGCCCGCCGGCTGCCTCCGTCCCGCCGGCCGTCTGCGGTCCACCGGTCGCCGGTGCCTCCGTCCCGCTCCCGGCCGACGGTAGCTCCGCCTTACTGTCGGCCTCCGCATGGTCGTCGGTCCCCGCCTTTTCCCGGCCGCTCCCTTCACCACCGGTCGTGCTGCTGCTGCGGCTGTCCTGCTGGATCACGCCTGTGCTCCCAGGCGGCGGCTGAACAGGTGCAGCTCGGGGAGGGCGCGGTGGCGGTCGCGCGCGGCCATGTCGGCAACCATCTCGCGCACGGCGGGCCGGCGGATGTCCTGGGATGCGCAGCGCTCGGCGATCCGCAGCGCCTGGAAGGCGTCGGCGAGCTTGCCCTGCTGGCTGTAGGCCCGGGCCACGTCCACCCACAGGCCCGCGCGCCGCTCCGGTACGGGGATGTGTCGGCGCATGAGGGGGCGCGCGGCCTCCAGCGCCTGCCCCGCGTCACCGAGCGAGACGGACGCGCTGACGGTGTGCAGCTCCACGTTGGTGGGGCTGAAGTTGGCCCAGGCGTCCGGCCGGTCGTGGGCGACGTACCGCGCGACCTCGCGCGCCTCGTCGAGGAACTCGCGGGTCGCGGCCCGGTCGCCGCTGCTGCTGGCCGCGGTGACACCGCGCAGCAGCATCAGCCCGAGTGCGGCCAGATACTGCGCCGGGCGCCGGTCGTAGGACCCGCAGAGCTGGTCAGCGGTGTGCCGGACGATCGCCACCGCTTGCGCGGCGTGCTTCTCGCGTACCAGTACGTGCGCGTGGACGCGGACACTGGACGCGAGCACCACCGGGTCTCCGGAGCGCTCGGCCTCCGCCATCGCGCGGCCGACCGCGAGCCAGGCGTTCCCGTGGTCGCTCTGCTTGAGCAGCAGGCCGACCGCGGTCTGGTACACGGTGGCAAGGAGGCCGGAAAGATGCGGAACGTCGGCCGAATTGTGTTCGGCCGCGTTCCGCAGATCGGCGATCACGCCGGGGATGTCGCCCTCCAGTTCCTTGTAACTGCAGGTGCTGAACAGCCGGCGGACGGCGGCCACCCGTTCCTTCAGCTCGGCGAGTTTCAGTACCGGCCTGGCGGGCGTCTTGCCCGGGCCGGGGAGGAGTGAACGGACCAGGTCGTCGTGGGCGACGGGGGCCGGTACGTCGGGCGTCGCGAGC
Organism: Streptomyces sclerotialus; assembly: GCF_040907265.1. Lineage (NCBI taxonomy): Bacteria > Bacillati > Actinomycetota > Actinomycetes > Kitasatosporales > Streptomycetaceae > Streptomyces > Streptomyces sclerotialus. Next base: position 578,687 of record NZ_JBFOHP010000002.1, on the reverse strand, counting down.
GCAGCGATGCTCGCGGCGAGGAAGGTGCGGCGGTACATGTCCTCTGCCTCAGGGTCGGCGGTGCTTGCATCCGGGGAGGCAGCAAGGCCGAGACTGTCCAGCGGAATACCGAGAACCTGTGCGACTTCGCGCAACAATCGGGTGTCTTCGGTGCCCCGGCCGCCTTCCAGGCGGCTCACTTTCGACTGGTGATAGCCAAGGGCTCTGGCGACATCCGCTTGCGAGCGCTTCTTCAGCACTCGCGCCCGGCGGATCACCTCGCCCAGCCTCTTCGCTTCACTTTGTGCGTCGACCATGTGTGCCACGGCCCCTTTGCCGTCGCCGATCCTGACTGCTCAACCGAGCGTAATGAAACCATAATCGAGAGTGATGCAACTCCTGCATAAGTCATGCGGCGGCGACGTCCGATCTGGCCACCACGGCCGTTTCGCTGCTTGCCTGAGTTGCCCACTCAGTCAGGAGGCCACTCATGCAAGCGCACGGGCTCAGCTTCTCCGTGCCTGGTACGCCCGCCGCCGCAGCAGCAGCGCGGCGCCGGGTAATGAGCGACTTACGGAACTGGAGCGTGCAGTTCGACGCCCAGTCACTCCAGAACGTCGAACTGGTAACCAGCGAATTGATCACCAACGCCGTCCAGCACGCGGGCGGTGACTCCGTCGCCGTCAGCGCCCGGTTGCACGGTGAGGTCCTGCTGATCGAGGTTTCCGACTCCAGTACCGAGCTGCCGAGCGCGTGTCTCGCGGACCTGGACGACGAGGGCGGGCGAGGGCTGTTCCTCGTCGCGGCGTTATCCGTCGACCACGGTGCCGAGCGGACGCCGACGGGCAAGCGGTGCTGGGCGGAGGTCGCGGTCAGCTGGGTGCCGCGTACGGGCGCGCCGGCCGGGGGCGGCGCATCGGCGCAACTCGCCTGCGAAAGGGGAATGGCTCGTACCGCATAGGCGATTGACCGGAACTGAATGAGTTTTACTCAGGAGCGGTCATCGGTGAAGCCTTCGCGGATCGAGATGCGGGGAATTGACGGGTGGCGCCCCGAGCATGAGCCGTAAGCAAGGGGAAGCGCATCGACATCTGTGGTGCGGCGCACTGTGTCGCGGTTCACAAATGCAGATGTCGATGCATGCGCCGGACGCATCCGCTGATGCACATGCATCCGCAGTCGTCCTTTACCCGCCAGGGTCAGGAATCCGATACCTGCCAGGGTCAGGAATCCGAATTACCGCGCAATGCGCCGCGCTTCCACCAGGCGACGGCGACCGCTGCCAAACCCGTGACGGCGATGAAGCCCATCGAGATCAGAAATGCGGGCGACGTGGGAGTGGACGCCTGGGCACCGGCCACGACGTACGCGGCGGTGTTCGGGATGCTGCCGAGCCCCGTCGCGAGGAGGAACGCCGGCCACCGCATACGGGACACCGCGGCGCAGTAGTTGGTCGCGGCGAAGGGCAGGCCGGGGAAGAGCCGGATCGCCAGCATGGAGCGGAAGCCGTGCCGGCTCAACTGCCGGTCGGCGGCGGTCAGCCAGCGGGCACGCAGCAGCGGCCGCAGCGCGTCCTGGCCCAGCAGCCGGCCGAGACCGAACGCGAGCCCGGAACCGAGCACCGTGCCCAGCAGCGCAGCCGGTGTACCGATCTGGGCGCCGAAGAGCGCACCGGCCGCGGCGTTCAGCACGGGGCGCGGGACGAAGGCCGTGGTGCACAGGCCGTACGCGACGGTGAAGAGCACCACGGCTGTCCCGCCGGACAGTTGGGGCGGCCACCCGTGGGCGAGCAGGCGCTGCGGCTGCCATACGACCATGGCGATCGCGGCGCAGGCGAGCAGGACGACGAGCAGTCCCAGCCGGGACCAGGGCGACAGGAGGAGCCGCGTACAGCGCACGGCGAAGGCGTCGGGCGGGGCAGCGGAGTCGAGCATCAGGGGAGCGTAACCGAACCGGGTGTCAGAACGGTGTAATAAGTGTGTACGGGTGACCGGGCGTGAGGGACGAGGCGGGGGTCGCTGCGACACGCCGGCTGCCAGGGACCCGTGCAGCGCAAAAATAGGTCGACGTGGCGGCGTCCGCCCGCGATCCTTTGTGCCATGAACCGGTTTGCCTTCCACGCGCTCAGGTCCGCTGCCGCGGACGCGCCGAAGGCTGCCGTCATTCCTCATGCCGCTGCCGTGGCAGCCGTCTCCTGCGCCGCACTCGGCGGCGTCCGAAGCTGACCCTTCCCGGATCGTCCGGCGGGCCCCGCAGGGGGAGGGTCGGCCAGGCCAGGGGTCCGTACGGCGGTCGTGAGCCGCCGCCGTCGCCGCAGCGTCGCAGCACCGCGTCACCGCAGGCCGTCACGCCTGCCCGGGCGCGCGAGGAGACCTCAGACCCATGTCCCAGACCCAGAACCGGGCGAACAGCCCCAAGCCGGCCTACCTGCGTACCAAGCCTCACCTCAACATCGGCACGATCGGCCATGTCGATCATGGCAAGACCACCCTGACCGCCGCCCTCACCAAGGTCCTCAGCGACCGCGGCAGCGGTACGTACGTCCCGTTCGACCGCATCGACCGGGCCCCGGAGGAGAGCGCCCGCGGCATCACCATCAACATCGCGCACGTCGAGTACGAGACGAGCACACGGCACTACGCGCACGTGGACATGCCGGGCCACGCCGACTTCATCAAGAACATGGTCACCGGCGCCGCGCAGCTCGACGGCGCGATCCTCGTCGTCTCCGCGCTCGACGGGGTCATGCCGCAGACCGCCGAACACGTGCTGCTGGCCCGGCAGGTCGGGGTACGTCACCTCGTCGTCGCCCTCAACAAGGCCGACGCCGGGGACCCCGAACTCACCGACCTGGTGGAGCTGGAGATCCGCGAGCTGCTGGCGGCGAACGGGTACGACGGTGAGCACGTACCGGTCGTCCGCGTCTCCGGGCTGCGCGCCCTGCAGGGCGACCCGCGCTGGACGGCGGCCATCGAGGCGCTGCTCGACGCGGTGGACACGTATGTGCCGATCCCGGAGCGCTACGTGGACGCGCCGTTCCTCCTCCCGGTGGAGAACGTCCTGACGATCACCGGGCGGGGCACGGTCGTCACGGGCGCGGTCGAGCGGGGCAGCGTACGCAAGGGCGACCGCGCGGAGATCGTGGGCGCGGCGAATGCGGCGGACGCGGCGGGGCCGATGACGGGGCCGGGCGCGCTGTCCGTGGTCACCGGCCTGGAGACCTTCGGGAAGCCGATGGAGTACGCGGAGGCGGGCGACAACGTGGCGCTGCTGCTGCGCGGCGTGGCCCGCGACGCGGTCCGCCGTGGCCAGGTGATCGCGGCGCCGGGCAGCGTCACTCCGCACCGCACGTTCACCGCGGACGTCTACGTGCTGTCCGCGGAGGAGGGCGGCCGGCGGACGCCGCTGACGACCGGCTACCGGCCGCAGTTCTACCTCCGGACGGCCGATGTGGTCGGCGAGCTGGACCTCGGGGAGCGCGGCAGCGCCCGCCCCGGGGAGACCGTCCACGTGACCGTACGGCTGGGCCGCGGCCTGCCGTTGGAGCCCGGCCTCGGCTTCGCCATCCGCGAGGGCGGCAGCACGGTCGGCGCCGGCACGATCCGCAGCGTGCTCCCGGAGGCGCGCCGGTAGCCGCCGGTAACGTCGGCGGAGCCGGTGACGCCGGTAGTGCCGACGAGGCCGGTGGCGCCGATGACGCCGGTGGCGCCGGTGATGCGGCGGAGCCGTCCCGAACCCGGCCCGGCCCCTCTCGGACCGTGCCCCGAGCGCCGGTACCGTGCGGCCACACGTGCACCTGCACACCCGCGTTCACGTGCAGTTTCTTGTGCGAGGGCGCGGGTGTCCGGGCGTGCGTGCCGGGTCCGGATGGGGCCTGTCGAAGGCGCGTTCTCGATGGAAGACTGCACGTCCGGCGGACCCGTGGAGCACGGGTCCGCCGGACCATCGAGAAGTCGAGAAGTGTCGGACGATCGACGAACGGAGAGCGGCACGCATGGCGGGTACGGCGTTGGTGCTGGGCGGTGGCGGGCTCACGGGCATCGGCTGGGAGATCGGGATGCTCGCCGGACTGGCCGAGGCGGGGGTGAACCTCTGCACGGCCGACGTCGTCATCGGCACGTCCGCGGGATCCCTGGTCGGCGCGCAGCTCACCTCCGGGCAGCTGACGTTGGAGGAGCTGTACGAGCGGCAGCTGGCCGGGCCCTCGGGAGGCCCGTCGGTCGGTGCATCCGCAGGCGCCGTCGGCATCGCACAGGGCGGGGGCGCGCCGGCCCGGATGGGCGCCGTGTCCATGGCGCGGTTCGCGGCCATCGCGCTGCGGTCGCGGGACGCGGTGGCCTTCGGCGCGCGGATGGGGCGACTGGCGCTGGCCGCCCGTACGGGGCCGGAGAACACCCAGCGTGCGGTGATCGCCGGGCGGTTGCTCTCGCAGGAGTGGCCGGCCAGGCGGCTGATGATCACGGCGGTGGACGCGTACACGGGGGAGCGCAGCGTCTTCGACGGCGGCAGCGGAGTGAAGCTGGCCGACGCGGTCGCCGCGAGCTGCGCGGTGCCCGGGGTCTGGCCGCCCGTGACGATCGGGGACCGGCGGTGGATCGACGGGGGCGTCCACTCGTGCGCGAACGTGGACCTCGCCGCCGGGTACGGGCGCGTCGTCGTGATCGCCCCGATGGCGTCGGGCGGTGGCCCCGTCGCCACGCCCCGCTCGCAGGCCGCGCGGCTGGTGGCGGACGGCGCGGAGGTACTGGTCATCACGCCGGACCGGGCCGCGCGGGCCGCCTTCGGGCGTAACGTCCTGGACCCGTCCAAGCGCGCCGCGGCGGCCCGCGCCGGCCGCACCCAGGCCGCGGCCCACGCGGCTGAGGCAGCACGGGTGTGGTCGGACGGGAACTGAAGCTCCGGCCTCAGCCTCGCGCTTGCGTGGGTTCCCCGGTAGCCGAGTCTGCGGGGGAGCCGGGCACGCGGGACAGCCGGGCGTGCGTACGCACGGACGGACAGCCGGGTGTGCGTACGGACGGGAAGCCGGGCGCGCGTACGTGGCGTCTGGGGCCGGCACGGGCGTCAGGCGCCGTGGACCGGGACGAACTCCCGGTACGGCAGCCCGGTATGCCAAGCGGCGAACGGTACGGAAGCCGCCCCGCGCACCGCACAATAGGACGGTGGCAGACCGAAACGACACGACGGCAGCCGTCGGCGACCCGACACCCGTCACACCCGTGCCCGTCACACGGGAAGTGGACTGCGGCACGGCCAAGTTGCTGCCGGACGTGGACCGGCCGCGCGCCGTACTGCTGACCGTGGACGGTGCTCCGCAGTCGTACGTGGACCTCGACGAGCCCACGTACCTGGAGTTCGAGTACGCGCGCCGGATCGCGCACGTCCTGGACGCGGCGGCCGAGCCCGGTCGCCCGCTGGACGCGCTGCACCTGGGCGGCGGCGCGCTCGCCCTGCCGCGCTACCTCGCCGTGACCCGGCCCGGTTCCCGGCAGCAGGTCATCGAGGCCGACCGCGGCCTGCTCGATCTCGTACGCGAGCACCTGCCACTGCCGCCGGACAGCGGCATATCGGTGCATGCCGCCGACGCCCGCACCGCGCTGGAAGCCGCGCCGCCGGCCTCCGCCGACGTCGTGGTGGCGGACGTCTTCGGCGGGTCGCGGGTGCCGGCCCACCTGACCTCGGCGGAGTACGCGCAGGCGGCCGGCCGGGTGCTGCGGCCCGGCGGCTGGTACGTGGCGAACCTCGCCGACAGTGCCCCCTTCGCCTTCCTACGGGGGCAGCTAGCCAACTTCACGGCGGTCTTCGCGCGGCTCTGCCTGATCGCGGAGCCGTCGATGCTGCGCGGACGGCGGTTCGGCAACGCCGTCCTCGTCGCGTCCCAGGAGGAGCTGCCGCTGGCGGACATCGCCCGGCGGGTGGTGGCCGACGCCTTCCCCGCCCGCGTCGAGCACGGCCCGCGGCTGCGCCGGCTCATCGGCGACGCGCAGCCGGTACGGGACGCGGAGGCGGTCCCGTCACCGGAGCCACCCACAGGCGCATTCAGCGTGGGGTGACGCTGCCGGTCGTGGCCGTTCGGTGCGGGCCGGCGACACCGGCTCTCAGTGCGGGGTGACGTCGTCGGCCGCCGCGGTGGACGGGAGGCCGGTCACCGGGACCTGGCCGGGCGCCTCGGCCGGAGCGTGGTCCAGCACCTCTGCCGACGCCGCTGCCTCTGCCGACGCCGCTGCCCCCGCCGACTCCGTCGGCTCGGCGGCCGGCGCCGCGTCCGGACGCCGCTTCAGCCACCGCACGTCGCGTACGCACAGCACGGCCGCCGTCAGCAAGGCGATCAGCGCCGAGCAGGCCCACAGCGCGGTGGTACGGCCGATCAGGTCCTGGACCGGGCCGGCCAGGGCCGTGGCCAGCGGGACCATGGCGAGGGAGCCGAGCCAGTCGTACGAGGAGACCCGGGAGAACTTCTCCTCCGGGATCTCCTGGTGCAGCGCCATCATCCACGTCACCGCGAACACCTCGACCGCGATCCCCGCGCCGAACATCACGGCCGTCAGGCCCCCGGCCGGCAGCGGTACGGCCAGCGCGGCGGACGGCAGCGCGAGCGGGAAGACGCACAGCGCCCCCACGCGCAGCAGGTAGCGCGGCTTGTACCGGGTCATCAGCAGCGCGCCGCCGACCGTGCCGGCACCGAACGCCGCGAGCGCCAGCCCCCAAGGGCCCGGGCCGCCGAGGTGCTCCTGCGCGACCAGCGGTCCGTACACCGCCTCCGCGGCCGCCACGACCGCGTTGACGATGGCGAACTGCAGGACGATCGACCACAGCCACGGCCGGGAGACCACCTCCCGCCAGCCGTCCCGGAGGTCGGCGAGCAGACCGTGCCCCGGCTCCCGCGGCGGCACGCCCCGTACGTCGAGGAACGCGCGCAGCAGCCCGGCGAGGGCGAAGGCGGCGGCGTCGACCGCGAGCACCCAGCCGGGGCCGACCGCCGCGATCAGGGCACCGCCGAGCGCGGCACCGCCGATGTTCGCGCCGTTCATGCCCATGCGGAAGAAGGCGAAGGCACGGCCGGAATGCTCACCGGAGACGCTGGCCAGCACCATGCCCTCGGCGGCGGGCGCGAAGAACGCCTGGCCGGTGCCGCCGAGCGCGGACAGCAGCGCCATCTGCCACAGCGTCGGCTCTCCGGTCAGCACCAGTAGCGCGAAGGCGCCCTGGGAGACACAGTTCAGGACGTTGGCGGCGACCATCACGCGGTGCCGCGGCAGCCGGTCGGCGACCGCGCCTCCGACGAGGAGGAAGATCACCAGGGGGACCGTACGGGCCGCGGCGACCAGGCCGACGTCGGTCGCCGATCCGCCGGCTTCGAGCACGGCGAACGCCGCCGCGATCAGAGCCCCGGAACTTCCGAGACCGGTGACCACGGCGGCGGCCGTCAACAGCGTGTAATTGCGCCCCGCCCACGCGGGGCGCTTCATCTTCATCACAACAGCATCGCGTTCATCACAACAACATGGCGGGTCAGCACGACAGCATGGCGGTCAGCACCACAGCATGGCGTGCTCGCCCGGAGGCGTCACTCGGTTATTCGAGCGGCCGGAGGGAGCTCATGATCTTCTTGACCGTGGCCTCGTCGATCTCGCCCTTGACGTCCTTGGCAGCGTAAAGGATCCAGGTCGCGTACTCACCGGTGGTGTCGGTGTACGTGACCGCGTACGCCTTGCCGTCCGAGTCGCACTTGTTGTCCTTCTTCACGCCGGTCACGGTCGCCGTCGACAGCTTTCCGGTGATGCCGTGATCGCTCTTGAAGGACTTGGCCTTGGTGCCCTTGAAGGTACCGGTCTTCTTCTGGTCGTAACCGGCCCAGACCCAGTTCAGGGCCTCGTTCTGGGCGGCCTCACCTTGGCTCTTGGCGCCCTGCGCGCCCTTGACGCCGGTGCCGGCCAGCGAGGCGGTGGACTCGTTGCCGTCCTTGTCCTTGACGGTGCACCAGTCCTCCTTGAAGTAGGCCGGTGCGGTCATCGAGATGAGGGTCTTGGGGAACCCGGACTTGTCCTTCTCGTCCTGGAACCCGGTGTAGGTGTCGGCCGAGGTGGTCGTCCAGTCCTCGGTGGGGACGTCGAACGCCACGTGCCGCTTGGCGTTGACCACCGTCTGCCAGCCCTTGATGACGGGCTTACCGGGCGCGTTCGGGTCGCTGCCGGGCCCGCCGCCCTCGCTCTCGCCGCCCGCCGACTCCGTGGGTTCGGCCGTCGCGGACTCGGACCGGGTGGGCTTCGGGTCGTCATGGGCGACGGGCTTCTTCTCGCCGCCCTGGAGGACGAAGACGCCGGTGACCACGGCGGCCGCCACGACCGCTACCGCCGCGACGATGGCGATCGTCATGGTGGTCTTCTTCTCGTTGCGGCCGTTGTCCTTGGGGGACTGCGGTCCGCCCGGTACCTGCCACTGCGGCTGCGTCGGCTGCTGGTAGCCGTGCGGCTGCTGGTAACCCGGCTGCTGATACCCCTGCTGCTGGTACGGATTCGGCTGTTGGTACCCCGGCTGCTGATAAGGGTTCTGATCCTGCGGGTTCTGCTCGCCCCCGGGCGGCTGCTGTCCTGGCCACATGGGCGCTAACGATAAAGGGCCGAGGTGGGAGGTGTCACAGTTGCCCCGCTGGAGCGTGACAGAACCCTGACGTTCACATGCGCTTCGCGGTGCTTCGGGCGGCTTCGGCACCGCGCCGGCACGTTACCTACGAGGAGCTTTTACGGGGAGGGGCAGGGGAGCGAGGCGGCCACCAGGGTGGCCAGCCGTACTACCCGTCGGTAACATCGCACCCATGACAGTTGAGAGCGCCTCGATGGGCGAAATGCTGGCCGCCGCGGTCCCGATGGTGCGGACCCTGAATCTGGAGTTCGACGAGGTCACCTCGGAGCGTGCGGTGCTCCGGCTCCCGGACCAGCCGGACTTCCACAACCACATCGGCGGCCCCCACGCGGGCGCCATGTTCACCCTGGCCGAGTCCGCCAGCGGCGCTGTTGTCCTCAAGGCCTTCGGTGACCAGCTCTCTCGTGCGGTACCGCTCGCGGTGCGGGCCGAGATCGGCTACAAGAAGGTGGCCAAGGGGCCGGTGACAGCCACGGCGACCCTGGGCCGCCCGGTGGACGAGGTCGTGGCCGAGCTGGATGCGGGCGGGCGCCCGGAGTTCCCGGTCGGTATCGCCATTCAGCGCGAGGACGGGGCCGTCACGGGCGAGATGACGGTCGTGTGGACGCTGCGGCTGAACGACTGAGGGCACACGGAAAGGCTCTCTGAGACCTGCTACCGGGCCGGGCCGTCCCTTCGGCCGCGGCCCGGCTTCTTCGACTGCGGCCGAGTCACCGGCGCGAGACCACGTCTCACGGCTCCCGACGCAGGGCGAAGGGGGCGACCGGCGTTCTGCTCGGGGCGGCCCTGCGGATCATGCGAGCACGGACGTCACCGGCTGACCGGCACGGCCGGGGCGCAGTGGGCAGTGGTCATGCATGCTCCTCGGCGTCCGTGGCGTCCATTCCGTGGCATCCAAGCCGTGGCATCCCTCTCGGCGTGCCGAAGCGTCCAATGATGTGCGCAACGTGCGAACGGATGAAGGGGCCGAACAGTTCGCGGGCCTCGGAGTGCGCGCGATGAGCGTGTGGCATCCGTCTTGAGGCCGGTCCGGGCTCGCCGTGTACGAAGTTGAGCTGCGTTTTCCTTCCTGGGCGCCCCGAGACTGACTTCGACGGCGCCGCCCGTGTTCGAGGCCGTCGTGGAGTTCGGCGTCCTGGGCGGCCTGGCGCGCCGAAGCCGACTTTGCGAAAGCGTCGTCGCCGAGGCTCCGCAGCTCGACGTGGCGGGACACGATTCCTGGCGGGGCGAGGTCTCCCCATGATGCGCGAACGAATCGACGCAGCAGGTCGAGCCGGTGCCAGGGTGCGAACGACCGAGAGGCCGGGGTTATTCCGTGATGCATGTGATACTCGTCACACGACGTTGACGACGTGTGAGCGTCGGTGCGAACTTGACGCTCGTGGAGCGGCTCGAACTGCGGTCGCCGCGGGCGTACCGGGTGGCCTGCGATTCGTTTCGTTCCGCGTTCAATGACTCAGGGGATTCGGGGGGCTGACGATGTGCTGCTGTATACAAGTTCAAGAGACGTCGTCGTGACCCTGGTGATCGTCGGGGCCAATCCGACGGTGGCCCGTGCGGCCGCCGCCCTCCCCGCCGACGTCATCCACGTGCAACTGCCGGACGCGCCGGCGCTTGACCTCGACGACCTGCAGGCCCGGGGGACCCACCGGATCTTCACGGTCGATTACCAGGACCGCGCCGCCTTCACCTCATTCATCGACGAGGTGCTCCATCCGCTGTCGCCATCGGCCGTCGTTTCCCTCACGGAGCTCGGCCTGGAGCCGGCGGCGGCCGCAGCAGAACGCCTCGGGGCGAAAGGCGTGGCGGCGAGTGTCGTCAGAGGCACTCGCGACAAGCTGGAAATGCGGCGCATCCTTGAACGGAAAGCGCCTCACCTCAACCCGGCCTTCGCGCCAGGCGACGACACCGTCGCCGTGGAGCGGCTGTTCGCCGCGCACGCGCGGGTGGTGGTCAAGCCGGTCGACGGAGCCGGCAGCGCTGCCGTGGCGCTCGTCGAGCGCCTCGAGGAGCTTCCGCAGGACCGCAGGACTGCGGCCACGCTCCTCGAACAGTACGCAGACGGCCGGGAGTTCAGTGTCGAAGCGATGTCCTCAGGAGGGCGACACACCCTCGTGGGCATCGCCGAGAAGGGGACGACGGACGGCTTCGTGGAGGTCAGCCACATGATGCCGCCGCCCTCCCTGGATCCCGCCCGGCATGGGCTGGTGGAGCAGGCCGTCAGGGAAACCCTCGATGCCGTAGGCCTGACGGACGGCCCGAGCCACACCGAGATCAAGATCGACGGTGACAAGGTCATCGTCATCGAGACCCACAACCGCCTCGGCGGGGACGGACTCGCCGATCTGGTGCTGCTCACCACCGGCGTCGACTGGCGCCGCGCCGCCCTCGGCTGGGCCGTCGGCGAGGGACTCCAGCGCGAGACGCCCGCAGCCGCCGCAGCGGCGACCGTATTCTTCACCGCGCCTCCCGGCCGGGTGACGGCCGTCGCGCCGAAGCCTTCGTTGCGGCACGGATCCATCGGGCTGTGGGACGTGCTGGTGCGCCCCGGAGATGTGGTGCAGCCACTCCGGTCTTCCGCGGACCGGCTGGGGATGGCTGTCCTGACCGCGGCGAGCACCGCGGAGTGCGTTGCGGCCGTGGCGGAGCTGACGGCCCTCCCGATCATCACTTCCCGGCCCGCTCTCTGAACCCCAGGCCGGGCGCCTGACCGCGGGCAGAGCCTGCCGCGTTCCCGCTCTGCCCGCCTCTCTTCCTTCTGTCGATCCATCATGCGAGGGGGACACATGTCTGCCGAGAACACGCCGATTTCTTACGATTTTCACGGTGACGCGCCTTTTACCGTGCCTTTCACGGACCTCAAGCCTGAGGACATCCATATCTACCTCGATCTGGACACCAAGGTCGGGAAGAACACCTGCGGGCAGAAGTGCACGCACTGCTGGTTCGTCAACTACGAGAAGGTGCACGACAAGTCGTTCGCCATGGAGGAGGGGCCGCAGATCCTGGCGGGCCTCCAGTCGCACGGGTACCACGTCTACCCGCGCTACGTGGACAGCTTCGCGTACGACGGAGAGTTCATGCGCCTCTACGGCCCCGCCAACAACCGGGAATTCCGGCAGGAGTCCGACCACAAGCCCACGGAAACGATGGAGAAGGGCGACGCCTGGACCAGTGGGCGCCCGCTGCTCGCGGACAACTGCACAGAGCTCCTCGACCTCGCCCGGGAGTGCGGTTACGGCACGATCTCCATCACCTACCACGGCGTCATCGACGAGAACCTCACCGTGGTGGACGACGGCAGCTACCCGATCAAGGGGGTCTTCAGCGGCGCGAACACCGAGGAGGTGGTGCGCCGGATCGAGGACTACAACAAGCGGTACCGTGCCGGCCTGCCGCAGGACGCCGAGATCACCGACGCGTTCCGCATCAACATCGGCGTCACCGTCGGTCGCCACAACCACGGCCGCGAGTCCCTGGAGCGGTACGCCCGCTACTTCAACAAGCTGGGCGTCGAGACCGTACGGTTCAACAACTTCACCGACCACGGTGGGCGCCATCCCGAGCTCCGCCTGAGTCGCGAAGAGATCGAGCAGGCCTACCGCGACTTCAAGTGGCTGCACGAGAACGTGGAGCTGAACTTCCAGCTCGGCGTCAGCGAGGACTTCGGCACCTTCGGCATCAAGGTCATGGACTTCCCCGGACACGTCGGCTGGTGCCGGGCCGGCCGTCAGCTCTTCGCCGTCATCCCCACTCAGGAAGAGGTCCTGTCGGAAACCGCGGACGAGCGCCGCGAGAAGATCGGGGACATCGTCGGCTGCGTCAACACCTTCGAGCCCCACCTCGGGACCCTTGTGCGCACGGTCACTGACGACGGCCGGCAGGCGCGCTACGACCTGGAGTTCGATGAGGAGAAGATCGAAGCCTTCACGGCAAAGCGGCTGTCCGGCGCCTACAAGGACGGCTGCTTCGCCACGGAGCTCTCCGAGGAGATGGGGCTGGTGTCACGCGTTCCTGCGCGGCGCCGACTGCCCCTCCTCGTCGACGCGAAGGCCTGAGGACGGCAACCATGCGCTACGTCCTCGTCTTCGCCAAGACGCCCCACGCCAAGACCCCCTACGACCGGTGGCTGGCCGGCTCGGGCATCGAACCGATCATCCTGACCACGACGGAGTTCGCGGCAGGCTACGCCCATCTGCCGCATGTGCACGCCTTCGACGACTACGACACCAACCAGCTCGTCGAGAAGACGGCGCTGGGACTGGCCCGCGCCCATGCGGTCGAGGCGGTCTTCGCCCGAGCCGAGGCAGATGTGGTGCGGGCCGCCCAGCTGCGGGACCTGCTGGACCTGCCGGGGCAGCGGACCCCGAGCGCACTCGCCTTCCGCGACAAGGTGGTCATGAAGGACCACCTTGCCGGCGGGGCGGTGGAGATTCCCGCCTACCGGCTCCTCGACTCGGCCTACACCGCCGTGGAGTTCATTGCAGAGCACGGCTACCCAGTGGTGATCAAGCCCGTGTCGGAGTCGGGCTCGCTGGGTGCGAACATCATCCGTGACGAGACGGAACTGAACGCCTACCTCGCCCGTCCATGGCGCGGGACCAGCCAGATCGAGACCTTCGTCCCGGGGCAGATGTACCACGTCGACGGCCTGGTCGTGAACGGCGAAGTGGTATTCGTCCACCCCTTCCGCTACCTCAACGACTGTCTGTCCTTCCGGGCCGACGCATGGATGGGCAGCCTGCCGCTGGCACCGCAGGATCCGGCGTACGACCGGCTGGTCAAGGCGGCGAAGACGGTCCTTGCAGAGCTGCCCACCCCGGCGCACACGGCCTTCCACGCGGAACTGTGGATCACTCCCGACGACCGGGTGGTCTTCTGCGAGGTCGCCAGTCGTACCGGCGGCGGTATGGTCAGCGCCGTGGTGCGCCATGCCTTCGGCATCGACCTGGACAAGGAGTGGCTGTACGCCGAGTGCGGCCTGCCCGCCACGCTCGGCACTCCCGCCTACCAGCCCGCCGGCGGGATGTGGATCCCGCCGACCACCGGCGTGCTGGAGCACCTGCCGTCCGGCGGCGAACCGGACTGCGTCCGTGAAGTGTCGTTGTCCGGGAAGGCCGGCCAGGAGTTCCACGGAGGCGTCAAGTCCGGTCTGTACCTGGCCGGCTATGTCGTGGCCGGTGACACGGAGGACGAGGTGGCCGTCAACATGGACAAGGTCCTGGCCTGGTTCTCCGAACACGTCAGATGGCGTCCCGCCGAGTCCGCAGGAGGCACGCTGTGACCGCCACGAACCCGCCCGGCCCCCTCGTCGACGCCGATTGGCTCGCCGCCCGCCTGGCCGAGCCGGGACTGGTGGTCTTCGATGCCTCGGTAGGGGCCCACCGAGGTGCCGAGCACCGGATTCCGGGGGCGCGGCCCTTCGACATCGACGGTCCGCTGTCCGATCATTCCTCCCCGCTGCCCCACACGATGCCCGGCGCTGCCGCATTCACCGAGGCGATGCGCGCTCTCGGCGTCGACGACAGCAGCACCGTCGTCGTCTACGACGGCGCCGGCATCTACTCCAGCGCCCGGGCGTGGTGGATGCTGCGGGCGATGGGCTTCGACCGGGCCGCCGTTCTCGACGGTGGCCTGCCCGCCTGGACCGCTGCCGGACTCCCGCTCGAAAGCGGAGATCCCGCGCCCACGGGCCGACGCGGCGACTTCACCGCACGGCCCCGCACGGGGCTGATCGTCGGCAGCGACACCGTGAGAGCGGCCCTGGCCGACCCGGGAGCCGGTGTCTTCGATGCCCGCTCCAGGGAGCGGTTCGCCGGCGTGGCCGCGGAACCCCGCCCAGGGCTCCGCGGTGGCCACATGCCCGGCGCCCACAACCTGCCATTCTCCGAGGTCCAGCACGACGGGCGGATGCTCCCCGTACCGGAGCTGCGCGCCGCCTTCTCCTCCCTGGCCGGCGACCGGGAGCGACTGTTCTTCAGCTGCGGGTCCGGCGTGACCGCCTGCGTCCTGGCACTGGCGGCCGAACTGGCCGGGTACCAGGAACTGTCCGTCTACGACGGCTCATGGAGCGAATGGGGCCTGCCCTCGGACCTGCCGGTCACCACCGGAGCGGAGAGCGAGGACGCACGGCCTTGAAGATGCCTTTCTCCGCCAAGTGGCGAACGTTCGCCGGCCTTCCGTCGGGCCTGAAAGCCCTGATCACGCTGTCCTTCGTCGTGGCGCTGGGCAGCTACATGATCACCCCCTTCATCGGAGTACTCCTGGTCGATGGGGTCGGGCTGGACGTACGCCTGGCCGGTGTACTGGTTGCCGCGGCGACGTTCATCCAGTTCGGTGGCAGCATCCTGGGCGGACCGGTCGTGGACCGGCTCGGACTCAAACGGACCATGGTCGTCTCGCTCGCCCTGCGCACCGCGGGCCTCGTCCTGCTCAGCCTGGCTGTCGTGGTGCCCTGGGCCGCGTATCCGGCGGTGGTGCTCGTCTCCATGGGCCCCGCCCTGTACCTCCCGGCGAACAAGGCGTACATCGTCACCTCGGTCGCCGATGATCTGCGCCCGCTGTTCCTCGGTGTCAGCAGCGCCGCCCTGAACGCCGGCATGGGCCTGGGACCGCTCCTCGCCGGCCTGCTGATCGATGCGAACCCGGTGACACTGCTGCTCAGTGCGGCCGCGCTGTTCGGCCTGATCACGGTGGCCCACCAGGTCACCATGCGGCCCGTGACGCCCACCCCTGCCGTACCCGGAAGCCACCCCGACGGCCGGGAACCCGCCCGGACCGGCAGACGCCAGGCGTTGCGCAGCGCCCTGCGTCCAGTGCTGTTCACGTTCGCGGTCTTCTACCTCTATTTCTTCTTCCAGAGCTTCATGGGCCTCTACGCCGCCGGGGTGTCCAACCTCCAGGCACTCGGCTGGGTCATGCTCGTCAACTGCGCCATGGTGGTACTTCTGCAGCCGCCCCTGGCAGGGTGGATCGCACGGGCCAACTACCGTCGGCTGCTCGCCGGGTCCTTCGCGCTGATGGCTGCGGGCATGACCGTGATGTCAATGGGGAACATCCCGGCCCTGCTGGCAGGTACGGCCATGTTCACGCTCAGCGAGGTGTTCCTCTTCCTGCGCTGCGACCTGGAACTCGTCGACCGTGTGCCGGGCAATCCGGCGTTCGCCTTCGGAGTACAGCGGCTGGCCGCCGGCGGTGGTGGGCTGCTCGCCGGCGTCGTCGGCGGCTTCGTGTTCGCCCACTACGAGGAGGCGGGCGAGCTGGGCTCCTTCTGGCTCTTCGTCGCGGTCCAGTGTGCGGTGATGGCCATCGCAGCGCTGCTGCTCGGCGGCCGCCGGACAGCAGCTCAAGCGCAGCCGACCACGGGTACCGAACTGGAGGCGGTGTCGTGACGGAACACCCGGCCGCGATGGACACCCGGTTCGTGCACGCGGGCTCCGACCCTCGGAAACAGCACGGCTATGTCAACCCACCGGTCTACCGGGCGTCAACCGTGCTGTACGAGGACATCGAGGCGATGGATGCCTCCCAGGCCGACCCTCTCAAGCGCGAGATGCCGGTGTACGGCCGTTTCGGCACCCCCACCGGCCGCGCGTTCGAAGCGGCACTGACCGACTTGGAAGGCGGGTATGCCGCCGTCGCCACCTGCTCGGGCCTTGCCGCGATCACCACGGCGATTCTGTCGTTCGTCCAGGCCGGTGACCACATCCTGGTCAGCGACTCCGTCTACCTGCCCACCCGGAAGTTCTGCGACTCCCTCACCGGGCTGGGAGTGGAGATCGAGTACTACGACCCCTGTGTGGGCAAGGACATCGACAACCTGCTCCGCCCCCGCACGCGCTTGGTCTATCTGGAGTCCCCCGGATCCACCACCTTTGAAGTGCAGGACGTGCCGGCCATCACTGGTGTGTGCCGCTCCCGAGGGGTCGTCACGGTGATCGACAACACCTGGGCCACTCCCGCCTTCTGCCGGCCGCTGGGTCTGGGCGCCGATGTCGTGGTGCACTCGGCGACGAAATACCTGACCGGCCACGCCGACAGCATCCTCGGCGCCATCGTGTGCACCGAGGCCACCTTTGCCACGGTCCGCGCCACAGCGATCAGGCTGGGGCAGTGCGCGAGCTCGGACGACGTCTACCTCGGGCTGCGCGGACTGCGCACCCTCGGCGTCCGGTTGCGTCACCACCAGCACCAGGCCTTGGAGCTCGCACGCTGGCTGGAGAAACAGGACGGGGTCGTCAGCGTGCTCTACCCGGCCCTCCCTGACGATCCGGGACACGAGTTGTGGCACCGGGATTTCTCCGGTGCGGCGGGCCTGTTCGGACTCGAACTGGATCCCCGGTACCGTAAGCCCGCCGTGGACGCGTTCCTGGGAGAGTTGCGGCTGTTCGGGCTCGGCCACAGTTACGGCGGATACGAAAGCCTGATCGTGCCGGCCGACCCGGTCAGCCATCGCCTTCCGGGTACCTGGTCCGGCCGGGGCCCTCTGGTCCGCGTCCACGTGGGCCTGGAGGACCTCGACGATCTCAAGGCAGACCTCGGCGCTGGGCTCCACGCACTGTCCGAACAACGGGCGTGACAGCTCGTACGAGCTGCTCCACACCGCGCTTGCCCGCTCAGCCGCAGCTCCCGCGCCGGCCGGAGGCCGCGAGCCGGGCCCGGGCGACACACGGCGCCGACGTGGGGACGGTGGTGCGGGGGCGGACGGGATCCGGTGCGGGGGGGGGGATGAGACCCGGTGCGGGGGTGGACGAGACCCGGTGCGGGGGCGGACGAGACCCGGATGCGATGTCATCGCCGACACCTTCGAGGAGATCAGGAGATCAGGAGATCAGGAGATCATCGGCGACCGGAGGACCTCGGAGCACTACGTGAACGGGGCTTTCCCGGGATCGTCGACCAGCAGCCGCAGCGCCGCGCTTCGAGACGCCGAACAGCGGGGCCAGCTGCCGCGGAGTGAGGTCGGTGCACCGGCAGGCCGTCACCAGAAGGACCCGGTCTCCCGGCGTCAGGCACCAGCGGCACCCCCCGCCCGGCCTCGTCGACGCCCTCCCGCCGCGGAGCGGTCACCAGCTTCATTGCGCTGTCTGCGTTGTCTGCACTGTCTGCGTTGTCTGCACTGCCAGGGCTGCCAGGGCTGCCAGGGCTGCCAGGGCTCTCCGTCCGGGGCCGTCCGTGATTTCACCGGGGTCGCGGGCAACTGATGGGCTTCACGTTGCGTCACACCATGTGAACCAGCTGAATGAGCTGAATAAACAGCGGCTGACCGTTGCCGGGCGCCGAGGGCGACGGCTGCGGCCGCGACCAGCAGATCTAGTACGCTTCCCAGACGCGCGGCACCGCGCGTCAGGGGGCGGCCCGCACGATGGGCCCGATACGAGGTGGAGGAAGGCGCGTTGCACGTCCAGGAGTGGCTCGAGTCCGTACCAGCGGTGAGCGTCTATCTCCTGGTGGGGGTGGTCATCGGGGTGGAGAGCCTGGGCATCCCGCTGCCGGGTGAGATCGTCCTCGTCAGCGCGTCGCTGCTGGCCGCGACCCAGGACCACATCAATCCGTACGTGCTGGGCACGTGCGCGACGGTCGGTGCGATCGTCGGCGACTCCATCGGATACCTCATCGGCCGCAAGGGCGGCCAGCCGCTGCTGGACTGGGCGGGGCGGAAGTTCCCCCGGCACTTCGGGCCCGAGCACGTGGCGATGGCCGAGGAGAAGTTCGACAAGTGGGGCATGTGGGCGGTGTTCTTCGGCCGCTTCATCGCGCTGCTGCGGATCTTCGCCGGGCCGCTGTCGGGCGTGCTGCGGATGCCGTACTGGAAGTTCCTGATCGCCAACGTGCTGGGCGGCATCGTCTGGGCGGGCGGCACCACCGCGCTGATCTACAGCGTCGGCATCGTCGCCGAGCCCTGGCTGAAGCGCTTCTCCTGGCTGGGCCTGGTCGCCGCGGTCCTCTTCGGCCTCGGCTCGCTGATCGTCATGAAGCGCCGGGCCGCGAAGGCCGCCGCCGCGCATGAGGAGCAGCAGGAGGCGAAGGAAGAGCAGGGGACGAAGGAAGAGCAGCCGGCCGCCACAGCCGCCGCTGCCGAGTAGACCGCTGCTGAGGAGCAAGGCGCCGCCTGTCCCGCTGCCTCCTATCCCTCATCTCCTTGTGATCTTCGCCCCAGCAGGGTCTGGTTCCCTGCGCACGTCACCTACGGTGCTGTCGGCGCGACGACAAGACATCACGAGGAGACTGCGATGACGGGACAGGCATTGATTTCCGGGGTGGGCGGGCCGGAGCCGAAGATCGACCCCGGCGCGTTCACCGCCCCGACCTCCGTCGTACTGGGTGAGGTCACCATGGCTCCCGGTTCGAGCGTCTGGTACCAGACCGTCCTGCGAGCCGACGGTGGCCCCATCGTTCTCGGCGCGGACAGCAACATCCAGGACAACTGCACCGTTCATGTCGACCCCGGTTTCCCGGTCACGGTCGGCGAGCGGGTGTCGGTCGGTCACAACGCGGTACTGCACGGCTGCACCGTCGAGGACGACGTCCTGATCGGCATGGGCGCCACGGTGCTGAACGGTGCCCGCATCGGCACCGGATCGCTGGTCGCCGCGCAGGCGCTGGTTCCCCAGGGGATGCAGGTGCCGCCCAATTCGCTGGTCGCCGGCGTACCGGCCAAGGTCAAGCGCGAGCTGACCGACGAGGAGCGGGAGTCCATCAAGCTGAACGCCGCGGTCTACGTCGACCTGGCCGCCCGCCACCGGGAAACCGTACGCAGCGGCAGCGGCAGCGGCAGCGGCAGTGGCAGCGGAGCCGGCAGCGGCCGCAGTGACGGAAACGGGCAGGTCGCGGGCTAGCCGGAGCAGCCGGGCAGCCGGGCAGCCGGGCAGCCGGACAACCGGACGCCGGGCAGGCGGATGACGCGTAGCCAGCAGACCGGCCAGGGCTGCGGGCGGGCCTGCAGGCGGGGCAGTCAGGGCCGTCGGCAGGTCGGCAGGCGGGGCAGTCAGGGCCGTCGGCAGGTCGGCAGGCGGGATGGCTGGGCACTGGGCGGAGCCGGACCCGCCTGCGGCCCCTCGGGGTGCTCCCGCAGGACGGTCCCTGGGGATGATCGCTCAGGACCTCGGAACGGTCCCTCGGGAGCCCCCTTGGGGTGGGGCCTCGCCCTCTGGTCAGCCCACCTGGTTGTTGTCCTTGAGGGTGCCCCAGCCGTGCCAGCGGTCGATCTCGATCCAGGCGCTGACCCGCTTGCGGTCCCGCTGCGGGTACTCCTTGCCCGTGTAGTGCTGAGCCAGCCGGTCGATGTCGGCCAGGCCTTCGTCGTCACGCAGTTCGACGACGCGCCCGATGATGCTGATGTGCGTGTACCAGCTCTCGTCGTCGAGTGCGGTGAGCGTGACCCGCGGGTCCCTGCGCACATGGGTCAGCCGCTTGCGGCCTTCGTCCATGTTGACCAGCACCCGGCCGTCGTCCCAGAGGTACCAGGTGGCCGTGGACACCGGCTGACCGTCGGACCGGAGCGTGGTGATGACAGCCGGGTTCGGCTTCTTCAGCATGGCTACGGCGGCCTCGGGAAGCGGCGGATTGGACATGGACTCTTCTCCTCCTCGTTGTGCTTGCCTCCACGTCGTACGGTCCAACCAGCATGACCGGGCCGTACGGAGAGTCGTACGGGCGGGAGCCGGGCCGGACCACGAGACGCACATGCACCGTCCCACATCCCGGCCGCCGCATCCCGCACCGACCCCCACGACATCTGCCCGATGGCCTAGCAGCCCCCGCCCGGTAGCTCCCGAAGAATCATCATCAGCCGCGATGCGATGATCGCGCGGTCCGGCTCTCACCCCTCCTTCGCGCCCAGTACCAGTACCTGAATGGCCAGGACTGCCGCGCCGCGGGCCCACTGGTGGAAGTCGGAGACCTTGCTCTCCAGGACGACGGGGTCCGCCAAGGGGTGCCGGTTGGCGGATATGGCCTCCTGGACCGCCGGTGCCGCGACGTCGACCAGGCCCACGCCCTCGCCGGCGAGCAGGATCTTCTCCGGCAGGGCGAAGTTCGCGATCTGCGCCACCAGCGTGCCCAGGCCCCGGGCAGCCTCGTCGATCACCCGGGACGCCACGGGATCACCGGCCGCGGCGAGTGCGAGGACCTCTTCGTAATCGACCTCGCGGCCCGTCGCGGCCTGGACCTGGTAGCAGATGTTCGGAATGGTGAGGAGGGCGATGGCGCTGCCGCGCTCGCCGTCCGGAGTGAGCGGGCCGTTCGGATTGACGATCCAGCGCTTGCCGACGCCGCGCCCGTCGTCGCCGGAGCGGATCAGCTTGCCGTTCAGCACCAGGCCGTACCCGATGCCCGCGCCGATCGTGAGGACAGCGAACCGCTCCAGCCCGCGGCCCGCGCCGAACCACGTTTCGGCCTCTATCAACGCGGCGACATCGTTCTCCACGACCACGGGCAGGCCCGACCGCTCCTCCAGGAGCTCTGCTATCGGCACGTCCGACCAGCCGAGGAAGGCGGACTCCGCGACGACGGCACGGTCCTGGACCCGGCCACCCACGCCGATGCCTATCCCCGCCAGCTGCGGGAAATCCTCCGCGAACGCTTCCGCCATGCCGTGCACGAGGTCTGCCACCGCGTGCGGTTCGTGCGTGGTGAGCGGCTGGGTGTGCTCGGCGACGATCTCGCTCCTCAGTGTGGTGACCACCCCGTAGACGGTGTCCGCGGTGATCTTGAAGCCGGCGAAGTGACGTGACTCGGCGATGACGTCCAGTGGCTGGGACGGGCGTCCCTGTCGGGCCGCCGCGGCTGCTGAGGTCTCGTCCGTCGGCCAGTCCGCCTCGATCAGCAGCCCGGACTCGATGAGCGGCTTGGTCAGCCGGGTGAGGCTGCCGGGCGAGAGGTCCAGCCGTCGGGCGATCTCCGTGCGGGAGAGCGGACCGTGGGTCAGCACCTCGAGTGCCACGGCCCGTTCGCCAGGGCTCAGCGGCAACCAGCTCGCGGCAAGTGTGCTCATGGGGTCCTCGCGCAGGTGTGAAGGGGTGGGGGCTCGGACGTGGCAGTGGTTTCAGACATGGCAGCGACCTCAGGTCGTCCGGTCGTCCGAGGTTATTCGGGGTCAGGACCACCTCGAACTGGTCACAGATTAATTTCCCGACGGAAGTAAGGTCAAGGATGTTCATCACTCTGAGTGAATGGATGGGGTGCAGAAAGGTCTGTGCGCGAGCCTTGACGGCAGGATTGTTCTGAGTCGAAAGTAAACCGGACGAGCCGCCGACGAAGGAGTCGCAGATGACCGTCGCTGACAACAGCTCGTCGGTGCGCCTGCGTTGGCGCCCCGGCGCAGCCCCACGGCCCGCGGCCGCGAAGCGGGACGCCGAACGGGACGGTGGCGGGCGCGGAGACGGAGCTCTCGCCGCGCTGTTCGTCGCGCCCGCCATGCTCGGCTTCCTGGTGTTCCTGCTCTGGCCCACCCTGCGCGGCATCTGGCTCAGCTTCACGCGGTACAACCTGCTGACGCCGGCTGAGTGGGTCGGCCTGGACAATTACGTGCGCATGGTCCGCGACCCCCTTTTCTGGGAGTCCTTGCGTCTCACCGTCGAGTACGTCGTGATCAACATCGGCGTGCAGACCGTGGCGGCCCTGGCGATCGCCGTGCTCATGCAGCGGCTCACGCAGTCGGCCGTGCTGCGCGGCATCGTGCTGACGCCCTATCTCGTGTCGAACGTTGTCGCCGGCATCGTCTGGCTGTGGATGCTCGACACCCAGCTGGGCATCGGCAATCGCATCCTCGGCGCCATGGGCATGGAGCACATACCCTTCCTGGCCGACGAGACCTGGGCGATCCCGACCATCGCCCTCATCAACGTCTGGCGGCACGTCGGCTACACCGCACTGCTCCTCTTCGCCGGGCTCCAGGCCATTCCCGGCGACGTCTACGAAGCGGCGAGAGTCGACGGCGCGGGCGAGTGGCGGATGTTCTGGCGGGTGACGCTGCCGCTGCTGCGCCCGGTACTGGCAGTCGTTCTGATCATGACCGTGATCGGGTCGTTCCAGGTCTTCGACACCGTCGCGGTGACCACGGCCGGCGGCCCGGCCAATGCCACCAACGTCCTGCAGCTCTACATCTACAACTCCGCCTTCGGACGCTTCCAGTTCGGCTACGCCTCGGCCATGTCCGTCGCGCTGCTCGCCGTCCTCAGCGTGATCACCGTCATCCAGTACCGGCTCACCCGGGCCGGCCGGACCGACCTCGGTCAGTAGGGAGCCGCCGCCATGGCAGTCACCGTCAGCCCGCCCACCGTGCCGGACACAGCCGGTGCACCGGCCTCCGGGAGGCTCCGCTCGCGACGGCGCCGTACCTCGCCCGGACGGGTATGCGCCTGGATCGTGATGGCCGCGATCATCGCCATCACCCTGCTGCCCTTCTACTGGATCCTGCGTACCGCGCTGTCGTCCAACGCTGCCCTGACCACCGACCCTTCGTCCCCGCTCCCTGTCGGCCTCACCGGTGGCGGCTTCGCCCGCGTCCTCGGCCTCCAGAGCACCGAGGAAGCGCTCGCCCAGGGCGGTGCGGGCGGCTCCATCGACTTCTGGCGCTACCTGCTCAACTCCACGCTCGTCGCCACGGCGATCACGGCCTGCCAGATTCTCTTCTCCGCCATGGCCGCCTACGCCTTCTCGCGGCTCCGGTGGCGCGGGAGGGACCGGGTGTTCGCGCTGTTCCTCGCCGGGCTCATGGTGCCTACGATCTTCACGCTGCTGCCGAACTTCGTGCTGATCAAGCAGCTCGGGCTGGTGGACACCCTGCTCGGCATCGCCCTGCCCAGCCTGTTCATGACGCCGTTCGCCGTCTTCTTCCTCCGGCAGTTCTTCATGAACCTGCCCCGAGAGGTCGAGGAGGCCGCGCTGCTGGACGGCGCGGGCAAGATACGGATCTTCTTCCGGGTGCTGCTGCCCATGGCGTCCACACCGGTCGTCACCCTGTGCGTCCTGACCTACATCACGGCATGGAACGACTACTTCTGGCCGCTGATGGTCTCCTACAGCGACAGCTCCCGGGTGCTGACTGTCGCGCTCGGCATCTTCCGGGCCCAGACACCGCAGACGGGAACGGACTGGTCGGGCCTCATGGCGGCGACGCTGATCGCCGCCCTCCCGATGCTCGTCCTCTTCGCGTGCTGCGCACGCCGCATCGTCAACTCCATCGGTTTCAGCGGGATCAAGTAGTCAGCGGGATCAAGGAGGAAGGAAGGAGGAGCCACGCATGCGCGCCATCTCTAGGTTCCGTACACCGGACGCGACGTCGCCTGCGCTTCGGTGTCCACTGTCGGCGGGCGGACCTGGGCACCTCGGCCACCGGCGGAGACGCGTACGCCTCGCGGGCGCCGTCGCCGGAGCGCTGGTACTGCTCTCCGGTTGCGGTGCGCAGGACGTGTCCGCTGGTGACGCCCGGCGGGAGACCGTCACGTACTGGCTGTGGGACGCCAACCAGCTGCCGGCGTACGAGGCGTGTGCCGCGGGCTTCGAGAAGCGGCACCCCGGTCTCGACGTGAAGATCACTCAGATGGGATGGGACGACTACTGGACCAAGCTCGCGTCGAGCTTCATCGCGGGCACGCAGCCGGACGTCTTCACGAACCATGTCCAGAAGTTCGCCCAGTTCGCCGACCTGAAAGTACTCGCGCCGCTGGACGAGCTGCCGCTGACCCGGAAGATCGAGGACGCCGATTACCAGCCGGGGCTCGCCGCGGCCTGGAAGGGGAAGGACGGCCACCGTTACGGGGCCCCGAAGGACTGGGACACGGTCGCCCTCTTCTTCAACAAGAAGATGGCCGCCGATGCCGGCCTCTCCGCCGCCGAGCTGAACCGCCTGACCTGGAATCCCCGGGACGGCGGCACGTTCGAGAAGGCCATCGCCCGTCTCACCGTCGACGTCAACGGTGTCCGTGGCGACGAACCGGGCTTCGACCGCCGGCACGTCAAGGTGTACGGCCTGGCCACCAACGACGGGGGAGATGCCGACGGCCAGACCCAGTGGAGCAGTTTTGCGGCCTCGGCCGGCTGGCGCTACACGGACAAGCGGACCTGGGGGACCCGTTACCACTACGACCAGGAGGTCTTCCAGCAGACGGTCGGCTGGTACTTCGGTCTCGCGAAGAAGGGGTATCTCGCACCGTTCAAGGACTTCTCGGAGACCAGCGGGCCCGAGGTGCAGGTCGGCGCGGGGAAGGCGGCGGCCGCACTGCACGGCTCATGGATGATCAAGACCTTTCACGGCATGAAGAAGGTCGGCATCGGCACGGCCCGGACACCCGTCGGCCCGACCGGTGAACGCGCCACGATGATGAACGGCCTCGCCGATTCCCTGTCGAAGCACGCGCGGAACAAGAAGGGCGCCGAGCAGTGGGTGGCGTACCTGGCCTCCGACGCGTGCCAGAAGACCGTCGGCGAGCACGGCATCGTCTTCCCCGCGACCCGGGAGGGAACGGACGCCGCTGTCGCCGCGTACGAGAAGCAGGGCATCGACGTCACGGCCTTCACCCGGCCGGTGAACGACAAGGCGACGATGACGTTCTCCTTCCCGATCACCGATCACGCGGCGGACGTGTACGCCCTGATGCGCCCCGCCATGCAGGACATCTACGCCAACGGAGCCCCGGTCGGCAGCCTCGACCGGACCAACAGCCAGATCAACCATCTGTTCTCCCGGTAAGGAGCACCCGTCTTCCGGTGTGGAGCACCCGTCTGCGCTCCACTCACTCACGTCACTCACGGATGCGTTCCACTCGTTACTCGTTCGTGGGTCCGTGCCACTCGCTCATCGACCCGTTCCTACGTCCCGTGTTCCTCCGCCCACCCCGTTTCTCCCAGTGAAGGAATGTTCATGACGTTCTCCATCGGAATCGTCGGCGCCGGGCAGTTCTCCGGACAGTTCGCCGCGCTCTTCCACGCGCATCCCGGAGTCGGTGAGGTGCATGTCACCGACCTGCTCCCCGAGCGTGCCGAGCGCCTGGTCGCGGCCGAGGGCCTGGCCGGCACGTACCCGTCGTACGAGGCCATGCTCGCGTCGGACGTGGACGCCGTCGCGATCTTCACGCAGCGCTGGACCCACGGCCCGCTCGTCGTCCAGGCCCTGCGGGCCGGCAAGCACGTGTACTCCGCGGTCCCGATGGCGGTGACCCAGGAGGAGATCGCCGCCATCATCGATGCCGTACGCGAGACCGGCCTGACGTACATGATGGGCGAGACCAGCCAGTACAACCCGGCCACCGTCTATGCCCGGAAGCGGATGGCGGAAGGCGCCTTCGGCCGGCTCTTCTACGCCGAGGGCGACTACGTCCACGACATGGACCTCGGCTTCTACGAGGCGTACCAGTACAGCGGCGGTGAGAACTGGAAGGCCACCGCGAGTTACCCGCCGCTGCTGTACCCGACCCACTCCGTCGGCGGCGTGCTCGGTGCATGGCAGACGCACGCGGTGAGCGTCTCCGCGATCGGGGTGGCGGACGAGCGGGACGACGGGGTGTTCGACAAGAAGGTCAGCCAGTTCGGGAACGACTTCTCCAACGCGACCGCGCTGTTCGAGGTCGCGGGCGGCGGGTCGTTCCGCACGAACGAGTTCCGCAGGGTGGGCTATCCCTCGCACATACGGGAGTCGCGCTTCCGGTTCTTCGGCACGGACGGAAGCATGGAGCAGCTCGCCACGGTGAGCTGCTGGCAGGACAAGAAGGGGGTCGAGGACATCACCGAGCTCCTGCAGCCCAAGCCCACCCTGTCGCCCGACGACCCGTCGCTGCGCCATGTGGCGCCCGCGCTGCGCGACGCCTTCACGTCAGGGTCCGCCCCCGTGCACGACCGGTCCCGGCTGCCGCGGGCATTCGACCACATGCACAACGGTCATGAGGGGAGCCACCATTTCCTGGTCGACGACTTCGTCACCGCGGTCGCCGAGGGCACGCTGCCGTCCGTGAACGCCTGGGTCGCCGCCCGCTACACACTGCCGGGCATCGTCGCCCACGAGTCGGCGAAGCGAGAGGGGGAACGACTGCCGATACCGGACTTCGGGGACGCGCCGCAGGGGTGACCGTACGGGGGCCCGTGGGGTGAAGATCACAGGACACGGCGGGGTGCGCCGGGCTTACTGGTGAGTACGGTAAGCGGGTGCGTGCGAAGAAGAACGTGTTCTCATCCCTCGGTGCCTGGCGGCGCCGGGCCGCGTCATGGGCCGTGCACCGTGGCGCGAGCTGGGTACGGGAGGCCGGCGCGGTGACCGCGGAGTGCCCCGGGCCGTACCGCTTCCGCCGCATCGGGGGCGGTACCCGGCTCGCCTTCCCGCAGGGCACGGTCTTCGGCGAGCGGTGGATCGAGCTCGGTGACCACTGCATCATCGGCGAACAGGTCACGCTGACCGCCGGGATGATGCCGGGCCTCGACCTCGGCCCGGAGTCCGTGCTGCGGCTGGGCAACGGCGTGGTGCTCGGCCGCGGCAGCCATGTCGTCGCCTCGCAGACCGTCACCATCGGCGACGAGGTCTACTGCGGCCCGTACGTCTACATCACCAGCGACAACCACTCGTACGACGATCCGGCGCGGCCCGTGGGCAAGCAGTGGCCGCGCACCGCGCCCGTCGAGATCGGGACCGGGTCCTGGCTGGGCGCGGGCGCGGTGATCCTGCCCGGCGCGCGGCTGGGGCGGAACGTCGTCGTCGCGGCCGGCGCGGTGGTGCGCGGCGAGGTGCCCGACCACGCCGTCGTCGCCGGCGCACCCGCCAAGGTCGTCCGCACCTGGGACCCGGCGGCGGGCTGGCAGCCGCCGCTGCGTACGCCGCCGCCGGTGCCGATCCCCGAGGACGTCACCTCCGAGCAACTGCTCGCGCTGGCGGAGTGGCAGGCGGCGGAGCAGGTTCCGGCGTCAGCCGCTGGAGGCGAGCAGCGCCGTGCCCGCGAGGGCCAGTGAGGCGCCTGCCGTCTGGACGGCGCGCAACCGCTCCTTGAGCAACCCCATCGCGGCGACCGCGGTGACGACGGGGTAGAGCGAGGCGAGCACGGCGGCGATGGTGACGGGGCCGTCCTGCGTGGCGATCGCGTACGTGCCGTTGGCCGCGACATCGGCGATGCCCACGAAGGCCAGCGCGGGGAGCGCGGCGCGGATGACGGCCGCACCGCCCTCGGGCAGCGCGGGCGTACCGCGCCGGACCGCCACGTACAGCGCGGCGCCGCCGACCACGATGTTGCACAGGCGCTGTACGAAGAGCGCGAGGAACAGGCCGGTCACAGTGGTGGAGGCTTCGGAGATGAAGGCCATCACCGCGCCGAAGCCGAACGCCGCGATGAGCGTGAGGACGACCGCCTCGCGGGTGACCGAGCCACCGCCGCGCTGCGGGCCGCCGGCCAGCACCACGCCGACGACGGCCACGGCCATACCCACGATCTGCACCGGACCGGGGCGCTCGCCCTGTATGAAGCCGACGCCGAGCGGGACGAGGACGGAGCCGAGGGAGGCGACGGGCGAGACCACGCCCATCGGGCCGAGCGCGAGCGCGCGGTAGAAGCACAGCATGGCCGCCGGGCCGACGACACCGGCCGCGACGGCGAACCACAGCTGCGGCTCCGCCGCGTGCCAGGCGCCGGTGGCGACGACGATCGCCCCGAGCACGGTCGCGGCGATCACCTGCGAGACGACCACGACGGTCAGCGCCTGCATCCGACGGGTGAGCAGTCCGCCGCCGAAATCGGCGGCTCCCCACAGAATGCTGCTGGCCAAGGCGAATACCGCGGTCATGGTGTCAGTCCTCGCAAGTACAGTGTGCTGAACGATGAAGTGCACGACAGGGTAGTGCAGAGTGCTGTACTAGGGAATCGAATATATTGGACTGGGGTCACGGGTCAGAGCTACGGCTACGACTACGGCCGGCAGGTCGGTCCGACCGGCCTGACCGAACTGGACTGGATGGAACGTGACGGATCTCGATCAGCTCACGCAGTCGCTGGCGCGCAATCTCAAACACTGGCGCACCGAGAGGGGCTACACGCTCGACGCCCTGGCCGCCCGTGCGGGCGTGAGCCGCGGCATGATCATTCAGATCGAGCAGGCGCGGACGAACCCGAGCGTAGGGACGACTGTCAAGATCGCCGACGCGCTCGGCATCAGCATCACCACGCTCCTGGAGTACGACCAGGAGCCGCAGGTGCGGCTCGTCGCGCCCGGCGAAGCCGTGCGGATGTGGTCGACCGAGGCCGGCAGCTACACCTCGCTGCTCGTCGGCACGGAGGCGCCCGGCCCGTTCGAGCTGTGGGAATGGCGGCTGATGCCGGGGGAGCAGAGCGAGTCGGACCCGCACCCGCAGGGGACGCAGGAGCTGCTCCACGTACGCCGCGGGGAGCTGACGCTCGTCGTGGACGGTGGCGAGCATCCGGTGCCGGCGGGTGGTTCGGTCACCTTCGAGGCGTCGCTGCCGCACGCTTACCGGAACGACGGGGAGGAGATCGTGGAGATGATGATGTCGGTGGTCGTCCCGTCGGGGCACTGAGTACCGGCAGGAGGCGAGAGCCAGGAGTCAGCCAGGTCCGTGGTCCTGTTAGCTTGACGGGCATGTCGACATCAGTGCCTTCGTCCTCCCCGTCTCCTTCCCCTTCCGCTTCCTCGTCGTCGTCCGACTCGGCGTCTGCCACCCCCATGGACGCGTTCGACGAAGTCCGGCCCGCCGCCGAGTGCTTGGAGCTGCTGCCCGAGCCCGTCGCCGCCGCGATCCGTGACTGACAGGGGCCGGTGGACGTCAAGCAGCTGCTCCATGTGGACACCGACCCGGCCATCGCCGACACCGCGCTGCTCGTCGAGCACTACGGTTCCTGGCTGCTCGAACAGTCCGCGAACTGCGTGGTGGTGGCGGGCAAGCGCGGTGACACCGTCACCCTCGCCGGCTGCGTCGTGCTCTCCACCACTCGCGTGGACGTCAACGGCGTCGTACGCCGGGAACTCGGTTCCCGCAAGGCGTCGTTCGCCCCCATGGACACCGCGGTCGGCCGCAGCGGCATGGAGTACGGCGGCATCACCCCCATCGGACTGCCCGCCGACTGGCCACTCCTGGTGGACGCGGCCGTCGCCGACACCCCGTACGTCCTGATCGGCAGCGGTGCCCGCCGCGGAAAGCTCATCGTCCCGGGCAAGGCGCTCGCATCCCTGCCCGGCGCGCGGGTCCTGGAGGGCCTGGGACGCGCCACCGGCTGAGCGGGGAGCGGAAGGCGGTGGGACGGGGCGGCCGGGTGCCGTTCAGAGCGTCTCGATGTCCGTCGTCGAGCCGAGGTACGTCTCGCCGAAGGCCGCGGCCGCCGCGTCGGAGGAGAACAGCTGCCGCAGCCGGGCCGCGGCCGTCCCCGCGCGGAAGCGGTCACCGGACGAGGCGCCGTGCATCACGTCGGACAGCCACTGGGAGAACTCCTGGTACTGCCAGACCTTCGCCAGGCAGGCGTCCGAATAGCGGCTGAGGGCGTCCTCGTCCCCGGTCGTACAGGCCGCGACGAGCGCCCGGGCGAGCAGCAGCGCGTCGTGGATCGCCAGGTTCATGCCCTTGGCCGCGATCGGCGCCACCAGGTGGGCCGATTCGCCCGCCAGGTACAGACGGCCGTACCCCATGGGCTCGACGACGTAGTTGTGCATGTCCAGGACCGTCTTCTCGATGATCCGGCCTTCGGTGAGCGGCTGTGCGCCGGCCGCGGCCAGGCGCGTACGCAGCTCGCTCCAGATCCGGTCGTGCGGCCAGTTCGCCGGGTCGTCGCCCGGCGGGCACTCCAGGTAGTAGCGGGTGACCTCGGGGGTGCGCGCCATGTGGGCGCTGAAGCCGCGCTCATGGAGCCCGAAGACGACACCTTCCGCGGACGGCGGGGCCTCGGCGAGCAGCGCGAGCCAGCCGATGCCGTAGTCCAGGCGGGAGATGCGGAGTCGGTCGGCCGGTATCGCGGCGCGTGACACGCCGCGTGCGCCGTCGCAGCCTGCTATGTACGCGCAGTCGATGCGGTGCCGGACGCCGGTCTCCGGGTCGGTGTACGAGACGGAGGGGTGGTCGGTGTCGATGCCTGCCGGCCGTACGTCCCGTACGCCGAAGCGGATGTCGCCGCCGGCCGCGTCCGCGTAGGCGGCGACCAGGTCGGTCACCAACAGCGGCTGCGGATAGACGAAGTGGCTCTGCCCGGAGAACCTGCCCGGCTCCACCACATGCCGCCGCCCCTCCCACCGGAACTCGAACGTACGCTGCCGCTCGGCCCGTTCCAGCAGGCGGCCGGCCAGACCGTGCCGGTCCAGCGCGCGGACCACCCACTCCTCGATGAAGCCGGCCCGCGGTCGCTGCTCGATGAACTCCCGGCTCTCCGCTTCCAGTACGACACAGGCGACGCCGGCGGCGTGCAGGACGTTCGCGAGCGTCAGCCCGGCGGGGCCGGCGCCGATGACGACGACGGAGGTGCGGTGCGCCTCGTCGGCGGGGGAGCCGACGGAGGAAGCGGAGCAGCCGGGGGAGGAAGCGGGGGCGGCGGCATCGGCCACGGTGGCGGTTCCCTTCGTGCGGTGACAGAACCGGGTGGCAGTGTATGGCCGAATTCGCTGGTCAGGGGGCGGGGGTGACACCCTGCGCCGGCACTTCGTCCGGACGGCTCCGGAACGTGCGGGCGTCGAGGGACAGTGGGGTCGAGTGCTCCGTGAAGCCGAGGCTGCGGTACAGCGCCTCCGCCTCGTCCGTGGCGTGCAGGTCGATGCGGGACACGCCCTGCGCGGCGAGCCATTCCAGGAGCGCTTCGGTGGTCGCGCGGGCGTAACCGCGCCCCCGGTACGCCGGGTCCGTACACACGTTGAAGAGGAAGGCGAACCGGCCTGTGGGGTGATGCGGTGCGGGCAGCCGCTGCTCGACCGTGGCCACCGCGCACGCGGCGAGCCGGCGGCCCGTGTCCCCGCCCGCCGCGTCGTCCGCGCCGTCCGCCCGGTCGGCCTCGTCCGCGTCGACCACGAAGGCGCCGAGTACCGGGTTCGGTCCCGACAACTGCCGGCGGGCGATTCTCGCGGCTTCCGCCTCCCAGTCGCCCGGCTGGTCGATGCCGTCCATCGCGGCGAACATCAGCCGTCGCAGCCGTACCAGTTCCTCGGCGTCCTCGGGGCGCGCCTGTCGTATCTCGATCATGGCGGGACGCTAGCGCACGCGGGGGCCGTCGGCCGCGAGTTTCCGTGGTACGGCCACGCATCACCGGCGGTCATGCACCGCTGGGACGCGGCCGTCTCGGTGCATTAGCGGCCTTTCGGTCGTTCTGCGACCCTGGGAGGGCGACAACCGGTTCAGTGGAGGTGGGAAACCATGCCCGAACCAGGGAGCAAGAAGTTCGACCGGAAGCGGGCGCAGCTCCGCCGGGAGGCCGAGGACCACGGGACCCCGGACCAGCGGGCGAACGAGGAGGCCAAGGCCAGACTGGAGGAGGACCCGCACTGGCAGACGCACGGCCCCCGGGCCGAACGCGGCCTGGGCCCGAAGGGGCAGCGCAACGAGCGCGAGGACCAGCGCGACGGGCGCGACGACCAGCGGAACGCGTGAGCGCCGAGGAGGACACAGTGAGCAAGAGCAGGAATCCGCAGTCGAACGAACTCCGCCGCAGTGGCAAGAGCGCCGCCGTCCAGGACGCGGCTGAAGCCAAGGCGGGCTCGGACCGGAAGGTCGGCCCCGGCGGCGCCGAGCACACGCACGGGACCGACAAGGGAAGCAAGGGCGGTGGCCCGGGCGGCGGCGTGCCTGCCGATCAGCGCCCCGACCACCCGTGACGTTCGTGAGCGCGGTCCCAGCCGGCCACAGCCTCCGCGGCCGCTGTTCAACACCGGTAGCCGGCGGCTGAATTCTGCGCGGGTGCGACGGCCGGGCCGCGGGCTGCCGACCCGGACGCCGCCGCCACCGCCGACCGAGAAGGTCATCAGCGACATGACGGGTGCCGCGTCACGGAGACGCTCGGCTACGCGCAGCCCAGTACCTTCATCGCCGCCTTCCGCAGGGTCATGGGAACCACGCCGGGAGCGTTCTTCGGCGCGGCGGACGGCACGCCAGGGGATGTCCCAAATCCCGTACCGGCTGTCCAGAACTCCTGATTGCCGACATGGCAGGCGGAACATACTCCTCTCGGAGTTAGGTAACCCTTAGTTGGCGCTTGCCGCGCACGGTGCATTCCGTGCGTGCTGCTCTCCGTGCGTGCCGCTCTCCGTGTGGTGCTCTCCGTGCGTGGGAGAGTTTGCTGCCCGGACGGCGACAGCCGGGCGGAGGGTGCCGCAGTCCTGCCCCTCCGACCGTCCGGACCCACCGATGTTCCCGACCCCCCCGGCGCGCGGCTCGCCCCGTGGCCGGTCCCGCCACGCCTGTGGCCGCTCTCAACGGGCACGACCTCGTACTGCGGTACGGCGGCACACCGGTCGTCCACGGCGTCTCGCTGGCCCTGGAACCCGGTCGCGCGACCGCCCTGGTGGGGCCGAACGGCAGCGGGAAGTCCACGCTGCTGCGCGCGCTCTCCCGACTGCACCGGGTGGACGGCGGCCGGGCGTCGCCGTGCGCCGGGCGTGGCCGTCGTCCCCCGTCACGGTCCATCTGGACGTGGACCGGCCCGTCCTGCTGGACCGCGCTGGCGTCGTCCGGGGCGAAGCGGAAGCCAGTCCCGTGCGCCACAGCCGGTCGTTCTCACGGGCCCGGTAGTGGGCGTAGGCACGATGCACGCGGCGACCGGCGGTGGCGGCATCCAGGCCGTCGAGGTCGATCAGCCCTGAGGCGGTGATCAGGCCGGCGAGGCTGCGGGCGGTGTAGGCGCCGCGGCTGAAACCGAACAGTGCGATGAAGTCCCCGGCCGGTGATCACATAGACGGCCGCGCCGAGTTCGCGCGCGGTGACAGGGGCGGCGGCGCCCGCCCGGCCGGCGGCGTACGCGGTATGCCGTGCTGTGCCGCGAATAACTGGTAATTCACGTCACTTCCCTCACAGGCAGCAGACTGAAGATTTAATTCCGTATTCGGCGGGATCGCTCATACCTCACTCGACGCCGTTGACTTTCCGGAGAGGGAGGAGCAGCCTTCCAGCACGGTGATTTTCGGCTTGCCGGGAACGAGTGTGCCGTCGATTCCGCGGCGCCGATAGCCGTGGCGCGGCCCGGGGAGGGCGCTCGTATGTACGTTCGCCGAACCGTGCCCGACCCATGACGACACGGAATCCACCAGCCTCGGGCCCTTCCGGCCCTACAACTCCGGGGAGGCAAGAATGGCGGCCGCGACCAGGCAACTGTTCGTGAACTCACCAGCCAGCAGGTCCGTCACCATCGACCTGGGGGCAAGCACCACATTCGTGGCATGGGGTTCGATCACGATGCTCGACCCGCGAATCCAATTCGACCGGGACAACGCCGTCGTGATCGACATACCTTTTATCGACGGAAATCGAACGAACACTCAGGTTTTCGGAGGTGACCACTGGGGGGATGCCGGCGCCTTCAGCAACGTCCATGATTCAGCAGTCGTTCGCTTCGGCCGGACTGTCACCTTCAGGATGCGCACATTCGGACCTGACATTGACGCCATGGGTTGCGGCATTGTCATCACCAATCCATGACGCTTGAAAGGGAAACCAATGCCGAGGTACTTCGTCTACGACAAGGAAAACGGTCGCGTTGTGCATGTGCACGAGACGTATGACGCGACGAGTGGTGCCACCCGGCCGTGTACACGGGAAGAAGTGTTCGCGGTGGTGGATGAGGGGCTGGACAAAGAGAAGCTGGACATACTGCAGTCCGAGTTCGAGCCGGAGGCCGGCTCCGGGGAGCTGCGTGTCGATCTCACCACTCAGAACGTGGTGGCGGCCGGGGTGCCGAACGAGTAGCCGGTTCAGCAGACCGGCGGCGTCCGGATACGGAACGGGATGGTCAACGTCGTCCCTCCGCCTGCCTGCCGGACAGGCGGAGGGACGACGCGCCGCCCTGGACCACGCGTTGTCCCGTAACCCCGCAGCGAACGCCCGAGGTCTGTCTCCGGTGAGTCAGTCGCAGCGGTCGGTGTAGCGGCAGGCGACGAGGGGCGGCTGCTCGGTGAGGCGGCCGTCGGCGAGGTTGACGGCGAGCCGGAGGTACTGGGCGTGCGTCCAGGCCAGGGGCGTCGCGGAGGTGGTGCCGGTCCCGGGGGTGAAGCCGGCGGGGGCCTTGTCGTCCCAGACCTGTTCGGCCATCAGATAGCCCGAGTTCGTGGTACGTGCCATCGCGGCGAGCTGTTCGCGCGCCCCGGCCGGGTCGTCGGCGACCAGGTCGTACTCGCCGCGTTCACCGTTGAGGAGTGGCCAGCCGCGGCCGTGGGTGCGGCCGTCGCCCGGCTGGGAGATGAACCAGGGGCTGCCGTCGGCGGTCTCGCCGTAGCCGTCGAAGGAACCGCGGTACCAGAAGCGGCCGTTCGGGGTGTCGAAGCCGAGCTGCTCGTCGACGACCTTCAGGCTGTGGACGACGTCCGGGTCGTCGGCCGGCAGTACGCCCAGCCGTACGAGTTCCAGGAAGCTGGGGTCGACGATGATGCGCTGGTCGGCGTCGGCGGGGCCGCCGTTGCTCACGTCGTATGTGGTCCCGGTGTTGGGATTACCGTCCTTGGTGAGCTGCAGGAAGTACGGCTTGGTGGAGTACGGTCCGTTGTGCGTGACCGTCCAGTCCTTGACCTTGCGCTGCCAGGCGTCGGCGGTGTCCAGATACCGCTGCGCGGAGTCGGTGTCACCGTTGGCCTTGGCGATCTTCGCGGCGGTGACCAGGCCGGCGATCTCACTGGCGATGGTGGCCGGCGAGTAGCCGCTCTGGTTCTCCCAGCGCTCCTGCTCCGACCAGGGAGCGGTGTGCCCGTCCTTGGCATAGCCCACGATGAAGTCCGCGGCCCGCTTCACATGCGACCAGGTCTTCGCGTCGGTACGGCCGAGCTGGTCGGCGAGGAGGATCGGGAAGGCGACCTGGTCGAGCTGGATGCCCGTCCAGATCGGCGTGCCGTCGGTGGCGGACTTCTGCGGGAAGGAGCCGTCCTGCCTCTGCTGCTTCTCGAAGAGATAGTCCAGCGCCCGCTCGGCCCCCGCCCGGTCCCCGACGGCGATCAGGGCTGTACCCACCTGGTACAGGTCGCGCGCCCAGACCGCGTTGTAGCCGCTGGTGTCCGGCTCCTCCTTGCCCGACCACGGCATGGAGGGTGAGGCGACGAACGCGCCGCGGTGGGTCTTGTCCTCGGTCGCCGCCAGCACCATCGCCGACACCCGGTACGCCTGGCGTTCCCGCTCGGTGCGCAGGGCCTCCGGCGGGCGGCGCAACCCGGACAAGTAGCGGTGCCAGCCGGCCGCATACGCTGCCGAGACGCGCTTGAACCCGGTGCCGGCCGAGGTGTTCGCCGTCTTCAACGCCCGGGTGGCGTCCGGGCCGAAGCCGAGGGCGAGGGTGGTGCGGCGGCGGTCGTCGAGGCCGGTGAGTGTGGTCCGGCCGGTCTGGACGACATTGCCCTTCGACGCGGAGCCGTACGTCCAGTCCATCCGCCGGTCCTGCAGCAGGTCCGTCCAGCCGTCGCCGGCCCCCAGGTAGCCGCTGGAGGTGGCGGTGAAGCCCGTGGAGGCCACCAGTGCGCTGGCGGTCCGGTCGTCGGAGGCGACCAGAGCGCCGTCCTCCGTACGGCCGGAGTCGTCGGCACCGTAGTTGCTCAGGGCCGGATCGTAGAGCGCGTACACCTGGTACGGACGGCCGGTCAGCGACTCGAACTCGACGTCGGCCTGGACGGCGGAGCGGTCGGGGTCGGTGACGTAGGTGGTCGTCAGCCGCCAGCGGCCGTCCTTGTCCGTGGCCACGGTCCGGTAGGTCGGGCTCTGCGGATCGGAGAGCCGGGTGACCTGGCGGGATGCCTCGTCGGCACGGACGGCGAAGTCCTTCCCGTCCGTGATCACGAAGCCGAGCTCGCGCACGTTGGGTGTGTCCAGGGTCGGGTAGTACACCTCCCCCAGGCGTCCGCCCTGAAGGGTGAACCACGTCTTGCCGGACGTTCCGTAACTCGTACCGAAACCGGTCTTGTCCGCGGGCGGACGGGCCGTCGACGGGGCGGCCCCGGGCGCGCCGGGGGCCTCATCGGATTCGGCCGCCGTCGCCGGTGTCCACTGCGGCGTCAGCGACGATCCCACCGTCAGGGCGAGGGCGGCCCCAATGGCTGCGGTCAGCTTCCGTGTGCGGGTCACTCATTCTCCTTCGAGGAGAGGGATGAAGGCTCGTGGAGGGCCGGTGCGGTCTCGCTCACTGCTTCGAGCCCGCTGTGGTCGCGCGCTTCAGCAGTGCCTTGATGGCGTACACGTCGCTGTAGTTGGAGGGGCCCTCGCGGGTGTCCTTGTAGAGCGCGTTGTGCTGGAAGTAGCTCATGTTGACGGCGAGCGGGTCCTGGGCGAGTTCGATGCGGTAGGTCTTGCCTTCGGTGAGCTCGGCCTTGGCGAAGGTGGAGCCCCGCACCGTCGTCCAACTGCCCGTGTTGGGCATGGCGATGACGCGTTCGGTGACGAGTTCGCCGGTGGCGTCGTCGTAGACACGCAGCATCTTCATGCCGCTGGAGACACCGGTGTTGATCGGCCCGCCGACCGCGGCATCGGCCTGCAGCAGGTACTCGCCTGTGGCCTTCGGAGTGATGCGGGCGGCGAGCTTGTCGCTCGGGCCGGTGCCCCAGTCGGCGTAGTACACGCCGTTGTCGCCGGTGGTCTTCTTGCCGCCGGTGGCTTCGAAGTCCTCGCCGGTGACCTTGTGCACGCGGTCATCGCCCGGTCCCCAGTAACACTCGGGCTCGGCGTGCTGGGAGGTGTTGCCGCTGGAGGTGTAGGTCAGGCGGACGCTGTAGCAGGGCGAGACCTCTTCCGGCCGCGCGGTCCTGTCGGTCCACGTCTGCTCACCGGCGCCGACCGCGACGTTCTCGGCGATCACCTTGCCGTCGCGGAGGACGTCCATGGTGACCTTGGCGGGGTTCTCGTCGCCGGTGTCGAGGGACAGCTGCGTCCGGCCGTCCTTGACGGTGACGTTCTTGACGTCCGGAGTGGTGGGCCCGTAGAGGGCTTCCTTGGAGGAGAGGTCCACGGGCTTCGGCGCCTTCTGTCCCGAGCCGGCCGCGGGCTCGGCGAGCTTCACGACCACGGTGGACTCGCCCGACTCGCCTGATTCACCCGACTCGCCGTCGCCGAGCATCTTCTCGGTGATCGGCGTACCGGCCGGCATCTTCTTGCCGTCGAGGGTCAGCGACTCCACCTGGTATGCGCCCTCACCGGCCTTGCCCGCCGGGATGTCGAGCTCGACGTTCAGCTTGTGGCCCCGGTAGTCGAGGTCGTTCAGCGCCGCCCGCTCGCCGCCGGGGAAGTAGGTTTCGCGCAGCTGGGCGGGCAGGAACGGATCGATGTGCAGGCCGTCCTCACGGGCGTCGATACCAAAGATGCTCTGCTGGACCATCGACATCATGCCGGCGACGCTCCAGAGCTGACGGTCGGAGTTGAGGGCCGTCTTGGTGCTGCCGTCCAGGATGTTGATGTTCTCCTTGTCGGTGGCGAACAGCGCCCCGCCGCGTACCAGGGAGCGGGCCTGCTGCGTGGCCACGCCATCGTTGCCGGTCTTGGCGGCGGCCCGCATCATGTAGGCGGTCACGAACGGCCACACCGCGTTGTTGTGGTACGAGGGCACGCCCTGCTGTTGCGGCCAGAGCACCGACGGGCCGTAGGAGGTCTGGGGGTAGTTCGCAACGGCCTGCTTGGCCTGCTCCGGTGTGGCGACGCCGGTGAGCACGGCCAGCGAGGTGCCCAGGGCGTCGTAACGGTTGACCGGAGAGGTGTCCTTCTCGGTGCTGAGCATTTGGGAGAACTGGCCCTTCTCGGGCAGCCAGAACTTCTCCCGGACAGCCTGCATCAAGTCGTCCGCCCAGCCCCGGTACTTGGCAGCTGCGGTCTTGTCACCCGCGTCGGCAGCGAGACGGGCGGCCGCGTCGATGGCTGCCCAGTGGGTGACGTTCGTGGACAGCGAGCGCGAGGTGGCGATGGTGGCCACGTCGTCCTTGGTCCAGTCCGCGTAGCTCTGCTCGCGCCAGTCCAGGAAGGAGTGCTCACCGAGGTAGAGGCCGTCGTCCTGGTCGAAGACGACCTTGCGGTCGTGCTCGATGGTGTTGCGTATCGCCTCGTACGCCTTGTCCGCGAACGCCTGCCGCTTGCCGTCGGGGAGCCAGTTGATGATCTCGCTCGCGCCGAGCGCCCACACGACCCGGTCGGTGGAGCTGGGATAGCTGCCGCCGGTGCCGGTGTCCTGGATGATCTGGGTGTCCCCGGACCCGTCGCGCCGCTCGCTCAGCTTGAACGCGAGCGTGTTGCGCATCCGTTCGGGGTCGGCCGTGGTCAGGCCGAGGTCGGCGGAGTACGCCACGTCCCGCGTCCAGACGTACGTCCAGAGCTTGCCGGTCTGGTAGCAGCCGCCCGGACAGTCGATCGGTTTGCCGTCGTTGTACGAGCCGTCGGTCAGCCGGTCGGTCTTGTTCAGCTCCGCGTCGTCATGAGCCATCGCGTACAGGCCGTCCAGCAGCACGGAGCCGGATCGCAGGGTCGGCTTGCCCGGCGCCTCCTTGAGGACCCGCTCGCCGGCGACGGAGCTGACCAGCTTGTACGTGCGCAGGCAGTCCGCGTCGACGTCGGTGACCGTCACGGTGGCCGAACCGGTGCCGTCCTTGAAGCGTCCCGGCTCCTCGGGGACGGCGCACCGTGCGTCGCCGGCAGCCGCGGTACCGGTGGCTGCCTGGGCCGGCACGGCCGGCGCGGATGGCATGGTGGCCGCCAGGGCTGTGACGATGGACGCCGTCAGAACGGCCTTGACCACTGGTCTGCCACGGAGAAGAGAGGAATGCCAGGTGCGGCTCTGCGGATGTCTGCTCACATCGGGCTCCTTGTAGTGAGGCGGGGGCCGCTCGCGCTCGTCAACGTTTCTCCTCGGCAAGAGCCGCCAAGAGACACCACTTAAAAGCAAGCGGCGTCCCACAGAGTTCATGCGTTCAAGATCAAAATTCACTGCGCAGCGCATGGTGTCCGTACCTAGCCACGCGCGTGCCCCGGAAGGGCAGGGCCACGCTGTGTACAGCTAGCCCGTGTGCGGGCTTTGACCACCGAATACAAGGCGATGGTTGGATCTCAACCTCGCAGCCCCAGGCCGCTGTCGCAGCTTTTGCAGCGCTTGCAAACTAGGTGTTGCCCGTGACCGCGTCAACAGAAAGTGAACTCATAATTTCGAGAGAATCTCGCGAATAATGAGGGCATACCGGTACCAAGTGGCGATCCGTCTCCTTGGAGACTGCGCTTGCAGCGCTCTCAGCTCGGCCGGGCGAGAAACGCTGGGCGGATACGGGCGCAGCCGGTACGGCCGCCGCACACGCCCCCGCCCCGTTACTGTGTGCTACTTTCCCGCCATGGCGGGAGGAGAGGGAGAGCGGCGAGAGCCGACGATGGCCGACGTGGCCGAGCGGGCAGGCGTTTCCGTCTCGACCGTCTCCCGTACGCTCCGCGGACTCCCCGTCTCGGCGAAGACACGCCTTTGCGTGGAGCGCGCGGCCGACGAACTGTCCTTCGCCATCTCGCGTAGCGCTTCCAGCCTGGTAACCGGCAAGACGGGGCGAATCGCTGTCCTGATGCCCTCCATACACCACTGGTTCCAGAGCACCGCGCTCTCAGGCATCGCCACGGTGCTGCGCGAGAGGGGCCTGGACCTTCTGGTCTACAGCGTGACGAGCATGCGCGAGCGCTCCGCATTCCTCGAGCAACTTCCGGTGCGACGCAACGCCGACGCCTTGCTGGTGATCTCGTTCGCCCTGAACCCCGCGGAACGGCAACGGCTCAAAGAGCTGAGCATGCCGGTGGTGCTCGTCAGCCAGCACGCTCCGGGGTGTGCGAGCGTCCATGTCGACGACGTGGACGGAGCCCGCCGTGGCACCCAACACCTCATCAATGTCGGTCACCAGCGCATCGGCTTCGTCGGATGGAGCGACGACACCGGCTTCCTGTGGAGCGCACAGGACCGGCTGACGGGCTATCGGCATGCCTTGGAGAACGCGCAACTGCCCTGGGACGACGCTCTCGTGACCCGTGTCGTCGGCTCACCCCAGCCGAAAGTCCGCGAGGCGGTCGGTCACCTGCTGAGCCTGCCCGAACCTCCGACAGCTCTCGTCGCCGAAGACGACACCATGGCCATCCACATACTCGGCGTGTTGCGCTCCAGCCACATCGACGTCCCTGGCCGGATGTCCGTTCTCGGCTTCGACGACCGCGACGTCGCCGAAGCCCTCGGTCTCACCACGGTCGCCCAGCCGGCCGCAGAGATGGGGCGCACCGCGGCGGAGCTGGCCCTCTCCCTCATCGACGAACCCAGCACCCACGCCACCCGACACATCACCACTCCCACACACCTCGTACTTCGCGGCAGCACCGCGCCGCCGTCGGCCGAGCCCCCCTCTTCAGCGGGTGAATCGAGCTCGGCCGACGCAGGGCTGAGCGCACCGCCAACAGACCTCCGAACGCACGCACCGCAACACCCGGGGCTGCCACGGCTGGTTCGGCACCAGACCCTCGGCCTGCACCCCCTGGGCACCACCTCGTCCGAGCGGCCGGATGGCCGGTTCGGAGCATGCCCCCGGATGCCGAGGGCGCGGTGGTCGAGTGAAGAGTTCGCTCGCTTGTGGTACGGCGCGGTGCATCGTCGAGGACACCCTGAAGATCTTCGGCCGCCGTGGTTTCCCGTACGCCTTCGGGCTGTGATTGTCGAGCGTCACGCTCGCCGTCTCCTTCGATGTGCTCCTGGTGATGGTCGCGCCGGTCGGCCCGGCCGAGGTCGCCTGGCGCGCCGGGCCGGTCGCGTTCGAGGGAGAGCAGCATTCCGTCACCCAGTAGGCAAAGCGGTGCCGTTCAGCGTTTCGAGGCGCCGTCCCGACCATGGGAGACCCCAGAGGGAGATGCCTGGTGTCAGCGCGGTGTTGGCCAGGCCCAGTCGCTTGCGTCGTTGCAGTGGAGGGGGAAGCGCCGGCTGGGTGGCGCCAAGCAGAAACCGTGGATGGCGGACCGTGGTGCGGAGCCGCGTGGTGCGGAGCCGTTGCTAACGTAGGGAATTGATTTCGATCGCCGGGCAGCGGTCCATGACCATGTCCAGCCCGGCGGCGCGGGTGCGCTCGTACGCCGTCTCGTCGATGACGCCGAGCTGGAACCAGACCGCCTTGGCGCCGATGGACACGGCCTCGTCGGCGACCTGCCCCGCCAGCGCGCTGTTCACGAACACGTCGACGACGTCGACATCGAAGGGGATGGCGTCGAGGGAGGGGTAACCCCGTTCCCCGTGCACCGTCTCGGCCTTCGGGTGCACGGGGACGATCCGCTTGCCGAATCGCTGCAGTACGCCGGCTACGCCGTACGCGGCGCGCTGCTGGTTCGAGGAGAGGCCCACGACGGCCCAGGTGTCCCCGAGCTCCGTCAGGATCTTGCGGATGGTCGCCGGGTCGCCGTACATGAATCTGCCTCCTGAGCTGCCGGGGTGGTGAGGTGCTTGGGTGGGACGTGCTCGGGTGGGACGTGCTCGTACGTCGTGGTCAACAAGCAGCGCCTTCACCGTATGCCGCCGGCCGTCGGCGGGTGCGGTCGGCTTCGCTCGTCCGGGGCGTCCTCCGCGTCCTCGGCGAGCCGACACGGCGTAAAGCATTTGCCGTGGGGAGGGGGCCGTTCGGGATGATGCCGGGATGAGGGTCGGTGTCGTGGGGCTGAAGCGAGGGCTGCACCTGGCGGTGTGGTGCCGGCGGGTGGGGATCGACGTGGCGGCGGTCTGTGACCGTACGGCCGAGCGGCGCGCGGCGGCGCGGGACGAGTTTCCGCAGGCGTTCGTGGCCGTGCGGTGGGAAGAGCTGCTGGAACGGCGCCTGGACGCCGTTCTTCTCGCCAACGACTTCGACGCCCACGCACCGCTCGCCCTGGCCTTCCTGGAGCGAGGGGTGCATGTCCTCTCCGAGACCGCGGCCTGTGTGGACCTGGCGGAGGGGCGGGAGCTGATCGCGGTCGCCGAGCGTTCCTCGGCCACGTACTCCTTCGCCGAGAACTACGTGGCCCATCCGCACGTCCGGCTGCTGCGGCAGGCGGTGGACGCCGGGGAGCTGGGCCGGATCAGCCTGATCGAGGCGGACTACCTGCACGGTATGGCGCCGTCGGCCGTCACGGACCTGACCGGGGACCCCGCGCACTGGCGCGGCCGGATCGCGCCGACCGCCTACTGCACCCACACGGTCTCCCCGGTTCTGGCCCTCACCGGCGCGTGGCCCGTCGAGGTCACGGCGTTCCCGGCGGACCTGGCCGGGCCTCGGAGCGCG
Organism: Streptomyces sclerotialus; assembly: GCF_040907265.1. Taxonomy (NCBI): domain Bacteria; kingdom Bacillati; phylum Actinomycetota; class Actinomycetes; order Kitasatosporales; family Streptomycetaceae; genus Streptomyces; species Streptomyces sclerotialus. The sequence continues at coordinate 535,697 of NZ_JBFOHP010000002.1, read as the reverse complement.
GTCGTCATGGCGGTCCGCCTCTCCAGCGGCGCCCTGGCCCTGACCCGGCACGGCTTCCTTCAGGGCGAACCGGACAGCCACTGGAGCTGGCTGTCCGTACGGGGCACCCGCGCGCTGGCGGAGTCGGTGCGCGCACCGGGGGAGCGGGCCTGGTCGGTCAGGGTGCGGACCGAGGCGTGGGCCGCGCCGGACGGCCGCACCCGCGAGGAGGAACGCACTCCGCCGGCGCTCGTCCTGGACGGGGCGGGGCCGGCGGGGGAGCAGGTCGAGCGCGCGGACGAGGGAACCGTGCTGATCCTCCAGGCGCTCCGGGACACGGTCGAGCGGGGTGCTCCGCCGCTGGTCGGGGTGCGTCAGGCGGTGGCGGCCTCGCTGGTCGGCGTGGCGGGGGCCGAGTCGCTGCGCGACGGTTCCCGGCCGGTACCGCTGCCCGACTTCTCGGGCGAGGTGCCGGACCGCCGGGGCGTCTGAGGAGCACGGAGGCAGGCACGCACGTCCTCGTGTGCCGACGTCTTCGTGTGCTGGCGTCCTCGTGTGCTGTCGTCCTCATGCGCCGGCGGCTTCGTGTGCTGAACCGTCGTACAGGGCAGATTGCCCGCATGAGCATTCAAGATCATGACAATGGACGGCGGCCGCTGCAGGGGAGCGTGGCGCTGGTCACCGGCGCCTCCAGCGGGATCGGGACCGCGACGGCGCTGACGCTCGCGCAGGAGGGGTGCGCCCTCGCCCTGGTCGCCCGCCGTACCGAACGGCTGGCGGAGCTGACCGCCGAGATCGGGAAGCTGGGCGGCCCGGCCCCGTTCTCCCTCACCGCCGACCTGAGCGACGCGTCCCAGGCCGACCGTGTCGTCTCGGCGGCCGTCGACCACTTCGGGCGGCTGGACGTCCTGGTGAACAACGCCGGATACGGGGCGCGCAGCCCGTTCGAGGACAGCGACCCCGAGGACTGGGACCGCATGCTCGACCTGAACGTGAAGGCGGTACTGCGCATGTCCCACGCCGCGCTGCCGTACCTGCTGCGCGCGGCGGCGGACAGCCCGCGCGGCATCGCCGACCTGGTGAACATCAGCTCGGTCGCCGGCCGGGTACCGCGCAAGAACAACAGCGTCTATTCGGCGAGCAAGCATGCCGTATGCAGCTTCAGCGAGGCGCTGCGGCAGGAGATGACCGGGCGCGGCGTACGGGTCGGGCTGGTCGAGCCAGGGGTGACGGTGACGGAGATGACCAGCGGCAGCCAGGCGTCCTCGGCCCGCGGGCTTCCGCGGGAGGACTGGCTGGTGGCCGAGGACGTCGCGCGGTGCGTCGGCTTCATGGTCACCCAGCCCGCGCGGATGGCCGTCAATGAAATCACGGTGCGGCCGACCGCTCAGGAGCACTGAGCGCTCACCTGCGGACCTAGACCCTCGGCCGTTCCTGGCCGAAAACCCGCTTATGCCCCACCTCCGGCCGTCCTACTTTGACTTCGTGACCAGATTTCACATCTGGTCACGAAGTCAGAGAGCGAAGTCGGCCGGAGAGGAGACCCGGTGGAGCGCGGTGAGCGGATTCTGGACGCGGCGGGGGAGTTGCTGGTCGCGTGGGGATACCGGCGCGTCACCATCGACGAGATCGCCCGCCGCGCCCAGGTCGGCAAGGGCACGGTCTACCTGCACTGGAAGACCAAGGACGCGCTCTTCCTGGCCGTCGTGCTGCGGTCCAAACTCCGCAGCCACCGTTCCCAGTTGGCGCGCATGCGCGACGACCCGCTGGAGGTCCTGCCGAGCCGGATGATGCGCGGGGTGTACCTGGACTTCCTGGCGGACCCGGTACTGCGCGCCTTCTACCACGACGACGCCGACATCCTCGGCCGGTTCAACGACATCGCCAAGAAGGAGCTCGCCGAGCTCGCCGCGTACGGCAACGAGGTGGTGCGCCGCTACCTAGAAGTGCTGCGCGCGCACGGGCTGGTACGCACGGACATGACCGTCGAGGAGCAGCAGTACGCGCTGCTGGCGACCGCCTCCGGCTTCTTCCTCTCCGAAGCACTGCTGCACGACCGTGCCCCGCAGAACGCGGCGGACCGGTCCCGCATCCTCGCCCGTACGGTACGGGCCGCACTGGAGACCCCGGGCGGCCCCGATCCGGACCCGGGCCCCGATCCGGACCCGGGCCCCGATCCGGACCCGGGCGCCGGCCCGGCCGCGGCCCGTACTCACGAGGCCGCTGTCGCCGCCGCGCCGGAGATCATCCCCGTTTTCGAGCGCCTGGCGGAGCTCAGCGAACGGGAGATGCGCCGGCAACTGCGTGAGTGACGTCCCCACCCCCCACGACCTGGAGGAGAGCGCACGATGACCGAAGCACCCGCCACTCCGCCCACCCCGCTCGCCGCGTACGTCGGCAAGCACCCGGGTGAGCCGAACGTCGCCGACCCCGCGCTCCTCGCCGACCCCTTCGGCGGCTACGGCGCGCTGCGCGAGAAGGGGCCCGTCGTCCGTGGCCGGTTCGTGGACGACTCGCCCGTATGGCTCGTGACCCGCTTCGACGAGGTCCGTGAAGTCCTGCGGGACCAGCGGTTCGTGAACAATCCGGCGGTGGTGTCGGCGGGCGGTGCGCGCGAGGACCCGCTGACCCGGTGGCTGGACATGCTGGGCATGCCCGAGCACCTTCACGTCTACATGCGTGGCTCCATCCTCAACAACGACGCGCCCGACCACACCCGGCTCCGCCGCCTGGTGTCCCGGGCCTTCACCGCACGCAAGATCAACGACCTGCGGCCGCGGGTCGAGGAGATAGCCGACGACCTGCTCTCCCGGCTCCCGGACCACGCCGAGGACGGGGTCGTCGACCTGCTCCCGCACTTCGCCTACCCGCTGCCGATCACGGTCATCTGCGAGCTGGTCGGCATCGCCGAGGAGGACCGGCCCCAGTGGCGGGCCTGGGGCGCCGACCTCATCACGATGGAGCCGGAGCGGCTGTCCCGGGCGTTCCCCGCCATGATCGACCACGTACACGGGCTGATCAGGGAGCGGCGCGAAGCGCTCACCGACGACCTCCTCAGCGAGCTGATCCGCGCCCATGACGACGACGGCGACCGGCTCAGCGACGTCGAGATGGTCACCATGATCCTCACCCTGGTGCTCGCCGGGCACGAGACGACGGCGCACCTCATCACCAACGGCACGGCCGCGCTGCTCACCCATCCCGACCAGCTGGCCCTGCTGCGGAAGGACCCGGCGCTGGTACCGTCCGCCGTCCACGAGCTGATGCGCTGGGCCGGGCCGGTGCACATGACCCAGCTGCGGTTCGCCGCCGAGGACGCGGAGATCGGGGGCACCCTGATCCGCAAGGGTGAGGCGGTGCAGCTCCTGCTGGTCGGCGCCAACCGGGATCCCCGCCACTACGCCGATCCCGACCGGCTCGACCTGACCCGCCACCCGGTGGGGAAGGCCGAGAATCACGTCGGCTTCGGTCACGGCATGCACTACTGCCTGGGCGCCTCGCTCGCCCGTCAGGAGGGCGAGGTCGCGTTCGGCCGGCTGTTCAGCCGCTACCCCGGGCTGTCCCTCGCCGTCGATCCGGGCGATCTGCGGCGTGCGGCGGTACCGGGCAGCTGGCGGCTGACCGCGCTGCCGGTCCGTCTGTAGCCGCCCGCGGAACCGCCGGAGCCGGCTGCCCGACCGGACCCCGGTGCAGCCGGAGCCGGCCGCCCGTACCGGACGACCCGGTACAGCCGGTGCCGCACGTACTACTGTTCCGGCTGGTACGCGTGATATCGGAAACGGGGGCGGCCGGCTGATGGTGACGGGTGAATTCGCCGAGTGGACACGGCACTTCACGGCGCAGGCGGAGTGGCGGGAGCGGACCGGCGATCCCGACTGGGCGCGGGGCGCACGGGCGCCGGGGGCGGTGTGGCGCAGCCTCCAGCGGTTCCAGGTGGGCGAGGACGGGGACGGCGCGAACCTGATCGGCAAGGCCGACGCGGCGGGGGACGGCGACTACGCCGCCGCGGTCCGGCTGTTCGTCGCCGAGGAGCGGAACCACGCCCGGCTGCTGGCCCGGCTGCTGGCCGCCGGCGGCCGGCCGGTCCTCGCGTCGTGCTGGAGCGACCGGGTCTTCGTACGGCTGCGGCGACTGCTCGGGATGCGCACCGAGCTGCTGGTCCTGATGGTCGCCGAGCTCGTGGCGGTGCGGTACTACCGGGCGGTGCGCGACGGGGCGCAGGACCCGCTGGTCTCCGAGGTCGCGGCCCTGATACTGGCCGATGAGCGGCGCCACATACCGTTCCACTGCCGCCGGCTGCGCGCCTCCCTCGACGAGTTGCCGGGCCGTGCGCCGCGGGTGCTGACGATGGCGGGCTGGCGTGCCCTGACGCTGGGCGCGGCGGTGTTCGTGGCGCTGGACCACGGCGCTGCGCTGCGCCGCCTGGGCGTACGGCGGGCCCGTTTCGTCGCCGAGGTGAGGGCACTGACCGGCCCGGTCGTGGCCGACGTCCTGGACCGGACCAGGCCGCTGCCCGTCCCGCCGGCCGGCCCCGTGTCCGGCCCCGCGGCGGCCGTCCGGCGGTACCCGGTCACCGGCACCGCCGGAAAGGGCGGACCGGCCGCCTATTAGGGTGGCGTGATGCAGGAGCAGTACCGCACCCTCGCCGCCGAGGGCGTCCACGAGATCGAGATCAACAAGTCTCGCTTCATCTGCGCGCTCGCGCCGGTGGCGACCGAGGCCGAGGCGCAGGAGTTCATCGCGCGCATCCGCAAGGAGCACCCCACGGCCCGGCACAACTGCTTCGCCTACGTCCTCGGCGCCGACGGTTCCGTCCAGAAGGCGAGCGACGACGGGGAACCGGGCGGCACGGCGGGCGTCCCGATGCTCCAGATGCTGGTCCGGCGGGAGATGCGGTACGTCGTCGCCGTCGTGACCCGCTATTTCGGCGGCATCAAGCTCGGCGCCGGCGGCCTGATCAGGGCGTACGGCGGCGTGGTCGGCGAAGCCCTGGACGCGCTGGGCACCGTCACCCGACGCCGCTTCCGGCTGGTCACGGTCACCGTCGACCACCAGCGGGCCGGCAAGGTCGAGAACGATCTGCGCGCCACCGGGCGCGACGTCCGGGACGTCCGTTACGCCGAGGCCGTCACGATCGAGATCGGCCTCCCGGAGAGCGAGCTGCCCGCCTTCCGCGCCTGGCTCGCCGACACCACCGCCGGTACGGCCACGCTGGAACTGGGCGGCGAGGCGTACGGCGCGGGATAGCCGCCGCTGACGCGGTAGGCCGGCCTGATTGAGCCACGCGGTGACGGGTAACCGGACCCGGACGGGGCGCGCGGTGATGTCCGTTCGCCACGATCGACGACGTCTGCATGCGCGATGCCGGTCAGCGGCATACCTTTCTGCGTGAGGAGGTGCGATGACCAGCACCAATGATCCGGATTCCGGTGGATACGGGCCCCCGCCCGGATCCGCTCCCCGAGAGCCGGAACCCGTACCGCGCGACCCCGAACCGCCGGCGGAGACCCCCGAAGAACCGGCGACCCCCGGCCCGGCGGAGCCTGACACGCCTCCGGAGGAACAGCCCGGCACACCGCCCGGCACCCCCGCGCCGGAGCCGCCCGACTGACCGACCCGCTGCGGAGGGCACCGATGAGCGACCTGGCGCGCGGCAGACACGAGACGGCCGAGGAGCGTGCGGACCGGCGATGGGGTGAACTGCTCCAGGAGCTGCGCGTGGCGCAGACCGGGGTGCAGATTCTCTTCGGTTTCCTGCTCACGGTCGTCTTCCAGCCCGGCTTCGAGGAGCTCGACGCCCTCGGCCGGGACATCTACGTCGTCACCGTCGTCCTGGGCGCGGCGACGACCGGTGCCCTCATCGGCCCGGTGTCGCTGCACCGTCTGGTGACGGGGCACCGGCTCAAGCCGCAGACCGTGACCTGGGCGTCCCGGCTCACGGTGCTCGGACTCGTCCTGCTGCTGTGCACCATGGTGTCGGCCATGCTGCTGATCCTGCGCGTCGCGCTGCACGGCACCGGCGCGCTGTGGCTCGTCGGCGGCATGCTCGTGTGGTTCATCCTCTGCTGGTTCGTCCTCCCGATGTACGCGCGGTGCAGCGCGGGCCGGCGCGACGACAGTGGTGAGACGTGACCGTACGCCTCAGGCGGCGCGTACACGGCCCGCTGACGGCCGCCGGGCCGCCCTCGGGCTGCCGGTTCCGCACCCGCTGCCCCCTCGCACGCGAGGTGCGCGACAACCGAGCCGCCGCCCGCCGAGCCGGCACCCCCGGACACCGTGTGGCCTGCCGCTTTCCGTCGGCAGGCGTAGCCTCAGGAGTGCCGGCCGGCTGACCGGGCGGGCCCGGCGGGTCCCGCGGCCGGTACTTCCGACGCTTTCGGACGGGCGGTACCGGGGTGTCGTCCACGTGTGTCCCCGGCCCACGGATGACACTGTGGGGCGAGTGGATCAGGCCGGGCCCGGACCCCGCGCGGCCGTTCGCGCGCAGCGTCGCGGTGCCGGCGCGCGCACGCACGCCGTGCGTCGTGGAGCGGGGTGACCGGTGCAGGGAAGCCCGGCCGGAGCGAAAGGAGTGACGTCCAGCATGGCGTCGACCGAACCTGTGCCAGGAGTTCCGTGCTGGGTCAGCCTGAGCGCGCGTGACCTGAAGGCGGCCGAGGAGTTCTACGGCGCGGTGCTGGGCTGGTCCTTCCGGCCCGGTGCGCTGGGCGAGGAGTTCTCCGTGGCCTACCGGGACGGCAACCCGGTCGCGGGCCTCGGCGAGCTCGCGGGTGCGTTGCACGTCGCCGTCGCCTGGACGCCCTTCTTCGCCGTCGGGAATGCCGACGATGCCGCCGCCCGGATCAGGGAGCGCGGCGGCACCGTCGCCGTCGGCCCCCGCGCCTTCGGGCCCGGCCGCGCCGCGATCTCCGCCGACCGGGACGGCGCCACCTTCGGCATCTGGGCGGGCCGGGTCCCCGCCGGCTGGTCCGTCGGCCAGGGCAGCGCCCCGGCCTGGCTGGAGCTGCGCACCCGTGACGCCTTCGACGCGGCCATCTTCTACGCGGAGGTCCTGCACTGGGCCGACCAGGAGGGCAAGGGCTGCGACGTCGCGTACGAACAGGAGCGGGTGATCGTGCGGGAGGGCGACCACACCGTGGCCGAGCTGCGCGGGGGAGCGGTGGAGTCGGCACCCGACCCGCACGTCCGGCCCCGCTGGCACGTCCACTTCTGCGTACCGGACGTCAAGGCGGCGGCCGAGGCCGCCGTCGGGACCGGGGGCGCGGTCGTCTCCCCGCCGGTGGAGACCGAGGGGGGCGGGCACCGCTGCACCCTGCGCGACCCGGACGGCGGCCTCTTCACAGTCACCGAGGGGGTCTGAGCGGCACCGGAGGGCCTGCGTGGCACCGAGGGGGCCGCGGCCTCACCGGAGGGAGCTGAGCGCTGGGGCGGGCGCGCCTAGGGGTGCGTCTCCTCCAGCAGTACCCGGACCGTGCCGAGCGTGGTGTCCGTGGCGTCGGGCAGGTTCATGCCCGCCTCGATGCCGGTACGCAGGTAGTCCAGTACCGGCCCGGTGAGCCGTTCGCCGGGCAGCGCGGCCGGGATGCCCGGCGGGTACGGCGTCAGCATCTCCGCCGAGATCCGGCCGGCAGCGCGGGACACCGGTACGTCCTCCGTCGCACCGAAGAACCCGTCCCGCGGCAGACAGCTCTGCTCCAGCCGCAGCCGGGCGGGCGGCGGGATCTCGACCACCGGCGCCGGGCTCAGCTCGGGCGCGGCCCGGGAGAGGTCACGCAACGCGGCGACCAGCCGGTCGGCCGTGCCGCGGTCGTCGGCGTGGGTGATCTGGGCACTGATCCGGCGGTGGTCGGAGAGGTGTGCGTCGATGTGGCGGTGGGCGCGCAGCCAGTCGGCGGCACGGTACCCCGTCGTGCCCAGCCCGCTGACGTCGATGACCACGGGCAGCGGGTCGAAGTCGTACCCGAGGCCGGGGCCGCAGAAGTCCGTCCGGTCGTTGACGTGCAGCCCGTCGATCTTCTCGATCTCCTTCCGCACCTCGGCCGCGAGGTCCAGCGCGTGGCCCAGCAGCGTCTCGCCGTGCAGCATCATCTGCCGCCGCCAGCCGTCCATGCCCGCGTAGAGCAGTACCGAGGGGCTCGTCGTGCCGAGCAGGTCGGCGCGGGACTTCAGCAGTGCCGGGTCGATCAGGTCGCCCCCCAGGTGGAAGACCGAGCCCTGTTCCAGGCCGCTGCCCATCTTGTGGATGCTGGTCACGCAGACGTCGGCGCCCGCGTCCATGGCCCAGGACGGCAGGTCGGCGTGGAAGGGCAGGTGCGCGCCCCACGCCTCGTCCACGATCAGCGGACGGCCCCGGCGGTGGCAGACCTCGGCGATGGCCGCGACGTCCGCGCAGCTGCCGTACGGCGTGGGGCTGGTGACCAGCGCGCCGCGGGCGTCCGGGTGGGCGTCGAAGGCGGCCTCGTACGCCTCGGCGGAGGGGGCGTGCGCGAGGTGCCGGTCCGCATCCCACTGCGGGTCGATCCAGATCGGGTTGATGCCCGAGACGATCAGCCCGGACACCACGGACTTGTGCGCGTCCCGTCCGATGAGCAGCTTCTCGTGCGGCCCCGCGACGGCCAGCATCGCCGCCTTGACGGACAGGGAGCTGCCGCACGTGGAGAAGAAGGTGTGCGAGGCGTGCACCGCGTCGGCCATCAGGTTCTCGGCGCGCTCCAGCACCCGGCCGGTGGTCCGCCGGTCGTCCAGGCCGCCGCTGGCCAGTACGTCGCCGTGGAAGACGGCGTCGCCCAGCACCTCGCGCACCCGGGGATCGGCGCCGCGGGCCTGCTTGTGCCCGGGCGGCGTGAAGGAGAGCCGCCCGAGGTCACGATAGTCGGCGAGCGCTTCGAGTACCGGGGCCTGAGTGTGATCCTGTGCCATGTGACACGGCTTCCCGCGGGTGAGTGCGGTCAATCCGGGCATACGCCGGGTGGCGCCGGGCCGGGGGCGGCACCGCCGGAGTCGCGGCGCGACGGCGACGAAAGCTGCCCGGCGGCGCATACTGGCGGCATGGACAGCGAGCCGTCGGCCGGGCCAGGACCCGACTGGGACAGTGAGCGTATCGGCGTGTCCGACGCGCGTGACCGTGCCGCGGACGAACGGGACTGTTGCTGCGACGAACGGGAGCGCGCCGCGGACGAACGTGACCGGCAAGCGGACGTGCGGGACCGTGTCGCTGATGCGCGTGATCTGCGTGCTGACGAACGGGAGCGGGCGCAGGATGACAGGCAGGCCCGGCTCGACGAGCTGGAACGCCGGCTCGACCTCCGCGCACGCGAGATGGGTGTCGGCGCGCCCGGTCACCGGCAGCGGGCGTACGAGTCCCTGCTGCGTTCGCGCGCGCTGCTCGACCGCAGTACCGACGCTTTGCGCCGCGCCGACCGTCATGACGACCGGGAGCAGCAAGCCATCGACCGCGAGCTGCGGGCGTCGGAACGGCTCGCCGTCTTCCGCTCTGCCGGGCGGCCCTCGGGTGAGGAACCGGACGCGGTGCTGAGCTGGCTGCGCGCGCGGTTCGTCGAGCTGGCGACCGAGCTGGCCGATGCCGCGGACGCGGCGGGCCGCCATCACGACCGCCTCGCAGGGGCACACCCCGACGAGGCGGAAGAGCACCATCGGAAGGCCGACGAGGCCCGCGAGGCGGCACGGCGCGCCAGCGGCAGCGCGCACCTGCTCCGCGACGGCGCCTGACCGTCGCCGGGCTCCCCGCCCGGATCCGGGCCGTCAGGTGCGGCTCCACGAGCCCAGCACCATCAGCGTCTTGGTGCCCGTGACCCGCCCTGCGCTCCTGAGGCCGTCGATGACCTGCTGGAGGTGGGCGATGTCGCGGACCCGTACCTGGATGAGGGCGTCCGGGTCCCCGGCGATGGTGAAGACCGCCTGTACTTCGGGGACGTTGTAGGCGGACCGCACGATCTCGTTGACCCGCGTCGTTCCCGCGTACCGCAGCTCCACGAACGCCTCGATGCCCCAGCCCAACTTGGACTGGTCGATCTGCGCGGCGAAGCCGGTGATCACCCCGATGTCCTTCAGCCGGTCCACGCGCCGCTTGACCGCGGCCACCGACAGGCCCACCTCGGCGGACATCTCGGAGAACGTACGGCGGCCGTCCTCACGCAGCAGGCGGAGCAGGCGGTGATCGATGTCGTCGACCTCAGGCATGCAAAGGAATGTACGTCGACTCGCCCTGGACGTAAATACTTTGCGCCTTGCCGGGGATTTCTCTGCCGATGCTTGTGCGTTCCGCTTCCCGTTGCTGTGCTGTGTGCCGTCCGTCACCACCCCCATCCCAAGATCCTTCACAACGATGTCGAGGAGGCTTGCGTGAGCACCCCACCCGCCGCGGTGTCGCTCGACGACAAGTACACGGCCACCGACGGCCGCGCGCTGATCTCGGGCGTCCAGGCCCTGGTCCGGCTGACGCTGGAGCAGCGCCGGCTGGACGAGGCACGCGGGCTCGACACCCGGGCCTTCGTGAGCGGTTACCAGGGGTCGCCGCTGGGCGGGGTCGACCTGGAGATGGGCCGCGCGGCCCGCTTCCTGGACGAGGCCGGCGTGGTCTTCAAGGCGGGCGTCAACGAGGAGCTGGCCGCCACGGCGGTGGCCGGCACCCAGATGCTCGGCCAGGTACCGGGCCGCCGGCACGCGGGCGTGACCGGCTACTGGTACGGCAAGAACCCCGGCCTGGACCGTGCCGCCGACGCCATCCGGCACGGCAACCTCGCCGGCACCGCACCCCTCGGCGGAGCCGTCGCCTGGATCGGCGACGACCCCGGCTGCAAGTCCTCCACCGTGCCCAGCTCCTGCGAGCGGATGTGCCAGAGCCTGGCGATGCCCGTCCTGGCGCCCGGCTCCGTCGCGGAGATCATTGAGTTCGGGCTGCACGCCGTCGCGCTGTCCCGCGCCACCGGACTCTGGACGGGCCTGAAGATCGTCGCCGATATCGCCGACGCCTCCGCGACCCTGGACTTCGACGCACTGCGCCAGGGCATCCCGGAGCCGGACCGCACCGCGCGCCCCGCGTCCCCTGCCCTGGTCGGCCCCGCCGCGCTGGACGCGGAGCACGACATGCTCACCCGCCGCCTCGGCCTCGCCCGCGCGTACGCCCGCACGGCCGGGCTGAACAAGGTGACCTTCACCGCCCGCCGCGCCACCCTCGGCGTCCTCGCCTCCGGCACCTCCTACGCCGTCGTCCAGCGCGCCCTGGACGACCTGGGCCTGGGCGAGACGGAGATGGCGGAGCTGGGCCTGCGCCTGATCCGCATCGGCATGCCCTTCCCCGTCGCGGACGAGGACCTGGTGGCCATGACCGGCGACCTGGAACAGGTCCTCGTGGTCGAGGACAAGGTGCCCTTCCTCGAAGGCGCGCTGAAAGAAGCGCTGTACCGGACCGCCGAGACGCCCGTCGTCGTCGGCCGCCGCGACGAGACCGGCCGCCCGCTGCTCACCGCCCGCTCCACGCTGGGCGCCGAGGACGTCGCCCGGGCGCTGGCCCGCCGTATCGGCACCGACCGGCTGCCCGCGCGGGTCACCGCCCACCTCGAAGCGCTGGCCCCGGCCCGGCCCGCCCGCATCGACCTGCCCACCGTTGCGGCCCGCACCCCGTACTTCTGCTCCGGCTGCCCGCACAACACCTCCACCCGCACCGCCGACGGCACGCTGGTCGGCGTGGGCATCGGCTGCCACGCGATGATCGCGCTGGACGGTGCCGGGCGCGGCACCCAGGTCGGGCTGACCCAGATGGGCGGCGAGGGCGCGCAGTGGATCGGCATCGCGCCCTTCACCGACGACCCGCACTTCGTGCAGAACCTCGGCGACGGCACGTTCCACCACTCCGGCTCGCTCGCCGTACGCGCCGCGGTCGCCGCCGGCGTCACGATGACGTACAAGCTGCTCTACAACGACGCCGTCGCCATGACCGGCGGCCAGCGTGCCGAAGGCCGCCTCGGCATCCCCGCCGTCATCCGGCTGCTGGCCCTCGAAGGCGTACGCAAGGTCGTCGTCACCACCGCCGACCCGGGCAGTTACCGCGGGGTGCGGCTGGACCCGATCGCGACCGTACGGCACCGCGACGAACTCGCCGACGCCGAACGCGAACTGGCCGCCACCGAAGGCGTCACGGTCCTGCTCCACGACGACCGCTGCGCCGCCGAGGAGCGCCGGCTGCGCAAGCGCGGCCAGCTGCCCACCCCGGTCGAGAAGGTCGCGATCAACGAGCGGGTCTGCGAAGGGTGCGGGGACTGCGGCGACAAGTCGACTTGTCTCTCCGTCCAGCCCGTCGAGACGGAGTTCGGCCGCAAGACCCGTATCCACCAGGCCTCCTGCAACACCGACCTCAGCTGCCTCAAGGGTGACTGCCCGTCCTTCCTGCTCGTCGAACCGGGCCGCAAGGAGCAGCGGAAGATCCCCGAACTGCCGGTCGCACTGCGCGAACCGGAACGCCGGACCACCCCCGACGGCACGCTCCTGCGGATGCCCGGCGTCGGCGGCACCGGCGTCGTCACCGTCTCGCAGATCCTCCAGATGGCGGCCCGGCTCGACGGCCTGTACGCCGCCGGGCTGGAGCAGACCGGCCTCGCGCAGAAGGGCGGCCCCGTCCTCAGCGACCTGCGGATCGCCAAGTCCCCGGTGACCGGCGCGCTGCGCGCCTCCCGCGGCACCGCCGACGTCCTGATCGGCTTCGACCTGCTCGGCGCCGCCTCCGACACCAACATGGCCGTCGCCCGCGCCGGGCACACCGTCGCCGTCGTCAACACCGCCGTCGTACCGACCGCCGCCATGGTCACCGGCCGCGTCGTCCTGCCCGGCTCGCCCGCCGACGCCCTCGAACGCATCGAGTCGGTCACCCGCCGCGCGGACAACCTCTACCTCGACGCACAGGGCCTCTCCGAAGCACTCTTCGCCGACCACATGCCGGCCAACATGGTGCTCATCGGCGCCGCCTACCAGCACGGCTGCCTCCCGGTCAGCGCCGAGGCCGTCGAAAACGCCATCCGCCTCAACGGCGCCGCCGTGCAGAAGAACCTCGCCGCCTTCCGATGGGGCCGCGCCGCCGTCCTCGACCGCGCCGCCGTCACGGCCGCGCTGGCCGCCCCCGAACGCCCCGCCGTCCAGGTCACCCCGGCGGCCAGGACCATCGCCGCCGGACAGCCGGCCGACGAGGAACTGCGGACCGCCGTCGCCACCCGCGCCGCCGACCTCATCGGCTACCAGAACGAGCGGTACGCGCGCCGCTACGCCGACGACGTCGCCCGGGTGGCGGCCCTCGCCGACGAGCGCGGCGGCGCGGAAGCGGGTACCGCCATCGCCCTCGCCTACGCACGCGGCCTGCACAAGCTCATGGCGTACAAGGACGAGTACGAGGTGGCCCGGCTCCACCTCGACGCCACCGAACAGGCGAAGCTCCGCGACGAGTTCGGCGACGGCGCGGCCGTCTCCGTCCTCCTGCACCCGCCCGTCCTGCGCGCCCTCGGCATGAAGCGCAAGATCCGGCTGCGCCGCACCGCGCCGGCCGCCTTCCGGGCGCTGCGCGCCGGCCGCGTACTGCGCGGCACCTCCCTGGACCCCTTCGGATACGCCGAGGTCCGCCGCGTCGAGCGCGCCCTGATCGGCGAGTACCGCCGGCTGGTGCGCGGCGCGCTCGCCCACCTGACTCCCGAGAACGCCGACGCCGTCCGTGCCGTCGCCGAACTCCCCGACCTGATCCGCGGCTACGAGGACATCAAGCTCGCCCGCGTCGCGGAGTTCCGCGCGCAGGCCCGCACCGCGCTCGCGGGCCTCGGCAGCAGCACCACCAGCACGCTCAGCACCACCACGGAGGCACGATGACCATCGACCGGCTGCTGCCGACCCAGGAGGCCGAGGACCTGCTCGCCCTCACCCGCGAGATCGCCGACAAGGAGCTCGCCCCCCGCGTCGACAAGCACGAACGCGAAGAGCTGTACCCCGAAGGCCTCTTCAGAACCCTGGGCGAGGCCGGACTGCTCGGCCTGCCCTACCCCGAGGAGTACGACGGCGGAGGCCAGCCGTACGAGGTGTACCTCCAGGTCATCGAGGAGCTGGCGGCCCGCTGGGCGGCCGTCGCCGTGGCCACCAGCGTGCACACCATGTCGGCGTACGCCCTGATGACGTACGGCACCGAGGAGCAGCGGCAGCGCTGGGCGCCCGGCATACTCGGCGGGGGCATGGTCGGCGGCTACAGCCTCTCCGAGCCGCAGGCCGGCTCCGACGCCGCGGCGCTGACCTGCAAGGCGGTACGCGAGGCGGCCGGCTACCGGATCACCGGCAGCAAGGCGTGGATCACCCACGGCGGCAAGGCCGACTTCTACACCCTCTTCGCCCGCACCTCCGCCGGCAGCCGCGGCATCTCCTGCTTCCTCGCACCCGGCGCGACCGAGGGCCTGACCTTCGGCCGGCCCGAGGAGAAGATGGGCCTGCACGCGATCCCGACCACCGCGGCGCACTGGGACGGCGCGCTCATCGAGGCGGACCGGCTCATCGGCAGCGAGGGCCAGGGCCTGCAGATCGCGCTCTCCGCGCTGGACTCCGGCCGGCTGGGCATCGCCGCCTGCGCCACCGGTGTCGCCCAGGCGGCGCTGGACGCGGCCGTGGCGTACGCCAACGAGCGCACCGCCTTCGGCCGGAAGATCATCGATCACCAGGGCCTGGGCTTCGTCCTCGCCGACATGGCCGCCGCCGTCGACTCGGCCCGCGCCACCTACCTCGACGCGGCCCGCCGCCGCGACGCGGGCCGCCCGTACAGCCGCCAGGCCAGCGTCGCCAAGCTCATCGCCACCGACGCCGCCATGAAGGTCACCACGGACGCGGTCCAGGTGTACGGCGGCTACGGCTACACCCGCGACTTCCCCGTCGAGCGCTACATGCGCGAAGCCAAGATCATGCAGATCTTCGAGGGCACCAACCAGATCCAGCGGCTGGTGATCAGCAGACGGCTGTCCCGGCCGTGATCCCTGTGCGCGGTCACGCGGTGCTGGCGCTGGGGCCGCCGTAGTCGTGCGCCCCGCCGCCGCGCCATTCGACCCAGGCCGGATCGTCCAGCAGGGGCTCGGCGTCGGGCAGCCCGCTCCGCCGCAGGAACTCCACGACGTCCATGTCGCTCTGCGCGAGGCCGAGGTTCTCCCCGTCGACGTGCACGTGCCGCCCGCCGGCGGGGGCGGGCGGCTGGATGACGATCCGGGCGCTGCTCATGCACACCACCGTGCCGTCTGCGGAGCGGACCCGCATCCGGCACGGCGGCCGGGTGCGCGTCCGAGGGGCGGTGATCATGGCCCTCGGGGGTGTGGATAGCGTGCGGACATGGCAGAGGTGCTCGAGGAAGTGGCAGGTGATCCGGCATGCTGATCGATGAGCTGCGGCAGGAGCTGCCGGCCGGGCGGCTGGTCGAGGACCCGGAGGTCGCCGCCGGGTTCGTCCACGACGAGGCGGAGTGGGCGCCGCACGGGACGCCCTGTGCCGTCGTCCGGCCGCACACGGCAGAGGAAGTGCGCACGGTGGTCCGGGCCTGCCTGCGGCACGGCGTCCCGCTCGTCACCCGCGGCGCCGGCACCGGCCTCTCCGGCGGCGCCAACGCCGTCGACGGATGTGTCGTGCTGTCGACGGAGCAGATGAACACGGTGCACGAGATCGACCCCGTGGAGCGGCTCGCGGTCGTCGGACCCGGTGTCGTCAACGACGACCTGCGGGCCGCCTGCGCCGAGCACGGCCTGTGGTACCCGCCGGACCCCGCCAGCGCGCCGTGGTCGACCATCGGGGGCAACGTCGCCACCAACGCGGGCGGGCTGTGCTGCGTGAAGTACGGCGTCACCCGCGACTACGTCCTCGGCCTCGAAGTCGTCACCGGTACCGGCGAGCTGGTCCGGCTGGGGCGGCGCACCGCCAAGGGCGTCGCCGGGTACGACCTCGCCGGGCTGCTGGTCGGCTCCGAGGGCACGCTCGGAGTGATCACCGAGATCACCGTACGGCTGCGGCCCCTGCGCGAGCCGGAGCGCACGGTCGCCGGGTACTTCTCCTCCGTCGTGGCCGCGGGCCGCGCCGTCGCCGCCGTCGGCGCCGCCGGGCTCACGCCCTCGGCACTGGAGCTGATCGACCGGCACTGCCTGGCCGCCGTCGACAAGTGGAAGAACATGGGCCTGTCCGTTGACGCCGACGTGGTCCTGCTCGGCCGTACGGACGCGCCGGGCCCGGCCGGGGAGCAGGAAGCGGCACGCATGCTGGCCTGCTTCGAGGAAGCGGGCGCCACCTGGGCCGCGCAGTCCACCGACCAGGAGGAGGCCGACGCGCTGTTCGACGCCCGGCGGCTGGCCTACCCGGCGCTGGAACGCCTCGGCCCGGTCCTCACCGAGGACGTCTGCGTCCCCAAGGCCGCCGTCCCCGAGATGCTCGCCCGCATCGAGCGCGCCGCCGCCCGGCACGACACCCTCATCGCCAACATCGCCCACGCCGGTGACGGCAACCTCCACCCCCTGCTCATCACCCCGCCCGGCGACACCGCGGCCCGGGAACGTGCCCAGGCCGCCTTCCACGAGATCATCGCGGACGCGCTCGCCCTCGGCGGCACGGTCACCGGCGAGCACGGCGTCGGTCTCCTCAAGCGCGACGGCCTCGCCCAGGAGCTCTCCCGTCCGGTCCTGGACATGCACCACGCGATCAAGGCAGCGCTGGACCCGCGGGGCATCCTCAACCCCGGCAAGGTCGTGTGACGGCGGCGGGCACGGTCCCCCGTGCCCGCTCGCGAACGCCGCCCTCTACGCTGCTGGTCGTGCGTTGATCCACTGCGGTCCGTCGCACAGGGCCGGCAAAAGGGACGAGGGGGACGAACACTTCCATGCACGGTCTCGAACCCGCGGATCCGCCGGCCCTGGGCGGCTATCCGCTGCTGGCCAGGCTCGGCGCGGGCGGCATGGGGCAGGTGTACTTGTCCCGCACGGCAGCCGGACGCCCGCTGGCGCTGAAGACGGTCCGCTCCGACCTCGGCGCCGAGCTGGGCTTCGAAGCGCGCTTCGACCGGGAGATCCGCAACAGCGACCGGGTCCGCTCCCCGTGGTCCGTCGCCGTCATCGACCACAGCGCCGCCGGGCAGCGGCCGCAGTGGCTGGCCACCGAGTACGTACCGGCGCCGTCGCTCGGCGACTGGGTCGAGCAGCACGGCCCGCTCCCCGAACCGGCCCTGCTGGCCCTGGCCGCCGAACTGTGCGGGGCGCTCCGGGCCGTGCACGAGACCGGTCTCGCACACCGGGACGTCAAACCCGGCAACGTCCTGCTCGCCGGTGACCATCCGCGGCTGATCGACTTCGGCATCGCCCGGGCCGCCGACGACTCCCGGCACACCCACACCGGCGGCATGATCGGCTCACCCGGCTTCCTCGCGCCCGAGCAGGCCACCGGTACCGGGACCGCCGCGCCCGCCGACGTGTTCTCGCTGGCCGCCGTCCTGGCCCACGCGGGGACCGGACGCGGCCCCTTCTCCCGGCCGGCGGAGAACGCCTCGGCGCCCGTCCTGCTGTACCGGATCGTCCACGAGGACCCCGACCTCGACGGCGTGCCGGAGGTACTGCGGCCCCTGCTGGCGTCCTGCCTGGTCAAGCAGCCGGAGGACCGGCCGACGGCGAGTGCGCTGGGGGAGTGGCTGGACCGGATCGGCGCCCGCGCGCACCAGTGGCAGCAGGTGGTGCCCGCCGCACTCGCCGAGGACCTGGCCGGCCGCGAACGGTCGCTGCGCAGGCTGGCCGACGGCCCGTCCCGGCCGCGGCAGGAGCCCGTGCCGGGGACCGGTGTCCCCGGCTTCGGTCCGCCGCCGACCATGGCACCGCCCATCGCCCCGTCACCGGTCCTCGTGCCGCCGCCGAGCGGTGCGCAGCCGCCGGTCGTCGCGCAGCCGCCGCAGCCCGTCCAGGTGCCGCACTCCGTCCAGGTGCCGCACTCCGTCCAGACACCGCATGCCGTCCAGACACCGCTTCCCGCTCAGGTCCCGGCCGACGCGGGCAGCGTTCCGCCGGCCTCCGCCGGGCCCGTGACGAAGCGGGTGTCGAACCGCGTGCTGGTCGCCGGCATCCTGCTGGTGTTCCTGCTCTCGCCCTTCATCAGCAGGTCCATGCGGGACGTGGTGTCCTTCGCCGTCCTCCTCGCCCCCTTCGTCCTGGTCGGCTTCCTGATCCGCCGGAGCGTCGTCCGGCGCCGGAGACGCCGCGGGTGACCACCCCGGAACGGCCCCCGCGCGACGGAAAACCGAGGTCCGTGGGGAATCGGGGACACCGGGGCGCTAGCGTGGTGCGTGCCGTTGACCACCGGTCGCGGGCCGGTCGTGGACGCATCCCGCGGAGGAAGGAAACCATGCAGGTCGGAGCCGTCTGTTGAGAATCTTGCACACCTCCGACTGGCATCTGGGCCGCTCCTTCCACCGCGTGAACATGCTCGGCCACCAGCGCGCCTTCCTCGACCACCTCGTCGAGACCGTCCGCACGCACGAGATCGACGCCGTACTGGTGGCGGGCGACGTGTACGACCGGGCCGTGCCGCCGCTGGCCGCCGTCGAGCTGTTCGACGACGCGCTGCACCGGCTCGCCGACCTCGGCGTGGCCACCGTCATGATCTCCGGCAACCACGACTCGGCCCGCCGGCTCGGCGTCGGCTCCCGTCTCATGGCGAAGGCCGGCATCCACCTGCGTACCGACCCGGCCGGCTGCGGCACCCCCGTCCTGCTCGCCGACGACCACGGCGACGTGGCCTGCTACGGCCTGCCGTACCTCGAACCGGCGCTCGTCCGCGACACCCTCGGTGCCGAGAAGGCACACCACACCCAGGTGCTGGGTGCGGCCATGGACCGGGTACGGACCGACCTCGCGGCCCGCCCCGCCGGCACCCGCTCCGTCGTCCTCGCGCACGCCTTCGTCACCGGCGGCGCCCCCAGCGACAGCGAGCGCGACATCACCATCGGCGGCGTCGCCTCCGTACCGGCCGAGGTGTTCGACGGCGTGGACTACGCGGCGCTGGGGCATCTGCACGGCTGCCAGACGATCACCGAGCGGGTGCGGTACTCCGGCTCCCCGCTCGCGTACTCCTTCTCCGAGGCGCACCACCGCAAGTCGATGTGGCTCGTCGACCTGGGCGCGGACGGCACCGTCGCCGCCGAACGGCTGCCGTGCCCCGTGCCGCGGCCGCTCGCCCGACTCCGCGGCCGGCTGGACGACCTGCTCGCCGACCCGGACCTCGCCCGGTACGAGGAGTCCTGGGTCGAGGCCACCCTCACCGACCCCGCGCGGCCGCACGAGCCGATGGCCCGGCTCGCCGAGCGCTTCCCGCACACCCTCGCCCTCGCCTTCGAGCCCGAAGCGCGCGACGGCGAGCCGGCCGTCTCCTACGCGCAGCGGCTGCGCGGCCGCACCGACCAGGAGATCGCCGAGGACTTCGTGGCCCACGTACGGCCGGGCCGGGCCGCCGACGCGGCCGAACGGGCCGTGCTGAGCGCCGCGATCGACGAGGTACGCACGGACGAAGCGGCGAAGGAGTCGGCGTGACGGGGGAGACGACCAGCACGGCCGCGGGGGCGGCGGGACGGGCCGGGGGCACCGCGTGAAACTGCACAAGCTGACGCTCGCCGCCTTCGGGCCGTTCGGCGCCGCCCAGACCGTGGACTTCGACCGGCTCTCCGGCGCCGGGCTCTTCCTGCTGCACGGACCGACCGGCGCCGGGAAGACCTCCGTCCTGGACGCGGTCTGCTTCGCGCTGTACGGCTCCGTCCCCGGCGCCCGCCCCGGCGGCCAGTCGCTGCGCAGCGCGCTCGCCGCGCCCGGCACTGCCACCGAGGTCGTCCTCGACCTCACCGTCGCCGGCCGCCGCCTGGAGATCACCCGGCGGCCCGAACAGCCCCGTCCGAAGAAGCGCGGCACGGGCACGACGATGGAGAAGGCCTACAGCGCGCTGCGCGAGTACGACCCGGTCGCGGGGGAGTGGCAGGCGCTCAGCCGCTCCCACCAGGAGATCGGCGAGGAGATACAGCAGCTGCTCGGCATGAGCAAGGAGCAGTTCTGCCAGGTCGTGCTGTTGCCGCAGGGCGAGTTCGCGAGGTTCCTGCGGGCCGACGCCGAGGCCCGCGCCAAGTTGCTCGGCCGGCTCTTCGACACCCGTCGGTTCGCGGCCCTGGAGGAACGGCTCGCGGCGGTACGCAAGGCGGCGGCCGACCGGGTCACCGCCGCCGACGACCGGCTCCTCGCGCTCGCCCACCGCATGGCACAGGCGGCGGGCGACACCCCCGACCTCACCGACGGCTCCGTACCGGCACCGGGCCGCGCCGAGGAGTCCGCCACGGCCACCGGCAAGGGCTCCCGTACGCGGGCGAAGAAGGCGGCCGGCCGTACGGAAACCGCGCCGGCACCCGGCGAGCCCGGCTTCGCCGCCACCGTCCTGGCCTGGGCCGCCGTCGCCAGGTCAGGAGCGCGCGAGCGGCTGGAGAGCGCCGCGGCGGCGGCCACCGCTGCCGAGACCGCCGCGGCCGAGGCCGCACAGGCGCTGGAGGACACCCTCGAACGCGCCCGGCTCCAGCAGCGGTACGCCGAGGCCCGCCGCCGGGAAGCCCTCGACGCACAGGCCGCCGACCGCGACCGGGCCCGGCAGCGGCTGGACCGCGCCCGCAAGGCCCAGCGCGTCGCCCCCGGGCTCGCGCTGCGCGACGCCGCCTGGCGCGACCACGAAGCGGCGCACGCGGCCGAACGCCGCTGCCGCGGGCTGCTGCGCGCCGACCTCGTCGACGCCGGCGGCGACCAGCTGGCCGCGCTCGAACACCGGCTGAGGGGCGAACTGGGCTCCCTGGACGCGGCCCGCCGCGACGAGCAGCGCGCCGCCGACATCGCCGCCGAACGCACCGCCCTCGAACGAGAAGCCCGCGACGACGAACAGACCCTGCTGGACACCGCCGACTGGCTGGCCGGCTGGGACGCCACCCGCGCCGCCCACCAGCACCGCATCGAAGCCGCCCAGGAAGCCGCGGCCCGCGCCGAACAGCTCGGCGCCCGCATCGAGCCCGCCGAAGCCCGGCTGGCCGCCGCCCGCCGGCGGGACCGCGCCGCATCCGCCCTGGCCGACGCCGAACCCGCCGCACTCCGCGCGCAGGAAGCGGCGAACCAGGCACACGAACACTGGCTGCAGCTCAAGGAAGCCCGGCTGCACGGCATCGCCGCCGAACTCGCCAAGGACCTCAGGGACGGCGAGCCCTGCGCCGTCTGCGGCGCGACCGGCCACCCGGCCCCCGCCCGCACGGAAGCCGGCCACGTGGACCGCGACCAGGAAGAGCGCGCGTTCACCGCGTACGAGGACGCCGTGACCGCACGCGACGAGGCCGAGCGGACCCGGCAGGCCGTCAAGGAGGAGCTGGCCGCCGCCACCGCGGGCGCCGGTGACGCGACCGTCGCCGCCCTCGACCGGGAACTCGCCGAGCTGCGCACCGAGTACGCCGCAGCGCGTACCACCGGCGCCGGGCTGCACGCCGCCCGCGAAGCCCTCGCCCACGCCGAGCGCGAGTACGAGCAGCGCAGGGCCGCCCAGCAGGCCGCCCAGCAGCGCACCGCCGCCCGCGACTCCCGCCGCGACGCCCTGGACCGCGAGGAACAGGCCCTGTCCGAAGGGCTGCGCAGGGCACGCGGGGACAGCGCGAGCGTCGCCGACCGCGCCCACCGCCTGGAACGGCAGGTCACCCTGCTCGCCGAGGCGGTCACCGCGGTACGGGCCGCCGAGACCGCCGCCGAACGCCTGAAGGAAGCCGACGCCGCGCTCGCCGACGACGCCTACAAGGCGGGCTTCGACACCCCGCGGGACGCCGCCGCTGCCCTGCTGAGCGACGACGAATGGCGCCGCGTCCAGGGCCAGTTGGACGCCTGGCAGGCGGAGGAGACCGCGGTCGCCGCCGAACTGGCCGACCCGCGCACCGCCGAGGCCGCTGCCCTGCCGCCCGCCGACACCGACCGGGCCCGCGCCGCCTCGGAGGCGGCGGCCCGCAGGCTGCGCGCCGCCGCCACCGCCCACGCCACCGCACGCGACCGCTGCGCCGAACTGGACCGGCTCTCCGCGCGCGCCGAGTCCGACGCCCGCGAACTGGCCCCGCTCCGCGAGGAGTACGACCGCGTGGCCCGTCTCGCCTCGCTCACGGCCGGCACCTCGGCGGACAACGAACGCAAGATGCGCCTGGAGTCCTACGTCCTCGCCGCCCGCCTCGAACAGGTCGCGGCCGCCGCCAGCGCCCGCCTCACCCGGATGTCCGCGGGCCGCTACACCCTCGTGCACTCCGACGAACGGGCCGGCGGTGCCCGCCGCTCCGGTCTCGGCCTGCACGTCGTCGACGCGTGGACCGGCCAGGAGCGTGACACGGCCGGCCTCTCCGGTGGCGAGACCTTCTTCGCCTCGCTCTCCCTGGCCCTCGGCCTCGCCGACGTCGTCACCGACGAGGCCGGCGGCACCCGGCTGGACACCCTCTTCATCGACGAGGGCTTCGGCAGCCTCGACGAACAGACCCTCGACGAGGTCCTGGACGTACTGGACTCCCTCCGCGAACGGGACCGCAGCGTCGGCATCGTCAGCCACGTCGCCGACCTGCGGCAGCGCATCCCGGCCCAGCTGGAGGTCGTCAAGCACCGGACCGGCTCGTCCGTCCGCCTCCGCGTCGCCGACGGCACCGGCTGACGGGGCGATGCCCCGAGGGCTACTGCCGGCCCGGCGCCGCCGCCTCCAGTTCGTCGACGCTGCCGGACATGACCGTGCGGAGGTGCCGGGTGAGGTGGTCGAGCGGCCAGTCCCACCAGGCGACGTCCAGGAGGCGGGCGATGTCCGCCTCGGCGTACCGGAGCCGGAGGAGGCGGGCCGGGTTGCCGCCCACGATGCCGTAGTCGGGTACGTCGTCGACGACCACCGACCCCGAGGCGATGACCGCGCCGTGGCCGATGCGTACGCCCGGCATCACCGTGGACCGGTAGCCGAACCAGACGTCGTTCCCGACCACCGTGTCACCGCGCCCCGGCAGGCCGGTGATCAGGTCGAAGTGGTCGGCCCACGAGCCGCCCATGATCGGGAAGGGGAAGGTCGACGGCCCGTCCATACGGTGGTTGGCGCCGTTCATCAGGAACCGCACGCCCTCGCCCAGCGCACAGAACTTCCCGATGACCAGCCTCTCCGGCCCGTAGTGGTACAGCACGTTGCGGGTCTCGAACGCGGTCGGGTCGTCCGGGTCGTCGTAGTAGGAGAATTCGCCCACCTCGATCAGCGGCGAGGTCACCAGCGGCTTGAGCAGCACCACACGCGGCTGGTCGGGAACCGGATGCAGCACGGTCGGATCGGCGGGAAGCAGCGGCGGCATGGCAGCACCTCTCTTGCAGTGACGAAAACGGGATGACATCGGCGGCCATGACGGCCAGGCTGTTCGGCCATGACCATGGACCCCGGCAGGAACGACGGAACGCCCGAACCCTCTCCGCACGCGGACGCGCTGCGCCGCGAGCCGTACCCGCTGCGCGGACGCACGGCGCTGGTCACCGGCGCGAGCCGGCGCGGCGGCATCGGATACGCCGCCGCCCGGCGGCTGGCCGCGTACGGCGCGAGCGTGTACCTGCACCACCACGTCCCGCACGACGAACGGCAGCCCTGGGGCGCCGACCCGGGCGGACCCGAGGCGGTCGCGGCGGGCGTACGGGAGGTGGCCGTGGACGGCGCGGTGGTGGCGCACGGGCCGGGCGACCTCGCCGACCCCGCGGCCCCGGCCCGGCTCCTCGCGGCCGCCGCCGACGCGCTCGGCGGCCGGGTGGACGTCCTCGTCGCCAACCACGCGCTCAACGGCAGCGACGGCACCCTCGACACCATCGACGCGGCCATGCTGGACGCACACTGGGCGACCGACACCCGGTCGGTCATCCTGCTGGCGCAGGCGTACGCCCGGCACCGCACGCCCGGGCAGCCCGGCGGCCGCATCGTGATGCTGACGTCCGGTCAGGACCAGGGCGGCGGCATGCCGGGGGAGGTGGCGTACGGCCTGGCGAAGGGCGCACTGGCCTCGGCCACCCGGACGCTCGCCACCAGCCTCGCGCCGCTCGGCGTCACGGTGAACACCGTCAACCCCGGCCCGGTCGACACCGGTTACGCCGTCGGCGAGCTCCGCGAGTGGGTCGCCCGGCGCTTCCCCGGCGGCGCGTGGGGCGCGCCGGACGACCCGGCGCGGCTCATCGCCTGGCTCGCCACGGACGAGGCGGGCTGGATCACGGGCGAGGTCATCAACTCGGAGGGCGGGTTCCAGCACTGACGGCCGGGGCCGCCCGGCCCCGGTCACCGTCGGCCGGGCCGCTCGCTCCCACCGCTCCCCGTTCACCGGCCGCCGCACCGTTCCCGCTCCCCGTGTACGCGAAGACATGCATCTCCGACTCCTCGCCCACGCGCACGAAGCCGGACCGTTCCAGAACGCGCTGCGACGGCAGGTTCGCCGGCTCCGTGGCGGCCCGCAGCGTGCGGACCTCGGGGCGTGCCGCCGCCCAGGAGGCGAGCAGCCGCACCGCGTCCGTCGCCCAGCCGGCGCCGCGCGCCGAGGGCGACAGGTCGTAACCCAGCTCGGCCGTGCCGGTCTCGTCGGGCGGGCCGTGGAAACCGATGCCGCCCAGGGCCACACCGTCGTCGGTACGGGTGACGGCGTACGTGCCCCAGCCCGGCCGGTACAGTCCGGCCGACGCGAGCTGCACCATGATCCCGGCACCTTCCACGGTGCCCCCGGGCGGCTCGCCGTCCACCCACGTCAGCCCGGCCGTCCCGCCGTCCGCGAGCCGGGCGCACTCGGCCGGCGGCAGCGCCCGCAGCGTCAGCCGCCCCGCGGTGAGCGCGAGCGGGAAGCCCTCGCCCGCTGCGGTCAGCGCCTCGAAGAGCCGCGCCGTCTCCGCGTCCGTGACCGGGCCGAGGCCGCCGGTCTGCCCGTCGCCCACCGAGACCGTCTGCCACGCCCCGTCCGCGGCCCGCGCGAGATCGGTCGTCAGGAAGCGGCAGTCCGACTCCCGTACGGAGCGCACGACATCGCGCAGGTCCGGCACGGGGCAGGGCGGGTTCCCGGGCCCTGCGTCCGGGAGCAGCGAGGTCGTCAGGACGGGGACGCCGTCCACCCACCACACCCGTACCGCCGGGGCGGCGGCGGAGGGGACCGCGCGGACCGCGTGGACCGCCTCGTACGGGCCCGGCCCGGTGAGCAGCGTGCGGCCGCGGTCCGCCAGCGCCGCCGCCAGCTCGGCGTAGCGTGCCGGGGGCAGGGGGCGGCCGCGGTACCAGGCGGGTCCTTCACCGGCCGGCACGCCGGCGACGGCACGCGCCGCGTCGCCCGCGCACAGCGCGTCGAGGCCGACGGCCGCGACGTGCGCCCCGGCCGCACGGGCGGCCCGCGCCTCCCGTGCGAAGTCCGGGTCCGGGCACCCCGGTGGCGACGGGTCGCCGGGCAGGAGGAAGAGGAGGGTCATAGGGCTGGACCCTACGGACCGTCCGCCCCGCCCGCCACGGCTTTTCCGGGGCCGCCGGCTACAGCGCCGACAGCTCGCTCTCCAGGTCGTCCAAACCCAGCGAACCCTGGGAGAGGGCCGCCATGTGCCACTTCTTGGGGTCGAAGGCGTCGCCGTGGTGGCGGCGGGCCGCGGCGCGGCCGTTCAGCCAGGCGCGCTCGCCCAGCTTGTAGCCGATCGCCTGGCCCGCCATGCCCTGGTACCGGATGATCTCGCTCTCCACGAAGTCCGACGGGCGGCCGCAGTGCGCGTCCATGAACTCCTGCGCCAGCTCCGGCGTCCAGCGCTCGCCCGGGTGGAACGGCGAGTCCTCCGGGATCTCCAGCTCCAGGTGCATGCCGATGTCGATGATCACGCGGACCGCGCGCATCATCTGCGCGTCGAGGTAGCCCAGCCGCCGTTCCGCGTCGGTGAGGAAGCCCAGCTCGTCCATCAGCCGCTCGGCGTACAGCGCCCAGCCCTCGGCGTTGGCGCTGACCATGCCGACCGTGGTCTGGTAGCGGGACAGCTCGTCGCTGACGTGCGCCCACTGCGCGAGCTGGAGGTGGTGGCCCGGCACGCCCTCGTGGTACCAGGTGGAGACCAGGTCGTAGACGGGGAAGCTGGTCTCACCCATGGTCGGCAGCCAGGTGCGGCCGGGGCGCGAGAAGTCCAGCGAGGGGCCGGTGTAGTACGGCGCCGCCGCCGACCCGGCGGGCGCGATCCGCGACTCCACGCGCTTGACCCGCTCGGCCAGTTCGAAGTGCGTGCCGTCCAGCGCCTCGATGGCCTCGTCCATCAGGGACTGGAGCCACCGCTGGGTCTCCTCGACGCCCTCGATCTTCTGTCCGTGCTCGTCGAGCCAGGCCAGCGCCTCCCACGGCGTCTTCGCACCCGGCAGGACCTTCTCGGCCTCCTTCGCCATCTCGGCGAGCAGCCGGTGGAACTCGGACCAGCCGTACGCGTACGCCTCGTCCAGGTCCAGGTCGCTGCCGTTGTAGTAGCGGGCGAGGCGGGCGTACCGCTCGCGGCCCACCACGTCCGGGGCGCCCTCGACGGCCGGCGCGTAGGTGTCGCGCAGCCAGTCGCGCAGCTCGGTCAGCGCGGCGGTGGCGAACCCGGCGGCGGAGTCCAGCTCGGCGCGCAGGCCCTCCGGCCCGGCCGCGACGAAGTCGGCGAACCAGCCGCCGTCCGTGCCGATCCACTCGGTGAGCTGTCCGAGCACCGTCCGCACCTGCCGCGGCCCGGCCGGCAGCCCCCGCCGCAGGCCCTCGGCCAGCGAGGCCCGGTACCCCTCCAGGGCGGCCGGAACCGCGCGCAGCCGCTGCGCGACGGCCGCCCAGTCCTCGTCCGTCCCGGTCGGCATGATGGTGAAGACCTGGCGTGCGGAGTGCAGCGGCGAGCTGAGGTTGCTGACCGCCCGCAGGCCCTCGCCGGCCTCGTGCACGGCGAGCTCGGCGGTCAGCCGCTCGCGCAGCAGCCGGGCGCAGCGCCGCTCGTTGTCGCTGTCGGCGCCCGGCCGCGCCTCGGCGGCGGTGAGCCGGTCGAGCGTGGTGCGGGCCAGCTGGGCCAGCTCCTCCTGCCCCGTGGGGGAGAAGTCGGGCAGCTTGCCGGAGCTCTCCGGTACGCCGAGGAACGTGCCGGTGATGGGGTCGAGGGCGATCAGGGCGTCGACGTAGGCGTCGGCGACCTGGCGGGGCAGCGGCTCGGCGGCGGAGCCGGTGGAAGTGTTGGGTTCGGACATGGGCCCATCCTGGTACGGAAGGGCCCATCGCGTCACCAGCAATTCTGCTGACGTCCCTGTCCGGTGCTACGCCGTGCGCGAACCGCGGACCCGGTCCCGCACCAGCGCGATCCCCACCACCAGGACGGCGGCCAGCAGGGAGAGCGTGACCTGCTGCCGCCCGGCGGGGTCGGTCAGCATGTAGACCAGCACGAAGGAGATCATCCCGATCGTCGCCCAGGTCAGATACGGGAACAGCCACATCTTCACGACCAGCTTCGACGGGTCGTCCCGCAGGATCATGCCGCGCATCCGCAGCTGCGCGAAACAGATGACCAGCCACACGAACAGCGCGACCGCGCCCGAGGAGTTCAGCAGGAACGCGAAGACGGTGTCCGGCCACTCGTAGTTGAAGAACACCGCGACGAAGCCGAAGAGGACCGAGGAGAGGATCGCGGCGCGCGGCACGCCGCGGGCGGTGGTCCGCGCGAACGCCTTCGGCGCGTCACCGCGCTCGCCGAGCGAGAAGGCCATACGGGACGCGGTGTAGAGGCCGGAGTTGAGACAGGAGAGCACCGCCGTCAGCACGATCACGTTCATGACCTCGCCGGCGTGCGGGATGCCGATCGCGTTCAGGGCCGCGACGTAGCTGCCGTCCTTGGTGATCGACTTGTCGTTCCACGGCAGCAGGCTGACCACGACGAAGATGGAGCCGAGGTAGAAGACCGCGATGCGCCAGATGACGCTGTTGGTCGCCTTGGTGACCGCGCGCTGCGGGTTCTCCGACTCGCCGGCGGCGAGCGTGACGATCTCGCTGCCCATGAAGGAGAAGACCACCATCAGCACGCCGGTGAGGATCGACCCCGGACCGTTCGGCAGGAAGCCGCCGTGCTCGGTGAGGTTCGAGATGCCGGCGGTCTCGCTGTGCACGCCGGGCAGGACGCCGAAGACGGCCAGCATGCCGATCACGACGAAGGCGCCGATGGCGACGACCTTGATCCCGGCGAACCAGAACTCGAACTCGCCGTACGAGGCGACCGACGCCAGGTTCGTCGCGGTGAGCACCACCATCACGATCAGGGCCCAGCCCCACTGCGGCACGGCCGGTATCCAGCCCTCCAGGATCTTGGCGCCCGCCGTGGCCTCGACGGCCAGCACCACGACCCAGAAGAACCAGTACAGCCAGCCGATCGAGAAGCCGGCCCAGCGGCCCAGCGCCCGGTCCGCGTACGCGGAGAACGAACCGGAGCTGGGATAGGCGGCAGCCATCTCGCCCAGCATCCGCATCACGAAGACGACCAGCGCGCCGACCAGTGCGTAGGACAGGAGGATGGCGGGGCCGGCGGCGGCGATGCCGGAGCCGGAGCCCACGAAGAGCCCGGCGCCGATCACCCCGCCGATCGCGATCATGGACAGATGGCGGTTCTTGAGCCCGGCCTGGAGGCCGTCCGACTGGCCTGCGCCGTCTCCGGGGGCGGGTGGCTGCGGCGCCACGTCGGTCGTCGGTTGCGTGCTCATACGGTCCTCGGCATTCGGTGGGATTCCATCCCTGCGCGGGGCAGGGCGCGGCGCGCCGCGGGTGCGGCGGGCCGCGATGAGGGTGCGTCGCGTGGGGAGGCGGAGTGCCGGCGGCGCGCTGCGGGCGGACGCCCGGCGTCCGGGGCCCGGTGTCCCGGGGAGACCCCGGTCGTCCGGGGATCACCCGGCGGTCACGGGGGTTCGATCTTGCGTTACGCAGACGCTAGGAAGAATTCGCTCCACCCACCATGTACAGATGTCACACCCTCCGCGCCGGACCTTTCGACACGTGCACAAACGCGCAGGTCAGAGACGATGCGCCAGGGCGTCGTCGCCGGCCAGGGTGGCCGGATCGGCGTCGCCCGCGACGTCCTCCGGGGCGATGCCGGCGTACCGCGCCAGGGCCGCGACGTCCCGTCCCTGGATCAGTGGGAGCGCTTTCGCGATCCGCTCGTCGCTCCAGTTCCACCAGCCGGTCCGCCACAGCAGCTTGCGGCGCAGCGGGTCGAAGCGGTGCCGTACGACCCTGTTGTCGCCCACCACGACGGAGTACGGAGCGACGTCCTTGGAGACGGTGGCGCGCGCCCCGATGATCGCGCCCGTCCCGATGCGCACGCCGGGCAGGACGACCGCCTCGTAACCGGTCCACACCTCGTGCCCGATGACCGTGTCGCCGGCCGGCGCCCAGGCGTCGTGCTCGTGGGTGAAGAAGTTGAAGCCGTACGGGGTCACCGCGTCGGGGTGGGTGTCGTGCCCGTGATTGCCGCCCAGCAGGAACGTGCTGCCCGAGGCGAACTGGCAGAAGTTCCCGATCCGCAGCCGGTCGAGGGGGATGCCGCTGTCGCGGTACTCCGTGCGGTCGTCGAACGCGTACCGCAGCCGTCCGGCGAAGCCGTCCCGGTGGTGGTAGCCGCTGTACCAGCTGTGCCGCCCCTCCTCCAGTGCGATGAGCGGGTGCTTCGTCACCTCGGGGTCGGTGTCCAGGCGCTGGACCTGGGTGAAGTCCTTGAAGATGTCGGTCATGGGCGCGGACGTTAACAGCGCACCCATGGCGAAGCTTTCGAATTTTTCCTGTGTGCCGCCGGTAAAGGCGTGTGAGACTTCTGTGCCCGGCCTTCCGAGAGGCCGGTGTTACTCAGTAGTCGGCGCGATGCGCGTTGTTACGATGCGTACATGGCGGGGGACGTTGGCCCGAGGGCCCTGGAAGGCAGCGCACCGACGGACCCGAGCACACATCAGCTGAGACTCTTCCTGCTGCTGGCCGAGGAGATGCACTTCGGCCGGGCGGCGAAGCGGGTGTTCATGACCCAGCCCGCCTTCTCGCAGCAGATCCGTTCGCTGGAGCGGCGCCTCGGACTGACCCTGGTCGACCGCACCACACGCACGGCGGGGCTGACGCCCTCGGGGCGCGAACTGCTCCCGGAGATCCGGGCGATGGTGCAGGCCGCCGACCGGCTGCGGCAGGTCGCCGGCGAGCGCGTCCGTACGCTCTCGGGCCGGGTGGTCATCGGCTCCTTCGAAGCGATCACCTCCATCCACCCGATCCCGGACGTGCTGGAGGAGCTGACGGCCCGGCACCCCGGCATAGAGGTCGAGATCGCCCGGACGAGCTTCGCCGACTCGGCGGCCACCGTCCTCTCGGGCGGTGTGGACGCGGCGTTCCTCTTCCCGCCGGTGCCGCCCGGGATCCAGACCCAGCGCCTCGCCGAGATGCCCCGCGTGGTGTGTCTGGCCGCCTCCGACCCGCTGGCGGACGTGGGCCCGCTGACGCTCAGCCGGCTGAACGAGCGCAGGCACATCGGCTGGTCACCGGAGATCCCCAAGGTCTGGCGGAGTTTCTGGTCGGCCGACCCGCGCCCCGACGGCACACCGGCCCGCTACACCGCGCACCAGATCGCCGAGTTCGAGCCCGCGCTCACGGCCATCGCGCTGGGCGACGGCATCCAGCTCCCGCCGGAGCCGGCCCGCTGGCTCTACCAGCGGCACGGCGTCGCGTACGTGGAGGTCACCGACCTGTCACCGTGCCATGCCGCGCTCGCCTGGCGGGCCGCCGACCGTGACCGGCCGATAGTGTCCGCCCTCCGCAACGCGGTCCGCACGGTGCTGGACCGTGACAGGTAGCCGTCGCTCACGGGCAGGCGGGGCCGGAACCGGTTCGCCATGCCCGCCCGCCACGGCTCCACACGCCGAGTGCCGCCAGCCACAAGGCCGTTCCGGTCCAGGCCAGGAGGTGTACGCGAGCGACGAACGGCGCGGCCGGGGCGGCGGGGCCGCTGATCGCGCCGTACAGCGCGACGCCCAGCGCCGTACCGGCCTGGCGCGCGGTGTTGTTGGCGCCACCGGCCACCCCTTTCTGCGTGGCGGGCGCCCCGCGCATGGCGACCGAGACGGCGGCCGTGACCAGCAGCCCGTCACCGGCGCCCAGCCCGATCAGGGCAGGCAGCAGCGCCGGGTAGCCACCGTCCGCACCGGCGGCCAGCAGCCCCAGCGAGCCGGCCGCCGCACAGCAGATGCCCGCGGTGACGACCGGGCCCGGGCCGTACCGTGCCGTCAGCCGGCCGCTGACCGGCGCGAGGAGCACCAGGGGCAGCGCGAGCGGCAGCAGCATCAGGCCGGCCGACCGAGCGGAGTGCCCGTACACCTGCTGCAGCAGCAGCGTCATGACGAACAGCGTCCCGTTGGTCACCAGGTTCATGATCAGGCAGACCGTGTCGGCACGCCGGGCGTCCGGCCGGCGGAGCAGGTCACAGGGGAGGAGCGGGGCCGGCGCCCGGCGTTCGACGGCCACCAGGGCGGCCCCGGCGGCGAGCGCGGTCACCGCGGCCACCACCGCGCCGCGCGGCTGCCCGCGCCCCGCGCAGATCGCCGCCGACGGGACCGCCGGCACCGCACGCCGTCCGGGCGACCCGCTGGCCGCGCCGCTGCCGGACCATCCGTACGCGCTGGGTCCCGCGGCCGACGAGGTGTGCGCGGAGTTCGGCGTCGACCTGCCGGCCGTGCGGGCGGTGCGCACGCGCCGGCCCCTGCTGCGTTTCTGCGTCGACTGGACCGAACAGCGGCACCACCTGGCCGGCCGGCTGGGCGCCGCGTTCACCGAAGCGCTCCTTGCGCAGGGCTGGCTGGAGCGGGCCCGTACGCACCGCGCGCTGCGTCTCACCGAGCGCGGCGCCGACCGGCTCGCCGCCCTGGACGCGCTGCCGCCACCGCCGCCGGGGCCTGACGGCACGCACTCCTGAGAGTGCGTCAGGCCGGCTTGAGCGGGTCGTGGCCGATGTTCATCAGGCCGTGGCGCCAGTCGGCGCCGCCTGCCTGCGGGTCGCGGTGGTCGGCGCGCTGACTGTCCACGATCTCGCACACCCGCCGCATGACCTGCGCGTCGTCCTCGGTCAGGTCGGTACGGCGCTTGCCGAGGATCTCCAGTACGTGCCGTCCGAGCGGCGCGCCGGCCTGGTCGGGGACCACCTCGGAGTTCTGGCCCGCGCCCTGGACGCTCAGCCACTCCTGCAACTCGCGCGACGTCATGTTGACGACGGAGTGGAACGCGTCCCACAACTCGGTGCTGACCTGTGCTGTCACGGCGTGCCTCCTCAGGCTCACGAAACCGGTCTCACGATCACCCGGAATCACCCCGGGATGTACGCCGCACAGGTATCCCGCGACCCACCTGGGCAAACCCGGTCGTACCCGGCGCCTCAGGCGGTGCGTTCAGCGAGCCCTTCGGCGGCGGCCTGCTGGTCGTGGTGCCGATCCGCGCCCGGTGCTCACGGGCGCGGTACGGCCCGCATCCCCGTCTCGGCGGCGACCAGCCGTTCCAGTGCCCGGTCCGGGTCGTCCAGGCCGGGTACGCACACCACGTCGCCGCGCTCCAGCGCGGCCAGTGAAGCCGTCACCACCTCGTCCACCGGCATTCCGCCCTCCGCGTGAACCTGTTGCGTGAGGCCTGCGACCGATTCCTCACCCGTCGTCAGGTGGAATTCCGTGGCGGTGAGTCCCGGGCACAGCACCTGAATGCGCAGTGGAGTGTCCGCCAGTTCGGCGGCGAGGGTGCGGGTGAAGGTGACGACGTACCCCTTGGTGCCGCCGTAGACGGCGCGCCGGGGGAGCGGGTCCGGCGGCAGCGAACCGGCGAACGCCAGTTGGGAGGCGACGTTGACCACCGCGCCCCGGCCGCGTTCGAGCATGCCGGGGACGGCGGCCCGGGACAGTGCCGTCAGCGCCGTGACGTTGACGCTCAGCACGCGCGTCAGCAGCGCGGGGTCGGTCTCGGTGAAGTAGCCGTAGCCGTTGATGCCCGCGTTGTTCACCAGCAGCGCCACGTCCTCGGCGGCCACCCGCGCGGCCGTCCGCGCCAGGTCCTCCGGTACGGCCAGGTCGGCGACGAGCGTCTCGACGGCGACCCCGGCCGTCTCCCGCAGCCGCCCGGCCACCTCGTCCAGGCGCTCGGCCCGTCGTGCCACGAGCACCAGGTCCCAGCCGGCCTCGGCCAGCCGCTCGGCGTACCGGGTGCCGATCCCTGAAGAGGCCCCGGTCACCACGGCCGTCCCCGGCCCGTCGGCCGTTTCCTCGCGCCCGGCTCCGGTCGTCCTCATCCCGCACTCCTTCACTGGTCGGCACCGTGTCCGGCCTACTGATCGACAAGCCGGCCGTACTCCGGCCGGCGCACGGCAAGCAACCGGAACACTCTACTCCGGTTGCTGTCCGGTGCACGTCAACGCGCGGTGCGCGCGCCGCCGTTACGCACTACCACCAAGGGCGCGCGGGTGGGGGAGCGGGGCCTGCCGTTCGGGTGGCAGGACGTGTGTGACCAAGGAGACCCGGCTACTCATCGACCCGTGGGGCGGCACGCGAAAGCCGCCTCCTTCCGTGGCAACCGATGGAGGTATCGATGATCCGCACCGCCCTGCGCCTGACCGCGGTCGCAGTCCCCGTAACGGCTCTGGTCCTGGCCGCCGGCGGCACCGCTTCCGCGGACGACGACGACAACGACTTCCTGAAGAGCAGGATCATCATCACGAAGACGTACCAGCACGGCAATGGCTCCGGACACCACGGGGCGTACGCCTACGAGGGGTGGACGACCTCGGTTCTCATCGAGACCGGCATGGGTGAGGACCTCGAATACGACGGCGACTGACCACCCGCACCACCGTCCGGGCCCCGCTTCTCACGAGGAGAGCGGGGCCCGGCCGCGTGACAGGACGGACCTCAGCCGGCGTTCAGCGGCGGTACCGCCGGGACCTCGATGGCGTTGTCGATGTCCTCCTGGGTGAGGCGGAACTGTACCGGGTAGGCCTCGCGCCGGGTGCGGCGCTCGGGTTCGGTGGTGCGCCAGGTGTAGAGGCAGCGGGTGCACTGGAGTACGTCCCAGACGCCGGGTACCGGGGAGTGGGCGAGGGTGTCGAGCGCGTCGTGCGCGCAGCGGGGGCAGATCATGCGGATTCCAGGTCTGTAGATCTCTATGGCAATGAGTGGGTATGTCGATGAAGCGACGGTCTGGTGGCGGCGCGTCAGCGCTTGGCCAGCATGGACGTCAGCCGGCCGATCCACTCCTTGGTCTCCGGCAGGTCGCGGACCGGGGTGCTGAAGTTGCCGCGGTTGTCGGGGGAGACCGGCGTGGTCGCATCAATGATCATCTTGCTGGTGATGCCGGCCGGGGTGGCGGCCGGCGCCAGCTCCAGGACGGACAGGTTCGGGATGATGACGACGTCGTCCTTGGGGTTCACCTTGGACGACATCGCCCACATCACCTGAGGGAGGTCGAACGGGTCGACGTCCTCGTCCACCAGGATCACCTGGGCGACGTAACCGAGCCCGTGCGGCGTGGTCATCGCCCGCATGCCGACCGCCTTGGCGAAGCCGCCGTACCGCTTCTTCGTGGAGATGATCACGGCAAGGCCGTGCGTGTACATGGCGTTGACCGCCTGCACCTCGGGGAACTCCGCACGCAGCTGCTTCAGCAGCGGTACGCAGGTGTTGGGCCCGACCAGGTAGTCCACCTCGGTCCACGGCATGCCCAGGTACAGCGACTCGAAGACCGGATTCGTGCGGTACGAGATGCGGTCGATGCGGACCACCGGCATCCGGCGGCCGCCGGAGTAGTGGCCGGTGAACTCGCCGAACGGCCCCTCGATCTGCCGCTTGCGCCCCTCGATCACACCCTCGATGACGACCTCGGAACCCCACGGGACGTCGAAGCCGGTGAGCGGCGCGGTGGCGATCGGCGCGGGCGCGCCGCGCAGCGCGCCGGCCATCTCGTACTCGGAACGGTCGTACCCCATCGGCATGCCGGCCACGATCGTCGTCACCGGGTCGTTGCCCAGCGTGATGGCGATGGGCAGGTCCTCGTCGCGGCTCTCCGCCGCCTTGAGGTGCAGCGCCACGTCGTGCACCGGCACCGGCTGGATGGCGAGCCGGTCGCGGCCGATGACCTCCAGGCGGTACGTGCCGACGTTCTGCTTGCCGAAGTGGTCCGGGTCGTCGGGGTCGCGGGAGACGACCGCGGCCTTGTCGAGGTAGAAGCCGCCGTCCCCGTCGTTGAGGCGGAAGAGCGGCAGTACGTCGAAGAGGTCGACGTCCGCGCCTTCCTGCGTGTTCTCGCGCCAGGGGGCGTCCTCGCGGCGCTCGGGCGCGACGGGGAACGCGTCCCAGCGGCGGGCGAACTCCTCGACCTGGTCCTTGACCGAGGTGGCGGCGGGCAGGCCGAGCGCGAGGGCGTGGTTGCGCCAGGAACCGTGCACGTTCAGCGCGATCCGGGCGTCGGTGAAGCCCGTGACGTTGTCGAAGTACAGAGCGGGGGCGCCTTCGCCGATCCGGCCCGCAGCGTTGGCGGCGGCGGCCAGGTCCGGCTCGGGCAGCACCTCGTCGGTGATGCGCAGCAGCTGGCCCTCCTTGTCGAGGGTGTCCAGGAAACTGCGCAGGTCGTCGTAGGGCATGGGTACTCCTGTGGTGAGGGGAGGAGGGAGGGGGAACGCGGCGTCAGGCGGCGCGGGCGGCGCGCATGCCCTCCCACCGCTTCGCGGCCGGTGCGGGCAGGTCGAACTGGTCGATCACGCGGGCCGTGATGTGGTCGACGATGTCGTCGACCGAGGCGGGGTGGTTGTAGAAGGCGGGCATCGGCGGCACGATCTGCACGCCCATCCGGGCCAGCGCCAGCATGTTCTCCAGATGGATCTCGCTGAGCGGCGTCTCCCGGGGGACGACCACCAGCTTGCGGCGCTCCTTCAGCACGACGTCGGCGGCGCGGCCGACCAGCCCGTCGGCGTACCCGGCCCGGATGCCGGCCAGGGTCTTCATCGAGCAGGGCACGATGATCATGCCGTCGGTCCGGAACGAGCCGGAGGAGATCGAGGCGCCCTGGTCCTCGGGGCTGTGCACCACGTCGGCCAGCCCGGCGACCTCACGGGCGCTCCGCCCGGTCTCCAGCTCGATCGTGGACCGGGCCCAGCGGCTCAGGACGAGATGGGTCTCCACCTCCGGCAGCTCGGCCAGATGCTCCAGCACCCGGATTCCGAAGACCGCCCCGGTCGCCCCGGTCATTCCCACGATCAGCCGCACGTCACACCTCTGCTCTCCGGCGGCATCCGGCTCGCCGCCGCCTCTTCTGCGACCGTAGAAGCGGGTAAACGGAAGGCAGCGGTACGCTACGGACTCGGTATGGGAAAAAACGGTCACCTCTCGATCACGGACGTCGCCTACCGGCCGTCTCTCGGCGCCCCGATCGGCATGGACGTCCTGGATTTCGCCGAACTGCGGGCCCGCGGCCACCGCCGCGGCATCGACCTCGCGACGCCCCAGCGCCCCGGCTTCCACCACCTGATCCACGTCAGTTCCGGAACCCTGCGGCACACCGTGGACTTCTCCGAGCACACCCTGCACACGGGCAGCTGGCTGTGGCTGCGGCCCGGCCAGGTCCACCAGTACGTGCCCGAGGACCTGGCGGCCGCGCGCGGCACCTTCGTGATCTGGCAGCCCGGCTTCGTCGACGCCGAGGTCCCCTTCGACCAGTCCCCGCTGCTCCCGGAGGGGCCGCACGCCCGCGCCACCCAGCTCGCCCTGCGCCACCTCACCCATGAGTACGCCGACCTGGCGTCCATCCCCCTCCAGGCGCACATCGAGGCACTGCGGCTGCTGCTCACCGTGCTGCTGCTGCGGCTCGCCCACGCCCGCCCGGAGGCCCCCGCCACCCACCGGCCCGGCGGGCCCTTCGCGCACTACCACGCCGCCGTCGAACGCGACTTCGCCGTCACCCACCGCGTCGCCGACTACGCCGCCGCGCTGGGCTACAACACCCGGACCCTCACGCGCGCCACGCTGGCCGCGACGGGCCTGACCGCCAAGCAGTACCTCGACGCCCGCATCCTGCTGGAGGCCAAACGCCTGCTGGTGCACACCGACGCCTCGGCGGCCGAGGTCTCCCGCCGGCTCGGCTTCCGCGAGCCGGGTGATTTCTCCAAGTTCTTCAGCAAGCGGGACGGCCGCACACCGCAGCGGTTCCGCGCGGTGGCACGCGGAACGACGCGCCCGGCCGTATCGGGTGACAATCCGACGACTCGGTGACCTGATGGACCTCGGTCGGCCATCAGGGGCAATTGCCCGAGCGTCGTGCGTCCGTAGGCGCCGCGGAGGTGAAGCATGGGGGCGATCAACCCACCTACCTGAAGAGGTATGACATGCGCAAGACCTTCGCTCGCACCGCTGCGGCCCTCGCCATCGCCTCGGCCGCCATCGTTCCGATGAGCGGCGTCGCCTCCGCGCACAACGATGACGGCAGCGGCATGCTCAGCGGCTCCGCGGGCAGCTACACCAACGTCGGTGGGCACGACGGCGTCACCGCCTTGGGCAACGCCGAGGCCGCCGCTTACTGGATGCACCAGGTTCTGGCCGGCACCCACCACTGACGGGCCCGGGCGACGGCTGAGCCGTCACAGGTCCAGCGGCGGTGCCGCACCGGCACGGGTGCGGCACCGCCGCTGTGTGTATGTGATCCCTGACGATGCGTCAGGCGGCGGTGCCGTCCGCCGCCGGCCGCTGTACGTCGTGCGCGTGGATCCACCCGAAGTCCGCAGGGACCGTCGCCAGCTTCCGGTCCCGCCGCTCGGCGTCCGGCCCGTCGGGCAGGTGCAGGAGGCCGGAGGTGACCCAGGAACTGCGCTGCACCTGGCGGGTGCGTACCCGGCGGAGCCGTTCGTACCGCCGCAGGGCCGCACCGTACGCGCCGGGTCCGCCGGCCGTCCGCGCGTCGGCCAGGCAGTCCGCGAGCGTCACGGCGTCCTCGATGGTCTGATTGGCGCCCTGCCCGTGGTGCGGCAGCATCGCGTGCGCCGCGTCCCCGAGGAGCACCGCCCGCCCGCGGCTCCAGCGCCGCAGGGGCGTCTGGCCGAACAGTCCCCACCGTGCGCTCTGCGGCGCGGCCGCCAGCATCTCGGTGATCGCGGGGTGCCAGCCGTCGAACGCGGACAACAGCTCCCCGGGAGCCGCCTCGGCGCGCCACGTGTCCTCGGTCCACCGGGCCGGCCCTTCCACCACTGCAAGGAAGTTGACCGTGCCGGCGCTGTCGATGGGGTAGTGCAGCACGTGCGCGCCGGGCCCCATCCAGAACTGGATGGCCCCCGGGTCCGGCAGCGAGGGCATCGCCGCGGCCGGTACGAGGCCGCGGAAACCGCTGGTACCGGAGTACGCGGTGACGTCCTCGTCCGTGACCCGGCGCCGCACGGCGGAGTGCACGCCGTCCGCGCCGACGACCAGGTCGGCCCGCGTGCTGCGGCCGTCGGCGAAGTCCAGGCGGACGCCGTCGCCGTTCGTGGTGTCCTCGCGCACGTCGCTGACCGCCGTACCGAGGTGCAGCCGCTCGCTGCCCCAGGCGTCGGCGAGGATGCGCTGGAACGCCGCGCGGTGCACGCCCAGGTAGGGGCCGCCGAACCGCTCGCGGTACGCGGCGCCGACCGGGTGCGCGGCGATGCGGCGGCCGTCCTTCCCGTGCCGGTGGACCAGTTCGGTCGGCTCGGCGCCCGCTGCCGTCAGCTCCTCGTCCAGGCCGAGCCGCGCGAGCAGCCGGGTGGCGTTGGCCGAGAGCGCGACCGCGGCGCCCACCTCGCGCAACTCCGGTGCCTGCTCGTGAATTTCGGCGTCGATGCCGCGGGCCCGCAGGGCGAGGGCCAGGGTGAGTCCGCCGATTCCGGCACCCACGATCGCGATGTTCGGGCCACTTGCGCCCATGCCCTGCCTCCTCGTCTCGCCTTTTTGATGTACCGATCGGTACATCAACGGATGGTGTTGGACCTTAGGTGTACCGGTCGGTACAGTCAAGGGGTGCCTCGTGCGACTGATCCCGGGAAACGGACCGAACTGCTGGAGAAGGTGGTGCGCCACCTCGAACACCACGGGCTGGCGGGCCTCTCCCTGAGCCCGCTGGCCGAGGCGGTGGGCACCAGCAAACGCATGCTGCTCTACTACTTCGGCAGCCGCGAGAACCTCCTGGCGCAGGCCCTGGCGGCCAGCC
The DNA here is from genome assembly GCF_040907265.1 of Streptomyces sclerotialus. NCBI lineage: Bacteria > Bacillati > Actinomycetota > Actinomycetes > Kitasatosporales > Streptomycetaceae > Streptomyces > Streptomyces sclerotialus. The sequence continues at coordinate 496,441 of NZ_JBFOHP010000002.1, read as the reverse complement.
GGCCGGACGCCGAAGCGATGTTCGGCACCGTCCACGACGCGGCAGGCCTGCACGACGCCGCCCGCGCACTGTGGGAAGCGATCACGGTCGGCAGGCAGCGCGGCCTGGTCCGCATGCTGCTCCAGCTGCTCAGCCTGTCCACCACGCAGCCGGAGCCGTACGGAGCGCTGGCCGCCGACGCGGTCGAGGTCATGGTCGGCCCGATCGCCGCCGCGTACGTACGCCTCGGGTACGGCGAGCAGGACGCCAGGGTCCGGGCGACGCTCCTCGTCTCGGGGCTGCGCGGACTGTGCCAGGACCGCCTGGTCACCGGCGACACCGCCCGTATCGACGCCGCGGCGCACCGCCTCATCGAGGACGCCACGAGCCCGGCCGGCTGAACACGCCGCCGCCCGCAGCGCCGGAGTCAGGATTCGGCCGCGTAACGCCGCGCCAGTTCGGTGACGGTCCGGGCGAAGGCGGCGCGCAGTCCTGGCGGACCGAGCACCTCCGCCTCCGTGCCGAGCCGGAGCAGGTCGGCGACCGCGACGGCCTGCGTCTCGACCGCCATCTCCACCTCCACCCACCCCTCGTCGTCGGGCGGCCCCGCCGTTTCCAGCGCGCGGGTGCCCGCCGCGCCGAACTGCATGGGCAGCATCCGCTGGGCGCGCGGGGAGATCCGCAGCAGGGCGGTGTCCTGGTACAGCGCCGTCTCCAGCCGGCGGGAGGACTCCTCCCAGTAGGCGGCCAGGTCGAATCCGGCGGGCCGCTCGAAGGACTCCCCGGTGGCCGCCACCGTCCGCAGGCGCGAAATGCGGTACGTGCGCGGCGTTCCGCCGGCCAGCGCCACCAAGTACCAGATACCGCCTTTGAGTACGAGTCCGAGCGGGTGCAGCACCCGGCGCCCCTCGCCCTTCCACCGCCGGTAGTGCACGTGCAGCGCCCGCTGTTCCCACACCGCCCGGGCGACGACGGCCAGATGCGGTACGGGGTCGGCGTCCCGGAACCAGGCCGGTGCGTCGAGGTGGAAGCGCTCCTGGATGCGCCGGGCGCGGTCCGCCAGCCCGGTCGGCAGCGCCGCCGCCACCTTCAGCTGGGCGGTGCCGAGGACCGCGCCGAAACCCAGTTCACGCGCCGGTCCGGGCGCCCCGGCGAGGAAGAGCGAGTCGGCCTCGGCATCGGTGAGCCCGGTCAGCCGCGTGCGGTACCCGTCCATCAGGCGGTAGCCGCCGGCCGGGCCGCGGTCGGCGAGCACCGGGACGCCCGACGCGCTGAGCGCCTCGATGTCGCGGTAGACCGTCCGGACGGAGACCTCCAGCTCAGCGGCGAGGTCGGGCGCCGTCATCCGCCCGCGGTTCTGGAGCAGCAGGAGCAGGGAGAGAAGCCGGTCGGCACGCATGGCCCCATTGTCGTGCCGTACCTGACAGAAGGTGTCAGGTACGGCCGCCAGGCTGATCGCACGCCGCGCGGAACGAGCCGCGCGACCGAGCGAAAGGGCGGACATGCCCGCACAGACTTCCGGCCACTTCACCTACGCCGACTGGAAGGAGCGCACCGTCAGCCCGGGCGGGACGTATCCGAAGCTCGCGCACGCCTCGGTCACCAACGCCTTCTCCGGCGGTATCGAGGCGGCCGGGACGACCTGCGAGTACACCATCGTCTACGGGACGGAGAAGACCGGTACGTTCACCGGTATGGAGGTACTGGCCGGCAGCCTTGACGGGCGTGCGGGCACCTTCGTCGTCGAGGAGCGCGGCACGTTCGGCGCCGACGGGACGGTGCACTGCACCTTCGAGGTCGTTCCGGACGCCGCCACCGGCGAGCTGACCGGGCTGCGGGGGACCGGCGCCTTCACCGCCGTGCAGGGCGAACCGGCCGTCGCGTACACCTTCGACTACGAGCTGGACTGACGGCTGTGGAAAGCAGGAGGCCGGCGGGACATGGCCCGCCGGCCTTCCTGTAGCCGTCCCGGCCCTTCAGGACTGGGGGCGGCTGCCGTGGTTGGCACCGTTCTTGCGACGTGCCTTCTTCTTGCGGCGGCGCTTGGACGACATGGCGGCTCCTTTCTCACGTTGCTTTTCGCCGAGTTTCCACCCTTTCATACCGGTATCCCGCTCGGCGATCTCGGGGCTCGTACCCAGCCCCGCACACGCAACGCCCCCGCTTTCCCGTGAGCCACCTCACGCACCCGTACGGCCCAACGACCGCGGCCACCTCGGGCACCGTGCGATCCAGTGATCTGTCCCCCGGTAGTCGGGTGAAGCTCCGTTAGTCACGCGCCGACACGCGGAAGGACGGTCACGTCACATCCATGATGCGAGGGAGAGAGCACCGTGCGTACCCGACTCGCGGCAGGTGCGGCAGCCGCCGCCTCCATGATCATCCTCCTCGGCGCCCCGGTGGCCGCCGCCTACGCTCCGGCAGCCGCTGCCGGAGCGGCGCAGGCGGCCGACCCCGGCGACGAGGACCCCGTCAACGGCCCGGCGAGCGTCCCGGGCGACCCGCAGCCCGAGCCGCAGGGAGTCACCCCGGGCGAGCAGCAGAATACGACGCCGGGCCTCCAGCCGGGCGTCACCACGCCGGGTAATCAGCCGGACGCCGGACAGAACGAGCCGCCGCAGCAAGACGCGACCAAGGGCGAGACACCCGAGAAGGGCACCGGCGGCCTTCTCGGCGGCAAGGAGGGCAAGGGACTCCTGGGCCTGGGGCTGCTGGGCCTCTGACCGGCCTCCGGCGCCGGCCGGTGCGCGGAACGCCCGTACGAAGTGAAGAACACCCTGTGGCAGGGGGCCGACCGGACGGCGGCCCCCTGCCGCACGCCTGCTCCTCGACGGCGGTGTGGCCGGAAAGCGGCGTAGCCTCCTACCGCCCGGTGTGATCGACCGATTACCGTGCGGACCGCCCAGAGCCGATGGCGTACCAGCAGCGTCGCGGCAGCGTGCGACCACGCGTGCCGCCGGTGCGGCACGCCCTCGGCACGCACCGGCCCGCACGAGGAGAACCCTGAGTGAACCGCCTTCGTACCGTGCTCGCCGCGCTCGGTCTCGCCGCCGGGCTGGCGGCGGCCCCTGCCGCGAGCGCCGCTCCGCAGCAGCAGGAGGAGCGCCCGGCGGCCGCTGCCACCGCCCGTCCTCAGCCCTGCACCGGGAAGTTCCAGGGTGACGCGCGGCTCGGCCCCAAGTGGCTGCCGAACAAGCAGCTGGCACCGGTGGGCCCGCTGCTGAAGGGATACCAGCGGACGGGCTCCCTGTCGCCCGGCGCCTTCCTCAAGAAGTACTGGGAGGGCCCTGCGGACTCGGGCAGCTGGAAGTACCCGCCCAACGACGGGTTCGCCGAGGTCAACGGCGAGGTCGACAAGGAGCCCACGAAGCTGCGCACCGGCCAGCGGCTGGACCGCTTCGGCTCCGAGTTCGGCGGGTACCTCGCGCCGGCCGGCGACCGGTACGCCGAGCGTGCGCTGCCCCCGCAGAACCTCAACACCCGCGAGCCGGCGGCGCCGTGCGACTACCACACGTACAAGGTGATCAAGCCGTTCTGGGTGTGGCAGGGCAGCATAGCCCCCTGGTTCGAGCAGCCCGGCGGCGGTCAGCAGATCAAGCTGGACGCGGTCTTCCTCGACCCCGGCGCGGGCCAACGGCTCAATGTGAAGTGGCTGGTGGACCACAAGTACCTGGCGCGCGCCGACGCGTGACCGGAGCGGACCGCACGGAGGAGGACGCCATCGACCGGCAGGAACTGCGGTCCGCACTGCGCGCGGCCGGGGTGGCGGACGGCCACTACCGCATCGAGGGCGTCCACGAGCCGGCCCCCACGCCCCCCGACTTCCTGTACCTGCGCAGGACGGCGGACGGGGCGTGGGAGACCGGGGCTTACGAACGCGGCAGGTACGAGGTCATCGCACGGCACGCAGGCGAAGCCGCCGCCTGCGCCCACCTGCTCGCCCTCCTGACGTGAGCGCTGCGCCCGTATCCGGGCCGCCGGGTGCCGGACCTCCCGTCACGCCTCCTCCTCGCCTCCTTCCGGGAGCGCGTTCGCGCGGGCCACTTCCGCGTACCACCGGGCGCTCGCCTTCGGGATGCGCCGCCCGGTCGGGTAGTCCACGTACACCGCGCCGAAACGCTTGCTGTAGCCGTACCCCCACTCGAAGTTGTCCAGCAGCGACCACAGGAAGTAGCCGCGGACGTCGACGCCGGCCTCGATCGCGCGGTGCACCGCCGCCAGGTGTCCGTGCAGATACGCGATCCGGTCCGGGTCGTGCACCGCGCCGCTCGGGTCGACGTAGTCGTCGCACGCCACGCCGTTCTCGGTGATCATCAGCGGCAGGTCCGGCACGTCCGCCTTCACCCGCAGCAGCAGGTCGTACAGGCCGCTCGGATCCACGGCCCACCCCATCGCCGTCGTCCGCCCCGGCGGCCGGTGGAAGACCACCTCGTCGGCGCCGGGCCACGGGCTGTGCCCGCTCTCGCCGTGACCGTCGAACGAGTGGCCGGGCTCCTCGTCGCCCGCCGCCGACACCAGGGTCGGCGTGTAGTAGTTGACGCCCAGGAAGTCCAGCGGCTGGTGGATCGTCGCGGTGTCGCCGTCCCGCACGAAGGACCAGTCGGTCAGCCGGGCCGTGTCGGCCAGCAGGTCGGCGGGGTAGGCGCCGGTCAGCAGCGGGCCGGTGAACACCCGGTTGGCCAGGGCGTCGATCCGCCGCGCCGCGTCCGTGTCCTGCGGGTTGCCGGTGCGTGCGCGCACATGGTGGAGGTTGAGCGTGATCGAGATGTCGGCCTCGTCGGGCAGCCCCGCGCGCAGCGCCTGGACGGCCTTGCCGTGCGCGAGGTTGAGGTGGTGCGCGGCACGCAGCGCGGCCACCGGCTCGGTACGGCCTGGCGCGTGCACCCCGGAGGCGTGGCCGAGGAAGGCGCTGCACCACGGCTCGTTCAGCGTGGTCCATGTACGGACCCGGTCGCCCAGCGCCTCGACGGCCAGCGCCGCGTACTCCGCGAACCGGTCGGCGGTGGCCCGCTCCGGCCAGCCGCCCGCGTCCTCCAGCTCCTGCGGCAGGTCCCAGTGGTACAGCGTGACCACCGGCTGGATGCCCTTCTCCAGCAGCCCGTCGGTCAGCCGGCGGTAGAAGTCCAGGCCCTTCTGCACCGCGGGGCCGCGCCCGGTGGGCTGGACGCGGGACCAGGACAGCGAGAAGCGGTACGCGCCCACGCCCAGGTCGGCCATGAGGGCGACGTCCTCGCGCCAGCGGTGGTAGTGGTCCGTGGCGATGTCGCCGGTGTCGCCGTTGCGCACCTTGCCCGGCGTGCGCGCGAAGGTGTCCCAGATGGAGGGCGTCCGGCCGTCCACGGCGGCAGCGCCCTCGATCTGGTAAGCGGCGGTGGCCGTGCCCCAGAGGAAGCCGGGCGGGAACGTGCGGACGGCGGCGGGCTGAGGAGCGGTGGCCACGGTGTGTGATGCGGTAGTCAAAGGAGTCCTTTCCGGAACGGAGTCGGAAGAGGGGGAGACGCAGGAAGCTCGGAAGCGGGGGAATCGCGGGAAACGGGCAGCGGGCCGGCGGTCATCCCTTCACCGCGCCCTGCATGATGCCGCCGACGATCTGGCGGCCGAACACGATGAACATCGCCAGCAGCGGCAGCGTCCCGAGCAGCGCGCCCGCCATGATCAGTGACTGGTCGCGGACGTAGCCCGCGCTCAGCTGGGTCAGGGCGACCGGGACCGTCGGATTGGTCATGTCCAGCGCGATGAACGGCCAGAAGAAGTCGTTCCACGCGTGCACGAACGTGATCATGAACAGCACGGCCATGGCGGGCCGGGCGACCGGCAGCACGATGCTCCAGAAGATGCGGAGCGAGTGCGCGCCGTCCACCCGGCCGGCCTCGACCAGCTCGTCGGGCAGCGCCTCGGCCAGGTACTGCCGCATGAAGAACACGCCGACCGCGCTGACCAGGGTGGGGAAGATGACCGCCGGCAGCTGCTGGCCCCAGCCCAGGTCGCTCATCATCATGAACAGCGGTACGACGCCCAGCTGCGGCGGCACCATCATCGTGCCGATGACCAGCATGAGCAGGATGTTGCGCCCCCGGAAGCGGAGCTTGGCGAAGGCGAAGCCCGCGAGGGTCGCGAACAGCACCGTCGACAGCGCGATGACGCCCGCCACGATCAGGCTGTTCGTCATGGCCTTGCCCAGCGCCGCGTCGTTCCAGGCCTTGCCCAGGTTCTCGAAGAGGTGCGGGCCCGGCAGGAACGGCGGCGGGGTCTGGGAGACCCGGGTGTTGTCGCTGGAGGCCGCCACCATCGTCCAGTACAGCGGGAACAGCGACGCGAGGGTAGCGATGATCAGCAGGGCGTAGGCGACGGGCCCGGCGTGGTGCTGGCGGCCGGCACCGGGCCGCAGGAACCGCCGGCGGCGGACAGGAGGACGGGCACGGTCGGCGGGCGCGGCAGGGCCTCGCCCCGCCGCCGGGGCCTGGAGAGAGTCGGTGGTCATGACTGGCCGCTCCTGGACAGGACGGGCCGGGCACCGGCCGGGCGTGAGGCGAGGCGCCGGACGGCGCGCTGGACGACGAAGACGAGGACCAGCAGCAGGAACATCGCCCAGGCGACGGTCGCGGCACGCCCCATCTGGTAGTTCTTCCAGCCCTCCTCGTACAGCAGCAGGCCCAGGGTCTGGTACTGGTTGTCGGCGCCGCCCGTGATGCCGTTCGGGCCCTGGCCGAAGATCAGCGGCTCACCGAAGAGCTGCGTCGCGCCGATCGTGGACAGCACGATGGTGAAGACGACGGTGGACCGGATGCCGGGGATCGTGACCATGCGGAACTGCTGCCAGCGCGAGGCGCCGTCGAGCGCGGCGGCCTCGTACCGTTCCGCCGGCACGGCCTGCATCGCCGCCAGGTACAGCAGCGCGTTGTAGCCCGTCCAGCGCCAGATGACGATCGAGGAGATGGCGAGCTGGGCCGCCCACTTGTCGTTCTCCCAGTTGACCGGGTCCAGACCGACCAGCCCCAGCAGCCAGTTGATCATGCCGAAGTCGCGCTCGAAGAGCATGGTGAAGACCAGCGCGGCGGCGCCCACCGACGTCGCGTACGGCGTCAGCGCCGCGACCCGGAAGAACACCGAGCCGCGCAGCCGGTAGTGCAGCAGGTGCGCCAGCCCCAGCGCCATCAGCAGCTGCGGGACGGTGGAGACCACGCCGAGCGTGAAGGTGTTGGCGAGCGCGTTCCAGAAGCGCTCGTCCTCCCACAGCGCCACGTAGTTGTCGAACCCCACCCACTCCATGAGGTCCATGGAGGACAGCTCCACCCGGTGCAGCGAGATCCACGCGGTGTAGAGCAGGGGATAGAAGCTGAAGGCGGCGAAGACGACGAAGAACGGGGCGACGAACGCGTAGGGAGCGCCGCGTACGTCCAGCCGGTGCCAGAACGTACGCCGCCGGAAGGTCTGCAGGGCCACCGGGATCCTCCTGTCTCGGTCGGGGCCGGCGGTCAGCCGGTGGCCTTCTTGATGCGCTCTTCGGTGTCCTTCCAGGCCGCGTCCGGGCTCTTGCCCTGGGCCTCGATGAGCGACAGGCCCTGCGAGAAGATGTCCTTGATCGTGCCGTCCTTGCGGCCCAGCACCTGCTTGTCGGGGATCTCCAGGGCGGCGTCGCCGAAGATCTCACCGATGGGTGCGCCGCTGAAGTACTCCGACTTCGCGTCGGCCACCTCGGGCGCCTTCAGCGCCTTCTCCGAGGACGGGAAGTTGCCGAGCTTCTCGAAGATGTACGCCTGCTGCTCCGGGGCCGTGAGCCAGGCGACCAGCTTCTTCGCCTCCTCCTTGACCGGGCTCTGCTCCATGACGCCGAGGAAGGAGCCGCCCCAGTTGGCCCCCTTGGGCGCCTTGGCCACGTCCCACTTGCCCTTGTTCTGCGGTCCCGCCTTCTCACTGATGTGGGCCAGCATCCACGCCGGGCACACCGTCGTGGCGAAGGTGCTGTTGGCCAGGCCCGGGTCCCAGCCCGGCTGGAACTGCCGGAGCTTGGCGGTCAGCCCGGAGGAACCGGCGTCGGAAGCCAGCTTCCAGGCATCCGTGACGACCGGGTTGTCCTTGTAGATCAGCTTGCCCTCGGTGTCGTAGAACTGCTGGGAGCTGCCGTAGATCATGGCGTTGAACAGACCGCTCGCGCTGTCCGTGAAAGCCACGCGGTCGCCCTTGAAGCCGGACTTGAACTTCCGGCCCACATCGACGTACTTCGACCAGTCGCCCGCCCAGAGCTCGGCGACCTTCTCGCGGTCGGTGGGCAGCCCGGCCTTGGCGAACATGTCCTTGCGGTAACAGACCGCCATCGGGCCGATGTCGGTGCCCAGGCCGATGACCTTCTTGTCCGCCGCGGTCACCTGGTTCTGCTTCCACGGCAGGAAATGTCCGGTTCCGGCTACCTTGGAGAGGTCGGCGAACTTGTCGGCCCGGGTGTCCACGATCTCCTTGGCACGCAGGACTTCGATGCCCTGGATGTCCTTGAGGCCGCTGCCCGCGGTGAGGTGGGTCTGCAGGGCGGTGTAGTACGTCTGCTCGTCACCGGCTACCTCCGCCTTGATGGTGACGTTCGGGTGCTCCTTCTCGTACTTCTCCAGCAGCCCGGTCTCCTTGAAGCCCATGACGCCGTACAGGCCCATGGTGATGGTGACCTTGCCGTCCTTGACGCCACCGCCGGTGTTCCCGGCGTCGCTGCCGCCGCAGGCCGCGACCAGGCCCAGCGCGGCCACGGCCGCGACCGCGGCCAGGGATCTCCTTGTCATCGTTTTCCGAACGCTCACCATCGTTCCCCTCCCGGGTTCAGGACGAAGTGGGTACGTTCCCATTCGCGGCAGCCCGCCGCTGGGAACGTGCCCATCGGTGTTCCGGAAGAGTGGCCGCAGTCGGGCCCCGTGTCAATGACTTGAACACATAAGGCAGTTGGCCCTCCGCTAGCCAAGCGCCGGAAGTCGTCCGGGACACCCCGAAGGTCTGGCACAATGCGCTGGTGACGGGCGAGGGGACGGGCAACGACGGGGGAGGCGGGATGGCGGGCGGACAGCGGCCGACCATAAAAACCGTGGCGGCGCGTGCCGGAGTCGGCCGCACCACGGTCTCGCGCGTCATCAACGGTTCGACGCTCGTCAGCGACGAGGCCAGGGCCGCCGTCCTGGCCGCCATCGCCGAGCTGAAGTACGTACCGAACTCGGTGGCCCGCGGCCTGGTCACCAGCAGGACCAACTCCATCGCCCTGGTGATCCCGGAGTCGGAGTCCCGGCTGGGCGCCGAACCGTACTTCGCCGCCGTCATCCGCGGCGTCAGCACCGGCCTCGCCGACACCCGTACCCAGCTCCAGCTGATCCTCGTCCGCGACCAGGGCGAACGCGACCGGCTCACCGAATCCGTCGCCGAGCGGCGGGTGGACGGCGTGCTGGTGGCCTCGGTGCACGAGGACGACCCGCTGCCCGCGCTGCTGGAGGGCATGGGCCTGCCCACCGTGCTCGCGGGCCGCCGCTCGCCCGAGGAGTCGCTCAGCCACGCCCACGCCGACAACGTGGGCGGCGCCCGCGCGGCCGTACGGCACCTGCTGGAGCGGGGCCGCACCACCATCGCGACGGTGACCGGACCGATGGACATGGACGTCGGCCGCGGCCGGCTCCAGGGCTGGCAGGAGGCCCTGCGCGAGGCCGGAGCGCGGCCCGACGAGCGACTGGTGGCGCGGTCGGACTTCACCGAGGAGGGCGGACGGACCGCCGTACGGACGCTCCTGGAGCGGATCCCGGACCTGGACGCCCTCTTCGTGGCCTCGGACGTGATGGCGGTGGGCGCGCTGGCCGAGCTGCGGGCGCACGGGCGGCGGGTGCCGGACGACGTGGCGGTCGTCGGCTTCGACGACTCCTTCATCGCCCGGCACACCAGCCCGCCGCTGACGACCGTGCGCCAGCCCGTCGAGGAGCTGGGCAGGACGATCGCCCGCATCCTGCTGCGCGAGATCGCCGGCCCGGACACGCCCCGGCAGCAGATCACCCTGCCCACGGAGCTGGTCGTGCGCGAGTCCTCCTGACCGCGGACAGGCGGCGCGGGGGCCGGTGCTCAGTCGTGCCGGACGGGCCCGATGCGCCGGTGCGAGACCGCGAACGCCGCGAAGTCCGCGTAGTCGGCCTGCGGCGTCGCCCAGCTCGGGTCGGAGCCGCCGAAGAAGGTGGAGAAGAACACGCCCTCGATCTTCAGCTTCTTCGAGGTGCGGAACTCCAGCTCGTCCTCGCGCAGCACCCGCCGGCCGTCGAGGAACACCTCGACCGAACCGTTGTCCTCGCCCGGTGTGTTGAGCCGTACGGACTGCTCCACACAGACCCAGCGGCCGGTCGGCCACTTCCACTTGCCGCGCCCGAGCGAGGTGCCGTGCTCCACGGAGGTGGGCAGGTACGCGTAGACCTCACCCCGGCCCTTGCTGCGCCACATGTACCGGGTGGACAGGCCGTTCTCGCCGTCCGGGATGCGCCGGCCGCCGGTCACCGTGCCGCCGTACAGGCCCGGCAGCTTGCCGCCCTTGACGAAGTCGAAGCCCTTCGGGAAGCGCAGGTAGTACCGCAGGTGGAGGGAGTCGGTCGGGCCCGAGCGCAGCGGCAGGTACAGCTGCGCGCCGCCTTCCGGGCGGCCGTAGCGGCGGGCGACGGTGGGGCTGGCCGACCGGGCCGGGTAGCGCACCCGCAGCACGGGCCCGTACTCCGGGTGGTGCCGCAGCACGGTCCGGTCCAGCCCGAAGGAGCCTTCCTCGCGCGGCCGCAGCCGGGAGCCGAAGAAGCGGGCCACGGCGGCGGTGTCCCAGTCCAGGGTCGAGCCGGGGGAGGAGGGCTCGTCCGTGTCGCGCGGGGGCGGTGGGTGCTCGTCCGATCCGGAGCACGAGGCGAGGAGGGCGGCGAGGGTGGTGGCCGCTCCCGCGGCGATGAACTTCCTCCGGTCCATGAGCCGTTGCTCCTCTCCGCGCCCGGGCGCGTCAGCCGCCCCGCCGCGAGGCCAGCGGCGGGGCGGCCTGGGTCAGGCGGCGCTGATGCTGTACGTCATCGCCGCGGTGCTGGTCGGCCTGGCGCGCAGGGTCACACTGCCCTCGGCGTCCGCCTTGCCGGTGGCCACAGTACGTCCGTCGGCGACGAGCTTGTACGAAGCGCCCGCTTTCAGGCCAGTCGCCGTGAACGTCGCTGAACTGGCCGCATCCAGCTGCACCTTGACGGGATTCTGGTCGCGGAAGGTGATCGTCCCGGAGGTGCCGGCGTCACTCTTGACGGAGTGCGTCAGTCCGGCCGGCGCGGTGTTCTTCTCGAAGACCGTCCCGGCGGTCGACTGGGTGAGCACGCCGGACTCGAAGGTGCCCGTGAAGGTGTTCTGCCGGAAGGTCAGGTCGTCGCTCTGGTTCAGCTTGGCGGCGTTGCTCCCGGAACCGTCGAAGGTGTTGCCGGTGAACTCCAGCCGGGCGGGCCGGCCGGTGTCGTTGGTGTACGCGGGCTTGTCCGAGCCCTGGTACGTGAAGACGGCGTACAGCCCGCTGTCGGTGACGGTGTTGTTCCGTGTGGTGATGTCCTGGGAACCGACGCTGTAGCGCAGCCCGTACTTCGCACCCGTGACGGTGTTGTTCTCGATGACGTCGTCACTGCTGTCGAAGACCGCGATGCCCGCGCCGTTGGGCTGGTCGTGCACGTTGTTGTTCCGTACGACGCTGTCGGTGACGCCGCGGTGCAGCATGATGCCGTGCACCTGGTTGTCCGACGGGTCGTCGTCGCCCGGCGGCGTGTACGGCGGGATGCCGTTGTGGTCGCTCTCGTTCCCGACGATCTCCAGGTTGTCGCACCGCTGGGAGCAGATGATCCCGTGGTTGCCGTTGTGGTGCGCGTGGTTGTTGGTGATCGTCAGGTGGTCGGAGTCGTCGTGCGGGTCGAGCCCGTACGTGATGTTGTTGTCGTACTCGTTGCGGTCGAACGTCATCCCGTAGGCACCGAAGGTGTAGGTGCCCATGTAGTTGTGGTGGAAGCGGCTGCCGATCTGGTCGCCGAGCACGTCCAGCTTGTCGCAGACGTCCTGGTGGTTGATGTCGCAGCCGCGGGCCTTGTACGCCACGCCGTAGCTCTCGGCCGCGTAGTAGCCGAGGTAGCCGATGTCGCTGTTGTAGATGTTCATCGTGGACTGGCGGGGCGTGCCGTCGGCGTCGAGGAAGGACAGCACCCGGATGAAGGCCCGGCCGCGCTCCCCGGCACCGGCCGAGGTGTCGGTGTCCGGGCCGTTCTTCTCCGCGTCCCAGGACGTGACGTCCACGGCGTCGATGTCGATCTTGCCGTACTGCGCGGTGACGGAGACGACCTCGGTGGGCTTGTTGCTCGCCGGGCTGTTGAGCCGCAGGGTGTCCACGGCACCGCCCGCGTCGCTGCCGTGCACGTTCAGGGTGGCACCGTTCTGGACGACCAGGTTGGCGTCCAGCTGCCAGGTGCCGGGCGAGCCGTCGACCTCGTACAGTGGTGCGCTGGCGCAGAGCCGGGCGATGTCGGGCAGTGTCGCCGTGCCCGACGTCAGGTAGAGCGTGTTGGTGCTGGACGCGTACCGCACCTGTCCGCTGCACGCAGCGGCCTGTGCGGGCGGGGCGAACACGCCGGTCAGGCCGGTGACCAGCGCTCCCGCCGACAGCAGGACGGTGCCGGCACGCAGGGTTCTGGCGGGGCCGCGTAACGCGCGCCCGCCGGGCGAGACCGGTTCGGTGCCGGCCGGGGACTCGGGCCGGGGGCCGGCTCCGGTGGAACGGTGGGTCATGGTGTGCACTCCTTCTCCGGCCGCCGTCCTCGAGGGGCGGCGGCCGGCATCAGCGATACGGCTGACAGGGCGTCAGGCCGTGTTCTCGACGTGCCCGGCGACCTTGGGCCGTGGGGTGCCGCGGTGCCGGACGTGATGGAGGGTCTGCAGGACGACGGCCAGGGCGAGGGCCACCAGCGCGGCGAAGCCCAGCCAGGGGAACGGCGGCAGCGTGATCTCCGTCTTGCCGTGCCGCTTGACCTCGCCCTCCCCGTCGAGCGCGACGGGGGCCCGGACGCGGGAATCGGTGAGGTCCAGCCGGGACCCGGCGTCCGCGACGACGCCCTGCCGCTCGGCCAGCACGTCCAGGGACTTGCCGGAGGCGCGGACCTTCTGCGCCAGGTGCATGCCGCGGTGCGTACTGCCGATCGCCACGTCCTCCAGGCGGGCCGGGGCGCCGAGGTCGACGGCGGTCGTCCCGCCGGACAGCTCGCCGCCGGTGACCCGCAGTCCGGGCGAGCTGGAGGCCAGCCCCTTGCGGCTGGCCTCGGTGACCCGGACGTCGGAGAGCGTGATGCGGCGGGTCGTGGCGGAGGCCAGGACGCCGGTCTCGCCGCCGTCCACCTGGACGTCACGCAGCGCGACCCGTTCCGCGTCGCCGCCGATGGTGATGCCGGTGCGGTTGCCGGTCAGCGCGGTGTCCTCGATGCGGACGCCCGAGCCGGTGATGCCGATACCGCGGTCGAAGCCGCCGACCGTGCCGCCGGAGACCGTGGCGCCCTTGATGCCCTCGCCCAGCAGGATGCCGGGCTCGCTCCCGTTGTGCCCGGTCAGCTCGGCGTCCTCGACGGAGACCGTGCTGTCCCCGCCGGAGACGCGTACCGCGGCACGGGACGAGCTCTCCACCGTGGCCTTCCGTACGACGCACTCCCGGCAGGAGGTGAGGTCGATGCCGCCGCCCTGGTCGAAGTGGGAGTTGGGCGAGTTCAGCGTAAGGCCCCGCTGGAGGGTGGCCTTGATCCCGGCGCCGTCGTTGTCGCGCGTGGTCAGGCCGGCCAGCGTGCGGCCGTCGGTACCGCCGAGGGCGATGCCGGTACGGCCGTTGGAGTCGGCGGCCAGCCCGGTCGCCCGGGTGCCGCGGTCCCCCTTCAGCACGATGCCGTCCTCGGTGGCTCCCGACGCCGTGACGTTCTTCAGCGTCACGTCCTTGGAACCGGCCAGCCGCAGCCCGGTGTAGTTCCCCTCGAACGTCGAGCCGGTGGCCGAACCGGTGCTGTCCCGGGCCCAGGTGACCCCCGACTGATCGGCGGTGGTGGTGTCGCCGACACGGCCGAGCCCGCTGACGGTGGCGTTGCGGAAGTCCATCCGGCCGCCCGCGCCCATCGACACGTACGGCCGCCCCGGCGCGTCGGCGGGCGCGGGGCTGGAGCCGTCCGGAGTGACCGACGCCAGTGTGGTGCTGTCGACGTCGAGCGAGGCCCGGCTGCCGCTGATCCACGTCCCCGACCTGGCATCGCGGCCGGCGTCCAGCAGCACCTTCTTGGTCTGGTCGTCGATGCGCAGGATGGTGTCGGGGGCGAGCAGGATCGCCGTACGGACCCGCACCGTGGACGGCGTGCCGGACTCGTGGGAGATCCACTCCCGGCCCGCGTTGGCGGCCAGCCAGCCCAGCGACACGGACGGCGTCCCCGGGTACAGCCGGCGTACCAGCGTGCCGCCGCTCAGCAGGCTCACGCTGCGCGGCCGCAGCACCATCAGCCGGTCGGGCCGCCCGGTGCGTTCCCAGGCGGCCACGTCCTCCGGAGCGCCGACGGCCGCCGCGGGCGGCGCGGACTCGATGCCGAGCGCCAGGACGGCCGAGAGGGCGGCCGCGGCCGCCCCGAAGCGGTATGCGGTTTTCATGCTCCTGCCTCCGAACCGGCGGCCTGCGGCGAGGTCCGCACCGCGACACCGTTGACGACGGACACCTGCCGGGTCAGCCAGCGCTGCCTGCGGATCGTCAGCAGAGCGCAGATCTTCACGCCGGCCATCACGAACGACACCAGTACGAAGCCGGGCACGAGGAAGAACGAGGACGGCTTGCGGACCAGGTGCGGGAGCATCTTCATGGCCCGGCTGATCCACCACCAGGCGGCCAGGCACGCCACGAAGAACCAGTCCTGCCGGATGATCGCGTACGTCATGAAGAACGGTGCGACCAGCAGGGTGAAGCTGCTCACCGCCTTGTCGGCCATGGTGAAGGCCAGGAACGGGTGGCGCCGGATCCAGCGGGACGACAGCGCTCTGAGATCTGATCTCCACGTGTTGCGGGACCAGCGCAGCCGCTGCTTCATGAAGATCCGCCAGGTGCCCGGGAAGGTCGACCACACCCGGGCCGAACGCTGCATGTACGTACGGTGGCCGCGCGCCAGGACCAGTGTGGTCAGCCGCTTGTCGTCACCGGACATGCAGGGCACGCCCATGAACGTCTCCTGCATGAACTCGTCCGATATCTCCAGCAGCAGTTCCCGCCGGTAGACCGCCGTCCGGCCGGACAGGCACGAGACGGCCCGGCCCACCGCGGTCTGCGCCGCGTTCTCGTCGAAGTACCGGTAGTCCAGGTACATGTCGTTCACCCGCTGCAGGAAGCCCCGCGGGTTGTAGACGTTCTGCCGGGTGCCGACACCGCCGACCTCCGGGTCGGCGAACGGCTTGCACACCTCGGCCGCCACGTCCTCCGCCCAGATGGTGTCGGAGTCCACCAGTGCGACCAGGTCGGTCTTGCACGCCTCCCAGCCGCGCCGCAGCGCGTCACGCTTGCCGGGCACGTCGGTGATGACGACGGTCACGGGATAGCGGGCCGCGACCTCCTGGCACGCGTGGTCGGTGACGTCGATGACGAGGACGATCTCCTCGACGTCGTTGGCCAGCCAGGACTCGATCGCGTGCGCGAAGATCTCGGGATCTTCCTGGTACACCGGGACGACGATGCTCAGGGGCAGCCGGAAGTCGTTCCGCACCGGGCGGTACAGCGCCGCCGGCGCGCGGCGCACGAGCCAGCAGCTCCAGCGCACCAGTCCCAGGATGCCCAGGGGCAGATAGACCAGGTAGTACCGGAAGTCATAGAGCGTGGTGTCTAGTAGGGCACTCATGGTTCCGTTCTCGTTCACGGGTGTGCCGAGGCCGGGCAAGGGGGGAGTGGGGGCTCGGAGGGGGTGTCCGCGCGGTCAGGCGAGTTCGGCGGCCAGTTCGTCCGCTTCGCGGTCGGCCCGTTCGATCAGCGTGTCATTGACCTGTACGACGGCCTTGAGCAGCGGCATGTCCAGGTTCAGGGACTCGGCGAGCCCCAGGAAGCCCTGGGTGTCCTTGGGCAGGCACACACCGCCGTACGGCGCGCCGCCCCGGATGCCGTACAGCGGGTTGTAGGAACCCTCGGCGGAACGCGCGACGGTCTGCGCGACGGGGTCCAGGTCAATGCCGAGGGTCTGGCTGACCAGCCACATCTCGTTCCAGAAGCTGATCTTCGTGGCGTTGTAGATGTTGTGCGCGCACTTCACCAGCTCGGCCGCTGCCGGGTTGGAGAAGGTACGCAGCTCCCCGCCGAACGGCGCCAGCAGCGCGGTCAGCCGCTCCACGGTCCGCTGGCTGCGGGAGGCGATCACGGTCATCCAGGGGTGCCGGAAGTCCTCCAGCGCGGTGGCGGCGCGCAGGAACTCGGGGTTGCCGGCCAGCGAGAAGCCCTCGCCGACGGTCTTCCCCGAGTGCTTCTCCAGCAGCGTCTGCACCAGACCCTCGGTGGTGCCCGGCGGCACGGTGGACCGGACGACCACGGTGTGGTCGGCGGTGGCGTCGGCCAGGGCCGCGCCCACCGACGCGGTACCGTCCTCGAAAGCGGTCAGGTCGTAGCGGTGCCCGACGTTGGGCGTGGGCAGCGTGAGGAAAATGAATGCGTCCGGTTCATTACGCAGATCGAGCACGTCACGCGCATCCAGACCCTGCGAGCGCAGGTATTCGAGCCGCTGGTGCGAGATGTCGATGAAGGTCACCTCGTGTCCGGCGTGTAAAAAGCCCTTACCGGTGGCTGTGCCGACGACACCGGAACCCATGATGAAAATCCGTGCCATGGTGCTGTCCTCCTGATGGATGTGCGTGCTGGGCGCGACGCCGAAAGCGATGACGGAAAGATTGAGGGCCGGAGGGAACCGGTCCGAGTTCACCGGCGTCGGAGCGATGCCGCGCGGGACAGGCCCGCGCCACGGCGAACTCGGACGGGGTGATAACTACCGGGTGCGTCAGGCCCCCCTGCCTGATCAGCATCTATGCATCCTCCGCCGGACGGCCCTCGTGCGACTGCGTGACGGTGTGAGTGCTGTGTCGCACTCTGCACTCATCGGGACGGACAGTACAGAAGCCGACTTACTGTTGGGGCAGGAAATTGCCGTGAGCCCTGAATTCCGTATGTCCGGCTCCGCTACGGGCCGGAAGGCGTCGATATCCTGCGGAAAAGCGCTGCTCAGAGCGGGAAAACGGCAGTCGGGAACTCCGGTAAGTGAGCCGGGCGCACACCACGGCGCCGGGCCGGGAGCCGGGGCATGACAAGCGTTTTCGCGGTCAGCGGCTCCAGGGCGATGAATTCAGCAGGTTGTCCGGAATAGGCAAGGGCCGGCCGGGGTCTCAGGATCAGTAATGAGACGCGCGGAAATATGTGTTCCGGGGTGGCCGGCGGGCCCCCGAGTCACGTCCGTCCCCGCCGCCCCCTCAGCCGCGCACGGCGGAGGCCGGCTCCGCTGCGCTGACCTGTGGTCCGGGCCGTGGCCCGGCCTGGGAAGCGGACACGGCCGCCGGGAGCGTGCCGCTGGCCGGAACCTTCACCGTCGGCGGCCCTTCACGACGCGGCCTGCGCCGCGGCCTTTTCGCGTGCGGCGGCGGCCCGTACCGGATCACCGAGCTGCTCCTCCAGCCGGGCCTGCGCCGACCAGTTGTACGGGCACACCGGGCGCAGCTGGATGCGCTCGCTGAGCAGCGTGCGCGCCAGGTCCGTCCGGCCTGCCCGCAGGGCGGCCTCGACCAGGGTGCGCTGGACGGCGTCCCGCTGGGCGTGGCTGCCGCCGAACTCGTGCAGCCGGTGCCGGACCGGCAGCAGCAGGTCGGTGGCGCGGCCGTACTCCTGGCGTCCGTAGGCGATCAGCGCCCGGCACACCGGTAGCCCGATGTCGGCGGTCATCGCACGGTTGGACAGCGTCGGCGCCGCCCCCACCAGCCAGCGCTGCCGGTCCGCCACCAGCCGCTCGGCCAGTGCGATGCGGCCCGCTCCGACGAAGGCCATCACCGCGTGCGCGTCGTTGAAGGCGTAGTGCGCGCCGTCGTCGCGGCGCTCCCAGGCGTCGGCGAGCCGCGCCCACCGCCCGCCCTGGTCCTCGCCGGCCAGATAGAGCCGCCACAACAGGGCGGCGGCGTCCAGCAGTTCCATCGCGACGCCCGCCGATTCCTCGTGGTGCAGCGCCGCGTCGTAGATCTTCAGCACCCGTGCCGCGTCGCCCAGCTCCAGCGTGTAGAGGGCGTAGTGCCACCAGTTGTGCACGGTGAGCAGGGTGCCGTCCGACCAGTCGTCGGTGCGGGCGTCGAGGAAACGGATGCCGTCGGTGAAGCGGCCCCGCATCTCGTACGTGTGCACCACGCCGTGGATCGCCCAGACGTCGCGCGGGTGTTGTGCGAGGGCTTCGAGACCCGCCTCCTCCGCGCGCTCGTAGTGGCCCGACTCCTCCAGGCCGAAGGCGTACATGCCCAGCAGCGGTCCGCGGTGCGGGTCGTCCGGCTCCCAGGCGCCCAGCGCCCCGCCGATGCGGTCGCGCAGGCGCTGGGCGTCCCCGGTGAGGAAGTCGTGCTGGTGCCCGGCGAAGAGCGCCAGCACATCGCGGGGATGGGCGACGGTGAGGTCGCCGAGCAGGCGCCCGGCGCGGTGGATCTCGCCGCCGAGCCAGGCCTCGGCGGCGGCGAGGTGCATCCGCTCCCGGGGCGTGAGGCCTTCCTCGTCCAGGCCGGCGCGGAAGCGGAGGAAGGTGTCGCGGGCCGTCGCCGCGTCCTTCTCCTCGGTGCCCAGCACGCCGAGGTACGCGGCCAGCACCTGCGCCATCACCGAGCGCGGTGCCGCATCGAGCGCCGCGCGGGCCGAGTCGGCCACCTCGGGGCGGAAGAACACCAGGTGGTCCAGGGCCCGTTCGTAGTGGACGAGGGCATCGGCGCCGGTGTGACTCATCCGGTGCCCGTGCCGGTCCGCTGTCATAGGTCCCTCCTGTGTAGCCGGTCCGCCTGCCTCAGCGATGGTGGACGACCGGCGGCCGCCGGGAGCGGAATCCGGTCCCCTGAGGGCCACCACCCGTACCAGGCCAACGATGCATGCCCCGTCGGGACACGTTCCAGACACCGGGAGCCCGCAGCCGGGCCGCCGGGGGCGCGTCGCCGCCGGAGGTCGCACGGCGGCGGCCCGCCCGCGCCCCGCGGCACCGCTGAGCCGATCCGGCCAGCGCGACCGGGGCCGGAATGGGCGGCCTCGCGCAGACCCGGCCATGCGGGGAACGGCCGGATGCGCCCTCCGAGGAGTGCCGAACACGCCTCACCGCGCATGCCCGCCGCATCTGCCCCCACCGGACTCCAACAGCCGGTCCGCCCGGCCGGGCGGCACCGGGCGCAGCCGGTCCCCACCTCGCGAGCGCGCACGGAACGGCTGGTAACAGCCGCTGTGCGGCCTGATCCGGCCGAGTACCGTCCGGCGGCAGGTCCCGGCGCGCAGTACATTCCCGTGCTCACGACGAGGAATGCCTGCAGTGGCCACGGAAGGACCGGGCAGGAGCACGGGACGGCGCCCGTGCGGAAGACGGCCAAAACCGGGCACCGGGCGCCGGGCGCGGCGGTCCGCGGGGCCCGGCCGCGGGGCGCCGGGTTGCCGGATCGGCAAGAAACGTCGCGACCGCCGGGCGGCACGCAGAGGATCATGAGAGACCGGCCCGCGACCTGCCCCCAGAGGAGGAAACATGCCGCAGCCCTCTCCCGTACCGAGCCGTTCCGTTCCGGAGACCCCCGTGCCGGAACCACGGCACCGCTCGGTGCGCACGCCCGGTGGCCGTATCCACCTCGTCGAGCAGGGGACCGGTCCGCTGGTCCTCTTCCTCCACGGTTTCCCCGAGTCCTGGTACTCCTGGCGGCACCAGCTCCCGGCCGTGGCCGCCGCGGGCTACCGGGCGGTGGCCATCGACGTCCGTGGGTACGGCCGCTCCTCCGCACCCGGTGCGGTGGACGCGTACCGGATGCTGGAGCACGTGGCGGACAACGCCGCCGTCATCGAGGCCCTGGGCGCCGGGAGCGCGGTCGTCGTGGGGCACGACTGGGGCTCTCCCATCGCCGCCAACACCGCACTGCTGAGGCCCGAACTCGTATCGGCGGTGGGGCTGTTGAGTGTTCCGTACGCGCCGCGGGGCGGGCCCCGGCCCTCCGAGGTGTTCTCCCGGATCGGCGGCGACGAGGAGTTCTACGTCAGCTACTTCCAGGAGCCCGGCCGGGCGGAAGCCGAGATCGAACCCGATGTCCGCGGCTGGCTGGCGGGTTTCTACGCCGGGCTCTCGGCCGACACCATGCCGCCGGCCGAGGAGCCCGGTCTCTTCTTCGTGCCCCGAGGCGCGCGGATGCGCGACCGCTTTCCCACCGGCGCCCTGCCGGCCTGGCTCACCGAAGCCGTTCTCGACCACTACGCGGGGGAGTTCGAGCGGACGGGGCTGACCGGCGCGCTCAACCGTTACCGCAACGCCGACCGGGACTGGGCGGACCTCGCCCCGTGGGACGGCGCGCCCGTCACCCAGCCGTCGCTCTTCCTCGGCGGCGCCCTGGACGCTTCGGCCGGCTGGCTGAGCGCGGCCATCGAGGCGTTCCCCAAGACCCTTCCTGGCCTGGTCTCCTGCCGGCTCCTGGAGGGCTGCGGGCACTGGATCCAGCAGGAGCGTCCCGCCGAGGTGAACCGGATACTCCTCGACTGGCTCGGTTCCCCGGAAGTGGGAGTCGGCTAAATCACACACCGTCCGACGGCGCCGGCCAGAGGCCTTCAGCAACGGTGAGCGCCTGTCGCCCCTCGCGGCACTTCCGGCGGTGGGCGGTGGGGCGCACTCCGGGGTTGACAGCGGGCGGCGCACGCGGGCGCGTGCTCCTGGAGCGCGCGCCCGCCCCTTTCTGACCGTGGCGCATGAGGCCGCCCGGTTCCGTTGTTCCGTCGTGCTACCTGCACGAACACCTGTGGGTGAACCGCTTCTCGCCGAGTTCGGCCGCCGGATGGTTCCCGGGTCGGGGCGTGCTTAACCTGCTGTCACCACCTATGCGCGTCTCGAGGGGGAGCCGTGCTCATGACGTCGATGCAGGGTTACGACAAGCTGGTCGGTAGGGGGGAAGCGTCAGGGTCGGGGGGCCCGGGCGCACACAGGGAACGGGGGGAGTTCCTGGACCGCACATCGCAACGACGGCCGGCCCCGGCCGTGCGCGCCGCGGGGGCGTGCACGGTGATCGCGCCGCCGAACCGTGTCCAGTACCGACGGACCTGTACCTCCGTGCTCTCCGGGCGTACGGGCGCGGCGGGCCGGTGTGCCCGCGTACCCGCCCCGGCGCGCAGCAGATCCCTCAGGACGTGCGGATACCTCGACCGGGCAGCGCTCAGGGCCGGGTTCACCGGCCGGGCGGCCGACCCGGAAGCGCCACAGGGGCCCGACAGCGCTCCGGCCCTGAACCACCGCACCGAGGAACCGGGTCACCCCACAGAGGACCCGGGCCACGCCGAGGACGACGGCGAGAGCGATCACCGCGAGCACACCGGGCCGTGGGCCGAGCCTGCCCTCGTGGCGGGCCGTATTGCGCGTGCCTGTAGTGAGCCCTTTCTTCTCGTGCCTCGGGACGCCGCCCTGCCCTGCCCCGGGAGGCGGCTGCCGAGGGCGTCGCGCCAGTCCCCCCACCACGCAGAACGAATGCATTGAATTCGCGCACGGCCATCGACATTGACTTACAAGGAGCTCACGTGGTGGGAAAACCTGTCGAGTTCTCGACAGCGGATCTGGTTGAATCTTCAACTATTCACAATGGGGACACCGCACCATCGACCCGTACCGAGCGGAAGTTCGCCGAGCTGCTGGCCGGTGTGGTCAAGGCCGAACGTGTGTCGGTCGACAGTCACTTCTTCGATGACCTCGGCGCCAACTCCTTGCTCATGGCCCAGTTCTGCGCGCGGGTGCGGAAGCATGACGACCTGCCCTCGGTCTCCATGAAGGACATCTACCGGCACCCGACCATCCGCAGCCTGGCCACGGCCCTGCCGGCCGTCCCGGCCGTACCGGTACCGGTCGTCCCCGAGGAGCCGGCGCCCGCCGGCAGCACGCGGCGGTACGTACTCTGCGGAACCGCGCAACTGCTGATCTTCCTTGCGTACTCCTATCTCGCCGGACTGGTCACGGTCCGCGGCTTCACCTGGGTCTCCGCCGGCTCCGGCCTCGGCGACATCTACCTGCGGTCGGCCCTTTTCGGCACTGCCGGCTTCCTCGGCATGTGCCTCTTTCCGGTGGCGGCCAAATGGATTCTCGTCGGCCGCTGGCAGACCTGCGAATTCCCGGTGTGGAGCCTGGCTTATCTGCGTTTCTGGACCGTCCGGGTACTGATCCACGCGAACCCGATGCGGTTCTTCATCGGCAATCCGCTGTACGTGCTGTACCTCCGGGCCCTCGGTGCGCGCATCGGCAGGAACGTCACGATCCTCTCGCCCGCCGTTCCGGTCTGCACCGACCTGCTCACCATCGGCGCCGGCACGGTGATCCGCAAGGACGCGTACTTCCTCTGCTACCGGGCGCACGCCGGGCGGATCCAGACCGGCCCCGTCACCCTCGGCCGGGACGTCTACATCGGCGAGCGCAGCGTACTGGACATCAAGACGTCGCTGGGCGACGGCGCCCAGCTGGGCCACGCCTCGGCGCTGCAGAGCGGCGAGGCCGTACCGGCCGGGCAGCACTGGCACGGGTCGCCCGCACAGCGGACGGACGTGGACTACGTACGCGTCGCGCCGGCCGGCTGCGGCACCCTGCGCCGCTTCGGCTACGGCTTCCTCACGCTGGTGCAGGTGTGCGTCGTCTACGTGCCGCTCGGGGTCGGTGTCATGTACCTCCTGCTGACGGAGGTCCCCGCGCTCGGCAGGTGGCTGGGGCCGGGCACCGAAGGGCTCACCTCCGCGGCGCTCTACCTCGACGCGCTGGTCATCTCCCTGGTGGTGTTCTTCGGCTTCACCCTGCTGGGCATGGTCTGGCTGTTCACCGTGCCGCGCCTGCTGAACCTGCTGGTCAAGCCGGACAAGGTGTATCCGCTGTACGGCTTCCACTACTCGGTGCACCGGGCCATCGCACGGATGACCAACAACAAGTTCTTCAAGTGGCTCTTCGGCGACAGCTCCTACATCGTCCACTACCTGCGCTACCTCGGGTACGACATGTCCCGGATCGAGCAGACCGGGTCCAACTTCGGCACGGACGTGGCACACGAGACGCCGTTCCTCGCCACCATCGGCAGCGGCACGATGGTCGCCGACGGACTGTCGATCATCAACGCGGACTTCTCCAGCAGCTCCTTCCGCGTGTCCCGGGCGTCGATCGGCGCGCACAACTTCCTCGGCAACTTCATCGCCTACCCCGCGGGCGGCAGGACGGGAGAGAACTGCCTGCTCGCGACGAAGGTGATGGTGCCGCTGGACGGCGAGGTCCGGGAGGGCGTGGGGCTGCTCGGCTCGCCGAGCTTCGAGATCCCCCGCTCCGTGGAGCGGGACATCCGCTTCGACCACTTCCGCACGGGCGACGAGTTCCGCCGGCGCCTCGCGGCGAAGAACCGGCACAACACCGTCACGATGGCCCTCTTCCTGTTCCTGCGGTGGGTGCACGTCTTCGTGCTCACCGTGCTGGCCGTCGCGGCCATCGAACTGTACGGCGTGGTCGAGCAGTTGCTGATCGCGGCCTACATGGCGCTCAGCATCGCCTTCACCGCCGTCTACTTCAGCATGGTGGAGCGGGTCATCCTGCGGTTCCGCCCGCTGCGGCCGCAGCTGTGCTCCATCTACGAGCAGTACTTCTGGTGGCACGAGCGCCTGTGGAAGGTGCCCGACACCCACTTCAACGCGTTCAACGGCACCCCGTTCAAGAATCTGCTGTGGCGGATGCTGGGCGTCCGGCTCGGCCGCCGGGTCTTCGACGACGGCTGCTACATCACCGAGCGGACGCTCACGGCCGTCGGGGACGACGCCACGCTCAACATGGGAAGCAAGATCCAGTGCCACTCGCAGGAGGACGGCACCTTCAAATCCGACCACAGCACCATCGGCAACGGCTGCACGCTGGGCGTCGGAGCCCTGGTCCACTACGGCGTGACCATGGGTGACGGCGCGGTGCTCGCCGCCGACTCCTTCCTCATGAAGGGGGAGGAGATCCCGCAGCGGGCCCGATGGGCGGGAAACCCGGCAACCGAGACGCACCCCGTGCACCAGGGGAGTGCGTGACGCAGGAGCCATGCGGCATGCCGGACGACGCACAGCACACCGCAACCGGGACCGGAACGCGGCCCCTTGGCGCGGAGAGGGCGGCGGGGCCGCCGCTGCCGGCGAGTCCGAGGACCCGGCGACAGGGCCGGTCATCAGGCCGGCCAGGACATCGGTCAGAACAGCAGGAACACCTACCGCGCCGCGCTGGACAGCGGCGCGCGGCACCGTGGCAACGGTGAACGGAGGGGGAAGATCCATGGGAAAGCCAGCCGAGACCGGTCGGGACTTCTGGCGGGGGGCGCTCGTGGGAGGCGGCGTCACCGCGCTCCCGCGGTGGACCCGGCAGCCGGTGCCGGGCGTCGCGGAGCAGGTGGCGAGCGTGCCGGCCGAGGTGGTGACGGCGTTGCGCCGGCTGGCGGAGGAGCTGGCGGTGCCGTTCGACTCCCTGCTGCTGGCCGCGCACGCCAAGGTCCTCGCGGCCCTGGCGGGCGAACGGGAAGTGGTGACCGGCCTGGTCACCGTCCGGGGCGGCCGGCCGCTGCCCTGCCCGCTGACGACCGACGCCGGCACCTGGCGTGCGGTGGTCGAGGAGACCGACCGCGTGGCCGCGTCCGTCCTGACGCACCGTGAGTTCCCCGTCGAGGAACTGCGGCAGGAACTGGACGTGGCGGGTCCTGAGCACGAGACGGTGTGGGACCCGACCGGCGGCGACGGTGAGCCGTCCGGGAACACCGTGCTGTGGGCGGGCATCGAAGCCCGGGACGAGGAACTGGTACTGCGGCTGCGGTACCGCACCGAGGCGATGGACGAGGAGTGCGCGGCCCGCGTCGCCGGCTACCACCGCCGCGCGCTCGCACTGCTGGCCGCGGGACCCGACGCCGAGCACGCACGGCAGAGCCTGCTCTCCGCCGACGAGCTCCGCTTCCAGCTCGAAGGGCTCGCCGGACCGCGGCGCGCACTGCCGGACGTCCGCTTCCACGAACTGTTCGAGCAGCGGGTACGCGCCCACCCGGACGCCGTCGCCGCCGTGCAGGGCACCCGGCAGTGGACGTACCGCGAACTCAACGCCCGCGCCAACCAGCTGGGGCGCGCCCTGCTGACCCGCGGGCTGCGCCGAGAAGGCGTCGTCGCGGTGGTGACCGAACGCAACCTGGACTGGATGGCGGCCGTCCTGGCCGTCTTCAAGGCCGGTGGCGTCTACCTGCCCGTCGAGCCGCACTTCCCGGCCGACCGCATCGCCACCACGCTCAGCCGCGCCGAGTGCGCCTTCGTACTGACCGAGCCCGGCAGCACCGGCACCCTCGACGAGGCCCTGACCACCGTGCCCGGCGCCCACAAGCTCTTCATCGACGCCGCGTACGAGGAGGGGCACGCCGAGGACGACCTCGGCATCCCCGTCGCGCCGGACCAGCTCGCGTACATCTACTTCACCTCCGGCTCCACCGGCGAGCCCAAGGGCGCGATGTGCGAGCACGCCGGCATGCTCAACCACCTGTACGCCAAGATCGAGGACCTGGGTGTCGGCGAGGGGCAGGTGGTCGCCCAGACCGCTCCCCAGTGCTTCGACATCTCGCTGTGGCAGCTGGTCTCCGCGCTGCTGGTCGGCGGCCGGACGCTGCTGATCGGGCAGGACGCGGTGCTGGACGTCCAGCGGTTCGTCGACACCGTCGTCGACGGCCGGGTGGGTGTGCTCCAGGTCGTCCCGTCCTACCTCGAAGTCGTGTTGTCGGCACTGGAGGCGGCGCCCCGCGACCTGCCGGACCTGCGGTGCGTGTCGGTCACCGGCGAGGCGCTGAAGAAGGAGCTGGCCCAGCGGTGGTTCGCGGCCCAGCCCGGGATCAAGCTGGTCAACGCCTACGGTCTCACCGAGACCTCGGACGACACCAACCACGAGGTGATGGTCCGGCCGCCCGAGGGCGACCGGGTGCCGCTCGGCCCGGCCGTGCGCAACGTGCGCGTGTACGTCGTCGACGAACACCTCGCGCCGGTGCCGCTCGGTGCCCCCGGCGAGATCGTCTTCTCCGGCGTCTGCGTCGGCCGCGGCTACATCAACGACCCGGAGCGGACCCGGCAGGCGTTCCTGCCCGACCCGCACCGTGCCGGTGAACGCCTCTACCGGAGCGGTGACCAGGGCCGGTGGCAGGCCGAGGGCAAGCTGGAGTTCCTCGGCCGCCGGGACACCCAGGTCAAGATCCGCGGCTTCCGGATCGAGATCGGGGAGATCGAGAATGCGCTGCTGCGGATGGCCGGCGTACGGGACGGTGCCGTGGTCGTCGCCGAGCGCGCCGACCGCAGCAAGCACCTGGTGGCGTTCTACGCCGGGCGCGAGCTGCCGGTCACGGCGTTGCGCAGGGGGCTGGGGGAGTCGCTGCCCGGCTACATGGTGCCCGCCGCCTTCCACTGGCTGGAGAGCCTGCCGCTGACCGCCAACAGCAAGATCGACCGGAAGGCGCTGACCGCGCTGGCCGGCCGGCTGGGCGAGGCCGAGGAGGAGTACCACGCGCCGCGCACCGCGACCGAACGGCGGCTGGCCGCCGCCTGGTCGGCCGTCCTGGGCATCCCGCAGGAACGGATCGGCCGCCAGGACCACTTCTTCGACCGGGGCGGCACCAGCCTGTCGGCGGTGAAGCTGGCCGTCACCCTCAAGCGCGCCGTCTCCCTGAAGGACGTCACCCGGCACCCCGTCCTGGCCGACCTGGCCGACGTGGTCGACGGCCGGTCCGTACGCCGCGACGGACTGCTGCACGCCCTGGCGGAGCCGGGGGGCGGAACGACCGGGGCGCTGGTCTGCTTCCCGTACGCCGGCGGCAACGCGGTGAACTTCCAGCCCCTGGCCCGCGCCCTGCGCGGCAGCGGGCGCGCGGTGTACGCCGTGGAACTGCCCGGCCACGACCTGACCGCCCACAGCGAGCCGTTCGCGCCGCTGGCGGAGGTGGCCGAGCAGGTCGTCACCGAGATCGTCCGGCGTGGCCTGAACGACGTCCTGTTGTGGGGCCACTCCTCGGGCACCGCCTTCGCCACCGAGACGGCCCGGCGGCTGGAGCGGCGCGGAGTGACGGTACAGCGGCTCTTCCTCGCCGCGCAGCTGCCCGGCGACGCCGCGGACCGGCAGGCCGCCATGGCCGAACTGTCCGCGCGCGACAACGCACAGATCGCCGCGCGGCTCGGCGCGGAGGGCGGATACACCGAACTGGAGGAGCTGGACGCCCAGCGCGCCGAACACGTCGGCGCGGCC
The DNA here is from genome assembly GCF_040907265.1 of Streptomyces sclerotialus. NCBI lineage: Bacteria > Bacillati > Actinomycetota > Actinomycetes > Kitasatosporales > Streptomycetaceae > Streptomyces > Streptomyces sclerotialus. The sequence continues at coordinate 468,950 of NZ_JBFOHP010000002.1, read as the reverse complement.
TACCGGCACGACTGCCTCGCGGCCCATCAGTACTTCGCCGACCTGCTGGCGGCGCCGCCCACGGAGAAGCTGGCCGCCCCGGTCACCGTGGTCGCGGCCGCCGACGACCCGGTCACGGCCGACGCCGGGGACCGGTACCGCGACTGGCAGCTGCTGGCCGACGACGTCCAGCTGCACGAACTGACCGAAGGCGGTCATTACTTCCTGCGCACCCGCCCTGACCAGGCGGCAGAGGCCGTGCAGGCCGCCGCCGCTCTGCTGGCTTCTTCTTGAGAACCGGTAACGAAAGGAAGATCAGAAATGTCGTCATTCCCGGCGTCCCTGCTCGATGTGGAGCGGCAGCCAGGCAGGCCCCCGATGCTGCGGGCCGAGACCGCAGGTGACGCGACGAGCTGGGTGGCCGAGCACCGCGATGCGCTGCGCGCCGCCGTTGCCGAACACGGCTCGCTGCTCGTCCGCGGCCTGGGCTTACGGGACGCCTCAGGGGCCGGAGCCGTCTTCCACCGGCTGGCCGATGAATTGCTGAGCGAGAAGGAGGCCTTCGCGCCGCGGCGGACCTACGCCGACGGGGTGTACTCCTCGACCAAGTGGCCGCCGAACCAGCAGATGTGCATGCACCACGAGCTGAGTTACACCCTCACCTTCCCTGGCCTGATGATGTTCGCCTGCCTGACCGCGCCCGCCGAGGGCGGGGCCACCGCCGTGGCCGACGCGCCCACCGTGCTCGACGCGCTGCCCCGGAAGCTGGTCAAGCGGTTCCAGAAGGAGGGCTGGCTGCTCACCCGCAGTTACAACGAGGACATCGGCGCGTCCTGGGCGGAGGCCTTCGGTACCGAGAACCCCAAGGAGGTCGAGGAGTACTGCCAGGCCAACGCGATCGCCTTCGAGTGGCAGAAGGACGGCGGACTCCGCACCCGCCAGCGCCGCAGCGCCGTGGTGCACCACCCGGTCACCGGCAAGCGCTGCTGGTTCAACCAGATCGCCTTCCTGAACGAATGGACGATGGATCCGGACGTGCACGAATTCATGGTGGACGAGTACGGCGCGGACGGGCTGCCGTTCAACACCCGTTTCGGCAACGGGGAGCCGATCGGGAAGGACATCGTGGACCTGCTCACCACGATCTACGAGGAGCACACCGTCCGGGAGCCGTGGCAGGCCGGCGATCTGCTGCTCGTGGACAACGTCCGTACCGCGCACAGCAGGGAGCCCTTCGAGGGGCCGCGTGAGGTGCTGGTGGCGATGGCCGACGGTGTGCGGCTGGCCGACTGCTCGCCCACGGTCGAGGTGACGGCTCGATGACGACCACCGACTCCGCCGCCGCCCGCTCCACCGGAGAGGGCCCCTCGGGGGTGCCGCCGTTCTCGGTGATCTCCGGTTCCCAGGTCCAGCGCGCCCTGCAGGGACGCGAGCGGCAGATCGTCGACCTGGTGGAGGCCACCTACCGGCTGCACGACGCCGGCGAAACGGTCAACCCGCCGTCGTACTTCCTGCGGTTCCCGGACCGCCCGTCCTCCCGGATCATCGCCCTGCCGGCCTCGGTGGGCGGCCCGGCGCGGGTGGACGGCCTGAAGTGGATATCCAGCTTCCCCGAGAACGTGGCGGCCGGCATCCCGCGGGCCTCGGCGGTCCTCATCCTCAACGACCACGACACCGGCTATCCCTTCGCCTGTCTGGAGAGCTCGATCATCTCCGCCACCCGGACGGCCGCCTCGGCGGCGTCGGCGGCCGACTGGCTCAGCCGCGGCCGGCCGCGTCCGGTACGCGTCGGGTTCTTCGGCACGGGCCTGATCGCCCGCTACATCCACACCTTCCTGGCCGCCACCGGCTGGGAGTTCGAGGAGATCGGCGTGCACGACGTGTCCGCCGACAGCGCGGCGGGCTTCCGTACGTATCTGGAACAGTCCGGCACCACCGGCCGGATCACCATCCACGACAGCGCCGAGCAGCTGATCCGCCTGAGCGACCTGGTCATCTTCGCCACCGTCGCCGGCCGGCCGCACGTCAGCGACGTGTCGTGGTTCGCACACCATCCACTGGTGCTGCACGTCTCGCTGCGCGACCTCGCGCCGCAGATCGTGCTCGCCTCGTCCAACATCGTCGACGACGTCGAACACTGCCTGAAGGCCGACACCTCACCGCACCTGGCCGAACAGCTCTCCGGCAACAGGAACTTCCTGCACGGCACGCTGGCCGAGGTGATGACGGGGAAGGCGCGGCCACCGGCGGGCCGCCCGCTGGTCTTCTCGCCGTTCGGACTGGGGGTCCTGGACCTGGCGGTCGGCAAGTACGTCTACGACGAAGTGGTCCGCTCGGGGGAGCTGCACGTCATCGACGGCTTCTTCCACGAGTTACGCCGGTACGGATGAGCGGCCGGAACCTGCGGCCGCACATGGGGGGTCATCAAATGAGGGGGTCATCGTGCCAGTCATATCCGTTCCCCTGGAGTTCAATGAGGAAGAGCTCTACGTCGATCTGCGCTCGTCGTTCGGACAGCCACTGTTCCTGAAGTGCGAGGGCTTCAACTTCGCCGGTTCGATCAAGCTGAAGGCCGCCGCCGAGATGGTCGCGGCCGCCGAGCGCAGGGGGGTCCTGCTGCCCGGGTCGGTCATCATCGAGTCCTCGTCCGGGAACCTGGGCGTGGCGCTGAGCATGATCGCGGCGAGCAAGGGCTACCGGTTCCTGTGCGTGACCGATCCGCGGTGCAACCTCTCCACCCGGCGCATGATGGAGGCGCTGGGCAGTGAGGTGCACATCGTCACCGAACCGGACCCCGAGAACGGGTACCTGGGTGCCCGGCTGGACTACGTCCGGCAGCTGTGCGCGTCCGACGACCGGTACGTGTGGCTGAACCAGCACGCCAACCCGGACAACTGGAAGGCGCACTACCGCACCACCGCACCCGCCATCGCCCGCCAGTTCCCCGACCTGGACGTGCTGTTCGTCGGCGCCGGCACCACCGGCACGCTGATGGGCTGCGCGCGCTACTTCTGGGAGTGGCGCCGCAGGGTGCGGGTGGTGGCCGTCGACAGCGTCGGCTCGGTCACCTTCGGCGGCCCGCCCGGCCGCCGGATGATCCCGGGCCTGGGCACCAGCGTCCGCCCGGCACTGCTGGACGAGTCCTACGTGGACGAGGTGATCCAGGTGGAGGAGGCGGACACCGTCCGCGCCTGCCACCGCCTGGCCCGCAGCGGTTTCCTGTTCGGCGGCTCCACCGGCACGGTGGTCAGCGGCGCGACGGAATGGCTGGCCCGACACGAGGACCGTGACCTGACCGCGGTGGCGATCGCCCCTGACCTCGGTGAGCGCTACCTCGACACCATCTACCAGTCCAACTGGGCGCAGGACCTGTACGGAGAGGAGATCCTCGACCACGACGCGCTGACGGCCGGCTCGCGCTCGGCCTGACACCCGCGCCACCAGATGTCCACCACGGTCACCGGCTCCGCTGCGTAAGGGGGCCGGTGCCCGCGTGTGTCACGGCCTCCGCGACGGGGTTCTTCTCGGCCCGGGCCGGGCGCGCGGCAGAGGTCAGCACGCTGACGCCGTTCGCGGTCACGATCGCCCCGATCGCCAGCCATTCGAGCCAGTGCAGTGCCTGGCCCAGCATCACCCAGCCCACCAGCGCGGCCAGCACCGGATTGACGCTCATGAAGATGCCGAAGAAGCGGGCCGAGACCCGGCGCAGCGACAGCAGGTCGGCCAGCATGGGCACCGCCGAGGACAGCACGCCGGCCGCCGCCGCGTACGCCACCGCGCTCACCGTGGGCGGCCGGTGCGCCAGTACGGCGATCCCGACCGGCACGTACAGCACGGCGGATATCCCGGCTGCCGCCGCCGACCCCTCGGTGCCCGGCAGACGGGCGCCGACCGTCCGGTTGAGGAGGATGTAGGCGGCCCAGCACGCGGCCGCGAGCAGGCCGAGCCCGATTCCCGCGTAGTCCGTACTCGGCTGGGGGCGGGTCAGCGCCACCACGGCGGCCCCCGCGACCAGCGCGCACAGTCCGTCGGTCAGCCGGCGGGACGCGGCCAGCGCCACCGCGAGCGGGCCGCAGAACTCCAGCGTCACCGCCAGGCCCAGCCCGATCCGGTCGATCGCGGTGTAGAGGGACAGGTTCATGGTGGCGAACGCCGCCGCCAGACAGAGCACCGGCCACCACTGCCGCCAGGTGAAGGCCCGCACCCTCGGCCGGCCCACCACCAGCAGCACCGCACCCGCCACCCACTGCCGTACCGCCACCACACCCGCCGGCCCGATGACGGGGAACGCCAGCGCGGCGGTCGCGGCACCGACCTGGTTGGCCAGCCCGCTGCCGGCCATCAGCGCCGTCCCCGCCGGCCGGCCCGACCCGGGAGTCACAGCCGCCCGCTTCCCGGCGGCCGGCCGGAAAGAGTCCCCTCCACAGTGCTCACGCGTCATGCACGGCAGCATCCGCCGCTCGCCCGCATACGCAAAATGCATGCGAGAACGTATCTATACGCTGGAGTCATGGATATGGAACTGCGTCATCTGCGGTGCCTCGTGGCCATCGTCGACGCCGGGAGCTTCACCGACGCCGCCATCGAGCTCGGGGTCTCGCAGGCCGCCGTATCCCGCACGCTCGGTGCGCTCGAAGGCGTCCTCGGGGTGCAGCTGCTCCACCGCACCAGCCGGAACGTCACCCCCACCACCGCGGGCGTCCAGGTGCTGGCCCGCGCACGGCAGCTGCTCTCCGACGCCGACAACCTCATACGCGAGGCGACCACCGGCCACACCCGGCTGCGCATCGGCCACGCCTGGTCGGCCATGGGCCGCCACACCGCCGCGTACCAGCGCCGCTGGGCAGCCCTCCGGCCCGACGTCGAGCTGCACCTGGTGCGCACGAACTCCGCCACCGGCGGCCTGGCCGAGGGCCTGTGCGACCTCGCCGTCGTCCGCAGACCGTTCGACGGCGAGCGCTTCGCCTCCGCCGCCGTCGGCCAGGAACGGCGGTACTGCGCGCTGGCGGCGGACGACCCGTGGGCCGGGCGCCGCTCCGTCCCGCTGGCCGACGCCGCCACCCGCACCGTGCTCGCCGACCGGCGCACCGGCACCACCACCGCCGAGCTGTGGCCGGAAGGCGGCCGGCCCGTCATCGAACACACCCGGGACGTCGACGACTGGCTCGCGGCGATCGCCGCGGGCCGCGGCATCGGGATCACCCCCGAGAGCACCGCGAGCCAGTACCGCCGCGACGGCATCGTCTTCCGCCCACTGCGCCACGCCCCGCCGGTCACGGTCCACCTCATCTGGCGGCGTCACGACCCCCACCCCGCGACGCACGCCGCCGTCGCGCTGCTGGCGGACCTCTACCGGGAGGCGGCGCCCCGGCGGCGGCCGGGGCCGGCTAGGACCCGTCGGCGCTGAGACCGACGATACGGAGGAACCCGTTCTCCTTGCCGGGGTGGCGGCTCGCCAGGTCGAGCCTGATCCGGGTGGTGCGGACGGCGTCGAACGTGACCCGGGTGGGGGTCTCCGAGGCCTCCGCCCAGTCGATGCGGACCCGGTCCGCCGGCACGTACTCCCTGCCTTCCCAGTAGCTGACGGTGAGTGAGGCCGGGAGCGCGTACGTGGCGTCATCCGTCGTGAACGACACGTCGAGACCGGAGACCTCACGCCGGCGTGACCAGGCGACCGCCACCCAGTCGGCGGCGCGGGCCGCGCTGACGGCGGGCAGCAGGCCCGTCGCCGCCATGCGGTAGTGGTTGGACCAGCCGGTGGCCGGGTCGCCGTCCAGCATCGCGGCCGGCACGGTGTCCGGCGCGCCGGAGAAGCTCGCGTCCGCTGTCGGTCCGCCGGAGGCGGCCTCGCGCACGCCGGTGTCCGTCGCCGCCGGGGGAGCCGCGGCACTCGCAGAAACGCCCTGCCCGTGCCCCGTGACAGCGATCCGGGCCGATGCCGAGTGCAGGCCCTTCGCCCGCGCCGTGACCGTGACCGCCCCGGCCCCCTCGGCCGGCCGTACGATCGCGAGGGCCTTGCCGTGGAAGGCGGACCGGACGGGGGAGCGGTAGTTCTCGGCGCTCTCCTGCTGCCCGTTGTCGGCGCCGGCCAGATGCCCGCCGGTCACCTGGAAGGTGAGGGCGTGGTCCGCGTCGGGCACGACGACGCCCCGGGAGTCGGTGACCTCGGCGGTGACGAAGACGAGGCCGTCCCCGGCCACTTCCTTCCGGTCCGGGGTCAGCCGCACCGCCGCTGCCTCGCCTGCCGTGCGCAGTGTGTCGCGGGCGACCTCGCGTCCGTTCCGCCGCGCCACCGCCACGAGCTTGCCCGGCTCGAAGGGCACCTGCCAGGTGAGGTGGAGCCGGCCCGCGCTGCCGTTGGGGCTGGTGTAACTGCCCGGGTACGGGCCCGAGGTGACGGTCTTGTCGTCCCCGGTGGCCTCGGTGGTCTCCAGGTACTCCCGGCCGTACGCCGTCTTCTTGCGGTCGAAGCGGCGCACCCCGACCGACCGGCCGTTGAGGAAGAGCTCCACGCTGTCGGCGTTGGTGTAAGCCCACACCGTCACCTCGTCCTTGGCGCGGTGCCCGGTCCAGTCCATGGGCAGCAGATGCACCATCGGCGTCTCGCTCCACTGACTGCGGAAGAGCGAGAACTGGTCCTTGGGGAAGCCGGTGGTGTCGACGGCGCCGAAGAACGAGGACTTCACCGGGAAGACGTCGTCGTACGGTGTCGGCTCACCGAGGTAGTCGATGCCGGTCCAGAGGAACTGGCCGCCGAAGAACTCCCGGTCACGGTCCTTCTTCAGGGCGTACTCGCCGCTCATCGTCCACGACTCCAGGTTGTTGTCGTACGACGAGGCGCCGCGCCGCCCGGGCGTGTAGTTCTCGCCCGTGTTGAGCTGCCCGGGACTCTCGTACACCCCACGGGTCGAGGTGCTCGACGAGCTCTCGGACTCGAAGAAGAACGTGTCCGGGTACTTCTCGTGCAGCGCGTCGACGGAGGCTGCGGTGTTGTAGTTGAGCCCCACGCCGTCGAGCATGCGGAGGATACGGTCCTGCGGTGAACCGTCCTTCGGCACACTGCGGTACTTGTCCGAGCCGATCACCACCGCCCGGGTCGTGTCGACCGACTTCACGGCCGCGATCAGCCGCTCCGCCATCGCCACCCCGGCCTCGCTGGTGCTGTCCGGGATCTCGTTGCCGATCGACCACATCACCACGGCGGGCGAGTTCTTCGCCGCGTGCACCATCTCCTTGATGTCGGCTTCGCTGTGCTCGTCGAAGAACCGGCCGTAGTCGTACCGGTTCTTCGGCGTGCGCCAGCAGTCGAACGCCTCGACCTGCAACAGAATGCCCAACTCCGCGCAGAGCTCGACCACCTGGGGAGCCGGCGGATTGTGCGAGGTCCGCAGGGCGTTGACGCCCATCTCCCGCATGATCTCCAGCTGCCGCCGGGCCGCGTCGGGATGGAAGGCGGCACCCAGCGCACCGAGGTCGTGGTGGAGGTTGACGCCCTGCAGCTTCATCCGTTCGCCGTTGAGCGAGAAGCCGTGCCGGGGGTCGAAGGTGGCCCACCGCAGGCCGAAGGGCGTGCTCGTCTCGTCGACGGTCCGGCCGCGCACGGTGACGCGGGTGTCGACGGTGTAGAGGTACGGGCGCCGCACCGACCAGAGGCGGGGCTTGTCGATGCGCAGGTCCAGCGGCGTCGTCGACGGGTCACCGCCCAGCGTGACGGAGGCGGACTCCGAGGCGACCTGCCGGCCGGCCGCGTCCCGCACCGTCGCCGTCACCTGGGCCCGTACGGACGTGTGCTCCTCGCTCACGGCGGTCACCGCGACGCGGACCGCGGCCCGCCCGGCCGCGACGGCCCGCGCCAGTCCGGGCGTGGTGACCGTGACCCCGTGCCGGACGATGTGCACGGGGTCGGTGACCACGAGCCGTACGTCCCGGTGGATGCCGCTGCCGGAGTACCAACGACTGCTGGGCACCTGGTTGCGGGCCCGGACCGACAGGGTGTTGCCGGTCCGGCCGTCGGTGTGCGCCAGGCCGGTGAGGTCCACGGCGAAGCCGGTGTAGCCGTACGGGTGGGTGGCGACCAGCTGCCCGTTGAAGTGCACCTGCGCGTCCATGTAGACGCCGTCGAACTCGACGGAAATCCGCTTGCCCGCGGTCTTCGCGGGCAGTGTGAAGGTCTTGGTGTACCAGCCGAGACCGCCGGGGAGATAGCCGCTGCCCGCCGTCGTGCGGTCGTCCTTGACGGGGTCCAGGCCGATGCTCCAGTCGTGCGGCACGTCCACCTCGCGCCAGGCCGGGTCGTCGTCGGCGGGCCGGGGCGCGTCCTCACCCGTGGTGTTGACGAGGGCGAACCGCCATCCGCGGCAGAGGTCGTTCGCCCGCCGTGCGGTCGGTGCCGCATCCGCAGCGGGCTTCGCCCGCCCGGCAGCCGACACCGGGGAGCCCACTGCCAGTTGCGCACCGAGGACTCCGCCGAGGGAGGCGCCGGCTGTGCCCAGAACCACGCGTCGTGAGATGGCCATGTGTGCCTTCCGGTATGCCGTGAGGGTGACGAGGCAGCTGAACGCGCTGAGTCTGTCGACTCCTGTTGATATATGTCAATGAACAAAACAAAAGTTCTCAACAATGCTCCAGGAGGCGCTGTCCGCTGCCGCGCGCACGCGACCCGACGGCGCGCAACAGCGCCCAGACCGTGGCCTGGTTGGCGCTGATGACGGGCTTGCCGAGGCGGTCCTCAAGAGCGGGGATGACGTCGTACGTCGGCAGGGCGGTGCAGCTGATGAACACCGCGTCGGCTCCCGGCCGGTCACCTGCGGCGACGGCGTCCCCGACCTGCCCGGTGCGCACGCCGTACACGTCGTCGACCGCATCCAGCCCCAGTGCGGTGCGGCCGGCCACCTCGAACCCGGTCGCCTCCAGGTAGCCGGCCAAGTACCGGTCCACGGGCGCCTGGTACGGATGGACCACCGCGACCCGGCGGGCACCGACGGCCCGCAGGGCCGCGGTGACGGCGCCACTGGTCGTCAGGGCCTGCCGCACCCCCTGTGCCGCCATCTCCTCCCGCAGCGCGGCCTCGCCGTCCACGCCATCGGCGAAACTGCACGCAGTGCAGAGGTACGCCACGGCCTCCGGCAAGCCGCCGGCCGTCCGCCGCAACTCCCCCAGCGGCTCCGTGAGCACCCCGGGCCGGCTGAGCCGGGAGACCAGCTGCCAGTTGTCCTCGTACGCCACCCGCCGGGTGAAGGCCAGCGCGCACGTCACCTCCGGCGGCACCCACCGCGACAGCTCCGCCCGCCGGGTGAAGTCGAACGAGGCCACCACCCCGACCCGCCGCCCGCCTGGCTCCGCTGCCTCGACGCCGTACCGCATGGGGCCGAGGCTAGTGGGGCGGGGGAGCGGAGCGGGTCAGGCGGGCGGTGCGGTGCGGGTGCTGCCCACGCCGGCGAGCGGGCCTTCGGCCACCCGGCGCTCCATGACCTCGGCGAGCCGGGCCAGCGCGTCCACGATCCGGGCCCGGTCGTCGCCCAGCTCGGCGAGGAGTTCGGCCTCGACGGCGAGCTGGCGCGGGAAGAGGGCGTCGATGGCTTCCTTGCCGGCGGGGGTGACGGTGACGAGTGCGGCCCGGCGGTCGGCGGGGTTGGGCGCGCGCTCGATGAAGCCGCGCTTCTCCAGCTTGGCCAGTGCCTTGCTCATGCCGGCCCGGGAGACGCCCATGTTCTCGGCGAGTCGGCGGGCGATGGCGGGTTCGTCCGCGTACCGCAGCGGGACCAGCACGTCCAGCTCGGGCGCGGTGAGCGGCGCGCCGTCGTAGAGCGGCTCGACCGCCTGGTCGAACAGGGCGATGATGCGTTTGGCCAGCGCCACCACCTCCATGGGCGAGGTGTCCAGACCGGGGTTGTGGGCGGCCCACTGCTCGCGGATGACGGACGGGGGGAGGGGCAGCACGGACGCTCCTTCGTGAACCGGTGAGCTTTGTCAACCAGTGAACTTTGTAAACCAGTGAACTATTGGTTACCTTTCCCGAATGGTATCTCCGCCTCATACTCACAGTACCGCCGAAGAGGCCCCGCGCACCGCCGACGCGGCCCCGGCCGCCGCCGCGACGCAGCCGCGCAAGCGTGCGGGCGCCCTGATCGCGGTCCTCGGCGCGCTCACCGGCATCGCCCCGCTCGCCACGGACATGTACGTGCCGGGCTTCCCCTCCATGGGCGAATCCCTGCACGCGAGCAGCTCCGCCGTCCAGCTCACCATGACCACCTTCCTGGCCGGTCTCGTCGTCGGACAGGTGCTGGTGGGGCCGGTCAGCGACGGCCTGGGCCGGCGCGGACTGCTGATCTGGGGCGGCGTCGGCTTCACCGTGCTGTCCCTGGCCTGCGCCGTCGCCCCGAACGTCGAGGTGCTGACCGCCGCCCGGTTCCTTCAGGGCGTCTGCGGAGCCGCGGGCATGGTCCTGGCCCGCGCGGTGATCACCGACCGCTTCCACGGTCCGGACATCCCGCGCTACTTCGCGCTGCTGTCACAGATCCTCGGTGTCGCACCGGTCGCGGCGCCCGTCGTCGGCGGCGTCATCCTCTCGGTCGCCACCTGGCGCGCCGTCTTCGTCGTCCTGGCCGTCATCGGCGCGGTACTGCTGCTCTCGGTGCTGGCCAAGGTCCCGGAGTCGCTGCCGCCCGAGCGCCGCCACAGCGGCGGCATCGGCGGCACCTTCCGCGCGATGGGCACCCTGATGGGCAACCGTGCCTTCATGGGGTACGTACTCGTCCTCGGCTTCAGTGCGGCAGCCCTCTTCGCCTACATCAGCGGATCGAGCTTCGTCTTCGAGAACCTCTACGGCGTCTCCGCCACGGTCTACTCGCTGATCTTCGCGTGCAACGCGATCGCCATGCTCATCGCCGGGGCGGTCTTCGGCAGGCTCGCACGCCGCCACATCCCCCTGAACACACTGCTGACCGCCGGAGTCTGCCTCTCGGTACTGGGCGCACTGGCGCAGGTCCTGCTGCTGCCCACGGTCGGCGGCACCCTGGCCGGCACCTGGATCTGCCTGTTCCTCACCCTGGGCGGCGTCGGCATGACCTTCCCCGCGACGATGAGCCTCGGCCAGACCCTGGGCCGCGCAGCGCCCGGTGCGGCCTCGGCCCTCCTCGGCGGCCTCCAGTTCCTCTTCGGCGCGGCAGCCTCCCCCCTGGTGGGCGCCTTCGGCGAAGGGAGCTCGGCCCCGATGGCCCTCATCATGCTCATATCCCTCGCCGCGGCGGCCCTCTGCCTGGTCGCCCTGGTCCGCCCCTGGCAGCACCGGGACGCCATGCGGTGACCAACTGGGTGCAGGCCCGTGCCACCGCGCTCCGGTAGGTGGTCTCGCGGTGGAGCAGGTACCTCCACCGCGATGTGCGCCCCATGTGCCTGGGCGCGCTGTCCTGCTGGGCCGTGGCCGCGGTCGCCACCGCTGTCTTCCTCCACATGCAGCGGCAGTCAGCGCGCCAGCGCGCCCTGATCGACGACCTCGTCCGCACGCGCCGCGACCTCGCCGCCACCGAACGCCGTGAAGGCACGCTCACCGAGCGTGAGCGGCTCGCCATGGAGATCCACGACACGCTCGCCCAGGGGCTGTCCGGCCAGCGCATGCTCCTGCAGGCCGCCGACCGGATCTGGCACACGGCACCGGACCGGGCCCGCGGCCACGTCCACGCGGCCGCCGCGGTGGCCGAGCGCAACCTCGCCGAGGCACGGCGCTTCGTCCACGACCTCACACCGGCCGACCTGGCCGAGGGCGGCTCCTTCACCGAGGCGCTGCGCACGCTCGCCGTACGGGAGAGTACGGACACGCTGACCGTGCGCTGCCACATCGAGGGCACACCGGCCGCACTGCCCGACCGGATCGAGGCCACACTGCTGCGCATCGCCCAGGGTGCCCTGGCCAACGTACGCGAACACGCCCACGCGACGACCGCCACCCTCACCCTGACCTCCCTGGACGACCAGATCGTCCTGGACATCGCGGACGACGGCCGCGGCTTCGTCCCCGACATCGGTACCGCCCCCGTTACTGCCCCCGTTACCACCCCCGGCCGCCCGGACCTGCGCGGATGGCCTGCCCGCCATCCGCGCCCGGCTCCGCCAGGCCGGTGGTGCCCTGACCGTCGAGTCGGCCCCGGGCGAGGGCACCGTGCTCTCCGCCTCGATCCCCCTGGGCCCGGTGAGCGCCGGTCCTGGTCCTGGCCCCGGTCCCGTCCCACCGAACCCTTCGGAGCACCCGTGAGCACCCCACCCCGTCCCGTACGGCTGCTGATCTGCGACGACCACGCGGTCGTACGGGCCGGACTGCTCGCCCTGCTGGGCAGCGCGCCGGACATCGAGGTCGTCGGCGAGGCCGGCAGTGGTGAGGAGGCGGTGGCGCTGGCCGCGCAGCTCGTACCGGACGTGGTCCTCATGGACCTGCAGCTCGGGCCCGGCATCGACGGAGTCGAGGCCACCCGCCGCAGCACGGCTCTCCGGGACGGTGCCCCGTACGTACTCGTCCTCACCACCTACGACACCGACGCCGACATCACCCGCGCCATCGAGGCGGGCGCCACCGGTTATCTGCTCAAGGCCGAGCGGCCCGAGGAACTGTTCGCGGCCATCCACTCCGCCGCGCAGGGCCGCACCGCGCTGTCGCCGCCGGTCGCCGGGCGGGTCATGGCCCGGATGCGCAGCCCGCGCCCTTCCCTCACCGCCCGGGAGCTGGACATCCTCGGCCAGCTCGCCCGGGGCCTGGGCAATCGCGACATCGCCCGCGCCCTGTTCATCAGCGAGGCCACCGTGAAGACCCACCTGGGCCGTATCTACGACAAACTCGGCGTCGACACCCGCTCCGGCGCCGTTGCGGTCGCCAAGGAGCAGCGCCTGCTGCCCTGACCCCGCACCGCGCGAGCGGAGCGGCCCGGCACTTCATCCCCTTGCTTATCCGCATGCGCATGCGTACTCGGGTAAGTATTCTCAGCGCCGCCGCCCGTGAGGGCCGCGGCAGTGAGCAATACCCGCAGGAGAGGACAACGCATGACCACCGAGCTGAACCCCGACGCCCTGACCGGGCTTCTTGAGCAGGCCCGGCAGGACTACCAGGACCTCGCCGGACGCGGGCTCTCGCTCGACCTCACCCGGGGCAAGCCCGCGCCGGAGCAGCTCGACCTCTCCGACGACCTGCTGAGCCTGCCCGGCGGGCGGCGCACCGCGGCCGACGGCACGGACGTACGCAACTACGGCGGCCTCCAGGGCCTGCCCGAGCTGCGGGAAATCTTCGCCGAGGTGCTCCAGGTGCCGGCCGCGCAGCTGCTCGCACTCGGCAACTCCAGCCTTGAGCTGATGCACGACTGCCTGGTGCACGCACTGCTGGGCAAGGTCCCCGGCGCCGAGTCGCGCTGGGTGGACCAGGAGCGCATCGCGTTCCTGTGCCCGGTGCCCGGCTACGACCGGCACTTCGGCCTCTGCGAGCGGTTCGGCATCGACATGATCCCGGTGCCGATGACCCCCGAGGGCCCGGACATGGACGTCGTGGCGCGGCTTGCCGCCGAGGACCCGGCGGTCAAGGGCATCTGGTGCGTGCCGAAGTACAGCAACCCGGACGGGGTCTGCTACAGCGACGCCACCGTGGCGCGGCTCGCCTCGATGCCCACCGCCGCACCCGATTTCCGGATCTTCTGGGACAACGCCTACGCCGTCCACCACCTCACGGACGAGCCCGTCGAGATCGCCGACCTGCTCGCCGCCTGCGCCGAGGCCGGCAACCCGGACCGCGCTTTCGTCTTCGGCTCCACCTCGAAGATCACCGCGGCGGGTGCGGGGGTCGCCTTCTTCGGCTCGTCGCCGGAGAACGTGCGCTGGCTCCTCGCCCACAACGCCAAGCGGTCGATCGGCCCCGACAAGATCAATCAGCTGCGGCACGTCCTGTTCCTGCGGGACGCCGACGGGGTGCGGGCCCACATGGAGCGCCAGCGCGCCCTGCTCCGGCCCAAGTTCGAGACGGTCGCGCGGATCCTCGACGCCGAGCTGGGCGGCACCGGGCTCGCCACCTGGACCTCACCCAAGGGCGGCTACTTCGTGACCCTGGAGGTACCGGACGGCTGCGCCAAGGAGGTCGTACGCCGCGCCGCCGAGGCGGGCATCGTGCTGACCCCCGCCGGCGCCACGCACCCGTACGGCGACGACCCGCGTGACGCGGTCATCCGGATCGCCCCCAGCTACCCGGGCCTCGCGGAGCTGGAGCAGGCGATCGAGGGCCTGGCCGTCTGCGTCCGCCTCGTGGGCTACGAGAAGCAGGCCGGCTGACCCGGCCCGCCCGGCCTCGCTGCTCCCGCTACCGCTGCTCCCGCTACCGCTGCCCGCCGTCGAGCGCCTGCTCGGCGGCGGGCAGCGGTACGGCGGCGGGATTCGGCGTGGTCCGCAGTACGGCCGCCGTGCAGGCGGCGACCGCGCACAGGACCACGGGCAGGAAGAACGTGATGTTGAGCGGGGCGAGGTGGGTCAGCGGCCCGATGACCGCAGGCCCGGCGAGCATGCCGAGGTAGCCGAGCCCGGCGACGCGCGAGACGTTGACACCGGCCGCGTCCTGGTCGGCGTGGCCCGCCGCGCTGAACAGCTGGGGGATGCACCCGGAAAGCCCCGCGCCGAACACGGCCCAGCCCACCAGCGCGAGCGGCACCCACGGCGAGAGTGCCGCGACGGCCATGCCGAGCGCGCCCACGGCGGCGCCGTAGCGGAGGACGGCCACCGCCCCGAACCGGCCCGACACCCGGTCGGCGAGCAGCCGCCCGACGGTCATGGCGGTGGAGAAAGCCCCGTACGCGAAGGCCGCGGTGGCGGCCGGGGCGTCCAGCACGTCCCGGAGATGGAGCACGCTCCAGTCGTTGGCCACCCCTTCGCAGAGCATCAGCATGAACGCGAGCACGGCCAGGAACCAGATGCGCCGAGGAGTCCGAGTCCGGCGCGCCGCCGCCGTCCCGGTCTCCGTGCCCGTGCCCGCCGCCTGGAGCTCCGTACCCGTACCGGTCGCCTGGAGCTCCGTACCCGTACCGGTCGCCTGGAGCTCCGTACCCGTACCGGTCGCCGTCCCGGCCGGGTTCGCCTCGGCGGCGGTCCGTGTGGTCGATGCGGTCCGCGCGGACCGCAGCAGACCGCCGGCGGCGGCCGCCGCCACGACGAGGCCGAAGACGGCCACCGCGCCGAGGGTGACGGCGGGACTCCAGCCCCAGCTGAGCGTGCGGGCACCGATCAGTGCCGCGAGGACGCCGCCGAGGGAGAAGGTGGCGTGGAAGGCGGACATGACGGGACGGCCGTAACCCCGCTCGACCTGCACGGCATGGGCGTTCATGCTCACGTCGAGACAGCCGTTGCCGAACCCGAGCAGCAGCAGCGCGGCGGCCAGTGTCCAGGCGTTCGCCGCGAGGCCCGGCAGGACGACGGCCGCGCTGCACAGGGCGGCGCTGAGCGGTACGACGGTGCGTGCGCCGAGGCGGTCCGTGAGCGGCCCCGTGATCTGCATTCCCGTGAAGGCGCCGAGGCCGAGCAGCAGCAGGAGCCAGCCCAGCACGGCATGCGTGGTTCCGGTCTGCTGCTCGACGGTGGGGATGTGGACGACCCACATGCCCAGGACGAAGCCGTTCAGGGCGAAGTAGGCGAAGGTGGCCACTCGGCCGTACCGCAGAGATCTCTCCATGCCGCGAAGCTATCGAACATTTTCGGTGTTCGTAAGCTTGATTTTCGCACAGCTTGGATGTTCTATCTGGGGGTGGCGACAACAGCGAGTACAGACCGGCTGAGGCGGATCACCGAGGCCGTACGCGAGGCGGGGCGGATCGGCGTCGCGGAGCTGGCCGGCCTGACCGGCGCTTCGGAGATGACCATCCGCCGTGACCTGGAGGTGCTGGCCGGCCAGGGCGTCCTGGAGCGTTATCGCGGCGGGGCGCGCAGCCTGCTGCTGCGCGGTGAGGAGCCGCCGTTCGCACTGCGGGCGCAGGAGGGCATCAGCGCGAAGCGGCGTATCGCCGCCGAGGTCGCAGGCCTGATCGCCGACGGGGAGTCCGTCGTCCTCGACAGCGGGACGACCTGCCTGGAGGTGGCCCGAGCCCTGGAACCGCGACGGCTGACCGTGATGCCGCTGTCCCTGCACGCGGTGACCGCACTGACCGGGGCGGCACAGCTGACCCTGCTCGTCCCCGGCGGCCGTCCCCGGCCGGGCGAGCTGGCGCTGACCGGCCCGCTGACCGAGGCGTCGCTCGCCGCCCTCCGCTTCGACACGGCGGTCATCGGCTGCTGCGGACTGAACGCGACGGACGGTCTGACCGCCTACGACCTCGACGACGCCGCCGTCAAACGTGCCGCGATCGCGTCGTCCCGCCGTGTCATCGTCGTCGCCGAGGCGGAGAAGTTCTCCCGCACGGCCCTCGCCCTCGTCGCCCCCGCCGCCGCCCTGCACGCCGTCGTCACCGACGGGACCGCGCCGGAAGAGGAGACGGACGCACTGGCCGCCGCAGGGGTGACCGTACGGACGGTGTGACCGTGCTCCGGTAGGCGAACCACGGCAGGCAGTACTGGGTGACCGGGCCGACCGCGAGCGCGTACAGCACCGTTCCGGCCCCCACGGTCCCGCCGAGCAGCGCGCCGGCCACGAGCACGGTGATCTCCATCAGGGTGCGGACCTGCCGGAGGGACCGCCCGGTGACGGCGGCCGTACCGGTCATCAGCCCGTCCCGCGGCCCGGGCCCGAAGCGCGCCCCGACATACACCGCGACGGCGAGCCCGTTGAGGAGGATGCCACCGAGGAGCAGCCCGATCCGGGCCGGCAGCCCGAGGTCCTCGGGGAGCAGCCGGAGCCCGGCATCGGAAGCGCACGCCAGGACCACGACGTTGGCGAACGTGCCGAACGTCGGCCGCTGCCTGAGTGGAATCCACAGCACGAGCACGAGAGCACCCACCACGGCGCTGATCGTCCCGAAGCTCAGTGAGGTGTGCTCCGCCAGCCCCTCGTACAGCACGCTCCAGGGGTTGACGCCCAACGACGCCCGGACCATGACCGAGAGGCTGAACCCGTACAGCGCGAGCCCGGCGAACAGCTGGGGCAGGCGGCGCACGGGACGCTCACGGAGCGGGCAGTAGGTGAGCGCGGGCAGTCCCCGCTGTCGTCGTTGCCGCCCCATGCCGGTTTGCCGTTGCCGTCCCATGCCTGCTGCCTCGCAATACGTTCGTGCGTCGTGCGTCGTGCGTCGTGCGCCGGGCCTTCGTGGCCGGCTTCGGAGGCAACTCTGTACAGTGATTGGCCCAGTTGACATGGCCAATCCGAGGAGAATGGTATGGCTCAGGCGAACCCGTCGCCGTCCGCGGGCCGTACGGGCGATGCGGGTCCTGCGGGTCGTACGGGCCATGCGGGTCGTGCGGGCCACGCGAGCCGTACGGACCGCGTCCTGGGCAGCCGGCAGCTCGCCGCGATGCTGCCCGACCCGACGGGCATGCGACCCGCCTACCGCCACCTCGCCCAGGCGATCGGCGCCCTGATCCTGGACGGACGCGTCGCCCTGCACGTCAGGCTCCCCGCCGAACGGGAGCTGGCCGCGGCGCTGAACATCAGCCGGGCCACCGTCACCGCCGTGTACGACCTGCTGCGCGAGGGCGGCTACGCCCGCAGCCGCCAGGGTTCCGGTACCTGGACGACGCTGCCGGAAGGCCGTACGCCCAGCGGTGTCAAGCGCCTGCTCGGGGCAAGCGAAACCGCGATCGACCTGGCCAGGGCCGCGCCCGCCCTTCCGGAGCGGACGCTCGCCGACGCCCTGGCCGAGGTGTCCCCGCAACTGGCCGAGCACGTGCACACACCCGGCTACCACCCCTACGGCCTGCCGGAACTGCGCGCCGCCATCGCCGAGCGCTTCACCCGCCGCGGCCTGCCCACCCGACCGGAACAGATCCTGGTGACCGCCGGCGCCCAGCACGCCCTGACCCTCGTCCTGGGGCTGCTGTGCGGCCCCGGCGACCGCGTCCTGGTCGAGAATCCGTCCTACCCGAACGCCCTGGACGCGATGCGCCGCGCCCGGCTCCGCACGGTGTCGGTCCCCGTCACCGACACCGGCTGGGACATCGAGATCATCGAATCGACCCTGCGCCAGACGGTTCCCCAACTGGCTTACCTGATACCCGACTTCCACAACCCGACCGGCTGCCTCATGCCCGAGCGCGAACGCGTCCGTACCCTGCGGGCGGCGGAGCGCTCCGGCACCTGGCTGGTCATCGACGAGACGCTGGCCGACCTCGCCCTCGACGTGCCCGCGCCCCCTCCCTTCGCCTCCCACGCCGCGCCGGGCGCGACCGGCCGGCTCGTCACCATCGGCTCGATGAGCAAGACCCACTGGGCCGGGCTGCGCATCGGCTGGCTGCGCGCCCCCGCACGCCTCGTCACCGAACTCGCCGGTCAGCGGGTCGCCACCGACATGGGCGGCTCGGTCCTGGACCAGCTCCTCGCCCTGCACCTGCTCACCCGGCCCCGCGGCCTCCTTCCCGCCCGCCTGGAGCAACTGCGCGGCCAGCGGGCGGCACTGGCCGCCGCGCTGACCGAACACCTCCCGCAGTGGGCCTGGGAACTGCCGCCGGGCGGCCTGTCGCTCTGGGTGGACCTGGGCGAGCCCATCGCCTCGGCACTCGCCGAGCGGGCCCTGGAACACGGCGTACGCATCGAGAGCGGCGCCTACTTCGCCACCGACCCCGGCATCTTCGAACACCGCCTCCGCATCCCGTACACCACACCACCGGACACCCTGCGCGAAGCCGTACACCGCATAGCCACCGCCCGCACCGCAGGCCTCCCGTCCTCCTCGGCCATACGACGGCCGCACTGGATCGCCTGACAGGGCGTCAGGGAGAGCTGGCTCACCGCCAGCCGTCGGCTCCTCGCAGTGCGGTCGGAGCGGTCGGATCGAGTGGCTGCGCGGACGACACATGACAAAGGCAAGGAGATTCCTCTCCTTGCCACTCTTAACTTATAGCGCACTGGGGGGCTTGCGGCAAGGCCCGGGTCTTGCCGCAGAATCATCGGCCGAGCCCACTACCTGCGGAAACGGAGCACGACGTGCGTGGTGCGCGCGCCGCCCGGCTGGGCGGAGCGGTCGGCCGACTCGTCAGGGGGAAGGCAACCGGCGTTGAGGGCGATGAGAGGGATGAAGGCGATGAGGATCGAGGGCGTTGAGGGCGTTGAGGGCGTTGAGGGCGTTGAGAGCGATGAAGGCGATGAGGGCGACGGGGACACGGCCGGCGAAAGGTTCGGCAGAGACCGGGCTGGAGGCGCCGGTGATCCGACCGGCCGGTGCAATGCAGAGAATGCAACGGGACACGACTGCTTCGGAGGTACCGCGATGAACGAGCAGTACGTGTGGGACCTCCAAGAGGTTGACGAGACGCAGGTCGCGGCCGTTGGCGGTAAGGGCGCGCACCTGGGCGAGCTGTCGCGGATCGAAGGCATCCGCGTACCGGGTGGCTTCTGCGTGACCACGGACGCCTTCCGGCGGATCATGGCGGAGGCGCCGTCGATCGATGAGCGGCTCGACCAGCTGTCGCGCTTGCACCCGGACGACCGGGAGGGAATCCGCACGCTCAGCGCGCAGATTCGCCGGACCGTCGAAGAAACTGCCATCCCGGACGATCTCGCGGCGGCGATCACTCGCGCGCTCGCCCGGCTCGGTGCGCAAGCCGCCTACGCCGTCCGGTCCAGCGCGACGGCGGAGGACCTGCCGACGGCCTCCTTCGCCGGCCAGCAGGACACATACCTCAACGTCATGGGCCCGGCGGCGATCCTCCAGCACGTCAGCCGGTGCTGGGCCTCGCTGTTCACCGAGCGGGCCGTGACCTACCGCCGGCGGAACGGCATCGACCACCGTACGGTCCACATGGCCGTGGTCGTGCAGCAGATGGTCTTCCCGCAGGCGGCCGGCATCCTGTTCACGGCCGACCCCGTCACGGGCAACCGGAAGGCCGCCACCGTGGACGCCGGTTTCGGCCTCGGCGAGGCCCTGGTGTCCGGCCTGGTGAACCCGGACGTCTTCACGGTGCGGGACGGCGAAGTCGTCGCCAAGACGATCGCCGCCAAACAGCGCGCCGTGCATGCCCTGCCGGCCGGCGGTACGCAGGAAGTGGCGGTCGACGCGCAGCGGCAGGAGCAGCCGGCGCTGACGGACGCGCAGGCCGTGGAGCTCGTACGGCTCGGGCGGCGGATCGAAGCGCACTTCGGCCGCCCGCAGGACATCGAATGGTGCCTGACCGATGACGGCTTCCGGATCGTTCAGAGCCGGCCGATCACGACGCTGTTCCCTGTCCCCGAGACCGGTGACCAGGAGAATCACGTCTACGTCTCCGTCGGTCATCAGCAGATGATGACCGACGCCATGAAGCCCCTGGGGCTCTCGATGTGGCAGCTGACGGCCATGGTGCCGATGCACGAGGCCGGCGGGAGGCTGTTCGTCGACGTCACCCGGCGCCTGGGCCCGCCCGCGAGCCGCGCCGCCCTCCTGGACGTCATGGGAAGAGGCGATCCGCTGGTCAGGGACGCGCTGGAGACCGTCCTCGACCGCGACGGTTTCATCCCGTCGCTCCCGGACGCGAGTCCCGGTGGCCCACCGGCCGGCGGGCCACCGGCCGGCGGCGCGTCCGCCCCGATCGAGACCGATCCGGCCATCGTCACCGAGCTGATCGAACGCAGCCAGGCGTCCATCGCCGCCCTGGAGCGCGACATCGCCGCGAAGACCGGACCGGCGCTGTTCGACTTCCTGCTGGAGGCCTTCGAGGAGCACAAGCGAGTCCTCAGCGATCCGCTGAGCATGCAGGCGATCATGGCGGGGATGGAGGCCACGTGGTGGCTCAACGACAAGCTGTACGAGTGGCTGGGCGAGAAGAACGCGGCTGACACGCTCACACTGTCCGCTCCCGGCAACGTCACCTCGGAGATGGGACTGGCGCTGCTCGACGTCGCGGACGCGATCCGCCCGCATCCGGAGGTGGTGGCCTTCCTCCAGGGTGTCGGCGTCGAGGACGACGACTTCCTGGACGAGCTGACGAAGCTTACGGGCGGTACCGAAGCGCGCGACGCCATCGAGTCCTACCTCGACCGGTACGGCATGCGCTGCGTCGCCGAGATCGACATCACGAGGCCGCGTTGGCGCGAGCGCCCCGCCACGCTCGTGCCCGTGATCCTCGACAACGTCAAAAACTTCGAGCCGGGCGCCGCCGAGCGGCGCTTCGAGCGAGGACGGCAGGAGGCACTGAAGAAGGAACAGGACGTGCTGTCACGCCTGCGGGCCCTGCCGGACGGGGACCGGAAGGCCGACGAGACCAAGCGGATGATCGACCGGGTCCGCACCTTCATCGGGTACCGGGAGTACCCGAAGTACGCCATCGTCAGCCGCTACTTCGTCTACAAGCAGGCCTTGCTGGCGGAGGCCGAGCGCCTCGTGCGGGCAGGCGTGCTTCCTGAGCAGGAGGACGTCTTCTACCTCACGTTCCAGGAGTTCCACGACGTCGTGCGCTCGCACCGGGTGGATGGCCGGCTCATCCAGCAGCGCAAGGAAGCGTTCCGGTCGTACCAGTCGCTCACACCGCCGCGGGTGCTCACATCGGACGGCGAGGCCGTCACCGGGGCGTACCGGCGCGACGACGTGCCGGACGGTGCCCTGGTCGGCCTGCCGGTTTCCGCCGGGACCATCGAGGGAAGGGCCCGCGTCATCCTTGACATGGCGGACGCCGAACTCGAAGCGGGCGACATCCTGGTCACGTCCTACACGGACCCCAGCTGGTCGCCGCTGTTCGTCGGAATCGCGGGCCTGGTCACGGAGGTGGGCGGCCTGATGACCCATGGCGCAGTGATCGCCCGGGAGTACGGTTTGCCGGCCGTCGTGGGCGTGGAGCAGGCCACCCGGCTGATCCGGGACGGACAGCGAATCCGCGTCCACGGAACCGACGGATACGTCGAAATCCTGCCTTGACCGACCACACCGAGGAGCCCCGTCCGCGGCTCCCGTCCGATGCGGCCGATGCGACCGATGCGACCGATGCGGCCGACGCGACCGATGCCGGAACACCTGCCCTGTGGCTCAGCGCCGGCCTCCTCCGCCCGGATCGGTCCCGCTGTTCCCGGAGTCGGCGCACCCGGGGCAGGGGCGGCCCCCCCGCTGGAGCTGCCGGTGCTCGTTCGCGAGGTCGATCACCTGGGTCATCGCGGGGTCCTCGGTAGGGATGCCGATGCCGATGCCGATGCCGTACCGGCCGCAGAAGGCGAGCAGGTCGGCGTCGGCACGTTCCACCGCCCCCTGTGTCCTGTCGTACGCCACCGAGGCCAGGCTCCTGACATCGATGCGGACGAGCCTGCCACCGTCGGGTGGGGTCTGGCCGACCCGCTCGCCCCACCGGAGGAAGACCTACTTCACCGGACCGTTCTCCACCAGCCCGCCCAAGTACTCCTTGATGATCTGCACGGCCCCGTCGTCTCCCAGGTCGAGGACGTCGAAGGTGCGCGTGATTGCCAGAGAGGCGAGTTCGGCGAACCGGTCGGCCTGTGCCTCTCGTTCTTCGGCGCGCTGCTGACTCTCATCGAGCTCCTCCAGCTGCCCCGCAACGTTCTCGGCTTCCGACGCCTCCGACGCCTCCGACGCCTCCGACGCCTGCGAAGCTTCTGACGCCTCCGAGCCCTGCGACGCTTCCGGCACTTCCGCGGGTTGCGGCGGGTCCGGGGCGCCGAGATCGAGCGTGGCTGCCTGGAACCGGCCGACCTGCCGCGCGATCTCCAGAGCCGTCCGGTTCACGGGCTCTCCGGACGGCGAGGGAGCGGCCCGGCGCACGGCCACCACCACAGCCCTCAGCCGGGTAGCGACCCGGGGATGCGCCGTGACGTACCGGTGGATCTCCTCGTAGGCGTCCGGGCTGACCCCGGTGAGCGACCGCCGCCCGAAGTCGACGAAGGCGCCCAGCGGCAGCCGGGCTTCGCTGAAGCGGGCCGGACGCAGCCGCTGCCTGATCCGTGCAACGCGGTCGGGCCGGCGCAACCCGGCGTAGCTGCCGAGGGCCAGCAAGGTGTATGCCCCTAGCCAGTACATCCAGTGCACCTCGGTCAGTCCCTCGGGACCGTGGTCAGCACGTCGCCGGCAACGAGCTGCTGCGCGGCAAGGGCGACCAGCGCTGCTGGACTCGCTGCACCGCGAGGAGCAGTGCCGCCAACGGGACCAGCCGGGCGGGAAACGCACGGAACAGGAAGAAGGTGAGTGCACCAGGTTGCCGTCACCGAGTACGAGGGCGCCTGCCGCGGCGTACCGGCGATGCCGTATCCAGCGGATCAGCGTTTCGGCGAGCAGCTTGCCCGCCGCCGCCGACGCAGCCGCGAGGCCGTCTCCGAAACCGCCCCGACGACTCCTCCCATGACTGTTCCAAGGGCGCCAGCAGCAGATTCCCCACCGCGCAGTGTCGAAGGCCAGGCACCCTATCCCCGACATTGTCGACGTATCCCTACTTATCCTCTCTATGGGCTGTTTTGTATTTACGCACCTGCCTCACGGGAAGTGAATTGGAGGCAATGATTAGAATTGATGGCCATCTTCTCGATCTTTCGCCATCGGCGTCATTCGTACTGGGTCGTGAAATCCGGGGCTCGGTCGGGCGGGGCGCCCAGGAGGGCGGGCGGGATGGTGTGGCTGCGCCGCCTTTCGTGTCCTCGCCGGGGGCGTAGTCAGTACCGAGTGGGTCCGGATGCTCGTCAGGGCTTCGAATTCTTAGCCCCTTGACGCGTACCCGAGAACGGGCCATGACGTGATCTCGCAGATTCCGTCTGGCTGGGACATGCCCTGGCGACACCCGTTCGGCTCGGCGTCGGTAATTGTGATCTTGGGCCTCTCCGGGTAGGTGTGGAGGGACGTGACTTCGATCGAGCGGACCGCGTACCGGCGATTCCGGCGGCTTGCCGCGCTGCCCGATGTGCCGCATCAGACTCCGTCCCGCCTCCGGCGCCCGCGCCCAATCGGCGATGACGCGGATATGGTCCCGGCGGAGCGGTCACCGGGCCTCTCGCGATTCGTGTGCCGACGAGGCCGTGGCGCAGTTGCATACCCCGGTCTGCGGCCTCGGCTGCTGGAGACGAGCCGCTCCGAGAAACACCGGTTACGATCGTTTTACGAGCTCAATAGCCTGCTACGGCTTATTCAGCCGCTCTTCACCTCGTTCGGGAAGGCTGGGAGGGTACACAGGTCACCGCCGCCCTGTTGATGATCCGCCCCCGAAAGCCAACAGGGAGTCGTGCGCTACATGACTACACCCGAGGATGCTCGACTGAAACGGTTCGTGGTGATCGCCGCCGCAGTATTGGCCGCGGTCGCCGGCTTCGTGAACTCGGTGTTCCTCACATCGTTGATCATCCCGGTCAGCCACGTGACGGGATCGATGTCCGAGGCCAGCATGGACGTGACCGGCGGTGATCTCAGCGGGCTGACGAATCTGGCAACGGTCCTGGTCGCCTTCTTCGTCGGTGCGATCGGGGCTGGTGCCCTACTCGGTCCCCATACTCAGACGATCGGCCGCCGCTACGGAGTGTCCTTGCTGGTGGAGGCCGCTCTGCTGGGTGCAGCTCCGCTGGTGGCCACCGAACAGGAGAACACGCCGTACGCGATGATCTTGGCTGCCGGCGCATGCGGGTTGCAGAACGGGATGTTCTCCAACTACCGCGGCATGGTGCTGCGCACCAGTCACATGACCGGAACGTTGACTGATCTCGGGGTCTTGCTCGGATGCCGCGGCTACCGAAACGGCCAGGTATGGAAGGGCGTGCTGTTGGCCACCACCCTGGTGACTTTCGCGGGCGGCGGTGTTGCCGGTGCCTACGGGGCGAGCGCGGCCGCCCTGAACGCACTGTGGATTCCGGCGATGTGCTGCGCCCTGCTCGGCGGGTGGTATGTGCTTTACCGCCACCGCCAGCACGTCACCCGACAACGCCGTCGGTGGCCCGTTCGCCACAGCCCGTAGAATTCTCGAAAAGGGAAGACAACGAAAAGTCGGACTTCGAAGACGGTGTGCTCGTGGCGGCAGTCGCATCGGGCATCTGTGCGTCGGCCGGCGGCAATGCCTGTGCAGAGCCGAGGCCGCGGACATCGCGGCGAATGCGCCTGGCGCGCTGTCGGGTAGTCTCCTCGGCTCAGTTGCCGATTCATGTGCCGGTCATTCTGTGCGGCAACAAATTATTTCTGCCGGAGTACATTGATGTCGCAGTACCGCCTGCCCCTCCGGGCGACGGCCCCTCGGGCCTGCTCGGCTTGGTGATGCTCGGTTCGAATTCGTGGTCTCCGGGGCCGCGAATGACTGCACTGACCGGCACGGGCCGGCGAATATGCATGGCAGTCGGGGCCCTGTGACGCAAAATGGCGGGGGTGCGCATGCTGGAAGGCGCTCCGGCAAGGGGCGCCCGCGTAGGTCGCGCCACTGACACTGGGTGACGTCCTGGTTGTTGCGTACGGGGGTCAAGGGCGGGTCGGCTCCGGTTCGGGAGAGGAAGGGCCGGGCGCTGTGGAAGGGTCGGCCGCGGTCTTGGTCGGCGTTGAGAGGTCGGACGGTTCGGGTCGGGCCCAGCGGTACAGCGGCACGGCGACGGCAGTCGTGAGGACCGCGACAAGTACCAGCATCGAGAAGACCTTCTGGGTGATCATGCCCTGCGCGAGACCGATGTTGATGAAGATCAGAATCATCAGGCCGCGGGCGTTCATCAGGCCCCCCACTGCCCAGGATGCCCGCCAGGAGAACCCGGCGGTACGCATGGCCACCGCGCACCCGGCGTACTTGCCCACGAATCCCGCGGCGAGGATCAGCAGGAAGGACAGCAACATGGCCCAGCCGGTGATGCCGTTCAGCTGTGTGTTGAGTCCGGAGAAGGCGAAGAAGACGGGCAGGAGGAGGACGCACACGATGTCCATCATCCGGTCGTGCAGCGCGGCCCGGAACGCCGGCGCCCGGGGCATGGCCAGGCCGGTGACGAAACCGCCGAACACGGAGTAGATGCCGATGTGATCGGTGAACAGCCCGGCCAGGAGAACGAGGCAGAGGACCAGGTACAGGTGGTTGAAGCCGAACCGGCCGGAGCGCTGGACGCGAGCGCCCAAGGGTCGCAGCAGCCGGGAGACGACCCCGAGCATGACCAGAGCGAAGGCCAGGGTCAGCCCTATGGTGCGCAGCGCCTGCCCGGCCCCGGCCCCGGCGTGCAGGGCGGACAGCACAGCAAGGAAACACCAGGCGGCGGCGTCGTCCACGGAGGCACCGAGCAGTGTCATCCGTCCGATCCGGGTGTTCTCCAGCCGCTGCTCGTAAAGGATGCGGGCGAGCATGGGGAAGGCGGTGATCGACAACGCGCCCCCGACGAAGAAGGCGAACTCGTACGGTCCTACGTCGGGACGGGAGAGCCGGCCGTGCAGCAGATAGCCCGCGCCCGCGCCGAGCAGCAGGGACGGAACGACGCCGGACAGCGCCAGCACCGCGGCGTTCCGGATGTCCGCACGCTCGCCGCCGTGATCCAGCCCGGCGCCGACCAGGAACATGAAGAGAGTGAGGCCGATGGTGCTCAGCACGTAAAGTACGGGCTTCACTTCGGGAGGAAACACCGCGTGCTGTGCCTCGGGGAACAGCGCGCCGAAGGCTGTCGGGCCCAGCAGAACGCCGGCGACCATCTCGCCCAGCACCCTGGGCTGGTGCATGAGCAGAGCGAGCTGCCCGCACAGCGCGGACGCCGCGAGGATCACCACAAGGGCGGGCAGGACCTTCAGGGCGAAGGAAAGATTGGCGTCGGTGGCCGCCAGGACGGTCGTGGGCAGCACGGAGCCTCCCGGTGTCGTGGGGGAAGGAGGCGAATGACGGGTGGGACCACCGCGCCTCGCCGCAGGTGCGGTGGAGCTCAGCGCAACGGACCGGACAGCTTCCGGGACAGCCACGTGCGACGTGCCGGAGCAGCGGCCCCGGCGTCGGGGCGTCGCGGTTCCTGCACCGCGGCGGCCGCGGTGCGCAGGAGAACGCGCAGTCCTTCGGCGGCCGTTGTGCTCGCCAGGGACGGGCGTCTCTCCCTGGACGCGGCCTGGGCGGGAGTGTAGGGAACATGAGCGAGGCCGCCACGCATCTCAGGGCGTTCGGTGGCGATCACGTGGCCCAACCCGTAGGCGATGTGGTTGCAGACGTACGTACCGGCGGTGTGCGAGACCGAAGCGGGTATCCCGGCCTTCCGCATCGCCGCGACACAGGCCTTGACCGGGAGTGAGGAGAAGTAGGCATCGGGGCCGCCCGCCACGACCGGCTCATCGACCGGCTGGTTGCCCTTGTTGTCCGGGGCCACGGCGTCGTCGAGGTTGATGGCGACCTGTTCGACGGTGATGTCGGGGCGGTTGGCTCCCTGGCCGGTCACCACGACCAGGTCGGGCTCGGTTCGGCTGACCGCATCGTGGAGTACCGTCAGCGATTTTCCGAAGACGCAGGGGAGTTGGACGAGCTCCAAGTGCAGGTCCGCCGGCGGGGCGTCGGCCACGAGCCGACAGGCCTCCCACGACGCGTTGACGGCATCGCTGCCGAACGGCTCCACGGCAGTGAGCAGGACTCGAATGATGGTCGCCTCCGAGGGGTGAGAAGGGACGCGCGCCGCCGCCGGACCCTAGGGCGCGGCACACCGCGGGACAAGGGCAGACCTGCCGAATCCTTCCTTCCAGAGGCCAGACGCAAAGGATGATTGACCGAACGGTAGGTTTTTCCCGTCCCTTCTTTTTCGCTGATCGGACGCCCTCGTCGTGCCATCGGCACAGTGCGTCGAGGAGCCGGGTGCCCTGGCGAAAACGGCTCCTGCAAAACACGTGTAAAGATTCCTTTGCCCTTCACCGAGTGACTCTTGGCGAGAGGTCTCGGTAGCTTCGTCACGGACGTTGCTGATGAGCAGTCAGCGGCTATTGAGCCTTCCGCACACAGGCATGACGGGCACGTCTGCCTGGAAGGGACCAGGCGTGGACTTAACGCATCTTTATGATCCACTGGACTTCCGGACCTTGGTCGACCCGTACCCCCTCTATGCCGAACTGCGGGCGCGGACCCCGGTCTTCTGGCATGAGACCATGCGGTCGTGGGTGCTCCTGACGTATCGGGACTGCCGCGACGTGCTGCGGAATCACGAGGACTTCGCTCGCGACCGGCGGCGGATCGGTGAAGAGGTGCCGGAGTTCCGGCAGAGCCTCCAATCGCTTGATCCGCCGGCGCAAAAACCGCTGCGCAGCCTGCTGATGAACTCCTTTCGCCAGCAGAATCCGGTCGAGATCGCCCGGCGGGCGCGCAGTCATATCCATACGCTTTTCAACCGATTGGCAGACCGGGAACAGTTCGACTGGATGCGCGATGTCGCCGCGCCGGTAGCGCTGCGAGTAACCGCCGAACTGCTGGGCGTGGAAGAGCCGAACGGTGCGGAGTACGCAGAAATCTCGGACGGTATTGCACGGAGAATGGACGCCGGACTCGTACCCGACCGCGCCGGGGTGGGCGACCGCGCGCGTCACCAGCTGAACCGGCTGGTCGAGAACTGGCTCGGCGCGGAGGAACGCCCCGGAGTTCTGGCGGACGTGCGCCGGGATGCGGAACGAGCACGTGTCCCCGAGCACTACATCCGCAACACGACGGGGGTCATGTTCAACGCCAGCTACGGCACGATCTTCGCCACGGCCGGCAACGTCGTCCTCACCCTGCTCCGCCACCCGGAGGTTCTGGCGGCGCTGCACCGCGACGAGTCCCTGTTGCCCACCGCGGTGGACGAGCTGATCCGCTACGACGGGCCGGCCCAGGGGACGAGCCGGGTCGCCGTGAAACGCATGGTCGTCAGCGGCACCGTGATCGAGCCCGGGGAGGTCGTCCTCACGCTGCTCGCGGCAGCCAACCGCGACCCCGATCAGTTCGCACACCCCGACCGGCTCGTCCTCGACAGAGCGCCGAACCAGCATTTGAGCTTCGGCTGGGGCCCGCACGCCTGCCTCGGCGCACTCTTCGGCCGGGCGGCCATCCGCGAACTCGTTCTCGGTCTGCTGCACGCACCGCGACCGCTCACGCTCGCCGGTACGCCGACGAGGCGTCCGACGGCGACGGTCAGGACCATCGACACCCTCCCGGTGACGTTCCGCAGCGAGTCCGGAGCCGAAGCCCTCGCGGCCGGGCGCAGGTAACGCGTACGTACCGCCGACGCGTGCCACTGCGCCGGCCCTGCCGCCACCGAGCCGCGCAGACCACTGGACCTCGGGGACCGGCCTACCTGCCCCGAGCGGCTCGGAGTCACCCGACGAGGAAGGAGGCCACCATGAGCTACGACCACTGATCACCGGCCGAAGAGATGCCGGAACCGGGGGCGGGCTCCGTTGCCGGGCCCGCCCCACCACCGGGCGATCCCGGCCGGGCCCGTCCCGCGGCCCGAAGAGCAACCAGGAAACCGTCGTCACACACGCTGAAGGAGCAAGATGCCGCTGCCCGCTCACGCCGCGACCGCGGCCGACATCGCGCTGGCCGTAGTGGCGTACCGCGGGCTGGTGTCGCCGCTGCTCCGCTGGTGCGCCGAGCGGCTCGGCAGCGGCCGATACCCGGAAACCGCACTCAACGGCGCCTACCCGGAGAGGGCTCCGCGGCCGGGACCGTCCCTCGCGGCCGGCGCCGCGCTCCTCGCGGCCGGCGCGGCCTACGGGGTGGTGGGTTCCACTCCGCCCGGTGCCATGGCACTGGTCCCCGAAGCCGCACTGCTCCTGGTGTGGTGGAAGTACCTCACGCTCGACTACGACGCGGCGCTGAGCGTGCGATGGCAGCGAGCCGACCGGATCGTCGTACTCGCCGTCGGCGCGGCCGCGCTGCTCCTGCCGGCCCTGGCACTGGCGGCGCTGGGTGTGCTGTGCGGGCGGTTGGGAGGCTGGACGCATCACTCCAAGGCCTGCATCCGGCTGGTGAAGGTGGCGTTCTGCTGGTCCCTGTCCGATGGTGTGCTGCACGCCCTGGGACTGACGTCTGCCGCGTCAGGCAGCACGGCACTCGTCGTGCTGCTCGGGACCGCTTACCTTTCCCACTACGTGGTGGCCGCCCGGAGCAAGGCGAAGCTGGGCCGTCGGCCGTGGTCCTGGACGCTGGAGAACCGCACCGATCTGCTGGTGGCGTCCTCCTACTCATGGGGATGGGCGCGCTTCGTCCCGGCGCGGACGGCGGCAACGCTGGTCAACGGCCTGCGTCCGGCAAGCCCGTTCCTCAACGCCGGCACCATGGTGCTGGAGCTCGCCGGACTGGTCGCCTTCGCCGACGAGTGGTGTTTCGTGGCCGCCGTTGCCGGTGCCGTCGTGTTCAACTGCGTCGTCGCGCTGACATCGGGGCTGCTCTTCTGGGAGAACATCGGCGTGGGCATGGTACTCGCCGGGGTGGTCAGCACGTCACGCGAAGCCGGCGATGCCACGGCTTTCGGGCTGTGGCCGTGGCTGTTCAGCAACGCCCTCATGGCCGCGGTGCTGGCGGGGTGGGCCTGGCGGCCCACCGGGCTGGGGTGGTGGGACACGCCCTTCACGGCACGGGTGGTGTGGACGGTCCGGACGCGTGACGGGAAGCAGTACGGACTGCACAACGACTTCTTCAGCCCGCACGACCGTGAGTACGCCCGCGCTCTCGGGAACCCCCTGGTGCCCGAACCCTTCGTCACGTTCTCCCTCGGAGGCGTGGAGGACACCGCGCTGCGCGATCTTCTGGTGCGCGCTCGTCCGCACCAGGACGACATCGAGCACGCCAAGCACCGGCACGGCACCGTGCAGTGGAGCGGGCCGTACACGGAAAGACACACGACGTACCTCAGGCGGCTGCTGTCCAACCTCAACGCGGGTGCCCCGAAGAGCCCGCTGCCGCGGTTCCTCAGCCGGCTCAAGGCCCCCGGTGGCCACCTCTACTACTGGGGCGATCTGCCTCGGTACCGCAGGGACAGGGGACCCGTGTCGGAAGTCGCCGTGTGGTATCGCGAAGAGCTGTACTCGTCCGAACGGCGCACCTGGCTGCGGTTGCGCAATCAGTTCCTCTTCGCCCTCGAGATCCCGATCGCCGGCCCCCACTGAGCCGGTGCCGAAGAAACACGGGTGCGTCATGCATGTCCTACTCGTCGGCCCGCGGGCCGAAGTGGTGCGCGGGCTGCGCGCCGACGGGCACGAGGTCACACTGCTCTACGAAGTGCGCCACAGAGACCGGGTCTCCGACGTGGCGGCCATGGTGGACCGCACCTGCGCGGTCGACTCCTATGCGAAGGTGGAGTCCCTCTGGTCCGCACTGCGCCACCTCGCGCCCCGCCGCCCTGTCGAAGCGGTGCTGACGGCGAGCGAGCCCGCCGTGGTGTCCGCGGCGGTACTGGGACGGCTCATCGGTGCCCGGGCCGTCGCGCCGGACACGGCGCTGGCCTGTCGGGACAAGGCGGTCCAGAAGGAGAGGTGGGCCGCTGCCGGGGTGCCGACGGCGCCCTGGTGCGTGCTGCCGGACGGAGCCGGCTCCAGTACGGAGGTGGGGCGGAGCCTGCTGCGTGCGGGCCTGCGTTTCCCGGTGGTCGTGAAACCACCGGCGGACGGTGGAAGCAAGCACGTAAGGCTGGTCCATGACCTCGCCGAACTGCAGGAGGCCGCCGGCACGATCGACGGTGGAGGCCGCGTGCTCCTCGAACAGTACGTCGATGAGCCGGAGTGGCACTTCGACGGTGTCGTCGAAGGAGGCGAACCGACCGCCCTCATGGTCTCCCGCTACCTCGAGCCCCTGCTGTGCACCAAGCAGGGCCGTCCGGTCATGTCGCTGGCGCTGGCGCCGTCCGGCAATGCCGTGACGTACGCCGGGGCAGCCGCGTTCACCAAGCGGGTCCTGCGGGCTCTCGGTGTGGAACGGGGCGTGTTCCACTTCGAGGCTTTCGGCCGGCCGGCCGCCTTCATCGCCGGGGAACTCGCCTGCCGGCCAGGAGGAGGCATGATCGGTCTGATGGGGGAGCGCACGATCGGCGTCGACCTGTGGGCTGCTGGTGCGCGGGCGGTCCTCGGAGATCCGGTCCCGCGTGGTCCTGTGACCCGCGGCGTGACGCATGGCTTCGTCCACCTGCCCACCGTCCCAGGGCGGGTGAACCGGGTACGCCCGGAGGACCTGGCCGGAGTGCCGGGGGTGACGGCCGTGATGATGCGCGTGCCCTACGGGGCCGTCATGCGCGACATGGCGGAGACCACGTCGACGAGCGTGGCGTTCGCGGCGGTGGAGGGGCGGTCGGAAGCCGAGTGCCGGCAGGCGATGGACGCGGCGGTGTCGGTCGTGGCTGACATCCACGGTACGGCGCCCGCGGCGCTGAGCGGCCATGCGCACTGAGACCGGCCGGGCAGCCGCTTCGGTGCCCGCCGGTGCAAACGACGGGAACAAGGGAGGACACGTGTCGGTGGAGAAGACGATGGACCATGACCAGAGCGTGCGACATGCGCTGGCGAACCTGTTGCGGGAGTCGCCGATCGACGCCACGGACCTCGTCGACACGCTGGCCCTCTACCTGCGGCGACGGCCCCTCGTCGACGTGCTGGCGATGGACGCCTTGTACCGCATGGCCTACGAGGTACCGGGCGCGATG
Source organism: Streptomyces sclerotialus (assembly GCF_040907265.1). NCBI lineage: Bacteria > Bacillati > Actinomycetota > Actinomycetes > Kitasatosporales > Streptomycetaceae > Streptomyces > Streptomyces sclerotialus. The sequence continues at coordinate 436,342 of NZ_JBFOHP010000002.1, read as the reverse complement.
ATGGAGTTCGGCGTGCTCCAAGGACGGCACCTCGCGCTCCTCTCGGAGCTCCGGGACATATACGAGCCGCACAACGTGCACCGGGAGATCATCGGCTTCGACACCTTCGAGGGCTTCCAGGGCGCCGTTGACATCGACGGAGGCGGCCCTGCCGGCACGCCGGAGAAATTCGGTCTCCCGCCGTCCTTTCCCGACCACCTGCAAGCGGCACTGGCAGCCCGGAACGGCGACGGGTCGGGCAAGAGCCCCGTACGACTGGTCCGCGGTGACGCGAGCACAACGGTCAAGGAGTACCTGGCGGCCCACGAACACACCGTCGTGGCCATGGCCTACTTCGACCTCGACCTCTACGTGCCGACCAAGGAGGTCCTGACCGCCCTGGTGCCCTACCTGACGAAGGGGAGCATCCTCGCCTTCGACGAGGTCGCGCACGAGGGCTGGCCCGGTGAGACCGCAGCGCTGCGGGACTCCCTCGGGCTGGACCGAGGCGCCGTCAGATTCGTGCTGCCCGGCAGGGCGAAGACAACGTACCTACGATGGGAAGGCTGAGTGCAGCCCGCACGATCCTCCTCCGCACGCGGTCACCGAGACGCCCCCACGCCCCATGAGCGGGCCGTCCCGGTAGTACCCGCCTCTCACCTCCGTCTTTCTTCTCCGCACAGCTGGACCGTTCCGATCAGGGTGGAAACGTGAGCCTGGAAAAAGAGACCGATGCCGCTGCCGACCAGGCGGACACCGGCCCCGAAAGCCCGCTGCGCGTCCGGGCCTTCGCATGGTTCTTCACCGGCCGCATCGTCTCGCTGCTCGGCAGCGCGATGGCGCCGGTCGCCCTGGCCTTCGCCGTACTGAACGCCTCCGGCAGCGCCGGGGACATGGGCGTGGTACTCACCGCGCAGACCGTTCCCGTCATCCTCTTCACGCTGGCCGGAGGAGTGATCGGCGACCGGTTCTCGCGGCAGTGGGTCCTGCTGCTGTCCCACACCGGTGCGGGGCTCACCCAGGCAGCCGTCGCCGCCATGCTGCTGACAGGCAACTACCACCTCGGCGCGTTGGTCGTCCTGGAATTCCTGAACGGCACGATGACGGCCTTCACCACCCCGGCACTGCGGGGGATCGTTCCGGACATCGTCGCGAAGAACCAGAAGCAGAAGGCGAACTCGCTGTTGGGGTCCGCTCGCAACGCAGCGAAGATCCTCGGCCCCACGGCGGGTGGCACACTCGTCGCCACCGCCGGCGGCGGCTGGGCCATCGCCGCCGACGCCGCCACCTACCTCGTCGCCGCCTTCTGCCTGGCACAACTGCACCTCGACACGAAAACCCCGCCCCCCAAGAAGAGTCCGCTGGCCGACATCCGGGAGGGATGGACCGAGTTCACCTCCCGGACCTGGGTGTGGGCCATCGTCGCCTCCTTCGGTGTCACCAACTACCTCCAGGTCGGCATCTGGACGGTCCTCGGCCCCCTCATCGCCAAGGGAAGCATCGGGGAGGCCGCATGGGGCCTGGTCCTCAGCGTCAAGTCGGTGGGCGTACTGCTCATGGCGCTGGTGATGTACCGCGTCACCGTCAGGCGCCTGCTGCCGCTGGGACAGCTCTGCATCGCACTGACCGCCCTGCCGCTGCTGGCACTGGGACTGCGGGCGGACGTCTACTGGCTGGCTGTTGCGACGTTTGTCGCGGGGCTGGGGACCGGCGTGTACGGCATCGCCTGGGAGACCTCCCTCCAGGACCACGTGCCCCGTCACATGCTGTCCAGGATCTCTTCCTACGACAATCTCGGTTCGTTCATCGCCATCCCCGCCGGGCAGCTCACTGCCGCCCGCTTCGCGGACGCCTTCGGCGCCTCACGCGTCGCTCTGGTGGGCGGCATTCTGTACGCGTTCTTCGCTCTGCTCCCGCTGACGGCGTCCTCCGTCAGGACGCTGCGCCACGAACCGTGAAGGAGGGACACCATGAGAATCCTGGTCCTCGGCGATTCGTGCAGCGCCGGCATCGGGGCCCCGCAAGCCGTGTACCCGGTGGTCCTGCACGCATTACTGGGCAGGGCACACCGGATCGAGAACCATGCGGTGCCGGCCTTCAGCAGCGCTGACGCGGCGCGTTACTACCTGCGCGTGCAGGCGCGGCGACGCTGGGACACCGTGGTCGTCTACCTGGGCAACACCGATGGCGCGCAGTCTCCCCACAAGGGTGCCTACCGTCGCTGGCGCGACATCCGGAAGCCACGGCGGAACCGGGGCGACCGCCGCTCGGTGATCCGCATCCGGCCGCCCGAACAGGCAGTGTTCGACGAGGGGCAGGAGTCGCCGACCGTCGCCACCACACCACGCGAGTTCGGCAGGAACATCGAGTCGATCGTCCGCGCGGCACGGCACCGGCGTACGCGCATCGTCCTGATCAACCCCGTTGCCAATCACCGTTTCCCCGCTGCTCTCATGGGAAGCAACGCACCGTTCTACCGCTTCGTCGGACTGGACAACTCATGGTCAGGCACACTGAAGGCGAACGGCACGCCGTCGGACCTGCTGATCGAGGCCATCGGCGCGCACGAGCGAGGCGAGGCCGCCACTGCGCTCGACCGCTACCGCCGGCTCATGGACCGTCCGTCCCGGGCGGCAACGATCGCCACGAACAACCTTGCCGTGCTGCTGGACGAGCAGCACGGTGGTGACCGCCCGCTGACCATGTTGCGGCAGCTGGCCGGGGCCGACGGTGCCTCCGGGGCGGTCGCCGCCTTCAATCTGAGTCGTATGCTCGACCGCCGCGGCCGGCACGAGGAGGCTTTCGAGTACGCTCAGCTGGCGGTGGAGCGGGACAGCAACCTCTACCGCGCCAAGAGCGCGTACCGGCAGCACATCACGCACCTCTCCGCGTACGACCACGTCGACGTCATCGACCTGGCCCAGGTCCTCGCGCCCGGTGACTTCGTCGACTACTGCCATCCCACCGCCGAGGGACACCGGGCCATCGCGGAGGCCATCAACGAGCGGCTGCCTGGCGGCCCGCGCAGCGGCTCCGAACGCGATGCGGGATATCACTGCGTACACCCGAACACAGACGCGTTCTTCGACATCGGTCGCACGATGACCGACCGGTTCGCCATCGATACGCGCGCCGAAGGGGGTGACGTACAGCGTGCCACTGCCGTCATGGTCGACGGGGCCCGCGAACCGGAAGGCCCGGGCGCTGCGGCAGCGACCCCCGAATGGCCGGTGCCGGAGTCGGACGTCCAGGCGAACGTGGTGCACACACTCCGGTTCGCGTTCCGGCATCCGATGATCACGTCGCTGGCGGACGTCCGAAGGGCGCCGCCCGTGCACGGGTGGGAGACCGGGCGTTTCCCGGAGTTCTATCTCTACCGGCTGCTCCACGGCTACGCCGCGATGGCCGAGGCGCGCCGGCTGGATGGACTGCCGGACGCTGCGGGCAGCCATTGGCAGCTGGCACCGGACATCCACCGGGAACGCATCCTGCCGGACCTACCGTTCGACCGCGTTGCCGAACCGGCTCCGGACGTGGCGTACTGCCGGCGCGTTCTCGACCGGGTCCGCCACCATCTCGCCGGCCACCCGGCTCTCTTCGAGGACACCCGTGCCGAACGCATCGCGAGGGTGAAATTCTGGTACTTGCGCGAGGGATTTCGCTACGGAACACATTCCCGGCGCAGCATGCTCTATCCGTTGTGGGAACTGGAGCAGGCCGTCGAAGCGCTGTACGTGTGCGTGTTGGCCGCCAGGGCGCTGCCGGACGCGGCTGCCGAGAAAACAGCGCTCTCCCTGCTGGAGAAAATGGACCGGCTCCGCGGCGTACACGAAAGATATGCCGACTACGATCTTCTGAACATGTGCGGACCCGAGCGCGCCGCATACAGGGCGGAACTGGCCGGCGCCCGTAAGGAGTTCGCCTCCGACCTGCGAGTGGCATGAGCGCGCTGCTGCGATGTGGTGCACCCGGTCCTGGCCCGCTCGCATTCGCCGCCGGTTCTCCGTCGGTATTGCTAACACTTTACTGCTCGATGCATCGACTGCCGCTCGCCGTTGCCGTAGCGTCAATGCCAGGCTTTTCGGGAAGGAGAACCATGACGCGGATCCTCCAGAAAATACCGTTCATCGGCGCACTTCTGAGGAAGCGGGCAGCGCGCAGGAGGAAGCCGGACGACGACGCTTCGATGTATCCGCTCTACTGATGCCGGTCCGACCGCGCCGGGGCTCGCACCGCGCTCGCTTCCTTGGAGAGGGGTTGGATGTCCACGTTGGTGCTCGGAATCTCCGCCTACTACCACGACAGTGCCGCGGCCCTGGTCAGCGACGGCATTCCGATCGCGGCGGCGCAGGAGGAGCGTTTCAGCCGGCGCCGCCACGAACCCGGATTCCCCACCGGGGCCGTGCGGTACTGCCTGAACGAAGGCGGCGTCGGGCTCGGCGACCTGACGGGAGTCGCCTACTACGAAGACCCCCGGCTGAAATTCCGGAGAGTGCTCGCCACATTTCTGGGGGCTGCGCCACGGGGATTCGTGCCGTTCCGCAGTGCCCTGCCGGCCTGGCTCGGATGGAAACGCCGTGCTGCCGACGTGGTACGGGCCGAACTTGCCGCGCTCGCGCCGGGGCCGGTTCCCCGCGTATCCTGTCGGCGGCACCACGAGTCACACGCGGCGTCCGCCTTCTATCCAAGCCCCTTTCGGAGCGCTGCGGTGCTCTGCATCGATGGGGTGGGGGAGTGGGCGACCACCACCATATGGCACGGTGTGGAGCGGCGCCTCCGTCCGGTCGCTGAATTGCGTTTTCCGCATTCGCTGGGGTTTCTGTACTCCGCTTTCACCTATTTCTGCGGCTTCAAGGTGGACTCGGGCGAGTACAAGCTGATGGGGCTCGCGCCGTACGGAACACCGCGGTACGCCGATGTCATCCGTAACCAGCTCATCGACATCAAGTCGGACGGATCGTTCCGGCTGAACATGCGGTACTTCACGTACTTGCACGGCCGCACCATGACCGGGCGTGGTTTCGAAGAACTCTTCGGTGGGCCGCGACGCGAACCGGAGGGCCCGCTGACCGAGCGTGAATTCGACCTGGCGGCGTCCGTACAGCAGGTGACCGAAGAGGCCGTCGTCGCACTCGCCCGGACGGCCCGGCGGCTGACGGGCGAACGCCACCTGTGCCTGGCCGGCGGTGTCGCGCTGAACTGCGTGGCCAACGGCAGGCTCGCACGGGACCCGGACATCGAGGAGATCTGGGTTCAGCCGGCGGCCGGCGACGCGGGCGGCGCGCTCGGCGCGGCCCTGTCGTTGGCGAACGACCAAGGCGCGCTGCGCCCGCACACGGAGCGGGGCCGGGACGCCATGGCCGGGGCACTGCTCGGCCCTGCATACGGCGAGGAGGCCATCCGGACCTGCCTGGACCGCAGGGGCATCCCGTACACCCGGCTCGAGACGGACGAGCTGGTACGACAGGCAGCGAGCGCCCTGGCAGCCGGTCAGGTCGTCGGGTGGTTCCAGGGCCGGATGGAGTTCGGCCCCCGGGCACTGGGCAGTCGCTCGATCCTCGGCGACCCGCGGGACCCGGGCATGCAGGCGAAGATGAATCAAAAAATCAAGTTCCGGGAGTCGTTCCGGCCGTTCGCGCCGTCGGTGCGCGCGGAGAATGCCCGGGAGTATTTCCGGCTCGCTCAGCAGAGCCCGTACATGCAGCTGGTCGCCCATGTGGACGCAAGCAAACAGGTCGGCACCGACGACGGCCATGGCCTCACGGGGCTGGATCTGCTGCGTGTACCGCGCTCGGTGATTCCGGCCGTTACGCACGTCGACCTCTCGGCGAGAGTGCAGACGGTGGCGGCGGACGACAATCCCCTGTACCACCGGCTGCTGACCCGCTTCGGAGAGCTGACCGGCTGCCCGGTGCTCGTGAACACCTCCTTCAACGTCCGGGGCGAACCCATCGTGAACACCCCGGAGGAAGCCCTCACCTGCTTCCTGCGCACCGACATCGACGTTCTCGCTCTGGGGAACTTCCTCGTCTCCAGGCAGGACAAGCCGGAGCGGCGCGATGAGGAGGACTGGCGCGCCGCCATCCCGCTCGACTGACCACCACGACACTGCCGAAGCGGCCGACCGGAGGAATCCGCATGCGCGCAGTACTTCTCTTCCTGCTCTACTACCTCGTCGTCACGCCGGCCGGCCTCCTGGTGCGGGTCTTCCACGACCCGCTGCACCGCGCTCGCCAGCCGCACCGCAACACCTATTGGATCCCGAGCACCGAACGCTCCCGTACGCGGAAGCGCCACCCGGCGAACGTCTGAAGACCGTGGAGAGGCTGAGATGACGCACACCACGACGGACTACCTGATAGTGGGCGCAGGCCCGGCAGGCCTGCAATTGGCCTACTACCTCGAACGCGATGGCCACGACTACACGGTGCTGGAGCAAGGTGACGCCCCAGGTACGTTTTTCACCACCTTTCCCCGGCACCGCCAGATGATTTCCAACAACAAGCGGTACACCGGGAGCGACGACCCGGAGTTCAACCTGCGGATGGACTGGAACTCCCTGCTCTCCGACGACCCGAAACTGCTGTTCACGCGCTACAGCGAGCAATACTTCCCGCCGGCGGACGACTTCGTGCGCTATCTGGCGGACTTCGCGGCAGGCCACGGCCTGCGCATCACCTTCGGCCGCCGAGCCGAACGGGTCTCGCGGTGCGCGGAGGGTTTCACCGTCCTGGACGACCACGGTGACACCTACCGAGCTCGCCGCCTCGTGATGGCCACCGGGGTGAGCCGCGCCAACGTCCCGGACATACCGGGTGCGGACCTCGCGGAGCACTACTCCACGGTGTCGGTCGATCCGGAGGAATTCACCGGACAGCGCGTGCTCATCATCGGAAAGGGCAACTCGGCGTTCGAGACCGCCGACAACCTCGTGGCCAACGCCGCCGTCATTCATGTCGCCGGACCGCGTCCCGTCAGCCTGGCGTGGCACACGCACTTCGTCGGCCACCTTCGGGCCGTGAACAACAACTTCCTGGACACCTACCAACTCAAGGCACAGAACGCGGTGCTGGACGTGCCGGTGAAGCGGATCGCTGCGGCGGAGGGCGGCGGCTGCTGGGTGACCTTCGGGTTCACCCGGGGCGAGGTCACGATTCCGTACGACCGTGTCATCGCCTGCACCGGCTTCCGCTTCGATGCCTCCGTGTTCGACGAGGGCTGCCGTCCGCGGCTCGCCGTCAACGACCGTTTCCCCGAACTCACCGACCGTTACGAGTCGGTGAACGTCGAAGGGCTCTTCTTCGCGGGAACGCTGACTCAGCAGCTGGACTACCGGAAGTCGACGAACGGCTTCATCCATGGGTTCCGGTACGGTGCCCGCGCCCTCTACCGCACCCTGAACGAGCGTTACCACGGCGTGCCCTGGCCGGCTCGCGACGTGGCGCCGGACACCCGCGGACTCGCCGCCGCCGTTCTGGCACGGGTGAACCGGTCTTCCGCCCTGTGGCAGCAGTACGGAACGCTCGCGGACTTCCTGGTGGTGCCCCCCACCGGACAGGCCCGTTACTACGAGGAGCTGCCGGCCCGGCCGGACCGGGCAACGGTGGCCGGCCCCGCTGACGACGTCTTCCTCGTCACCCTCGAGTACGGCCCTGCCCACGAGGCGCAGGTGCCGTTCGCGGGCGAGGTGGTGCATGCGAGCAGCGGCACCGCTTCCAGCTATCTGCACCCGGTGGTCCGACACTGCCGCGCGGGTGCGGTCCTCGCCGAGCATCACATTGCGAGCGACCTGGAGAACGCATGGCAGGACGAGGCGGCCCACATCCGTCCCTTGGAAGCGTTTCTCGACGATGCCCTCGCCAGGAGCGGGGCGGGGGCGGCAGTCGGCTGAAGGACGGCTGCCGGCCCCCGGCCGTCGTGTGGCGCGGAAGGCGCTGGGCGGCACGGCGGATCGCGCCGGTCCCGCCGGCACCGACCCGGCGACGAGGCGCCGCTGGAGGAAAGGGGGCTCCTCGGCACAGCCGCCGCCGACGGCTGTGAGCCGAGGATGACGGTGCCGCCGCGTGGTCATCTCCCGGCGGCGCCGTCCCATCGCGTGGTGGCCAACCAGTCGCCGAAGGTGGCGAGGTCGGGGTGCAGGGCGCGCAGGGCCGGCAGGTCCCGGTCGTGGGAGAGGAGGTCGCGGTCCTGGAAGAAGGCGAACATCGCGGCCAGGTCGTGGCCGATACCGGGTAGAGAGCGGCTGAACTCCTCCAGGTCCACCGCCTGATACACGCTCGGCACACCGGTTGCCTTCTCGAAGGCTGCCGCGATCTGGTCACCGGTGAGCGCTTCGGCGGCGATGCGCAGGGTCCGGCCGCCCCAGTCGTCCCAGTGGTCGAGCTGGTGGCGGGCGAAGAAGGCGATGTCGTCGAGCGCGATCAAGGGCCAGCGACCGGTCTCGCCGAGCGGCAGGGCGAACACGAGGCCCTCGCGTCCGTCGGACAGCCGAGCCGGCTGCGGGGCCAGCTCGTACAGGTTCTCGAAGTACGGTGCGGTCACCAGGACGGCGACATGCCGCGAGTACCAGCCGTCGGTCTCCCGCCGCATGGCCTCTTCGGAGCGCTGCAACGCGATGTGGGCCTCCACAGCGGCCTTCGCGTCGTAGTGCGGGACCGGGATACGCCCGTCGGTGAGGACGGCGGCGTTGTCCAGTGACGACCAGACGAACCGGTCCACCCCGGCCTGCTGTGCCGCGCGCAGGGCCCGCAGCCCCTGTGCGTACTCCTGCTGAGGGCTGGCGGTGGCGAAGAAGTCGGTGTTGCAGAAGGCCTCGTCGACGCCTTGGAAGGCAGCCTTCAGGGACTGCTCGTCGTCCAGGTCACCGCGGACGGGCCGGATGTCCCCGGGAGTGCGCTCGACCAGGGCGCGGGCCCGGTCCGAGGACGGGTCGCGGGTCAGCACCCGCACGACGGTGCCGGTCCGTGCGGCGAGGGCGCGGACGACCCGGGACCCCATGGCCCCGGTGCCTCCCACCACGAGCGCGGTCGTCGACGTCACTGCGCCACCTCCAGCACGAGCTTGCCGCGGGTGCGGTTGGTCTCGCCCAGCCGGTGCGCTTCGGCGGCCTGCTCCAGGGGGAAGGTGCGTTCGACCTCGACCCGGACCGCGCCGGAGTCGACCAGGTCGGCGACGGCCGACAGGGCGGCGGCGTCCGGCTCGACCAGCAGTGGGCTGGTGCGCACCCCCGCCTGCCGGGCCGCGGTGGCCAGGGCGTCGGAGACACCGCCCGGGATGGAGACGATCAGCCCGCCGGGCCGGGTCACCGACACGGACCGTACGTCGGTGTCATCCGCAGCGCCGATCAGGTCGATCACGACATCGACCTTGCCGGTGGCTTCCTCGAACCGCTGCCGGGTGTAGTCGATGGTCTCGTCCGCGCCCAGTTCCTTGAGCCAGGTGTGCCGGGGCTCGCGGGCGGTCGCGATCACTTCGGCGCCGAGGTGCTTGGCGAACTGCACCGCCAAGTGCCCCACGCCACCGGCCGCGGCGTGCACCAGTACCCGCTGCCCGCCGGTGACGCGCGCCGTGTCCACCAGGGCCTGCCAGGCGGTGAGCGCCGCGAGCGGCAGGGCCGCGGCCTCGACGTGCGAGAGCGAGGCCGGCTTGCGGGCGAACTGGCGGGACGGTGCCGTGACGAACTCGGCGTATCCACCGGCCGGGCGCGGGAACCACGGCATGGCGTAGACCTCGTCGCCGGGTGCGAGCGTAGTGACCCCGAAGCCGACCTCCTCGACGACGCCGGAGACGTCCCAGCCGAGGATCAACGGCAACGTCTGCAGCCCGGCCATACCGTGGCCTGCGCGGGTCTTCCAGTCCACCGGGTTGATCCCGGCGGCGTGCACGCGTACCAGCACCTCGGTCGGCAACGGCTCGGGGCGTGCGACCCGCCCGGCGGCCAGCACTTCCGGTCCGCCGAACTTCGTGATGGTGACGGCGCGCATCGTCCGCTCGCTCATATTTCCTCGCTCATATCTGCTTCGCACGTTCTTCGGCCCGGGACCAGCCCCCGGCCACGTGCTTCAGCCTCGCCGACGCTCAGGGACGCCGTGAGTGGCCGGGCAGCCACCTGTCGTACCATTCCAGCCATGCCGCATCGTGTAGCCGTTCTCGCCCTCGACGGGGTCATGCCGATGGACCTGGGCATTCCGGCCCGGGTGCTCAACGAGGCCCTCGACCCGACCGGGGAACGGCTCTATTCCGTGACGACCTGCTCGCTCGGCGGCCGGCCGGTCCGCACCAACGAGGGCTTCCGGATCGTCGTCGACGACGACGAGTCACTCCTTGAGGGTGCGGACACCGTGGTGATCGCCACTCAGGAGCCCGACGAACTCCTGCTGGCCACCGGTGAGTTGCCCGACCGGGTTGCCGCGGCCTTCGGCCGGATCGGGCCCGGGGCCCGCATCGTCAGCCTGTGCACATCGTCGTTCCTGCTCGCGGCGGCCGGCCTGCTGGACGGGCTGCGGGCCACCACCCATTGGGCACTGTGCGACCGGTTCACCCGGCTGTTCCCCGACGTCGAGGTGGATCCCGACGTACTGTTCGTCGACAACGGACGCATCCTGACAGCTGCCGGCGGGGCGGCCGGCATCGACCTGTTCATCCACCTGGTCCGCAGGGACCACGGCGCGGCCGTGGCCACCTCCGCAGCACGACGGTGCGTGGTGGCTCCATGGCGCGAGGGCGGGCAGGCACAGTTCATCGAGCACCCGGTGCCGAAGGATGCCGACCGTTCCACCTCGGCCACCCGTCAGTGGGCACTGGGCCGGCTGGCCGAGCCGCTCACGCTGCGGGACATGGCCCGCCACGCGCATATGAGTGAGCGCACATTCACCCGGCGGTTCCGCGCCGAGGTGGGCACCAGCCCCCTTCAATGGCTGCTGCAGAGCCGGCTGACCCAGGCACGCAGCATGCTGGAATCCAGCGACCTGACCGTCGCGCGGATCGCCACGGCCTGCGGCTTCGGGGACCCCGTCGCGCTGCGTAAGCACTTCCACAGCCACCTCGGCCTGTCCCCACTGGCCTACCGCCGCGCCCACCGCGCCCCTGAACCGGCCCGTTCCACCCCTTCGTGTACCGAGGCCGGCTCCCTTCCCAAGCAGTACGCCTCCACCTAGGCCTTGCCGTGACGCGGGCCCAGCCCGGTGAACGGGGGCATCAAGACGGTTCGGAGCCGTGATCACACCGGACACGACAAGATCGTTTCACGGTGTTCCGCGTGTACGGGACAGCTCCTGGCGGAGGATGCGGGCGTGGATGGTTTTGCCGTGGCCGGGCCCGGTGTCGTGGGTGATGATCAGGGTGTGGGTGAGGTGGCGGACCAGATTCCAGCCGAAGCCGCCGCCTTCATCCAGGTCCGGGGCGCGTTCCTGAGGGGATGCGGGGCTGGGGTCGCTGACGGCCACGTCCAGCGTTTCGGGCCCGGCGGAGAGCTGAAGGGTGTAGTGGCCGCCGCCGTGGCGCAGCGCGTTGGTGACCAGTTCGGACACCACCAGGACCAGAGTGTCGGCCGTCGCGGGATCGGGGCGGGGCGTGAGGCTGTCGGCGAAGGCGCGCGTGGCCTGACGGGCGCGCTGGACGCCGGCCGCGCTGTCCCCTTGCAGCACGGTCGAGGCGGGGGCCGGCGGGCGGGTGGTGACCTTCGTGCTCTTCATCTGCGTAACACCCCACCTGGATCGGTTGCACGGTTTCGCAGGGCCCGACTGCCCCGCTCCACGGGCATCCAGGCATCCTTGCGCTGCTGGTACAGATCTCCGGCGCCGTCTGCCGACAGAAACACGAGTCACTCCAATGCAGGAAATCTGTCGCGACGACTGTAGACATGCGCGGGTCGCAGGGGTACTGTTTTGCCTGTAGCCACGAGATCGAGTGAAGTGCGGCAGAGGACGAACTGTCGCGCAGCAGAACCGAGTAGCAACGGCACGGCAGTGGAGCGAGGGAGCCGGAAGGTACAAAAAGGGTTCCGTCGCTGACTGCCGTGCCGGGCGGCCCGCCAGGGGCCGCGAGCAGTACCGCAAGTTCCAGCAGTACGAACCAGAAGGCCGAGAGAGAAGGAGGCAGACGCCATCAGGATCGCCCGGGCGAGGAAGTGTCACCGCCTGGGTACCGCAAGGCCCCGGATGGGAAGGTGGTCCCCGGTCACGCAACTGCGATCCCCGCGCCTCCGGCCTCCCAGGCGGAGAGACGCGGAATGAGAAGGCCGGCGCAACAGTCGCCGGCAGATGGTGTTGAAATCCTCGGGGCCTTGGTGCCGTACGGCACCAAGGCCCCTCGACGCATGACCGCCACGAGGTGCAGATGACAGCAGACAATCCGCTCGACCGTCTCGATGACGACGACTACCCCGCCTACACCATGGGCCGCGCCGCCGAGATGCTCGGCACCACCCCCGCCTTCCTGCGGGCCATAGGCGAAGCCCGCCTGATCACTCCGCTGCGCTCCGAGGGCGGCCACCGCCGCTACTCCCGCTACCAGCTGCGCATCGCCGCCCGTGCCCGCGAACTGGTCGACCAGGGCACCTCCATCGAGGCGGCCTGCCGCATTGTCGTTCTCGAAGACCAGCTCGAAGAGGCCAAGCGCATCAATGAGGAACTGCGCCACTCCGCCGCCCAGCCCCACCGCCCAAGCGACGCCTGACATCGGCGACCTGCCCCGCGAGTGGCCGGAACGCACTGGTTCGACGGCCGTCCATCGTTTCCTCAAGGCGCCGCTGTTCCGAATGTCTCGAAGCGGCCCAGCTCCTCAATGAGCGAGCGGCGCAGCTGGAACATTTCGACAGCCTGCTGGATGAAAATATCTGGTCTCGCCGTTGCAGAAATGCGGGTATGTGTGGCGAGCTTTTTCGGCCCGGCGGATCCGGGGCGAAAAATTGTCGCCTTCTCCCGGAGCGGCCGTGCTACGGTTACGTCAGTTGCAGTTGTGGTTCCCCGAAACTCCGAGTGTTCCTCCCGAATTCTGGGGGAGTCTCGTGTGTTCCGGTCTTCCCGGAAGGGCGATCATCGCGGCAGCTCCGGTTCCTGCGCAGTGCGGGTTCCGGGTATCGCCCCGAAGGAGATGTATTTTGGCTACTGGCACCGTGAAGTGGTTCAACGCGGAAAAGGGCTTCGGCTTCATCGAGCAGGAGGGTGGCGGCGCTGACGTGTTCGCCCACTACTCGAACATCAACGCCGCCGGCTTCCGTGAGCTGCTCGAAGGCCAGAAGGTGAGCTTCGACGTCACGCAGGGCCAGAAGGGCCCGCAGGCGGAGAACATCGTTCCCGCCTGACGCTGACGCGCACAACGAGCTGGGGCACGCACCTGCGTGCGGCCCCGGCTCGTTGCGTTGTTCACGCTCGCCCGCAGCGACGGACTTCCGCCCGCAGCGGCGAGTGAGCGGCAGCACCGTCTGCCGCAACCGCGAGTCGGGGCGGGCAGCCTCTCCCGGCTCCCTCGCACCCGTATACCGGTCACGTTCGTCACGGACCGCGTCCCGGTGCCTCTTCACGACGACTCGGCGCCATTTCGGGCCCCGTTTGTTTCGTCTTTTCTCCGGCTCGGTCTTGCGAATCCGTACGTAATGAGTAGCACCGCGGCGAATTCCTCGATACGTGCCGCATCGAGGAAGGTTCTGCATGAACCGCACTGCTCGCACCACCGCCGACTCCTCCCTCTCGCACAGCGGCGCCGGCGGCTCCGGCCGCGACAGCCGCCGCCCGCAGGGCACCGCTCGCCGGGGTGGACCTTCCCGCTCGGCCACGGCCAGGCACCCCCGACAGGGACGCGCCACAGGCGCCCCGCAGGAGTTCGCCCTGCCGGTCACCCACACCGCGCCCTTGCCGGCTGTGGACACGTTCGCCGGCCTCGACATGCCCGACCGCCTGAAGACCACGCTCCGCGCCCACGGCATGAGCGCTCCGTTCCCGATCCAGGCCGCGACGCTGCCCGACGCGCTGGCCGGCCGGGACGTGCTGGGCCGCGGCCGTACGGGCTCAGGCAAGACCCTCGCCTTCGGTCTCGCCCTGCTGGCCCGCACCGCAGGGCAGCGAGCCGAGCCGCGGAGCCCGCTGGCGCTCGTCCTCGTCCCCACGCGGGAGCTGGCACAGCAGGTAACGGCCGCGCTCACCCCCTATGCCCGCGCGTTGCGGCTGCGGCTCACCACGGTGGTCGGCGGTATGTCGATCCGCCGTCAGGCACGCGACCTGCAGACCGGCAGCGAGGTGGTGGTCGCCACGCCGGGCCGGCTCAAGGACCTCATCGAACGCGGCGACTGCCGACTGGACCGGGTGGCCATCACGGTCCTGGACGAGGCCGACCAGATGGCCGACATGGGCTTCATGCCCCAGGTGACCTGCCTGCTCGACCAGGTACGCCCGGAGGGGCAGCGCCTCCTGTTCTCCGCCACCCTGGACCGCAACGTCGACCTCCTGGTCCGCCGCTACCTGACCGATCCGGTGGTCCATTCCGTCGATCCCTCCGCGGGCGCGGTCGCCGCCATGGAGCACCACCTGCTGCACGTACAGAGGGCCGACAAGCAGGCGACGACCACGCAGATCGCCGCCCGTGAGGGACGCGTGATCATGTTCTTGGACACCAAGCACGCGGTGGACCGGCTCACCAGTGACCTCCTGGCGGTCGGGGTACGCGCCTCGGCCCTGCACGGCGGGAAGTCGCAGTCCCAGCGCACCCGCACCCTCGCCGGTTTCAGGTCCGGCCACACGAACGTGCTGGTGGCTACCAATGTCGCGGCCCGCGGCATCCACGTCGACAACCTCGACCTCGTCGTCAACGTCGACCCGCCGAGCGACCACAAGGATTACCTGCACCGCGGCGGTCGCACTGCCCGCGCCGGCGAGTCGGGCACCGTGGTGACCCTCGTTCTCCCGGGACAGCGCCGCGGCATGAACCGCCTGATGTCGGACGCCGACATCACCGCACAGGAAACCAGGATCCACCCGGGCGAAGCCGACCTGAGCCGGATCACCGGCGCCCAGGCACCCTCGGGCATCGCCCTGACCGCCGCAGACACCCAGCCCCCCGAGCGCACCGGCACCGCGCGGCAGGCACGGCGCAGTCGCCCTGCCCGACAGCGGCGCCGCTCCTGAGCCAGTGCGCGTGCGGCGGCGGGCCGGCCGTGGAGGTCGCACGGGGCTCACTCACCGCGGTCCTCCTCCAGCAGAGTCAGGGGGATCTCGGGCCGGTCCCAGCCGCAGGCGGTCAGCATCTGGGCGACGTCCGAGGTCCTTGTGTGCAGAATCAGGCGCCGGTCGGGTTCCAGGAGCTCGGCGTAGGTCACCAGGGCGTGCAGCGCGGGGAAGCTGAAGAAGGTCACCTCGCTCAGATCCACCGTGATGTGTGGCGATTCGCCGTCGAGTGCGAGCAGGTGGCCGAGGAGGGCGGTCTGGTTGGTCATGTCGACCTGGCCCTTCAGGCGCAGGCCCGGAGGGTCGGTGGTGGGCCAGATGCGCAGCAGCGCATCGGCGTAGAGCGGCAGACGACGCACGGGGAGCCTCTTCCCTGCACACCACCATGGATGCTGACGCGAACATGGCCGCGGCTGTCCGCGACCAGGCGGTCGGAGCCGCCGGGCAGTGTGGCAGTCGGTGAGCGATCGCAGAGGATCGAAGAACGTCCGCTGGCGGCGTGTGCCGTCTCCTTCGCGAGGCCGCCGAATGCCGGCATCAGAACCATCCTCAGCGCCGCCGGAGGCATCCACGGATACCTTGACCGTACTCCCGCCTGATGTCATAAAGCGGACATCCGGAGCGGCAATTCAGCCCGTGCGGCCCCGGCACCCGCCGAGTCGGCTCTCCTTCCCAGCCGACACCGACGAGACAACAGCCTGCGGTCACTGCTCAGGAGCTCTGCAGTGGACAGACGTCCCGAGCGCAGACCTGGACGCCCGACGGTGCCTGGGCAGTAACGCGACCGCTCATCGCTCTGCTACTCCATGGAAGTGCTCGGATCGCGAGTGGGCGGGGTGTCCCCTCGGGGCGAGGAGGACGGATCGGGGAGCCGGCCGGTGTCGATGATGCTGTGCGCGACGGTCGTGAGCAGGATGCGGTGATGGCGGGCGTGGCGACGCATGGTGTCGAAGGCGTGGTTGAGGGTGGTGCGGCGCTGGGCGGCGAGGATGCCTTTGGCCTGTTCGATGACGATGCGGCTGTGCAGTGCAGTGTGGAGTTGTTCGTTGACGGTTTCGGCGTGCCTCAGGGCGCGGGAGTGCAGCAGGCCGATGGCGGCGGCGTCGGCGAAGGCCTGGGCGAGGACGAGGTCTGCCGGGGGCAGCGGCTCGGCGGTGGTGCCCAGGAGCAGCAGGGAACCGAGGGTGTCCTGGCGTAGTCGTAGCGGGAGGGCGTGGGCGGTGCCGTAGCCGGCGTCGCGGGCGTGGGTGATGAAGTCCTGCCAGTGGTCGGGAGCGCGTGCGAGGTTGCCGTGGGGGGCGGCGGTGGCCGTGCGGTAGGCCTGCAGGGCGGGGCCCTGCTCCAGGGCGACGTCCAGGAGTCTGTTCAGCGCGGGGCTGGGGTCGCAGGGAGCGGGGCTGTAGAGGCGCCGGCCGGGCCAGGCCAGCAGTACCGCGGCGTCGGTGATGGTGAGGATTCCCTTGCACCGCACCGTCAGCTGGTGCAGGAAGTCGATGACGTCGAAGTCGTCCACGAAGGTGTCGGCGAGTTCCACGAAGGTCTGCGCGATCTGTTCTTCCCTGCTCACTCCATCGCTCCTCATCTGCCGGGCAGTGCCTCTTGATGGCGTGCCGCCCACGGTCGGCGGCAGCTACGTCGGCAGTGCCTCATCGATGATCTCCCGGGCGACCTCATGCAGGGGCCGGCCGGCCGCGAACGCCTGCGCCCGGAGCCGGAGGAGCGCCTCGGCCACCGGCACGCCCAGCCGTACGCTCAGTACGCCGGTGGCCTGGTGCACCTCCACCCGGTGCAGGTCGACCGTTCCCGTGGTCCCCGGACCGTCATCGGAGGCGGGTGCTTGCGGCTGCCAGGCCAGCACCTGACCGGCCAGCACATCGGCCACCAGCAACCCGTCCGCCGCCTGCCGCTCGGTCAGCGGCCCCGGGCTGGTCCGGTACCCCGTCAGCGTCCCGATGGACGCCGATCCGACGCGCACCGGCCAGACGAACACCGCTTCGACGCCCAGTTTCTCGGCCTCGATGACGAATTGCGGCCACTGCTCCGCATCGAGCCCGTGCACCTCCGGCACCTGGTAGGGCACCGCGTCGAAGCCGAAGTCCGCGGACAGCCCCGGGCCCTGGCCCAGGGTGAACTGCACGTCCTCCAGTCGCGCGCTGATCTCATCGCTGAACCACACCAGTTCGGCCCCACGCAGCAAGGAGACCGCTATGCCCTCCAGCCCCAGGGCATGCGCACAACGTGCCGCCCATGTCCGCTCCCGCCCGGAGGTGATCGCCGATTGCAGGTCGTCCAGCAACTTCTGCAACGGGACCTGCCTTTCCACCATCGCTGCGCCTCCCACCGGCAGGCGGCCCGACCCCGCAAGCCGCCTACGCGCCGTACCCGCAGACTACTCCGGTCACGGCGTGAACCGGCGGACCGCAACGGGCGACCGGGCCGGGACGGGGATGCTCGACGACCCCGACGCCGAGCTCACCTCTGTCACCACGGCCGCCCGCGAGAACGGCTCGCCGGCGAAGCGACGGCACGAGCACGGTCGACGTGAAAGCCGGTACCGGGTCGGCAAGTTGCTCAGCGCCCAGCAGTCAGCAGGTTGATGAGGGCCACGCGTGAGCCGTTGTCGAGCTTGGCGTAGATATGGCTGAGGTGGTACTCGACGGTCTTGATGCTGAGCATCAGCTCACGGGCTATCTGACGGTTGGTCCGGCCGGTGGTGACCAACCGGGCAATGGCCAACTCCTGAGGGGTCAGCGAAGGCATCTGGGGGGAGACGGGCGCGGCACGGTATCCGCATGCCTGGAACTCCCGCTCGCAGCGGGCGAGGTACGGTGCCGCGCCCAGTTCCGTGAACGCCGCCATGGAGCGGCGCAGATGAGCCGCGGCTTCGGAACGACGGCCGGTACGGCGGAGGAACGCACCGAAGTCCAGAGTGAGCCGGGCGCGTTCGAAGGGGTTCCCCACCTGGTCCGCGTGTCCGAGACCGTCGAGGTACGCACGCTCCGCGGCCTCCTTGTCGTGCCGCGCGGAGAGGAGTCCGCCTTTGATGCGGCCGACGGATGCCAGCGCTGAGTGGCGGCGGCGCGCGGCGGCCGTCTCCTCCAGGCGGCCCAGGACGATCTCCGCTTCGTCGTACTCACCGAGCTCGACAAGAGATTCCGCGAGAAGATCGGCCCAGGTCACCACGCCGGGATCCACGCGGACAGCACCGTCGAGGACGGGGCGCAGGGCACTCACCGCCTGCTCGGGAGCGCCGCATAACACTGCGAGCTGTGCGTGCGCCCTGGCTCCGTAGCACCCGGCGAGCTCTTCGTCACACTGCACGTTGTCGGCGCGCAGGGTCTGAAGGTACCGGGCAGCGCGCTCCTGCGCTCCCCGCGCGGCCAGTACGATCGCGGCCTGGCCGTACGCCATGGGCGCGAGCCACAGCTGTCCGGTGTCGGTGCAGGTGGACGATGCCGACTCGAGGTGGAGGGCGGCATCGTCCCACCGGCCGAGCCGGAACTCGGCCTCGCCCAGAAGTACACGGGCCAGCACCTGCAGTGCGGCGGGACCGCGCCGGCAGAGGGGGAGGGCTGCGCGGAGATCGGCATGGCCTTCTTTGAGATCGTCCGACCAAAGCCGCAGCGCGCCCCTGCCGAGCAGCAGGTCGGCGTCGTCCTCCTGGACCAGGACCCGGGCCGGTAACTCCCGCACACAGGCGAGGCCTTCGCTCGTGGCGCCGGCGATGCCGAGTGCGGCCACCTGCGCGAACCGCAGCATCCCACTGCCGAATGCGGTCCGTGGCAGGGCCTGTGCGAGGTCCGCCCAGTGCGAGACGGACGCCGTGTTGCACCGGATGAGACAAGCGCAGGTGAGCTGTTCCGCTATCCGGCGGGCCAAGGCGGGTTCCGGGCATCGGGTCCATGCGTCTTCGAGCAGGGCGAGGGCGTCGCGTGTTTCGCCCCGTACCAGTGCCAGACGCCCCTGGACGTAGCGGTGCGACGCGGACGCGGCATCGCCCGGCAGTGTGCCGAGTGCCTCGGCGGCCTCCGCGACTCGTCCGTCATGCAGCAGGGCGTCCGTTGCCTCGACGGCGAACTGTGCGCGTGCCGTGTCCGTCGCCGCCAGCCGGGACGCGTGACCGGCAAGCATTGCGGCAGTGGCTCCGGAACCCGCATGCATCGCCCTGCGGGCACCGGCGGCGAGATCGGCGGCGAGCGGCGGATCGGGAAAGGCAGCTCCCAGCAAACGGTGCTGCAGGGCGCTGAAGTCGTCCTCCGCGAGCAGTGCCGCCTGAGTGTGCAGGACGGCCCGGCGTGCGGGGCCTATGTGGTGGTACACGGCAGCACGTATCAGCGGATGGGAAAAGGCGAGGCTCGGGGGGCCGACCGCGAGGGGCAGGTGGAGAAGGTCCTGGGTCGCTGCCTCCTCCACCGCCGGTAACGGGTCCTCGGTGGATGCGAGACGTGCGGCCAGAGCAAGGGGGCTGGTCATGCCGAGCACGCTGGCCGCCGCGACGAGTTGCTGAGTGGGGTATGCACAGCGCGCCAGACGCGCCACGACGAGCAGGCCGAACGAGCGGGGCGCAGGCAGGTCCGCGTCGGGGGAGGCCAGCTGCGCCGGGGGCACCTGCCGCAGCAGGGCACATGCGTGCAGGGGGTTGCCATGAGTGTGTTCGTGCAGGCGTTTGACCGCTGACAGGGGCAGGGGATCGTTGAGGAGCTCCGTGCTGAGTGCCGCGAGCTGGGCTGCGGGCAGGCCGCCCAGCAGCAGCCGCAGTGTGCTGTCGTCGTCGAGCAGGCGATGCAGTCCCTCAGGGAGCCGGGCGTCACCCAGGTCCGGTACGGTCAGCACGGCCATGACCCGGCCGGTGTCCAGTCTGCGCAGGGCGAAGGCGAGTGCCCGCAGGGACGGGGTGTCCGCCCAGTGGGCGTCGTCCAGGACGAGAACAGCGGTACGGCCGTCCTCGAGACAGCTGATCCGGTCCAGCAGTAAGGAGCCTGCGGCGAAGACATCGGCTCTCTCGCGCAGGGCTTCGGCAGTGGCCACACTGGCGGAGGCCGGAGCGGGGGAGAGGAGGCGCCCCAGTACGCCGTAGGCGAGGGCTGATTCGTCCTCGACACCCCCGGCGGCCAGCGTGGTCACCTGGCCTGCCACTCGAAGGAAACGTCGGACCAGGGCGGTCTTCCCGATGCCGGTCCGGCCTTCGATGAGGACCAGGCGGCCGGTGCCGTCCGCGGCGGCTCTCAGGCAGGAGTCCAGAGCGGCAAGTTCCTCGTTCCTGCCGAAGAAGGGGACACCGGGGGTGGCATCATCAGGCGTACGCAGTGGATCAGCATGTGGCATGGCCACCCCCTGCCCTGATGCGTGTCAGTGGCTACCCACCACGGTGGCGGCCCCGACGCGGCGATTCAAGTCGCATCATGCGCACCGTCCGGTCGTGGTCCGCTCCCGGCGTCGCCGGGCTGCTCATCTCGCCCGGCGGGCCGCTCCAGCAGCCTCAGCAGTTCGAGCCAGGTACGGAAGGGCACTGGCGCGTCCGCTCCCTCGGCGAGCAGCCGGCCGTACACCTCGTCCGCTCGGTAATACAGATCGATGACGAATCGCACGGCTCCTCCCAGCTGCGGGAATGCCCGAGCGCCGGCGTGCCGTGAAGCAGCCGCAGGAGATTGCCACCGGTGATGAGGTCCTCGGCAGCGCGCGGGAGGTGCAGCGCGCGGATCTTCTCCAGCTCCAGGCCGGGGTGCAGCCAGGGGCCGTCGGAGCCGAAGAGAATCTTCCCCGGGCCTGCCCTGAGCACCGCCTGGCGAAGGACATCGAAGCGGCGCACCCCTGAGGTGTCGGCATGGATGTTGGGATGGCGGACCAAGTGATCGACGAGGGCGAGCTGCGCACTCCAGTCGTCGGCGAAACTGCCCAGGTGCGGGATGACGAAGCTGACGTCAGGATAGCCGCGGGCCAGCAATTCCAGGGGCGCTGTCTCGCCCATGACGTCGTAGATCACCGGAAGCCGGAAGCGGCGTGCCGTTTCGCACACCTCGCGGGTGATCCGTCCGTCCCGGCGGTGCACCTTGATACCGCGGAATCTCCAGCGCCCGACGGCTTCCGCCACAAGGGTGTGCACCCGGCCGGCGTCCCGTACCGGGTGCACCATTGCGAAACCGATGTACCGCTCCGGCTGCCGGCTCACGATCCGGGCCAGGTCCTGGTTGGCCGCCGCGTAGTCCTCGTGGAAGACGGGCAGCAGCACGGTACGCCGGATTCCGGCGCGCCTGGCGCGGGACTCGTAACCGTCGAGCGACGGCACGGTGTCCCAGGGGCCGCTCAGACCCGACCCCCTTCCCGCATGACAATGGCAGTCAACGATCATGACCGCTCTCCTGTCAGGGCGGCAGGACGCGGACGGCTCCGCGTGGGAGACCGGCGAGTCTGCGGTCGGTGAAGAAGGCGTTCTTCGTCTGGTCGATGCCGGGCACCGGACCGATCCACGACCAGCCCTTCCGCTGTGCGAGCGCCTCGGTGTACTGCCGCCATTCCTCGAGGTTCGGGCTGCGGCGATACCTGTCGCGGAAGTACTGCCAGGTGCTGCCGAACTCGGTCGCGTTGCCGACGGGGTTGGGAACCGCCCCGGTGAGGGCGCGGAAGGCAACGGTACGGGCGGCGTCGGGCAGCCGGTCCCACGGCAACTGCTGCAGCCGGTGGAACGCTCGCAACTGGCCACGGGGGATTCCTGGCGGGGCGGGCGCTTCGTAGGTGTCACCGGTACGGACGTAGTCGGCACGGTGCATGTGGCGGCGGGCGGCCCGCCAGTCCCGGAGGACCCGCTGCAAGGGTGTGGAACAGGCCCTGAGGAACGCCTCGAAGGTGCCGTAACGGTGGCGGGTCAGCAGTGCGTAGCGGTTGAACATGGCGTGCAGGACCGCATGGGTCTCCAGGTCGTCACGGCCGCCGCTTTCCCCGATGACGAAGCGCGCCGTCCACAGCAGGTCCTCCGGGCTGAACCGGTAGGGAGGCGCCGGACCTGCCGGGCCGGGGGCCAGTGTGGTCAGGGTGCCGAGCGCAGTGCTGCCCACCGCGGTCGGCCGGGCCGCCGTCCTGCCGGCGTTCTGCCGACCCGGTACCGAGATGGCCGGCGCGGCGGCCTGTGACGCCGGTGCGCCGGTCGGCGGGGCGAAGCGGACGTGGAGGTGGTTGTCGTGGTTCTTCCACCGTTGCACGCCCCGCACGCCCGGGTCGTTGAAAAGGATGAAGTGCACGCGGAGCACACCGTTGGCGCGCAGGCGGTCGACGAGCTCCTGAGTGAGCTCCTGAGAATAGCCGGGGTGCCCGCGCAGGACCGGCGCTTCCCGACCGTCATCGCGCAGCGGCCGGATGTCCACGTCCAGGCCGAGCCGATGCGACCCGTGGCCCGGGATCGGGCCGCCCCCGCGCAGACTGATGTCACCGATCCCGATCCTCGGGCCGCGCGGGTGCGCCCGCTGCCAGGCCGCTGCCACTGCTTGCAGGGCCCGTACGGTCTCCGCCCTGCCGAAGCGATGATCGGCTCGGCCCGTGGAGTGGAAACCGGGGCCGCTGTCCGGCAGCTGAACCGAGACGGCCGGGTCCTTGCCCAGCCCCGCGGCGACTCGCAGCAACGACCAGGTGGCCGGGCCGACCAGGCCGTCAGCGGCGAGACCCGTCCTGGCCTGCCACTTGGCTGCCTCGGACACCAGCGCGGCCTCGTCCCATGCGGTGCGCTTCCGATTGAGCGCGCGCCGGAGTGCGGGCAGGTGGGCTCCCCACCCCAATGTCGTCGCGTACTGCCGGTTCCGTTCCACCTTGCGGGCGATGTCTGACGACCCGGCTTCTTCGGCGATCCACTCCGGCGCCATGCGCGGCACAACTGGCATGTCCTTACCTGCCTTCCGGCCGCCCGGGCAAGGGCCTGCCAGGTGCGCCCGGCGGAAGCTGGGCGGGTGCTCCGGAAGGCGGCCGGCCGGGAAAGGCCGCACGGGGCTGAGCGGGCGGCAGTTGCCGGACGGGCTGCTGCGCAAGCGGGGCCCGCGGTGCGTACGCAACGGGCGGTGCCGTGGCGGACGTGGCACCAGCCATGGCCTTCCTGCCGGACTGGCCGGCCAGCCGGCGGCGCAGATGGACGGCGGGCATGGTCACGTCGATGCGCGCATCGGTCCGTTCGACACCGAGGTCGACGCCGGTGACCGAGCGGTATGCGTGTACGTACCCCTGGATCTCCGTACGCCAGTAGCGGGCCCATTGGGCCGCCTGCGACCGGTCGATCACGTCGTTCCAGTTGCCGAACCGCACGGACAGCAGCAATTGCTCACCGAACCGCCCCAGGTCACGGAAGTGAATGACACTGTCCGCCGACCAGCCCTGCAGGCGCTTCATGCAGTCGACCTGCCCCATCCACCGCTCCGGGTAGGCAACCATCGTCCGCGTGGGAAGGAACTCGCGCATCTCCGGCCGTGAGAGCAGCCACTCCTGGATCAGCATTTCCTGCCGTGCTGTCCACGGCAGGTCTCCGTACTGGTTGTGCTGGCCTTCAGTGAGCAGCAGATGGACGTCCTTGAGCGCGTTGAGTACGGGGAAACCGTCGGCGAGCACGGTGGTGTCGTCGTCCTCCCGGAAGAACACCGCGGTGAGGTTCAGCAGGGTGTGGAAGGCTTCCAGGAAGCGAGGCCTGCTGTCCGCCGGCCGCAGTGCCGGCGCGCCGAGCGGAAGCTGGGTGATGCCGTAGTGGTGGTCGTACTCGTAGGCCCGCCGTACTGCCGTGAGCCGGTGCTGTTCGTCCTGCACATAGCCCCAGAGCAGCTGACTGAGCGCGCGCAGCGGGTCGGTCTCCAGCTGGGCCAGGGGGTCGGGCCCCAGTGCGCCCCGCAGATTCTGGAAGCGACGGGCCACCGCGTCCAGTGAGGAGCACAACATGCCCTCTTCGTGCCAGTAGGACCAGATGAGCTCCAGGAGGAAGGGGTAGCGCAACTTGTCCTCGAGGATGCCGTAGCAGTCGTCGGCACCGAAGTTGTGGGAGGCTTTGAGAAGCACCCCTGGGAGGTTGCGCTGGATCACTCCCAGGTAGGGCAGTACCGCAGGGTCGTTACGGCCCGAGGAACCCCTGGGGTCGGCGTTGATGTACTTCCGCCAGCGATTCATGATCGCTTGCTTGAAGGGGTCGTCCGGCAGGACCCGTTCGCCGTACCGCTCCCGTTCTTCCCGCACGTCGAGTCGGTTGATGAGTCGTTGGATGGTTTCTTTGTCGGACGAGACGAAAACACCGGACTGGACGAGCAGGAAGACCTCGGTGGCCCTTTTGAGCAACTGGTAGGCATCGACGCCGGGGAACGGCAGCGCTCGTGGGCCGGGCATCTCCCGCGGCAGAGCGATCTTGTCGAGTGCGGTGTCGAGAAGCCCGGGGTTGCACATGATCGGCTCCAGCCAGGCGTCGTACTCCTCGAACGAGATGCGGTCCGTGCTGTTGCGGATGAGGCTCCACAGGGCCTGGTCGTCCTCGGGGAAGGCCGCCGTGGGGTTCAGCTGGACCTGGACGTTGTCCCCCGAGGAGAAAGGAGGCCGGACGGCAGGGAGTACTCGGACGGTGATCTCTCCGACCTCGACTTCTTTGACCGCCGTCACCACGTTGGCACGGTCGTTGGGATCGGTGGTGCTGATGTTCTGGCCAGGTTTGAGAGTGATGACCACGCGAATCACGTAGTCACCCGGAGACTGCTCCGGTGACACGTTCCACCAGGCACGGAACGGGTTACGGCGGTCCTTCACCGGAGAGGCCTGCACTCCGAGGACTTCCCACTCGACGGGAAGTTCGGAGGGAAACTGTTCCTTGACTGCGAACGCGATGCGTCCGCCCTGCTCGACGCTTGCAGAGGAAGGTTCGATGGTGACGGCCATGACCGGCCCCCTCAACTGTCGTTGAATGCCTTGCCGGGCAGCGCCGCACACCTCATGGAGGTCCCGAGGGTGCTGGACAGCGCCCAATGCGTGATCAGGTCACCCAGGAGTCGGCTCTCCTCCTCAGGGGTGATCAGTTCGGTGCTCCTGGCCTGCCCCAGGACCGCGAAGACGACGGACGGTGGTGCGGCGCGCATCAGGGACGGCTCCAGAGTCCAACTCCGGTACCTGGCCGCAAGCAACTGCGGTGTACGTGCGGACCGTGGCACCAGCTCGGTCATCCGCGCGCCGTTCAACGAGGGCGGACGGTGCCGCAGCAGCAGGTCGACGAAGCGCGGCATCGAGGCCTCCAGGGCCCGGACGAGAACGCGCAGCTCACCCGGTACCCGGGGCAGGGGGTAGAGCGTTCCCCACACATCGCTGAGCCTGCGCCATTGCGGGTGCGGATACAGTGCGTCGCCCATGGCACAGCTCAGTCGCACCCGGACGTACGGAAACGGGTGGGGGTCGCCCGGTACCGGAACGAACACGAAACGCCGGGGGAGACTCACGACCGACATCAGTCCGAGCGTTGCGGCGATCCCGAGCTTCCCCACTGCGAAGAAGTCGGCCACGATCTCCGAGACCGTACGCCCCCAGTACGCGAGGGCAGTGCGGGCAGCCGCGTCCCGGCACCGGCGCTCGGCGTCGTACAGCGCGGCACGCAGCGAAACCACAAGACCGAGCAGCGCCGCCACTTGATGGCCGACCTCGTGCAGGAGGGAGGCTCCTATCCCATGGCCGATCATCCGTTCGCGCGGAATCCTGATCAAGGCGAGGGGGCTGCGGGCGCGGCCGGGCACCCGGGTGTTGATCCGGCGGATCGCGCCTCCCGGGCCCCGGTCCAGGTAGCAGGCGACCGGCACGGGTGTGTCGAGCACCGTGCCCGGTACGGTGAGTGCTTCGACAGCGGCGACGTCCAGCCCTGAGAGCCAGACACCGGCCTCCTGTTCGCTGCGCTGGGTGATGACCTCCTGGAACAGGTCGAACTGGGCCAGGACATCGTGGAAACCACCGCGCAGTGCAACGAAGCGGCGCTGTGCCACTCCGGGTGGCGCCGACCGGCCGGTACTGTCGAGCCAGGCGAGGAAGGCCTGGACCCGACGCCGGAGATCCGCCTGACCCCGGGCCAGGAAGTGCTCGATCGCTGTCTGTGCGGCCGGCGACAGGGCGGCGGCGGGCACCATCGGCTCGTACAGCGCGAAGGGACGCACCCGGTCGAGCCGGGCCAGCATGGCACGCGCCTCTCCCGACAGATAAGAGCCCGCGTCCGCGTACGCCTCCATGGTGCTCAGGCCCCCAGAATGACGATCTTGCGCCCCTGGCGTATCCAGCGACCGGAACGCGCCCGGGCGGTCGCCTGACTGCCGGCGCCCATGCCCTCCGGGCCGGTCCCTTCGCCTGCCGGCATCTCCTGACCCGCGCTCTGGAGCGGGTAGCCGGCTTGGCCGTGTGTGCAGGAGCAGGTCGGGACCGGTGCCGGCCAGTACCAGGGAGCCGGGGACGCGAAGGCACGGAAGCGCCGGGCCAGCCCGGGAGCATAACGGCGGGCGGCCGACAGCACAGCGCCCTGTGCCAGAGTCTGGGGCGCGGCCCGGCGGGGATCGAGTGCCGCGTTGCCCGCTGCGGTGGCTGCCAGCCGCACGAAGCGACGGGCGATCTCGAACTCCTGCTCCTCGTGATCGGCGCCTTCCGTGTCGACCTCGAAGAGGTTGCTCGCCATCGAGCCCAGCTTGCCGCCGATGAACGTGCCGACGCCCGGCGCGACGAACGAGCCGAGCGCCTTGCCGGCGATGGGGAGGACGGCCTTCGCGACGTTCTTGAAGATGCCGCCCAGCGAGCGCCCTACGGGCGACCGCAGGAAGCCGCCCACCCCACGCGACACGTTCTTGAAGAGCTTCCCGAGGAACTGCTCGAGTTCGGCCTCGGACGTCACCTCCATCAGTTCCGCGGCCAGCTGGACCTCATCGGTCTCGCTGAGCGGACTCTCCATGGACGGCAAGCCGCTCTCAGCGGGCTCACCGCCCTCCTGCGGACCTTCCCACTGCTCGGACGCGCTGCCGAACTCGGCCTCAGCGCCCTGAAGTTCGTATTCACCGGGGACCTGCATCTCGGTGGCGAACTCAGTCTCGTAGCCATCACTTTCGCTCGGCATGAGCCCGTACTGTGACATGCTCATCGACTCCTTCGACCATCGCCCATCAGCCGTCGGCCAGCCAGGGCCAACGGTGCCGCGAACGTACGGCGCGCCGGGAGAAAGGGCGCCAGGGCCCGGTTCAGGGTTTCCCCTGAAGTGACTGCCAGGGGCACCCAGCGATGCGCGTCGCCGCCGGCCCCTCCGGCGCTGTGCCGCGACTGCAGGCGGGCGAGCGACTGGGGGCATTGGCCGAAAGCAGCGCCTGACGATGAACGGTCGTCGTACGGCCATGGAAACCCAGGACGATCTCGCGGACCCGGTGGATCGAAGTTGCGCGGCGATGGCCGTCGCGGCGCGGGGCCGGCGCGGGTGGCGACAGCCGTCCGCGAATACATCGGGAGCGGAAAGCCGAGCGGCTTGGCTCATGGCCGAACCGCCTTGCCCTGGAGGCCAGTGACCCCACTGTTCTGGGCGGTGGTCGGTCGGGTGACGCGACAGATTGCCGACTCCGGCAAATCGCCCATACGGGTGGCGCGGCACCGGCGGCGTGCTACGTTCCGAATGCCCCGGTCAGCCGCCGTACGAGGACCGATATGCGATACACACCGCCGCTGTGGCCCGTCTCCGTGAAGGGCGTCGCTCTCGACGCGCAGCACCGTGTGCTGCTGCTCCGCAACGAGCGAGAGGAGTGGGAACTCCCGGGCGGGCGCCTGGAGGTGGGCAACGCGGAGACCGGTCAGCTCCCGGACCTCAGCCCGGAGGCCGCGGTGGCGCGCGAGGTGCAGGAAGAGACGGGCTGGGAGGTCAAGGCCGGCCCCCTGCTGAATACCTGGATCTATGAGCCGATCCCCGGCCGCCGCGTCCTGATCGTCACCTACGGGTGCACCGTCGGCACGCCGGAGGCAGAGCCGGTGATCAGCCACGAGCACGAGCAGATCGGCCTCTTCCACAGGGACGAGGTACCGGGGCTGGCCATGCCCGAGGGCTACAAGCACTCGATCGCCACCTGGTACGCCCGACTCCACAGCGCCGATCCCCGCAGCGAGACGTTGTAGGCGAACGCGGCGCGCAGAGAAGCGGAAGCCGTGGCGGCCACCGTCGTTCGTTCGGGCCGACAGGATCCGACGGCTCCCTACGCGCTGGGGCACTGGACCACACCTCAGGCCGAGGCGGTGCTCGCGGCCGACGAGCTGGGGCCGATCCCGCGCTTCTTCCGCGTCCTGCAGCCCGCGGCCAGGGAACCGGTGGCTCCGGCCGGCAGGCGGGCAGTGTCCCGGCCCTCGACGTCAGTCACGCGGACGCCCGGCAACGCCGCCTGCCCTGCGTACTCCATTGGCCATGGATAGTGCGCCAAAACACAGCTGCGGACGCCACCTGGTAGCACACTTGCCCACATTATCGGGCTGCATCTGTTCAACCGGAGCAACCGCCGAGTATGTTCGTCGTGTGGAAGCAGGTACCCACATTCTGCGTATCACGCTGACCGGGCCGCAATCGCAGGAAGAACTGCGCTCTCTGTTCGCCTGGTTGACAGCGGAGAGCGAGCTGCGCGGCCGCGTGGACATGGCCGGGCAAGTGCCTGAACCCGGCAAGCTCGGGACGGCCGCCCAAGAGCTCATCATTGCCTTGGGCCCCGCCGGGGCGACCGTACTGGCGGCGACAGTCGTCACCTGGCTCCGTCAGCGCACCACCACGATTCGGTGCAGGGCAACCACCGAGGACGGGCGCAGCATCGAACTGGCGGCCACGCGAGTTCGTGGGGCTGATCCCGACACCGTGCAGTCATTGATCGGCCAGCTCACTGCGCTCGGCACGAACACCAGTGGCGCGAGGAGCGAACATGGCAGCACCACCACGGGGCCCGAGCCGTGATACGGCGACCGGGCTGGCCTCGCCCGGCACCCGCGCCCTGCTGATCGGCACCGGAAAGTACACGGCGTCGTGCGGGGTGCCTGACGTACCCGCGGTGGCGAGTTCGCTCGCGGACCTGGGACAGACCCTCGTCGAACGGTGCGGACTGGCGGAACGGAACCTGCGGCTCGTGTGCGACCCGGCCCACCCGACCGAGTTGGGTCTCGCCCTGGCCGAGCAGTCCGAGCAGGCGGAACAGGCACTGTTCGTCTACTACGTCGGACATGGTCTGGTCAGCCCCAGCGGGGAACTCCACCTGGCCACGCAGGTGACCGACCCCCGCCCCAATCGCCTGGCGCACACCTCCCTGGCCTACGCCGCGGTGCGTGACTGCCTCCTCTCCAGCCGGGCACGCACCGTGGTCGTCGTCCTGGACTGCTGCTTCTCAGGCCGTGCCGTGGGAACCTTGGGAGACGATGACATCGGCGACACCGCGGGTATCGCCCGGATCCACGGTGGGTACGTCCTCACGGCAGCGGCCCGCGATGCATCGGCTCTCGCCCCTTGCGGTGCGCCGCACACGGCATTCACCGGGGAGCTGATCAACCTGCTCGTGCGCGGTGATCCGTCGGGGCCGGCCGAACTCACCTTGCACGACGCGTACCGCTACCTCTATCACGCGCTGCCCGCGCGCGGCTGTCCGCGGCCGTGCCACCGGGCCACCGAATGGGCGCAGGACCTTGTCCTCGCTCCGAATCCCGCCTACCGGCCCCCTGTCCAAGACCCGCCCACGACCCGCGCTTCGCGGCCGGAGCCGACCGTATGCCCGTACCCGGGACTGGCCTCTTTCGGCCCCGGTGACAGCCAGTGGTTCTTCGGGCGCGAACGCCTGACCCGGGAACTCACCGACCGCCTGGTTGACCGGATGCGCACGGCCCGACCGCTCTTCGTCATCGGGCCCTCCGGGTCGGGCAAGTCCTCTCTTCTCCGGGCCGGGCTGCTCAATGCCCTGGCGACCGGCGGCCTCGCGGTGCCCGGCGCCCGGACCTGGCCGCACCTCCTGCTCACCCCGACCACGCATCCCATCGACGAACTCGTCTCGAAACTCAACACGCTGATACCGCCGGAAAACCGTCTGAACACCAACGCTGCCGCACAGGCGCCGCACATCTGCGTCGACGCCGTCCGCTCCGTCCTGGAAGCCCGAGGCGGCGGGAGCCCGGCCGATGGAGCTCGCCTGGTCATCGTCGTCGACCAGTTCGAGGAGGTCTTCTCCCAGTGTCACGACGAACATGAACGTGCCGCATTCATCGACATCCTGTGCCAGGTTGCCGGCGCTGACGCGGAACGGGAGCCGTCCGCACTGGTCGTCCTTGGTGTACGGGCCGATTTCTACCCGCACTGTGCGGCGCACCCCGCGCTCCGGCCGGCCCTGCAGACCGGGCAGGTGGTGGTCGGAGCGATGACCCGCCAGGAGCTGCGGGACGCGATCGACAAGCCAGCCCGGGCGACCGAGATCGCGCTTGAGCCCGGCCTTACCGATGTCCTGCTGAGCGATCTGGGTATCGACACCGACCCCGTCACCACAACCGATCCTGCCATCGAAACAGAACTCACCGCCGCAACCGGTACTTCTGCCGCCACCGACGCTCCGCGGACCGGCTCCGCCGGCACCCTGCCGTTACTGGCCCACGTCTTGCGCGCCACCTGGCAACGCCGTTCGGGACGCCTGCTCACTGTGAACGGTTATCTGGGGGCCGGCGGGATCACCGGAGCCGTGGCTGTGACGGCCGAGAACACCTACGCGGCACTCGATGACGAGGCCAAGGACTCGGCACGGCTCCTCCTGCTGAACATGGTGCAGGTCGGTGAGGCCACCGAAGACATCCGGCGGCGCGTCGACCCGGCGGCACTCCTGCGGGACATGCCGAACCCCTCCTCGGCCGCGACCGCCATGGACGCACTGACCCGGTCCCGTCTCGTCACCTTGGGAGAGGGAAGTGCGGAGATCGTCCACGAGGCGCTGCTGCGGGCATGGCCCCGGCTGCGCGGATGGATCGACGCCGACCGCATCGGCCTCCGTACCCATCAGCGGCTCGCCGCCGACGCGGACGCCTGGGACCGCCAGCACCGTGATCCTTCCCTGTTGTACCGCGGGAGCCGACTGGGCGTCTCGCGTGATTGGGCGGCCGATGCCGCCAACCAGCGGCGCCTGACAACGGTGCAGAAGGCGTTCCTGGACGCCGGATCCGCCCTGGAGACCAGCGAACTGCGCACTGAGCGGAGGCGCACCCGTCGCCTGCGTGTGCTGATCGTCGCGCTCAGCGTCATCCTCCTCATGGCGCTGGGTGCGGGGGGCGTGGCCCTGCAGCAGCGGCAGAAGGCCCTGAACGGGCAGCACGTTGCCCTGTCGCGGGCCCTGGCCATCAAGGCCAGTTCGCTGGCGACCCAGCACCCCGACGCGCAGATGCTGCTCGCGCTGGAGGCGTACCACCAGTACCCGACTGCGGAAGCACGTAGTGCGCTCCTCAGCCAGCAGTCCAACCTGTTCGCCGGGACCGTCGAGGGGCACATGGGCACAGTCAACGCGGTCGTCTACTCCCCGGACGGCAGATTGCTCGCCTCCGCCGGCACCGACAGCAGCGTACGGCTGTGGAAGCCCGCCGCACGCCGCGCCGTCGCCGTCCTGAAGGGCCACAGCGGCTCCGTCAACGCCGTGGCCTTCAGCCCCGACGGCCGGACCCTCGCCTCCGCCGGCACCGACGGCAGCGTACGGTTGTGGAAGCCCGCCGCACGCCGCGCCGTCGCCGTCCTGAAGGGCCACAGCGGCTCCGTCAACGCCGTGGCCTTCAGCCCCGACGGCCGGACCCTCGCCTCCGCCGGCACCGACCGTACTGTCAGGATCTGGAGCACTTCGAGGTGGCAATCCGAAGCCGTGCTCAAAGGGCACGGGGCCGGAGTGCAGGGCAATGGAGTACGGGACGTGGCCTTCGCTCCACAGGATCGTGTCCTGGCGACCGCGGGCGACGATCAGACCGTCAAACTGTGGGACCTCGACACCCACAAGGAGACCGCCACGCTCACCGGCCATCGCAACAGTGTGGCCACCGCGGCCTTTTCGCCCGACGGGAAGTACCTGGCCTCCGGCGGGCCGGTTGACGCCAGGATATGGCGGACCACCGACCGCAAGCTCCACGCGGACCTCGTCACTGACACCGCCCAGGTGCGTGAGGTCCGCTTCAGCCCCGACAGCCGCCTCCTGGCCGGCGCGAGTGACGGTGACTTCGTCTATCTGTGGGGTGTGGAGAAGGCAGTGGAGGGCACCAGGATCACCGGCCACGTGGGTGGAGTGAAAAGCGTCGATTTCTCCCCGGACGGACGCATGCTCGCCAGCGGCAGCAGCGACCGGACCATTCGTCTGTGGGCCACCAGCAGGACCTATCTCACGTCCGTTCCCAACGACACGCGCGGCCATGTGGCCGTCAGCCCCAACGGCCGGACCATCGCCGCGTACAACGGCAATGATCACTCCATCGGTCTGTGGGACCTCCGCACACACCGCCGCTACGCTTCTCTGTCAGGCAACAAGAAACTCGCCTACGACATCGATTTCAGCCCTGACGGCCGCCTCGTCGCCACGGCGGGCCAGGACGGCTACGCGCGCATCTGGGACACGCGAACGCACCGGCAGACAGCCGCCTTGAGCACGTCGGCCGACTCCAGACTCTTCCGTTCCACCTTCAGCCCGGACGGCCGGACCCTCGTCACCACCAGCCAGCAGGGCAACGTACGACTGTGGGACGTGACGTCACGTCGTCTGACCGCGACTTTGCCACGGCAGGAAGGCTCCGTGCTCGGAACTGAGTACAGCTCCGACGGACGGAGGTTCGCCACGTTCGGCGAGAGCGGTGTCGTCCGGCTGTGGGACGCCGCCACCCACAGGCAGGTGGCCTCCTTCAACCCGCGAGCCGGCACTATCTGGCAGACCACCTACAGCCCCGACGGCCGCCGTCTCGCCACGGCCGGCCAGGACAGCACGGTGCAACTATGGGACGCCACCACCCTGCGCCGTATCGCCAAGTTGGACATTCTCGGCGGGAGCCTGGGCTATGTGCAGTTCAGTCCCGACGGCCGGTCTCTGGCCACCGCACAGGACGACGGCAGCATCCAGATCTGGAACATCGCCGAACGCTCTCTCACCACCACGTTGACCGGCCACCAGAGCTGGGTGATCGAAGTGCTCTTCATCGCCGACGGCCGCAGGCTTATCAGCGTGGGAGAGGACACCGTCCGTATCTGGAATCTGAACGTCACCCACGCCACGTCCCGCATCTGTCAGGCGATCTCCGGCACGGTCACCGAACGCGAATGGAAGCAACTCATGCCCGACGTGCCGTATCACCACTACTGCAGAGACTCCCGATGACACTCAATGTCCCGCCTTCCGGCATGAATTCGAGACCCGCACGAACACTTCGGACCTGTTCCGCTGCACCCGTTGGCATTGACGTCGGCAAGGACGCTGGGGGACAGCCCCATTGTGAAGTCCGCCTCTCGGAGACGCCGCAGGATGGCTTGCCGGAGATCCCGCGGAAAGGATGAAGAAGGTCGCTCCACTGAAGCCCGGAGGGTGTTGCCGGGGTCTTCGAGAACGAACTGCTTCCGTCAGCGTCGCCCCGGTACCTGTGGAGACGCCGGGGTAGGCGGAACACGGGGTCCAGAAGGGCCGCCCGGCGCGGGGCCCGCTGCCGAGCCAGGCACCGCGCTGCTGTACCCGAACGAAGTGATGAGTTGGGTCTTCCCACTGAGCAAGGGGCTCGCGCTGCGCCATCGTCCAGGCACGTCGAGAAGCTCGCCAGCACAGTTGCATGCTGCCCGGGCCGATCCATTTGCTGGACGTCGCTTCCTCCGCGGTGCTCCACACTATCGCCGGCAGCCCGGTTGCACGCAGACGGGCGCGGCGCCAACTGCCGCGTGGTGAGGTTCGTGCGGTAGTGCGGACGTGATCGTTTCTGACCGTCTCTGGGCGGACCAATGCTGACCCGGTGCTGACGTTCCTGACCGCCTGACAGGTGTGGTGAAGCGCCGAGTTCGGCCTGTCGGAAGTCTGGCCGCGGTATCGGTCGACGGGGAGGTCAGGTGCGGTGCCTACGGTCAGGCGGTCCGTCGTTCTGCTTCTCCAGAAGCTGACGCGCTTCGCTGACCATGGCCCCGACGGTGTCGCGCCGTGGCTGAGTCTCCCTCTTCAGAAGGATCAGTACTGTAACGGTCTCATCCGGTGGCTCAAGTCCTCGAAGACCTCAGCAGTAATGTGCGATTGTTTTTTGGAATAATGCATCGTGAAGATGTGATTCCGCATGGCCGAGGCGCCGATGTGCTCGCTGCGGCGTCTATTGACTCCCCCCATGGGGATGGGCAACCTCTTGAGTGTGACCCGCCGTTGGCGCGAACAGTAATGAAGTCGCTGGGCGATCAAGTCTGCGCTGTGCGGAGTGCCCCGCTCTGTCAGTCGGCAATCCGATTTCAGCTCCGTCGGCATTTCCTGCAGTGAAGGACGAGCCGGACCAGGGTATTCGGCGGCGCGGACGTCGGTGCGCCATGTGAGTGCGGACCGACGTTTTTCCCCACTCGTATGAGGTGGAAGGAAGTGTTCTCCATGTTCGAATCACGGGGCGGGACGCGTCCTGGATGCCGACTGGTTGTGCGTATGGCCATGTTGGCGGCAGCGGTGGGAGCGGTCTTGGTGAGCCCCGGTACTGTCCGTGCCGACACCACGGTCGATGAGAAGTGTCTCGGAATGACAGCGACGAAAAAGGGCACTGAAGTGAACGACACGCTCATCGGCACCAACGGCCGTGACGTCATCGTCGGTCTCGGTGG
Source organism: Streptomyces sclerotialus (assembly GCF_040907265.1). NCBI lineage: Bacteria > Bacillati > Actinomycetota > Actinomycetes > Kitasatosporales > Streptomycetaceae > Streptomyces > Streptomyces sclerotialus. The sequence continues at coordinate 401,416 of NZ_JBFOHP010000002.1, read as the reverse complement.
CAACGACACGATCCGCGGTCTCGACGGTCCGGACGTGATCTGCGGAGACTACGGCGATCGAGCCGGGAGCCGGCCCGGTAAGGACACCATCTATGCCGGGCCGAGCGGCCTCGGAGCAACCGATGTGGACATGGTCCGCGGGCAGGAGCGCAACGACAGGCTCTACGGCGAGGCCGGAACGGACGAGCTCGAGGGCCAGGCCGGCGACGACGAGATCCGTGGTGGGCCGGGCAACGACGACCACAACGGGCTCGAAGGCAACGACAAGATGTACGGCGGCCCGGGCGACGACATGCTTCGTGAGTCCAACGCCAACAGCGGAAATGACAAGCTCTTCGGCGAGGACGGCAACGACGAGCTGCAGAGCAACGACGGTAACGATCAGCTCCGAGGAGGCAAGGACAACGACACCCTGATGGGCGAGGACGGCAACGACGACCTCGACGGCAACCAGGGGCAGAACACGAACGACGGCGGAGCGGGACGAGACCGGTGCGTCAATCCCAGCGCGCCAGCAGCTGTCAATTGTGAACGGCCGTAGCCGTCAGATCCCCACTGAGCTCAGTCGCAGCCGATCCATAGACCGTCTGGGAGCACGTCATGTCCGAGTCACCGAATATCGCCGTCGTCCGCCGGATGTATGAGTCCAAGGCCGCCCCGGACGTTCTCCAGGAAGTCATTCATCCGGAGATCGTCTGGGACATCACCCCCGGTTTCCCGGGAGGCGGTGTGTACAACGGCTTCGAGAGCGTGGCGCACGATTTCTTCGGCCCTCTCTTCGAGCGGCTGGAGACCTTCTACCCCGTGTGCAGGGAGTGCTACGCCGACAGCGAGAATCACGTCTTCGCCTTCGGCCACTACCATGGTGCGATCAAGGGTGGGAAGGCCGTTGACGTGCGGTTCATCCACATCTGGACCGTCCGTGACGGCAAGCTCGTGCACCTTCGCCAGGCTGCGGACAGCCTCGTCCTCGACCGGGCCCTGAACGGCTGAGACACCGTCCACGAGCGGAGCGCAGCCCACTCGTGAGTGCTGCCCTGGCCAACGGCGGCCCCACCGTGTCTCGTGGGGGCCGGCAGTGACACCAGTGACGACGGCGTGGGGGCGGCGACATCACTTGCGCCACAGTGTGCGCCGTCGGGCCCGGTTCTCTTCCCAGTAGACGTGCGCGGACCCGAAGACGGCTATCAGGGTGGCGATGACCGCGCCCACGAAAATGCCAATTGTCATAATGACGTTCAGATATGGCACGTTCCGCGCCAGAATCGCCAGCACGACCCAGACGATGCCGGCTCCGAGCCATATGCGCCAGATGAGCTTGAGTGTGTCGCTACCGGCTTGTTTGGTGTCGCGGTAACGGTCGTTGCTGGGCATCTTCCCCCCTCATGTCAGGCGGGGAGCACTTGGCCGACTATTTTACGGTGTCAGACTACTCCGTGTCTTCGGGCCAGTCCGCATGCGCGACGGAAGCAAGACCGATGTGGGTGATGTGACCGAGCGCGACAGTTGGCGTCATTCGCCAAGTACGGTGCCCAGTTCCGCAGGAGGACGAACGACTGCATGGCGGCCGAGCCCCTCGGGGCTCTCGTCAAAGCTCGAATCCGCGGCGTCCCGGTGACCGACTGGATTATCAGTGCTCACAAGGCTCCGCATCCCCGGGGAGTCCAGGCCGTTCGGCCGCTGTGTTGTGACCGGGGTGCGACCGCCTGCTCGGAGCGGTCGGCGCGAACGCTCGTTCAGCGTTGTCCCTTCCCTCGCCTTCAGTCCTCGCCGCGGCGTCGAAGGTTCTCCGCCTTGACGCCGGGCAGTTTCGCCTCCAGCGTGTAGGTGGCGATCACTGTGACCTGCAGGACGGCGATGAGGGTGGGCAGCCCGATGAAGAGCACGGCGATACCGTCGCTCACCTGCCCGGTGACTGCGTCGGGCCGGTAGTCGACGGCCGCCAGTCCCCAGGCCAGGCAGGCCGAGCCGAGTGCGGCACCGATCTTGGTGCTCATGCTGTAGCCCGCGAACAGCAGCCCTTCGTCCCGGCGGCCGCTGCGCCACTCGTGCCACTCGACGGTGTCCGCCACCAGCGCGGGGACGGCGACGAAGCCCAGGCCGCCGACGAGGTTGGCTACAAAGAAGACGATGGTGAAGGCAACAAGGTTGTCGCGCAGGAGCAGGAGGAGGGCGGAGAGGGCGACGCAGGCCAGTAGTCCGAGCAGGATGCCCCGCCGGTGTCCGAGAATCTGAAGGATGCGGGCAGTGACCAGCGAGCCCAGCACCGCGGACAGCGAGAAGGCCAGCAGAAGTACGGAGACGGCTGCGGGCTTGTGCAGCGCGTGAAGAGCGAAGTAGACCGCGCCGCCAGTGATGATGCCGAGCCGGGCGAAGGCCAGCGTGGAGAAGCTGAAGACGGACAGCCACGGCGCGTTGTGGACCAGAGCCTTGATCGAGTGCCAGGCGCCGGCCCGGTCGGTGACCACGGAGGCGACCGGTACACGCTCTTTGACGAGGGCGAAGACGGCCCAGAACAGCGCCATCCCCAGTGCCGAGTACAGGGCGATGGTCCAGGCGAACCCCGCGCGTGATGTCGGCGAGCCACCGGTCAGGCTGATGAGTGGGTGGGTCAGTGTGGAGACAGCGATGAGGCCGATACCGACGCCGAATGAGCGCATGCCGGCCAGCTGCATGCGCGTCGCGGAGTCCCGCGTGGCCATGGCCATGAGTGCACCGTAGGGAACGTTCACCAGCGAGTACGCCAACCCGACGAGGACGAAGGTCACGTAGGCGTACGTGATCGCGGCGGTGCTGCCGCCGCCGGGTGTGAGGAATGTGAGCAGTGTCAGGGCGCCCAGCAGTGGCGCCCCGAACAGCAAGTAGGGCCTGGCCCGGCCCCACCGTGATGTGGTGCGGTCGAGAGCGAGTCCGACAGCGGGATCGAAGAGTGCGTCGAGCAGCCGTGCGACCAGCATGAGTGTGCCGGCGGCCCCGGCCGCGATACCTGCCACGTCGGTGTAGAAGAACAACAGGTAGCTGGAGATGGTGGTCCACGTCAGGTTGGATGCCAGATCGCCCAGCGCGAAGGCCGCTCGCTCGCGGCGGCGCACCGCCCGCGGGTCGTCTGCCGGGGCGGGTTGCCCGCCGTCGGTGCCATCTTCCGCGGTCGAAGCCGGCTCGGTCGGCTCTGCGGCGTGCTGCCTGATGCTCATCGTCGTGTCCTCACGTCAGCGTCGTTGCCTAAGGGACTGGGGCGCATCTTGTGTTCGTGAGGGACTTAAGTCAATGGTCTCGTCGGTGCGTTCCCCTTCGCGGCAGTCAGGATGAGGTCATCCACCTGGGGCTTGTCTTATGTGCCTGAGGAACTTAAGTTGTGGAGCCGAGTGGCCCAGCTGGTCGAAAGCGCGACGGGCCGCGTCGATCTCGTCCGACAGTCGGCGACCGCTACGCATGTGCGGCGCCCAGGGAGGCCCGGATGCCCCGTTCCGCCAGTACTGATGAGCACGGTTCCGCCGCAGGGAGCAGCAGGTTCCCGGCCGGGGTCGATGTCGCGATCGTGGGCAGCGGTCCTGCCGGCGCTGCCTACGCCCGGGTCCTGAGCGAACTGGCTCCTGCCCTGAGGGTCGCCGTCTTCGAAGTGGGGCCGCTCGTCAGTGATCCGCCCGGCGCTCACGTGAAGAACATCGCGGACGACGAGCGGCGGGCGTCGGCGCAGCGTGCTTCGGAGGGACCTCTCCCGCTCGCGGGGGGTGTGCCGAGCAACACGATGGACGGCTACGCCAGCGATCAGCGCAGGCTGCAGCGGCCCGGCACGTTCCTGCTGGAGAAGGGGTGGCGTCAGGAGGGCGAGGACGGCCTGCCGGCCGGCGCGATGTCCAGCAACGTGGGCGGTATGGGCGCGCACTGGACCGGGGCGTGCCCCCGGCCGGGCGACAGCGAGGTCATCCCCTTCGTCTCCGAGATGCCCGTCCTGCTGGCTGAGGCCGAGCGGTTGCTCGGCGTCTCGGCCGAGGTGCTGGCCGACGCACCGTTCGCCGACGAGGTACGCAAGCGCCTCTCCGGTGCCCTCGACCACGACCGCGCCGCCGACAGACAGGTGCAGCCCATGCCGCTCGCCGTTCGGCGCGCTCGGGACGGCGGACTGCTGTGGAGCGGCACGGACGTGGTGTTCGGCGACGTCACCTGGGGCAACTCCCGGTTCTCCCTGCACCCGCAGGCCCTGGTGACCCGCGTTCTTCTGCACGAGGACGGTGGTGCCGTGCGCGGGGTGCGGGTCCGTGACCGGCGTACGGAGACCGAGCACGACGTCACCGCTCGCTATGTGGTGGTGGCCGCGGACAGTCTGCGTACCCCGCAGCTGTTGCACGCCTCCGATGTCCGTCCGCCCGCCCTCGGCCGCTACCTCAACGACCAGCCCCAGGTGGTGTACGCCGTGCGCATGCGGGATCTGCCGGACGGTCCGGCGGCGCGCGGCAGCGTGGGGGTCACGCCCAGCAGCGGCGTGACGTGGGTGCCGTTCACCGATACCCACCCGTTCCACGGCCAGGTGATGCAGCTCGACACCTCACCGGTCCAGTTGGCCGACGACGACTCGCGCCCCGGGGCGATCGTCGGGCTCGGCTGGTTCTGCGCCAAGGACCTCCAGGCGGACGACCGGGTCACCTTCCGCGACGACGAGCAGGACGGCTACGGCATGCCGGCGATGCAGATCCACTACCGGCTCACCGAGGCGGACCACGCCGCGATCAAGAACGCGCGGGCCGACATCCTCCGTGCCGCGGCAGCCCTCGGCGAGCCGCTCGACGACACCCCGCCCCTGGTCTTCCCCGCAGGCGCGTCCCTGCACTACCAGGGCACCGTCCGGATGGGCGCCACCGACGACGGGACCTCGGTGTGCGATCCGGCCAGCCAGGTGTGGGGCGTGCGCGGCCTGTTCGTGGCCGGCAACGGCGTCATCCCCACTGCCACGGCCTGCAACCCCACCCTGACCTCGGTCGCCCTCGCCGTCGGTGGCGCCCGCAGCATCGCCTCCGCCGAAGCCGACCACTGACCGTGCATACGAACCCCTCGTTCCCCACTCACCGGAGGACCCATGCTCGACCGGGACATCATCCAGAACCGCGGCGTGCGCAACGTCGACGCCGACGGGGAAACCATCGGCTTCCAGTTCAAGCTCCGGATGCCCAACTACCGCGGGCTGTGGGGCAGCCTCATCGAAGGCGTCGAGGTCCGGGTCGGTGACCTGTTCTGGGCTCGGGAGACGCCACTGTGGACCCTCCAGGGGCGCGACTTCACCTGCGCCGAGCTGCGCACCTCCACCGACGTGCGCTGGCAGCTCGACGAACCGGCCACCATCACCGTCCCGCACCCGGGCGGCCTGCCCGCGGGCGTGCACCACCTCCAGGTCGACATCGCCCTGCAAGCCCCGTACATCCCGGCCGAGTTCCAGCCCTCGGTCTTCCACGCCGAGCGAAAGGTCACCCTCCTGTGACAAGCGGGCACCCCACCCTGCAGTACGGCGTCTCCCTCTACAGCTACACCGGAGACCTCTACACCCTGCTCACCCTCGACGACGCCATGGCCGAGATCGCCGACCTCGGCGCGACCGGGATCGAGATCCTCGGCGAGGGCAACATCAGCGGCTACCCCACGCCGACCACCCGGTGGATCGACAACTGGCACGCCGGCCTGGAACGTCACCGACTGACCGCCACCAACTACGGCTCCTGGATCGACTCGCGGATGTGGCAGCACCGCGACCTGACTGTCGACGAGGGCGTCACCATCCTGCGCCGCGACCTGGACCTGGCGTCCACGCTCGGCTTCACCACCCTGCGCCCCAAGATCGGCGTGGTGTCGATGCACCTCAAGCCGCACCCCATCTGGGAACCGGTCATCGAACGCGTCCTGGACCGCGCGGCCGAACTCGGCATCGTCATCTGTCCGGAGATCCACGCACCCACCCCCCTCAGGCACGAGGTCGTCGACGACTACCTGACGTTCATCGAGCGCACCGGCACCGACCACTTCCGGCTCCTGATCGACACAGGCATCTTCCAGCGCGCCGCCACCGATGCCCACCAGGAAGGGCTCGACGAGGAGGCCCAGGAAGCCGGCTGGCGCACTCCTCTGGCCGTCCCCATGACGGACCTGGTGGCTGTACTGCCGTACGTCGCCTTCATCCAGGCGAAGTTCTTCGACATCACCGACGACCTCACCGATCCGCAGATCCCGTGGCAGGAGATCGTCAGCACCCTCGTCGAGCACGGCTACACCGGCTATCTCTCCAGCGAGTACGAGGGCGACCGCCTTCCCTACCGCGCAGTCGAACAGGTCCGCCGTCAGCACGCCCTGCTGCGGTCCCTGGAGCGCGACGCCCGTCGGCGCTGACGCCCACCCGCCCTGATCATCCACGAGAAGCGAGGTCTCATGCGCACCGTGCGCGCAGCCGTCGTCGGAACCGGCTTCATGGGAGCCGTCCACTCCCGTTCGATCATCGCCGCCGGCGGTGACCTGGTCGCCGTCGTGGGCTCCAGCCCCGAGAAGGGAAGAGCGGGAGCCCACGCGTTCGGAGCGGGCATGGGCACCGGCTCGGTGGACGAGGCGTTGGGGGCCGGAATTGACGTCCTGCACGTGTGCACGCCCAACGCTTCGCACGCCGGCTTCGTCCAGGCGGCGTTGCAGGCGGGCTGCCACGTGGTGTGCGAGAAGCCGCTCGCCACCGACACGGCCGACGCAGCGCGCCTGACGGCGCTGGCGGCCGACAGCGGACTCGTCGCCACGGTGCCGTTCGTCTACCGCTACTACGCCTCCGTCCGGGAGGCCCGGGCCCGGATCCAGGCCCGGGATGCGACGCCGCCGTGGCTGCTGCACGGCAGCTATCTGCAGGACTGGCTGGCCGACCCGGGCACCACGAACTGGCGTGTCGACGCGGCGACCGGCGGGGACAGCCGTGCGTTCGCCGACATCGGTGTCCACTGGTGCGACCTGGCGGAGTTCGTTACCGGCCAACGCATCGTCCGAGTGCACGCCCGGTTCGCCCGGTCCGTGCCCACCCGGCCCGGCCCCGCCGGCGAGCCCGTCACCGTCACCACTGAGGACGGGGCGGTCGTCGCCTTCACCACCGACACCGGCGCGCTCGGCAGCGTCGTGCTCAGCCAGGCGAGTGCCGGCCGCAAGAACGCCCTGTCCTTCTCCTTCGACGGGCCGGACGCCAGCTACGCGTTCCACCAGGAAACCCCGGAGACCCTCTGGATCGGCGGGCGGGACGTGAACCGGACGGTGGTCCGCGATCCGAGCCGCCCCGGTTCGCCGCCCGCCCCTCGGGGGGCACTGCCCTCCGGGCATCCCCAGGGCTACCACGAGTGCTTCACCGACTTCGTGGCCGACACCTACACCGCCCTACGCGGCGAGGCTGTCGAGGGCCTTCCCCGCTTCGCCGACGGCCTGCGCGCCGCCCGGATCACCGAGGCCGTCCTGGCTTCGGCCGCCTCCGGCAACTGGGCCGACGTCCCGGCCGACGACGAGGAGACAGTATGACGATCGAACAGCCGCAGGCGCCCGCCCGACAGCCTGTCACCCTCTTCACCGGGCAATGGGCGGACCTTCCCTTCGAAACGGTCGCCCGGCTGGCGAGCGAGTGGGGCTACGACGGACTGGAGATCGCCGCGTCCGGCGACCACCTCGACCTGGAGCGCGCCGAAGCCGACCCCGCCTACCTGCGCAGCCGTCTCGACATCCTCGACAGGTACGGTCTCGGCTGCTGGGCGATCTCCCACCACCTCACCAGGCAGGCGGTCTGCGACGACCCCATCGACTTCCGGCACCAGGCGATCCTGCGCGCGAGCACCTGGGGCGACGGCGAGCCCGAAGGCGTACGCCGGCGTGCCGCGCAGGACATGAAGCGCGCCGCCCGCGTGGCCCGCAGGCTCGGCGCGGATGTCGTCGTCGGTTTCACCGGATCGAAGATCTGGCCCTATGTCGCGATGTTCCCGCCGGTTCCCCAGGCGGTGATCGACGACGGTTACGCCGACTTCGCCCGCCGCTGGAACCCGATCCTCGACGTCTTCGACGACGAGGGGGTCCGCTTCGCTCACGAGGTGCATCCCGGGGAGATCGCCTACGACCACTGGACCAGCGTCCGTGCGCTGGAGGCCCTCGACCGGCGTGCGGCCTTCGGATTCAACTGGGACCCCTCGCACATGCTGTGGCAGGGCATCGACTCGGTCGGATTCATCACCGACTTCGCCGACCGCATCTACCACGTCGACTGCAAGGACACCCGCCTGCGGCCGGCCGGCGGGCGCGCGGGCGCCCTCGGCTCGCACCTTCCGTGGGGTGACCCGCGGCGCGGCTGGGACTTCGTGTCCACCGGCCACGGAGACGTCCCCTGGGAGGACGCCTTTCGTGCCCTCGCGTCGATCGGCTACGCCGGCCCCGTCTCCGTCGAGTGGGAGGACGCCGGCATGGACCGCCTGCACGGGGCCGCCGAAGCGCTCCGGTATGTCCGGTCCCTGCTGTGGCGGCTGCCGGGGGCGACCTTCGATGCGGCGTTCAGCAATCAATGACGAGGTGGACAGGCCATGGGTGCGTTCTGGACGGCCGGAACCCCCGCTCAGGGCGGGATCGTCCTGTCGTACCATCTCGTCCAGAGCAAGCCGTGGGAACGACGAACGGGGATACGACATGGGCCGCCCGGTCCCGATCAGTACCGCTCCCCGGCAGGAGCAGACGGCCGGGTTTCCCTCGGTGCCGGCTCTGGAAGCAGCCTCCCTCGCCCTGGTGATCAACCTCGTGCGCTCGGGCCGCGCTGCCACCCGGCCGGAACTGGTCACCGTGACGGGCCTCAGCCGCAAGGCCGTCACCCAGCGAGTCGACCAGGCTCTCGCGCTCGGACTCCTCGAGGACGGCGAACTGGCCCCCTCGTCAGGAGGCCGGCAGGCGCGCACGCTGCGCTTCCGTGCCGAGGCCGGCCACCTCTACAGCGCCTTCGTCGGGGCGTCGGAGTTCACGGCAGCCGTCATGGATCTCACCGGCACCGTCGTCGCCTCGCACCACGAGGACTGGGCCACTGACACCGGTCCCGAGCCCACGATGCGACAGATCCGGTCGGCGTTCACCACACTTGCCCGCAAGACCGGGCTCGGCAGGCCCTGGGCGATCGGCATCGGCATGCCCGGGCCGGTGGAGTTCGCCACCGGTCATCTCGTCGCGCCACCGATCATGCCCGGCTGGGACGGCTTCAGCGTGCGCTCCTGGCTGCGCGAGCACTACGACGCCCCCGTGTGGGTGGACAACGACGTCAACCTCATGGCCCTGGGCGAATGGACTGCGGGAGTCCCGCACGACGGACGCGACATGCTCTTCGTCAAGGTCGGCACCGGCATCGGAGCGGCCCTGGTCACCCGTGGACGTCTGCTGCGCGGCGACCGCGGCGCGGCGGGCGACATCGGCCACACCCACGTCACCGACGACCCCTCGGCCGTGTGCCGGTGCGGCCTGACCGGCTGTCTCGAAGCCGTCGCCAGCGGTTGGTCGATACTCGAGGAAGGCACCCGTCGGGTCGAGGAGAGCGCGCGACTCACCGCCTCACTGCGGCGAACGGGCCGTCTCACACTCGGCGCGATCGGTGCCGCCGCGGTCGACGGTGACCGCCTCGCCCTGGAAATGATCGACAAGCGCTCCCGTCTCGTCGCCGAAGTCATCGCCAACCTGGTCAACTTCTGCAACCCCGGTGTTCTCGTCCTGGGCGGCGGCATCCTGCGCACCGGCTCCCGTTTCGTCGACGTCGTCTCCTCGACGGTCCACGCGCGGTGCAACCGCCTCGTCACCTCCGGCCTGACGGTCCGCGCGGCCTCGCTGGATCACTTCGAAGGGGTCATCGGTGGCGGACTCCTCGCGAGTTCCGCACTGTTCGCCACCACTCCGCTCAGCCACTGGGTGGAGAGCGGCAGCCCGCTCGGCCACGCCACCACCCTGCAGCGGCTCTCCGAGGAATCCGCCTGACCGGGCCGCCCGTGCGGAGACCCGGTGCTGACCGCCGCCTGCCTCAGCCCGCCCTTCCGCCCGCGGCGACGAACGCCGTCTCGGCGCGCTCGATCTGCTCGATCTGCTTGACGATCTCGCCGGGCGTGCCCTCGCCGACGACCTTCTGGAGCAGCGGAGTGTGGTCCAGGACCGCGTCGCGCACGGGCCGCAGCAGTGCGGGCGCGTGGTGGAAGACCTTCCCGAGCGCCCAGGCCGTCTGGGACTGGCGGGCGGTATGAGGCTTGCGGGACACCTCGAACGCGGCAAGCGCGCGCTGGACAGCGCCGAGGTCCGTGAGGTCGACGCCGGCCAGCCGACGGCCGAGGAAATAGCCGTCCTCGGTGGCCATGCCCGCACCGTAGGCGGCGTACGGGGAGGTGGGATGGGCAGCGTCGCCGATCAAGGTGATGCGGCCCTTCGACCACTGCTTGAGCGGCTTGCGGTCGCGGATGGGCCAGCTCTGTACGTGCGCGGGATCGGTCGCGGCGATGAGGCGGGGCAGCGGATCGGGGAAGGCGCGGGCCAGGCCGGCAGCCGCGGAGTGCAGGTCGTCGGGTATGGGGCGGTCGATGTCGTGGGCACTGAGTACCCACCACTGGAAGCCGTCACGGCCCTTGCTGCGGATGGCCGTCCAGGCGCCCTGGACCGTCGGGCTGTGGGTGAGCACGCACAGCCCGGAAGGTGCGGAGACGTTCTCGTCGAGCGTATAGCCGCCGTAGAGCTGCAGATGGTGCGGGCGGATCGGTGAGTCGCCCCACAGGGCGCGGCGGACCAGGGAGTTGATGCCGTCGGCGCCGATCAGGACATCGGCCTCGTGCAGGGTGCCGTCGTCCATGCGCAGCCGGACCACACGCTCGTCCTGCTCGACGCCCGCCAGCGCCTGGCCTGTGTGCAGCACTCCTGCCGGGAGAGCTGCCAGCAGCCGCTCGTACAGGTCGGGGCGCAACAGGCCGATGAAGCCGCCGCCGTAGTCGCGTACGACCTGCTCGGGCAACCGGACCCGCACCCGCCGTTTGCCGCGCATGTTGCGGAACTCGCTCTGACACGGAGCGCCGAGGTCATCGGTGTCCACGCCGAGCAGGCCGAGAGCTTTGACGGGGGCGGGCCACAGGTTCAGGATGTTGCCGGCCGGCCGCGCCTGGGCGTGCCGCTCGAAGAGGGTGACGTGGTGGCCGGCCTGGTGGGCGGAGAGCGCGGCGGCCATGCCGGCGGGTCCGGCGCCGACGACGGCGACCCGGCCGGGCGTGGGGATGGTGGACGTTCGTGACATGTGCGGCTCCCTCTGGAACGTGCGGTTCCGTGGCCGGTCGGTCGGCGGTGGCGGGGGTAGCGGGACAGCACGGGCTCTTCTTCGGCCGGATCGTGAATGCGGTCCAGGAAGGTGGCGGTGCGGGTGTGCGCCGTGTGGGCGTCGAGGTCTTCGGAGGTCTCCCGCACCTCGGTGCAGATGACCGTGTCCGGGTCCTCCAGGTCGGCGGCACAGGCCAACTGTTCCCGGGCTCCGACAGCGGCCCGGGTACGGCTGAGCACGGGCACCATCGACAACCCCCTGAAAGCGTAGTGTGCGCTACGGTTAACTGCGAGGGATATTAGATCGGCCTGAGCGGGCCATATGTCAAGAGGCCCGTACCCGGGGCTTCTCACCGCGTACAGGAGAGAGGATGACGGAATGACCACCGCCGAAGGCCGTCCTGACGAGCTGGAGATTCGCGAACCCCGCCAGGAACGCACCCGGCGCACCTGGGCCCGCGTCCTGGACGCCGGCGTCTCCCTCATCGAGGAGGGCGGCTACGAAGCGTTCACCATCGCCGCACTCTGCGAGAAGGCGCAGGTCGCTCCCAGAGCCCTGTACGACCGCACCACCAGCAAGGACGCGCTCTTCCTGGCCGTCTACGAACACGGCATCTCCCGCGTCACCGCCGACCAGCAGGCCTTCACCGACCCGCACCGCTGGCAGTGCCTCCCTGCCAACGACATGATCACGGCAGCGGTCGCACAGCTGACCTCCCTCTTCCAGCAGCACGCCGCCTTCCTCAAGCCGGTGCTTCTGCTCTCCGGTGCCCATCCGGAGGTGCTGCGCCGTGGCCGGGCCCATGTCCACGCTCTCGCCGATGCCTTCACCGCGGTCCTGCTCCACGCCCGCGACGAGATAACCCACCCCGAGCCGGAAACAGCAGTACGGCAGTGCTTCGCCACCGTCTTCTCCGCGTGCGTCGTCCGCACCGCCCACGGACCGGATTTCGCCACCAGAGAGGTCGACCACCAAACCTTCACCGAGCACCTGGCCCTGACGGCCTGCCGAAGTCTGCTGGCCGCCTCCCCGGACGCCGCCACACAGTGAACCGACCTGCCTCAAGGACCACCGACTTCGACACGCGCGCCGAAGCGAGCCCGCGCCCGGCCCGCGGAGTGCTCGATGCGGTAGTGCTTTCCGCCGATCGGATCCGGAACGAGCTGCCCCACGGCCTGCGCCTCGCCATGAGCTGTTCAGCGCTGCAGCGCGAGGCCGCTCACGCGTGCCCGCTGGAGCCCGAACCGATCCCACAGGCCGAAGTCCGGCGTCAGCACGAGGTCCACGGTGATCGGCTTGGCGGAGTCGTCGTCGACGAGCCTCACCGGCTTGGTGTTCCCTGCTGCGAGTCAACTCGTGGGTATCAGTATGACGGGGCAGTGGGCGTGGTGGAGGGTCGCATGGGTGACCGGGCCCAGTTGGAGGCCGAAGTGGCGTGGTCGGCGGTGGGCCGCCAGGATGACGACATCGGCCTCCCGGCTGTACTCGACCATCGCCTGTGCCGGGCTCTGGCAGACGGCCAGTGCGGATGCCCGGACAGCGGGATACTCGTGTGCCAGCCTGGCGACGGCATATTGGGGGACCGCTTCTGCGGCCTTGCGCAGCCCTGCGACATCGTCCCAGCCCAGTTGAGAGGGCCGGGTCTGGTCGGCGTGCGGGGCCGGGAACTGCCAGGTGTGCAGGACCCGCAGTTCGGCGTCACTGCGGGCCGCCTCGGCGAAGGCGAACCGCAGGGCCTTCACGTCCGTGTCCGTGTCCGATGCAAGGCCGATGAGGACGGTGCCGCGGACGCGGTCCACGTCACCGCGTACCACCATCAGCGGGTTGGTGCAGTGAGCGGCGACGCGCAGGCTGACCGAGCCGAGCAGCAGCCCTGCGAATCCGCCGTGTCCGCGGGTACCGACGACGGTCAGCGAGGCGGTGCGGCCGCAGCGCAGGAGTGCCTCGGCGGCGGATTCCGTGGTCAGCGAAGGGATCATGAGGGTGTTCGGCGCCCGGGACCGGGCTCGTTCCACGGCGCCGTCCATCATTCGGCGTGCGCTGCTGTAGAGCAGCTTGCCCTCGTCGTCCTGGACCCCGTAGTCGGGAAGCGGGCGTTTGGGCCAGGGCCAGCCGGCCAGGATCTCCAGAGCCGTGCCACGGAGCCGGGCCTCGTCGGCCGCGCGGTCCAGAGCCCGTTCGGCGTGGGCTGAGCCGTCGAATCCGACGACTACCCGGCCGTGCGGCGTTTGCGGCGGCTGGGACATATGGACACCTCCTCGGAGCGGGGCTACGCGTCACGGGATGCCCGGTTGCCCGGCCTGGCCGCGGGACACCGGGTGGGAATCAGGCGCGGGACGAGTTCCGCCAGACTGCGGGTGACCTGGGCCGCTCCGCGCTCGTACAGCTCGACGGCGTTCTCCGTGCGCCCTTCCCGGTTCACGCCGAGGGGGAGCGCGAAGCCACCTCTGCGGGCCGCGGTGATCCAGGCGGGGGCCGCGACGACGACAGCGCTGTGCTCGGGTGCCGTCCGCAGATGCCGGGCGGCCTCGATCAGCAGGGCCGGGTCCGGGCCGGCCGGCACGTGGAGCTGGGTGCGGTCGCAGCCGTCGACGATGGCGTCGAACCGTTCGGCCAGGCCGGCTGTCCTCAGCAGCCGGCGGCCGTGCCGGGAGGCCGAGACTGCGACGACGGGCATGGCATGGGCGTGCGTCGCCGCCACGAGATCGAGGCTGTCCGGCCATACCGGTACGCCGTGCCGACGCACCTGCTCGTCGAAGAACCGGTCCTCGTCAGCCACCAGCGCCCGGAGCACGCCGGGGGAGTCGGGATGACCGGGGTCGTAGATGCCGCGGGAGGTGAGAAAGGCCTGGAGGCCGTCGAGCCGTGCCCGGCCCTGGAAGAAGCGGCGGAAGTCGGTCTCCGGATCGAACGGCCGGACGGACAGGCGGTGTACGTGTCCGTTGTCCCGCAGGAAGCCGTCCAGGGTGCGTTTCCAGGCGCCGGCGTGCAGCCGCGCGGTGTCGGTCACCAGTCCCTCGATGCCGAGGAGCAGGGCGCGGCACTGAAGCAGCCGCGAGTGTCCGAGGGTGGCGGGGACGTGCGCGGGCTCCCAGGTGCCGGCGTACGTGCTGCGCTCCCGCTGGTGCGTGCTCATGGGTCACACCTCCTGGGCGCTGTCGTCGGAGCGAGCGCTTTCGACGGAGCCGGGCACCCCACGAGCGGTGGCGTCGCGGTGCCGCACGATCTCCGCCTCCACGGCGTCCGCCAGGGGCTCGACGGTCTCGGCCACCGCCGTGCTGAGGCCCGTACCGAGGGAACGGTCCGCGCCTTCGACGGCGAGGACGAGGAGGCGTCCGGGCAGCCTGCCCAGTGCCTCGGAGAGTTGCAGGGCTTCGCCCAGCCCCAAGCCGTGGGAGCTGGTGGGCGGTGGGGGCAGGTGGGAGGCCGTGAGGCTGAGGCGGTGTACGCGGCCCGGACGGCCGGGTTCGGCGTGGGCGGCGTCGATCACCACGGCCAGCTCCATGCCGTCCCAGAGCGCGATGAGCCGGCCCGGATCCCCGTCGCAGTCCGCGAGCCGGACGGACGGCGGCAGCGGGCGGCTGAGCGCCCGTTCGCGCAGGCGCTGGACCACTGCCGGACCGATGCCGTCGTCGTGCCGGAAGGTGTTGCCGACACCGATCACTGTGATGCGGAACGACTGGACCATGGCGTTCCTCCGGTCGTCAGTGGGAGCGCTGCCCGGAGCGTTCATCCGGATCAGATCCGTCGCAGCCACTCCTCGGTGATGCCGTGCAGGGCTTGTTCGCTCGGCCGGAGGCGGGAGTCGTCCTCCTGGTAGCCGAGGTTGTCGATGACATCGACGACGCCGTCGATCCGGGAGGTGAGGCGGAGGGCGAGGGGGATCTCGCTGCGGCGCTGGAGGGTGCCCGAGAGGGTGACCGTTCCGCCGTGCACAGTGACGTCGATGGTGCGGGGCTCCAGCCACAGGGTGCGGACCAGTACCTCGTCGACCACTTCTTTGCGGATGTCGTCGTCGGAGCGCAGGAACACGCCCAGGAGGTCGCCACGGGTGACGATGCCCATCAGCCGGCCTTCGGCGTCGATGACGGGCAGCCGGTTGCAGTGGTGCCGGGCCATGACGCGGGCGGCTTCGACGAGGGACTGACGTGGGCCGACGGTGACGGCGGGCTTGGTCATCAGGTCGGCGGCCGTGGTCGCGCGGCTCTTGGTCCGCACAGCACGTGCACCGTCGAGCGGCAGACGGGGGAAACGGTGCGGTCGTTCGTCGTGCTGGACGGTCTGCCGGGCCATCAGGTCGGTCTCGGACACCACACCCAACACCTTCCCGTCACCGTCGACGACGGGTACGCCACTGATGCGGTGCTGGGCGAGCAGACGCGCGAGGTCTTTGAACACCATGGCCGGCTCTGCAGTGACGACGTCGCGGTTCATGACGTCGCTGACGGATCGGTAATGCATCGTTCCGCTCCTTCCTGGTGTGGTGCGAGCGGGTCGGCGTGGCGAGGCGCGCCGGGTCAGCGGGCACGTAGGCGGCGCAGGTACGGGGCCTCGGCTGCGCGTGGTGTCAGCCGGATGCGCACGTCCAGGGCGGTCACGGCCCCGGGGCCGGCGAGTACCGGATTGAGGTCAGCTTCGGCGAGCTGCGGCAGGTCGCAGGCCATGCGGGAGAGGCGGTGCAGCAGTTGTTCGAGGCCTTCGAGGTCGACCGGGCCGTCACCGTGCTGTCCGAAGAGCAGTGGAGAACAACGGGGCGTGGTGATCAGGGCATGAACGTCTTGGTCGGTGAGCGGTGCCAGCCGGGCGGCGTGATCGGCCAGTACTTCGGTTGCCGTGCCGCCGAGGCCGAAGAGGACGAGCGGTCCGAAGACGTCGTCGTGCGTCACGCCGGCGACGAGTTCGACGCCCCGCTCAGCCATGGGCTGTACCACCGTCCCCGTCATCAGCTCGCCGAACCTGTCGGCGAAGTCCCGGTAGGCCGCGCGCACCGCCTCCGGACTCCGCAGGTCCAGGCGGACGGCACCGACCTCGCTCTTGTGGACGATGCCGGGCCAGTGGGCTTTGAGGGCGGTGGGCAGGCCCAGACGTTCGGCGGCCGCGGCCGCGGCGTCCGGACTGTTGGCCCAGGCCCAGGGCTGCTGGGGTATCCCGTACGCGTCCAGTAAGGCACCGCACAGCCGGGGATCGGCCCAGCCGCCCTCAGGCGTGTGCTGGAGGAAGTCGTCCACGAGGAGGGCGGCCGTCGGAGCGTCGGTGCGGTCGAGGGACGGTATCGAGCCCAGCGGTTCCGCACGCCAGCGGGCGTACTCCACCGCGTGGCCCAGCGCCCGGGCCGCGGCGGCCGGCTCGGCGTAGGCGGGAACCGGCCGCCCCTCCGGCGCCGGCAGCAGGCGAACCGGTTCCGCCTGGTCCAGGAGCGCCGCCAGGACCGGCCGGTTCCGGGCTCCCGCCGGGCGGATGAGTGCCTCGACCGGGTCGTCTCCGCTCGCCGCGGCGAGTGCGGTGGGCACCAGTACGGCCAGTACGGCGTCGACCGCGCCGTGACGGGCCAGCCGGTCCAGGCACTGGGCGAACGCGGCTGAGGTGACGGCGGGCGTGGTGTCCACCGGGTTGGCCACGCGCGCCCCCGCCGGCAGTGCGGCAGAGAGGTCTGCCGCGAGCGCGGCGGGCAGTTCGGGGATGGTCAGACCGGCTTCGGCGCAGGCGTCGGCGGCCAGGACCGCCGCGCCGCCCGCGTTGCTGACGATCGCGACACGCGGGCCGGCCGGGAGCGGCTGGGTGTGCAGCAGAGCTGCGGTTTCCACGAGTTCACCCAGCCCGGTGGTGGGGATGATGCCGGCCTGGCGGAAGAGGGCACGGCGGGTCATCGTCGGAGTGGCCAGCGCGGCGGTGTGGGAGGCCGCGGCGCGCCGGCCGGCCTCGGAGCGGCCCGCGTCGACGGTGAGCACGGGCATCCGCCGGGCCAGCCGGCGTGCGGTACGGGAAAAGGCGCGCGGGTTGCCGAAGGACTCCAGGTGCAGCACCGCGAGGTCGGTGCGGCCGTCGCACTCCCACCACTGCAGCATGTCGTTGCCACTGACGTCGTACTTGTCGCCGAGCGAGACGAAACTGGAGATGCCGATGCCCAGCCGGGAGAGCGCGCCGAGCAGGGCGATGCCCACTCCGCCGGACTGGACGGCGACTCCGGCCGTGCCGGGGCGGGGCGCGGTGGCGGCGAACGTCGCGTTCAGCCGTACCGCGGGATCGGTGTCGGCCAGGCCGAGGCAGTTGGGACCGACCAGCCGCATACCGTGCCGCCGGCAGGCCGCCAGCAATCCGGTCGCCTCCTCGTCCCGCAGCCCGGCGCCCACGACCACGAGTGCCCGCACGCCTCGCGCACCGCACTGCTCCGCCACGTCCGGCAGCGCCTGTGCGGGCACGGCCAGCACCGCCAGTTCGGGTGCCTCCGGCAGCATGGCGACGGTCGGGAAGCACTGCACGTCGGCGATGGACGCGGCGCGCGGATTGACCGCGTACAGCGCGCCGTTGAAGCCGTTGCGGCGGAGGTTGGTGAGAACGGCGCGGCCCACCGACGTCTCTTTGCGGCCGGCTCCGATGACGGCGACGGACCGTGGCCGCAGCAGGGGGCGCAGGCTGGCCACGTCGGCGGTACGTCCCCGGCTGTCGACCGCCATGAGGTACTGCTCGTCCTCCTGCAGTTCGATGGTGCTGTGCACCTCGCCCTGCTCGAAGCGCCGGGTCGTGCGCAGCCCCAGATCCGCGACGACCTTGAGCATCAGGTGGTTGTCGGCGAGGGATTCCGCCGTGAACGCGGTGACACCTGCGGCGCGTGCGGTGTGCGCCAAATGCTCCAGGAGCAGCGTGCCGACGCCGTGCTCGTGCCAGTCGTCGGCGACCGTCAGGCCGATTTCTGCGAGCTGCGGCCGGTCGGGGGAGTCGATGCGGTGGTACTCCGCGACCCCGATGACCTTGTCGCCGACGAGAGCCAGCAGCGCCTGATCGGTGGGGCTGCTGAGCGTGCAGATCCGTTCGGCAGCCTGTTCGGCGCTGCGCAGGCTCGCGGCGAAGAAACGCCGACGCAGATTGTCCGCGGACATGCGCCGGTACATCTCCAGAACGCGCTCGCGGTCGTCCGGGCGGACGGTCCTGATGGACGCGGTCGTACCGTCCGTCAGAAGCGCGTGCACCGCATCCGGTCCTTCGGCGTGCATGGCCATCGCTGCCCTTTCGCCGGTACGGGCTGAATTCCTGAGGCCATCGTCCGGCCGGGACCGGCCCGCCATGAGGGGCCGGGCGGGGCCGCTACGGGGCTGAACGGCCCTCCTCCGGCCGGGCCGTCGGCCCGGGGCCGGACAAGGCGGCGTCGCGGCTCAGCCGCATACGCGCAGCATCACCGGCAGGCAGGGGTTCACCCAGTTCGCCCGCCACGGCATCACCCATCGCCCGCAGTACGTCGAGCGTGCGTCGGGCCTCTTGCTCGTCGACAGTGGTGATGGCGAAGCCGACATGCACGATGACGTACTCGTCGACGGACGCGCCGGGGGTGTACTCCAGACACACCTCACGGCGCACACCACCGAAGTCCACCGTCGCCATCCGCAGCCCGGCATCGTCATGAACCGACAGGACACGGCCGGGTATGCCCAGGCACATGCTGCTCACGTTCCCTTCGGGAGCAGGGCGGCGGCGATGGCTGCCTGCCCGTAACTGATTCCACCGTCCCCGGGTGGCACGGCGCCGCCGACGTACACCTCCACGTCCCGCGCCTGCAGCAGCCGGCGTACGTCGGTGACCAAGCGGCGGTTGGCGAAGCAGCCGCCGCCCAGGCACACCGTCCGCGGCGCGCCCGCCTCGACCGCCTTTTCGACGAGTGCCGCGGTGACCTCGGCGACCGTGGTGTGGAAGGCGGCGGCGAGCCGGGCGGTGTCCCGCGGTCCGGCGGGTGCGCACAGCGCCGTGAGGGTCGGCATCGGATCGTAGACCCACAGGCCGTCCACCCGTACCAGCCGCCAGGGCAGCGCGGGCGCGCTCCGCCGGCCCGCCGCGGCTTCCAGCGTGACCGCTGCCTGCCCCTCGTACGACACCTCGTCGCACACACCGAGGAGCGCCGCGGCCGCGTCGAAGAGACGGCCCGCGCTGGAGGCCCTGGGGGAGCTGACGCCGCGGCGCACCATGGTGCGGAGGGTGGCGTGCGTGCGCGCGTCGAACCGGTCGGTGAAGGGCGCGATCGCCTCCGGCGGGGGCATGGGCGCGCCGAGGGGTTCGGCACCGTAGAGGTAGCCCAGCGCCATGCGGTCGGGGTGGCGTACCGCCGACTCCCCGCCGGGCAGCGGAGCGGTGGCGAAACGGCCGACCCGGCGGAAGTGTGTGTAGTCGGCGAGCAGCACCTCACCGCCCCAGAGTGTGCCGTCGTCACCGAGGCCGAGTCCGTCGTAGGCCACGCCGAGGAAGGGGCCGCTCAGCCGGTGCTCGGCGGCGCAGGCGGCGATGTGGGCGTGGTGGTGCTGCACGGGCATGCGGTACTGCGCGGGGAATCGCATCGCCCACTGCGTGGACAGGTATCGGGGGTGGAGGTCGTGGGCCACTGTCCGAGGAGTGACGCCGGTGAGCCGGGTGAGGTCTGCGTAGGCGCGTTCGAATGCTTCCAGCGCGTCGGCGTCGTGCAGATCGCCCGTGTGCGGTCCGAGCACGGCCTGCCGGTCGTCCGCCAGCGTGAAGGTGTGTTTGGACTGGGCTCCGACGGCTATCAGGGGAGTCGTCGCGGGATGTGGAAGGGGGAGCGGTGCCGGTGCCAGGCCGCGGGCCCGGCGCAGCGTCATGCGCGTGCCTCCCACTACTTGGACGACCGAGTCGTCGTATCGCGAGCGGATGCCCCGGTCGTGGGTCAGGAAGCCGTCAGCGATCCCGGCCAGCCGCTCGTGGGCGTCGACGTCGTCGATGGCGAGGGGCTCTCCGGAGACGTTGCCGCTGGTGACGACGAGCGGGCGGGTCAGATCCCGCAGCAGCAGATGATGGAGGCCGGTGGTGGGCAGGAAGATGCCGATGTGCCCGGTGTCCGGATGGACCGCGGTGGCGGGTACGGGACTTCCGGCGCGGGCGGGAAGCAGCACCACCGGCCGGTCCGGGGCCGTCAGTTCCCGGGCCGCGGCCCGGCTGACGTGCGCGAGTCGCCGCGCTGCGGCCAGATCAGGGACCATGACCGCGAGCGGCTTGTGCGGGCGGTGTTTGCGCCGGCGCAGCTCATCGACCGTGCCGGGCCGGGCCGCGTCGCACACGAGCTGATAACCGCCGATACCTTTCAGCGCAAGGATGCCACCGACCGAGAGCAGCCCCTCGGCAGCTTGGAGAGCGGACTCGTCCCGTAGTGAGTACCAGATGAGCCGGGGGCCGCAGTGCGGGCAGGCGAGGGGTTCGGCATGGTGACGCCGGTCGGACGGGTCGTCGTACTCCCTCGTGCACGCCGTGCAGAGGCCGTGGCTGCCCATGGTCGTGCCGGCCCGGTCGTACGGCAGCGATTCGATGACGGTGGCGCGCGGGCCGCAGTCCGTGCAGTTGATGAAGGGATGGCGGAAGCGCCGGTTGCCGGGGTCGAACAGTTCCTTGATGCAGGCGTCGCAGGTCGCGGCGTCCGGCGGAATCTCGCGGACGCCGCTCTGCCGCGGTCCGGCAGCGCTGGGGCCGATCGTGAAGCCCGTACCGGGCGGCGGGTCGTCCGGCGTGCGGCCGACCTCGACACTGCCGACCGTTGCCGACGGGGGAGCCTGCGTGTGCAGCGCTGTGACGAGCCGGTACAAGGACAGCGGCGCCCCGGCAGCAACGATCACCACGTGCCCGTTGACGTTGCGTACCGTGCCGTCCAGCCCCAGACGCGTCGCGGTCCGGTGGACGAAGGGGCGGAAGCCCACCCCTTGCACCGTTCCGCGCACGACGATCCGGACCCCGTGCCGACCTGCCGCGTCGCGGGCCGGCCCAGTGGCCCGGGCCGGGGGGCCGTCCCCGCCGTTCGTCGTCCGCTTTCCCGGCTCCGGCTCATCCATGGTGCAGGCATCCCTTCGCTGTGCTGCCGTCAGCATGAAGCCCGGCCGACGTGACGCGCTCGGGGCCGAAAGGCCCCGAGGCGGAGCCGGTCCGGCCCCTGCCCGGAGCCGAACGGCCGGGGTGATGCTGTCCGCGGATTCCGGGGCGGGTTGCCGACGCCGCGGTGACGAGAAGGGCGGCATCATGGAACATCCACTCGTGGTGGGGGCCGATGGTTCGGACGCCGGACTGGATGCGGTGGACTGGGCAGCCGACGCGGCCGCGCGGTACGGCATTCCCCTGCGCATCGTGTACGCCTCGCGCTGGGAAAGGTACGAGGGGCACCTCCCTGACGGGTCGACCGAGTGCTCCTCCGAACGCGTCATGGAGGAGACGATTGTCGGCGTCGCAGCTGAACGTGCCTCTCGGCGCGTGCCGGGGCTGGAGGTCACCACCTATCTCGCTCCGGACGACCCGGTGGAGGCCCTGCTGGCCGAGGGACTACGGGCGAAGGCGGTGGTGGTCGGGCATCGTGGCCGGGGGCGGCTGACGTCGTTGCTGCTCGGTTCGGTGGGGCTGGGCGTGGCGGCCCGTGCTCACTGCCCCGTGATCGTGGTACGCGGCCGTACGGGAAACACCCTGGGCGGCGAACGCAAAGTTGTCCTCGGGGTCGGTGAACGTGCGACGGACCCGGCGGCGGTGACGTTCGCTCTGGAAGAGGCCGCCCTCCGCGACTGCACCGTCGAGGCCGTCCACGCGTGGCGCTGCGCCGGCACCGAAGTGGCTGGACTGTGCGGGCCGCACGGCGAATACCGAGCCGAACACGAGCGCCGCGCAGCGGAGCTGATCGACGAGGCGCTGAACAAACCGGCTGCCGCATTCCCGCAGGTGACCGTGGAGCGCCGGGCGGCCGAGGGGGCGCCGGGCATGGTGCTGGTGGCGGCGTCGCACACCGCCTGCCTCATGGTGGTGGGCGCGCATCGACGGCGTGGACACACCGGGCTGCAACTCGGCCTGGTGAACCACACGGTGCTGCACCACGCGCAGTGTCCGGTCGCCGTCGTCCCGGAAACCTGAGCGTCCACGGACTGCGCACCAAGCGCTGAACCGACAGGTACGGGGTAGGGACGAACTGCTGCCTCCGGGTTAGTCTGCGGGGAGCGGATCGCACACGGGGGAGCGGGGAGGCTCGCCCCATGCCGGGCTCAGCTGACAAGCAACAGCCGGTGCACACGCAACAGTCCGGTGCGCCGCCGACGCTGCGCCTGGACGGACTGCTTCTGGAGGAGCTGCAGTCCCGGCTCGCTGCCGCCCGCGCCACACATGACCGTATGCACGGCCTGCTGGACGCGGTCCTGGACATCGGCGGTGATCTTGATCTCGAGCAGGTACTGCAGCACATCGTCGAGGCCGCCGTGCTGCTTGCCGACGCCGAGTACGGCGCCTTGGGAGTGATCGGAGAAGGCCAGTGCCTGTACCGTTTCCTTCCTGTCGGCATCGCTGACGAACTGGCGCGCAAAATAGGCCCGTTGCCCTCCGGGCACGGCATACTCGGCGAGCTGATCCGCCACCCGAAGCCCTTGCGGCTGACGGACCTCACCACTCACCCCAGCAGTTACGGCTTCCCTGAGCACCACCCGCCGATGCGGACTTTTCTCGGGGTGCCGATACGCGTCCGTGACGAGGTCTTCGGCAATCTGTACCTCACGGAGAAGCGCGGCGGAGTGCAGTTCGACGCCGAGGACCAGGCCATGCTCTCGATGCTGGCGGTCGCCGCTGGCGTGGCCATAGACAACGCGCGTCTCTACGACGAGAGCCGGCGGCGGGAGCAATGGCTCGAAGCGCTGGGCGAGATCACCAGGACGCTGCTGTCCGGAGCCGGTACCGGTGAGGTGCTCGACCTGATCGCACGGCGCAGTGGCGAACTGGCCGACGCGGAGTCGGTGGCGGTCTTCCTTCCGGACGCTGTCACCGGTGAGCTGACCGCAGCAGTCGCACAAGGGGCGGACGCGGAGCAGCTCGCGGGGTCGGCGGTGCCGTTCGACGGTTCGCTCGCGGGCCTGGCTGCCCGCACCGGTGAACCGGTGGTCACCGCTGACCTCTCCACTGATCCACGGGCGCACACGCGGGCTCACACCTCGGCCACCGGTCCGGCCGTCGCCGTTCCGCTGCGGAGCGACGCACAGACTCGCGGCTCCCTCAGGCTCTGCCGCACACAGGGCCGGCAGCCGTTCTCGGACAGCGACGTACGGCTGATCTCCGGGTTCGCCGAGCAAGCCGCTCTCGCCCTGGAGCTGGATCGTGGCCGCCGGGAGTCGGAGCAGGTGAACGCCTTGCGTGAGCGCGACCGGATCGGGCAGGACCTGCACGACCTGGCCATCCAACGCCTGTTCGCGGCGGGAATGACGCTTCAGAGTGCCGGGCGGCTGATCGATCGGCCGGAGGCCGCGGCGCGCGTCGGACGGGCGATCGATGACCTCGATGAGACGATCAAAATCATCCGTTCCACCATCTTCGGCCTGCGCACCGCCGCGGACCCGCGGGAAGCCGCCGGCTTACGGCGCCGGATCCTCGATGTCGTCGGGGCGGCGGGGGAGACGCTGGGGTTCTCGCCCTCACTGCGTATGGACGGGCCGGTCGACACCGATGTGCCGTCGACGACGGCCGAGCATCTTCTCGCCGTACTCACCGAGGCGCTGAGCAACGTCGCCCGGCACGCCCACCCCCGGCGCGTGGACGTCGCCCTCACCGTGGCGGAGGAGGCCGTGCTCAGTGTCACGGACGATGGCACGGGCCTTGGCCCCGGCACGCCGGAACGCGGAGGCCTCGCCAACATCCGGTCCCGGGCCGAAGCGCTCGGCGGAAGCCTGCGCCTGGAGACGCCGGCCCACGGCGGAACCCGTCTGATCTGGAGCGTTCCGTTGTCACAGTAGGTCCTGACGCTCGGGGACGGGGTGGTGCCGACGGGTTCGAGGACCGGTACCACCCCAGGACCCGTGTGTCCCGTACCCGGCAGCCTTGCCGCCCTCCTCCGACTCGCCCCGCTCCCGTAAGCGTTCGGCGATGACGGCGGCCTGTATCCGCCTGCCCACCTTCAGCTTGTTGAGGATGGCGGAGATCCGGTTCTTCACGGTCTTTTCGGCGAGGTAAAGGCGCTCGGCGATCTGGCGGTTGGTGAGGCCTTCACCGATCAGGTCCAGGATTTCCCGTTCACGGGGTGAGAGACGGGCGAGTTCCGGCGGATCGGTGGTGCCGTGGCCGGCAGGGCTGCGGACACGGGCCAGCACGCGGGCGGTCGCACCGGGATCCAGCATCGACTTGCCTGCCGAGACGGTACGTATGGCTGTCACCAGGTCCGTCCCGTGGATCTGCTTGAGTACATAGCCCGCGGCCCCGGCCATGATGGCGTCGAAGAGCGCTTCGTCGTCGTCGAACGACGTCAGCATCAGGCAGGCGAGATCAGGGAGGGCGGCGCGCAGATCGCGGCAGACGCTGATGCCTTCCTTGTCCGCGCCCTCGGTCATGGAACCCAGCCGGACGTCGAGTACCGCAACGTCCGGCCGCAGGGCGGGGGCCCGGGCGAGTGCCTCACGGGCATCGGCCGCTTCGCCGACGACGGTCAGGTCCGGCTCCGAGCTGAGCAGGTCCTGTAATCCGCGGCGGACGAGTTCGTGGTCATCCAGCAGGAAGACCCGGATGGGAGGGGCGTCGGACGACGCCGGACTGGCGTTCATGCTGTCGGGTTCCGTCCTTCTTCTCAGCAAGGCGTGGTCGCATCGACCAGCGGCTCGGTGTCTTCCAGGGCCCCGCAGGCGTCGGGTCAGCTGCCCCGCAAGGCCGTGCGGCGGCGCTGGTACTCCTCCTCGTCGATCTCGCCGCGCGCAAGACGCTCCGCCAGAACCTGTTGCGGCGTCCGATGGGCCGACGGTATTCCCGTATCACGGTGACTGCGGACGAGGTAACGGACAAGAAACGCCACACCCACGAGCAGCAGGCCCCAGAAGATCAGCTGCGCGATCGCCATCGCGATGAATCCCCAGCCGCTCATACCGGTGCCGTATCCGTACATCACGTCACTCACCTCCCGGAGAGTCGACCCAAGCGTGCGCTGACGAGGGAACGGCAGCCATGGGCCGGTCAGCCCTGACTGCCGCCGGCCGGCCCTGCCGGATCGCGCGGTCAGCAGATGCGGGGCAGCTGTTCCCCCAGCGGCATGTCGATGACGCGGTGGGCACCGACCAGCGTACGCAGCACCACGCGGCCGGGGTGGTCCGGCACGACCTCGCCGATCCGGGCGGCACCGCACCCCTCGGGCAGCGAGCGCAGTGCCGACAGCGCGGCGTCGGCGGCGGACGCGGCGATGTACGCCACGAAGCAGCCTTCATTGGCCACCTGCAGGGGATCGAGCCCGAGCAGGTCGCAGGCGGCCGCGACCGGCGCGGGCACCGGCAGGCGGGCCTCGTCGATCTCGGTACCGACCCGGGAGTCGCGGGCGATCTCGTTGAGTGCGGCGGCCAGCCCTCCGCGAGTGGGGTCGCGCAGGGCGTGCACGTGGCCGGCGAGCGGGGCGAGGACCCGTACGAGGCGGTGCAGCGGGCGGGAGTCGGAGGCGATGTCCGCCTCGAAGCCGAGGCCCTCGCGGGTGGAGAGCACGGCGGTGCCGTGCAGGCCGATGGGGCCGGAGAGCAGTATCGCGTCGCCGGGCCGGGCGCCGGCGGCGGTGGGCCGCATGAAGGGGAGACGGCGGCCGATCCCCGTAGTGGTGAGGAACATCCGGTCGACGGCGCCCCGCTCGACGACCTTGGTGTCTCCGGCGACGACGGGTACGTCCGCGCCGCTCGCCGCCTTCCCGACGGACGCCATCACCGTACGGAGCTCGCTGAGGGGAAGTCCCTCCTCCAGGACCAGGGACAGCGTCAGGGCCACCGGCATGCCGCCCCGCATGGCCAGGTCGTTCACGGTCCCGTGGACGGCCAGGGAGCCGATGTCACCGCCGGGGAAGAACAGCGGGCTGACCACGAAGCTGTCGGTGCTGACGACGAGTTCGGGGTGACCGGGGAGGAGGGCGGCGTCCTCCAGCGGGCCGTCCGGTGCGCCGAGCGCGGGCAGCAGCACGGAGCCCAGCAGCTCGGCGCTGAGGCGCCCACCGGCACCGTGGCCGAGCAGCACCCGATCGTCCTCATGGTGCGGGGCAGGGCAGTCGAGGGTCATGAAGCGCTCCTCGGAGTCGGCGCTCGTCCGGCGGCGTGGAAGGCGGCGCAGGTTCCCTCAGCGGAGACCATGGGGGCCCCGAGCGGGGTGCGCGGGGTGCAGCGCGTTCCGTACGCCGTGCAGTCCGTCGGCAGCCGGGCACCGGTGAGGATGGCGCCGGCGATGCACTCGGGATGTTCGGTGGCGTGCAGCCGGCCCACGTCGAAGCGGCGGGCCGCGTCGAACTCGGCGTACTCCTCGGTGAGTTCCAGTCCGCTGCGGGGCAGCGGCCCCATGCCGCGCCAGGCCCGGTCGGTGACGCGGAAGACCTGGGAGACGACCGAGCGTGCGACGGGATTGCCCTGGCGGCGGACTGCCCGGACGTACTGGTTCGCCACCTCGGCCCGCCCGGATTCGAGCTGCCGGACCGCCAGGAGGATGCCCTCCAGCAAGTCCAGTGGTTCGAATCCGGTGACCACGATCGGTACGCGGTAGCGGGCGCTGAGCGGTTCGTACTCGCGCCAGCCCATCACCGCGCAGACGTGTCCCGCGGCGAGGAACGCCTGCACCTCGCAGTCGGGGTCCTCCAGCAGAGTGACCATCGCCGGTGGCACCAGGACGTGACTGACCAGGACGGAGAAGTTGCGCAGCCCCAGCCGTGCGGCCTGGAGCACGGCCATGGCGTTGGCCGGTGCGGTGGTTTCGAAGCCGACGGCGAGGAAGACCACCTGCCGCTCCGGGCGGGCGGCGGCCAGGCGCACCGCCTCCATGGGGGAGTAGACGACGCGGACGTCCGCACCCCGGGCGCGTAAGGACAGCAAGTCGGTGTGCGTGCCCGGGACGCGGAGCATGTCACCGAAGCTGGTGAACGTGACGCCCGGCCGGGCCGCGATGGCCATCGCCCGGTCCAGGGTCTCCAGCGGCGTCACACAGACCGGACAGCCGGGCCCGTGGATCATGCGGATCCCGGCCGGCAGCAGTTCGTCGATGCCCTGGCGGACGAGCGTGTGGGTCTGGCCGCCGCACACCTCCATGATCCGCCAGGGCTGAGTGGCGACCGCCGACAGCTCGTCCAGCAGCCGGCGGGCGAGCCCGGGATCGCGGTATTCGTCGAGGTACTTCACGAGCTGCCTCCGGCGGGCCGCCTGCGGTTTCAGGACGGTGAGTGGTGGCGGGTGCCGGTCAGCCGCATGTCGGCGTCGACCACGCCTTCCACGCTGCGGATCAGCCGGGCGGCCACCGGGACCAGCGAGCAGTCCTTGATTTCACCGCGTACGGTGACCACGCCCTCGTCCACCTCGATGGTCACCTCCTGGCCGGGAGAGCGGAACAGCGGGCCGACTATTTCGCGACGGACCTCCTCGGCGATGTCGGCGTCTTCCCGGAGGAACACCTTCAGCAGATCGCTGCGGCTGACCACGCCTTCCAGACGTCCTGCGGAGTCGGTGACCGGCAGCCGCTTGATCTTGTAGACGGCCATGATGCGGGCGGCCTGGGCGATCGTTGCGTCGGCGTGCACGGTGACGGCCGGGGTGGTCATGAGCTCGCCGGCCGTCATACCGCCGGACTTGACCAGCGCCTCCAGCTCCCGGGCCTGTTCGATCCGGGAGGGGGTGTGGTCGCGGAACTGCTCCTTGGGCAGCAGGTCGGCCTCGGAGACCACGCCGACGACCCGGCTCTCGCCTTCGAGCACGGGCAGGGCGCTGATCTTCCACTGCTCCATCGTCTTGACGATTTCCTTGAAGGGCGCTTCGCGGCCGACCGCGACGACCGTGCGGGTCATCACGTCGTCGACGGTGTGCGGGGACCGCGGGACGGGTGCGATGTCGGGCATGGAGGACTCCTCAGGAGCGGTCGACGGTCAGATCGAGGAAGTGGGCCGAGCAGGAGATGCACGGGTCGTGGTTGCGGATGCCGCGCTCGCACAGCGCGGTGAGTTCGGTATCGGTCACCGGATCGTCCTCGTGGTCGAGCCGGCGCTGGACGAGGCGCCGCAGGTCCTCCTCGATGGCGCCCTGGTTCTGTGCGGTGGGCGGGATCAGGAGGGCGTCGGTCACGGTGCCGTCCGCGTCCAGGGCGTAGCGGTGGTACAGCAGGCCGCGCGGGGCCTCGGTCGCGCCGTGGCCGGTGTCCGCACGGGGGAAGACCTCCACATACGGGCGCGGCGGTGGCCGGTACGCGTCGATGATGCGCAGTGCCTCGTCGATCGCGTACAGGGCCTCCACCGCCCGCACGACGATGCTGCGGAACGGGTTGCGGCACACGGCTCCGGACAGCGGGTCGCCGAGACCGGCCTCGCGGGCTGCCTGCAGCGCGACGGGGGAGAGCCACCGCCCGCTGAGCGCGTAGCGGGCGAGCGATCCCGTGAGGTAGCGCTCGCCGTCGAGTGTCGCCTGCAGGGCGGTGGAGTACGGCACCTGCCGCTCGGTGACCTCCTCGGTGAAGGCGTGCACCGGAAACTGGCGGAGGGGGAGCGGCTCATCGGTGTCGCCAGGCAGCCCGTGTGCGTGCGGTGCGGCCATGACCGCCGGGATGCCGCCTTCGATGGCGTAGCGTCCCGGTTCGATGAGCGCCAGCAGTGCGTGGTCGGCGCCCGCGTCGGGGAAGTCGAAGCCGGCTACCCAGCGAACCGTTGCCCAGGCGTCGTCCCGGGCCCGGGCGAGCTGTTCGCGCAATGGGCGTAGTTCGGCACGCGTCGGGACGCGGTGAAAGCCACCGATTCGCACATTGACCGGGTGGATGGCCCGCCCGCCGAGCAGCTCCAGGATCGCGTTGCCCGCCTGCTTGATGCGCAGGCCGCGCTCGACGTCGGCACGCCGGGTGCGCGCCATGTCGACGGCGCTCGCGTACCCCAGGAAGTCCGGTGCGTGCAGGAGGTGGATGTGCAGGATCTGGCTCTCGATCCACTCGCCGCAGTACAGCAGCCGCCGCAGCGCGGCCAACTGCCCGCCCACCTCGACACCGCAGGCGTCTTCGACGGCACGGCAGGCACTGAGCTGGTACGCCACCGGACAGATGCCGCAGACCCGCGATGTGATGTCGGGCGGTTCGGTGTACGCACGGCCGCGCAGGAACGCTTCGAAGAACCGCGGCGGCTCGTAGATCTGCAACTCCGTCCGCGTCACCCGGCCGTCGTGCAGCCGCAGATGCAGGGCACCCTCACCCTCCACCCGGCTGAGCGCCCCGACGCGCAGCACCCGTGAGCTCCGGTGCGTCATGACGGCCGCTCCTCCTGCTCTTGCGAACGGGCCTCCAGCGCGGCGAAGGCGGTGGCGTTGTAGGTGCGCAGTGCCCGGCGGAGGGTCGGCTCGTCCATGCCGTCCCGCCGCAGCAACGGGATCAGCGCGGGCAGGTTCGTGGTGGCCGAGGGGCCGAAGCAGCCGTAGCAGCCCCTGCCGTACGCGGGGCAGATCGCCCCGCAGCCGGCGTGGGTGACCGGCCCCAGGCAGGGAGTGCCGTGCGCGACGGTCACGCACACCGTGCCGCGCCGCTTGCAGGCGAAGCAGACGCTGTGATCGGGGATGTCGGGCTTGCGGCCGACCAGGAACGCGGTGATGACCTCCAGCAGCTGGCCGCGGTCGATGGGGCAGCCGCGCAGTTCGAAGTCGACCGGGACGTGCGCGGACACGGGGGTGGAGGTGGCGAGCGTGGCGATGTACTCGGGGCGGGCGTAGACCGTGGCCCGGTACTCCTCGACGTCCGCGAAGTTCCGCAGGGCCTGGATGCCACCGGCGGTCGCGCACGCGCCGATGGTCACCAGATGACGCGCGGCGGCCCTGATCTCGTGGACGCGCCGCTCGTCCTCGGGAGTGGTGACCGAGCCTTCCACGAGCGCCAGGTCGTACGGCCCGGAGCCGACGGCGCTGGACGCCTCCAGGAAGTGCCGGATCTCGATGCGTCCGGCCAGTTCCAGCAGCTCGTCCTCGCAGTCCAGCAGGGTGAGCTGACACCCGTCGCAGGAGGCCAGCTTGAAGACGGCGAGGGTGGGGCGGGTCGCACGTGCTGTTGCGGGCACGGTGCTCACCTCACAGTTCCGGAACGGTCAGCAGCGGTTCGGCGCGGTGCCACCCGATCACCGGCCCGTCCCGGCACAGCAGTACGGGACCGAGCTGGCAGTGGCCGCACTCGGCCGACCCGCAGCGCATGTTGCGTTCGAGCGAGACGCGGATGCGGTGCGCCGGAACGCCTCGCGTGACCAGCTGCCGCGCCGTCGCCCGGATCATCGGCTCGGGCCCGCAGACGTACGCGACGGTGTCCGCCGGCCGGAAGACCGCCCGGTCCAGCAGCCGGGTGACGACACCCACCGAGCCCTGCCAGCCCGGCGCCGGACGGTCCACCGTGACCGCGACGTCCGCCGTCGCGCTCCACGCCCTCGCCTGCAGCTTGTACAGCAGGTCCGCCGGAGTGCGTGCCCCGATCAGGACGCTCAGCCGGCCGAAGCGGTCCCGCTCACCCAAGATGTCGAGGATGACCGGCCGCAAGGGCGCGAGACCGATTCCCCCTGCGATGACCAGTACGTCCCTGCCCGCGGCCATGCCGAGGTCCCAGCCGGTGCCGAAGGGGCCGCGTACGCCCACCGTGTCACCGGCGGCCATCGAGTACAGCGCATCGGAAACAGCACCGACCGTGCGTACCGTGTGGACGAGCGCAGCTTCACCCACCGGTAGCCCCGCAACGGATACCGGGATCTCCCCGATGCCGAAGGCACAGAGCATGGCGAACTGCCCCGGCACGAACGGAGGAAGCGGGTTCCCGACCGGCGCCAGCTTGAGCGTCGCGCTGTCCGCGGTTTCCGGGCAGCGCCGGACGACCCGGTACGGCACCGGTACCGACGGCGCACGGGAGAGGGCACCGGACGGCGAAGTCGCCAGGGCCGAAGCCATCACACACCGCTCCCCTGAGGGCCGTACAGATCCATGAGACGGGTACGCGCACACACCAACCGGTGCCCGATCACCTCGGCGCAGGCCAGTACCAGATCACGTCCCAGTACCGGATCCTCATGACACAGCCCGCGTACCGCTTCCGCCTCGAACTCCCAGGCCCGTACGGGACTGAGTGCCGCCGCGCCCAGATGCCAGCTGCGGGGCGGGAAGAGCCACGCCCAGCCGAGCAGGTCTCCCTGCCCCAGGGTTTCGATGACCGCCGGCCGTCGGCCCGGCACGTGCAGGTCGAGCTGGACCGCGCCGCTGCGGAGGATCCAGAACCGGTCGGCCGGCCGGCCCTCCTCGAAGATCCGCGTACCCGCGGGGAAGGACACTTCGCGCCCCAACGCCATCAGCTTCCGGCCCTGCTCGGCGGAGAGCGCTCCGAACCGCCCCGTCAAGGTCTTCATCGCTGTCCGCCGCCTTCCTGCCGCGCGCGCCTGTCCGGCCCGGCCGCCTGCCCGCTGCCCGCGGTCTCCGGCAGTCCGGCCTCCTCGGCAAGCGCCGTGGCCTCCTCGGTGATGTCGATGCCGACCGGGCACCACACGATGCAACGCCCGCATCCCACACACCCCGACTCGCCGAACTGGTCGTGCCAGGTGCCGAGTTTGTGCGTGAGCCACTGCCGGTACCGGCTGCGCCCGCTCGCCCGGACCGGCCCACCGTGCAACCGGCTGAAGTCCAGATCGAAGCAGGAGTCCCAGCGCTGCCACCGTTCGGCGTGGTCGCCCGTGAGATCGGTGACGTCCTCGGTGGTGGTGCAGAAGCACGTCGGACACACCATCGTGCAGTTACCGCAGGTCAGGCACCGGCTCGCCACGTCGTCCCAGCGCCTTGCCGCCGGCGAACCGGCCATCAACGTGTGCAGATCGACCGGTGGCATGGACCGGCCCATCCGTTCCGCCGCGTCCGCCACCACACGTCGCGCGGCAGACTCCGTCACCGGGGCCGCAGCCTCGACCGGCAGCCGGGTCAGCAGCTCCGCCCCGGCGGCACTGCCTGCCCGTACCAGGAAACGGTGCCCGCCCTCGTCCAGCAGCTCCGTCATCGCCAGGTCGTAGCCACGGTCCTCCGCATCCACCGCGGGACCGCTGCCCATGGACGTGCAGAAGCAGGTCGCTCCCGGCTCGGTGCACTCCACGGCGACGACGAACGCCCGCGCCAGGCGGCGCCGGTAGGCGGTGTCGGCTCCCGGCCCGCCGCCGAGCACCCGCCCCTGAACGGCGATCGCCCGCAGATCGCAGGGGCGTACCCCGAGGAAAGCGTAGGCAGGAGTGGCGTCGGCCGCATGCTCGTCCTCTCCCCGTACGGTCCACTCACCGTCTGCGCTCCGGTCAGCGGTCCAGCGGCGCACCCGCTGCGGATGCAGATACGCCTTCCAGGACTGCGGCCCGGCGCTGTGCGCGAACACCATCGCATCCTCGCGGCGCACCAGCCGGTACCGTCCGGCCGCCAGCTCGACGCCCCAGCCGTGGGGCAGCTGTGCCGCGTCGTCGATCTCGGCGAGCACGATCGCGCCGTCCCGGACGGTCGGCCCGATCACCTGCCGGCCGCCGCGCGCGAGTTCCCGGACCAGGGCGGTCAGCCCGTCGTCGCGCAGTACCCAGGCATCCCGCCGTACGTCGTTCACCGAGACCTCCCGCATGTGCTCCGGCCGTCACACTCAGCGTCGTACGCGAGCCGGTCCCACCGACATGGGCCGAAGAGCCCCCGTCAAGGACCGGACAGCCCACAGGCGGACGGCGGTCGCGGTACAGGTGCCCGTTCGGCCCTTTGACGCCGTGGCCGCCTCGCGCAAGGGTGCCGCAAGGGTGCAAGGGTGCGAGGACGCGGGACGCAACCGGCAGGCGGCGGCTCGTGGTTCGGTAGGCACCAGCCCGGTGGCTGCCGGCTTTCTGCCACCGCGCTGTCGGTTCGTGCCCGGTGCCGTACCAGCCGTGCGCGACGGGCGAAGATACGGTGAGCAGGCACATCGTGGCAGGCGTGGACGGTTCACCACCGAGTCGGACCAGGCTCGGGCACGCAGAGCCGAGGCCGGCGGGCCCCGTCCCCGGGCCGGTGACCGCCCGTCGTCAACCGCCCGTCGTCACTCCTCCCGGGGCAGGTGCCCGGCTCCCACCCCCTCGATGTCCATCGCCGCATCGTGGATCAGCAAGCGGCCCATGGCGGCCAGCGCGCGGCCCACCGCCAGTTCGTCGCCGATCTCGGGCACCGGGGCATCCTGCGGATTCCGGTGTGCGTGGCCTCGCGTTTCGAGGATGTTGTCGCCGGTGTCCAGCACGAGCCAGGCGGTGGTCTTCGGGCCCGTCTCGTAGAGGTACAGGCGCAGCTTCCACTCCTTGACGGCCAGCTGCTCGCCGTCGGCGGTTGCGGACATGGTGTCGTCCCCCTCCCGCGACCGGCACCCCCGGGCCCTGAGCACCGGCCGGCACCGCCGCTCCGCCTCCACGATGACACCTCCGGCAGCGATGTACATCGGGCCGAACGGCCTCGGCGGAAGGAGACAGGTACCCCACTGTCCTGATTCCGGAGCGAGCGGGCTCGCGCCTGCCGGGCCCGTCGTCCCCGAGGGAAGACGCACGAGGCCGGTGTCACCGCTGGACACGAAGACCGTGGCGGCTCTCGTCCGAGGTGATGTGTGGGGAGGGGGCCGGTGCCTCGGAACGCAGGCGTCCGCCCACTCGGTGTGCCGTGTCGTGCGTCGGCAGTCATGTGCGCCTGCGCCCCCACCGCGGGCCGACTTCGGCCCATTCGCGCTCCCACTGCTGGGCGCGGTGGTGGTCCAGCCGCAGGTGAATCCCGTACACCACGCTCAGTACGAGGCTGCACCAGCCGAGCGCCGCCACGGTTCCGGCCAGTGCCGCTTCGATGGCGCCGATGACCGGGCCGGGAGGCCGTGCGGTGAGCCGGCCGTGCTCGTCGACCCAGACAGTGATCTTCGTGCCGGCCGGACGGTCCGGCTCGACGCGCGTCGAACCCGTACGGGAGGAGCCGTTCCGGTCCTGCCAGCGGACCGTGACGCTCACCTTGGTGTCACCGGTCCGGTACGCGGTGCCGGAGGACCGGCCGGGTGCGTCATCGACCAGTACGGCGGTGGTCGGGGTGCGGTTCTGACGCTGTTCGTGGAGGTTGTCCGCGGCCGTGCGCCCTGTCACGAGCGCGGCAGTGAGGCCGCCGGTCAGGAGGAGCAGGACCGCCACGAGGATGATCCTCGCCTCAAGGATGTCGGAAGGCCGCTT
Organism: Streptomyces sclerotialus; assembly: GCF_040907265.1. Classification (NCBI taxonomy): domain Bacteria; kingdom Bacillati; phylum Actinomycetota; class Actinomycetes; order Kitasatosporales; family Streptomycetaceae; genus Streptomyces; species Streptomyces sclerotialus. The sequence goes on along the minus strand of NZ_JBFOHP010000002.1, from coordinate 366,746 downwards.
GAGCGGGTTGCTCCGCCAGCGCCACAGTGTCTTCGTGCGCCTCATGGTTCGGCCTTCCTGGGACCGCGAGCCGGCGCGCTCGCTACGGCTGGTGTGCGGCTCCCGCCGTCAGCCAGGAGACGGCGCGGTTGATGTCCGAACGCGACACGATGCCGACGAGGCTGCCGGTCGTGGGCGAAATGACCAGGGCGCGGCGCCCCGCACCGCTTTCCAGGAGCGGTATCAGCTTCACCACCGGAGTGTCGGGAAGGGCGGTGGTGACGTCGGCCAAGGGGCTCATGATGTCGCCGAGCGTGGTGGTGGCGCGGCGGTCAGCGGGGGTGCGGTCGATCTGCGTGACGGAGACCAGGCCGACCGGAGCTCCGTCCACGCCTGCCGAAGGCATGACGGGAAAGGCCGTATGACGGTAGTAGTCGGTGGGCAGGTGTGCGAGGAAGTCCTCGACGGTGGCCGTGGCGGGGACAGTGGCGGGATGCGGCGTCATCACCTGCCGTACCGGGACGCCGGACAACGTGCTGCGGAACTGGGCCTGCTGGCCTTCCGCGGTCGCCGTCACGATCATGAACCACCCGATGAGCGCCAGCCACAGCCCTGAGAGGTCGCCGCCGAGCAGAACCGATGCGAATCCGAGCAGCACCAGGAGCCAGCCGACGAAGCGTCCGGCGGCGCTGGCGCCGAGAGCGGCCTTCAGCCGGTCGCCGCTGCGCCACCACAGGAACGCGCGCAGCAGTCGGCCACCGTCCAGCGGGGCGGCGGGGAGGGAGTTGAAGACTGCCAGCAGGATGTTGACGGCGGCGAGCCAGCCGACCGCCTCGGTGAGGAGCTGCGGGACGGGCAGGCGGTCCAGCCACAGGAAGAGGCCGACGAACAGGGCGCCCAGTACGGCGCTGGTCAGCGGGCCTACCCCGGCGATGCGCAACTCGGCGCGCGGGGAAGACGCTTCGTCGCGCAGGCGTGCCACTCCGCCGAGCATCCACAGGGTGATGTCTTCGACCTTGACATGGTTGCGGCGTGCCACGACGGCGTGCGCCAATTCGTGGGCCAGCAGCGAAGCGAGGAAGACCACGGCGGTTCCGAGGGCCAGGCCCCAGTAGGCCGCGGCCGAGTGGCCGGGGTGGTTCCCGGGGAGGCGCCCTTGGGCGAGGGCGAGCGTCACCAGCACCAGAATGACCAGGACGCTCCAGTGGACGCCGACCCGTACGCCGGCGATCCGGCCGAGGGTGAGTGTTCCCTTCACGGCCCCTCCTTCAGATGTCCAGCGGCTGATGTCCTGCGGCGGAGACGTCTAGGTGGCGGGGGATTCCTGTTCGGCACCGCCGCAGGTACGACAGGTCGCGCGGCGGGCGGAACGCTTCCCCCAGGAAGGGCCGGTGCCCACGTCGTGGTGCACTTCTTCGGTCGTGAGAACCATGTGCTCGGCACAGATTCCCGTGCCGCAATGACAGCAGACCGCGACCGCCGAGACGTCTTTCCGTTCTTGTGTGCAGTCGAAGCAGTTCATGGAGAGATCCTTGTCGCTCGGACTTCTCACTTCGTCCTACGGCCAGTGTGCAGCGCGCCCCCGCACGGTATGGGGGCCGGACGGCCTCTTGCGCGCGGCAACCGGCTCCGGCCATGGGGGAGAAGCGTGCCGGAGAAGGCAACGGGGCGAGGCGTCCACCTCACTCGACGCCTATACGCCGCCCGCTGATGCGCAGCGGCCTGATCGACACCCAAAGGGGGCGGTCTCCTCCCGCCCACGGCAACGAAGGTGCCCGTGCGGTCAGTTCGTCGGCGGCCGGTCCTGTGACGAGCCGCGCGGGCCCGACCATCAGGACGCTCCAGCCCTGGCTCATGGCCTCGTCGATGTGGTCCACCTGGAACGCCGCGAGTTTCCCGACCGCTGTGGCTGTGACGGTTCCTGGCGCCGTGCGGTAGACGACGGTGTCGTCGATCAGCGTGTAGTTCACCGGTAGCACCTGGGGCCCGTCGGCTGTCGACAGAGCCAGGCGTCCCACGCCGTGTGAGGCCACCAGGCGCAGGCATTCCTCGGGCCCGAGTTCGTGCAGGCGCGGATGGTACGCCGCGCGTCCCGGGCCCGGTGCCCGCTCCGCACCGGCTCCTCGCAACACATCGGGCGTGGTCTCCAGGGCGGCTGCCAGGCTCAGCACGGTGGCGGAGGACGGGTCGGCCGGCCGCTGTTCCAGGTAGGCGAGGTAGTTCTCGGCCATCCCCGCGCGGTCGGCCACCTCGGCCCGGCTCAGGTCCAACCGCCGCCGCCGGTGAGCCACCCGGCGTCCGAAGTCGCTTCCGGGAGGTGACGGGTCGAGTGACGGGTCGAGTGCTGTGCCAGGAGTGCCGGAGTGTTCGTGGGGCTGCTCCGGCAGCCTGGAGGAGCGGATGCGGGCATCCGGTCCAGGATGGACGAGTGTCACCTGGCCGGTGTCCGACCAGCGCACGTCGTAGGGCGGAGAACCGTCCGCGTGATGCAGTCCGACGATCTCTCCCTCCCGCAGGCGGCTTCCGGTGGTGGGGCTTTCCACCACCAGTTCGTCGCCGAGCTGGGCTCGCATGTGTGCCACTCTCCTCTCCGGGGCAGTCCTCCGCCGCTGTGCCTTCGGCGGTGAAGCTAGGCCGTCAGTACGACTTTCAGCGCGTCCGTTTCGCCCGCCCGCGCGAAGGTGTCGTACGCCTCCGCCATCTGTCCGAGGGAGAAGGCGTGCGTGACCATGGGCGCGGTCGGCAGCCTCCCTTCGGCGAGCATGCGCAGCAGCGCGGGCGTGGTACGGGTGTCGACCAGCCCTGTCGTCAGCGTGACGTTCTTGCTCCACAGTTCTTCCAGGTGCAGTGTCGCGGGCTTGCCGTGCACGCCGATGTTGGCCACATGGCCGCCCGGACGCACCATGCGCACACACATCTCGAAGCTCTCGGGGACGCCGACCGCCTCGATGACGACGTCCGCTCCCAGGCCGTCGGTGAGGTCGGCGACGAGCTGTTCGGGCCCCTCGCCCTGCAGCGCCTTCGCGTCCGCGCCGAACGTCCGGGCCGCCGCCAGCCGTGACGGGGCGAGGTCCACGGCGACGATCCGCGCCGGCGAGAACAGTCGCGAGGTGGCAATGGCGGCGAGCCCCACGGGCCCGGCGCCGACCACCACTACCGTGTCACCCGGCCGTACAGTTCCGTTCAGCACTCCCACCTCGTATGCGGTGGGGAAGATGTCGGCCAGCAGTACGGCGTCCTGGTCGCGTACGGCGCTCGGCAGCGGGTGGACGGACAGGTCCGCGAAGGGCACGCGCACGTACTCGGCCTGGGTGCCGTGGAGGGTGTGCCCCAGGAGCCAGCCGCCTCCGCCGCGGCACTGGCCGTAGGTGCCCACCCGGCAGTAGCTGCACCGGCCGCACGCCGAGATGCACGACACCAGCACCCGGTCGCCGGCCTGCACGCTGTGTACCTCGCTGCCGGTTTCGACCACCTCGCCGACGGCCTCGTGGCCGAGCACCGTTTCCGGCCGGACTTCCGGTACGTTTCCCTTGAGGATGTGCAGGTCGGTACCGCAGATGGTGACGGCCGAGACCCGCACGATCACATCGGTGGCGTCCTGGATCACGGGCTCTTTCACGTCCTCCCAGGCCGATCGGCCCGGTCCGTGAAAGACGTACGCCTTCATGGGGACCCCTTCTCTCCGTTCGCTGTGTGCACAGCGCGTCGGTTCGTACGCGGCCACCCGAACCGGCCGTAGCTCCAGCTTTCGCGCGGAGTGCATGACGCACCAGGGCCGAACGGGCCCGGCCGTCGCAGATCGCGGGCCGATCGGCCCAGGGAAAGGGCCCTCGTGCGGGACCGGAACGGCCCTGCCCGCAGACGCCCGGATGCGCGAAGGTGTCGGCGGGCCCCAGGAAGTTCGGAGGGGCCGGGGCGGCGAAAGGACGACATGGTGGATCACCGTCCTGTGGTGGTGGGAGCCGACGGTTCGGCATGGAGCCTGCAGGCCGTCGACTGGGCCGTCGACGCGGCAGTGCGGTACGGCGTGCGGCTGCGTATCGTGCACGCGTTCCGGGAGAAGGAGCGGCAGGCCGAGCACGTTCCCGGCCGTCCCCCGGCCGAGTCCCCGGAGAGCCTCGTCAGCGTCGCGAGCGAGCGTGCCTCCCGGCGCGCTCGGGGGCTGAAGGTCACGACGCGCCTGATGCCGCTTGCCCCGGAGGCGGCTCTGACGGCTGAGAGCCGGGAGGCCAGGGTGGTGGTCGTCGGCCACCGTGGCCGTGGAAGGCTGGCATCGTCGCTGCTCGGTTCGGTGGGGCGTGGCGTGGCCGCCCGCGCACACTGCCCGGTGGTCGTCGTACGGGGCCGTGCAGCGAACATCGCAGGGCGCAATCGCCTTGTATGTCTGGGGATCGGCAATCGGATGCCCGGCACCGGAGCGGCAGCGTTCGCCTTCGAAGAGGCAGCGCTCCGTGGTGGTCACATCGCAGCCGTACATGCTTGGCTGTGCACCAGTGCGGAAGCACGTGAACGGCACGGGCTGCTCAGCGAGTGCCGGGCCGCTCACGAACGGCGGGCGAAGGAACTTTTCGATGAGGTGTTGACCGAACAAGTCAGGACACGCCCGCGGTTGGAAGTCCACCACCGGACGGTGGAGGGGGCGCCGGGCACCGTTCTGACAGCTGCGTCGATGACCGCCGACCTGCTGGTGGTGGGCGCCCGCCGCCGGAAGACGCCCTTCGGTCCCCACCTCGGCTCGGTCGGCCACACGGTACTGCACCACGCACTGTGCCCCGTCGCGGTCGTACCCGAAGGCTGACCTCGTGGAGGGCAGGGCGGCACACCGAGCGGCTGGAGACCGCCGATGCCGGGGCGCTGAGGCGTATACGTTGGATTCCGAGGGCCGGGGAGCAAGGAGACGGTCGACGTGGACGGTGCGGAGGAGTTCGGGACCGCGGGTGAGCGCGCTCGCACGGGGCTTGCCTCCTGCCTCCGTGACGTGCGAGCCGTGGTGTTCGACACGGACGGTGTGCTCGTCGATTCGGCGCGGTTGCATGCGGCCGCCTGGAAGGAAGCCTTCGACGCATGTCTGCGCGCCCACCCGCCCGACGACCCGGCACAGCGCCGCCCCTTCGATGTGCGGGAGGACTACCGGCGGTACGTGGACGGCAAGTCGCGGCTGGACGGGGCTCTCGCCTTTCTGGAATCCCGCGGCCTGCGGCTGCCTGAAGGCGAGACGGGGGAGGAGCCTGGTACGGGGTCCGTGGGTGCCGTGGCAGCGGAGAAGGAGCGGCGTTTCGTCGCACGGCTGCACGTCTCGGGGGCGCCGACCTGGCCGGGCACCGTTCGCCTGCTGCACCGTCTGGATGCGGCGGGCATTCCCTGTGCCGCGGTGTCGGCTTCCCGGCACGCCCGGGAGCTGCTGACAAAAGCCGGCTTGATCGAATTGTTCCGCACGGTCGTGGACGGGCAGGACGCCGCCCGGCTCGGCCTGCACGGTAAGCCCGACCCGGCGCTGTTCCTCGAAGCGGCCCGGCGACTGGAGGTCACCGCCGCCACGGCGGCCGTCGTGGAGGACGCACTGGCCGGCGTGGAGGCAGGGCGGCGCGGGGGCTTCGGGCTGGTGGTGGGTGTGGACCGGACGGCGACGCCGGAGAGCGCCCGCGATCTGCGCGCGCACGGGGCCGATGTCGTGGTCGGTGACCTGGGCGAGCTGCTGACCGCTGTACCCGGAAGCGCGGAGGACTGAGGCGATGGCGGGCTGGACGTGGGAGTACGAGGGGTACGACCCGCAGGAGGAACGCCTGCGCGAAGCGCTGTGCACGCTCGGCAACGGCTACTTCGCCACACGGGGCGCCGCGCCCGAAACCTCCGCCGGACCGGTCCACTACCCCGGGACCTACGCCGCAGGCTGCTACAACCGGCTGCTGTCGGACGTGGCCGGCCGTCAGGTGGAGAACGAGGACCTGGTCAACCTGCCGAACTGGTTGCCCCTGCGGTTCCGCGTCCGCGGTGACGAGGCCTCCGTACCGTGGTTCACGCCGGACGACGGTTCTCTCCTGGCCCACCGGCAGGTCCTGGACCTGCGTGGCGGCATCCTCACCAGGTATCTGAGTGTGCGCGTCGACGGCGGTGCCGAGCGGGAGCTGCGCGTCGTCCAGAAGCGACTGGTCCACATGGGGGATTGCCATGTCGCCGCGCTGCTCACCGAGTTCACCGCGATCGGCTGGTCCGGCACGCTGGAGGTCGAATCCGCGCTCGACGGCGATGTGACCAACGCCGGAGTGGACCGCTACCGCGATCTCGATGGCCACCACCTCACCCACCTGCACACCGGTACGGTCGATCCCAGCACCTGCTGGCTGCGCTGCCGCACCGTCACCTCCGACGTGCGCATCGCCATGGCCGCCCGGACCCGTGTGACGGTCGGCGGACCCGTCGACTCACACCCGCTGCGAGAGCCCGGCCGCGTAGGCCGGCGGCTGACGGCGGAGCTGGCCGACGGTGAGCCGCTGGTGGTGGAGAAGACCGTGGCCCTGTCCACCTCCCGTGACCCGGCCATCAGCGACCCCTCGCTGGCCGCGCTCGACAGTGTGACCCGGGCCCCGGACTTCACCGGCCTGCTCGCGACGCACCGCGCCGCCTGGCAGCGGCTGTGGCGGCGGGCCGAACTGGAGGTGCCTGGCCAGGCCGGCGACATCCTGCGGCTGCACACCTTCCACCTGCTGCAGACGCTGTCGCCGCACACTGCGGAGCTGGACGTCGGGGTGCCGGCCCGGGGACTGCACGGCGAGGCCTACCGGGGGCACGTCTTCTGGGACGAGCTGTTCGTCCTGCCCTACCTCAACCTTCACTTCCCCGAGGTCTCCCGCGCCCTGCTGGACTACCGCTACCGGCGGCTGCCGCAGGCCTGCCGGGCGGCGAGCGCGGCCGGCCGGGCCGGTGCGATGTACCCCTGGCAGAGCGGCAGCGACGGCCGGGAAGAAACACAGACCCTGCATCTCAATCCGCGCTCCGGCCGGTGGCTCCCCGACCACTCCCGGCTCCAGCACCACGTGGGATCGGCCGTGGCGTACAACGTCTGGCGGTACTGCGAGGCCACCGGAGACACGGCATACCTGCACACCAGGGGAGCGGAGATGATGCTGCAGATCGCCCGCTTCTGGTCGGGTACCGCCACGTACGACGCGGCGCTGGACCGCTACCGCATCCGGGGAGTGGTCGGCCCCGACGAGTACCACGACGGATATCCGGACGCGGCCGAGCCGGGACTGAACGACAACGCGTACACGAACGTCACCGCCGCCTGGGTGCTCGCCCGGGCCCTCGACCTGACCCAGCTCCTCCCGGCCCCCCGACGGCGCGAGGTGCTGGAACAACTGGACATCGACGACGGCGAACTCGACCGCTGGCGGGAGATCTCCCGTCGGCTCCACGTGCCCTTCCACGCCGGCGTGGTGAGTCAGTTCGAGGGCTACGGCGGCCTGGCCGAACTGGACTGGGCGGCGTACCGCGCACGCTACGGCGACATCCGGCGGCTGGACCGCATCCTGGAAGGCGAGAACGACACGCCCAACCGCTACCAGGTCTCCAAGCAGGCGGACGTCCTGATGCTGGGATACCTGTTCTCCCCCACGGAGCTGGCGGCGCTCTTCCAGCAGCTGGGCCACGAGATGAACGAAGACCTGTGGCGATCCACCGTCGATTACTACCTGAGCCGTACCGCGCACGGCTCGACGCTGAGCAGCCTCGTGCACGGCTGGGTCCTGGCCCGGGCCCGGCGGCAGGACGCCTGGGAACACTGCCTGGAGACGCTGAAGGGCGACGTGGCCGACACCCAGGGCGGCACCACGGCCGAAGGCATCCACCTCGGTGCGATGGCCGGCACGCTGGACCTCGTCCAGCGGGGGCTGACCGGCCTGGAGACGCGTGAGGACGCCCTGTGGTTCGCCCCCGCCCCGCTCCCGGAACTGTCGGACTTCGGTTACCGGCTGCGGTACCGGGGTCACTGGGACATCGGGGTGAGAGTCGGCGGCGGACGGCTGCTCGTCACTGTGCCGGTCTCGGAGCAACGCCCGGTTCCTGTCGTGTGCGCGGGGCGGTCGACGAGGGTCTCCCCGGGCGAGACGCGGGAATTCGTCCTGGACGAGCCGTACGGTGATGGCTCCGCACCGTAGTGCGACGGCTTTGCCGGGCCGGCGTCGACGTGTCGTCCTCGGCCTGGGCCGGTCGGCCCCGGCCGTGACCGACCGGCCCGCTGCCGCCGTGCACCGACGGACGGAGGCTTGAGGGGAAGACGTACCGAGCACGCGGCGACGCGTGACCGGCGCCCTCCCGTCTCATGGAGGTGATGACGTGCCGGATTGCATAGTTGCCGGACTGGACGGCTCCAAGGAAAGTCTGGCCGCGGCGGACTGGGCGGCCAGGGAAGCCCGGCGACGAGGTCTGCCCCTGCGGCTGGTCCATGCCTGGGAAGGGCTGACGGCCACCGGCACCGCCCCGGACCTTCCGGAGCTCGCCGTCCCTCGCCGGTGGGCCCACCAGGTCCTGCGCGAGGCCGCCGATGCGGTGGTCCAGCGTTACCCGGAGGTGCGTCTCACCTGTGAGCAGGCCGGCAGCGTGCCCGCAGAGGCGATGCGCGAGGCGGCCGAGAACGCGGAGGTGCTGGTGCTCGGCTCCCGAGGACTGGGCGGTGTGGCCGGCGTCCTGGTCGGCTCGGTGGCGCTGGCGACCGTTGCGCATGCCAGGCGGCCTGTGGTGCTGGTACGAGCCGGAGAGACGGCCGAGGACGAACGGCTGCCGGCGAGCGGCGAGCAGCAGATGCCGGACACTCCGTACCGCGAGGTACTGCTCGCCCTGGACCCCGACTCCGCCTGCGACGCACCGCTCTCGTTCGCGTTCGACGCCGCGGTACGCCGCCGGGCACCGCTGCACGTACTGCACGTCTGGAACCCGCCCGCGGGGTACGGTGACCTGCCGGCCACCGCCTACGCGCTCGGTATCGACTCCGAGGCGGAGGCCCGGGCGCGACGGGCGGTGGCGGCGGTCCTGCACCCGTGGCGGGACAAACTCCCGGAACAACCGGTGATCGAGACGGTGACCATGGGGCGAGCCGCGAACAGCGTCCCGGCGGCCGCGCACCGTGCCGGCCTGGTCGTGGTCGGCCGCCGCACCCGGCACTCGGCCGTCGGCGCGCACATCGGGCCGGTCACCCACGCGGTCATTCACCATGTCCGCTGCCCGGTCGCGGTCGTGCCGCACGACTGAGCCACGCCGCGGAGCGAGCCGGGGCTGAGGTCCACCACGCACTGTCGTGGCTCCTCCGCCAGGAGCCGGTCCAGGGGGAGAGTTCGGCGACGACCGACTCTTCCCCGGCGGTCGTCGGCTGCGTATCGGTGGCGCTCACGGGCAGGTCCTCTTGTTCTCGGCGGCGGTACGGGCGGCTGCGGCGAGCGCGGCGAACTGCTCGGACAGGCCGGCCAGGGCCTCCGGCTTGAGCTTGTAGTAGGTGAAGCGGCCGTACCCAACTCCACGGACTCGACAGTATTTTGCGAGCGTCGGTCAGCTTTCGACTTCGGTTCTGTCGTCGCCCCAGAGAGTGTGGAAGACGCCGTCGCGGTCGGTGCGGCGGTAGGTGTGTGCGCCGAAGTAGTCGCGCTGGCCTTGGGTGAGGGCGGCGGGGAGACGTTCGGCGCGCAGGGAGTCGTAGTAGGCGAGGGTGGCGGCGAAGGCGGGGGTGGGGACGCCTTGCCGGACGGCGGTAACGATCACATGGCGCCAGTCGTCCTGTGCGGCGGCGATCTCTTCGGCGAAGCTCTTGTCGGAGAGGAGGCTCGGCAGCTGGGGCTGGGCCTCGTACGCGCTGGTGATCCGGTCGAGGAACGCGGCCCGGATGATGCATCCGCCGCGCCAGATGGCGGCGACCTTGCCGAGGTCGATGTGCCAGTCGTACGCCTGGCTGCCGGCGGCGATCTGGTGGAAGCCCTGGGTGTAGGAGACGACCTTCGAGGCGTACAGGGCCTGCTCGACCTGGTCGGCGAAGGCCGCCGCCTCGTCCTTGCCGAGGGTGCGGGCGGTCGGTCCGGCGAGGTGGCGTGAGGCTTCGCGGAGGGCGGCGTGGCCGGAGACGGAGCGGGCGAAGACGGCCTCTGCGATGCCGGAGACCGGTACGCCCAGGTCGAGGGCGATCTGCACGGTCCAGCGGCCGGTGCCCTTCTGCTCCGCCTGGTCGAGCACCACGTCCACGAAGGGTTTGCCGGTCGCCGCGTCGACGTGGGAGAGGACCTCCGCGGTGATCTCGATCAGGTAGGAGTCCAGGCGGCCGGTGTTCCAGGTACGGAAGATGTCGGCGATCTGCGCGGGGGAGTAGCCGGCGACCTCGCGCAGCAGCTGGTACGCCTCGCCGATCAGCTGCATGTCGGCGTACTCGATACCGTTATGCGTCATTTTCACAAAATGCCCGGACCCATCAGGGCCGATGTGCGTGACGCAGGGAGCTCCGTCCTTGGCCTTCGCGGAGATCTTCCCCAGCATCGGCCCGAGTGAGTCGTACGACTCCTGGCTGCCGCCGGGCATGATGCTGGGCCCGTTGAGCGCTCCTTCCTCGCCGCCGGAGATCCCTGCGCCGACGAAGTGGATGCCCTGCTCGCGCAGCTCGCGCTCACGACGGCGCGTGTCGGCGAAGTGCGCGTTGCCGCCGTCAATGATCATGTCGCCGGACTCCAGCAGAGGGGCGAACTCGGCGATCACCGCGTCCGTGGCCTCCCCGGCCTTCACCATGACGACCAGACGTCGTGGCCTTTCCAGGGAAGCTACGAAGTCCTCGGCGCTCTCCGTAGCGACGAAATCTCCCTCGTCGCCGAACTGTTCGATGAGTTCGTGCGTGCGGGCGGCGGTTCGATTGTGCAGGGCGACGGTGTAGCCGTTGCGTGCGAAGTTCCGGGCCAGATTGCGCCCCATGACAGCAAGCCCCGTGACGCCGATCTGCGCTGTGCTGCTCATAGTGGTCCCGCCTGCTTTCGGTTTCGTCGCGTCCGGTAGGTCGACCGACCGCCATGCTGGAACGGGCTACCGAGCTTACGGTGCGCGACTGGTCGCGGCCTGGGCGTCAGTCGCGATGTCGCCAATGTTCCCCGGATGGCCGCCAGCGCCCTGTGGGTGCGCGCGTTCGGCCCGCGAGGGGGCGGCTCCGAGGTCCGTGTCCCGTTCGGTCCGGTGGGGGTGTGCGTGCGGACAATTCTATGCGTTAGCGTTCTACCTGCGCTGACAATAATTGCATGCGCGTGTTAAATGTAGACGCCGCGCATCCGATACCGGGCGCACGTCCACGCGCATGTCCAGGCGCACGTCACAGGAAAGGTTGTTCCATGCATATCGATCTGTCCGGCCGTACCGCGGTCATCACCGGCTCCACGGCAGGCATCGGCCGCGCCATCGCCGTGGCCGCCGCCCGCGCCGGCGCCGACGTCGTCGTCAACGGCCGGGACGAGACCCGTACCGCTCGGGCGGCCCAGGAGATCGCCGAGGAGACCGGCTCGGACCGGGTCCGGCCCGTCGCCGCCGACGTGTCCACCGCCGAGGGCACCGGCGCCCTGATCGAGGCCGTCCCGGAGTGCGACGTACTGGTCAACAACACCGGCATCTTCTCCGCCACCCCCGTCTTCGAGATCCCCGACGCGGAATGGCAGCGCTTCTTCGACGTCAACGTCCTCAGTGGCGTGCGCCTGGCCCGCCACTACGCACCGCGGATGGCCGAACGGGGCTGGGGCCGCGTGCTGTTCATCTCCAGTGAGTCGGCGGTCATGACGCCGACCGAGATGGTCCACTACGGCATGACCAAGACCGCCCAGCTCGCCATTTCACGCGGTATGGCCCAGGAGCTCGCGGGCACCGGCGTCACCGTCAACTCGGTACTGCCCGGCCCCACGCTGACACCCGGCGTCGAGGAGTTCATCGCCGACCGGGTCGGCCCCGGCACCTCCTTCGCGGAAGCCGAGGCCGCCTTCATCCGGCAGGAGCGGCCCACCTCGCTCCTGGGCCGCCTCATCCGGCCCGAGGAAGTGGCCGCACTGGCTCTGTATGCGGCATCCGAGCACGCTTCCGCCACCACCGGCGCGGCGCTGCGCGTCGACGGCGGTGTGGCACCGACCCTGATCCCCTGACCTGCCACCTCCCGCACATCTCCACGTACGCATCCCCGTACGCACCCCTCCGCGTACGCCACGGCGAACCGTACGCACCTCCTCCGCGTACGCCACGAAAGCCGTACGCCACGAAAGCCGTACGCCACGACGAGCACGGTGCCATGGCCACCGTGCGAAAGGACCGCACTCCTCATGAGCCCTATGACGTCCGTCCCGAACGTGACGCTGAACAACGGTGTGGCGATGCCGCAGCTGGGATTCGGTGTCTTCCAGGTGCCCGACGACGAGACCACCGCCGCCGTCACCAGCGCGCTGGAGGCCGGCTACCGCAGCATCGACACCGCGGCCGTCTACGGCAACGAGGCCGGCGTCGGCCGCGCGCTGGCCTCCTCCGGCATCGCCCGTGAGGACCTCTTCGTCACCACCAAGCTGTGGAACGAGGACCAGGGGTACGACGCCACGCTCGCGGCCTTCGACGCTTCCCTGGCCAAGCTGGGCCTGGACCACGTCGACCTGTACCTGATCCACTGGCCGGCCCCGGCCCGCGACCGCTACCTCGACACCTGGCGCGCGTTCGAGAAGCTGCTCGCCGACGGCCGTATCCGCGCCATCGGCGTGTCGAACTTCCAGCCCGCGCATCTGCGCCGCCTGCTGGACGCCTCCGGCATCGTTCCGGCGGTCAACCAGGTCGAGCTCCACCCCGGCCTCCAGCAGAGCGAGCTGCGTGCCTTCCACGCCGAGCACGGCATCGCCACCGAGGCCTGGAGCCCGCTCGCCCAGGGCGCGCTGCTGAAGGACGAGGCCATCACGGCCATCGCCGAGCGGCACGGCAAGTCCCCGGCCCAGGTGGTCCTGCGCTGGCACCTGCAGATCGGCAACGTCGTGATCCCCAAGTCGGTCACCCCGGCCCGCATCCGCGAGAACCTCGATGTCTTCGACTTCGTCTTGACCGACGCGGACATCGATGCCATCACCGCCCTCGACCAGGGCCTGCGCACCGGTCCGGACCCCGACACCTTCAACTGACGAGCGGGCCCCGCCCCTCCGGCGCCTACCTCGGGCGCCTGCCTCCGGCGCTTTCCTCAGGACGCCGCGGCCAGCGCGTCGATCAGCCGGTGCACCTCCCGCAACGACACGTCGTCGTCCGGCACATGCGCCAGTACGACGGTGAGTACGTCCTGCAAAAGCGGTACCAGCCGGCCGGCCCGGAGGGCGGGGCCGGCATCGCGCAGGGCGGTCCGTGCCGACGCCTCCGTCCAGCGGCAGCGGTGCAGGGCCTCGGCGAACCGGTACTCCTCCGGAAGCGGCACCCACCGCCCCGCGGCGAACGCCTCGCGCAGGGCGGTGGCGCCGCGGTTCAGGGCACGCCAGCACCAGTCGGCGCCGCCCAGCTCCGGCCGGTCGCGGCCCGGCCGGGTGTCATGGCAGGAACGGCACAGCCACACAGTGCGCTCGGGGCCGATCGCGGGCTGGAGCGTCACCGCGAGCTCCGGCAGGGCCGGCCTGGGCTCGGGGCAGAGGTGGCAGGGGAGCGCGGTGGGTACGAGGTACCGCTGTTCGCGGCGGACAGAGAGAGTCACACCAGGTCAACGGCGGTTCGGGTGGGCCGTGACGTATGCGGACAGAAGGTTTACGGTCCTTTGCCTGAAGTTTCCGCAAGGACACTCGGGTGGGGCAATCCGGTCCGGCCGGACGGACCGGATCGCCGCTGGACCGGCGGTGCGCGGTACGGAACCGTGCGGCCGTCAGCCCTTCGCGGGGGCGGGCCGGTAGGTGCACACGTGCACCCCCGTACCGCTGGTTACCGTCGAGACCAGTTCGAACGCGCGCTGCGTACCGTCGCCGGGGAAGATCGTCTTGCCGCCGCCGAGGATCACCGGCTCGATCATGAGCAGCAGCTCGTCGACCAGGTCCTCGTGCAGGAGGGTGCGGACGAGTGTGGGGCTCCCCATCACCCACAGGTCGCCGCCTTCGGTGCCGCGCAGCTCCCGGATGCGGGCGACGGCTTCGTCGCCGGGGATGCGCGTGGTGTTGTTCCAGGTCAGTTCGTCGTCGCCGAGGGTGCGGGAGACGACGTACTTGGGGAGGGAGTTCATCCGGTCGGCGAACGGGTCACCGCTCCGGCCGGGCCAGGCCGCCGCCATCGTCTGCCACGTACGGCGTCCGAAGAGCAGCGCCCCCGCCCTGGTCATCGCCGCGTCGAAGGCGCCGCCCATCGCCTCGGGGTCGAAGAACGGGTGCGACCAGCCGCCGTGGGCGAACCCGCCGTCGGTGTCCTCGTCCGGCCCGCCCGGTGCCTGCACGACGCCGTCCAGGCTGATGAACTCACTGACCACGATGCGCATGGGATGCGCTCCTCTTCTTCGGTATTCCTCGGTAGGGCGGCGGTGGGAAGGAATGTCTGCCGTGCCGCCCCAGAATCATGGCGCCCACGCGGCCTCGTGGTGGGAAGATCACGGATCTCGGGGGCACAACATACGTCGCGTCGCGTCCGTCCTGCTACGCCGTCCGTCCTGCTACGCCGCCGGTACCGGGACGAGACGGTAGCCGGAACCGTCGGCGCGGACGAGGCCGGCGGTGGGCGGTGGGAAGTGGCTGCCGAGGACGAGTGTGTCGGTGCCGGCGAGCGAGGCGAGCAGGTCACGACGGGTGGCCACGGCCGCGACCGGGTCGATGTCGACGCAGCTGGCCAGGTCGGGCCGGCTCAGCTGGACGGGGTGGTGGACGCAGTCACCGGTGATCAGGGCCGACTGCCCGGCGTCGGACAGCCGCACGGCGATCTGGCCGGGAGTGTGCCCCGGGGCGGGTACGAGGGTGACGCCGGGAGCGATGCCGGTGCCGGCGGCGGAGACGGCGACCGGGTCCAGCAGGCCGTGGTCACGCACCGGATGGACGGAGTCGCGGAACATCTGGAGCCGTGCGGGGTCCAGTTCGGCGGCCGACCAGTACGCCCACTCGTCGTGTGCCACCAGGTACCGGGCGTGCGGGAACGTGGGCACCCACGCCCCGTCGTGGTACCGGGTGTTCCAGCCGACGTGGTCGGTGTGCAGATGGGTGAGGACGACGAGGTCGACGGACTCGGGTGGGAAGCCAGCGTCTTCGAGACGGGCGAGGTAGTCCGTGTTCAGGTGGTGCCAGGCGGGGTTGGCGCGGTCCTTGCCGTTGCCGATGCCGGTGTCGACGAGGATGCGCCGGTCGCCCGCGCGGACGGCGAAGGTGTGGCTGGCGAGACGGAGCCGGTGGTCGGGCCGGGCGAAGTCGGGGCGCAGCCAGGGGGATGCGGCGACCACGTCAGGGGTGGCGCCGGGGAGCAGCCAAGGGCCGGTTTCCGGCGGCAGTTCGGTTTCCTCGATGCGGTGGACGGTGATGCCGCCGACGGTCCAGGTGGGTGCGGGCATGGGAGTCCTCGGGTCAGGTGGGCAACTTAAAGCGAAGAAGTTGCGTTAACAGTAAGCGGGGGGCGCCACTAAAGCAAAATAATTGCATTAGTGGCTGTGGGTGCCCTAGGTTCTGAGCATCCGGCGAGCCGCATCCGGCGCCGCCCCCTTTCCGTAAAGGACGCTGACCAGCCATGTCCCTTCCTGCCCACACTCCGCTGAGCGCCGCCGAGGCGGCCGAGCGCGCCGGGGTTCCGCTGCGCGACGACCGGCACGCCGCCGTCGCGGCCACCGCCGACCACATCCTGGCCGTGGTCAGCCGCCTCCGCGAGCTCGACCTGGCGGACGTACCGACCGCCGCCTCCTACCAGCCCGACGGGCGGTGACGGCAGTGCGGCCCTACGAGCTCTCCCTCGCCGAGGCGGCCGACGCGATCGGCGCCGGGCACCTGTCCCCGGTGGAGCTGACCGACTCCGTCCTGGCGCGCATCGAAGCGACCGAGCCGCAGCTGAACGCCTATGCGGCCGTCACCGCGGACCTGGCGCGCGAGCAGGCCGCCGCCGCGGAACGGGAGATCGCCGCCGGGCGGCGCCGCGGTCCGCTGCACGGCATACCCATGGCGCTCAAGGACCTGATCGACACCGCGGGCGTGGTGACCGCCTCCGGTTCGGCCGTACGCGCCGGCCGGGTGCCGGACCGGGACGCCGCCGTCACCGCGCGGCTGAGGCAGGCGGGCGCGGTGCTGCTGGGCAAGGCGCACACCCACGAGTTCGCCTTCGGGCTGACGACACCGCAGACCCGCAACCCCTGGGCGCCGGACCGGGTGCCGGGCGGCTCCAGCGGCGGGTCGGCCGCCGCGGTGGCCGCCGGGGCGGCGACGTTCGCGCTGGGCACGGACACGGGCGGCTCGATCCGGGTGCCCGCGGCGCTGACGGGAACGGTCGGTCTGAAGCCGACGTACGGCCTGGTGCCCCGGGAGGGCGTGACCGCGCTGTCCTGGTCGCTCGACCACGTCGGCCCGATCACCCGCACGGTGCGCGACGCCGGGCTGGTGCTGGACGCCATCGCCGAGCGCCGTGCCGACACCTCAGGGGACGGGTGCGGAACGCACGGCGCCGGTGGCACGGGTGTGAGTGGCGCCGACGACGGCGGGCCGGACCTGCGCGGTGTCCGGGTGGGCGTCCCCGTCGACTACTTCTTCGACCGGGTGGACTCCCAGGTGGAGGCCGCCGTCCGGGCCGCCCTGGACCGCATGGCCGCCCTCGGGGCCCGCCTGGTCGACGTGGAGATCCCACTGCACCGGTACGTCCAGGCCGCCCACTGGGGACTGATGGTGCCCGAGGCGACCGCGTACCACGCCGAGCAGCTCAGCCGTACGCCCGAACTGTACGGGGCCGACGTGCGGGTGCTGCTGGAGGCGGGGGCGCTGCTGCCCGCCGTCGACCATCTGCGTGCGCAGCGGGCCCGCACGCTGATGCGGCAGGAGTGGGGCAGGCTGCTGGACAAGGTGGACCTGATCGCGGCACCGACCGTACCGGCCACCGCCGCGACGGCCGGTCAGGCGACATTCACCTGGGCGGACGGGACGGCGGAGACGGTGGCCGACGCGTACGTACGGTTCTGCGCGCCTGCGAACATCACCGGGCTGCCCGCACTGTCGCTGCCGGTGGGGTTCGACCGGGACGGGCTGCCGATCGGCATGCAGCTGATCGGGCGGGCGTACGGCGAGACGGCACTCCTGGCCGCGGCGGACGCGTACGAGCAGGCCTTCGGCCCCGCCCCACTGGCCGAGGTGCACCAGCCGACCGCCGCCGCCACCGTCTCCGCTTCGACCCCTTCGGCCCTGCCCCTGCCTGCCTCCCGAACCTAGAAGCAAATAATCAGCGTTAAGGTAAGGGAATGGGAGCGAAGCAGCCGAGGACCCGCCCGGGCGGGCGCAGTGCACGCGTACAGGAATCGGTGCACCGGGCCGTACGCGAACTGGAGGCGGAGGAAGGGCGCGAAGCCCTCACCGTGCCGCTGATCGCGTCGCGTGCCGAGGTCACTCCCTCGACGATCTACCGGCGTTGGGGCGACCTCCAGGTGCTGCTGTCCGACGTCGCGGTGGAGCGGCTGCGCCCGGAGGGGCCGCCCGCCGACCGCGGCAGCCTCGCCGAGGACCTGGAGACCTGGGCGGTGGAGTGGCTGGAGGAGATGTCCTCGGCGGCCGGGCGCGCGTACATCCAGGACGCGCTCGCCGGGGACCGGGAGGGCGGTAACGCGGGACAGTGTTCGGCGTACGCCGCCGAGCAGGTCGCCGTGCTCCTCGGCCGCGCCGCCGAGCGGGGCGAGCGGGCGCCCGACGTGGAGACGGTCCTCGACCACCTGGTGGCGCCGATGATGTACCGCATCCTCTTCCGCCCCGGCCTCCTGGACGCCGCCTATGCCCGCGGCCTGGCGCGCACGCTCCTCGCCCGCCTCACCGCCGAACCCACGAAGTAACGCCCACCCGCCGAGTCCGCGAAACGGCGGCTTCAGGTCGTACGGCGCCGGTTGTTGCTGTGGTCGCGCAGCTCGTCCGTCCGGGAGGTCAGGGCGTCGATGCGGGCGGCGAGCTCCGGGTGGCGCCGCTGGAGGTGGGGGCGGGTGGCGGTGAGCGGGGCGAGCAGCTCGGCCGGTTCGTCGTCGGCGAGGGCGCGGTCGAGGCGCGCGAGGGGAGCGGCGGGGAGGTCCGTGAGCGCGGCGACCTGGCCGGCCAGGCGCCGGAGGTCGGCGGCGTTGCCCCGGGCCCAGACGGTGACGCTGCGGTCGGCCGCGCGGCGGTCGCGAGTGGCCTGGACCCGCTGCTCGCCGGTGGTGCCGGCGGGGCCGGGGCGCTGGCGCAGATAGCGGCGTTCGGCGGCCTGGCGGCTGGCGACGCCGAGCGGCTGGGCGAGGTCGGCCCAGCTTGCGCCTGCCTGGCGGGCCGTTTCGATCAGGCCGGTCTCCCAGCCGGCGAGCTCCTCGCGCACCTGACGCAGCAGCAGTAGAGCGGCCAGGGCCTGGTCAGGGCCCTCGTCAGGGGAGGGTGGCGGTTCGGCGTCGCTGTGCCGGGCGGTGTGCACGGCGTCCTTGATGGCATCCAGCGCCGCGGCGGCGGCGAGGAAAGAGGCCGGGCTCGTGTGAGTGGGGGCCGGGGCGGTGTGGTCGGCGGAAGGCATCGTTCTCTCGCTCTCCTCGGCGGCGCCATCGTCAGCTGTCGGCTGGACCGTCGTCGGAATCATGTCACTGACCGCGCCATCGTGCGTCATCGTTTGGATGACATCTCGTTTGTCATCGTTTCGATGACATGCTACAACGGATGCACGTGAAGCGCATTGGCACAGACTGCCTGAGCCTTCTGGAGGTGTTTCCGCAATGTTGATGCGCACTGACCCCTTCCGTGAGTTCGACCGGCTCGCCCAGCATCTGATGGGCTCCGGCACCTGGTCCCGTCCGGCCCCGATGCCGATGGACGCCTACCGCGAGGGCGACACCTACGTCGTGGCGTTCGACCTCCCCGGCGTGACGCCGGACGCGATCGACATCGATGTCGACCGGAACATGCTGACCGTCAAGGCCGAGCGGCGGCCGACGGCGGACGGCGAGCGGATCCAGATGGACCTGTCCGAGCGGCCGTTGGGCGTCTTCTCCCGCCGGCTGGCGCTCGCCGACACCCTCGACACCGAGCACATCACGGCCGACTACGAGGCGGGGGTGCTGACCCTGCGCATCCCGGTCGCGGAGCGCGCCAAGCCCCGCAAGGTCGCCATCCGCGGGGCAACGCCCCAGGACAAGCAGCTCTCCGGCTGAGCCGGGCCGCCGGACCCGGGCCATCCGGCCGGTGATGGCCCGACGCTCCCTTCCTCAGGCCGGCAACACCGTCACGACGGACGAGAATCACGAGAAAGGCGACTGTCACAGCGATGCACCCCCAGTCTGTCCCGGCCCAGCGGCAAGCAGTGATGACGTACCGTCAGATGTTGGAGAAGGTCCGGTACGAAGGCGCCTACCCGACCCGGGAGAGGGCGGAGGAAGCCGTCCAGGCGGTACTCGCGGCCCTGGGGCGGCAGTTGACCGGCGACGAACGCGTCGCATTGGCCGCCTGCCTGCCCCTGGAGGCGGCCCTCACCTTCACGGCCCAGATCCCGCACCCCGAACCGCTCACCGGCTGGGGCTTCGTCAAGGATCTCGCCGCGCGTACCGGCGGCAGCCCCGCCACCACCCGTTGGGACTCCGGTGCCGTCCTGACCACGGTGGCCGCCCTGGCGGGCCGTGACCTCCTCACCCGCATCCTGACCCATCTCCCCTCCGGCTACGCCCCGCTGTTCGGCCGCCCCGAACTCGCCCGGGATGCCGAACCCCAGGCGGCCTGAGCTCCCTCCCGCATCCGGCAGCGCGCCCCGCGGTGCACCGGCTCACAGATCGTCGAACCGGCCGCGGAGGGCAGCCCCGTCCGGTCCGAGGGCAGGCGGCCTGCCGCGGTGCGGCCTGCGCGGCGGCGCCGGCGAGGCCACGGGCGCCGCCGGGCTGACGCGGAGTCACCGGCTGCTTCTTCGCCGGAGACATCCCGTTGGCTGTAGAGTCAGAAGATCATGGGGCGGAGCCGGTGGGAACGCCGGCGCGCGAGAAGAAGGTACTCCACCGTCGGGTGGGGACGCGGCGGGAAGGCTGCTCGTGGGGGAGTGCACGGGGACCGGGATGATCGGTGTCCCGCCGGGAGAGGTGACGCTGTCGGACCGCCGGACGCGGCGCAGTTGGTCGGTCGAGCTGGGTCCTTACCGGCTCGCGGCGTTCCCCGTCACGCAGGCGCTGTACGCGGAGGTCACCGGGCGGCGGCCGAGCACCGCCCAGGGAGACCGGCTGCCCGTCGAGGGTGTCTCCTGGTGGGACGCGGTCCGCTTCTGCAACGCCCTGTCCGAACGCGACGGACTCGTACCGGCCTACCGCCTCCGTGCCGACGTCAAAGGCCTGCACGTCGAGTGGCGCACCTCTGCCGACGGCTACCGGCTGCCGACCGAAGCCGAGTGGGAACACGCCTGCCGGGCCGGTACGACGGGGCCGCGCTACGGGCCGCTCGACGAGATCGCCTGGTACCGCGGCAACTCGGACGAGCGCCTCCACGAGGTGGGCGGCAAGCGCCCCAACGCATGGGGCCTGCACGACATGCTCGGCAACGTCTGGAACTGGTGCTGGGACGTCTACGACGCCGAGGTCTACGGCGCCTACCGGGTGCTGCGGGGCGGCGGCTGGTTCGACGAGCACTGGAGCTGCCGGGCCTCCGCCAGGCGCCGCAGCCACCCGGACTTCCGGGTCGACGACGTGGGCTTCCGCGTCGCCCGGTCCCTTCACTGAGGGTTCGGCTCGGCCTTCCCCTTCACCGAGGGGCCCGACTTCACGAGTCCGCCCGCTTCCTCGCCCGGTGCCGGTACGCCGCTGCCACCAGCAAGGCGGCGCCCGCGAAGCCGACCAGGAGGTTGCCCCACGCCGGTACATGGGCTGCCCGCAGGAGGCCCGCGACGCCGAAGCTGGTGTTCCAGGCGGCTTCCGTGACGGCGGAGCCGAATCCCTGGACGGCGAGGATCGCGCCGAACAGCCACAACAGCCCCTGCCCTGAGCGCTTCCCGGACTCCTTGACCTGCATTGCCATGACGGCTTCCCCTCCCGTTCGTCGCACCGTTCCGTTCCGATGCGCTCGCATCACATCGTGCCGGGGAACCCGTTATGATGCAAGTGCATCGGAACGAGGGAAGGGGCGGACGTGCCCAGGCAGGTCGACTACGAGGACCGGCGTCGGCAGATCGCCGAAGCGGTCTGCACTCTCATCGCGCGGTCCGGGCTGGAAGCCGTCAGCCTCCGAGACGTCGCCACCGAGGCGAACGTGTCGATGGGCGCCGTCCAGCGGTGCTTCCGCACGAAGGAAGACATGCTGCTCTCCGCACTGGAGCACATCTCCCAGCACGTCAGCGGCCGCGCCGAGCAGCGCATCGCCGCGGCCGCCAGCCCCGAGGCCGCAGCCACTCTGCTGGCCCACACCCTGACCGAACTCGCCCTGCTGGACGAGGAGTCCAAGACATTGGCACACGTCTGGCTGGCCTTCGCCACGCGTGCCTCAGCCGGCGACAAGGTGGCCGCCGTCCTGCACGACACCTACGCGAAACTGCACGACCTCATCACCTGGCTGATCCGCTACGGGCAGGACACCGGGGAAGTGCCCCGGTCCTTCGACCCCGACGGCGAAGCGGACACCCTCCTGGCGCTGGCGGACGGTCTCACGGTCCACGTCCTGGCGGGCCACCACACCCCTGCCGCGGCGCTGAACATCCTCCGACGCCACCTCGCCCACCTGCTGCCCGACGCACCCGAGGACGCCTGAGATCGCACGTCCTGGCGTGGCTCAGCCGCAGGGCTCGGGTCGAGCGGAAATGCGGGCCGACGAGAGCCGCCGCTGCCCGAAGCGGGTGGTGGGTCGCGTGAAGTGCTCTTGCCAAGATTGCGAAGGGAGAGTTCCGTGTGCCCTGCGAGATGAACAAGGCCTTGCCAAGGGAGCTGTATGCCGGACCGCCCTTCCTTTCCCGTGCCCTCCGCCACCACGCCGCAGACCTGCCTCCGCGTCAGTGGCACCGGCTTGACCTGTGTCGACGTCGTCCGTGCCGCACGGCGCCGCGTCCTCGTGCATCTGGACGGTGAAGCGCTCAAGCGGGCCGGGCGGGCGTACGAGATCGCCCGGGACAGCGGGGCCAAGCGGGCCGTGTACGGGCGCACCACCGGCGTCGGCGCCAACCGGCACGCCGTCGTCACCCCGGACGCCGCCGACCAGCACGGGCTGCGGCTGTTGCGCAGTCACGCGGGCGGCAGCGGGGACCGGTTGCCGGACGACGTGGTACGCGCCGGACTGCTCGTACGCCTCAACCAGCTGGCCGCCGCGGGCAGTGGCGTACATCCCCGGCTGCTCAGCGCCCTCGAGACCGCGCTGGCCGAGGACGCGTTGCCCTCGGTGCACACCCGCGGCGCCATCGGTACCGGCGACCTCACCGCCCTCGCCGAGATCGCGCTGACCCTCGCCGGGGAGCGGCCCTGGGCACGGGGATCGCTGGAGCCGGTGCCGGTCAGCCCGGGCGACGCCCTCGCGTTCATCTCCAGCAACGCCGTCACGCTCGCGGAATCGGTCCTGGCCTGGCACGACCTGAGCCGGCTGCTGCGCGCGAGCCATGTGATCACGGCGCTCTCCTACGCTGCGCTGGGCGGCTCGCCGGAGGCGTTCTCCGAGGTCGTGCACGCCGCACGCCCGCACAAGGGATCGCTGTACTGCGCCGCCGAGATGCGCCGCATCCTCGGCCTGGACACCGACGCGCCCGCCGGACGGCGCCTGCAGGACCCCTTCGGACTGCGCGCCTTCCCGCAGGTGCACGGCCCGGCACTGGACGCGGCCGACGCGCTGGAACGCGTACTGGACATCGACATCAACGCCGCCGCCGAGAACCCGCTGATCGACATCGGCGGCGAACAGGTCCACCACCACGGCCAGTTCTCCACGGCCTACCTCGCCCTCGCGCTGGACGGCCTGCGCGCCGCGCTGCACCACGCCGCCGAACTGTCCGCAGCGCGCCTGAGCGACCTGGTCGAGCCCGACCTCACCGGCCTGCCACCGTTCCTCGCCGCAGGCCCCGCCGGCAGCTCCGGCATCATGATCCTGGAGTACGTCGCACACGACGCGCTCGGCCAGCTCCGGCACGCGGCAGCCCCGGTCACCCTCGGCACCGCGGTGATCTCGCGCGGCCTGGAGGACCACGCCAGCTTCTCCACCCAGGCGGCGCGCAGCACCACATCGGCCGTCGCCGCCTACCGCGCGGTCCTGGCCTGCGAACTGATAGGCGCGGTACGGGCGCTGCGGCTCTCCGGTCCCGCCCTGCCGTCCGCACCCGTGGCCCGCGCCTTCGCGGCGGCCGCCGAACGGCTCCCGTACGTCGCTGAGGACCATCCCCTCAGCAGTGAGATCGAGCAGGCCGAGGCCCTGATCGGGGACTTCGCCGACTACTGACCCGGCCGCCGGTGCATCAGGACCGCCGACGCGTCAGGAGCGCCGGCCGTGGGTGCCGGGCGTGCAGCCGAAAGCGCGGCGGAAGACGTCGATGAAGGCGCTGGTGGAGGACCAGCCGCAGTGGTGCGCGACCGAGGTCACCGGCATGCCGTCGGCCAGCATGCGCAGGGCGTGGTACAGCCGCAGCCGGGTGCGCCACTGCGGGAACGTCATGCCCAGTTCACGCTGGAAGAGGCGGCTGAGCGTGCGGCCACCGGCGCCCACCGCGCTGCCCAGGGCGGCCAGGGTGCGCGGATCGGCCGGGTTGTCGTACAGCAGGTCGCAGACGGCGGCGAGGCGGGCATCGGTGGGAGCGGGCAGCTGGAGCGGCTGCTGGGGTGAGGCGCACAGCTGGTCGAGGAGGACCGCGCGCAGCCGCTGCCGCTCGGGCGAGCCGTCGTGCGGGCCTCGGGTGTAGGCGAGGAGCAGCTCCCGCAGCAGGGGACCGACGGCGAGGACGGTAGGGGCGTCGAGCCCGAGCGGATTGGTGTCGGGCGCCAGGCCGAGCAGGTGCAGCGCGAGGTGGCCGTGGGCCCGGTGGGCGTGGACGCAGCCGGCGGGCACCCAGATGGCCTGCGTACCGGGCGCGAACCAGGTCCCGGCGTCCGTGGTGACGGACAGCACGCCGGAACCCGCGTAGACGATCTGGTGCTCGTCATGCCGGTGCGCGTCGATGCTGTCTCCAGGAGCCAGCACCCTGATGCAGGTGGGAGCGTCGGGCGTGTGGCGGATGTCCGGCATACCTTGGCACTTTATCGGAAGCGCGCCAGAGCGCCCCGGGGCGACGATGACGAGGTGTCGACGAACCAACTCTCCTCCACCGCACGGCGCGCGGAACCCCGTACGTGGCGGCGCGCCGGCCGCCGTCCGAAGCCCATCACCCTGCTGTCGTTCGGACATGCCTGCGTGGACGTCTACCAGGGCGCGGTGGCAGCCCTGGTGCCGTTCTTCGTCTCGGAACGCGCCTTCACCTACGCCGCCGCCTCCGGTCTCGTCCTCGCCGCCTCCGTACTGTCCTCGGTGGTGCAGCCGCTGTTCGGAGCGCTCACCGACAAGTGGCCCCTGCCGTGGCTGCTGCCGGTCAGCACCCTGGTGGGCGGCGCCGGAGTCGCCCTCGCCGGGGTCTTCGACGCGTACGCGCTGACCCTGGCGGCCGTCGCGGTGTCCGGGATCGGCGTCGCCGCCTACCATCCGGAGGCCGCGCGCGTGGCACGGAACGCCGCGGGCCGCGGCAGCCACACCGCGATGGGCTGGTTCTCCCTCGGCGGCAACCTCGGCTTCGCCACCGCGCCCCTGATGGTCTCCGCCGTCATCGCCACCGGCGGCCTGCGCGCCTCCCCGCTCCTCGTCGTCCCCGCCCTCGCCGGCGCGGCGCTGTGCGTGGCCGCGCTGCGGGGGATGACGGCCCCCGCCGGGACGGAGCCCGCGCCCGACGCGGCGACGTCAGCGGCCGGGCGCCCGAGCCCGGAGCCGGCTCCCGCCCGGGACGACTGGGCCTCCTTCGCGAAGCTGTCGGGCGCCATCGTGTGCCGCTCGATCGTCTTCGTGGGCCTCAGCGCATTCCTCTCGCTGTACGTGCCGCAGCGCGCGGGCGGCGGCGAAGTCGCGGGAACCGCCGCGTTGTTCGTCCTCTACCTCGGCGGTGCCGTCGGCACCGTGACGGGCGGGAGGCTCGCCACCCGCTACGGCCGCATCCCGGTCGTCCAGTGGTCCTACGCGCTGACCGTGCTGGCGGTGGCCGGTGTGGTCCTCGTCCCCGGACCGCTGCTCTACGTGTGTGTCGCGCTCGCCTCGGCCGGCCTGTACGTGCCGTTCTCCCTGCACATCACCCTCGGCCAGGACTACCTGCCCCGGCGCGTCGGCACCGCCAGCGGCGTCACCCTGGGGCTGACCGTGAGCATCGGCGGCGTCGCCAGCCCGCTCATCGGCGCCCTCGCCGACGCCACCTCCCTGCAGACGGCCCTCGCACCGCTGATCGCGCTGCCCGCACTCGGCTGGCTCCTGCTGCGCACCCTGGACGAGCCCGAGCTCCCCGAAGCGGTGACTACGGCATGAGGATCTCCAGCCAGGGGTTCATGACCGTGATGTCGGAAGTCCTGCCGGGGAAGCGCTGGCGCCTGCACTCCTCGAGCAGGCCCGCCTCCACCTGTCCGCGCGCCTGCGTACCGGACGGCAGGAAATACGTACGGCCGCCCACCGCCGCCGCACCCCAGAACTGATAGTGCGTCAGGGTCAGGTAGACACGCTTGTTGATGTAGTCGAGGACGACCTTGGTGTTGTGCTCGCTGTTGGAGCCGGTACCGGTGTACTCGGCGAACCCCCGCGGGAAGTTGGCGCCCTGCTGGATCGCCGATCCGGTCCCGGCGCCGGAGTGTGCGGCGTAGTGGTCGTGCAGCGGACGGCCGTGCGCGGGCACCTGGTCGGCGAACGCGGCCGCGTCATTGCCGTGCGGCACCTGGGTGCCGGGCAGCCGGCCGAGATCGTCCTGATGCCAGCTGCGCAGCGTACCGGGCTCGTTGGGGGTGGTGTCCGGGGTGATACGGGTGTTGTTCTCGTCGTCGTACCCCTGCTGCCGTCGCGTCCGTTCGTCGATCACCGTGCCGCTCTCCAGCTGGAGGCGGACGTCGAAGAGGAGGTTGAGGAGCGGCCGCGGCAGCAGCCGCTTCGCCTGGTCCCAGGTCAGCTGCTTGAGCGGTTCGCTGCCGCTGCGGCCGGTGGTGACCGGTGCGTCGGGGGCCACTTCGCCCAGCCCCGGGCCGACCTTGTCCCACATGTCGGTGTCGCTCGCCCAGGCGACGCGCGGCGTGGTGAGGTCGGTGTGCTGGTAGCCGCCTTTGGGATCGACGTGGTAGCGGGTGTCCTTGTGGGCCGGAGCCGACGCCAGAGCGGCGTCGATCAGACCGATGAGCTCCGTGAGCGCGTCGATGCGGGCCTGGTCGACGGTGTTCCCCCGCAGGGCGCGCTTGGCCGCGGCCTTGAGCGCGGTACCGCCGTCGTCCGCGTAACCGACGGCCATCTGGTAGTCGTCCCACACGGCCGTCCGCAGGTACTCCTTGAGCTGGTCCGGGGTCAGCTCGGCCGCGGAGCCGTGGCCGTGTGCCCGCGCGTAGCCGTCGGGGGTCACCTTGACCGCTCGCTGCACGGTGACGGCGGGGCCCGCCTGGTCGCCTTCCCTGACGAGCTGTGCGACAGCGGTGTTGCCGGCCGAGCGCTGCAACGACAGCAACGAAGCGGGGGAGAGCGGTGCGTGCCGGGCCGCCGTGGGGACGGCGGGCCGCTGCCGGCGGACGCCTTGCTCCTCCTGCCGCTCGGGACTTCTTCCGAGAGAGCGCAAGGTGCCTCCGGTGGTGAGGGACGTGCAGAGTGCGAACCCCTCGATCGTCCCGCCCGTCCGACCGGCCGACCAGGGACTCCGGGGCAGATGAAGGGGCAGACGGAGGGGTAGCGGCGGGTGCCCTTGCGGTACGCGGCGGGCTGTGGTGGTGTCCCGCGGCATGTTCGTGGGCCGCCCCCACCACATCAGGACGGCCCACGGATCACGGCTGAGCCGGTACGGTCACGTCCCGGCCTTGCGCCCGTACACGTAGACCTCGTCGCCGTTCCTCAGCAGCTTCCAGTAGCTCCTGGCGTCCGCCGGCCGCATGTTGACGCAGCCGTGCGAGCCCGGCGCCGACCACACACTGCCGTCGATGGAGTGGAAGGCCTCGCCGCCGTCGAAGAACTGGCTGTACGGCATCGGCACGTCGTACAGCGAGGAGACATGGTCCTTGTGGCGCCAGTAGACGCGGTGCAGACCGGTGCGGGTCTCGAACTTGTTCCGCCCCGTACGCACCGGCACGGGACCCTTGACGAGCTTGCGGCCGTCCTGGATCCAGCTGATCTGCCGGGTCAGGTCCACGCACGCGATGCGTCCCTTGTTCACCGGGCACTTGCCGGCCCGGTTGGGGTTCTTGCCCGCCGCCTTCTGCTGCTTCACCAGCTTCATCACGTTCCAGGTGACCGGGCCGGCGTACCCGTACTGCGGGTGGATGCCGTGTGCACGCTGGAAATCCCGGATCGCGCGGCAGTCTCCGACCGACTGTCTGCCGTCGGCCTTGCGGCCGAGGAACCGCTCGGCCTGCTTCTGGTACGGCCCTTGGAGGCCGCCGCACCAGGAGCCGGAGGCGGCGGCCGCGGGCGCCGACTGCACCCCGACCACCAGCAGGGGTGACACCAGCCCTGCCGCCGCCGCGTACGCGATGCCGCGTCTCGCCCGTGGTATTCGTCTGCTTGTACTTACCATGCATCACCGCTCTCGTCTCGACGCCTGGCAGGCGTCCCCCAACGGATGAGTGCGACGGATGAGGCCGTATACACCTCATGAGCCACCGCACATTCACAGTAGATGTCCATCACCCAGCAAAACCGGCAATTACCGAACATGGACGGCCAATTCAGGTGTGTGAACGACGTTGCTCCCGGCCGCGCCCGGGGTTAGAGTCGGCCGGGTGACTGCCGGGTCGGCCATGTGCCACGCACGAGAGAGGGTCCCGGCCTCGGCGTGAGCGCGAGGCGGGCCAGGGGCCCGCCTGTCTTCCGAGTCTTTGCTCCCGGCGCCCGCCCGTGGCGCCGCATTCCGACGGCCCCGGAGACCGGAGACACCTCACACCCATGCCGTACGACCAGCAGTACTCACACGCACCCGAGGCGGCGACGGCCGCCGTCCAGCTGAACCACACCGTCATCCACGCCACCGACCGGCACCGGTCGGCTGAATTCCTCGCCGCGGTACTGGAGTTGGAAGTCGGCGCCCCGTTCGGCCCGTTCCTGCCCGTCGACCTCGGGAACGGCGTGACGCTCGACTACTACGAGAAGCGGGACGAGCCGATCCAGTCGCAGCACTACGCGTTCCTCGTCCCCGACGCGCGGTTCGACGCCATGATCGCGCGACTGGAGGCGGCCGGGGTGACCTACTACGCCGATCCCGGGCACACCGAACCCGGCCGGACGAACAGCCTCTTCGGCGGTCGCGGCGCATACTTCGACGACCCGGACGGCCACAACATGGAGATCATGACCTGGCCGTACGTCCGCCCCTAGCGGCCGTCCGGCGGGCCACATGACCGCTGAGAGGCCCGGTCGTCCCGGCCGGGCCTCTCGCTCAGCCCCGGCGTTCCTGCGACGGCAGCGTCCCGTACCTGGCCCGGTAGGCCGAGGCGAAGCGGCCCAGGTGGGAGAAGCCCCAGCGGACCGCTACCTCGGTGACCGTGACGGCGGGTCCCAGGCGGGTCAGGTCGCGGTGCGCGCGTTCCAGGCGCAGCCGGCGGAGATACGTCATCGGCGTGGTCTCCATGTGCTGCCGGAACCCGGCCTGCAGGGACCGCGGAGCGACACCGGCGATCCTGGCCAGTTCGCGCACGGTGAAGGGGTGCGCGGGATCGGCCTGCATGGCCTCGATCGCCGTCCTGACCGGACGCGGGCAGGTGCGGGCCGCCGGGCTGAGCAGCTCCTCCAAGTACTGGTGCGGGGTGGCGTGCAGCATCGTCGCGAGGAGGGTCTCGGCCAGCGGCGCGGCGGCGGCCGGCTGCTCCAGCAGGCCCGTCGGCGACAGCACCTCACGCTCCAGGATCCGCGCCAGCCCGGTCAGTGTCCGGCCCCTGCCGGCCGTCGGGTCGAAGCCGCCGGCGAAGCGCAGCGGCCGCACCGAGTGGTCGAGATAATCCGCCAAAGCGCCCTCGACCGCCTGCCGTTCGAAGCCCAGGGACAGCACCTCGGCGCTGTCGACCAACTCCGCGGTGGCCATGCCCGTCGGTTCGGTGACGGGCACCTGCCCGCGCGTGGCCGTGTACGCGTACCTCTCACCGCGGCGGGTCTGCACCAGCCCGCCGGTGCTGACGAAGTTGATGTGGTACGCGCCGAGACCGCCGGTCTCGATGAGGGTGTGGGGGCCGTACGCCACGACGTTGGTGTTGATCGGCCCCAGCTGTGTCCCCCGCATGTCCATCGCGAACCGGGCCGCTCCGGCCAGGGGCTTCAGCGTCACGGGATAGTGCATCACCTCGGCGATCAGGGCCCGGGCCCGGTCGACGTCACAGGTGTGCCAGTGCAGCGGTCCGGTGGCCCGCCGCTCCGTGCCGTGCGCCGGTGCTTCCCGGCCCGCGCGCTGCCCCGTCATCGCTGACTCAAGGAACTCAAGCCCTGCCCCCACCACGCGGTGAACCCGACGGATCGTTCCCTTGTGCGCCCATGCTATCGGGAGCGCAGGGCACCGTTGCCGCATGTCAGGTAGGCCACATGGCGCAGTTGCCAGGGGTGCTGGCGGGGCTGTCGGGTACCGGGGGGCAATGAACCACTGAAGACCACTGGACCTGGCCGGCGCCCTGGCGGGACCGGTGGACCTGGAGGGAGCGGAACGCTGAAGAACACGGAGCGCAGCAGCGACGGGAGCACGGCGCGGGCCGGTGAGCGGGCGGCGCCGCAGAGACAGCCGGCCGAGCTGGGCCGGACGGCACGCATCCGCCAGTGGTGGGGGAGGGCCTTCGGCTCGGCGGGGCACGAGCGGCACACGGCGCTGCTCATCGCCAAGAGCACACTGGCCGCCACGGTCTCCTGGGTGATCTCCTACAACCTGCTCCAGGCCCGGTCGCCGGCCTTCGCGCCCTTCTCCGCCGTGCTGATCATGCAGGTCACGATCTACCAGTCGCTCGTGCAGTCCCTGCGGTACGTGGGCGCCGTCGCGGCCGGTGTGGCCGTCCAGGCCGCGCTCGGCTTCCTGGCCGGCCCCGACGTGCTGACCTTCGCACTGGTCGCCGCCATCGCGCTCACCATCGGCCGCTGGCCGGCGCTGGGCGCACAGGGCTCCCAGGTCGCCACCGCGGCCTTCTTCGCCTTCTCCACCTACTCGACCGCCACGACCGATACCGAGAAGATCACCCAGCTCGGGCAGATCGTCCTGCTCGTGCTCATCGGCTGCGGCGTCGGCTTCCTGGTGAACCTCACCGTCTTCCCGCCGATGCGGTACCGCAGCGCCGAGTACGGCATCCGTACCCTCGCCCACGCCCTGTCCGACCTGGTCAGCGACGTCTACCCGGCGCTGCGCGACGGCGACCTGGACCGGGAACGTACCGAACAGTGGCGGGCGCGAGCGGCACAGACCGAAGGGCTCATCACACAGGCCAGGTCGGGGCTCCAGACCGCCAAGGAGAGCCTGTACTACAACCCGAGACGGCTGCTGCGGCGCGGCCGGGTGCCCACCGCTTTCGACGGGTACGCCTCGGTGATGGAGGCGCTGGAGCGGACCCTGCACCAGATGGCCTCACTGACCCGCAGTCTCGACCGCTGGCGAGCGGACCGCGAGGACGAGAACGGCGCGGACCACCGCCCCTTCCTCGCCTGCTACGCCCGCTTCCTGGAGTCCGTCGCCGCCCTCGCCGGAGTGCTCGAGGAGCTGACCGAGGAGTCCCTGGCGGACCAGGCACGACAGCTGCGCGAATGGGCGGACGAGGCCCAGCGGCGCCGTGAGCAGGTGGCCGACGAGGCCGAACGGCAGAACCTGCCCCTCACCGACCCGGCACGCCCGTACGGCGTGCTCGTCATCGAAGCCACCCGCCTGATGGAGGAGTTCCAGCACACCTGTGACGTCATCCAGGACCACGCCGGCGACTGAGCGCCCCGGGTCGACAGCCCACCGGCGACCAGCAGCCGCACCTGCCGCTCCCGCTCGGTGAGGCCGGTCCGTTCGCCAGTGGGACGACCGCGGCGGTCAGCGCCGGCAGCTGGACGGTGCGGGCGGTCACGGCCACGCCTGCCACCACACGCAGCACCAGCGGGCGGGGCAGCAGATCCTGCACACCGTGCCCGAGGGGGCGCTGGGGCCCTGGGCGGGCCTGGCGGTGATGGCCGCCTGGGCGCCGTCGTGGCGGGCGGCCTGGTGTCACTGCTGCGCAGGGACGTGTGACACAGCCGCGGTGCCGGCCGCCTCGCACGGGGGACGAGGCGGCCGGCACCGCGGTGGTACGGCCCGGCGGGAGCGGCACCGCCGGCTCCGCCCACTCGGCGGTCGCGTCGGCCGTTTCGGGGAGTGGCTTCTCAGGTGTGGGCGAGCAGGCCGCGGCGCAGCCGGGTCAGGATGCGGGTCAGGAGCCGGGAGACGTGCATCTGGGAGATGCCCAGTTCGCCCGCGATCTGGGTCTGGGTCATCTCCTGGCCGAACCGCATGTGCAGGATCCGGCGGTCCCGTTCGTCGAGTTCGTGCAGCAGGCCGCCCAGCGCGTGGATGTTCTCCACCAGCTCCAGGGCGGGGTCCGTCTCGCCGAGCACGTCCGTGAGGCTGCGGCCCTCGCCGTCCGAGTCGGAGCCGTCGTCCGGGGTGTCGAGCGGGCCGGCGGTGTAGCCGTTGCTCGCGACGAGGCCCTCGATCGTCTCCTCCTCGCTGATGCCGAGTTCGGCGGCGAGTTCGGCGACGGTGGGCTCCCGGTCCAGCGCGTTGACGAGCCGTTCCTTGGCCTGGGCCAGCTCGACCCGCAGCTCCTGCAGGCGCCGCGGGACGTGCACGGCCCAGGTGGCGTCGCGGAAGAACCGCTTGATCTCGCCCATGATGTACGGGACGGCGAAGGTGGGGAACTCCGTGCCGCGGGAGAGGTCGAACCGGTCGATGGCCTTGATCAGGCCGATGGTGCCGACCTGGACGATGTCCTCCATCTGCCCGGTGTCCCCGGCGCGGTTACGGAAGCGCCCGGCCACGAAGCGGACCAGGGCCAGGTTCATCTCGATCAGGGTGTTGCGGGCGTACTGGTACTCGCTGGTCCCCTCTTCGAGCACGGTCAGGCGCTCGAAGAACAGCTTCGACAGCGCCCTGGCGTCCTGGGGCGCCACCTTGACGGCGTCCTCGACCCACGGCAGCCCGGCGTCCACGGCAGCCTGGGACTCGCCCTCGAATCCCGTCACCTGCTCCTCGGCCTCAACCGCCAGTGACGTCGTCATGCTGTCATCCCTCCCGGACCGTCGTCATTGCCTCAGGGTTCAGCTTCTGCCCGGGGCAACGGCATCCATGCCCCTCATGCAGGAATTTTAATGCAGGAACCAGAGTTCCTGCTTTCTGTGGCATGTGGGCCCGTCGGAACTGTCACAAATGGGATTGCGTGTTCCTATGTGATGGGGGTACACGTGTGATGCCTGTTGGCTTCTGAGTGAAGAAGAGGTGTTGTTGTGCTGCTGCCGTCCCCTGAGACACTGCGGAATCTCATCGCCCGGTACGAGGAGGCCCAGCTCCTCCACTCCGAGCAAGGCACCTACGAGACGGCCCAGCGCCTGGAGGACGTCACCTACACCCTGTGCGTCTCGACCGGTACGCGTACGCCGGAGGCGGCTCTCGCGGTGGCGCACGACCACCTCTCCCGTACCGCCGCGTCGAAGCCGGCGTCGGCGTCGGACGTGATGCTCACCGCCTGACCGGCGGCTGCCTGCCCCGCCGGACCGGCCGGCCCCCGCCTCGTCCGGCGGGGGCCAACGTCGTTCACCGGCAGTACTCCCCGGCGGTCGCGATCCGTCAGCGGCCGTGCTCGACGGTCAGCGGTGCGAAGGCGATCCGGGTGACCGACCCGTCGTCGGCCCACCGGACGCGGATCTCCTCGGCACCGGCGTCCGCCGCCGCCACGGAGACGACATCGGTCAGCTCCTCCGGCGGTTCCTCCGCACCGGTCAGCGAGGCGAGGGCGGCCACCACCACCGTCGCGTCGGCCTCCTCGACGGGAGCCGTGCTGAGCCGAGGGACCACCGCCCAGCGGGTGCAGGCCGTGCCCTGCGGGGCGCGTACCTCGTCCCGCTCCGCCCAGCCGTGCACACCGACGAGTTGCGAAACCGGCTCCGATGCCCGCTCCGGGCCCGTCGCCCAGCCCGTCAGCCGTATCCGGCCGCCGTACGGCACCCCCGCGACCCGGTGCACCCGCAGTTCGTACCGCCCGCGGGCCACCGTCACGCTCCGCACCGTCAGCCCCGGCACCATCGGCGGGCCGGCGGCGAACACCGGGCGGTGCCAGGACGCCGCCCAGCCCCACCCGTCGCCGCCGCCGGCGCCCAGCGGGTGGATCCGGCAGCGCAGCGACGCCTGCCCGGCGACCTCGACCGAGAGGTGGTTGTCGGGCACGTTCCCGGAGGGCGTCGGTCCGGTACTGGTCGAGTAGGCGAAACGCCCGTACAGCACGTCGTGCACGGCGGCGGTGTCGCCCTCGTGCGGGCGTACGTGGTCGCTGCCGTGATTGTGCAGCCGGGCGATGCCGTCGGCCCCGGTGGTCTGGATGAGCAGGCCGGGAGCGGGAAGCGCGAGCACCCGGTCCGCACCCTCGACGGGCGCAGCCTCCTCGGTGGCCGTCCACAGTGGATCGTCGGCCGGAACGAGGAGCGACACGAACGCCTTGGACGCCCAGTACGGGGAGCCAGGACCGGAGTACGTCTGGAGGGTGGCGTCGTGCGGGCCGTGCCAGCCCAGGCTGAGCAGCCCGTCGTCGGCCCCCACCCCGCCCCGGGTGACGAAGTAGCGCAGCGCACCGCTGAGCAGCCGGCGGGAGACGCCGGGCGCGAGGGGTGTGTGCCCGGTCAGCGCGCCGAGACCCACCGCGGCCGTGGCGGCGAAACGGTAGGTCAGCGAGCGGCCGAAGTGGATCGGGGCGCCGTCGCCGCCGAAGAGGAGCGAGTAGCCCTCCAGGTGCTCGCTCAGCCGGGGACCGTAGAGGTCCAGCAGGTCCTTGTCGCCCGCCAGGTGGGCGTGGAGCACCGGGTACAGGTGCAGCGCCCAGCCGTTGTAGTGGTCGAAGGCGCGGCCGTCGCCGTCCGCGTACCAGCCGTCGCCGCGGTACCACGTCTCCAGCAGGTGCAGGCCGCGGTCGATGGCCCGCCGGGTCTCGGCGTCGCCCCGGCCGACCGACTCAAGGAAGCCCGCCACGGTGACGGCGAACAGGTACCAGTTGTTCGGTGCCGGGGTGTGCCGCAGGGCACCGCGCAGCCACTCCTCGGCGCGGTCCTGGACCGCGCCGTCGAGCCGGTCCCACAGCCACGGGCGGGTCAGCCGCAGGCCGAGCGCGACGGAGGCGGACTCCACCATCGGCTGGCCCTGGACGTGGTGGTCGAGGATCAGAGGCCAGGACTCGGTGTCCTCGCGGCCCGGCGTACGGGTACCGGCGGCGAGCCCGTCGGCGTACCGGCCGAGGAAACCGTGCGGGTCCGCGCCGCCCGCCCCCGCGGCGCGGAACGCCGCGGCGAGGAACGTGCGCGCGTACCCCTCCAGGCCGTCGGAGCGGACGCCGGAACGGGAGGGGCGCCCCGGCAGGTCCAGCAGCGCCCCGCCGGGCGTCGCCCAGCGCAGGGCGGCGCGGACCAGCCCGTCGGCTGCGGCTTCCCAGTGGGCCCGGGTGTAGCCGGTGTGCGGGCTCGCACCCCGGTCGGCGCCGGGTAGTCGCAGGAAGCCGTTCGTGCCGGTGACAGTGACGTCGTTCATGCCAGGAACGCCAGCCTTTCACGGTGTACGGGGTGGGCGAAGCCGTCGCCCCCGGCCCAACGGGCTACCTCACCCACCGTCAGGTCGGCGAGGCGGCGCCATTCGTTGCCCTGCGAGCCCGCCAGGTGCGGAGTCAGCAGGACGTTGTCGCAGTCCCACAGCGGATGGCCGGCGGGCAACAGCTCGGGTTCGGTGACGTCCAGTACCGCATGGATACGGCCCGCGGTGACCGCGTCGGTGAGCGCGTCCTGGTCGACGACGGCGCCCCGCGAGGTGTTGATCAGTGTGGCGCCGGGACGCAGCCGGCCGATCAGCGCACGGCTGACCATGCCGCGGGTGGCGGGCAGCAGCGGCGTGTGCACGCTGACGACATCGCTCGCGGCGAACAGCTGCTCAAGGCCCACGGTCGGCACGCCCAGCTCCGCGGCATCGGCCTCGGTGACGTACGGGTCGTAGAGCAGCACCTGGAGGTCGTACGGGCGGAGCAGTTCGATCACCCGCCGGCCGATCAGCGAGGCGGAGCAGATGCCCACCGTCCTGCGGTAGTTGCCCAGGGAGCGGTCGGTGCGCAGCCAGTTGTCACGGCTGCGGGCTGCGCGGTACTCACGGGCCCGCTCCAGGATCCGCTTGTTCGCCAGGAGAGTCATCGCCACGGTGTACTCGGCGACCGGCAGCGCATTGGCCGCGGCCGCCGAGGAGACCTCGATGCCGCGGTCCCAGCAGGCATCGGTGAGGTGGTGGCGGACGCTGCCCGCGGAGTGTGCGACGGCCCGCAGCCGGGGCGCGGCCGCCAGTACCGCGGTGTCGAGGGGCGGGCAGCCCCAGCCGGTGACCAGGAGTTCGGTCTCCGCGAGCACCGCGCGGGCCCGGTCGGTGGTGAGGTCGTCGAGTACGGGCGGCGGCGCCAGCTCGCACACGGCGGCGAGGGCGGCCGTCTCGTCCGGGCCGAAGACGGCCGCGGCGGCGTCCTGGCTCATGGCGAGCGCGGCACGCGGCCGGTGACGGGCGTCGGGCATGGAACTCCTTCGACGTGTCGTACGAGTGGTTACTTCACCGCTCCCGCGGTCAGGCCCGAGCGCCAGTAGCGCTGCAGCAGCATGAACGCGAGGATCAGGGGCAGCACCGCGAGCAGCGAGCCCATGACGACGACGGGGTAGTACTCGGGGGAGACGGTCGCCGAGCTGTTCCACGTGTACAGCCCCAGGCTCACCGGATACAGCTTCTGGTCGGACAGCATCACCATCGGCAGGAAGAAGTTGTTCCAGACCGCGGTGAGCTGGAAGAGGAAGACGGTCACCAGGCCGGGCCCGAGCATGCGCAGGGCGACCTTGAAGTACGCGGCCAGCTCGCCGGCGCCGTCGATGCGGGCCGCCTCCAGCACCTCGTCGGGCACGTAGCCCTGGCTGAAGATGCGGCCGAGGTAGACCCCGAAGGGGTTGAAGAGGACGGGGATGAAGACCGCCCAGAAGGTGTTGACCAGCCCGACGCCGGACGCCATCAGGTACAGGGGCAGGGCGAGGACGGTCTGCGGCACCATGACCGCGGCCAGCACCAGCCCGAACAGCTTCTCCTTGTGCCGGAAGCGGTACTTGTCGAAGGCGTAACCGCAGGCGACGCTGATCAGCGCACCGAGCGCAGCGCCCACCACCGCGTACAGCAGGCTGTTGCCGTACCAGCGGCTGTAGAGTCCGCCGTCCATGGCGAACAGGTCACCCAGATTGGCGAACAGGGAGAAGTCGCCGAGGGACAGCAGATCGCTGCTGAAGAGCGCCTCGCGGTTCTTGGTGGCGGCGAGCACCAGCCACAGGACGGGCAGCAGGGTGTAGAGCACGCACACACCGACGACGGCGTTCACGGCGGTCCGGCCGAGCATCCGGGGGCGCAGGGTGGAGGTGGTACTCATCGGGCGGCCTCCGCCTTCTCGCCGGACCGGTTGGTCCAGCGGGTCACGCCGTAGGACAGGGCGATGGTGCAGAGGAGCAGGATCACCGAGGCGGCCGCCGCCAGGCTGTAGTTGTTGCGGTTGAAGGCGGCGTCGTAGATGTACATGCTCGGCGTGAACCGCGAGTTGATCATCGGCGTCTGCTGGCCGAGCAGCATCGGCTCGGTGAACAGCTGCAGCCCCCAGATCAGCGTGAACATCGCGACCATGACGACGGACGAACGCACCAGCGGGGCCTTGACCTGAAGAGCCGTGCGCACCGGCCCCGCACCGTCGACCACCGATGCCTCGATCACCTCGCGCGGGACGGCCTGGAGCGCGGCGTAGAAGATGATGGTGTTGTAGCCGAGATTGCTCCACACCGCGATGTTCACGATGGAGGGCAGGACCGTGTGGACGCCCAGGAAGTCGACGGTGATGTCACCGCGCGCCAGCAGTTCGATCACCGGGCTGATGCCGGGGGTGTAGAGGTACAGCCAGATGATCGCGGCGATGATGCCGGGCACGGCGTGCGGCAGGAACAGCGCCAGCTGCGCCCAGGACCGCAGCCGCACCACACCCGAGTCCAGCAGCAGGGCGAGCGCCAGGGCGCACACCACCATCAGCGGGATGTAGACCAGGCAGTACGCGGCGACCGTGCCGAGGCCGCCGAGGAAGGTCGGGTCGGTGACGACGGCGGCGTAACTGCGCAG
Organism: Streptomyces sclerotialus; assembly: GCF_040907265.1. Taxonomy (NCBI): domain Bacteria; kingdom Bacillati; phylum Actinomycetota; class Actinomycetes; order Kitasatosporales; family Streptomycetaceae; genus Streptomyces; species Streptomyces sclerotialus. The sequence goes on along the minus strand of NZ_JBFOHP010000002.1, from coordinate 329,087 downwards.
TCCGACGAAGACCGTCCGCTCCGGGCCGAAACCGAGACCCGGCTGGTCGGCACCGAAGAAGCTCAGCCACACGGCGGTACCGACGGGGATGAGGAAGACCGTCGCGAGCAGCACGAAGAACGGCGTCATCAGCACGCCGCACGCGCCGAGCTGCCGTCTTCGCGCCCCGCGCCGCTGGTCGGCGGAGGACCGGGAAGCGGCCCGGGACGGCAGCGCGACGGTGTCCGTGGTGGTTGTGGTCGTGGTCATGGTGTCACCTGCCTCTCTGATGACTCTCTGGTGCCTCTCTGACGATTGGTCAGCTGCTGTGTTCGGTGGTGGACAGACCGAGGGCCTTGAGGTCGGGCATGGTGCCGCGCTGCGCTTCGCGTACCGCGCCGATGATCGTGCCCTGACCGCCGGCGGCACGGGCGAACCCGTCCTGCATGACTTTCTGCGTCGCCGTCATCCGCGGCCCCCACGTCCACCGGTCGTCTATGAGCTCGGCCTGCTCGCGGAAGAGCGCGTAGATGTCCTGGCCGGAGTAGTACCGGCGGTCGAAGGCCTTGCGGCCCACCTCGATCAGGCCGGGCGCCGCGGGGAACTGACTGCTGGTACCGCTGGAGAGGCGGGCCCGCAGTGCGTCGGGATGGGTGACCTGCCAGCTGATGAACTCCAGCGCGGCCTCGGGATGACGGCAGTCCTTGGTGACGGCGAACGTGGACCCGCCGTGGGTGGCGCTCACCGGCCTCTTGGTGTCCCACTGGGGGAGCGGGGCGACGGCCCATTTGCCCGCCTGCTGGGGGTGGGCGTTCATCTGTGCGCCCGCGTCCCAGGCGCCGCTGAGCCGGGCGAGCAGCCGGCCCTGGCCCACCTGGGCGGTGCCGCGCGTGCCTTCGGTGGGATTCATGAAGACCAGGTCCTGGTCGTACAGCCGCTGCCAGTAGCCGGCCACCCGCCGGCTCGGAGCATCGGCCATGGAGACGTTCCAGGCACCGCGCGAGGTGTCGAACCAACGGCTGCCCGCCTGCCAGGACCAGGCGGCGAACTGCGTCATGCCGTCAGTGGGGAACAGCGCCAGGCGGCGGTCCGGCGCGCGCTTCCGCACCACCCGCGCCGCCTCCTCGAACTCGTCCCAGGTGGCCGGGGCATCGAGGCCGTACTCCCGGAAGAGGTCCGTCCGGTAGTGCAGCACCATCGGCTCGATGTCCAGCGGAACACTGAAGATCCGGCGGTCGAAGGTGGTCAGCTGGAGAGCCTGCGGCAGCAGCTTGCCGCGCAGGTCGTCATCGACCAGGTCGGTGATGTCCCGGGCCACCCCGTCGATCGCGAAACCCGGGACCTGGGGGTACTCGATGGTGGCGACGTCCGGCGCGTTCCCGGCCCGGGCGGCGTTGCTGAGCTTGGCGTATCCGCCCTGCGCGCCGGACGGCACCTGCTGGAAGTCCACCTGGATGTGATCGTGCGTGCGGTTGAACGCGTCCACCACTTCCTGACTGCCGCGCAGGGCGGACCAGAAGGTGACGCGAGTGGTGCTCTTGCCAGTGCTGCGCGGCTGTCTGCCGCCGCTGCCGGTGCAGGCGCTCACACCGGACACGGACAGGGCGGCGAGCGCAGCGAGTACGGAACGACGGCTCTGTTGACCCGGCATGCGTGCCTCCCGCGGCTCGTTTCGGGACACGGGAATAGTGATCGGCGTAACACAACCCGGTCAATAGACCGATCAGAAGAAAATAAAGCGGTCAAACGCTCATCCCGTGCTTTCGCTGCCGCTTCTGACGCCTCCTCACCAGCTCAGCTGTTCGCCGGACCGGTCGAACCGCGGACCTGCAGATCCGGCAGCAGCTCGATACGCCGTACGGGTGCCGGCCGCTCTCCGGCAGGCCGCCGCAGCCGGTGCAGCAGCAGCTCCGCCGCCGCCCGCCCCACCTCGGCCTTGGGCGGCGCCACCGCGGTCAGCGGGGTACTGCCCAACGCGGCGATGACATCGTCGTAGGCCACCGCAGAGAAGTCCTCCGGCACCCTGATCCCGGCCTCCTGGAACCGCTGGACCAGCATCAGAGCATCCGTGTCGCCGTGCAGCAGGGCGGCGGTGGCACCACGTGCACGCACCAGGCCGAGGACGTCGGGCTGCGCGTCCGGGCCCGCAGGCCGACCACGGCCGGACTCCCGCGCATGCTCGGTACGCGACCGCTCCCCATGCTCCGACCGTTCCGCATGCTCCGCACGCGACCGTTCCGCCGGCTCCGGTACGGCGTCCGGCGAACTCAGCGTCACCGCCCAGTCCTCGATCTCCGCCCGCTCCGCCGCGATCGCGGCGAACGCCGCACGCACCGCCCGGGCCGTCGGACTGTCGTCCCGCGCGGCCAGCACGATCCGCCGGTGCCCCAGCGCCACCAGATGCTCGACGGCGAGGTGCACGCCGTACCAGTGGTCGGAACAGACCGAGTCCAGCGCATGCAGCGCACTGCCGGGCCGCGGCCGGCGCTCCATCAGCACGGTCGGTACGTCCAGCGAGCCGAGCCAGCCGTAGTCGGCCTCCTCGGCACCCTGCCCGCGCCACCGCGGCGCGATCAGCAGCCCCCGCACACCACTCGCCAACGCCCGCTCCACCATGGGGCGTTCACCGCCGGACACGGCCGGCGCGATGTGCAGCGCGATCCGCATGCCGGCCTCCTCCAGCACCGTACGCGCACCGTGCAGGGTCTCGAAGAGGTACGAGTGCCGCTCGGGAACCACCAGGCCGACCGCCGGGGCACCGTCCTCACCCGGCCGCGGGCCCGGCACCGCCGCCGTGGCGCCGCCCGCCCCCTCGACCGGCACGATCGAACGCGCCACGCCGTGCCCGCGCCGCAGCTTTCCGGCGCGCGCCAGCTCCTCCACGTCCCGGCGGACGGTGACCACCGAGACCTCCAGCTCGGCCGCGAGATCGGAGACGCGGGCCGAACCGCGCGACCTCAGTACGGCCAGGATCCGCTGCCGCCGGAGTTCGACCGGTTCCCGCATGTCGCGCCCCCCTGTGTGCGTTTGAGCGTTCGGCCGCAGCATAACGATCAGCGCGCCCCGGAACGAGACCCCGCCGCAACGGGCAGGGACCGCCCGCACAGCGGGTGACGGGGTGCCCGTACAGCGGGTGGCGGGCTGCCCGTGCAGCGGGGGACGGCTGAGGCAACCGCTGATCGTCGCTGCCGCGTCCTTCCTCCCATGACCACACTTCCCCCGCCCGGCCTGACGATGGCAGAGGAACTGCTGCTCCTCGGACTCGACCCCGCCCGGTCCCGGCCCCGCGTCCAGCGCAGCTACCTCCGCTACGGCCTGGCCGCTGCGCTCCTCGCGGAGCTGGAGGCGTACGGCAGTGTGACCGAGGACCGAGGACGGATCACCGTCCTGCGCCCACTGCCCACGGGACAACCACTGCTGGACGAAGCGCTCAACACCCTCTCCGCCGGTTCAGCGGTCGGTTCAACAGCCGGCTCAGCAGGCGGTTCAATAGGCGGTTCAATGGGCGGTTCAATGGGCGGTTCAATGGGCGGATCAGGCAAGGCGAAGGGCAGGGGCGAGCGCCTGGGGGGCTGGATCCGGCGCCACGGAGCCCGCGCGGAGCAGCTCGCCGCGGCCGCCCTCGCCGCCCGTGGCACGATCCGCATCGAGGAGCAGCGGGCGCTCGGCCTGTTCCCGCACCAGCGCTTCCACGTCACCGACCAGCAGACACACGGCCAGGCCCTGGCCTCCCTCCACAACGCCGTGGAACAGGGCTTCCCCGACCGCCGCTCCCGCGCCCTGGCCGGGCTGCTCCTGGCGACGGAGGTGGCGACGCGTCTCGACGTCCCCTGGCGCGTACGCCGCGAACTGAGACCTCTGGTCCGCGAACAGTGGTTCGCGGAGGCCGTCCGCAAACAGATCTACTCGGACAAGTCCGCGGCGGGCGGGGGAGGGTGATCACCACCGCCCGAAGCAGCCGTAAGCACGACCGGAAGAGGAAGTCCCCGGGCGCGCCGGCCCGTTCGACGGCCCGGAGTGTCAGTCCCAGGGGGCGGGGCCCGTGCCGGTGGTCCAGGCGGTCAGTTCCGTGCCGTCGAAGCAGAGGATGCCGCACTGTTCGGCGTACTCGATCGCCGGGTCGGTGAACGAGCTGGTGGTGACGAGGACCGCGAGGTCGGCGCCGTGGACGGCGAAGCAGGTACCGCCGAAGCGCTGCAGGTCCTGGGAACCGACCTTGTGCGTGTCCGCGTACCGCTTGCACTGGATGACGACGGTGCGGCCGTCCGGTGCCGTGGCCACGATGTCCGCGCCCAGGTCGTTGGCGCCACCGACGACGCTGACGTCCCGGCAGCCGTCCCGCTCGCACAGGGCGGCCACCGCGGCCTCGAACTCCTCCGCGTCCAGGGCCGCGTAGTCCTCCACGCGCACGGACTCCTCGGCCGCGGCATCTTCCACGACGGGCTCCGGCTCCGCCACGACGAACCCCGCTGCTTCCTCCTCGGGCAGCCCGCTCACGGGGCCGGTACGACGCGCCCGCCCACGCGTACGGGCGCGGAGTACCCCGACGATCAGTACCGCGATGGCCAGGCCCACCAGAAGGCTCGCCACGGGGTGGCCGGCCGCGCTGTCGAGGCCCGTCCGCACCATCAGGCCGATGCCGAGGATGCCGATGGCGATCAGCCCGAAGCAGACGGTCAGCTGTCTCAGGCTGAAGGCGGGACGGCGGGTCGAGGGCCGGGACGAGGGCCGGGTCCGGGGGCGAGGCCGGGGCCGGCGTATCGGTGTGACCATGAGCTGCTCTCCCTGGCTCGGACGAAGATCGTTTTCACCAGGTGCCCCGGATACGCCGAGTTACTGCTCTTACCTTCAACGGCCTGCAGTCGTCAACGGCTTGCAGTCGTCAACGGCCTACAGCCGTCAGCGGTATACAGCCGGGCAGCCCCGGGCGAAGGAGATCCGCCCGAGGCTGCCCGGTGCCGACCGACAGGTCCTGACCAGGTCAGTTCAGGACCAGGTCAGGTCAGGTCAGGGTCAGGCCCGGATCAAGTCAGGCCACCGGAGCCGGGTACGTCGGGTACTCCACGCCGGAGACGTGCTGGACGACGCGGATGACCTGGCAGGAGTAGCCGAACTCGTTGTCGTACCACAGGTACAGGATCGCGTTGTCACCGTCGACCTTGGTGGCACCGGCGTCGACGATCGAGGCGTGGCGCGACCCGATGAAGTCGTTCGAGACCGCGTCGGGGGCGCTGGTGAAGTCGATCTGACGGCGGAGCGGCGAGGTCAGCGACACCGTACGGAGGTACTCGACGACCTCCTCGCGGTTGGTCTCGCGCGCGAGCTGGAGGTTGAGGATCGCGATCGAGACGTCCGGCACCGGGACGCGGATCGAACTGCCGGTGATCTTCGCCTTGAGGTCGGGCAGCGCCTTGGCCACGGCGGAGGCGGCACCGGTCTCGGTGATGACCATGTTGAGCGGCGCCGAGCGGCCGCGGCGGTCGGACTTGTGGTAGTTGTCCAGCAGGTTCTGGTCGTTGGTGAACGAGTGGACGGTCTCCACGTGACCGCGCAGCACGCCGTACTCGTCCTCCATCGCCTTCAGCGGCGGGACGATCGCGTTCGTGGTGCAGGACGCGCAGGACAGGATCTGCTCGTCCGGCTTGATCGTGTCGTGGTTGACGCCGTGCACGATGTTCGGCACGTCGCCCTTGCCCGGTGCGGTCAGCACGACCTTGTCGACCCCGGGGCGCAGGTGCTTCGACAGGCCCTCGCGGTCGCGCCACTTGCCCGTGTTGTCGATGAGGATGGCGTCCTTGATGCCGTACGCCGTGTAGTCGACCTCCGACGGGTCGTTGGCGTAGATCACCTTGATCACATTGCCGTTGGCGATGATCGTGCTGTTCGCCTCGTCAACGGTGATCGTGCCCTGGAACTGGCCGTGGATGGAGTCGCGGCGCAGCAGCGAGGCGCGCTTCACGAGGTCCTGGTCGCCGCCCCCGCGGACGACGATGGCCCGCAGCCGCAGGCCGTTGCCGGAGCCGGCCTTCTCGATGAGCAGGCGGGCGACGAGGCGGCCGATGCGGCCGAAGCCGTAGAGGACGACGTCGCGCCCCTCACGGCGCTCGATCTTGTTGACGCCCGTGGCACCGGCGACGGCCTCGGCGGTGAACGCCTCCACCGACAGGCCGCGGTCGTCGGCCTTGTACGTCTCGGCGAGCATGCCGATGTCGATCTGGGAGGGGCCCAGATCGAGCGCGGTGAGGGCCTGCAGGAACGGCATCGTCTCGATGACCGAGAGTTCCTCACCCGCGATCTGCCGGGCGAATCGGTGCGTCTTGAGGATGCTGACCACCGACTTGTTCACCAAGGAGCGGCTGTGGAGCAGGACGGTGACGTCCCGCTCCCTCTGCAGCTTCCCGATGAGCGGGATCATCGACTCCGCGATCTCCTCGCGAGTCTTCCAGTTGGTGAACGAGTCATCGTTGACAGTCACAGGAGTTATCTTTCGAGCTAGGCGGTGCTCATATGGTAACCCGCCGCCAATTTGATCAGGCAAGCGGTGCCGCATGGGTGAAAGGCGAGCTGGCGCGCGGGATGGGTACGTACGGTTATGTCTGGATTTGCGGAACCGCGGGGAGTGGGAGGAGCGCGGGGAGCGGGAGGAGCGCAAGGAGCGCGAGGAGGGGCGGCCATGGAAATCGTCGAGTACGACCCGGCGTGGCCGGAGCAGGCCGCGGCCGCGATCGCGGAACTGCGCGGTGCGTTGCCCGGCTTACTGGCGGGGGTCGAGCACATCGGCTCCACCGCCGTCCCTGGCCTGGCCGCCAAGCCGGTCATCGACCTGATGGCGGCGACTGACGATCTCGCCGCGGTGGAACTCCGTGAAGAGGCGCTGACAGGGCTCCGCTACCGTCGGCACTTCAACGGCATGACCGACCGCCTGCTGTACGTCCGCGAGGCCGAGGCCGAGGCCGAGGGTGCCGGCGGCGTCGGCGGCGCCCGCGGTGTCGGCGGGGCTCGCGGTGTCGGCGGGGCTCGTAGCGTCGGCCGAGGCCGTAGGACGCACATCCTGCATGTGGTCACCACGGACAGCTGGCCGACCCGTAATCAGCGCATCCTCCGCGATCACCTGCGCACACACCCGCAGGACGCGGCCCGCTACGCGGAACTGAAGAAGGCACTCGCCGCCGCCGGCACCGCCCCCGGCGACTACACACGCGCCAAGACGGAACTGATCCAGGAACTCACCGACCGCGCCCGCGCCCGGCTCGGGCTGCCGTCAGTACCCGTATGGGAGAAGTGACGTAGCCGGCCGAGCGGTTCGCCGCAACCGGCGAAGACCGGCTCGTACTCAGCCGTCAGTCGAGTTCAGTCGACTTCAGTCAAGTTCAGTCGTCAGTCGAGTAACGCCATCAACGTCGCCGTCGTCCCTCCGTCGCACGCCGTGATGTGGAACCAGTCCGCGACCGAACGGACGAGTTGCAGTCCGCGGCTGCGGTCGGCTTCAGGGGCGTAGTGCCGACCGTGATCGTAGTGCCGGCCGTGGCCGTCGGCACGGTCGTCAGCGTGGTCGTCGGCGTGGTCGTCGGCATGGTCGCGGGGAGAGTCCGTGGCCGGTGCCGGGACGGCCGTTCCGGGACCGTCATCAGTGATGACGCAGCGCAGTGCGAGGCCCGTGTGGTGCAGGACGAGGCGGCCTTTGCCGCCGCCGTGCAGGACGGCGTTGGTCGCGACCTCGTTCACCGCGAGCACGAAGTCGCTGAGCCGGAGGCCGTGGAGTCCGGCCTTCTCGGCGCGCTCGGCCACCTCGCGCCGCATCCGCGCGAGGTCTGTGCCCTCGAAGGCGACTTTCAGCAGGACGGACTCTGCCGGCGACACGGCGGTGCCGTTGACGTGCTCGCCACCCGGCGTGGGGTGGCCGTCGCTGTCCTGGCCATCGGCATCGCAAGGGAGGTTCACCGCGCGTAACACCCCTCTTTCACGATCAGTTGGGGCACCTTCGCCACTCCGCAGAGCCGGATCACCTTCGCCTGCGCGGGCCGGCAGCGCACTTCCAGTGACTGGTCGCCGGGCAGCCTGCTCGCGAGCCGTACGACCAGCGAGGCGCTGTGGACATCCATGAAGCACAGCTCGGTGAGGTCGATCACGCTGGGCCGGCCGGGCCCGGCGAGGGCGTCGCTGATGGCTGAACCGAACTCCGCACGCGTATTGACGTCCGCGTCCCCGGCGACTTGCAACGCCGTACCGGCCCGTGTGACGTCCAGTGCGCCCAGACGAGGGAGCACCTTCTTGGGGTGGGCGCGGAGGACACGGCTCAGCAGCCCGTCGTCGTACTTCCGCCGGTCGTACTCGCAGATGGCGGTGAACCCGATGTCGGCGAAGAGCGGTGAGAGTCCCCGCTCGTACTCGACCAGCAGGTCATGGTTGGTGCCGGAGCCGGCGGCCCAGCCCATGTCTGCCATGATCCGAATGCCCGCGAAGCCCTGCAGCCGGGCTCGCATCGTCAACTCCATCCAGAGCCGGGCCCGTTTGCCCGGGACGAAGCCGACGGCCGCGTCGAACCCCGGGCTCTCGTTGTACACCACCAGCTGGCCGTTCGTGAGCGCGGTGCCGCCGCGGAGCCCGCCGGCCCGCAGACACGCAACGGCGGCGCTGGGAGTGGTCACCGGATCGGTGAAAAGGATGACCTGCTCACCACGAGTAAGCCCGATTTCGGTGTAGGCGGCCCGGAGCTCCCAGCGGGATGCGTCGTCGTCGAACCCCAGACATGCGTGATCCCCGCTGGTCATGGAGGTGACCGAGACCGCCCTGACCGCAGAGCTGGCGTCCATGCCCCCGTACTGTAGAAGTCGCGTGAAGATCGCGGAGGCGGCGACCGTAGTTGCCCGAACTGTTGCCGTACGGGCCCAGTTCGGCCCGTACGGTCGCCCCTGGTTGCCCGGCCCACCCTCGTACGAGCCCACCTTCGTACGAGCCCACCTCCGTACGAGCCCCGCTCGACGCGCCGAGGTACGCACTTCCTCGACGAAGACCGGGCGACGCTCGTGGGCGGCCATCCCGAGAACGTCACCCGGCTCAGGTTCAGTACGACCTTCTTCAGTACGACCTTCAGTACGACCTTCCCGGAGCATTCATCCGGGCAGCATTCCTCCGGGCCGGGAAGACGGCGGAACAGGCCGACACGGCATGGCGGTCCAGTCCTCCTGCGAGGCGGATGGTGGTCCGCCCAGTCGCTCCACAACGGCTCCGTAACACCGGACAGTTCCTCACGGGGACGCCGGCCCTGGCGAAATCGTGTTCCACGATCGGCGTGGCACCTCGGGTGTGTGACGTCGTCGGGCCGAGCGGCCATGACGTGGAGTGAGGAAGAAGCTTCCGTCCCCACGGCCACGCTCATCGTGCGGCAGAAAGCCGATCTCCCGTCGAAAACTGCCGTGTGCATGCCGGCCGCGAACGCGCCCACCGACCGAGGCCCTCCTGCGTCGGCCTTGTGCAGGGCAGCTGCTTCCTATTCGGGGCGGCCGTCGGCGAGCCACTGGGCGAGGCCACGCAGTCCGGCCGCCCACCGCCCGAGGTCGGTGACCTCGGCGTGCCCGGTGACGACGGTGAGCAACTCGGCCACCGCCTCGTCCGGCCGCTGGGCGTCGTTGAGGGTCAGGGCGCGGAAGACGCGTACGGAGTCCGAGCCGGGAAACTCCCTGCGGGCGCGGTCGAGCACGGTCAGCGACTCGTCCAACTCTCCCAGCCACCTCAGGGTGCTGGCGTACTGGCACAGGCACCGGCGCAGGACGTCACCGTCGAGACCGAGGGCGAGCGCCCGCTCGTAGTAGCCGCGGGCGGTTTCCTCCTGGCCCGCGGTGTCGTAGGCGCCACCCACCTCGTACATGAGGACCGGGTGACCAGGGTGTTCGGCAAGCAGTGCCTGGAAGTAGGCGATCGTCGGCGCCATGTTCGCCCGATCGCGCTGGTCGTAGCCACGCTGGATCGCCTCGGCCAGTTCGGGCGTCACGTCGGTCGTCACTGCTGCGCCCCCATGCGTACGGGCCGAAGATCAGCTCACCATAACGCAGCCTCGCCCGCAGGCGCCTGCCTGTGGGTCGGCCCGGCCTTGGCAGCGTTGGCGTCCGCACTCGATGGCGCCATGTTCCTCGGCAGATGCGGATACCTGCCTCGCCGAGGGCGGGCTGCCGGGGCGCCCCCTCCTGGTCTCGTCGGCGCCCTCTGGCCGCAGAGCGGCCACCAGCTTTGCGAAGCGGCGCGGGCTCATCGCGGTGAAGGGCACTGTCCAGGACGGCTCCGAGGCCGTGATCACTCCGACCACGGAGGGGAACATGTCACTGCGGCAAGGCTGCACCAGGCTCGGAGCCCAAGGCCCGGCGGCCTCAGCCGGTGACGAGATCGCTGCTGAGAGACGGAATGTCCGATGTTCCTGCCAGGGCCAGGGCCAGGGCCAGGGCCGTGGCCTGGGGCCAGCTCTGCGGTCAGGTCCGAGAGCAACCGTTGCACGCCTGTGGCTCCGCCGACGGTCAGCGCCCACAACGTCGGTCGCCCGACGAACACCGCCGTGGTTGGAGACCCGGATCACAGAGGCGCCGGCGGCCACGCACTCCCGTGCGTCGTCAGCGCGCAGCACTCCCTTGACCACCACCGGCAGCCCAGAGGTGGTGCGCAGACAGTTGATGGCCCCAGGCGTCAGATCGGCAGCCTTCTTAAGCCGCCAGTCCTCCACCCTCCCCGCCAGTCGACGTTGGCCAGCAGATGCTCCGCTGGAGCCGTCTCCCATACGCTCGGTCCGGTGCCGTACTGCTGACCGACAACGGGGTGTCCGCGGTCAGTACCACCGCTCGTGCCCCGGCCTGCCGCGCCCGGTCCGGCATCTCCACGGTCAGCTGTCTGTCCCGCAGGACCTACGCCTGGATCACCACGGAGCCGAGCCCGCAAGAGACTTGAACGGAACCCCTGCGTTGCTGGATACACATGTCAGCGACCAGCGGCAGCAAGCGCAGTGCGTCCAGCTCGCCTCGGCCTCCGTGATCGGCGACCCGGCACCCAGCACCCTGCCGGAAGTAGGTCAGCACTGGAGCAGGCAGACGCCGCTCCGCCTCACGCGCCAGCGTATCGATCCACCGCGTACCGATGCCCGATGCCCGATGCCCGATGCCCCCACAGAAGTACTCGACCCCACAGCCGCCGACCTGACACCTTAGACCGCCGCCTCGCCAACAGCCTGGTCAACCCTGACCACTGTTATTGACGGGACGACCTTTAGGTATGCGCATCGACTCACCCTGCCGGTTCAGTCGGCGGCGCGTGTGTAGGTGAGGAAGACGGCGCCGCTCTTGAGGACGGTGTGATCGGTGAGCGACCAGGTACGCGGGTCGAAGGCGGCCTTGCGGGAGAACAGCGGAATACCGTTGGCGATGGTCAGCGGGCCGACCTTGAGGATCAGCATGTCGATCTCCGCGTACAGGGAGCCCGCCAGCTCGGCGCCGCCGAGCAGCCAGATGTCCTTGCCCTCCTGCTGCTTGAGCCGCCGCACGGTCGCCACCGGGTCGTCGGCGACCAGCTCGACCGCCGGGTCCGGGCTCTCGGTCATGGTCCGGGAGAAGACGAGGTGGCGCAGGTGGGAGTAGGCATCGGTGATCCCGGCCGCAAGCCCGACCTCGTAGCTGCGCCGCCCCTCCAGCACAGTGTCGAAGTGGGTGCCCTCGGCGGTGACCGACAGTGCCTCCCGGGCGTGGCCGGGCAGCGTCTCCGGGTACTCGGCCACGAGGTGGTCGATGTACTCCTCCGGTATGGGCCAGAAGCCGGTCGGGCCGGTCGGGTCCGCACCGTCCGGGCCCGCGATGAAGCCGTCGAGAGTGGTGGCGATGTAGTGCACGAGCCTACGCATGCGGGGTCCCTTTCGTCGGTCCGCTGCCGCGGCATGATGATCGCACGGCAGCACGGCAGCACGGCAGCACGGCAGCACGGCAGCACGGCAGCACGGCAGTGCCGACACTTCTCCTGTTCTGCGGGGATTGTTGAAGACCGAGGGAACCGTGAAGTCCGAGGGAACCGTGAAGGACGTATCCAAGTCATGTTGTATGACCCGGGACGGGAAGACGGGGAGCGTCGGTAAGGGCTGGAAGGGGTTACGGGAGACCATGGGCGTCACGCTGGGCGAAGAGATCATGCTGCTGTCGCTGGACGACGAGTCCGGTGAGGGGAAGGGGCGGCTGTCGGTGGGATGGGGGCTGGCGGGCGGCACGCTCCTGGAACTCACTCTGGCCGGCCGTATCGAGGTCCAGGACGGCGTACTGGTGGTCACGGACTCCGCGCCCACCGGCATACCACTGCTGGACGGGCAGCTGGAAAAGATCACCTCCAAGTCTGGTACCGAGTCCGGCACCAAGTCCGGTACCAAGACCGGCATCAAGGCACAGGACTGGCTGGCGAAGAACCAAGGGCAGCTCGCGGAGGCGACCGTCCGCAGCCTTGTCAACCGCGGCCTGGTACGTGAGGAGAAGCGCCGGGTGGCGGGGCTGTTCCCGGTACGGCGCTACCCGGAGGCGGACGGCGCGGTGGAGCGGGAGCTGCGTGAGCGGCTGACTTCGGCCGTACTGGGTGGCGAGCGGCCCGACGACCGCACCACGGGCCTCGTGGCGGTGCTGGACTCTGCCCAGCTGCACGAAATCGCCTTCCCGGACCTGTCACGCAAGGAGCTCACGGAGCGGGTGAAGCCGCGGATGGCGGAGATCGCCGAGGGGCACTGGACCGGGGACAGCCTCCGTGAGGCGATCCGGGCCACCCAGGCGGCGATGCTGGTCGCTGTGACGGCGGCGACGACCGTCACCACGATCGCGGCAGTGACCTGAGCGGGAAGAATCGCAGGATCACGGTGCGCTACGGAAGGCGCGGGCCGAAGCCGTGAGGGCGCACGATGTCGAAAGGGGGAGGGGCATGCCCCTCCCAGATCCGCTGGGAGGCCCGTTCGGGATAGGGCACGGTCGTCGATTCGGTGTCCAGAACGCGAGTGAGCTGCTGGTCTGGGGCGTACGCGGCCCAACCGGGATCGCCGGTGGCGGCGAACCGGACCCATGCCCGCTGGAGTTCCTGCGACACCGCGACGGTGCCGGCATCCAGGTTCGGCGTGTCGCCGAGGAGCGGACCGCCGCTGCCCGACGTGCCGAACGCGAGGGGAACGTCGAGGCTATGGCAGGCGCCCAGGCGCCCGCCGAACGCGGGGGAGGCGAGCTGCAGCTCGAAGAGGTACGACGTCCCGCCCGCAGCGGCGTTCGCCCTGGCCAGCTGCAGTGAGGGCATACGGAAGAGAGCATCGGAGTACACCGTTTCGCACAGCTGCTCCGGGGTGGCCTGCGGGTGCGCGGCGCGGTAGGCGGCCGCTCCGTCCGGCGCCGGGGCGAACAGGTCCAGTGCCGTGTGGGCATCCTGCTCGGTGAACGTCCCCAGCCGTCCGCTCATGACGCTGAACAGCCGGAACTCATCGCGTGTGTGGCCGACGAGGAGCTCGATCCCGTCGGCGCGACCGCTGGTCAGCGCGGGCCACGGCGTTTCGGCCAGTACGTGGCCGTCGACGACGGGGCATACGGCGACGCCGATCTGGGCGAGCCGCCCCCACTCGTCGCGGCAGCGGGGCAGGTCGGCTCCGAGGGAGGTGAGCGCATCGGCGAGTACGTGCGGGGCGACGTCCCGGAGGGCGGCGGCGGTGGGGGAGAGGCCGAGCCGTCCCGCGAGTGCGGTGGCGACCTCTTCCGCCAGTGCGGGAGTGCAGTGGCTGCCCGGTACCGAGTGGGTGATGGCCCGCCGGAACAAGCCGCGTACCGGCTTCATCGTCAGCAAGGCGGCGATCGACCCCGCTCCGGCCGACTGGCCGGCCACGGTGACGTTGCCGGGGTCACCGCCGAAGACGGCGATGTTCCGCCGCACCCACCGCAATGCCGCGATCTGGTCGAGGAGCCCGCGGTTGGGCGGCGCGCCGTCGAGGAACAGGAACCCCTCAGCGCCCACCCGGTAGTTGAGGCTCACCACGACGAGCCCGGCCTCGGCCGGCGCCGTCGGGTCGTACATCGGGTCGCTCGATGCCCCGGCGATGTAGGCGCCGCCATGTATCCACACCAGCACCGGCAGCCCCGCCGCGCCCGGATCCGGAGTGCAGACGTTGAGCGTCAGCCAGTCACACGACTCCGGGCCCACTGCCGAAGTCGCCGAAGTCGCCGAAGTCGCCGAAGTCGTCGAAGTCGCTGAACTTGTCGAACTTGTCGATCCTGCCGAAGTCGGCGAAGTCGGCGAAGTCGGCGAAGTCGTGCGAGCCGGCCCGGACTGCGGGGCCACGGGCCCGAACTCCGCCGCCTGCCGTGTCCCCGCCCAGCGCCGAGGCGGCACCGGGGCGGCGAACCGGAGCGCTCCTACCGGCGGCCGGGCGTATGGGATGCCCCGGAACACCGCGAGCCCCCGCCGCCGGCGACCCTCCACCGTGCCCTCCGCAGTACACACCTTCGGCCGCTCATGCATGCTGCTTCCTCATTCTGGAGGTGCTCAGGGGTACCAACCGTTGCCAGCCAACTGTATTATGTCAGGTGTAATAAAACGAGAGTCGCGGCAGAGACAGGGATGCGGAGGGCCGATGGTGCCGAAACAGGTGGATCACCAGGAGCGCCGCGAAGTGATTGCCCGAGCGCTGTGGCGGGTGGTCGAGCAGCGCGGCGTCGCGCATCTGTCCCTGCGCGAGGTCGCGCAGGAGGCGGGCATCTCCCACGGGGCGCTGCAGCACTACTTCACGTCGCGGGAGGCGATGCTCTCCTTCGCGATGGATTTCGCGTCCGAGCAGACATCGCTGCGCGTCGGACGAGGCGTCAAGGAACTCGGCGACCGACCGCACCCCCGCGACGTGCTGCGGGTGGTGCTCACCGAAATGCTTCCTCTGCACGCCGACGCTCGCGCTACGAGCCGGATGAGCGCCGCGTACGTATTGGAGGCGTTGCATGACAGGAACGTGCACGCACGGGCGCGTGACGGGATGATTCAAGGGCGCGCTCTCGTCGAGCAGTTGCTGCGCCAGGCCATCGCCGACGGGTACCTCAGCCCCGACCGCGACCCCGCGACCGAGACCAACCTGCTGCTCGCCCTCACCGGCTTCACCCCGCTGATCGAACTGGACGTGATCGAGCCCCGGGACGCGCTCGCCGCGATCGATCAGTACCTGGACGGGCTGTTCGCCGGGGACTTTCGCCGATCGAGCGATGCGGTCAGGTGAGACGGCAGACTGGCGACTGAAGGCGACTGAAGGCGACTGAAGGTGTTGAAGGCGCTGAAGGTGAATCGAGGGGGAGACCGATGACCGGCAACGACTCCATCGACCGTGGCCCGGCGGCGCCCGGGCAGGTGCACGTCACCGTATGGGACGACGGGCAGTCCGACGGCATTTCCGAGCGGAATGCCGATAGGAATGCCGACGGCCGTCCTCCCGTCGTCTTCGTCCACGGGATCCTCACCTGGGGTGACGATGACCGCTACGGATTCGCGGCGCAGCGCCCACTGGCCGACCGGCACCGGCTGCTGGTGATGGACCGCAGAGGATATGGGCGCAGTCCGGACATCGACCACAGTGACTGGTCGGTGGATGCGGAGGACGTCATCGGCCTCCTCGGGGCCGGCGCCCACCTCGTCGGGCACGCGTACGGCGGTGTCGGCGCCATGGCCGCCGCCGTACGCCGTCCCGAGCTCGTTCGTTCGCTCTCCCTCATCCAGCCCGGCGCACTGCGACCGGCCGAGCGCCACCCCGTCGTGGCCGAGGCGCTGGCGCGGGCTCGCGCGGCCACCGCGGCGCTGCCCGCCGACCTCACGCCGGAGGAATTCCTGCGGGCGGCCACCGAGTCGGTCGGCATGGAGACTCCCGAACCGACGCCTGCGCGATTGCGCGCAGCGGCCGCGTCGATGGCGGAGCATCCCTGCTGGGACGCGGACATCCCGCTCGGGCCGCTGGCCGATGCGTCCTTTCCGAAGCTGATGATCTCCGGTGACTGGGAAGGGGCCCCCGAGCAGTACCGGAAGTTCGCGGGCGAGCCGCTGATCGCCTGCGCCACAGAGGTGGCCGAAGCCATCGAAGCCGACCACCTGATCGTTCCCGGCTACTACCCGCACACCCAGCAGCCGGAACGCGTCAACACCGCGCTGCGTGCACTGTGGGACCGAGCCGAGCGCATGTGACGCGAAGGCAGGCAGGCAGGGCGGGAGGGAGGTCAGTAGCCGACGAACGGGGCCTCAGAAGTCGACGGTGGTGCGGTCGTCGACGCGGGCGACGGACTCCTGGTCGAACTTCTTCTCGTAGGCGGAGCGGATCTCCTCGATCTTGCGGCTGCTGGGGCCCGCCTGACCTGTGGGGTAGAAGACGATCAGCTCGTAGGAGCGTTCGCGCTCGATGGTCCCGTGCCTGTCCCGGTACTGACCCGCCCCCTCCTGGACGGTCAGCCCGTCCGGGAAGCGGGGGGTGACGAACTCGTCCACGAAGTTCCGGAACTGCCTTTCGGTGACGGGCGGGCTGCCGTCCGGGTGGGCGGTACCGAAGAAGAGGCTGGTCTCGATGTACGGCCGGCCTCCTTCCGGCTGACCTCCTTCCGGCCGGCCTCCTTCCGGCTGACCTCCTTCCGGCCGGCCTCCTTCCGGCCGGCCTCCTTCCGGCCGGCCTCCTTCCGGCCGGCCTCCTTCCGGCCGGCCTCCCACCGGCTGACCTCCCTCCGGCTGGGGGGCGGAGGCGGAAGCGGTGCCGGAAGCGGGCTGGGAGGGGAGGGCAGGTGCGGATGCGGTAGCGGCGGCGCCGAGCAGAGCGGTGGACACCGCCAGGACTCCGAGGCGCAGACGGGGCTGGGACATCGATGCCAACGGGCTTCCTCTCGGGTCGTGGAGACTCGGCCGGATAACGACAGCGGGCGTCGGGGGATGCGATCAGCAGCCTGACAGAAGAACCCCGAGGGCCCCGAAGACCCCGAAGACCCCGAGGGCCCCGAAGAATCCCGAAGAACCTCAACCCGCCCTCGGTGCCGCTGAGCCCACCCACTATGAACTGGCACGACGACCCGGCACCAGAGTTCGCATCCGCGTCCGGACGCTTCTGGCCAAGTGGTGGGTGGGGGCGTACGGGGAGGTGCTTACCGTCCGCCGCGTGCCGGTTCGGTGCCGGCGGCGGCTTCGTAGCGGGTGGTGGTGAAGCGCCTGCGGTACTGGCTCGGAGTGGTGTCGAGATGGCGGGCGAAGGCGCGGCGGAGGGTTTCGTCGCTGCCGAGCCCGCTGCGCAAGGCTGCGGAGGTGACGCTGTGTCCGTCGAGGAGGAGCTGTTGGGCATGGTCGAGCCGGACCCGTTCGACCCATCGGGCGGGAGTGGTGCCCAGCTCGGTGTGGAACAGCCGGGTCAGATGCCGCGGGCTGACCGCCACGGCACCGGCCATGGCGGACAGGCTGTGGTCGGCGGCGGGGTCGGCCAGTACGGAATTGATCAGTGTGCGCAGCAGGTCACTGCGGGCGGGCTGAGCGGTGGCGGCCGTGGCGAACTGGGACTGCCCGCCCGGGCGCCGCAGGAAGACGACCAGTTCGCGTGCGATGCCGCGCGCCACCTCCGCTCCGTGGTCGTCCTCGACCAGGGCGAGCGTCAGGTCGATGCCCGCGCTGATGCCCGCCGACGTGACGAACCTGCCGTCCCGGACATGGATCGCGTCCGGCTCGACGCGCACCTGGGGGTGACGGCCGGCGAGCGTGTCGGCGTGCCGCCAGTGCGTGGCCGCCCGGCGTCCGTCGAGCAGGCCGAGGGCGGCCAGGACGAAAGCGCCGGTGCACACCGAGGCGACTCGCGTCGCACGCGCGGCCACCGCCCGCGTCGTCGCCAGCAGCTCCTCCTCGATGGGCCGCTCGGCCAGGCGGTCACCTCCGGCGACGACGACCGTGTCGACCGGCCCGGCCTCGGCCGTGGTGACGGTGCCGCTCAGCGTCGGCCCGGTCGACGTCCTGATCTCTCCGCCATGAGCCGAGATCAGGACAAGCTCGTACGGGTGGCCGAGCCGGCTCGCTTGGTGCAGCACCTCCGCGGGGCCGCTGACGTCGAGCATCGTCACGCCGTCGAACACCACGAAGCCCACGCGATGCGTCATGTCTGAATCCGTGGTTTCTCTGTCGGAAAGGACATGCCGCACAGGGTACGTGCCCGGCGAACCTGGGACTGGCCCGACTGCGGTTCTGTGGCGGGTGGCACGTAGGGGGTGATGCGTGACGGGTGCGGGTGGCGCATAACGACGCGCCGAGGAAAGAAAGTTCGGTAAAAGTGATCAACAGCTGATTGAATTGGGTACGTGATCTTGAACCCCTGACCGCGGAAAGGCAACCCCTGATGTCACCCGTCCCCGCCCACGAACGGACCGTCGCCCACGAACGGACCGTCGCCGTGTCGACCGAGTTCCGCGGACACGCTGTGCACCTCGGCGTCCTGCGCGTTGCGATCGCGGGGTCTTGATCATGTACCAGTCCCGTTCCGCTTCCCGGTCCGCTGCCCGCACCGCCGCCCGGCCTGCCGCCCGCACCGCTGCCCGTTCCGCCGCCCGGCCCGCTGCCCGGTCCCGCTCCGGTGTCCCGTTCGGCGCTGCCGACGCCGATGTCCTCCGGGTCATCTCCGACTCCCGCACCCCGGTGTTCCTCACCGTGCACGCGGGCGGGCGACGCCGGTACGGCTACTGGCAGCCGTACGACTCCAGCACCAACACCGGCGGCTGCTACGTCGCCTTGCCCACCGCTGTGTGCGACAGGCTGCATTCCGTAGGCCGGTTCACGTTCGGTGACCCGCTGGAGGACCCGGCCAAGACGACCTACCGCGTATCGCTCGCCCACACCCCGGCCGAGCCCGCCCGTGCCGCGGTTGCGCCCGTACGCATCCCGGCGGCCCCCGTACGCGCGACGGCACAGAGGCTCGCCGCATGATCCGACACCAGGAACTGGCCGTACGGGTCGGCGCCGGGCCCTGACCGCATGATCTGACATCAGCAGCCCTACAACGGCGGTCCCGACGTGACGCGAACCGGTCTCATCCGACCTTGACGAGAGTGACCTTCATGGACGGTATGTAGGTCGTTCCGTCATCGGTGCGCTCGTGCAGGACCGTCTGGACGCGGTGATCGTCGCTGAACACCACGGTGGCACGCGTGGTGTCGCCTTGGTATGTCCACGTGTCGCCGCGCGCGACGAGGCTGCTGACGGTCACGTCGCCCTGACTGTCGTAGAAGTGTGACGTGTAGTCACCACTCGCCTCGTCGTACCCGATGATCTCTACGCCGCCGACGTCGAACCCTCCGATGCGCCCATAGGCCGAGTGGACGATGAAGAACCCACCGGGCGCCCACTCGTACACGTCCGAGGTCGTGATCGTCGGCCCGGGGCTTCCGTCCTCGTTGACCGTGTGGCCCTCGTTGATCCATCTCCCCACCCAGGCCTCGAGCGCGTCGTGCTGGGGACCTCGTCCCGGCCCCTGACCGGCCGCGTGCTCGGTACCCCGATTGACGGCCACCACCCGTGGTGCCGTCTCTTCCGCCGTACCTTCTGCCATGCGTTCGGTCATGTCGTCCGTCATGTCGTCCGTCATGCCTTCCGTCATGTGCGCTCCTCTTCGTGTCGGGAGGGCGTCTCCTTTGTGTCGGGAGGGCGGCCCCCCGTCGCGCTTCGGTGGCTGCCCGGCCTCGGGCGGCGACCGTTTGAGAATGGCACAGGGGTATGACAGCCGGAGCGGACCGCACGTCGGGGGCTTGCGGGGCGTAGAGCGGGCAGACGGGCAGACGCGCAGTCAGATATCGGTTGGCTTACGGAAGGGAATCCGGTCTTCCACACCTGCGAGCGTCAACTATAGTTTAGGGCGATCGAGAGGGAGTGGCACGTGGCCGGAGTGGATGACGTGGATGACAGAGGCGGTGCTGGAGCATCGGGGGAGCACCCCGTGGCTCCCGCTCCCGATGCCGTCCCCGCCCCCGTTCCAGGGCCGGGGGCTTCGTTCGCCGAGCGGCTGAACTTCCTCTTCGACCGGGTACGCGCGCCGGGCGCCAAGGAGTTCAGTAACGCGCACGTGGCCCGGACCATCTCGTCCTACGGCGACGACAGCTTCACCGGTGCCTACATCGGCATGCTGCGCAAGGGGGAGCGGACGCCGACCATCACCCTGGTGCCGCTCCTCGCGCGGTTCTTCGGCGTGGAGGCCGGCTACTTCGTCGAGGACGAGATCACGCGCAAGGTGGCCGAGCAGTTCGAGCTCCTGCGGAAGCTCAGCGAAGCAGGCGTGAAGGAGATCGCCCTCCGCGCGATGGGACTGTCCGACAAGAGCCAGCGCAAGGTCCTGGAGGCGATCGACGCCGTGCGCGAGCTGGAAGGCCTGCCCGCCGACCCCGAGCGGGGCTCGCCATGACGGGCCGGCTGGCGTCGCGCCTGCGAGGCAGCCGCATGTGGCGCAGCCGCTGTGATCACGAAGCCGACGAGGTGGAGCGGCGCAGCCGGGCGTTCGTCGCGGAGCTGGACCTGCCGCCCGTGGACAGCGTCCTGGACCTGGTGCCGTTCATGGAGAACCGGTTCGGCCGGTCGATCCGGCTCATGCCCTTCACGCCGGACCCGTCCGACCCGGACGCCCTCGACGCCTCCGCGCCCTGCGGCATGTGGCTCGCCACCGGCACCACGGACTACGTCTTCTACGACACGGGCATCAGCCGCGCACACGCCGAGGTCATCGTCGGCCACGAGTTCGCGCACATGCTCAAGCGGCACCGCGGCAAGGCCCCGGCCGGCTCGGGCGACCTCGGCGGCCTGATCACCGGCATCGATCCCAGCATCGTTCAGCTCGTACTGGGCCGGACCCGCTACAACGAACCCGAGGAGTTCGAAGCCGAAATGGTCGGTTCCCTGCTGCAGGAGCACGTGATCAGCTCGCGTGCCACGGCCTCGCGCCCCTCCCGGGACACCGACTCCGACCCCATCGCCCGTACGCTGCTGCGCTGACCGAAGCAGGCCCCGTGAAAGACATACTCCACCCCCTGTGTCTGGCAATCGCCGGCACCGGGTTCCTCTTCCTGCTGCGCGACCTCGGCAAGAGCCGCCGCGACCGCGCCCTGGTCGCCCTGGCCTTCACGTACGGCTTCTCCGCGATCAGCTACGCCGTCTCCCTGACCTGGGTGTGGGTGCGCATCGACGGAGTCTTCGGCGTCACCAACATCTCCGTACCGCTCGCCCAGAGCTGTGTGATCCTCGTCTTCGCGCTCCAGGCCACCGTCCTTGCGTACTGGTCGAAACCGACGGCGGAGGCCCGCCGCCGCGGCCGCCTGCTGCTCGTCGCTGCCGCCGCGGTCATCGCCGGCATGGCCGTACTGTTCGCCCTGCTCACCCCGGCGACGACCCGCCCCGCCGACTTCGCCACGTACTACGCGCACGACCCCTTCTACCAGGCGTACGTGCTGCTGTACTTCGGCACGTACACCGTCGCCGAGGTCTACCTGGCGCGCTCCTGCTGGAAGTACGCCCGCACCGCGAGCAACCCGTCGATCGCCTGGGGCCTGCGGCTCATCACGGTCGGCGCGATCATCACCCTCGGGTACAGCACCATCCGGATCGGAGCGGTCGTCGGGGCCGAGGCCGGCTTCGGCGTCAGGCATCTCGACGGGTTCGCGTGGGCCTGCGGCGACATCGGCGCGACCGCCACCCAGATCGGGTACTTCCTGCCCACGCTCGCCCGCCGGACCGCCGCCGCCCGCGACTGGACGACCGCGCACCTCCGCTACCGGCGCCTGCGCCACCTGTGGGCCGCGCTGGACCAGGCGGACCCCGGCATCACGCTGCGCCGCCCGACCCCTCAGCGCGACGCCCTCCTGCGCGGCCGGAGCGCCCACTTCCCCCTGCTGCGCCGTCGTGTGGAGATCCGCCAGGGCCAGAAGCTGCTGCGCCGTTACCTCGACCCGGCCGCGCGGGACGAGTCCGAGACCCGGCGCCGGGCCGACGGCCTGACCGGCACCGACCTCGTCGCGGCCGTCACCGCCGACCAGATCCGCGACGCTCTGCTCCGGCACCGTGCGGATGAACCCGTCGGGACGCCCGCCGAGTACGCCGATGCGGAGCTGCCCCTCGACACCACCGAGGACGAGCTGACGCACCTTCAGCGCGTCGCCGCGTACTTCACCCCGCCGCCGGCGGGCTCTGTCACCACGATTTCCGGCGCCCGCAGCGCCGCCCAGGGAGCCCGCCCGTGATCCGCCGCCGTACGCTGCTCGTCGCCTCCACGGCCGCCGCCGCGGCGTCCGCCGTGACGTCCTCCGCGGCCGCCCGCCCGCGCTCCGGCGCCGGGAAGGCCGGCCGGAGCCTGCACCTGGCTCCCGCGCGTGCACAGCTCACCGCGCTGCGCCGGCGCAAGATCACCAGCCGTGACCTGCTGGAGCGGTACCTCCGGCACATCGCAGCGGCCAACCCGGACCTGAACGCGGTCGTCACCCTCGACGCCGACGCCGCCCGTACCGCCGCCGACGAGGCCGACCGTCACCTGGCCCGGACCGGCAAGCCGCTCGGCCCGCTGCACGGCCTGCCCCTCACCGTGAAGGACGCGCTGGAGACGAAGGGGCTGCGTACCACCAGCGGCTCCCCGGACCTCACCGACCACGTACCCGGCCAGGACGCCGACGCCGTCGCCCGGCTCCGCGCGGCCGGCGCCGTCATCCTCGGCAAGACGAACGTGCCGACGATGTGCCAGGACATCCAGACCTCGAACCCGGTCTTCGGCAGGACGAAGAACCCCCACGACGACACCAGGACCGCCGGCGGTTCCTCCGGCGGCCCGGCCGCCGCCGTCGCCGCGGGCCTCACCAGCCTCGAAGTCGGCTCGGACCTCGCCGGATCGCTTCGCCTCCCGGCCGCGTACTGCGGTGTGTACGCGCTGCGCACCAGCTTCGGCACCGTGCCGACCCGCGGCCACATCCCGCGCCCGCCCGGCTGGCTCACCAGCTCCGACATGCTCACTCTCGGCCCCATCGCCCGCACGCCCGAGGACCTCGGCGTCCTCCTGGACGTGCTCGCCGCCCCGGCCCCCGCGGACGCCACCGCCTGGAAGCTCGACCTCCCGGCACCGAAGCACAGCAGGCTGCGGGACTACCGCGTCGGCATCTGGCAGGACGACCCGTACTGCCACGTCGACAAGGAAACCCGGGACCTGCTGGGCCACGTCGCCGCTCTCGTGCGGTCGGCCGGCGCCACGGTCGACGACTCCACCCGCCCCGTGAACCTCGCCGACAGCGACGAGCTGTTCCAGCGCCTCATGTACGCCACGGCGAGCGCGACCGCCACCGACGAGGCGTTCGCCGACGACGTAGCGGCCGCGGAGAAGATCCCCGCCGACGACCCGAGCGGTCTCTTCCTGCGCTCGCGGACGATGCGGCACCGCGACTGGATGCTCGCGAACGAGGAGCGTGAGAAGCTGCGTGGCCGCTGGGCCGGCTACTTCGCCGACCACGACGTACTCATCACGCCGGCCACCCCGACCGCGGCCGTCGACGACCAGACCGCCACGCCGGTGCCCAGCCGGTACCTCACCGTCGACGGCGAGAAGCGGCCGTACTTCGACCAGACCGCATGGCTGAACATGGCCGGCCACGTCAAGCTCCCCGCCGCCGTACTCCCCGCCGGGAAGACCGCCGACGGGCTGCCGCTGGCCATTCAGATCATCGGTCCTTACCTGGCCGACCGCACGGTCCTCGACGTGGCCGAACACCTTGCGCGGCTCCTTCCCGATCCGGTGCGGCCGCCCGCGTTCACCGCGTGAGCGAGCACCCCTGACCCGGGCTCTTCCCGCCTCCACGGGGGTGGGGCAGGACGAGCCCGTACAGCAGAGGGCCCCAGGCGAACCTGGGGCCCTCTGTGCTGTCCGCAGCACGGAAAGAGCCCGGATACCGACGGGGGATGCGGTATCCGGGACGATGATCAGCTTAGCCCTGAGGACCCGACTCGGGCCAGCGGTTCGTGCGACGCAGGCCGGACGTCAGCGGTGCGTGAGTGGAACGTTAGCGGCTGCCGCCAAGCTGTTCTCAACGGCGGGAGCCTCCCGCCGGACAGCGGAGACATCCCGCGAGACATCCCGCGAGACATCCCGCCACGGAAACGCGGGAGCACTTCCGCCGACCTCACACCACCACCGCACGGGGGAATCCAGTATGCGTACTTCCGGAATCCGCACCGCCGTCCTGGCCGCCACCACCGCGGCACTGGCCGTGACCCTGACCGCCTGTGGCGGCTCGGGCGGCGCCGGCGCCGCTGGGTCCGGCTCCGGTTCCGGCTCCGGCAAAAGCAGCGCTGCCGACGTCACCACCACGCACGTTGCCGCCGCCCAGGACGCCACCAGCACCGCCGGCACCCGTCAGTGCGACGGCGACGAGATGTCGTACTCCGTGCTGCACCGCTTCCCGAACGAGCAGGGCGAGCACCTGCTGATCACCGCACGGAACACCGACTCCAAGCCCTGCTGGGTCACTTCCTTCCCGTCCGTCATTCTCGGGGACACCTCGAACGTCCTGGAACACTCGGACAAGGACGCCCCGGGCGGCAACACCCGGATCACCATCCGGCCCGGCAGCAAGATCTACTCCGCCGTGGCCCTCTTCGCCGACGGCACGAAGACCCACACCTCGACGGAGCTCTCCCTCGCCATGCGCGACCGGACCGGTGACACCGGCCCGGCCACCGAACTGGAAGCTCGCGACAGCAAGGGGGCGCCGTCGACGTTCACCTGGAGCGACGCCGACGTCCTGAACTGGAACAAGACCAAGCCGTACGACTTCTGATCAGCCGGCCCGCCTTCGGGCGCGGTGCGGGTGCCCTGAGTCACGTGCCGGAGCCGCGAGCCTGAGGCTCGTGGTCGCCACGTCGGCGCAGGGCACCCGCGCTGCGCATCGGTGGGGGCCGACGCCCGCGGTGGCAATGACGTGTGACCGTTTTGGGGGTTTACATGCCATTCGCGCGCTGCCATCGCAGAACCTTTCTCATGTGGAGGCCTGCCGGCGCGCATTCTCTTTGCATGAAGATGCGAGATCATGCATACTCTTCCTATGTCCAAGGTCCTCACCTCCCTTCCCGCCGGCGAGCGCGTCGGCATCGCCTTCTCCGGCGGCCTCGACACCTCCGTCGCGGTCGCGTGGATGCGCGACAAGGGTGCTATCCCGTGCACCTACACCGCCGACATCGGCCAGTACGACGAGCCCGACATCGCTTCGGTGCCCGGCCGTGCGAAGACCTACGGTGCCGAGATCGCGCGCCTGGTCGACTGCCGCGCCGCGCTGGTCGAGGAGGGCCTGGCCGCGCTCACCTGCGGCGCGTTCCACATCCGCTCGGGCGGGCGTGCTTACTTCAACACCACGCCGCTGGGCCGTGCCGTCACCGGCACGCTCCTGGTCCGGGCGATGCTGGAGGACAACGTCCAGATCTGGGGCGACGGCTCCACCTTCAAGGGCAACGACATCGAGCGGTTCTACCGCTACGGCCTGCTCGCCAACCCGAACCTGCGGATCTACAAGCCCTGGCTCGACGCGAACTTCGTGACCGAGCTCGGCGGCCGCAAGGAAATGTCGGAGTGGCTGCTCGCCCACGACCTGCCCTACCGCGACAGCACGGAGAAGGCGTACTCCACCGACGCCAACATCTGGGGCGCCACTCACGAGGCCAAGACGCTGGAGCACCTGGACACCGGCGTGGAGACCGTCGAGCCGATCATGGGCGTGCGGTTCTGGGACCCGTCCGTCGAGATCGCCACCGAGGACGTCACCATCGGCTTCGACCAGGGCCGGCCGGTGACGATCAACGGCAAGGAGTTCAGCTCCGCGGTCGACCTGGTGATGGAGGCCAACGCCATCGGCGGCCGCCACGGCATGGGCATGTCGGACCAGATCGAGAACCGGATCATCGAGGCCAAGAGCCGCGGCATCTACGAGGCGCCCGGCATGGCCCTGCTGCACGCGGCCTACGAGCGCCTGGTCAACGCGATCCACAACGAGGACACCCTCGCCCAGTACCACAACGAGGGCCGGCGCCTCGGCCGCCTCATGTACGAGGGCCGCTGGCTGGACCCGCAGGCCCTGATGGTGCGCGAGTCGCTGCAGCGCTGGGTCGGCGCGGCCGTCACCGGCGAGGTGACCCTGCGGCTGCGGCGCGGTGAGGACTACTCGATCCTCGACACCACGGGCCCGGCGTTCAGCTACCACCCGGACAAGCTGTCCATGGAGCGCACCGAGGACTCGGCGTTCGGCCCGGTGGACCGGATCGGCCAGCTCACCATGCGCAACCTCGACATCGCCGACTCCCGCGCCAAGCTGGAGCAGTACGCCGGCATCGGCCTGATCGGCACCGGCAGCCCGGCCATCGGCGCCGCCCAGGCGGCCGCGACCGGCCTGATCGGCAGCATGCCGGAGGGCGGCGCCGAGGCCATCGCCTCCCGCGGCGAGGTCTCCGCCGAGGACGAGTGGCTGGACCGCGCCGCGATGGACTCCGGCACGGACTGATCCCGGGCCAGGCCATGGACCGGCCTGGCCACGAGAACGGTCGGCCCGTCCCCCGAATGCCCGCTGTGCGCCGTACAGCGGGCATTCGGCCGCGTGTCATCGACGTACGGGACCCTCTGCTGCGGCACGGCTCACCGCCGAGTGGGGCAGGCCGTCACTCGCCCCGCCTCGTCTCGCGCCTCGTCACTCGCCGCCGACCAGGGCGACCGGGACGTCGGCGAAGTGGAGGACCGCATGTCCGACCGCGCCGATGTGGCGGCCACCGCCAGGCTGCACGTGGCAGCCGATGACCAGCAGCTGCGCATGGGATGAGGCGGTCAGCAGGATCTCCGGCGCGCTGCCGAAGCCGAGATCCTGGACCACGGGAACCTGCGGGTACCTCTCGCGCCAGGGGGCGACCGCCTCCTCCAGCGTCTGCCGCTCCAGCTCTTCGATACCACCCTGCTCGTCGGCCCGCCGTATCGTCGACGGCCGGAAGGTGAAGACCGTGGGCAGGCTCCAGGCCCGCACCGCGCGTACCGCGGCGCCGCGGGCCGCCGCTGCTTCGAAAGCGAACGACAGCGCGGAGGCCGTCTCCTCGTCCGCCCCCTGCACGCCGACGACGACTTCGTCGCCGGTCGTCCCGCCGTCCCGCTCACGGCTTCGCACCAGCACCACCGGGCACCGGACGCGCTTGAGTGCCTTGAGGCCGATCGAGCCCACCAGGAACCCCATCACCGGGCCGAGCGCGCGGGAACCCAGCACGAGCATCGTCGCGTCATTACTCCGGGCGGCCAGCATGGTGACCTCCGGGCCCGTCGCCAGCTCGGTCGTGACCCGTACACCCGGGTGACGCTCGCGTACCTGCTTCTCGGCGTCCTCCAGCAGCCGTTCGGCGGCTT
The DNA here is from genome assembly GCF_040907265.1 of Streptomyces sclerotialus. NCBI lineage: Bacteria > Bacillati > Actinomycetota > Actinomycetes > Kitasatosporales > Streptomycetaceae > Streptomyces > Streptomyces sclerotialus. The sequence continues at coordinate 301,708 of NZ_JBFOHP010000002.1, read as the reverse complement.
GCTCCTGCTCCGAAGGGGGAGCGCGAGCGGTACGTTCGCAAGCCGCTGCGGCCCCCACGCATGCAGCAGGATGAGCGGCAGGTCGCGGTGGAGGGCCTCCTCCGCCGCCCAGTCAGCGGCAGCCAGGCTTTCAGCGGTGCCGTCGATACCGACGATGACTGGCAGGGTCATCCGATAGACCTTTCGGTGGGATGCGCGTGCCGGGGCGCACCGTCACGGTGCGTCAGGTGCGGTACGCCGGCCATGGCCGACGGCCACCGGTTCCCATGGTAGGCGGCGGGCTGCTGCTCACGTGGTTCTTACGGCCCGGGAGTTCGGAGGGCGGGGCGAGGCCGGCTCAGTGCAGCAGTTTGAGGCCGACAACGCCGCCGATGATGAGCAGCAGGCACAGCAGACGCGCGGCCGTCGCCGGATCGCCGAGCGCCACCATTCCGTAAACGGCGGTGCCCACGGCGCCGATGCCCACCCAAACGCCGTAGGCGGTGCCGAGCGGAATCTGGTTCACGGCGTACGACAGTCCGCCCATGCTGAGGGCGAGCGCGCCGAGGAAGAGCAGGGACGGCCACAACCGGGAGAAGTTCTTGGATGCCTCAAGGGCTGTCGCCCAGACCGTCTCCAGGACGCCCGACACGATGAGTACCACCCAGGCCATGACGTTCCGCTCTCCTCACGTGTGCGCGAAAGATCGACACCGACCAGTTGACCACTGTGCGCTGCCGCCCGCGCGCGGGGGTGCGGGGCCGGCGTTGCGCCGATCGGGTGGAGATCATCCTTCAGGGCTCCCGTCGCCCTCGCTCGCGCATCACCGGGACCATGGCCGGGTACGTCATGATCACCTATCCGTCCCCCACGGATACGCCGGAGGGCCCGCCGTGCTGCGGGCCCTCCGTACGTCACGGGCGGCCCCGCCGTCCGGGCCGCCGGTCGGTCGCCGCGAGCCCAGTACCGTCTGAGCAACGGGACTTGGACGAGAACGCCCGCCCTGTGATCGCATGGAGCGGTGACCTCGAACGACGGACTTCCCGCAGATCCTGCTCATGCCACAGACCCCATGGAGGCCACGACGCCCACACGGCCCTCGAACCCCGCACGGTCTTCGAAACCCACACGGCCCTCGGAATCCGCACAGCCCGCAGACCCCGAATCCGGCGGCGGGGGCCACGGGCGCCGTACCGCTCGGAGGGCTGCGAAGACGCTCGTCGCCCTGGCCGTCGTACTCGCTTTCCTCGCCCTCGGCGATCGCTGGGCCGTGCTCTACGCCGAGGACCTGGCGGGGCAGAAGGCGCAGGACGCCCTGAAGCTCCGCGCTCAGCCCGAGGTGCACATCGGCAGCTTCCCGTTCCTCACACAGGTCGCCACCGGTCAACTCGACCACGTCGAGGTCAACATCCCCGACGTACCCGCCGGACGGATATCCATAGCGCAGGTGAAGGGGACGGTGGACGACGTACGAGTCGTCGGCAGCCTGCCGACCTCGGTCAAGGGCGCGGTCCTGAGCCGCGTCCGTGGTGAGGTGTTCCTCGACTTCGACGACCTGAACCGTGAAGTAGGGGCGTCGCAGGTCCGCTTGACGCCGGGCCGTGCGAAGAACAGTGTTCTGGCGCATGGTGATCTGCCGGTGGCCGGCACGCACGCCAAGGTACGGGCGCGGGCGCATCTGCAGCGCACAGGGGACCACGGCTTGGCCATGACCGTGGCGGATGCGCGGCTGGTGGTGCCCGGCCTGCTCACCTACACGCCGGGTGAGGGCGGTGGCCTGCAGCTCGCCACCCCCGCCGCCGACAAGATCGACGAGCGCGACCTGCAGCAGGCGACCGGGCAGCGTATCCTCCCGGACCAGCTGATGAAGGGCCGCGCGCTGGACGCGCTGGTCGAGCATCCGGCGCTGCTTGAGCCCACCGGTATCGACCCGTCGCTCATCAGGGGCCTGCAGAAGGTCCGGGAGCCGAAGGTGGCGAAGGCCATGCAGTTCTCGGCTCAGCTGCCGGACGACTTGCCGGGTGACGTACAGCTTCGCGGGATCTCCGTGACGAAGGACGGCGTGCGGGCGGAGCTGTCCGGCACGGACGTGCCGCTGGGCACGTGACCCTGACCCCCTCTTGGTCCTCTTGGTGCTGCTGGTTCCTTCACATTTAATGGGGTGAGAGGCTGCTGGCGTCGCTCACGGAGTCCTCGTACGCACCCCGCCGGGAACATCCGCAGGCCCACCCGTATCCGCCCGCCCCTCCCTTGGAGCAGTACGCGTGAAGATCACCCGGGTTGAAACGTTCGCCGTCCCGCCCCGCTGGCTGTTCTGCCGTATCGAGACCGACGAGGGTGTCGTGGGGTGGGGAGAGCCCGTCGTCGAGGGCCGGGCGGCCACGGTTCGCACCGCCGTTCACGAACTCGCCGAGTACCTGGTCGGCCAGGACCCGATGCGGATCGAGGACCACTGGCAGGTGATGACGAAGGGCTCGTTCTACCGCGGCGGTCCGGTGCTTTCGAGCGCCGTCGCCGGGCTCGACCAGGCGCTGTGGGACATTGCGGGGAAGACGCTGGGGGTGCCGGTCCACGTACTGCTGGGCGGCCCGGTGCGCGAACGGGTACGGGCCTACAGCTGGGTGGGCGGTGACGAGCCAGGGGAGATCGCCGACGCCGTCCAGGCCCAAGTGGAGGCGGGCTTCACCGCCGTCAAGATGAACGCCTGCGGGCGGATGAACAAGCTGGCCACCGCCGCGGACATCACCGCCCTCGTCGAACGGGCCGCCATCGCCCGCGAAGTACTCGGCCCCGGACGGGACTTCGCGATCGACTTCCACGGGCGGTTCAGCGCCGCCAACGCGCGCCGGGTCCTGCCCCACCTCGCCGCGCTGCACCCGCTGTTCGTCGAGGAGCCCGTACTGCCCGAGTACGCCCACCGCCTGGGCGAGGTGGTCTCGGCCGCCACGGTCCCGATCGCCACCGGAGAGCGGATCTACTCGCGCACCGAGGCCCTGCCGGTGCTGCAGGCGGGTATCGCCGTACTGCAGCCGGACCTGTCGCATGCGGGAGGTATCTCGGAGGTGCGGCGCCTGGCGTCGCTGGCGGAGACGTTCGACGTGCTGCTGGCCCCGCACTGCCCGCTGGGGCCGATCTCGCTCGCCGCCAGCCTCCAAGTAGCTTTCGCCACCCCGAACTTCCTCATCCAGGAACAGAGCATCGGTATCCACTACAACGACGGTGCCGAAGTCCTGGACTACGTCGTCGACCCCGAGGTGTTCCGTTTCGACGCGGGCCACATCCGCCGGCCGCTCGGCCCCGGACTCGGCATCGAGGTCGATGAACAGGCGGTACGCCGCGCCGACAACAGCACACCGGACTGGCACAGTCCGGTGTGGCGGCACACCGACGGCTCGTTCGCGGAGTGGTGACCTTCTGGCCGGGGGGACGGGTTCGCCGGGTTTCCGTACCGGTCAGGGCTGAGTTTCTGTACCGGTCAGGGCCGTGCCCTCTGCACCAGTCAGTGCCGGGTCTCTGAACTGGTCAGTGCCGGGGCTCTGAACTGGTCAGCGTCGTACGGGGGACGGCCACCAGCTCGGCGGCCTCGATCGCGGCTCGGCTGCGGGCCGCGTCCAGCCCCTCGCGCGCCGAGGCGTCGACATAGACGCGGGTGGTGGGGTCCAGGGGGAGTACGCGGAGCTCCACGCCGTACCGCACGGCCGCTTCCGCGAAGCGGCGGAGCCCGATCTCCCACTCGGGCCCGTACCAGAAGTGGTCGGCGACGAGCTGTCCGCCGATGTAGGCGCGGGCGGCGTCACCGGTGTAGCGCATTCGCAACAGCACCTCCCCGTCACCGCCCAGAGCCGAAGCGGGGACGGTGAGGTGGTACACGGCGGCCTTGTCGAAGTCCTCCTCGCGTGGGGCGGAGGCCCGCTCACGGGGCCCTCCGGTGCGGGCCGGGGCGGCAACTGCCTCGGCCCGCAGGCATTGCAGTACCGGTTGCGGCAGGTACGGAGCCGGCCGGAGGGGCCAGCGGGTGAAGACACCGTCCGGTGCGGGCCGGCCGATGCCTGGGCCGTGCAGGGCGGTGGGCGGGGGCAGCAGCGCGATGGACGGGGCGGGGGAGGCGATGTGCAGGCGCAGTTCCGCACCGTCGGCGAGGGCCACATCGTCGCTGAGGACGAGCCGGTCTTCGCCGAATACGTGCAGACGGTTCAGCCGCAGTGCCTCGTCGTGCGACAGGACCAGGACCAGAACCCGGGCGCTGCCGGGTGGAGTGGTGCCGGACGGTGTGGTGCCGGGTGGAGTGGTGCCGGACGGGGTGATGCCGGACGGGGTGGTGCAAGGTGGAGTGGTGCCGGACGGAGTGGTCAGGGTCAGGAGCGCCCCCGTACCGGGCTCGTCGACCGTGACGAGGGTGCCGTCGGCGCCGCGTTCCACCCGCGCCGGCCCCTCGACCTCGACCTCCGCCGGGAGCGACAGGGATGCCGGGATGCCGTCGGTGGCCGCCAGTACGGTCAGCGTGGTGCCGTCCATGTCCAGTCGGGTGACGGGCTGCGCGGTGGCCCAGGCCAGGCGCAGGCCACCGCCGAGGTCCAGGCCGATCGGCCACACGAAGTGTGCGCCGGAGGGCACATCGATCGGCTGCGCGGGCAGGGTGACGGTGCGTCCGTCGCCGTCGTCGAGGTGGATGCGGAACCGGACACCGTGATGGCTGGGCAGGTTCTCGTGCGGCTGGTGGTTGTTGACGAACAGGAAGCCCTGGTCGCCCGCCGAGCGGACGGCCCAGCGCAGCGTGGTGCGGTCATCGAGCGAAGCGGGTCCGGTGCCGGGCAGCCACAGTGGCATCCGCGCCAGGCCGGCACCGTAGCCGCGCAGGAACAGGTGCTGCATGCGCAGTCCGTGGAAACTGGGCCTGACCTGGCCGTACTCACCCAGCGGCGCCTGGAAGTCGTAGGTGACCGTCGGCAGGTCGTTGGGATAGCCGGAGTCGTGGCTTTCCTGGTTGGGCTCCTTGAGGTCCATCCGCTGTGAGCAGCCGTGATAGAGGTAGTAGCCCTGCCAGACCGAACCGCTGCCCAGCTTGGTCAGCGCCAGTGCGGTGATGTCCTGACTGGGTACGAGGGGTCTGCGGTGGTACGCGATGGCCATGCCACCGCCGAGTTCGCAGGTGGCGTAGGGGTAGCGGCGGGGGTCGGTGGCAGTGCTGGTGCAGGTGCTGGTGTCGGTCTTGGTGCCAGTATCGGTGTCGGTGTCGGTGTCGGTGTCGGTATCGGTGTCGGTGTCGGTGTCGGCTGGGGTGGAAGGACGCAGATCGGCACCGATGGCGTGATCGTCGCGGATCGGCGTGAAGAAGTAGTGACGCCGCATCTCCCGCGTCCACCCCTCATGAGCGTCCTCCCAGAACGCCTCCGGATAGCCGCCGTACAAGGGCAGCAGCGCATCCCGCGGGAGCTCGGCCGCTCCCCAGGCTGTCGCGGTCCACAGCGGTGCCCGCATACCGGCGCCCTCGGCGATGCGTCGCAAGGTCGCCAGGTGTCCGGGCTGGTCGTACAGCTCGTTCTCCACCTGGACCGCCACGACGGGGCCGCCGTCGTCGTGAAAGAGACCGCGCAGCTCGTGGGCGATGCGCCGGTAGTAGGGCTCGACGAGCGCGAGGTAGGCCGGGTCGTCGGTGCGGGGAGTGCAGTCGGCGGTTGCCAGCCAGTCGGGAAAGCCGCCGTTGCGGCACTCACCGTGCGACCAGGGCCCGATCCGCACCGCCACGTCCAGCCCGAGCTCGCCGCACAGCGTCACGAAGCGGCGTACGTCCAGATTGCCGTCGAAGCGGAGCGTCCCGCGCGTGTTCTCGTGCTGGTTCCAGAACAGGTACGTGGCGATCAGGTCGATGCCGCCTGCCTTGACCTTGAGCAGTTCCTCGCGCCACTCGGCGGCCGGGTAGCGGCTGAAGTGGAACTCGCCCATCACCGGAATCCAGGGACGGCCGTCCCGTAACAGGCTCTGACTGTCAACCGTCACCGGGTGGGACGCGGTGCCCGAACTGCCCATGGGCAGACGGCCGTCCAGCGGCGCGGAGGCTCCGTGGGCATGGGCATGGGCATGGGCACGAGCGTGCAGAGACGGCATGGCAGGCAACTCCTGCGGCGACGGCTATAAGTATTCATAATCAATGCCCACCGTTGAGCCCCGGGTTGCGCGTAAGCCCCGGGCTGCGCGCACGCGACCGCGTCGTCCGCTCCCACGAGCGAACCGACGGCCTCGTGCTCAGCCATCAGGCTGTCCTCGACGCCGTCCGTGACCAGGACCGCGGCCGCGCCGAGCTGTTCAGCAGAGGATGGGCCACGCCGTATCGCCGCCGGACGGGCAGGTCCAGCACGCGATGTTGTCCACGGCCTCAGCAACCGCGGGGTGGCTGTGTCCGGGGCAGGGCGGCTGCGGCCTGCCGTGGGTCTCCTCCAGTACGGCGTCCTGGAGCTGGTCGGCCAGCAGGGTGACGGCTTCGGCTTCGGGCATCGGCTCTTCGAAGTGGACGGACACCGAGGAGCCGTCGGAGAAGGCGAGCGTGACCAGCAGCCCGACGGCAACGCCGTCCGACGCGGTGGTGCCGCCGTCCACACCCGCGCACGTGGCGGCCCCGGAGGCCCCGGCACTCGTGGGGAAGCCAGGGCCGGTGACGGTCAGCGTGTGTCCGGCAGGCGCTCCGAGCTGCGAAACTATCTCCTCGGCCCAGCTCTGGACGAGGTCATGTGAAAGATGCATGGCGGGGCCCCGCTTCGTTGTGGTGTCTTCTTCGTGGTGTCTTCGTTGTGGTGTCTTCGTTGTGGTGTCTTCACGACGTCGTCGTACTGCCCTACGAGTCACCGTCGTCCGAGTCGCTGTCCCTAGCATCGCTGTCGCCCGAGTCGTCATCGCCCGTGCCCGACGCGGACAGGAGCGCGGCCGCCAGGTGGTCGCGGAACCAGCGGTGGGCCGGGTCGGCCGAGTTACGGGGGTGCCAGGCCATGCCGAGCTCCAGAGGCTCCAGGTCAAGGGGGATGGGGAAGGTACGCAGTCCAAGGGCGGAGGTGGTGTCGGGCAGCCAGTCGGCCAGGGTGAGCGCGACGAGGTCGGTCTCCCGGGCGAGCATCATCGCACTCGTATGGCTGGGGACGACGACCGCGATCCGGCGCCGCAGGCCGAGCTCCGCGAGCGCGCTGTCGATGGGGCCGAGGCGCTTGCCGAGCCGGGAGATTCCGATGTGGTCGGCCGTGGCGAAACGGCGAGCGTCGATCCGCCCGTGGAAGAGGGGATGACCACTGCGGGCGATGCCGACGAGATCAGCCCGGGTGAGCGCCTGGGTGTGGATCTCCGGATCCAGGTGAGCGAGTACGCCCAGCTCGACATCCACCCAGCCCTGTCGCAGCGCGGGGCCGCCCTCCATCGCCTCCGGCAGGAATACCACGTCCACGTGCGGGGCTTCCGTATGAATCCGGTCAGCCAGATTTCCGGCCAGCCCCACCAGAAGCAGTTCAGCGGCCTGCACGGTGAAGGTGCGCTGGAGGTGTACGGCGTCGAAACCGGCCCCGGGACGCAGGACGTTGTCGCAGCTGCGCAGCAACGCGCTCACCTCCTCCCGCAGTTCCAGAGCTCGCGGGGTCGGAACCATTCCCTGGCCCGCGCGGACCAGCAGCGGGTCACCGACGGTGCGGCGGAGCCGAGCCAGGGTACGGCTGGCTGCCGCGGGTGACGTACCGAGTCTCTCGGCGGCGCGGGTCACGCTGTTCTCCTGGAGCAGAGCGTCCAGGGCACGCAGCAGGTTGAGATCCATGCAAGCTCCTGAACTGCACCTTTACGTATACGGCAACTATTAGCTGCCAATCTTTGCATTGTCGCGGCAGGCGCGCGTGGCGAGAGTGGAGATGTCCGCGACGACATGACACCTCAGACGTACGACGTCCCCGTCCCCCTTGCCACCTCCCCCTTCGCCACCTCCCCATTAACCTCGTTCAAGGAGCTTGCTGTGCAACAGTCCCCCCGCGCCGGCCGAGAAGGCGATGTTCTGGCAGTGGTCAGCCAGAGCGGTCCGACGGTCTCGTTCTTCGACGCCGCATCCGACCAGCTCCTCGGCACGGTCGAAGTCCCCGCCGAACCACACGAGTTGTGCTTCGATCCGGCGCAGCGACTGCTGTGGTGCACAACGGCGTACCACTCGGGCTACTACCACGCGAACACCGGCCGACGTACCGAGCTGACCGCGATCGACCCTGACACTCGCCGCATCGTCGAGATCGTCGACCTCGCCCCGGAACACGGCCCGCACGGCCTGGCACTGGACACGGCACGCCGTCGCCTCTACGTCAGCGTGGAGGGCTCGGCGGACCGGCCCGGCGGTGTCGTGGTGATCGACACGGAAACCCGTAAGCCCGTGGGCAGGATCGACACGGACGCTCCCGGCCCGCACTGGTTCGCCATCGACACGGCAGGGAAGACGGGTTACGCCACCAACAAGGAGGCGCCGTTCGTGTCGGTCGTCGACCTCGAGCGGGGCATCCTCACCGCGAAGGTCGAGGTGCCGGGCAGCGAGGGGCTCGCCGTCTCCGCCGACGGCACGCACGCCTACGTCGCCTCGCCCTACGCGGCGTTCTCCGGCACGGCGGCCTCCTCCGATACCGCGGCGTTCTCCGACACGGTGTCCTTCTCCGACACCGCCGAGGACCGGCCGGTCGCCGGAATCCGGGTCATCGACGCCCGGACGGCAGCCGTCGTCGACATCCTGCCCACGGAGAACGTCGTCCTGCCGGTGCACCTCACGACCACCGGAAAACTGCTCGTGGGCGAACTGCGCATGGAACCCGATCCGCTGTCCCGGCTCGGGCGCCACGCGCCGGGCCTCCTCACGGTGTTCTCCGCCGGCACGCACAAGCACCTCGGCGAGGTGGAAGTGGGGGCCGGCCCGCTGACCATCACCTCGTCCCCCGACGGCCGGCTCGGCTACGTGTCCTGCGTCGCCTCTTCCAGCGTCCACATCGTCGACCTGGACACCCTGCAGAGCCTGGCCCGCCTGGACATCGCCAAGCTCGACGAACCCGGCGCCCACGGCCTGGCCTACATCCCCCGCCCGGCGTACTGATGGTGTACGCCGATCAGCCGGAGGCTGCCGCGACCGCGAGGCCGAAGCCGATCAGTACGACGCCCGTGGTCCGCCCGAGTGCGCGGCGGACTCGTGGCCTCTGGAGGACCGGCCCGGCCTTGGACAGCAGAAGGACGTAGCTGCTGAGCCAGGCGAGAGTGAGGACGGCGTGGAGGAGGACGAGGAGAGTCATCGCCCAGGCGGCCGGTAGTTGGGGCGGGGCCAGAGTGGGGAGCAGCCCGGTGTAGAAAACCGCGATCTTCGGGTTGAGGACGTTGCTGATCAGGCCGGTCCGCCACGGGTTCCCGGCGGCGGGCCTGGGCCTGGGCCTGGCACCGGTATCGGCCGTGGTATTGGTAACGGCCGTGGCGGCATCGGCCGCGGCGGCGTCCGTGGTGGGGGCTGCGTGGTGGTTCTGACGTAGCGCCTGCACGCCCAGGAAGACCAGGTAACCGGCGCCCACGAGCTTGACTACCAGGTACGCCGTGGGCGAGGCGGCCAGCACGGCCGCGAGCCCGGCAACGGTCAGCGCGCCCCAGACCAGCAGCCCGCACGCGATACCACCGACGGTCCGCAGCCCGTCCCGAGGCCCGGCCGCGACGGCGCGCCGCGTCACCACCGCCATGTCCGGCCCGGGAACGATGGTCAGCAGCCCCAGCACACCGACTGCGGCCATGAGGTGGGTCAGCATGCTGCCGCCCTCCAACCGGTCCGGCCGGTGGGACACGTAGCCAAGGCGGCCATGGCGACCATGGCGGTCAACGCAATCGTGGCAGTCAACACAGTCAGGGCGGTCAAAGCAAAAATCTTCCCGGTAACGCGTGCTCAGTGCTCAGTGCTCAGTGCTCAGTGCTCAGTGATCACTGATCAGTGATTAGTGGTCAGGAGTCAGCGATCAGTGATCAGCTTTCAGTGGGGGAGCGCGGATGCGGATTGGCGGCAGGCCCCTCCGTGCTCAGCAGTACGACCACTGAGGACGGGCCGAGTCCCAGTGCCGTGCGGCGTTCCTCGGCGCCTACGCCGTTGAGCGCCGCCCGTACACCGGCGAGTGCCGCGGCCCCGCAGGGCCCCGAGGAGACACCGAACGCAGCCAGGTCGGCGGCCGCACGGGTGCTGTCCGCGTCGGGGATGGCGACAGCCGCGTCCAGCCCGCTCTGGAGGCAGGGCCAGGCGATGCTGGACGGGGTGCCGCAGTTCAGCCCGGCCATGCTCGTTTCGCCGGTGGTGACACTGACGGGTTCGCCGAGGACGAGGCTTTTGAGGACACACGCCGCGGCCTCCGGCTCCACCGACAGCAACGCCGGGGCCGGCCCGGACGGACGGCTGCGGTAGTGGGTGACCACCGCCTGCGCCAGCGACCCCACACCCACCGGTACGGAGACCAGGTCAGGGCCCTCTTCGATCCCCTCGGCCGCCAGCTGCTCGTCGATCTCGGTGCAGAGCGTGGTGTACCCCTCGACGATCCACCCCGGGATCTCCTCGTAACCCGGCCAGGCGGTGTCCTGGACCAGGACCGCGTCCGGCCCGGCAGCCGCCTCGGCCGCCAGGCGCACAGCCTCGTCGTACGGCCCCGGGACCTCGGTGACCTTCGCCTGCTCGGCGGTGATGGCGGCCACGGCCTGCGGATGCACACCCCGCGGAACGAAGACGTGGGCACGCTGCCCGAGCAGGCGCGCCATGCGGGCCACCGCCCGGCCGTGATTGCCGTCGGTGGCGGTCACCAGGGTGAACGGGCCCGGCTCCGAGTGTCTTCGAGCCCGCTCGGCGAGCGTGCGATGGACCGCCCAGGAAGCCCCCAGCGCCTTGAACGCGGGCAGTCCCAGACGGCACGACTCGTCCTTGACGAAGACCCGGCCGACCCCTAGCTCCGCGGCCAGGGTCGGGAGGTCGGTCAGCGGTGTGGGGGAGTAGCCGGGCAGCGAGGAGTGGAAGTCCCGCACCTCGGCGGGTGTGGCTGCACACCGCCAGGTACGGGCGGCAGGCCGCGCGGACCAGGGCAGCGTACGGAGGGAGGAAGCGTTTCCAGTCACCCGATCATGGTCGGCTGCCTCCTACGATCGGTCCAGCGAATGTTTCCGACGGTTACCATTCGGCTGAGCCGATCATTACTCCCGCGGCTCGTCCGTGGCGCGATCGCTCGAGTCGAGAGGAGACCGGCCGCCGATGTTCGACCTGCACCGACTGCGTCTGCTGCGCGAACTCAAGCACCGCGGCACGCTCGCGGCCGTCGCCGCGGCCCTGTTCTACGCCCCTTCCTCCGTCTCCCAGCAGCTCTCCCAGCTGGAAGCCGAAGTCGGCGTACGGCTGCTGGAGCCGGTCGGGCGGCGCGTGCGGCTGACCGAGCAGGCCGAGATCCTCGTCGCCCACACCGAAGCGGTCCTCGAACGCCTGGAGCGCGCTGAGGCGGACATCGCCACTTCCCTGTCCGACCTGACCGGCACCCTGCGTGTCGCCTCGTTCCAGACGGCAGCCCTGGCCCTGGTCCCGACCACACTCGACCTGCTGCGCGACCGCCATCCGCACCTGCGTGTCCACGTCACGCAGATGGAACCGGAACGGGCTCTGCCCGCCCTACAGGCCCGTGACTTCGACCTGGTACTCGCCGAGGAATACCCCGGCGACCCCAACCCACGGCCCGCCGAACTCGAACAGGAAGACCTGCTCGACGACCCTCTCCACCTCGCACTGCCCGGAGCTGCCGACGGATCGGTTATCTCGTCGGACGCGTCTCCGCGGGGCATCTCCTCGTCGGACGCGTCTCCGCGGGGCACCTCCTCGTCGGGCACCTCCTCGGATGCCCCTTCAGGTACCTCGCATGCCGAGAGCCCGATGGCGGCCCTGCGCTCACTCGCCGACCATCCCTGGGTGATGGAGCCCGAAGGCACCACCGCCCGGCACTGGGCCATGACCCTGTGCCGCGACGCCGGTTTCGAACCCGACGTACGGTTCGAGACCACCGACCTCCTGCTTCACCTACGCCTCGTCGAGCAGGGACACGCTGCCGCCTTCCTGCCCGACCTCGTCTGGCGAGGGCACCCACCGACCGTCGCTCTCCGGAAACTCCCGCGTGGCCGTCGCACCCGCCGCGTCTTCACCGTCGTACGCCGCGGCGGTAGCCGGCACCCTGCCGTCCTCGCGTACCGCGACGCCCTACTCCGGGCAGTGACCTTTCACTCCAGCCAGGCATGAGAGGCACGAGAGGCCCGAGAAGCACGAGAGGTGTGAGCAGACATACGTAGGTATAAGCAATATATGAGGCATCCTGCTCATCAATTACCGTGAAACGGCGGCTCAGTAATGCATACGGGCGCCGGAGGGGTCGCCGCCTGCTCCGGTCTTGCGCTTCCGGGGGCGACGGCCGGCGCGTGCCTGGGCGGGCGGCTTCTGCTTCGCCGGGATCGGGTAGCGCAGGCCGCGGGTGTCGGGGCCGGCGGGGCCGCCCTCCACCGGCATGCAGCCGGCGCATTCGGTGAGGCTGGCCCAGATGCCGGCGGTCGGGTAATAGAGGCCGTCGGGTGGGAGATAGATGCCGCCACAGACGTGGCAGATGCAGATCGGGCGCACTACTCGTTCGCCTCCCCCGTGCCGCCGCACATGTCGCACCGCTGGGTGCTGTGCCGCACGACGTATATCTCGTTGCCGTTCCGGTCGCGCTCGACGGTGTGCTCTTCGCGGTCGGTGACCCCTTGACCGCGACACTTCGGGCACAGTGCGCCGGGCATGTGCCCATGCTGGCACCGAGGGTGCAGGCTTGTCAGCGACACCGTCACTCCCCAGGGGAACGTCATGGCTGAGACCTCGGAGAAATCGATCGCAGCAGCGATCATCGTTCACGGAGACCGTGTCCTGCTGGTCCGCCGCCGTATCACCGAAGGACCTTTCGTCTGGCAGTTCCCGGTCGGCGAGGTCGGGGCGGACGAGACTGCGGAACAGGCCGCGGTGCGCGAGGCTTTGGAGGAGACGGGGCTGAGGACCAGGGCGGTCAGCAGGCTGGGGAGGCGGGCGCAGCCGCAGACCGGCACGTTCCTGTCGTACATCGCCTGCTCGGTCGTCTCCGGTGAGGCGCATGTCGCGGCACCGGAAGAGCTTTCCGCGATCGTGTGGGCTGCCCATGCGGACATTCCGCGGTACGTGCCGTACGGTCTGTACCCGCCCGTACAGGCGTACCTGGACGCCGAACTCCCGCATGGAGCGGTGTCATGACAGATACACGGATCCCCTGGACCACTCCACGGGACCCAAGAAATAGCAACACCCGCGAAATAACAACACTTACGAAATAGCACCACTCACGAAATGGAAAAGAGGAGATCTCGCAGTGAGCCACCCCGGGCCGCCGCCGCAGGCGTCGTACGGCTACCCGCCCCAACAACCGCCGACGCAGCAGGGGTACGGATATCCGCACCAGCAGCCGTACGGGGTCCCGTACCCGGCGTCCCAGCAATCCGGGTTTCCTTACGCGGTGCCCTTCGTGCCGCAGCCCCCTCCGTACGCCGGCTGGCCGCACCGCGCGGGGGCCTTCCTTCTCGACTGTGCGCTCAACTTCGGCCCGATGTGGGTGCTGATGGGGTTCGGAATCGCCTTGGAGGGGCGCACGGGTGAAAGCGGCGACGTCGTCGCGAACGTCCTGTCCTGGCTGGGAATCCTGGCGATGATCGTCACCGTGGTCTTCCAGCTGCGGCGCGAGGGCCGGTCCGGGCAGACCGTGGGCAAGAAGGCACTCGGTATCCGGGCCGTCCGCGCGTACGACGCCCAGATGCTCGGCGTCGGTCTGGCCCTCGGGCGCCGCCTGCTGCAGTTCCTGAACTGCTTCGCGTGCGGGCTGGGCTGGTTGTGGGCCCTCTGGGACGACAGGAGCCAGACGTTCGCCGACAAGATCACCAGCGTGGTCGTCGTCCGCGCGGACGCAGTACCGGGGTCCCGGACCGCCGACGCCTGAAAGCCGGCCGGGCGATCACGCCCGCGTCCGGCAGCAGCAGTACACGGTCGGGACGTAGGGCGTCGCTGGCGCCCTCGTCGTGCGTGACCGTCACGATCGCCCCCGGGTACGAGCCGACCGCGGCAAGCACCTCGTCACGGGAGGCGGGGTCGAGGTGATTGGTCGGCTCGTCCAGCAGCAGGGCGCCGTCGTGTCCGGCGAAACAGGATGCGAGCCAGTTCGACGCGGCGCCGCTGCCCGCCGGAGAGCGCGCCGACCGGCTCGCCCAGTACCCGGTCGGGCAGCCCGAGACCAGCGGCCACCCGGGGCGCCTCGGCCTCCGCGCCGTCCCCCCGGGCGGCCTCGGCACGGGCGTAGGTATGCATCGCCCGGTCCAGGGCGGTGGGCCCGTCGGCGTGCGTCGCCATCGCCGCCTCGGGTGCCCGCATCTCGTGCGGGGTGCGGTTGTGGCCGAGTGCTCCGACCAGCGGCTTATGGGCGGCGCTGGGGGGACGCGTCGGTTCAGCGGTGGCCCAGGACGTTGACCACCCGGCCGTTCGGGTCGAGGACGAAGAACCGGCGTACGCCCCACTCCTCGTCCTGCAGGGGATGCACGATCTCCGCGCCGCTGTCGACCACGGCTGCGTACACCGCGTCCACGTCATCCACCTCGATGCTCATATCGGGCTGGACGGGCGCGGTTTCCTCGCGGCTCATGAGAATGACCTGTGCCGAGGGGTTGGAGGGAGAGGCGAGCGTCATGACCCAGCCCAGATTCATGGTCTCCTCGAGCCCGAGGAGGCCGTAGAAGTCCCGGCTCTCCTCCATGGCTTTCGATTGGACATCGGGCACTACTCGGCGAACGGACATCAGTGGCTCCTGTCGACTCGACTGACGAAGTAAGCGTGCCTGAGCTTCCCCGAACGTCGGCGAGAATACCTGCCGTGCCCGACTTCGTCCCGGTGAGTGGTCTCCATTCCCCGAGGGCGACGACGGAGTCCAGCAGTGTCGTACCGAGTTCCGGCCGGGCGGGTGGACGGACGGGCGGCTGGACGGCTGGGCGGCTGGGCGGACGGGTGGGTGAGCGCTGTCAGCTGAGCCCGGTTGGGCTTGCGCCGGATTCAGCTGCTTCGGGTCGTCGGCGGAAACGGTGAAAGGGAAGTCCGTGCTGTCAGGTTCGGCCTTGCGGGCCGCCGTTACGACAGTAAGGGGGCGGGGCCCGGTGTGTACGCCGTCAACCCCGGTGGCCCGGTGGCCCGGTGGCCCGGTGGCCCGGTGGCCCGGCGGCCCGGCGGCCCGGTGGCACCGGTGACTGTGCTGCTCGCTTCGTCCCGGACTCTTCTGGTCTCGACCGCACCGAGTGGGGGCGGGGCGGTCGGCTGCTCGGCTGGTTAGAGTGGCCGACATGAGCGATCATCCCGGGCCGCCGCTTCGGATCGTGTCGCCGGCGCTGCTCGGCGCGGGTGGCGGAGAGGGCGACTGGCTGCCCGTCACCGCGGGTGAGTCGGGGGCCGCTGTGTTCCGCAGTGCGGATGCCGGCCGGTACGCCAAGTGTGTACCGGCTGCCGACGCGGCCGACCTGGAGGCCGAGCGCGACCGGGTCGTATGGCTCGGCGATGAGGGCGTACCGGGGCCCCAGGTGCTCGACTGGTACACCAATGACGTGGGTGCCTGCCTGGTCACCAGTGCTGTCCGTGGCGTACCCGCCGACCAGCTGCCGGCCGCGGACCTGCGGGCCTCGTGGGAACGCATCGCGGACGCGGTCCGCAGACTGCACGAGGTGCCCGTACGGCGGTGCCCGTTCCGCAGGGATCTGGACACCATGGTCGCCGTGGCGCACGACGTTGTGGCCCGTGATGCGGTGAACCTGGAGTTCCTGCCCGTCGAGCAACAGCACACACCGGCCGCCGAACTGCTGGCCCGCCTGGTGCCGCAGGTCGCGCGGCGACGGGAGCAGGAGGCGGCCGACACGGTCGTCTGCCACGGCGACCTGTGCCTGCCCAACATTGTCCTCGATCCGCAGACCCTGGAGGTGTCGGGCTTCATCGACCTGGGGCGCCTCGGGCTGGCCGACCGTTACGCCGACCTCGCGCTCCTGCTCGCCAACGCGCGGGAGACGTGGCCGGACGAGGGGCGGGCGCGGACCGCGGACGCGGCGTTCGCCGAGCGGTACGGCATCGCCCTCGACCACGACCGCTTGCGTTTCTACCTCCACCTCGACCCGCTCACCTGGGGTTAGGCGCCGCCCCGCTTCAGACGCCGTGCTGGCTCGGGCGGCCGCCCGGCACGCGCCCTCAGGCCGCGACGGTTGTCGGGCTGCGTGTTGCGTGCTGCGGACAGCTTGCAGCGGGCAGCGTGCACCCCGACAACCGTTTCCCGACAACCGTTTCCCGACAACCGGTTCCTGACGACCGGTTCCTGACGACCGGTTCCTGACAACCGGTTTCCCCGGTTGGGGCGTTCAGGCCGTGTTGTGAAGTGTCAGGCCGTGTGAAGTGTCAGGCCGTAGCGGGTCAGGATTTCGTTGATCGGCTGGTACCAAGTCTCGCCGCCGCTGGTGCAGTTGCCCCAGCCGCCGGACGTGACGCCCTGCGCCTGGTCGCCGCTGATGAAGGAGCCGCCCGAGTCGCCGCCCTCGGCGCAGACGCTGGTCTTGGTCATCTGGTGGACGGCGCCCTGGCTGTAGTTGACGGTCTCGTTCTTGGCCAGGACGGTGCCGCAGTGCCAGTGCGTGGTGGAGCCGGAGCGGCAGATCGAGGCGCCGATCGGTGCCTCGTTGGAGCCGCGGACCAGCTGGTCGGACACGGTACCCCAGCCGAGGACCACGGGTACGGTCCACCAGCCGTTGCCGACGTTCACCCATGCGTAGTCGTTGTCGGGGAAGGACGAGCCCCGGAAGTTGCCGATGGGCGAGCGGTCCCAGCCGCTGACCGAGGCGCCGGCCTGGCCGCAGTGGCCGGCTGTGACGAAGCCGCCGTGTACGGAGAAGCCGATGGAGCAGCGGACGTTACCTGTGTAGTACGGATCGCCGCCGACGGTGCCTGCGGCGAACGTCCGGGGCCGCTGCGCCGTCTCCTTGACCGTGACGGGGCCGGCCTGCTGGGCGCGGTCGAGGAATTCGCGGACGTCGCGGTCGTTCTTCTGGGCCGCGACGACATCGACCACGACTCGGTTGGCCTTGGGATCGACGTGCCAGCTGCTGACGCCGGCCGGTGGCGCGGAGAGCGCATCGATGCGCTTCTTGGCCGCATCGAGTTGCGCCGCGCTGTGTTCGACCAGTCGTACGGCTGCGCCCGTCGCCCGTACGGCGTCGGCCTTGCGGGCGTTGCTGACCGCGACCGTCAGGGTGCCGCTGCTCGGAGTGAACCAAGAGCCGCCGTACGTCTTCCCCGCGGCGCGCCGCGCCTTGCTCTCGACCGCCGTCGCCGTCTTCTCTGCGGCCAGACGCGCTTCGGCCTGATGTGCCGTCAGTCCGAAATCACGTTGCATCGCGGAGAGCAGGCCGGCGGACGCGGGGGCTTCGGGAGGAGTGGATGAGGGGGCTGCGGCGGCCGGAGCCAGCCCGGCGGCGCCCCAGGAACCGAGGAGGAGTAGTGCGGACAGGCTGGTGCGTATCACTGTCGTACGTCTCACGGCAGGTGGCCCTTCTGTGTTCCAGTGCGGTGGGGTGGAACAGCGAGCAGGTGAGAGCGCTCTCAAGTGGTGCCAGCCGGAGCGTAACCGAGGATCATGGACAGGTCTACGCCAAGGAAGGGGGGAAGGGCGGCGCGGGGTGACGTGGGGCGGCGCGGCCTTTCCGGCCTTCTTGCCGCCTTATCCTGCGAGGCACCAGGGGACCGTCGGCGTCGGACACCAGGGCGCGCAGGCCCGCGCCCCGTCCCTCGAACTGATCGAGTACCGCGGCCTTCGCGCTCCCGGTGTCGGAGAAGTCGATCGAGTCGAGCCACTCCTCGCCGGCACGCCGGAGCCGCGCCGTACCTGGGCCTTCCGCATACTGCTCGCCGGCATTCTCGACACGCCGCTGCCTGAGGAGGCACGGCCGGCTACCTGAGCGGCTCATTCAGGGGGAAGCTCAGAAGTTGTTCGCACGGCCGTCCGTGTCCTCGGTGTCCACGGCGCCGTCGGCGTCTCCGGCGTTGTCAGCGTCCGCGGCGTTCTCGGTGTCTGTGGCGTTCTCGGTGTCTGTGGCGTTATCGGCCTCCGCGGCGCCCTTCGTGCCCTTTGTGTCCTTCGGACTCTCCGCACTCTCCGCACTCTCCGCGCTGTCCGCACTCTGCGCCCTCTCCGCGCCGTCCGTGCTGTTCGTGCTGTCCGCGTGGCCGCCCGCGCCGAGCAGGCCGGTCGCTTCGAAGGGTGCGGCGGCGGCGAGGCGGGGGAGCTCGTACCGGGAAAGCATCGTGACGACGGGTGGCATGGCGGCCCGCACCAGCTGGGTGGCCCGCAGCCAGGAGGGTACGAGCGCCTGTACGTCGGTCAGATGCAATCCCTGCGACTGGGCGAACTCCTGGACGATCCGGTTGAGCCATCCTGGACGGCGATGGCAACGGCGATGGTGATGGCAGCGGCAACGCCGAGCCCATGACGCCGGGGAGGCTGCGCAAGCAGCTCAACCTCACCTCGGGTGCCATGACCGCATGCCTGGACAGGCTGGAGAAGGCCGGACACATCCGCCGGGTCAGGGCCGCCGACGACCGCCGCGTGGTGCACCTGCACTACGCCGAGGCGGCCAAGGAAGTGGCACGGGACTACTTCCAGCCCCTGGCGCGCGGTACCGACGCCGCGCGCGCCCGTTTCACCCCCGAGGAACTTCACGTGGTTGTCCGCTTCCTCGCCGAGATGAACCGAGAGCTCACCCTGCTTCGGAAATGAACCGAGAACTCACCCCGTTCTGCCGCTGAGGGCCCGCCACGGCGCGCTGCCGTTACTTACTGCTGGCGCGGTTCGGTCGGTTCAGGGCGGAGGGCGAGAAAGGCGATGTCGTCGGCGCTGTCGGCACTCAGCCCGATGAGCAGTTCGTCGCAGAACACATCGAGGGGTTCGTCGGCGAGCTCGGCGGTGTGCCGGCGGAGCCTGTCCATGGCGTGGTCGAGGGATTCGTCGCGGCGTTCGATGAGGCCGTCGGTATACAGCAGCAGGGTCGAGTGGGCGGGGAGGCTATTCGTGGCTCCGGGGCGAGGCATGTCGGGTTCCATGCCGAGCAGCAGGCCCGCGCCCCCTTCCAGGTACCGGGTCTCGCCTTCCCTGGTGGTCAGCAGTGGCGGCAGGTGCCCGGCGGAGGAGTGTTTCAGCTCCCAGGGGCCGGTGCGGGGGCCCGTGACGATAGCGTAGATGCAGGTGGCGGTGGCTTCCTGGGAGAGAGTGTGGTTCGCCATGTCCAGTCGGCGCAGCACTTCTTCGGGCGGCTCCTGGCAGTCGATGGCGATGCCGCGCAGCATGCTGCGCAACTGGCTCATGGCGACGGCCGCCTCCAGGTCGTGTCCGGCGACATCGCCGATGACCACTGCGGTCCGGCCGTTGGGGACGACGAAACTGTCGTACCAGTCGCCGCCGATCTGCGCGGTGGTGGAGGAGGGCGCGTATCGGGCAGCCATCCGCAGGTGCGGGATGTCGGGCAGTACGGGGAGCAGGGAGCGCTGGAGGCGTTCGGCGATCTGCCGGGTCTCCTGGTACAGGCGGGCGTGCTCCACTCCCAGGGCGAGGCTGCGGACCAGGTCACCGATCAGGGGCAGTGCCTCTTCGGTGAACGGCTGCTCGTCGCCGGTACGGGCCAGCGTCAGCGCGCCGAACACCGCACCGCGGGTCCGGAGCGGAGCGATGACGGAGCTGTTCGCTCCCATCCGCTCGAACAGCTCGGAGTATCGGGCATCGAGCGGGCTCGACACTTCGCTCGGCGGCGGGATCTCGGTGAGCAGCAGCGGCCCGGCCCCCTGCAGTACCCGGGCCAGCGGCCCCCGCGCGGATCCGGTCACCGGCGGGAGCCTGCCCGCGTACGCTTCGGCGGGCAGTGTGGTGGGGCTGCGGTGCGAGACGCAGAACCGTTCCAGCTGGTCGGACTCGTTGAGCAGATCCACCACGCACCAGTCGGCCAGCCGCTGCGTCAGCATCCTACACACCCGCTGCAGTCCCTCGTCCAGATTCGGGGTGCTGCTCAGCGCCTCTCCGATGTCCGCGAGCAGCCGCCTTTCCGACGCCGACTCGCCGGCTTCGTCACGACCGCCCGTACGCGGGTCGTGTTCCGTTACGTCCGACTCCGCTGCCCCGTCCGGATTCGTTACGCCAGCATTCATAACGCCAGCATTCATAAGGTCAGGACTCGTGAGGTTAGGACTCGTGACGTCAGACCTCATCACCCCAGGACTTGTTACATCGGGCAGGTGCGGACCGCCCGGCTGTTGTTGCGGGGCCGACGTCCTGCCCTCTCCGGCTCCGGGAGGCAGCGGCGAGGGGGCCGGGGGAGCGGTCCTGGGGGAAAGCCGGGCGACGAACACGGTACGGCCGTCAGCCATGCCCTGGGTCTGGATGAACAGCCGGACGGGGACCAGGCGGCCGTCCCGGTGCAGCGCGGGGAGCGGTACCGAGCGGCCCAGGATACGGGGCCGGCCGGTGAGCAGGAGGGAGGTGAACGACGCCATGTGCCGTTCACGCAGATGCTCCGGGATGAGGACCGTGAGCCGCCGGCCGACGAGTTCGTCCACTTGCCAGCCGAGCATGTCCGCCGCGGGCCCGTTCGCCGCGATGATCCGGTTCTCGTCGTCGGCGGCGATGGTCGGTACCCTGCTGGCCCATACGTGGCTGGCGTCCCAGGGCACCGGTTCGGTGGGACTGGCGCTCGGCTCGCGGGGGACCACGGTCCACGCGGTGGCCGGCCCGCCGGCGAGCTGACCCGTGATCTGATCGAGCAGCCAGTGCCGGAAGGCGCGGTTCTGCGGAAGAGCCGGCCAGGTGAGAAGGCGTTCTTCCCGGGCTGCTTTGTCTGCCAGGTCGAGCACATGACGCAGTGTGAACACTGCCTGTGCGGCATCCGCCGGCAGGGACAGGCGCAGGGAGTGGATGTCCGAAACGGAAGGCAGTTCCGCCAGTGCGACCGTCATGCCGGCGTTGATCAGGTTGTTCATGTCGTGCGCGGTGGCGAGCTCTTCCGGCCGTACGCCGATGTCCTCACCGGCGTACGCGGCAAGGGTGAGCTCGCGCAACAGCCTGTGCCGATGATGCTGGGACGCCAGGAAGAGCGTGTCCGGCAGGTCGATCAGCGTCACGGTGTGAGCGGGACTGCCGCAAGGCGGCACGGGAGTTCCCCACGGGGAGGGTGGGGCCGATGTCGGCGGGTCTGGTGGCGATGCCGGAGGTTCTGAGGCTGCCGGCGATTGTCCGTCCAGCCGTAGTTCGCACCACACCGTCTTACGGTCGTCACCTGTCTCGACCCCGTACCGGGAAGCCAGCTGCTCCACCACGGCCAGCCCCTGCCCCGGGCCGGTGTACGGAAGCCGCCCCTGCGATACCAATCCGCGGCACGGCTGATGATCGCTGACCTGAACGTGAACCTGGTGGTCGGATGCCCGGACCGTCACCTCCGCCGTTGTGCGCGCGTGCAGGACCACGTTGGTCATCAGCTCGCTGACCAGCAGCTGGGCCGTCTCCACCGCATCGGAGCCGACGCCGCCGCCCAACGTGGTCCGTACGAAACGCCGAGCCAGCGCCACACTCTCCGGCCGCGGAGCGAACCTCCGCGAGGCCGCCGCCCCGCCCTGACTCCCGCGCTGCCTGGTGTGATCCATGGCGCCAGTGTGCTGCACACGGCTCCCCACGGCTCCGCACTCCACGGGTGTCAGGCCGCCGCACTCGCCGGAATCCACCAGCTGGGCGAGGGGCCCGCTCATCGCGGGGCCATCCGAACGGCCGTCCGAGCAGCCCCCGAACTGCCGTCCGAACTGTCGTCCGAGCCGTGCTCCGGCAGCCTTTTGGCGAGCAGGAGGTCGAGTCCGACGATGATGGCCATCAAATGACCTCAGCCATCTCGGCCTGCAACCCGGTCGCCTTGTACAGGAGGCTACGCATGATGATGACGAGCATCGCGAACGCCGCTCCTACGGCCGACGCAAGCGGCCGCGGCGACCAGTGCGCTGATGATGGTCATGCTTGATGGTGTCGACTCACCGGAAGGCACGTGCCGTGAAGATCGCACCGCGCTGCACCATGGTGAGCGGCATCAGCACTGCCACGAGCGCGTCTTGGACGCAGGCGGTGCCGACGATCGCCACCGTCACGTACGGCGCGGCGAACGGGGCGTACGGGGGGAAGCGGTCGACCTCATCGGCTGCCGTCGTCGGTATGACCACGATCTGACTACTGCCGACAGCGCCGCAAGGTCCGCAAGTGCCGCAAGTGCCGCAAGTGCCGCAAGCGCCGCAAGGTCCGCAAGTGCCGACAGCACTGCAAATGCCAGCAGTCTCCTCAGCCGAGGATGAGCGGGAGTTTCGTGGCCGGCTCACCCAGCTTGCTCAGCTCGGTCTTCTCCGCTTCGTTCGGGGCACGCCGCCCGGTGCCGATCAGCAGTGCGTCCGCGTCGGAGAACGAGGAGGGGAACGCCGTACCGGCGATCTCTTCCAGCATTTCGCGTGACCGGGCGAGCCCCTCCGCGGGCGGATCCGTCGCATCCGGAAGATGCGCGATCAGATCGAGGTGGTGCAGCGTCCATTCGAGGACGTACGTGGAGAGGTAGTCGGCCGCGGTGAGGACCTCATCGCGAGTACTCACCCGGAGCGCGGGATCCGCGAGTACGGCGGCGCGGCCGGCGGCGGAACCGACGTCGTCGAGATGGAACTTGAGCAGCCGCGGCTCCTCGTACGCGGCAGCCAGCCGAACGGTCAGCGCGTCGAGCGGGTCGTCGCCGGTCGGCGGCGTGTCGGAGACGTTCCAGTAGGTCACCGCGTCCCGGGTCGGTTCCGTGTCGGCGGGGGTGGCGAGGGTGATCAGAACGTCCTGAGCGTCGATGATCAGGTGGCACACCAGGTCCCGTACGAGCCAGCCGGTGCAGCCGGACGGCCGCGCGAAGTCCTCGTCCGGAAGTTCGGCGACCGCTGTGCGCAGTGCTGTCCAGCTACGTGAGAAGAGATCCACGGCCGCAAGCTAGCAGCGCCCGGTCGCCATGGCGACCATCGCTTCACGCCGCACCGGTAGCCCGTATCCCCGTATCTCGCATTCCTATATCTCGCATCCCCATATCTTGCATCTCCGTATCTCGTAGCCCGCCACGGCACGGTACGGCGCGGTACGGCACGGAGATTCATAGGCGAGGCCTATACAGGCCATCGATTTTTGGTCGTGGACCCCGCCATGTGTGACCGGGTTCACTGTGGCTGCCAGTATGCGTGGCGCTGATCGGGCTCGGCGTCACGTGGGTTACGGCCCCAGGTCTCGGGCGTCTGTACGCGGAGCCGCTGCGTGGCGATTCGTGACAATCCGCGATGCGCGTCGTTTCACGTGAACGTGCTGGGCCGTGCCCTCTTCGCGCCTGGAGGAGGTTGCAATGACGCAGACCCCAGCACCTGCCGCAGTGGAAGGCGGAACGCCGGCGAAACCATGGTGGCGGCAGTTGTACGTGCAGGTGCTGGTGGCGATCGTCATCGGAATCCTCCTCGGCTGGCGATGGCCGGATCTCGCCACCTCGATGGAGCCGATCGGGACCACCTTCATCACGGCGATGAAGATGCTGATCGGGCCGATCGTGTTCCTGACGATCATCGGCGGAATCGCCGGCGTCGCGGATCTGAAGAAGGTCGGCCTGACCGGCATCAAGGCCCTGACCTACTTCCAGGTGGGCACGATCGTCGCGTTGCTGACCGGGCTGGTCGCCATCAACATCTTCCGTCTCGGCGACGGTGTGCACGCCGACGCGTCCGCGATCAGTACCTCGGATGAGGCCGACCAGTACATCAAGAGCGGTGAACACCAGTATTGGTGGGAGTTCCTGACCGATCTGGTGCCGCACAGCTTCTTCGGCGCGTTCGTCGAAGGGGACATCCTCCAGGTCATCTTCCTTGCTGTGCTCTTCGGTATCGCGCTCAAGAGCGTGGGCAAGGTCGGCGAGCCGATCACCGCCGGCGTGAACCGGTTGACCGAAGTGGTGTTCAAGGTCCTGGCCTTCGTCATGAAGGCCGCACCGCTGGGCGCGTTCGGCGCGATGGCGTACGCCATCGGGAAGTTCGGGCTTTCCACCCTGACCAGCCTCGGCTCGCTGATCGCGTTGTTCTACGTCACATCGGTCCTGTTCGTCGTGGTGGTGCTGGGCGCGGTCCTGGCCGCCTTCGTGAAGCTGAACATCTTCCAGCTCTTCCGGTACTTCAAAGACGAGTTCTTCCTGGTCCTGGGGACCTCGACGGCCGAGCCCGCGCTTCCGGGGCTGATGCGCAAGCTGCAGTTCATGGGCGTGGAGCGGTCCACGGTCGGGCTCGTCGTACCGACCGGCTACAGCTTCAATCTCGACGGCGCGGCCATCTACCTGTCGCTGGCCACGCTCTACATCGCGCAGGCCACGGACACTCCGTTGTCGGTCGGGCAGCAGCTGGGCCTCCTCGCGGTGATGCTGCTGACGTCGAAGGGCGCAGCAGGTGTGGCGGGCGGCGGTTTCATCGCGCTGACCGCGACGCTTTCGACGGTGGGCCATGTTCCGGCTGCCGGCATCATGCTGATCTTCGGCATCGACAAGTTCATGTCGGAGTGCCGGGCGTTGGTGAACTTCTACGGCAACGCGGTCGCCACGTTGTTCGTCGCCAGGTGGGAGAACAACCTCGATCTCGAACGGGCCCGCGCGGTGCTGGCCGGGCGGCACGAAGTTCCCGCCGGTTCGATCGGGGGATTCGCCGGTTCGGCCAAGGTTACGGAGCAGCATGCCGGCGGCAACGCTGACGGCCTCGAGCAGGTAAGGGGCGGGCGGCACGGAGCGGAGGTGGCACCACAGTGACGGTGACCTGGCCCGGCAACGAGGAGTGCGGGTCCACACCGTGGCCGGCCGCTGTAACTCTGCCGAAGCGATGACTGGTTACCGATAACTGGTTACCGGTGATGGGTAACCGGTAAGGGGTAACCAGTAACTGGTTACTGCCGGATCGATAGGCTGCGGCTACCGAACATGACTCCGCCATCGGAGGTGCCGTGGACGCCAGGCAGCTTGAGTATTTCCTCGCCATCGCCGAGCACGGCGGATTCAGTAAGGCCGCAGCTGCGCTGCACGTGGCTCAGCCGTCGCTGTCGCAGGCGATGGCCAACCTGGAGGCGGACCTCGGGGTCGCACTCTTCCACCGGGTGGGCCGCGGGGTCGTCCTCAGCGAGGCGGGTACCGAACTGCTCGGGCCCAGCCGCCGGGTCCTGCGCGACATGGCGGCCGTACGGGACGCCGCCTCCTCCCTGTCCGGACTGCGCCGGGGCACGGTGGAGGTGGCGTCCATGCCCTCCCCGGGGATCGAGCCGCTGAGCACCCTCATCCACCGTTTCGCCGAGCGGCACCCGGGAGTGACGGTGAGCACGCGGGCCGCCTTCACACCCGAGGAGGTCGTGTCCCTGGTGCGCAGCGGCGCCTGCGAGCTGGGCCTGCTGGGTTCGGCCGAGCCCAGCACGGCCGTCGGCGTGGATGTCCTGCCGGTCCAGGAGCAGCCGTTCGTGGCCGTTGCCGCACCGGGCGGCACACTCCAGGACGATGTCGCCGTCCGCCCCGGCGACCTGGCCGGACACAAGCTCATAGCCTCCCGCCCCGGCAGCCTCATGCGGAGCATCGTCGACGACATCACCGCCGGAGGCACAGGTGCCGAGATCGTCACGGTCGTCGACCACCGGACGTCGATACTCCCGCTGGTCCTGACCGGAGTCGGCATCGCCGTGCTCCCCTCGGCGTGGACCCGGCTCGCGAGGCGCTGCGGAGCCGTGGTCGCCCCGATCGAGAACACGGCCTACCTCCATGTCGCCATGATCAGCCTGTCCGCACATCTGACCCCCGCGGCACGTTCCTTCCTCCAACTGACGCACTCCTTCGCCCACCGGCGAACCCAGGCCACCGCGCCGGCGCACTGAGGCGTCCGCGAGAGGCGTCCGCGAGAGACGCCCGCGAAAGACGCCCGCGAGAGGCGTCCGCGAGAGACTCCCGCGAGGCCCCGTCCCCGCATCCATCGGCTCTGCCTATACGTCGTATCGGAAGCACGTCTTGGACGGCCTCCCGCACCCCTGTGTTGACTCAAGAACCAGAAAGACGAAGACGAGGAAGACCCCGTCGAGCTCACGCAGGAGGCCCCGTGACCCAGCCCCGCACATTCCGCATCGCCGCCATCCCCGCCGACGGTGTGGGCGCCGAGGTCGTGGCCGCAGGCCGTACCGTTCTGGACGCCCTGGCCGAGGACTCAAACGGCGCCTTCGCCTTCGACTGGGAGGAGTTCCCCTGGGGCTGTGACTACTACGCCAGGACCGGCAAGATGATCGACGACGACGGCCTCGACCGGCTCAAGGACTTCGACGCGATCTACTTCGGAGCGGTCGGCTGGCCCACCGTCCCCGATCACATCAGCCTCTGGGGCCTGCGCCTGAAGATCTGCCAGTCCTTCGACCAGTGGGCCAACGTCCGCCCGGTGCACTTCCTGCCCGGCGTCCAGAGCCCCTTGCGCAAGGCCGACGACACCGCGCTCGACTGGGTCGTCGTACGCGAGAACAGCGAGGGCGAGTACGCGGGACTCGGCGGCCGTAACCTCGCAGGCCGCGGCCCCGGAGGTGAAGTTGCCGTCCAGTCGGCCCTGTTCACCGAGGTGGGTTGCGAGCGCATCATGCGCTTCGCGTTCGACCTCGCCCGTACCCGGGACCGACGCAAGGTCTCCAGCGTCACCAAGAGCAACGCGCAGCAGTACGGCATGGTCCTCTGGGACGACGTGTTCACGCGCGTCGCCGCGGAATACCCGGATGTGGAGACCGAGAGCGTGCTGGTCGACGCGATGTCGGCGAAGTTCGTCCTCAAGCCCGAGGAGCTCTCCGTCGTCGTCGCCTCCAACCTCAACGCCGACATCCTCTCCGATCTCGGCAGCGCGCTCGCCGGCAGTCTCGGTCTCGCCGCCAGCGCGAACCTCAATCCCGAGCGCCGTTTCCCCAGCATGTTCGAGCCCGTACACGGCTCGGCCCCCGACATCGCCGGACGGGGCCTCGCCAATCCCATCGGAGCCGTCGGCAGCGCCGCCCTCATGCTCGATCACTTCGGCCTTCCCGAGCAGGCCGCCCGGCTGAATGCGGCCGTCCAGGCCACCACCGCCGCCGGCATCCTCACCCGTGACGTCGGCGGCACCGCCACCACCGAAGACGTCACCAAGGCGCTCATCACTCACCTGGCCGGCTGAACACCTCGGCCTGAACCCGAGAGGGTCCGTGAATGCCGCGGGCCCTCGTCCGGCTACGGGACCTGCTCCGAGTCGGCGTACGGCGCCGGCGCGACAGCGATACTGGTACTGCTCTGCCGTGACGGCCCGACGCGCCGGTGTTCGGGATGTGGCTTCCGGGGCACGGCGGACGGTGGCACGCTCATCGGACGAAGACCCCGGGGAGAGTGAGAGAGGGCATGACAACATACGAGTTCGTTCCTGAGGCGGGGCACCAATTGCAGACAGACCGCCAACTGGCTTCCCCCTCGGCCAATGAACCGGTCGAAGCTGTCGAACCAGTCGAACCGGTCGAACCGGTCGTTGTCGCCTCTCAGCTCAAAGCGCGCCTGGAAGACCTGGGCTTGACTTGTGATCACTTCCACGTCGACGTAGCGGGAATGACGGCGATCGTCAGCGGCGACGCCGCCATGCAGGAGCAGAAGGAGAAAATCCTGCTCGCCTTGGGCAACGTGGTCGGGGTAGCCAGGGTGGAGGACCGCATCACGGTTGGCCAAGAAGGTATGAAGCCGCGATTCGTGACCGTACAGGAGGGCGAATCGCTCACCGACGTCGCAAAACGGATCTACGGTGACGCCGAAGCCAGCCGCAAGATCCTCGACGCGAACAGCCCCGTACTGTCCGGTCCCGACCAGATCTACCCCGGCCAGGTACTCCGCGCCCCCGCCTGATCTTCGCACTGGTGACTCCCGACCGGTTGTCGGCTGCCGGCTGCCGGCCGTCGACCACCGACACGCCGCGCCGGCCTGCTGCCGGAGGACGTCGGCATCGTGAGTTACGGGCCCCGCCGAGTCGCCGGCCTGCGCCGCGAGCAGGTCGCCGTCCTGGCCGGCGTGAACGCCGACTACTACACCCGCCTGGCACAAGGACGCGAACGCAACCCCTCACCCCAGGTGCTCGACGCCCTCAGCCGCGCGCTAACCCTGACACGGATGCCCGAGCGCATCTGTACCAGCTAGCCGGGGCCACACCGGGCGACCGTCCTGCCGTCCACATCCCCGAGCAGGTCGGTCCGGCATTGCGCCAGCTGATGGACGGCTACCTGCCCTCCAGGCTCCGTTCCAGCCGACGGACGACCTGGCCCGCATGACCTTCCTCGGTCCCGCGGGCTGCCACTAGTACCGGAGCGTTCGCGCACCGCGACGTGCTGGTCTATATCTGGACAGTGGAAGATATGTGGCATCTGCCAGGGAATTCTTACGTCTCCTGGTCAGTGTGAAGGGCGGAGTAATGGACGACGACGCCGAGATTCCCTGGGAAGCCGTGGATCCGGATGTCGTTCTCGATGTCCCCGCTCTCCAGGTCGACGAGATCGAACTGGAGGTCGAGGATCTCCGTGCCCGAGTGTCCCTGCAGGCCGAGGTTCTGGATCTGCTCAAACTCAACGTCGGTGCGGACGTGGACCTGGGCAGGGTGCAGCTCACCATCAAGGGTGTGGAGGCCCAGGCGCTGCTGAAGGTACGGCTGGACAATGTGGCGGCGATCATCGAGCGGGTACTGGAAACCATCGACAACAATCCGCAGATCATCCAGTCCGTCACCAACGCCGTCGGTGACG
Source organism: Streptomyces sclerotialus (assembly GCF_040907265.1). Classification (NCBI taxonomy): domain Bacteria; kingdom Bacillati; phylum Actinomycetota; class Actinomycetes; order Kitasatosporales; family Streptomycetaceae; genus Streptomyces; species Streptomyces sclerotialus. The sequence continues at coordinate 272,762 of NZ_JBFOHP010000002.1, read as the reverse complement.
TGGCCCGCGATGTCGGCGGCGGCGCCCGGACCGCGCTGGGCGAGGTGGGGCGCGGCGCCGGGGGAGCTGTTCAGCAGGTCGGCCAGGGCGCGGGGACGGCAGCGGGGGAGCTGGGCCGCAGCGCCGGCGGAGCGCTCGAAGGCGTGGGTCAGGGCGCGGGGGCCGCGGCCGGGGCCCTGGCCGACTCGGCGGGCCGTACGGTGCAGGACGTGGGCGGCATCGCCGGGCACGCGGTCGAGGGCGTGGGCAGCAGCGCGGGACGCACGGCCGAGGCGGCGGGCGGGACGGCTGCCGGAGTGACGGACACGACCGGAAATGTGGCGGGGGCTGAGAAGTCGGCGGCCAAGAGGACGGCCACCGCCGAGGAGACGGCGGCCCCGAAGGCCTCACCCGGTCGGCCCACCGCCAAGAAGACGGCTACCGCTAAGAAGACGGCTGCCGCCAAGAAGACGGCCACCGCCAAGAAGACGGCTGCCGCCAACAAGTCGACGAGCGGCAAGAAGACGGCCACCGCCAACAAGTCGACCAGCGGTAAGAAGACGGCCACCGCCAAGAAGACGACCAGCGGCAAGAAGGCAGCCAGCGCCAAGAAAGCCGCACCCGCCAAGAAGAAGACGGCCAAGAGCGCCTCGTCCCGGTCGGGCAAAGGCGGTGCAGGCGGGCGCGGCGGCTCGGCCAAGAAGCGCATCCAGCCGCCCTGAAAGCGGGATAGCTACATAGGGCCCGACCCCGAGACATCCGACATCGCGCTGACCGCGGGCGTGACGGCCGACGCCCTGCGCTTTGGTACGGACCCGGACGTCACCGTCAGTTTCCACGGCTCCCCGGGCCGCGTCTCGGCCTCCGAAAGCGCCCGCTCCCGGCTTCCCCAGCACGTGACCGCCGGTACGGATTACCCGGACATCCAGGTGGACTATCTCCTGGCAAGCAGTACCTCCTGGCAAGCCGGCTCACCGAGCCCGCCCGGCCGACCGACCGTACGGCTTCCTGCCGGACGCCGCACCCCGGACGCCTGACCCAGGTGGCGGTGCGCGGAAACGGGCCACCGGTCCCACCCGACACCGAACCTGGACCGGCCCGTGTCAAGGCCCTCTTCATCAGCTGTCTAACCCTGATCACTCTGGGTGATCTGGACGGCATCGAGGCCCGGACCGCCGAGTGCCTCGCCCAGGCCGAGCACTTCGGCGTCGCCGAAGCAGCCGCCGCGACAGCCAGCGCCATCCTCGCGGCGACACTGCGTGGTGGTCCGGCGCAGGTGGTGTCTCTGTCCGAGGTCCTGCTCGCCACACACCGGGCCGAGGAACCGCTCACCTTCCCCACTATGGTGGCCCTGGTGAGCACCGGCCACGCCTACGTGGCCGCGGGGCGCATCGCGAAGGCCATCGGCCGGCTGGAAGAGCACGGCGCCACCTGCGACCGGCACGGCGAGCGCTGTCAACGCGCCTGGGGTGACCTCCTACGTGCCCAGGCCGAACTGGCCCGAGGCCGGCCCCGGGCCGCGCAGGAGTACGCCCGGGCGGCCCTGGCGGTCAAGTACCGGCTGCACGACAGCGTGGGCTATGGCATGTGCCTGGACGTGCTGGCCCAGGCCGCAGCCACTGACGGTCAGGTCGAGCACGCCGCCCACCTGCTCGGCCTGGCCCAGCAGGTCTGGGACACCCTCGGCCGACCGCAGACCGGAATTCCTGCATGGACCGCAGCCCGCGAAGCCTGCGAACAGCACACCCGCCAGGCCCTCGGCGGCCACGCTTACCGGCTCGCCTTCCATACCGGCTACGAGACCGACCTGGACACCGGCATCGCCCGTACCCTCGGTACACCCGGATCGGACTCGTCCGGCTGACCTCACCCGCACAGGGACGATGCCATGCCAACCGCCTCAACGCGCCCCGCACCGACGGCGTCGACCGCTCGCATCAACCCAGACCAGCGACCCACCAGCCGCGTCCCCAACCTCACAAGGCAACACACCTAGCCCACCCACTCCCGCAACAACGCCTCCCGCTCCGAGGCCCGAGGCGACCCGCCCTCCCATGCGCGGCCCCACTCCGACATCGCTGCGAGCGTGGTGGCCATCGTCGCGGCGCCCTCCGTGAGGCGGGCCAGGAGAGCTCGGGAGAGATCGACCTCTGTCGAGGAGTAGCCAACGGCCGCGGCCACGTAGGCATGCAACTCGTGGTCACCTTCAGGGGACTCCACGCGCACCGTCATCAATGGCGGGGCTTCGCTCGTGCGGCCCGGGCCCGCGGGGAGAGCCCGATTCACCACGGTGTCCAGAGCCAGGTCCCTGACCGCGCTGACCTGCCGCTTCAGGGATTTCACAGGGACGTCCGCCACTGTCAGGGCGTGCACGTCCTCCCACAGGTAGAGGCCGGACTGCCCGTCGCCGAGGGCCACCACGCCTTCGGGGGCCAGGCGTATCCCGGCAGCCGGGCCGGTGGGCTTCGCGCCCGCGTACACGTCGCCCTCAGCGATCCAGAACAGGCCCACCATGGCCATGGCTTGCTCACTTCCCCCGACGACGGCACGGCCGACGACGGCACGGCCGACGACGGCACGGCCGTCGCGTTACACAGCAAATGATCAGGTCGTCCTCCGCAACGCGCGAAGCCGTCAGGAAGTTCCCGCTCCCAGCCCCAGCCCCAGCCCCAGCCCCAGCCCCAGCCCCAGCCCTAGCCCCAGCCCCACACACGCGGCGCGTGGCCAGTCATGCCCACCAAGGCTCTGCACGTTCCTCACCGCAACCGATCGAGCAACGCACTCACGTCAAGGAGAAGGGCGCCCAGTTGGCGAGCTCGAAGCCGGAACCGCGTCGGCGCAGCTCGAAGGCGCCATGGCCGGGCAGGTGGGCCGGCAGTACGAGGGCGTTGCTGTCGGCCGCGCGGGCGAACATCCGCGCACGGCTGGCGCGGGCGCCGTCCTCGTCCTCCTCGAAGCAGCTGTTGATGTGCGGCTCGTGTATCTGTATCGCGCCATGCAGCAGATCACCGGCGAAGATGGCGCGGTCGCCAGCGGACTCCAGGTGAATGATCGACGCGCCGGGAGTGTGCCCGGGAGCCAGCTCCAAGCGGAGGTTGGCGTCGATGGTGTACGAATCGTCCCAGACCTCCACCAGGCCGGCCTCGACGACCGGGTCGACGCTGTCCTCGTAGACGTTCTGGTTGCCCCGCCCGAACACCGTGTTGTGGAGGTTCTCGGGCTTCCAGTACTCGAAGTCGCGCTGCGGCATGAGGTAAGTGGCGTTGGGGAAGGTGGGCACCCAGTCCCGGCCTTCCAGCCGGGTGTTCCAGCCGACGTGGTCGTCGTGGAGATGGGTGTTGATGACGATGTCGACGTCCTCGGGCCGCACGCCGACGGCGGCGAGATTCGCCAGGTAGTCGGTGTTCAGGTACGACCAGATCGGTTGCAGCGGGCGGTACTTGCCGTTGCCCGCGCCCGTGTCGACGAGAATGATCCTGCCCTCGCTGCGCAGCACCCACGTCTGGGTCGCGGCGCGGGTGAGGTCGCTCTCCGGCTCCCAGTGGTGGGGTGCCAGCAGCTCGGTGTGACGCTGCCACTCCTCGGGCTTGCTGTTGGGGAAGAAGACGTCCGTCGTCATCGGCGTCGTGTCGGAGAACTCCATGACGCGGTGGATCTGCACATCACCGAGCTCGATGGTGCTGACCGTCGGCTTCCCGGCGCCGCCCGGCTGCGCGCTCCGCCCGTTCACGGACTCGCGGGAGGAAGGCGAGGAAGGGGAAGCAGGCGGAGAAGGGGAGGAAGCGGAGGAGGGCAGGAAAGTAGGGGAAGTGCAGGAAGTGGAGGAAGCGGAGGAAGGGGAAGAAAGGGAGGAAAGGGAGGGCGGGGGGAGGGACGACATGGTTCTCCTTCGTAGGTGTCGGACGCTTCCCAGCTTGGGATCGAGCGTGCTCCCAGCGGTATCGGACACCTGACTGCACTTGCCTACGGGGAAGGACCGTCCATAGCGTCGAAATGCGGAATGCGGCGACCGGAATCATCAGGGCCACCACGTTGCTTCAGTCAGCGGAACAGCGACCTCTGGAGACTTGGTGGACGAGCACGCGGCGGGAACCGCAGCCGACGAAGACGGCTTCCGCACGGTCAGGCAAGCGGAACTGGACGAGCTCCTCGCAGCCGTCGATGCGGCGAGGCCCACGGGCGGACTGCTGACGGTGACGGGAGCCGCCGGAGCAGGCAAGACCACGCTTGTGGGGCGGGCCGCGTCCCGCTTCGGCGCGGCGGGCGGCCGGGTACTGAGGGCCGACAGCAGCCGGTCCGAGACCAACCTGGCGTTCTCGGGCCTGCACCAGCTTCTGCGGCCGGTCCGCCAGCACATCGACACACTGCCCCCGAGGCAGCGCAGCGCTCTGCGCACCGCGTTCGGACTGACCGAGCAGAGCGAGGCACCCGATCCGATGCTCATCGGGACCGGCGTCCTCACACTGCTGTCGGAGCTCGCCGTCGAGCGGCCCTTGCTGCTGGTCGTGGACGATGCCCAGTGGACCGACCGCGCCTCGCTGGACGCACTCTCCTTCGCTGCCCGCCGACTGGCCGACGAGCCGGTGACGATGCTGCTGACCACCCGCGACGGTGTACTCGTACTACCGGATCTCGCGGCGCGGCAGCAGACCATCGTCCTGGCCCCACTCGAGCGGACCGCGGCGAACCAACTGCTGGACCAGCAGCCGCAGATACCCGACACGCTCACCCGCCAGCGAATCCTCGACCAGGCGGAAGGAAACCCCTCGGCCTTGGTGGAACTGGCCAGGGCCGCCGCGGAACGCGCCACGCTCACTGACCGCGGTACGCTCACCGATCGCGGCACGCACATCGATCGCGGCACGCTCACCGACCGCGGCACGCTCACCGACCGCGGCACGCTCACCGACCGCGCCACGCTCACCGACCGCGGCGCCGACGGCCCGTTCCTCCCTGTCACGGACCGACTGGCGAGGTTGTACGCGGACCGCCTGGCCGCGCTGCCGGCCGCGACCCGGCGCGCGGTGGTACGCCTGGCCACGACGGACGCCGAGGATCCCCCGCACCCAGTACTGTCCTGGCTTCCGGACGTCGGCGATCCCGTGTGGGCTGCCGCCGAGGAAGCCGGTCTCATCCGCCGGACCGGGGGACGGCTGCGCAACAGCCACCCCTTGTCACGCATCGCGATCTATCAGGCGGCCCCGGCCGAAGAACGCCGGGCGGCCCACTTGGAGCTGGCCGGACTGTTCCGCGGACAGGACCCCGACCGGTACGCCTGGCACCTCGCCGCCGCCACGTCCGGCCTGAGCGCGCACGTGTCCGCCGTACTCGAGAGCAGCGCGGACCGGGCACGGCGCCGCAGCGGGTACGCGGCCGCCGCGCACTTGCTGGAACGTGCCGCCGTTCTGCACCCCGACCAGGCCGACAGCACCCGGCTGCTTGCCGCCGCCACGAGCACGGCGGTACTGACCGGCCGGCTCCACACCGTCCAACGGCTGGCCGCCCGTACCCAGGCCAGTACGGACGACCCGGGGGCCGCGGCGCTCGCGGCCCTGCAGGTGGGGCGGCTCATGGCGCTGACCAGCTCACACAGTGCCGCATTCGCGCAACTGATGCGGCCGGCCCTGGCCCTGGCGGACACCGACCCCAAGGCCGCCGCGGAAGCCCTGGCCGCGGCCGCCGTGGTCCGCTTCTACTCGGGCGACCCGTCCCAACTGCGGGAGATCGAACGCCTTCTTCCTGTCACAGCTGTCTCTGAGCCGTCCCCCGCGGCCCGGCGGCTCGGGAACAAGGAGGCGGCTCTGCTGCGGCTCGGTGACGGTGAGGCTTTCCTACGCCTCGGTGATCAGGAGGCTCTCCTGGGTGAGTGGGCCAGGGTCGTCGCGCGTCCCGAGGCCGCCGGCCGGGATCTGCCCCAGCGACTGCCTTCCCTGATCGCGGCGGCGGTGGACCGGCCGCAGACGCTGACACTGCTCGCCATCGCCGCGTGGCTGCTCGACGAGACGGATCTGGCCGTACGTACCTTCGATACGGCCTTCGCCTCGTGGACGTCCAGGGGGCCACTTCCCGACGGCCTGGGCGGTGTCGCTGCTCTGGCCTATCTGGAACATGGCAGGTGGGACAGAGCCCAGGCAGCGTGCGACGAACTCTCGGCCCTCGCGACCTCCGCCGGTCTCGACCACGCCGCCGCCTGCGCCGCGTCCACCGACGCTCTCCTGCGTGCCTCACGGGGAGACACCTCCGGAGCACGTGCAGAGGCCCGACGTGCCCTGTCGCTCATCGATCCCTTGGAGAGTCGTTCGGTCCTGGTCATCGCCCACCGGGCACTGGGAACCGCCGCAACCGTGGACGGCGACCACGCAACGGCGTACCTGCACTACCGCACGCTCTTCGACGGCCAGGGCAACCCCGTGCACTATCACCTCTCCCACCCGGCGCTGCCGGAACTCGCGGCGGCCGCGGCGCGCTGCGGCCGGCACGAAGAGGCGGCCCGTGCCGTGGACACGGCCGAACGCTCCCTCAGGGACGCCGGGCATCTCGCATCGCGCCGGACGGCCCTGGTCCACCTGAGCCGAGCGGTACTGGCCCCTCCCGACGAGGCCGAGCACCACTTCACTCAGGCCCTGGCAGTTCCGGCACTCGCCCGGAGGCCTCTGGAGCGAGCCCAGGCACTTCTGGCGTACGGCGAATGGCTGCGTCGTCGGCGTCGCATCGTCGAGGCACGTCCGCCGCTGGCCGAGGCCGAGACCGCCTTCGGACAACTGGGCGCGCGGCCCTGGGCCGCGCGAGCCCGGACCGAGCTCCGTGCCGCCGGCGCCCACAGCGGCACAACGGAGCCGGACGCCTACGCCAACCTCACGCCCCAGCAGCGGCAGATCGTACGACTCGCGGCCACAGGCCTGACCAACCGTGAGGTGGCGGAACAGCTGTACCTCTCTCCCCGTACCGTCGCGTCGCACCTGTACCGAGCGTTCCCCAAGCTGGGCATCACCGTGCGCTCCCAGCTGAGGGATGTGCTCGAAGCCGCCGACGCCGGAGCCGGGGCCGACGCCGGAGCCGGCGCCGACACCGGCGCCGACACCGCTCCCGGCTGATCCGCGAGTCCCACCGCTGGTTCGGACTCTGGGCGGCGGAGGTTTCAGGCGGTCAGCCGGGTACCTGGCCAGTCGTCGTCGCTGCCGTTGTCGCCCTGGTCCCTGGTCCCCTGGTCGTCCTAGTCGTCCTGGTCGTCCTGGTCGTCCTGGTCGTCCTGGTCGACGTGCTGGTTGAGGACCTTGCCGTTGGCCGCGTCGATGGTGACGTCGTGGCTCTTGTGGTCCTTGCCGAGGACGTCGACCTCCCAGACGGTGGAGCCGTTGCGGTCGTTGTCGTCGAGGCTGTAGGAGACGACGGTACCGGGGACGGCCTTGAGGGCCTTTTCGGTGGCCTTGGCGTGGCCGATCTTGTCGGCCTTGACCTGGGCCTGAGTCTCGGCGGCGTCCTGGGCGGCGTCGCCGTCGCGGTCGGTGTGCTTGTTCAGGACCTTGCCATTGCCGGCGTCGACGGTCACGTCATGGTTCTTGTGGTCCTTGCCGAAGACATCGACCTCCCAGACGAGGGAACCGTTGCGGTCCGCGGTGTCGAGTTCGGCGGAGGTCGCGGTGCCGGGTACGGCCTTGAGGGCCTTGGCGGTGGCTTCGGACTGGCTGAGCTTGTCGGCCTTGACCTGCGCGCGGTCCTTGGCGGTGTCGTCCAGATGGCGCTCGTTCTGGGAGAGCCGGACCGAGGAATGCGGGGCCGGGGCGTCGTCGTTGGCGAAGGCGGTCACGGCACCCGTGCTGCCGATCAGCGCGACGGCGGCGGCCGTGCCGAGGACGACGGCGCGGGGGGCGAGCGTACGCTTGGTGGTGGCCTTCATGGAGACGTTCCTCCGGTTTCGTGTTGCGGTTCGGTTCCGTCGGCGGACGGCCTTGCCGCGCCCTTCCGACATTCACCACAGTGCCGAACGGAACCTGAACACAACCTGAAAATCCTGAAGCGCTCTTCAGACTCCGCACTCCCGGAACGGACGAAACAGCCGCCCCGATCGCCCCGCCGGACGGGACGGGTGGCCCGGAGACGCCGTTTCTCCGGGCCACCCGACCACTCAGCGGCGGTTCTCCCAGTGTGTGACGACCTCGCGGCATGCTTGCGCGTGCTCCTCAGCGGCGATCAGGACGAGGTTGCCGGCGTGATCGCTGTACTGGACGAGAACGTTGACTCCCGCATCTCCGAGCAGCCTCGCCAACGCGCCGAGTTGGCCGGGCGTCTCCTGGTCCAGCCGAGTCATGACGACATCCCGTACGGCCACAGTGCCGAGATCAGCTTCGGTGGCGGCCTGAAGCGCGAGTGCGCCGTCGTCGACCAGGTAGTGCGCGACGGCCTGGCCGTGGTGGGTGAACACACCGCCGCCTTCGAGACTCACTCCGGCGCGGCCGAGGGCTTGGCCGAGGTCCGCCAGTGCGCCAGGCCGGTCAGGCAGATGTACCTCGAGATCCTGCAGGTGGGCAGTCACGCGCTCACCACCGTGGTGGTCACTTCTACGGGCACCGACAGTGAGTTGGCGACGTAGCACTCGCGGTGGGCCCGTTCAGCCAGTTCCTGGACCGTGCTCTCCTCGGTCCCGGCGGCGACCTGCACGGTGACAGCCAGGTGGATCACGCCGAGGCGGGCGGGCTTGGCCGTCAGATCAAGGTGACTGGTTGCTTCGTCGTCGTAGGCCAGCACGTTGATGCCGGCGCGTGCGGCGGCGCCGAGGAAGGACAGCATCTGGCAGGAGGAAGCGGCCATCACTACGAGCTGCTCCGGGTTGAGCCGCTCAGGACTACCCCTGAAGGCCGGGTCCGCGCTCAATGCCACTTCTGCAGCGGCGGGTGGTGCGGTGGCGACGTGGTCGCGGGAGTAGGAGCGGATCCCGGCGGCGGTGGAGCCGTGCCAGCTCAGCCGGGTGGCGTAGGCGTGAGAGGCATGAAAGGTCCGCGAAGTATGCAAGGTCTGCGAGTCCTGAGAGGTCATGGTGGGACGGTATGACGGGGACGTTTCGGCGGTCAGCGAAGTGTTGTCGGCGCTGGTGGCGGTGAGGGCCGCAACCCGGTACGAGATGCGGCCCTCGGCGCGGGTGTTCACACCGGCCAGCCGCCGTAGCGGGTGTTCACACCGGCCAGCCGCCGTAGGGCACGGTGATCAGCTCCATGGCGTGGCCTGCCGGGTCCATGAAGTACACGCCGCGGCCGCCGTCGTTGTGGTTGATCGTGCCGGGCTGTTGCTGACGCGGGTCGGCGTAGTGCTCGATGCCGCGCTGCCTGATGCGCACGTACGCCGCTTCGAACTCTTCCTCGGAGATCAGGAAGGCGTAGTGCTGCGGGGCGATCTTGTCCGCGGGGATGGTGGCGAAGTCCAGCGTGACGCCGTTGCTCAGGGCAATGGCGAGGAACGGGCCCCATTCGGCGGTGATTTCAAGGCCCAGGATTTCCGCGAAGAACTCCGCGGACTCCCGGTTGTCCCGGGCGTGGATGATCGTGTGGTTGAACTCGACTGACAAGGAATGCCTCCGAGGGCATCTCCCGACACCTCCATGCCTCACCCAGCCGGTGACCGACACGCGATGTCGCCGTAGATCTTAGCCGCTTCCGTGCCTGCGGTGAGCCGGGGCACGCGATGAGTGCTGCGCCGCTCGCCGTCCCTCCGGTGCCCAGCGCATCGGCAAGCGACGAGTGCGTGGGTCCGTCCGGCGACGGCATGGGTCCGTCCGGCGACGGCTGACCATCACGTCCGTCCGGGCGAGAAGTTGACGGTGTCCAGGTCGTCTCCGAAGAATGGCCGGCATGCGTCTGCTGCAGCGGGTACGGGAGGACATTCTTCGGGGCGAGCACTTGGAGATCTATCTCACGGTGTTGTTGTCCCTCACACTTGCGGTGCTCGGCGCATTCGATCTCGCCAGCGGCAAGGTGCTGGCCGCCGCGACTCTGGCTACGCTGGCGCTGCTCGCGGGCAGCTTGTTGGGGAGCCGCCACCGGACGGCCGCGCTGATGGCGCAGGTACAGGATCTGCGCGGTGGCAGGGGGTCGGCGATGGACTTCCTCGCGCGGGACAAGCCGGAGCTCGTCGAGCAGGTGCGCCGTGCCCGGGACATCAGGATCGTGGGCGTGACGCTGTCGCGGACGCTGCGCGACTTGATCGACGAGCTGCAGCGGTGCGCCACCACGGGCGCGACGGTGCGAGTGGCGCTCATCGACCCTGCCTCCTCCGCGCCGGAGGAGGCAGCCCGGCGCAGTACGCTGCCTGACCGGCCCGAGATGTTCGTCAATCGGCTGCGTCCGTCGGTCGACCTCCTGCGTGAGCTGGTCGGCACGCCCGGTTGCGCGGGTCAGGTGGAGGTGCGCTTCCTGCCGTTCGTCCCCGCGTTCGGCCTGGTTCTGCTGGATCCGGAACAGCCCAACGGCATCATTCACGTCGACATCTACTCGCACAGGTCGGCCAGCGGAGACGCGGTCTTTTCGCTTCGCCCGGAACGGGACGGCCAGTGGTACGCGCGCTACCAGGCCGAGTTCGACCGTATGTGGGAGTTCGGGCGCCCGGTCGAGGCCGCCGACGGCTTTCCGCGATGACAACGCGTGCCGTGCAAAGGGCGTTGTGGCGGGTGCTTCAGGTAGCTGCGGGCAGCAGTACCGAAGTGTCCGGTTCCCGTTGGGTGCCGAAGCCGCCGATGACAGCGAACCGTTCCAGATCGACGACGGCGATCCGGTTGGTGTCCAGCAGGGACACATAGGCCAGGGGCCTGCTGGGGTGAAATGACACCGCGGACGGGGTTCCGTCGAGCGGAAGGGACCGGAGTTTCCGCAGGTCGGTGCTCCAGATGGTGAGGGTGTTGGCGACAATGTCCGTCACCAGCAGCCGCTTGTCATCCAGCATATAGACCCGCAACGGGTCTCCGCCCGTCTTCCGGCTCCGCCGTACCTTCATGGTGCGGGCGTCGATGGCAACCAGCGAAGAGCTCTTGCGGGCTCCGACGAACAACGTCTTCTCATCCCGGCTCAGGCAACAGCTCTCGGGCAGTTGGCCGGGGGTGGCCAGAAGGGGCGGGACGGAGGCGTCGTGGGGGCGCACGAGGCTCACCGTGTGCGACAACAGGCCGGTGACATAGGCGCGTTCGCCGTCCCGGCTGAGGGCGAACAGGTGGGTCTTCACGCCGTGCGCGGAGACCGCCCTGGTCGGTGCCTGGTCGGTGGCGGGGGCGTCGAAGCCGAGCAGTACCGCCTTCTCCTCGCTCAAGGCGTACAACCGGTCGTGAGCGTCGATGCCCATGCCGTGGATGCGGTTGAACGGCCGGGTGTCGATGGTCCTGGCCAGGGATCGCTCGGCCAGGTCGATGACGAAGACCGCGGCACCGCCCTCGCCCACGGTGGAGGACATGCGCACCCCGTAGTGCCCCACATAGGCGAACCGTCTGCGCGAGTCGACGACCATCTCATGCGGGTAGTCGGGCAGTCGGATCGTCTGCCGGCGTTGCCCCGAGGCGGTGTCGTAGAAACTGACCGCGTGGCTGCTCTTCTCCACCACGATCAGTACATCGACATCGGCATCGACATCGACATCGACATCGGCATCGACATCGACATCGGCATCGGCATCGGCATCGACGTCGGCCTTGGCCGCCGAGGAAGCACCTGAGGCAGGCGTGGGCAGCCCGCCCGCCAATGCCCCGGCGCCCACTGCCTTGATCACCGTACGACGTGTCGCCACAGTCCACTCCATTCCGATCTTTCGACGGCCCGCCTTCGTCTTGGCGGGGAAGCTGTCCTCGCGCGCGAGCACGAGCTTGCACGGCCGAGAGTGTGGCGTCCAGATCTTCGATGGCAGTGCCGACGGCTGCCGCCGCTATCGGGTCGAACGTGAGTACCAGTACTCATGTGTCATAAGTGCTCGGCAGGAAGCATTGCGCCATGCGTATGCGCAAGCCCACCACCGCGGCGGTCGTCGCAGCAGCCGGCGTCCTGGTTCTGGCAAGTTGCGGAATCAGCGGGGACGAGCTGTTCTCCAACCTCAACGGCACCCGTGCGTCCCACGCGCGCGACACCGATACCTCCGGTACGCAGCCGCCACCCGCCGACGCGCCGCCGAACTACGCCGACAACAGCCGGGTCCGACAGCCTGGCGAAATGAGTGCACAGGACGAGAAGCGAGCCAGGCAGAAGGCCACCGAGGTCAAGAGCGCCCTGGAAGACCTGCGTCGGCGCGGCGAGATCGACCCGTCTGAGGTACGGCCCGTGATCGCCCGTCTCGCCGGATCCGCCAGTCACTCCGTCACAGGGATATCCAGCTTGCGGGCAGAAAAGGTCGACGGCAGCTCTTACGGCATTTGGATCGGTGATACCGCCTGTGTCACTGGCGCTGTCAACAAGGACCGCGTTTGGGCCGACGCCAACGGCTTCTACCCCGAGAGCCGCTGCCTGCCCCCGGCGCCCACTCATTGAGGCATCGCCTTGCTTCTCGCCCTAATTGGGGAGGTGCCTTCGGACGAGGGGTGCTGTGCCGATGAGGAGGAGGCCGGCCGTGGTGACGCGGACCGGCACCACCACCCAGCGCGGGGCACGACGCATCCATACGACCATGCATGAATCTTCTCAGCTGCGTGGGGCCGGGGCCGGTGAACTGGTCGCCGGCCCCACGTCAGGGTGTGTCCGTGTCGCCGTTACTTCAGAAGACCGATCTTCTTGCCGTAGGCCCAGCCCTTGGTGCCCTTGTGGGCTCCGGACGACACCTTGCCGTAGATCCAGGTCGTGGATCCCTTGGTGTACTCGCAGAGGTAGTAGAACTTCGTCCCCTTGGACAGGGTGCCCTTCGAGGAGTACTTGGTCCCGGGCCCGGTGCGCAGGGCCGCCTTCTGCAGAACGTCGAAGGTGACGTTGCTCCAGTCGACGTTGCACTTCGAGGCGCCGACGGCGCTGGCCGTCGGCGCCGTGGCGACCGCACCGCCGGCGAGGACGGCGGTGGCGACGAGAGTGGTCATCCCTCGCCCGAGCAGAGACTGTCGCAAGACAATTCCCCCTTGGTGCGGAGCGCGGGCGCGGTGGTTGTCCCGTACCGTGCAGCGCGCTCTTCTTGCTGGTCAGTTGAGCAGCTGAGCTTAACCCGACTGGCCCTGTGCACCTCGGCCACCCCAACGCCATGCGCCTCGGGCACGGGTGGCTACGGCCGATCTGCGTCAGTCAGTCCAGGCAGAATTCGTTGCCCTCCGGGTCGGTCATCACGATGAAACCGGCGCTCATCGGGGGAGCGGGCTCGGAACGGCGTACCCGTTTCGCTCCCAGTGCAACGAGCCGGTCGCACTCGGCCTCCAGGGCCGCCATCCGCTCCTCTCCCTCCAGCCCGGGAGCCGCGCGGACATCGAGGTGGACGCGGTTCTTGGCGACCTTGTCCTCAGGCACCTGCTGGAAGAACAGCCGTGGGCCGTGCCCGTCGGGGTCCTCGATGGCCGACTTCGAGTTGCGCTGCTCCTCCGGTACGCCGATCCGCGCGAGGAAGTCGTCCCAGGCGGCCAGCGGGTCGGCGCCCTCGGGCAGCTCGACCCCAGGCGGGCCAGGGTGCAGGTAGCCCAGTACGTCGCGCCAGAAGGACGACAGTGCACGCGGGTCGTGGGCGTCGAAGGTGACCTGGAGGTGACGGCTCATCGGGGTGCTCCGTTCGTAGCGAATTTCGTCATGTCCATGCCTGAATGTGTGTACATGCATGTACGGACGTGCATGTACGGAGACGCAAGGCACGGACATGCAGGCACGGACATGCAGGCACGGATAGTCGTGGAGCCACTCTGACACCCCTGGCGGACAGCTACGGTCCGCTTTTCCTCATGGGCTCATGGGCTCATGGACTCATGGGCCCGTTACTCGGCCCACGGAGAATCCAGGATCGTGCGGACGAAGTCGCCGCGCTGGAAACCAGGTACGTAGTGCTGGAGCACATCGGCCTTGACGTTGCCGAACGTCGTCTCCGGCTTGTGGCGGACACCGTCGGTGAACGCACCGAGGATGCGCTTCTTGAAGTCGGGGCGAGGGTGGAGGGCCACGATCTCCTCGCGCTCCGCGGCAGCGATGTCCGCGTAGCCGATGCCCAGGACGTCGTACTCCACACCGGCGGTCACCAGGGCGACCTCCGGCTCCATGAACTCGGGGATGCCGGGTGTGGTGTGCAGGGCGATGGCCGTCCACACGCGGCGGACACTGTCCTCCGGCACTCCGCGCGCCTGGAGGAAGCGGCGCGCTTCGTCGGCGCCGTCGACCTCGAATCGGCGCCCGCTGGTGTGGAACTGCTCGTTCAGCCCCAGGTCGTGGAACATCGCGCCGATGTAGAGCAGTTCGGGGTCGAAGCTGAGGTCACGGTTGCGGCCTTGGAGGCTGCCGAAGAAGTACACCCGCCGCGAGTGGTGGTAGATCAGTTCGCTGGTGCTCTCACGCACCAGCTCGGTCGCCTCGCGGGCGAGCTTGGTGTCCGGCACGCGTACCCCGGTTTTGTCCTGCGTCATGGCCACTCACCTGTCCTTGTTTCTCGGTCCTGCCCGATTCCCGGCAGGACCGAGTCTTGTCGACCTGGCGCTCCGGCTGCCAGGTCTGTAGCGCCACTTACCCCACAGATACGGACATCCGGTGGGTGCGTCTCCGATGCGTCAGGCGTGTGACGTGGTGTTCGGGGAGGGGCCGAATCCTGGCTGTCCTGCGTGGCCTGCATTTCCTGCGTCGCCTGAGTGTCCTGCATCGCCTGCGTGGCCTGTGTGTCCTGCGTCGCCGCCCAGGAGGCGAGTAGACGTAGGCCTTCTTCGGAGGGGGAGCCGGGCTCGGCGGTGTAGACGGTGAGGGTGAGGCCGGGTTCGGCGGCCATCCGGCCCGACGCCGAGCACAGCAGCCCCGACGTCCTGGCCCGGCGCCTGTACGCCATGCACACCGAGCGCAGCGGTTTCCGGCACTACGCCGAGCCGCTGCCCGACTGATTCCTCCGGACCAGGCGTCTGCCTGGCGGGCTGAGGTCCGTGCGCTGCGGCAGGGCCGGCTGTGGCCGGCGCTCACTACCGCCGTGCTGATCATTGGCGGTGTCCTGGCGACGTACACGTACATCACCCCCACACTCACTCCTCGATGGAAGACACCGCATGAACCCACGTACGACTTCACCGGTCAGGTCGCCTTCGTCACCGGAGCCAGCTCCAGGATGGGCCTCGCCACCGCCCGCGCCTTCGCGCGAGCGGGCGCCGCCGTGGCCCTCACCGACATCAACGAGGAGGCTGTGAACGCGGCCGCGAAGCACCTCACCGACGAGGGCCACCAGGCGCTCGCCCTCGTCTGCGACGTCACCGACGAGGACCAGGTCGCCGCGGCAGTCGACCGTGCGGTGGAGACCTTCGGCCGCCTGGACATGGCCTACAACAACGCCGGCATCCAGATCCCGCCCGCCGACGCGGCGGATGAATCCGCCGACCAGTTCGACCGCGTCAACGCGGTCAACCTCCGCGGCATATGGGCCTCCATGAAGCACGAGCTGCGCCACATGCGCGCGCAGGGCAGCGGCGCCATCGTCAACTGTTCCTCCCTCGGGGGCCTGGTCGGCATTCCCGGCCGCGCCTCGTACCACGCCTCCAAGCACGGTGTGATCGGCCTGACCGGCAGTGCGGCCCTGGGTTACGCCCCGCGCGGCATCCGTATCAACGCCGTGTGCTCCGGCACCATCGACACCCCGATGGTGCGCGACATGATCGCCAAGGGGGAACTCGACCGCGCGGAGGCCGAAGCCCACCAGCCCGTCAACCGGCTCGGCCCCGCCGAGGAGATCGCCCAGGCCGTCCTGTGGCTGTGCAGCCCAGGCGCCGGCTTCGTCCTCGGCGTCGCCCTCCCCGTCGACGGCGGCTACGTCGCCCAGTAGGCACACCTACGGCAACACAGGCGTCATCGTTCGTCCCCGCTCGCTCGTGAGATCCGGTCGCTCGTGGGAGGGGGCGCGGGAGCCTTGCCGGAGCGCCCGGGGCGTCCGGAGTGCCCGGGGCGTCCGGAGTGCCCGGAGTGCCCGGTGTGTCCGGAGTGCCCGGGTGGCCGGGGACGGGCGTCTTGCGTGGCGGTCCAGGAGGCGAGCAGGCGGAGGGCGTCTTCGGAGGCGGTGCCTGGTTCGGCGTAGACGGTGAGGTCGTGCACGGCCCGTGCCAGCTGGTTGTGGGCGATGACGTCCATGCGTCCGTTGCGTCCATGCGTCCGTTGCGTCCATGCGTCCATGCGTCCGTTGCGTACGAAGGCGGAGGCCATGGACACGGAGTCGAGCAGCCACTGGACGCGGGGCGGGACCTGGACGTCCTTGCGGCGCGGCGGGATGCGGTGGGTGGGCCGGGCGGCTCTGGCCAGGTCGGACAGGTAGGTGCGCTCGTCCTCGTCCAGCCGCAGCGCCTGGGCCGCGGCGGCGAGCGCGTCCTCGGACACCTCGTTGATGTGGCCCTTCTCCACCCGGGTGTTACCACTCGGTGCTCACCCCGGCAAGGTCTTCGACCTCTCCCTCCCGCTGGAGGACGCCGCCGCCCGCGATCGCCACGCCGCCGACAGCGGTGGTCGTGGCGATGAACGTACGCCGGGTCGGCGCCGGGGGCGGCCCGGCGGGAGGGGAGTGGTTCGACTCGGTGAACTCGGTTGACATGCGCGATCCTCCGGAGTGCGGATGGATGTGACCTGCTGTCAGCAGACGTTCTCCCGAAGGGTTCACGAACTCCTCCCGGGCGTCCACGGCGTGATCGTACGGCCGCGGCCGGGGCTGTGGGATGCCCTGTCGGTACACCCTTCGGCAGGTACGGGACGGGGTCGGGTCCGGGGTCGAGCCACTGCGGTCGGGGGCATGGCGGGCCGTTTGATCGATCATTCCTCAGCTCTTGACGCGTGCTTCACGTACAGGCAACATCCATGCTCATTGAACGATAAGACTTATCACACAGTGATAAGTCGGCGGGGGTGACCGCAGTGCATCCCTGAGAGATGGCGAGGAGGCCATTCATGCGTGTCGGAGTGCTCGGACTGGGCGAAGCGGGGACCTTGTATGCGGCCGGGTTCGTGGCGGGCGGCTGGTCGGTGACCGGATACGACCCGGGCGAGGTGCCGACTCCGGACGGGGTGGTGCGTGCCGGGAGCGTCGAGGCCGCGGTGCGGGACTGCGACCTGGTGCTGGGGCTGACCGGTGCCCGGGTGGCCCTCGACGTGGCTCAGCAGGCCGCGCCGCATCTGGGTGCCGCCGCCGTCTACGCGGACATGAACGCGGGCGCCCCAGGGCTGAAGCGGCGGATCGCGGCCGCGGTGAGCGCCGCATCGCAGGCCGTCTTCGCGGACGTGTCGGTGATCGGCTCGGTCCCCACCTACCGCCACCGCACCGCGCTGGTGACCAGCGGCCCCGGCGCCGCGGCGGTCGCCGAGCACTTCGGCGCGCTGGGAGCCCCGGTGGAGGACCTGGGCGGGGAACCAGGTGCGGCCTCGGCCCGCAAGCTGCTGCGCAGCGTTTTCATGAAGGGCCTGGGCGCGGTCATCGTGCAGGCCGTGGAAGCGGGCCGGGCGGCCGGCGACGAGCCGTGGGTACGGGAGCAGATCACCGCGGAACTCGCCGGCGGCGAACACACACTGCAACGTCTGTACGCGGGCACCGCCAAGCACGGCCTGCGCCGCGCGTTCGAGCTCTCCGCTGCCGCCGACCTGCTGGCCGACCTCGGCCTGGACACCGAGCTGGCTCGCGCGATCGGTCACGTGCACACCCTGGCGGCCCGCCCCGAAGGACTGCGCGCCGTACCGCTCGTCTCCGACGAACTGCTCGCGGCCCACCGGGACATCGCCACCGCGAACATCGGTGACGCGGTGGACCGGCTCGGCCTGCTGGACTCGGGCATCCGGCCGATGTGGCAGGGAGCGCGGGCCATCGGGCGGGCGCTGACCGTGTGGACCCGCGCGGGCGACAACCAGGCCATCCATGAAGCCGTCAAGGCCGCTGTGCCCGGTGACTTCATCGTCGTCAACGGGGAGGGTGACACCTCCCGCGCGCTGATCGGCGAGCTGATCGCCGAACGGGCCAAGGCCCGCGGGGTGGTGGGCATGGTCCTGGACGGTGCGGCCCGTGACATCGACGTACTCGCCGAGATCGGCTTCCCCGTCTGGGCGCGCGCGGTGACCCCGGCAGGCCCGTACAAGTTCGGCCCCGGGCACGTCAACCTGCCCGTGGCGGTGGGCGGACTGGTCTGCCACCCGGGCGATCTGGTCGTGGCGGACAGCGACGGAGTCGCCGTCGTCCCCGCCGGCCAGGCAGGGTCGGTGCTCGCTGCTGCCCGTGCGGTCGAGGCCGACGAAGCAGGACGCCGCGCCGCCATCCGTGCCGCCGCGGCCGGAACGGGAGACGCATCGTGATCGCAGTGTGGGCGCTGGGCTGCTACATCGCGGCCATCATCGTGTGGAACTCCGTCCTCGGACGGAACATCGGTGAGGCGCTGCTCGTGGGGTTCCTGGTCACCGGTCTGTTCGCGGGCGGCGACATCGGCCACGTGATGTGGAGCAGCTTCGTGGAGGCAATGCAGGAAGAGGTCACCTTCGCTGCCCTCGCCTTCGTGTTCATGAGCTACCTGCTGGCCCGCACCCCGGTCCTGGACCACCTCCTGGACATCCTCAACTCACTGCTCGGGCGGCTGCGCGGCGGCCCCGTCTACACCTCCACCGTCGCCTCCGGGGTCTTCGGTGCCATTGCCCACGTGGGCGCCGCGATCACCGCGGCGGTCGGTTCGGTGACCATTCCGTGGATGAAGCGCTCGAACGTGAGCGGTGAGATCGCGGCCACCGTAGCGGCGGGCGGCGCCGGCATGGGCGTCACCTTTCCGTTCAGCTCCACCATGTTCATCCTCATGGGCTCGGCCGGTGTCGCCTCGGTGGTCTCCACCGACGACATCGTGCTGCCGCTGTTCCTCGGCGGCCTGTGGTGCCTGGGCTACCGCCTGGTCGCCGCCTTCGTCATGATCCGCCGTCATGGCATCCAGCCGGTGGACAACACCGAACTGAGACCGCTGCGCCGTACGCTGGGCGCGGGCTGGACCAGCCTGCTCCTGTTCGGCGGTATCGCGATTCCCCTGCTGCTGACCCGCGGTCCCCTCGCCGGTGACCTCGGCCGCTACGTGGGGGCCACGATGTCGGACGCGATCAGCCTGATCACCTGGATACCGGTCCTCATGATCGCGATCGTGCTGCTGCTCAGCCGACGGCACCTGCCGCGCACCGGACGTGCCTGGTGGGAGCTGCTCGGCGGCGTCGCACCGCAGTTCGGTGTCCTCGGCGTCACCATCATCGCCGCGTTCTCCGCCGCCAACGCCCTGGGCGAACTCGGTCTGCCCCGGCAGCTGACCGACCTGCTCGCCGGAGTCGAAGCACCGCTGTGGGCCATGGCCCTGGTCGTCGGCGTCCTCGTCGTCGGCGTCGCCGTCCCGCTCACCGCCAGCGCGACCATGGCCGCCATCGGCCCCGTGGCCGTCTCCGCGCTCATCGGCGCCGGAGCCTCCCCGGCCACCGCCTGCGTCGCCGTACTGATCTTCGCCTCCACCGAGGGCGCCTCGCCGCCGTCCGGAGCGCCGATCTTCGTCGCCAGCGGTATCGCGGGCGTCGACCCGTCCCGCACCTTCGTACCGCTGCTCACCTACTACTGCGTCCCCATCCTGCTCATCGGCGCCGCCGTGGCCACCGGCGTCCTGCCCGTCTGATCCGACCGGAGGCCCACCATGCCCGTCCGACCCCTTCAGGTGCTCTTCCGCCTCAGCATCATCGCCTTCCTGACCGGCGGCTTCGTCATCGTCACCGGCCAGGCGCTGGGCATCGCCCTGGGCGACGCCGGCTGGGTGACAGCCGTCGAGGAACACGCCGGACCGGCCACCTTCATCGCCGCCGGCATCAGCGGACTGCTCGCCTTCCTCCTCTCCTACCTCAAGGAGGACACGGCCGGCGCGCCCGCAGCACACCGAGCCCCACAACCGGCCGCCGGCCCCCGGCCGCAGTAGAACCGGCCCCCGGCCGCAGGAGAAGAGGCCCGGCAACCTGGACGGATCCGGCGATCGGGTGACCCCCAAGGCGTGCGCGTTCTGATAACTCTTATCGGACAACGGAAAGACCGCATGCCACGCCGACCCCCAGGAGTCCACTGCTCATGGCCACCGCCTCCGCCACCCCCATGCGCTCGGTCGACAGGGCCTTCGACGTCCTGGGCGTCCTGGAGGACGCCCGCCAGCCGCTGCGTCTGAGCGACGTCGCCCGCCGCGCCGAGCTGCACGTGGCCACCGCACAGCGCATCCTGAACGTCCTCATCGACCGCGGCTACGCGGCCAAGGAGGAAGCCGGATACGTCGCCGGGCCCGCCGCGGTCGCCACCGCCCATGCCTTCCTGGTCAACAACCGGCTCAGCCAGGTCGCCCTGCCGGTCCTCCAGGAAATGGCAGCCAGCACCGGTCTGACCCCGACCCTGTTCGTACGGGTGGGCCGCGCACGGGTACCGATCGCCCGCGTCGAAGGCCGCAACCCGCTGCGCTACCAACTGCCCATCGGCGACAAGCTCCCGTTGCATCTGGGCGCGGGCAAGGCCCTGCTGGCCTGGCTGCCCGAGGAGGAACAAGCGTCGTACACCGATACCGTGGCCCCCTTCACCCTGGCCTCCGGCGCACAGATCACCGCCGAAGGCCTGACAGCCGAGCTGCGGCGCGTGAAGGCGGACGGTTACGCACTCGCCCACAGCGAACGCGTCCTGGACGTCACCTCGATCAGTGCCCCCGTCCTCCACGGCGACAGGCTGCTGGGTGCCCTCAGCGTCGCCGGGCCCAGCAGCGACCTGCCCGAGGCCGAACAGCCGAACATCGTCACCGAAGTCCGACGCGCGGCGGACGCCATCGCCGCCCGCTGCGCCTGACCGAAAGCCACGACCCGTGTCCGTACCCACCTACCAGGAACTCCTCCGGCGCACCGACGCACCTCCCGGATCCAGCTGGTACCTCTTCCCCCACCAGCCCGAACGCGGCATGGCCAACTTCGCGGGCCCGCGCCAGGTCCTGCGGGCCGCACAGTCCGTCCGCGACGGCCACGCCGTGAATCTGGACTACCCCCTCGACGCGTTCGACCCGCCCATGTCCCGAGCCCGCGGCATTCCACACCACCGCATCACCGCCAAGCACGACCAGGCACGCGACGACGTCCTGGACGGCTTCCACCTCCAGGCCGGCACCCAGATCGACGGGCTGCGCCACCGGCGCGCCTCGGGCCACGGCTTCTACAACGGCGTACCCGATCACGAGATCGCACCGCGCAGCCCGCGCCTGGGCGTCCAGCTGTGGGCCGAGACACCGCTGGCCGGACGCGGACTGCTCATCGACGTCGAAGGGCTGCTGCACCGACGCGGCACCCCACTCGACCACACCGACGGCCCCGCCCTCACCACGGCCGTGCTCGACGAGGCGCTGGCCGCGCAGGACTGCCGCATCGAGGAGGGCGACCTGGTACTCGTACACACCGGCTGGGCCCACTGGTACCTCAATGCCGGCGCCGACCTGCGGGACGAAGTCCGGGCCGCGCGCCGCGCCACCGGGTTCGCGCAGACCCGCGAGTTCGCCGCCTGGTGCTGGGACCACCGCATCGCCCTCATGGCCACCGACACCTTCGCCGTCGAAGTGCTGCCCGTCCTGCCTGACAGCGCCTTCCACGACAGTGCTCCCGAGGACGCCGGGATGATGCACCAGGAGCTGATCGCCAAACTCGGCCTCCCGCTGGGCGAACTGTGGAACCTGACCGCGCTCGCCGCCGACTGCCGGGCCACCGGCCGCTGGGACAGCCTCCTCACGGTCAAGCCGCTCCACCTCACCGGCGGCGTCGGATCACCGGCCAACGCCACCGCCCTCCGCTGACGAGCCCGGGCGGCCGTGGCCCGTACGCACGGATGTAACCGGCGAACGACTCGTGTGGCGTGCCTGGCTCGCTATACGATCAGTGGCCGATGGTGCAGCACGATGCCGGGGAGGCAGGGTGTACGAGCTGGTACTCCGAGTAGATGCCGGGCCCACGGCCTCCGCCGAGCAAGTGGAGCGCCAGGTTCGCACTTTGTACCGGGACCTACGGACGCTCGGGCTGTTCCACGTGGAGCGCAAGCAGGCCCCCGCACCGGCCGGCTCGATGGCCTCCGCCGGTTACGAAATCGGTGCCCTGCTGGTCAGCGGCGCCTTCTCGGCCGCGGCACTGAAGGCCATGAGCAACGTCCTCGTGGCGTACCTCCAGCGTTCCAAGGCCCGTTCCGTGGAGTGGGAGTTCGACGGCAACAAGGGGCAGTTCCAGGCGCTCTCCGCGAAGGACCAGAACAAGCTGGTCGAGGTCGTGGCCTCGCGGATCGCCGCGGAGGCCGGCGCGGACGGCGGCAGCGGGGAACCAGGAGGCAGCGATGACGGGACGCCGGATCGCGCTGCTGGTCGCGACTGACGGATACGTCGACCCCGGCCTCAACCAGCTCCGGTCACCCACGCGCGGCGCCGACGAGCTGGCAGCCCTGTTGCAGGACGAGGCGGTGGGCCGCTTCGACTTCGTCCGTACGCTCACCAACCGCCCCAAAGAGGAGATCGAGCGGGAAGTCGAGGCGCTGCTCAGCAATCGCGCGCCCGACGACCTGGTCCTGCTCTACCTCGCCTGCCACGGCATCAGGAACGACACCGACCGGCTGTTCTTCGCGACCATCGGTACGGACCTGGGCCGCCCGCACACCACCGCCGTCCGCGCGGACCTCATCCATCAGCTCCTGGACGAGTGCGAGGCCCGTACCAAGATCGTGCTCCTGGACTGCTGCTACAGCGGCCTCTTCCACCGGGCCACCCCCATGTCTCCCGCGCCGGTCGACGTGGAGGCGGCGCTGGCCGGCCGCGGCACCTTCGTGATCACCGCGTCCACCGCGCTGGAGTACGCCTACGAAGGAGACCAGCTCACGCTGGACAACGCCCGGCCCGTGGCACGCTTCACCGCCGCGCTCAACGAGGGGCTCAGCACCGGACTGGCCGATCTCGACCGCGACGGCATCATCACACCCGACGAGCTCTACACGTACGTGCACGACGCCGTCGTCAACCAGAGCGGCCCGGAACAGACGCCCACCAAGTCCGGCCAGTGCGAGGGACACGTCCCCCTCGCGTACGCGGCACGCACCGACCCCGCCACCGGCCTGGCCCCGCCGGGGGCACGCACCGACGAACTCGTACTGGGGGCACTGCTCCCGCCGCCGGTCGACACCCCGGACCGGGGGTTCATCTGCGACTCCTGGGAGGGCGCGTCCCGGCTCATCGTGCCCGTCGGCCGTACGGTGGCGACCTCCGGCGGCGAGCCCATGTGCCTGGACCTCTCCCACCGGAGCGGGAACGCGGCGGTCGTCGGCAGACTCGGCAGCGGCAAGACGACGCTGCTGCGCTCCCTCGCGATGTCGCTGGCCCTGACCCACACGCCGCACGAGGCGGAGTTCTACCTCCTGGAAGGAGCCGTCAACCGACTGGGTGTGCTGCGGTCGATGCCGCACGTGAAGAAGGTCGCCGCCGCGCACGAGCACGATGCGGTCGCGGAGGTCCTCACGGCCCTGAAGGACGCCATCACCGCCCGGCGGGCCCTGTTCCGGGACCTGGACATCGACTCCGTCGAGGAGTTCCGCGAGCTGCGGGCAGCCGGGCGCCTGCCGCACGACACCGGCAGCGACGTCTTCCTCGTGGTCGACGGCTGGCTCGACTTCGACTGGGAGATGCCCCAGTTCGCCCAAGAGGTGCACCGGCTCGTCAACGCCGGCGTCAACTACGGACTCCACCTCCTCGTCTCCGCCCGGCGCTGGAGCGAATTCGGCGCGAGTCTGCTGGGCCTGCTGGGGACCCGTGTCGAACTGCCCCTGGACGATCCGTCGGAGTCGCAGATCGATGCGACCCTCTCGGCGAGCCTCGGGGTCGGCTGGGCCCTGTCGCTCCGGCGGCGCTTCCGGGTCGCCGTGCCCCACCTGGAGAAGGTCACCAGTTCAGCGGAGGCCAGGCAGGCCCTGGCCGAGACCACACAGCGGATGCGGGAACGCTGGCTCGGTGTGCAGCCGGACACGGCGCCCCCGCCCCGCACGGACATCCCGTTCACGGATCTGTACGGTATCGCTGACGCAGAGCGGTTCGACGTGGCCCGTACGTGGGCGCAGCGCCCACCGCAGGAGCGGCTGCGGGTGCCGATCGGGGTCAGCGAGGACGGCCGTCCGGTCATGCTCGACCTCAAGGAAGCCGCACACGGCGGGATGGGGCCGCACGGCCTGTGCGTCGGCGCCACCGGCTCCGGCAAGTCGGAACTGCTGCGCACGCTGATCCTCGGCCTCGCCGTCGCGCACTCCTCCGAGACACTGAACTTCGTCCTGGCCGACTTCAAGGGCGGTGCCACCTTCGCGGGGATGTCGGAGCTGCCGCACGTGTCGGCGGTCATCACCAACCTCGCCGACGATCTCACCCTCGTGGACCGCATGCGCGACGCCGTCGTCGGCGAGCTCATGCGCCGCCAGGAACTGCTGCGCGCGGCGGGCAACTATTCCAACGTCTCGCAGTACGAGAAGGCGCGCACGGCAGGCGCCGAGCTGACCCCCATCCCCTCGCTGCTCATCGCGATCGACGAGTTCTCCGAACTCCTCACCGCACGACCCGACTTCATCGATGTCCTCGTCCAGATCGGCCGCGTCGGCCGCTCACTCGGCGTGCACCTGCTGCTGGCCTCACAACGCCTGGAGGAGGGCAAGCTCCGCGGCCTCGACACACACCTCTCGTACCGGATCGGCCTGCGGACCTTCTCGGCCGCCGAATCCCGCACGGCGATCGGAGTCCCGGACGCCTACCACCTGCCTCCCGTGCCGGGCGCCGGCTATCTCAAGTACGACAACGACCAGATGACCCGCTTCCGGGCCGCGTACGTCTCGGCCCGCTACGCCCCCGAAGGAACCGCGTCCACCGCGGACAACACGATCGACGACGTCCTCGCGGACAGCCTGCTGGACGTGCTGGTCCGCCGACTCGCAGGCCAGGGACCGCCCGCGCATCAGGTCTGGCTGCCCCCGCTGGGCGACCCGGCCACCCTCGGCCAGCTGTTCCCGGGGCTGGTGGCCTCGCCGGAACGCGGACTCCACTGTCCCGAGTACGAAGGGCCGGCCCGGCTCCGGGTCCCGGTGGGCCTGGTCGACCGGCCCGACCGGCAGCGCCGGGACCTGATGTTCCTGGACTTCTCGGCCGCGGCCGGGCACGGCCTGATCGTCGGCGCACCCCAGTCGGGCAAGTCGACGCTGCTGCGTACGGTGATCTGCTCACTCGCGCTGACGCACACGCCGTCCGAGGTCCAGTTCTACTGCCTGGACTTCGGCGGCGGAGGCATGCAGCAGCTCCAGCACCTGCCACACGTGGGAGGGGTGGCCTCGCGGCTCGATACGGAGCAGGTACGACGTACGGTCGCCGAGGTCGCCGGCGTGCTCGCCGCGCGGGAGGAGTTCTTCCGGGCCAACGGCATCGCCTCCATGGCCGAGTACCGCAGGGGACGCGCGGCAGGGAAGTGGCCGGACCAGCAGTGGGGCGACGTCTTCCTGGTCATCGACGGCTGGTCGAGCTTCAAGTACGAGTACGAGCAGCTGGAGGAGAGCATCCTCGACCTCGGGACGCGCGGTCTGGGCTACGGCGTCCATCTGCTGCTCGCGGCCACCCGCTACGCCGATGTCCGCATCGCGCTGCGCGACTACTGCGGCACGCGGGTCGAGCTGCGCCTCGGCGACCCGATGGAGTCGGAGATCGCACGGAAGGTGGCCGCGGACGTACCGGTCGGTGCGCCGGGCCGCGGGGTGTCCCCCGACAAGTTCCACTTCCTGGCCGCCCTGCCGCGGCTAGGGGACGGGGCGAGCGCTCCCACGGGACTGGCGGAAGCCACCACAGCGCTCGTCGATGCCATCCGGACACGGTGGGCAGGGCCGGCCGCCCCGCCCGTACGCGTCCTGCCCACGCTGCTGTCCGTGGACGCGCTGCCCAAGGACTTCGGCCGCTCCAAGGCCGAAATCGCCCTGGGCCTCGACGAGACGACCTTGCTCCCCTTCGGCGTCGACTTCGAGGCGGACCCGTACCTGGTCGTCATCGGGGAGAGCGAGTCCGGGAAGACATCGCTGCTGCGGCTCCTCGCCCACAGGATCAGCGAGCGGTACACGCCTGAGGAAGCACAGCTGGTCGTCGTCGACTACCGGCGTTCGCTGCTGAGCGACCTGCCCTCGGAGCACGTGACGGAGTACATCCTCACCGGCTCGCAACTGCAGAACCATGTCGGCGCCCTGACCGCCGTCGCAGCCGAACGGATGCCGCCCTCGGACGTCACCCCCGAAGAGCTGCGGAATCGGAGCTGGTACACGGCACCCGACATCTTCCTGCTCGTGGACGACTACGACCTCGTCGCGACCCCCTCGGGCAACCCCCTCCACCCGCTCCTGGACTACCTGCCGTTCGCGCGGGACATCGGCCTGCGCATCGTGCTGTGCCGCAATTCAGCGGGCGCCGGTCGGTCGATGTTCGAGCCCATGATGCAGTACCTGCGGGAACAGGGCGCACACGGGCTCACGCTCTCGGGCGACAAGTCCGAAGGCCCGCTCATCGGTTCGGTCATCCCGCACCGCCAGTCACCCGGCCGCGCGACCCTCACCGGCCGCCGCAACATACCGCGCCAGGTCCAACTGGCGTACCAGCTTCCTCGTAGCGGGTGAGGGGCTGGGGGCGCGGAAATGGCGCGGACCTTGCCCCCTGATTCCAGTCGGCCGAAGAGGGGGGCAAAGTCTCCGGATCGGGCGGGGAAATCGTCGGTGTCGTCGGTGAAGTGCCGGTCATCCGGACGCATGCTTCATGATCACCGGTGTACCCGACTCGGGGGAGAGGTCTTCTCCCGGTAATGGCGGAAGAGGGATCTGGCGCGGGCAGCGGCCTGGCGTTCCGGCGGTGAAATTGGCCGGAATTATCTGTGGTCGGGCGTCGGGGAGGGTGGTTTCCGCCGTGTCGGAGGGGGCGGCGGCGGTCGAGGCCGACGCCGGTCGCCATGCGTGAAACGTTCACTCGCTCAAGTCGTCCGAATGTCGTCGGTCGTCCGGATAAACCCGGTCCGGAGCAAGGTCACTGCATCGTGGTAACTCCAACGGCTCCATGGGCGAGCTGCGTGTGCGGGTCGTTACTGTTCCTGGTGTACGGAAGGATTCTCGGATATTCGTTCTCGATTACCGGCTATTCGAAGTTCTTCTTCCCCATTCGCCGTTCGGCACCGTACGCCGACCACCGACCTGACGAAGGAGAGCCGGCCCGATGACCGTTGAAACCAGCCCGTGGTCGGCAGAACCGTTCCGGTGCGGTCGGGTTCGCAACGAACCGGGGCCGTGGGTGCGCCGCACGGGCCTGAACGGGCAGGCGGCCGATGTGCACCTGGCCACCCTCCACTCCTTCGCCGCCATCCTGGTGTCCGTCGCGCCCGGCGCACCGGCACACGCGCAGATCACCCGAAGACGCGGCCAGAGGGTACGTCCGGCGGTCTTCGCGGACGGGCCTCACCGAGCCGGGCGGCGCGCCCGGTAGCCGGGACCAGCACATCCACCTCACGAATGAGCAAGGAGCCACGGATGCCCGACCCCGGGATTCCTCCCCTGCAGACGAGCCTGCTCGACCTCGCGGCCCGCTTCGGGGTCCATGCCCGCACCGATGCCGCCGCCGACGTCGTCGGGGACGCCCAGCCGGGCCTGTCCGGCCTGCCGGGCCCGCCCTCCGTCCCCGCCCCTGCCGCGGCGACCGCTCCCGTGGACACGTCCGTACCTGACGGCGGCCCGGGTGGCGACCTGACCGCTCGGCACGCGGAGGAGGGTGCCGCTGCGGCGAGCGGAACGACCCCTGTCCTGGAACGGATCCTGCGTGGTCCCAGCGGACTGGGCACGTCGGGCCTGCACCTGGCGCGGCGCGAGGAGCCCGCGGCGGCTTCTCCGGAGGAGCCCGAGGCGGCGGATGAGGGCAATGCCGTCCCGGGCCTCTACCACCACCCGGTGCCGGACCCCGACCCGGTACGGGTCGAGGAGGTCAGCCGCAGGATCAAGGCATGGGCGGTGGACGAGGCCCAGGTGTACCCCCCGGAGTGGGAGGACCAGTTCGACGGCTTCTCCGTCGGCCGCTACATGGTCGCCTGCCATCCGGACGCCCCCACCGTCGAGCACGTCATGATCGCCACGCGGCTGATGGTAGCCGAGAACGCGGTCGACGACTGCTACTGCGAGGACCACGGCGGCTCGCCCATCGGTCTCGGCAGCCGCCTCCTGCTGGCGCACACGGCTCTCGACCCGCTGCACACCACGGAGGAGTACGAGCCGGGGTGGGTGGAGTCGCTCCGGTCGGACGCCCCCCGGCGCGCCTACCGGTCCGCCATGGAGTACTTCCTCAAGGAGGCCACCCCTTCCCAGGCGGACCGGTACCGGCACGACATGGCCCGCCTGCACCTGGGCTACCTCGCGGAAGCCGCCTGGGCCCAGACGGAGGAGATGCCGGAGGTCTGGGAGTACCTGGCGATGCGTCAGTTCAACAACTTCCGTCCCTGTCCGACCATCACCGACACCGTCGGAGGCTACGAACTCCCGGCGGACCTGCACGCGCAGCCCGCGATGCAGCGGGTCATCGCGCTCGCCGGGAACGCCACCACCATCGTCAACGATCTGTACTCCTACACCAAGGAGCTCAACAGCCCGGGCCGGCACCTGAACCTGCCCGTAGTGATCGCCGAAAAGGAGGGGCTCTCCGACCGGGAGGCCTATCTGAAGGCGGTCGAGGTCCACAACGACCTCATGCACACGTACGAAGCTGAGGCCGCGGCCCTGGCCGCCGCCTGCCCCGTCCCGAGCGTGCAGCGCTTCCTGCGGGGAGTGGCCGCATGGGTCGACGGCAACCACTACTGGCACCGGACCAACACCTATCGCTACAGCCTTCCCGACTTCTGGTAAGAGGAATGGACGTATCAGTGACCAGCACCGAGTTCAGCACCCTCAACGGCACCTCCGCGTTCGTCCCCGCCCCGGCGTCGCCCTACCAGGGTGAGATCGCCCGCTACTGGGACCAGGAAGCCAGGCCCGTGAACCTGCGTCTCGGCGACGTCGACGGGCTCTACCACCACCACTACGGCATCGGTGACGTGGACCGTGCCGCTCTCGGGGACGCCGACGACGGCGACTACGAGAAGAGGCTGATCGCCGAGCTGCACCGCCTGGAGTCGGCACAGGCCGAATACCTCCTGGACCACCTCGGGCCCATCGGGCGTGGCGACACGCTCGTGGACGCCGGCTGCGGCCGGGGCGGTTCGATGGTCATGGCACACCAACGCTTCGGCTGCACGGTCGAGGGCGTCACCCTGTCGGCCAAGCAGGCCGACTTCGCCAACCAGCGTGCCCGCGAACTCGGTATCGCGGACCACGTCCAGGCCCGGGTGTGCAACATGCTCGACATGCCCTTCGGTACGGGGCAGGTCACGGCCTCGTGGAACAACGAATCGACGATGTACGTCGACCTGCACGACCTCTTCGCAGAGCACTCCCGCATCCTCGGGGTCGGCGGCCGGTACGTCACCATCACCGGCTGCTGGAACCCGCGTCACGGCCAGCCCTCGAAGTGGGTGTCCCAGATCAATGCGCACTTCGAGTGCAACATCCACTCCCGCCGGGAGTACCTGCGCGCCATGGCCGACAACCGACTCGTACCGCAGGCCGTCATCGACCTGACTGCCGCGACCCTGCCCTACTGGGAGCTGCGGGCCACGTCTTCGCTGGTCACCGGCATTGAAGAGGCGTTCATCAACTCCTACAGGGACGGTTCCTTCCAGTACCTCCTGATCGCGGCCGACCGCGTCTGACCGCTGACCGACCGAATGGGCCGGCCCGCCACCCGGCGGCCCGGCCCTTCTTGCGCGGTGTCCGGATCTCGGTGGGTGGTCCGGGCGTCCGTACAGTGATACTTCCCGAATTGTCGCGATGGATCTTCAGATAGTGCGGAGGCCGTACGCGGCGCAGAGAAATTCTCGTTCGACGGGTGCCGCGGGGCGCCGAATCGGCGGCGGCCGGAAGCGCCTTCTGGAATGCGCGGGTGCAAGACGCGTATGCCACGGTACTGTTGCGTCTCGCGACCGGGGGGCGTGAACGAGAATGACACCCCTGGCGTTGCTGGAACGGTGGGGGACAATGGGGGAACAGCACGCCGAGCCGTGGTGTCCATCGGCCGACAAGTGGGGGGAATTCCCCGCCGGCCTACGTGATTCTTTTCTCCGCCGGGCCGCGGCGGAAGTGCAGGAAGTGCACGACGGAGTTGCCGGCTCCATGGGGCCCTGGCGGCCCCTGCGGCCGCTCTTCCTCGACCGGGCGCACTACACGCAGGTCGCGGACGTGTCGCTGCGCCTGATGCGGCTGGTGCTGGAGGCCTGCCGGCGCCGGGCCCGTACGGCCGGGGAGCTGCGGGACGTGCTCCGGGTGCCGCCCGAGCGGCTGCCGTTGATGCACGGGTCCGAGCCGCTGGACGACAGTCTCCTGATCGCCGCGCGCCCCGATCTCGTGTACCGCGCGGGCCGGCCGATGTTCGTGGAATTCAACATCGACGGGTCGCTGGGCGGAACGCTTCAGGCGGACATTCTGGCGCGGCGTTTCCGTGATCTTTTCCAGCCGCTGGCGCCGGAACTCGAATTGATCGCTCCGGATTCCGCGGTGGATTCCCGGTTTTCCGTCATCCGCCCGTCACTCGGGCTTTCCGAGGGGGACCGGGTCGCCATTCCGGTGTTCCGCAGAGGGGCCGCCCCAGGGCTGGAGGAGCCGAAGGCCTTCCTGGACTGGCTGGCGCCCATGTGCGACAGCGGGCGGCGGCACGGGCTCGACACGGTCGCCTGCACGATGGACGAGCTCCGGGCCGACGACGCCGGGCGGCTGAGTCTCGACGGGCGGCCCGTGGACGCGGTGTTCCGGCTGTTCCTCGCCCTCGACCTGCCACCGGGCCCGGGGCGTGCGGCGCTCATCCGCGCGGTGCAGGCCGACCGGGTGCGCATGCACACCTCCGAGGCGACCTGGCTGCTCACCGACAAGACGACCTTGGCCTGGCTGTGGGCCGACCGCCCGTTGCTGCCTGCCGCCGACCGGGAGCTGATCGAACGGTACGTACCGTGGACGGCCCTGCTCGGCGGCGAGGACGCCGGGGCGGCCGCCGCGGTCCGCGATGCCCTGGACCGCCGCGCCGAGCTGGTGCTCAAGCCGGCCGGCGGATACGGCGGCTCGGGCGTGGTGCTCGGCCCGGCCGTGTCCGACCCGGAGTGGCAGGCCGCCGTGCGCCGGGCGTGGGAGGGCGACGAACCGCACGTCGTCCAGCGGTTCGTCATCCCGGACCGGGTCCGCCTGGACTTCTCCCACGAGACGACGGGGGCCGTGGAGCAGGCCGAAGTGCCGTTCGTCGTCGGCCCGTTCCTGTTCGGCGGTCGGCCGTCCGGCGTGCTCGTACGCCACGGCGTACCCGGCAGCGGGCTGGTCCTCAACGCACACCACGGAGCCCGTATGAACTCCGTCGTCCTCGTGGACGGGCCGTGTTGAGCCTCCGCCGGGACGGCCGGACGTCCGCGAGGCGCGAGCCGCTCGGTTCGCCGTTCCGCCGCTTCCAGTCGGCCGTGGTCTCCTCGGACCTCGCCGACGGCATCTACAAGATCGCGGTGCCGCTGATCGCCCTGGGCATGACCCGTTCGGCGGTCGCCGTGAGCCTGGTCGGCGTCGCCGTCCGGCTGCCCTGGCTCGTCGCGATGCTGCCCGCCGGCGTCGTCGCCGACCGGTACGAGCCGCGCAGCGTGATGCGCTGGGCGTCGGCCGTGCGGCTGGGGCTGGTGGTGGCCATGTGCGTGGCCGCCGTGCTGGGCCGGCTGCCGCTGTGGACCCTGGCCGTGCTCGCCTTCGCGGTCGGCTGCGCCGGTACCTTCGTCGACGTGGCCGCGCAGTCGGCGCTGCCGCGCCTGGTCACGGCCGGGCAGCTGCCCCGGGCCAACGCGGCGTTGCAGTCCACCCAGATGTTCCTGGCCCAGCTGGTCGGGCCGGCCCTCGGCGGCTACGTGGTCGCGCTGGGCTCAGGGCTGGGCCTGTCGACGGTGGTCGTGCTGTACGTGGTGACCGTCTGGGCACTCGGCATCCTGCCCGCCGCCGTGGGCGGTGCGGCAGTCGTCGCGAAGGCGCCACCGCCCGAAGCGGAGCGCCCCCACGACGACGAGCCGAAGCCCCGGCAGCGCGCCTCCCTGCGCTCGATGGTGTCCGAACTGGGCGAGGGACTGCGCCACTTCAAGGGGCGCCCGGACCTGATCCGCCTCGCGACCACCGCCGCCGTCAACAACCTCTCGTACGCCATGTGCCTGACGCTGCTGCCGCTGCAAGCCGTGGCGCCGGGACAACTGGGCCTGTCCGAGACCGGCTACGGCCTGCTGCTCACCTGTCTGGCGGTCGGCAGCGTCCTGGCCGGACCGCTGACCGGCCGGATCGTCGGGCGCGTGGGGGAGCGGCGGCTGATGCGCTGCGGCGGGCCCCTGGCGGGGCTCTGCTACCTGGCGCTGGCCGCACCGAGCGTGCCGGTGGCCGCCGCGGGGCTGTTCTGCTACGGCCTGGTGTCGATCGTGTGGAACGTCGTCGTGGTCTCCTACCGGCAGACCACCATCCCCGCCGAGATCTTCGGGCGCGTCAACGCCGCCTACCGCTGGATCACCTGGGGCGTGTTCCCGCTCGGCTCCCTCGTCGCCGGCGCGCTCGCCGCGCTGCTCGGCACCACCACGGTCTTCCTCGTCGCCGGCGCGCTGCCGCTGATCGCGGCAGTCGTGGTACCCGTCACAACCGCGCTCGCCACGGCGGCCGACGACACCGAGGCGGCCGACGACGCCCCGGCACAGGCCGCCACCTGAACCATGACCGCCCAGGCCGCGCAGGACCTACCTGCTCCCGGCCGGACCCCGCACCACCCCGAGACGCACCCTGCCCATCCGCCCGGCAGCGGCCCCCACAGGCCGCCGCCGCGGCCCACCGCGCCCGCCCTTCTGTCCCGCCGTCCCTTTCGGGGCTTTCGCACCACGCAACTCGCCGCACTTTCGAACCACGGAAGATGGTGTCCTCGCATGCCGTTCCTGCACGACCTGCTGACCACGCAGGCAGCGTCCGCTCCTGGCCGGACCCTCGCCCTGTACGGTGCCGATTCCCTCACCTACGCCGAGGCCGAGGCGTCGGCCGACCGCGTCGCCGGCGCTCTGGCCGCCCGCGGAGTCGCCCCCGGCGACCGCGTGGGCCTGCACCTGTCCCGCTCGCTGAACCTGCTGCCCGCGCTGTTCGGCGTGCTGCGGTCCGGCGGGGTGTGCGTACCGGTCGACCCGGAGGACCCGGCCGAGCGGCGCGCGACGATCCTGGAGTACT
The DNA here is from genome assembly GCF_040907265.1 of Streptomyces sclerotialus. Taxonomy (NCBI): domain Bacteria; kingdom Bacillati; phylum Actinomycetota; class Actinomycetes; order Kitasatosporales; family Streptomycetaceae; genus Streptomyces; species Streptomyces sclerotialus. The sequence continues at coordinate 239,276 of NZ_JBFOHP010000002.1, read as the reverse complement.
CGGGCTCCCGCATCGTGGTCACCGAACGCGCCCTGCTCGACGAGCCGTATCCCGAAGGCACGGTGGCGGTCGCGGTCGAGGACCTGCTCACCGATGCCGCCACGGCCCTGGCGGAGCCGGTCGCGCTGGCCGAGGACGCGCTCGCGCTGGTCTTCTACACCTCCGGTTCCACCGGCGTGCCCAAGGGCGTCATGCTCACCCACCGAGCCCTGCTCAGCGGCCAGCGGTGGCTGCAGCGCACCTTCCCGCTGGAGCCGGGCGACCGGCAGCTGCTGCGTACCACCCTCAGCATCACCAACCTGGTGCGCGAGGTGTTCTGGCCGGTGCTGTCCGGCGGCACCGTCGTCGTGGTGCCGCCCGGCGCCCACAAGGACCCGGACCGGCTGGTCGAGTTCATCGACAGCGGTGACGTCACCACACTCATGGTCGTGCCGGCCCTGCTGTCCGGCATGCTGGAGAACCCCGCATTCGCGGCCAACACCTCGCTGAAGTACGTCTTCTGCTCCAGCGACGTGATGCCCGGGGACCTCCCCGAGCGGTATTTCGCGACGGGTCCGAAGGCGCGCCTGTTCAACGTGTACGGGCTCACCGAAGCGCTCTACAGCACCTACTGGGAGTGCCTGCCCGGCACGGAGTACGAGGGCTTCGTTCCGGTCGGCCACCCGGCCGAGCTCACGCCGCGCGTCCTGGACGACGGGCTGAACCCGGTGCCGGCGGGAGAGACCGGTGAGCTGTGCCTGGCCGGTGTGGGCATCGCCGAGGGATACGACCGGCTGCCCGAGCTGACCGCGCAGCGGTTCGTGCAGACGTCCGAGGGCCGGGTCTTCCGCACCGGCGACCTGGCGCGCCAGTCGCCCGACGGCCGGCTGGAACTCCTCGGCCGCATGGACGACCAGGTCAAGATCGCCGGTTACCGGGTGGAGCTGGGCGAGGTGGAGGCCCGGCTGCGGGAGATCCCCGGCGTCACCGGTGCGGTGGCCAGTGGTGTACGCGGCGCCGGCGGACACCAGCGCCTGGTCGCCTACCTCACCTGCGACGAGACGCCGAACGCGGGCGAGGTACGGGCCCGGCTGGCCGACCGGCTGCCGCCCTACATGATCCCCGCCGCCTTCACGGTGATCGAGGAGATACCGCTCACCCACAACGGGAAGGTGGACCGCCGGGCGCTCGCCGACCACGACGGCCCCCAGCTGCCGCTGGCCGAGGAGTACACCGCGCCCGGCACCGAGCTGGAGCGCTATCTGTGCGAGGTGTGGGCCGAGACGCTGCAGCTGCCGCGCGTGGGCGTCCACGACAACTTCTTCGCCCTCGGCGGCGACTCCATCCAGGGCTTCCTGATCAGCGCCCGGGCCAACCGCGACGGCTTCGGCCTCAGCGCCACCCAGGTGTTCGCCACGCCGACCGTCGCCGAGACGGCCGCGTTCATGGCGGAGGAGCGCGAGCGGCGGCCGGCGGACTCCGGCGCCGTCGAGCCGGCCCCGGCCGTCCTCTCCGACGCCGACCTGGCCCGCGTCCGGGAGGCCGCGCACGACCCGGACGGCATCGAAGCGGTCCACCCGCTCACCGAGATGCAGAAGGGCATGCTCTTCCACTCGCTGCTCGACCCGGACTCCGGCGTCTACTTCGAGCAGTTCCTGTACGCCGTGGAGGGCGACCTCGACCTCGACGCCTACCACCGCGCCTGGCAGCAGGTCGTCGACCGGCACGAGATCCTCCGGGTGTGGATCGCCTCCCGCGGCCTGAGCGAGCCGCTGCAGGCGGTGCAGAAGGACGCCGAACTGGGCTGGACGGTCCTGGACTGGGCCGGGCGCGGCGAGGACGAGCAGCGCGCCCTGCTGGAGGAGTACCTCGACGAGGACCGCCGCCGCGGCTTCGCCTTCGACCGGGCGCCGCTCTTCCGTCTCACCCTTGTCCGCCTCGCCGAGCGCCGCTTCAAGCTGGTGATGAGCTACCACCACCTGATCCTCGACGCGTGGTCGCTCTTCGTGCTGCTGCGCGACTCCCTGGAGCTCTACCACGCGGGCCTGGAGGGCCGGGCGCCCGAACTGCGGCCGACCCGTTCCTTCGGCGACTACGTGGCGTTCCTGGAGCGGGAGGACACGGACGCGGCGCGCGAGTACTGGCTGCGCCGCCTGGCCGGGTTCCGCAGCCCGACGCTGATCGGCCGCGCCGAGCGGCTGGGTCTTTCGGCCAGTTCCCAGGAGATGCACGCCGAGGCCCGGCTCGACCTGGGCGAGGAGCTGACCGAGCGGCTGCTGGCCTACGGGCGCGCCCGGCAGCTGACCCTCAACTCGCTGGTGCAGGGCGCCTGGGCCGTGGTCGTCGGCGCCTTCAGCGGGCAGGACGACGTGTGCTTCGGCATCACCATCACCCACCGCCCGGTGGCGCTGGCCGGTGTCGAGGACATCGTCGGCATCTTCATCAACAGCCTGCCGATGCGGGTGGGCCTGGCGCACGACGAGCCCGTCGGCCGCTGGCTGCGCGGCATCCAGCGGACCCAGGTGGCGGCGCGGACCCACGACCACTACCCGCTGCCGCTGATCCAGCAGCGCACCGACCTGCCGAGCGGCCAGCCGCTCTTCGAGTCCCTGCTGATCTTCGAGAACTTCCCGCGCGGCACGGGCTGGACGGGCCGCGGCGGCGTGGACGTGCGACAGGAACGCTACGTCGGCTGGACCAACTACCCCTTCGCCATCGAAGCGATGCCCGAAGAGCAGCTGTTCTTCCAGGTCAAGTACGACCTCGCGTTCTTCGACGAGGCAGCCGTCGACCGCATTCTGGGCGCCTTCCGGCACGTGCTGGAGCGCATCGCCGACGGCGGCACGGACACGCTCGGTGAGCTCGTCACCCGGCTGGCGGCGCAGCGCCCCCAGCGGGCCGCTGCGGACGGGGAGCAGGCCGCGGCACCGGCGTTCCCGGCCCGTGGCACCGCGGTCGCCGACGGCGCCGTGACGGAGCCCGCCACCGAGGACGAGCGGACCCTGGCCCGGATCTGGGCGGAGGTGCTCCAGGTCGAGCGGGTCGACGTGCACACGCCGTTCCTGGCGCTCGGCGGCAGCTCGCTGGCGGCCATGCGCGTGGTGGCCCTGGCGGAGGCCGAAGGGTTCGACGTCGAACTGCGCGACCTGTTCACCGGCGACGGCACCGTGCACCGGCTGGCCGCCGACGCCGGCCCGGCCGCAGCGGCCGGCTGACGGGACGGCCGGTCATGGCGACGGCACCGCTGGGCGCGGACCACGACAGGGCGCGCGAGGAAAGGAGGAGCCAGGTGGAACGGGAGCTGCCGGACGAGCGGCAGGAGGCCCACGGCCTGCTGTGGGAGCTGGCCGAACACGGCGTGACGGTGCGTGCGCGGCGCGGCCGGCTGAAGGTCGACGCCCCCGAAGGCACGCCCGCCGCGCTCATGGACCGCGTGACGGCGGCCGAACCCGCGCTGCTGGCGGCGGTGGCGTCCCGTCCCGGCAGCCTCGGCCCGCGCCTGGACGGGACCGCCGGGGACGGCCCGGACCCGGAGCCGTTCGCCCTGACCGACCTGCAGAGCGCCTACCACGTCGGCGAATCGGACTACCCGCAGCTGCGCACCGCGGCCTGCGTCGCCCACGGCTTCGAGGTCCCGGACCTCGACGAGGAGCGGCTGCGCACGGCGCTGCGCACGGTCATGGCGCGGCACGAGATGCTGCGTGCCGCGGTCGACGAGGAGGGCCGGCAGCGGGTCGTGCCGCTCGCCCCCGGCTGGGGCCCGGCCGTGGTCGACTGGAGCGGGCTCGCGCCGGGCCCGGCCCGGGAGGCCTTCACCGCCGAGCGGGCCGGTGCGGCGGACGCCCTGCCGCCGCTCACCGCCGGGCCGCAGCTCTCCTGCACCGTGTACCGGGCGCAGGGCACCTCCTTCGTCCTGCTGTGCCTGCGCCTGTTCGTCCTGGACGCCCGGTCGATCGGGCTGGTGTGCAGGGACCTGGCGGCGGCCTACGAAGACCGGCCCTGCACCGGTCCTACGGCCCCGCCCGGCCTGTTCCGCCGCTATGTGACGGCCCTGGCCGAGCACCGCAGCAGCCAGGCCTACCGCAACTCGGTGGCGCACTGGCGGCGGCGCGCGGCGGAACTGCCGCCCCCGCCGCCGCTGCCGCTGCTCGGCCGGCCCGACCACGCCGCGTTCGCCCGGGTACGCCACCGCCTGCCGGCGCCGGTGTGGCAGCGGCTCCAGGAGCGGGCCCGCATGGCCGGGCTGTCCGCCAACACGGTGCTGTGCACGGCGTACGCCGAGGTGCTGCGCCGCTGGTCGGGGCGGCCCGACATCTCGCTCACCGTGCTGGTGGCGACCCGCGGCATGCTCGCGGCCGACGGGGCCGGAACCGGTCCCGCGCTGGACGCGTGCGTCGGCAACTTCGGCAGCACCCTGCTGCTGGGCTGCGACGGCGCCGGTGACACCTTCGCGCGCCGTGCCGAGGCACTGCAGCTGCGGCTCATGGAGGACCTGCCGCACGCCTGGCTGTCCGCGGTGGAGCTGGCCCGCATGCGGCGGCGCACCCAGCCCGGCGCCGAGCCCGCCAGCCCCTACGTGTTCGCCTCCGGCCTGGACACCACGGCCGGCGGCCCGCTGCCGCCCCATCTGCAAACCCCGGGCTGGGACCTGGTGTTCAAGGCCATGCACACCCCGCAGGTCCTGCTCGACCACCAGGTCTCCGAGGAGGACGGCGAGCTGGTGTGCACCTTCGACCACGTGGCCGCCGCGTTCCCCGAAGGCCTCGTACAGGAGCTGGCGGCGGCCCACGCCGACCTGCTGCACCGCCTGGCCGCCGGCCCCGCCGCCTGGACGGACCCGCACCCGCCCGCGCTGCCGCCGGCCCTGCTCCGGGCCCGCGAGGACGCCAACGCCACCCGGCGCTCCTTCCCGCACGCGCGCGTGCTGGACGGGCTGCGCCGCGGCGCGGCCGACGCCCCCGGGCGTCCGGCGTTCATCGGCGAGGACGGCACGCTGGGCTACGGTGCTGCCGCCGCCGAGGTGGGCCGGATCGCCGCCGAGCTGACCGCCGCCGGAGCGGACCGCGGCGAGCTGGTCGGCGTACTGGCCCGCAAGAGCACCGCCCAGTACCTGGGCGCGCTGGCGGTGGTCGCGGCGGGCTGCGCCTACGTACCGCTCGGCGTGGACTGGCCGGCGGCCCGCATCGAGGCGCTGCTCGGACGGCACGGCATCACCCGCGTGCTCACCGACGCACACGGCTCCCGCCTCCTGGACCAGGTGTCCCACCCGCTCACGGCCGTACCGCTGGACGCACCGGCCGGGCCCGCAGGCCCCGCGGTACTGCGCGAGGGCGACGGCGCCGACCTGGCGTACGTCATCTTCACCTCCGGCTCGACGGGCGCGCCCAAGGGCGTCGCCATCCCGCACAGCGGGCTGCTGAACACGGTCCAGGACATGGTCGAGCGGTTCGGCATCGGCCCGGACGACCGGCTGCTGTCGCTCTCCGAGCTGCACTTCGACCTGTCGGCCTTCGATCTGTTCGGCGCGCTGCACAGCGGAGCAGCCGTCGTCGTCCCACCGCTGGGCGGCCGCCCGGACCCGGAGCTGTGGGCGACCTGGCTGCGCCGCTCGGGCGCCACCGTGTGGAACACGGTGCCGGCGCTGATGGAGATGCTCCTGGACCACCTGGGCGACCGGGCCGCCGACGCGCTCGGCGGGCTGCGGCTGGTCCTGCTCAGCGGCGACTGGATCCCGCTCGGCCTGCCCGAGCGCATCGCACGGGCGGCTCCCAAGGCCCGGACCGTGGCGCTGGGCGGTGCGACCGAGGCGTCGATCTGGTCCAACTACCACGTCGTGGATGGTGTCGACCCCGCCTGGAAGTCCGTCCCGTACGGCCGTCCGCTGGCCAACCAGCGCTACCACGTGCTGGACGCGCACCTCGCCGACGTACCGCACTGGGTGCCAGGCGACCTGTTCATCGCCGGCGAAGGACTCGCCACCGCCTACTACGGACAGCCCGAGCTGACCACTGAGCGGTTCCCGTGCCATCCGCGTACGGGGGAGCGGCTGTACCGCACCGGCGACCAGGCACGCTACTGGCCCGACGGGACCCTGGAGTTCCTGGGCCGTACCGACCACCAGGTCAAGGTGCGCGGTTACCGCGTGGACCTGCTGGAGGTCGAGCAGCAGCTCGCGGCCGTTCCCGGAGTGCGCGCCGCGGCCTGCGTGGTCCTCGGCACCGGTGCCGACGCCCGGCTGGTCGCGTTCGTCGTCCCCGCCGCGGTGGGGGAGGAGCAGCCGGACGCCCTGGACGCGGCGGAGCTGCGGTCCCGGCTGGCCCGCACCCTGCCCGGCTACGCGGTGCCCGGCGCCTTCCACCCCCTGCCCGCGCTGCCGCTGACGGCCAACGGCAAGCGGGACACCAGGAAGCTGCTCGAACTGGCGGGCACGGAGGTACCCCGTACGCGGTCCGCCGCCGCGGGTCGCGCCCCGGCACGGCCGCCGCGCACGGAGCGCGAGAAGACCCTCGCCCGGCTCTGGGAGCAGGTCTGCGGGGTGCCGGTGGCCTCCGTCGACGACGACTTCTTCGCCGTGGGCGGCAGTTCGGTGACCGCGGTGCGGCTGTTGCGCCGTATCGAGGCGGAGTTCGGCATCAGGCTGCCGCTGTCCAGCCTCTTCGAGGCCAGCACCGTCGCCGGTCAGGCGGCGCTGCTCGACCGCGGTGCGGAGACGCTGCTGGTGCCCGTACGCCCCGAGGGCGACGCGGTCGTGGTACTCGTCCACCCCGTCGGCGGCCATCTGCTCGGCTACCGCGACCTGATCGGCGCACTGCCGGAGCACTGGGCGGTGTACGGGCTGCAGAGCCCGGAACCGGCCCGGCTGCCCGCCACACTGGACGCGCTGGCCGACCGGTACGCCACGGCCCTGGACGCGCTGGACGGCCGCCCGGTGCACCTGCTCGGCTGGTCGATGGGCGGGGTCCTGGCCGCCGAGACGGCCCGTCGGTGCCCGGCCGGGGACGTGCGCTCGCTCACCGTGATCGACAGCTTCGTGCAGGCGCCCGAGTCCTGCCCGCCGTCCGTCTTCGACGCCACGGCCGCGGCGGTCGGCTTCTTCGCCGACCACGTCGGGCAGCGCGCGGACGCGGCAGCCGTCGACGCACCCCCGCCCGGCCACCCCGACCCCTTCGGGTACCTGGCGGCCCGCCACGTCCCCGACGAGCCGACCGGGTCCCTCGGCGCCCTGTACGAGCAGTACCACGCGCTGTACCGGCTGCTGCTCACCCACCGTCCCCGGCCGCTGCCCGGAGCCGTGCCCACGCTCGTGGTGCACGCCGAGGGCGAACGCGGTGACGTCTTCCGCGGGCTGACGCCGCTGCGCCGGCACCCCGGCGGCCTCGTGCCCGCGGGTGCCGTACAGCACGCACTGCCCGGGACGCACTACTCCGTGATGCGCGGCGAGGCCGCCCGCACTGTGGGGCGCCTCTTCCACAGCCACCTGTCGCAGATTCCGAACACTCTGGAGGGAACGGCATGAGCGACCGCAGGACGATCGAGGACATCGTGGTCTTCGGCGAGTCGAAGGGCGAGGTCCGGCACGTCCGGAAGGGCCCCGACCGCTGGATATCGGGTGAGCTCGCCATTACCAACACGCTGCAGTTCGCCAGCCACGACGGCGCGTTCACCTCGGGCATCTGGGAGAGCACCCCGGGGAAGTTCCGGGCCGTGTACGAGGAGGACGAGTTCTACCACATGCTGCACGGCTGCGTGGTGATCGCCGACGAGGAGGGCAACTCACGCACCTTCCGCCCCGGCGACACCATCGTCGTGCCCGCAGGGTTCACCGGCACCTGGGAGGTGCTGGAGCCGACCAAGAAGTTCTACGCCCACTACCGGCCCCCGGCCCCGGCCGCCGTGGACGCGGACTGTACCGAGCACGGCGGTGGGGCCCGATGAGCACCGTCTCCCAAGGTGCCCCGGCACGCCACCGGCTCCTGGGCATCGGATTCGGCCCCTCGCACCTGGCGATGAGCGCCCTGCACGCCTCCGGCCAGTGGTCCGGCGACGGCGCGGGGCTGCACTTCCTGGAGGCGCGGCCGTCGTTCGCCTGGCACCCGGACATGCTGCTGCCCGGCGCCCGCATGCAGGTCTCCTTCCTCAAGGACCTGGTCACCCCGCGCCTGCCCACCAGCCCGTACAGCTTCACCAACTACCTGGTGGCGCACGGCCGCCTGGAGCAGTTCCTCAACCTGAGCACGATGAACCCGACCCGCGCCGAGTTCGTCGACTACTTCCGGTGGGTCGCACGGCAGCTGTCCGGCTATGTCGGCTACGCGAGCCGGGTGACGGCCATCCGCCCGGTGCCCGGGCCCGACGGCGGCGTGACGCACCTGGAGGTCGACTACCAGGACGACGCGGGCCGGACGCACGCCCTGGCCGCCGACCACGTCTCGGTCGCGCCGGGTGGCACGCCCGTCGTACCGGCCGGCGTCGCCCCGGAGGCGCTGGGCACGGGAACGGTGTTCCATAGCAGCGCCTTCCTCACCGGCCTGCGCCGCTTCGAGCGGCGCGGCACCGCACTGCCGTACCGCTTCCTGGTGGTGGGTGCGGGCCAGAGCGCCGCCGAGGTCTTCCGCCACCTGGCCGGGCAGTTCCCGGAAGCGGCGGTGACGCTGGCCCACCGGGGCTTCGCCCTGATGCCGGCCGACAGCAGCGCCCTGGCCAACGAGATCTTCAACCCCGAGTCGGTGGACCTCTTCCACGGTGCCGACGCGGACCGCCGCAGACGCATCATGGCCGACCTGAAGACCACCAACTACGCGGCGGTAGACGAGGAGGACATCACCGGCGTCGCCGAACTCCTCTACGAACAGCAGGTGCACGGCGGCCGGAGGCTGGCGCTGCGCCGCTTCACCGAACTGGCCGGCTGCCACGCGGACGGCGAACAGGCCGTGACGTCCCTGCGCGACCTGCTGACCGGCGAGTGCCGCACCGAGCGCTACGACGCGGTCGTGCTGGCCACCGGCTACGACTTCCGTGAGGCCCGCGGCCTGCTCACGGAGCTGGAACCGTACGTACGCCGGGACGCGGACGGGCAGTTGTGCGTCGGGCGCGACTACGCCGTCACCACCGCCGAGGGCTTCGCGCCCAAGGTGTTCCTGCACGGCGCCGCCGAGCACACCCACGGCCTGACCAGCACGTTGCTCTCCCTGGTGGCCCGCCGTGCGGGCGACATCCTCGACACCGTCTTCGGCCCGGCGGCGGACGATCCCGCCGCTCCGCCCACTCTTCTGCAAGGAGCCCCCGCATGAGCGGCATCCAGATCCAGCGACAGGCCGAGGCCGTCGTCCACGAGGAGTACGGCTGTGCCTTCCGCCGCATCCTGCCCTGGCAGCACACCGGCCCCTCGGACACCGGCATGGGAGTGTGCACCGTGGCACCCGGCGGGGTGACCACCCCGCACTCCCACGAGGACCACGAGCACTTCTACGTGGTGCGCGGCCATGGCCTCGTCGAGGTCGACGGCGTACGCACCGAGATCGGCCCGGGCGACGCCCTGGTGGTGGCCTCGCAGCAGACCCACCACTTCACCAACCTCTCCGCGACCGACGAGCTGGAAATGGTCTCCGTCTGGTCGCTCGGCCCCTTCGGAGCGAACCGATGACCGACCGCCGCCCGGCACAGCGCCGCAGCTTCCTCGTCACCGCCACCCCGCCGACCACCAACGGCGACCTGCACGTGGGCCACCTCTCCGGCCCCTACCTGGGTGCTGACGTCTTCACGCGCGCCCAGCGCCGGCTGGGCCACACGGCGCTCTACGCCTCCGGCGGCGACGACCACCAGACGTACGTGGTCACCACGGCCCAGCGCCTCGGCCTGGAGCCGGCGGCCCTCGCCGCCCGCTCCCACCAGGAGATCACCGCGACCCTGGCCGCGGCCGGCATCGACATCGACGCGTTCACCACGCCCGACGACGCCTACCGGGACCTCGTACGGGACTTCTTCGCCGGCCTGCACCGGGCCGGCAAGCTCGTGCCCCGCACCTGGACCTTCCCGTACTGCGCCGAGACCGGCCGCTACCTGCTGGAGGCGTTCGCCACCGGCCACTGCCCGGAGTGCCTGACCGCCACCTGCGGGGCGATCTGCGAGAACTGCGGGCACCCCAACGACGTCACCTCACTGCTCTTCGCCACCAGCACCGGCGCCGCCACCGCGGCCACCGAACCGCGGGAGGTGGAGATCCTGGTACTGCCGCTCGAGGAGTACCGCGAGCAGTTCACCGCCTTCTACGCGGAACACCGCGCCACGATGCGGCCCCATGTGCTGCGCTTCGTGGACGAGATGCTGTCCCGGCCGCTCCCGGACTTCCCCGTCACCTACCCCGCCGACTGGGGCGTGCCGGCAGGCATCGACGGCTTCGACGGCCAGGTGTTCAACGTATGGGCCGAGATGCTGCCCGGCCTGATCCACATGGCCGAGACGGCCCGCGCCGGCCGTGCCCCGGAGCAGACACCGGGCGTGTGGGACAAGGACTCCGGCTTCGAACTCGTCCAGTTCCTCGGCTACGACAACACCTTCTACTTCTCCTTCGCCCACCTCGGACTCGCCCTCGCGCACGGCGGTCTCGTCACGCCGACGGCGATCGTCACCAACGAGTTCTACCACCTGGACGGCGCCAAGTTCTCCACCAGCCGGCGGCACCTGATCTGGGCCCGGGACCTGGTCGCCAAGCACGGCGCCGACAGCGTCCGGTTCTACCTCGCACTGGGCAACCCCGAGCACCAGCCGGCCAACTTCACCGAGCGCGAGTTCACCGACGCGGTCCGCACCCGGCTGCACGAGCCGCTCGCCGCGGTGTGCCGGGCCCTGGCCCCGCACACCGGACAGCGCATCGAGACGTCCCAGGACGCGGCGCAGCCCCTGGAGCGCTACCGGAGCCGCATGCGCCGCGCGTTCACACTGGAGACGTTCTCGCTGCGCACGGCGGCGGACGCGACGGCCAACCTGCTGGCGCTCCTCGCCGAGCGGGCCGCCGACGACCCCGGCCTCGCGGTACAGGGCCTGCGCGAGCTCGCGGCCGAAGCCGCCCCGCTGATGCCCGGCCTGTGCGCACGCGTCGAGTCCCGGTACGCGGCGGCGCCCGGCGCGGTCCCGGACCTCGCGGACCTGCTCCCGGGATCGGACTGATCCGGGCCCGCCACCGCGCCCGTGGTGACCGCATCCGCACCCTGCGGGCGCACCGGGTTTCCCCGCATCCTCACCCCCGTACCCCTCCCCGTCCACGACCCCTGTAGGCAGTCCTCATGCACATTGCGTTCGTCGACTCCAACCCCGCAGCGCTGGATGCCATCCGGCGCGCCAAGGAGGAAGGCCATCGCGTCACCTTCCTCCAGGCCACCGAACCGTGGTACCCGCCCACGGAACAGAACCTCGCGGTCGTCCACTCCGCCGACACCCTGATCGACCGGGTGACGACCACCGACGCCGAAGCCGTCACGCGCGCGCTCGCCGCCAGCCACGCCGCCGACCCGATCGATGCCGTCATCACCCAGCACGAGATGTGCGCCGAGGCGGTGGCCGCCGCCTGCCGCACCCTGGGGCTGCGCGGCACCGCACCCGAGGGAGTCTTCACGGCCCGCCGCAAGGACCTGTGCCGGGCCGCACTGGAGAAGGCGCGCCTGGCGTCCGCGCGCTACGCCCTGGCCGGGACGGCCGAGGAAGCGCTGGCCGCCGCGGAACGGATCGGCTACCCCGCGGTGCTCAAGCCCCCGTCCGGCGCTGACAGCCTGCTGGCGTACGTGGCGCAGGACGCCGCGCAGGCCGCCGAGGCCTGCACCGGCATCCTGGAGGGCCTCGACTCCCTGCCGGAGAACTGGCGGGGACAGTTCCGCCGCGGCATCCTCGTCGAGGAACTGCTGACGGGCACCCTCGTCTCGGTCGAACTCGGCGCGCGCGACGGCGAGTTCTTCCCGTTCTGCGTCACCGGCCGGTTCCGCTGGGCCAAGGACGAGGTCGTCGAACTCGGCTCCTACATCCCCGCGAACCTCCCGGAGGACCTGGCCGGCCGCTGCGTGGCGTACGCCATCGAGGTGTGCCGGGCGATCGGCCTGGACCTGGGCGTGTTCCACCTGGAGATCATGGTCACCGAGCGGGGACCGGTACTGGTGGAGGCCAACCCCCGGGTGATGGGCGGTGCGCTGCCCACCATCTACCGCCACGCCACCGGAACCAACATCTACGACAGCCTGCTGCGCATCCTCGACCCGGAAGCGGACGTGCGCCCGCCCGCCGGTACCGAGGGCTGCACCGGCGGACGCAAGGTGATGCCCGTGCACGGCGGCACCCTCGCACCCACGGCGTCCGTGGACTGGATCGCCGACGAACCCGGAGTGCTGCAGGTCGTCGGCTTCGACGACTACGCGACGGGCCCCGGCCGCACCGTACAGGCCGGGCAGGTGGTGGCCCGCTTCATCCTCCGCGACACCGACCACGCGGCGGTCGTACGCGGCGCGGAGCGGATCCTGCGCAGGCTGGAGCAGGAACTCGGCCTGGAACTCATGATCGGCGAGAAGGACTGACCACCATGGCCGAATCTCCGCACCCGACGGCCGGGACCGCTCCGGTGCCCGCCCGGCCCTTCCCCGGAGCGCTCGACGGCCCCCGCCTGGCCGGCCTCGCCGCCGAGTTCGGCACCCCGCTGTGGGCGTACGACGCCGGCACCGTGCGCGCGCAGATCGCCCGGCTGCGCCGCTTCGACGTCATCCGGTACGCCCAGAAGGCCTGCTCCAACATCCACATCCTGCGCCTGATGCGGGAGGAGGGCGTCCTCGTCGACGCGGTGTCCCTCGGCGAGGTCGAGCGGGCGCTGGCCGCCGGCTACGAGGTGGGCGGCGCCGGCGACCCCATCGTGTTCACCGCCGACCTGCTCGACCGGCCCACCCTGCGCCGCGTGGCGGAGCTCGGCGTACCTGTGAACGCGGGCTCGCCGCAGATGCTGGAGCAGATCGGCACGGTGGCGCCCGGCCACCCCGTGTGGATCCGCATCAACCCCGGCTTCGGCCACGGCCACAGCCGCAAGACGAACACCGGCGGCGAACACAGCAAGCACGGAATCTGGCACGAGCACCTCGCCGAGAGCCTGGCCCTGGTCGACCGCTATGGCCTGGAGCTGATCGGCCTGCACATGCACATCGGCTCCGGGGTGGACTACGGGCACCTGGAAGCCGTGTGCGAGACGATGGTCAAGCAGGCCCGCCTCGCCGGCCGGGACATCCACGCCATCTCGGCGGGCGGCGGCCTCTCGGTGCCGTACGCGCCGGGTGACCCCGAGATCGACACCGACCGGTACTTCGCGCTGTGGGACTCCGCGCGCCGGGAACTGCAGTCCGAGCTGGGCCACCCGGTACGCCTGGAGATCGAGCCGGGACGCTTCCTCGTCGCCGGCTCCGGTGTGCTGGTCAGCGAGGTACGGGCCCGCAAGCCGATGGGCAGCAATCACTTCGTGCTGGCCGACGCGGGCTTCAACGACCTGATGCGGCCCGCGATGTACGGCGCCGGGCACCGCGTGTCCGTACTGGCGTCCGACGGCACCGTACGCGGCGAGCGGCCCCGGGAAACCGTGCTGGCCGGTCCGCTGTGCGAGTCCGGTGACGTGTTCACCCAGCTGGCCACGGGAGAGGTGGAGCCGGTGGTCCTCCCGGACGCCGAGATCGGCGACCTGCTGGTCTTCCACGACACCGGCGCCTACGGCGCGAGCATGTCCTCCACCTACAACTCGCGCCCCCTCATCCCGGAAATCCTCGCGGACGGCGACCGCACCCGGCTCATCCGCCGCCGCCAGACGGTGGCCGAACTCCTGGCCCTGGAGGAGGCCACGGCCGGAACGGAGGAGTGAGGAGCGGCGCTGCGCATTCAGCGGGGCGGCGGTGTGAAGCGGCGGACCGTGTCGGTCCCACGGTCCGCCAGCCAGAAGCCGCCGCCCGGGGCGGGCACGATGCCGGTCAGATTCTTCGCTCCCCGCACGGGCCAGAGTGTGACCCTGCCCTTGGTGGTGATCCGTCCGACCCGGTGGTCCGTCGTGAACCAGAGGGCCTTGTCGGGCCCGAGGACGAGGCCGCCCGGGTGCTCGGACGCCCGGACGCGGAAGTGGGAGAAGCGGCCGCCGGTGTCGATGCGTCCGATGCCGCGCCGCTCGGTGAACCACAGCGCCTCGTCGGGCCCGGCGACCATGCTCTGCGGGAACGTTCCCTTGGGCAGCGGCCACTCCTTGTACTGCCCTTCGGCGGTGAGCCGTCCGACGCCGTCGCGGTCGTCCTCGTCGTACTGAAGCTGCTGGGAGAACCACACCGCACCGTCCGGCCCCGTGGCGATGCCTCGTACGGGGATGTCGAACTTGCCCTTCATCGGCCCGATGCGGCGCAGCCCCCGCTTCATGTCGGCGCGGCTCATGACGTTGGCACCGCGCTCGGCGTGCTCGAACCAGATGGTGTTGTCGGGACCGAGGGTCAGGGCATCGGGGAAGCCGGGGTCCCCGCCTCCGGGGCCGTTGGGGCGGGCGTAGGAACCGCCGTCCCACCAGGTGAACCTGCCGGACGGGGCGAGGCGTCCCAGCTGGTCGCCGGCGGTGTACCAGATCCCGCCGTCCGGAGATTCCTGGCGGTCGTACGGGTAGGGCGGGAAGCCGGGGCCGCGGGGGAGCGGATGCTGGGTGACCTTCCCCGACGGAGAGATCTCCGCGATGGCACTGAGCCGCCCCTGAGCGACCCACAGCGTGCCGTCGTCGCTCACCACCATGTCAGCGAGGAAGGCGTTGCCCGGCAGGCGGATCGCGGATGGACCGCGGTAGGACGCTGACGCGGACGGGCTGCGGTGGGAAGCTGACGCGGAGGGGCCGCGCTCGCTGCCGTGGCCGGTCCCCGGCCCGCAGCCGGACAGCGCGAGCGCCGCCGCCGACGCGAGCGCCGCGGCGATCCCCCGCCGCACCTCACTCCCCGCAGCGCAGCGACGACGGTACCTCGGTGCCCATGTGCTGCTCCCAGTCGTCGGGTCGGAGGTCCCTGCCGGCCGACGAACAGACGGTGCGGATCCAGACACGCGGATCAAGACTCCATTCGATGAGTTGCCCCATGTCGCTGGTGGCAGGGCCGTCGGGTTCGGGAGCGTCGGTCTCCGAGAAGTCGGCCTCCGTCGCGGTGACGAGCTTCGTGCCGTCCGTCGTGAGGGCGATGCCCGTCGACTCCGCCTTGTTGCCCTCGGGCAGCGGAAGCGTTCCGAGGACGCTCTCGGACGGCAGGTCGAGGAGGCGGACGGTGCGGTCCTCGGACGTCGTCCCGGCGACCAGCTCCCCGCCGGTGACCGGGCCGACCGCGGGGTCGGCCACGCCCTCGACCGTGCCGAGGCGCCGGCTCCCGGACGCGGACCACAACTCCAGTGCGTCACTGCCGCGTTGGACGAGCAGCCGGTCGCCGGCGTAGGCGATGCCCCGGACGTCGGCCGCGCGGATCGTACGGATGCGGCCGGACTCGGTGCTGATGACGCGGACGCGGGTGCTGCCGCTCCCGTCGAGGCCCGGCCGGTCGATCACCGCGGCGTGCGCGGCCCGCGCGTCCAGCGCCACGTAGGTGCGGCTCAGCTCGGCGCTGGAGCCGGCCGTCGGCGCCATGGATCTCGGGCCCGGCACCTCGCGCAGCACCTTTCCGGACTCCGCGTCCCGGAAGCGGACCGTACCGGAGGCGTGCACCTCGGCCACCTTCCGGCCGCCGGGCAGGAACCGCAGCAGCGTGGGAGGGTCGAAGAGCCGCAGCGGGTTCGGTACGGCGGGCCAGGTACCGACGGACCGCCACACGCGTTCCCGCGCCAGGATCTCCGCGCTGCCGTCCGGCGCCACCACGATCAGCCGCTCGCTGTCGGGCCGCCACAGCAGTTCCGCGAAACCCGGGATCTTCGCCCTGCGAGGCAGCCTCCGCTGCCGCTCGTCCGAGGCGGGAACACCGAGTCTCAGGGTGGACAGCTGCGTCCCTTCACTGTCGAGGACCGCCGCGTCGCGCCCGTCCGGCGACACGGACACGCGCGGCGCCTCACAGGCCAGGCAGGAGTCCCGGATCGGGACTTCGGCGACCCTCGCGATACGCGTGCGCTGGTCCAGGTCCCACAGGGTGAGTACGTCACGGGACGCCGAGACGAGCCGGCTGCCGCCGCTGCCGACGAAGGCGAGGGCGCCCTCGGTGACCGCGCCGGCGCCCGGGAGGGCGAGGGGATCGGACGCCTTCCCGTCCGGCGCGTGTGTGCGGCTCACGCGGAGGGTGGAGCCGATGGCCGTGGCCACGTGGGAGCCGCCGCGGCTGACGGCCAGGGCTGTCGCACGGCCCGGTTCCGTCTTCGCCTCCCGCTCCGGATCGTAGGCGTCGGGCTTACCCCGGGACGGCCAGACCGGCAGCGTGGAGCCCTTGTTGCTGTAGCTGATGTGGCTGCCGTCCGGGGCGAGTGCGGAGGCCGCGTTGACGGTGCCGAAGCTGAGGGAACTCCCGGCGGTGCGGGCCAGCCGCTTGATGGAGATCCGGTTCCAGGTGCCGTGGGCGTACTCGACGACCACCAGCTCCGCGTCCCCGTCGAAGGCGAGCGCCGACGGATCCGACGTCATGTCGCCGAGCTTCAGGTGTCTCGTCCGCCCCGAGTCCCGGTCCAGGACCGAGAGCGTGCGCGGGAGGCCGAACTCCGAAGTCGTCGTGGTGGCCGCGACATAGCGGCCCGAGGGTGAGACCGCCACCGCCGTGGGCCGCTCCCCGGCGGGCAGGCGAGGCACGGTGGAGGTCTCCCCGTAAGCCCACACCTTGACCGTGCGGCGGTCGGCCGCCGCGACGATTCCGCCGCCGGCATTGGACGCGACCGTCTCCACCGGGCCGGGAAGGCGGCCCAGTCGCTCGTGGTGGCCCTTGAACCGTCCGCCGTCGAGCGCCCACAGCTCCACGTCGCCGCCCCGGGTCCCGGCGAACGCGCGCCTCCCGTCACCCGAGGCCGACACCGCGGAGACCGTCCCGGCGGCCCGCACGCTTCCGGCCAGCTGAGGGCTCACGGTGACCGCGCGGAAGAGGGCCCGGCGGGTCAGCGGATCGGCGTGCTGCCGGTACGCGCGCTCGGCGAACAGCCCGGCGAGCCCGACATCGCTCTGCAGGAGGTTCTCCGACACATCGGCCAGCCGGTGAGCGGTGGCCAGCCGGTTCCGGGCCGTGGACTCCCGGTGCTCCACCACCACCCCGGACGTCACGGCAGCGGCGACCAGGGCCAGCGCGGTGACGAGGCGGGCCGTGCGGAAGCGGCGGGCATAGCGGTCGGCCTGACGGAGCGTCTCGGCGAACTTCACGTCAGCGGGCTCGGGCGCGTGGGCGGCGTCGGGCCGGTTCGCGGCGGGAGCGACCAGACGCAGCCCTTTGCGGCGCGCGGCCAGGAGCTTGCTCTCCATGCCGCTGACGCCGGTGAGCCGCTCACCGTTGCCCAGCGCCCCCGTTACCGCGGTCCGCGGACGCAGGCCGTAGAAGACGCCGCGCAGCCAGGCCACGCTGGGCCGCCGCGTCCGGGGGTACCGCAGGAGTTCCCGCAGGCCCAGGGCGAAGGCGGCGCCGAGGGACGGGCCCCCGATCCGCGGGGGAGGAGAGGGGCGGTCCGTCATGACGAGGCGCCACAGCACACAGCGCGAGCCGCGGCCGGGCCCCGCCACGGCCCACGCCCGGCCGAGGGAGACCGCGAACTGGCCGTCGGAACTGCGCAGCCCGGTCATGAACCGGGGATCGGGGTACAGGCCAGGAGGCCCGGCGGGAAACTCGCGAAACTCCAGGACGCCGGTCGCGCCGGGCTCGGTGCGGTGCTCGGTCTCGCCGAACACCACCGGCACTTGTACCAGCGGCCGGCTGCGCGGCTCGCAGCCCGCCATCAGCAGCACGGCGGCCATCAGCGTGCCGTCCGAGGCGGGCGACCGCTCGCCTTCGCCACCCGGCGGTGGCGGTGGCAGCTGCGGGATGCGTTCGAGGACCGCGTTCAGCCGCTCGGCGGCGTCTGCCGGAAGGCCGTCGGCTCCCCGACCGGACGGCTGCACGGGACCGGGCGCAGCCTGGACGGACAGCAGGCCGCTGCCGGCCCACATGCTCCGTACGCGCGCGAGCGCCTCGTCGTGCTCCGCTGCCCGCCCCTCCGGCGCGCTCAAGGCGCGGGCCAGCAGGTAGGCATGGCGGGCGGACGTCATCGCGTCGGACGCAGGCGTGCCGGACGCAGGCGTGTCGGAAGGAACAGTGTCGGACGGGCGGTCCGGGGCTGTCGCGTCGAGCCAGGCGGCCAGCTCCCCGGCTGCTCCGGAGTACAGCCAGGAGGGGTCCGTGCGGACCGCCTCGCTGCAGCACTTCCACCACAACTGCCGCTCGCCGAGCAGCTCGTGCACCGCGGCCTGCGGGCTCACCGCGTCCCGGAGGGCGGCGTCGAGCGCGGCGCGGTGCCGTCGGGCGGAGCCGGACGCCGCCTCGCTGGACGTCATTTCCTTGGACGTCATCTCCTCGGACGTCATCGCAGCGCACCGTCGATGACATCGCGCATCCCGTCGCTCACGGACTCCCTGACGCGGCGCCAGGCGTCGCGGGTCGTCTCGTTGAGCGCGGCGCCGATGGAGTACGCGACGGTGGCCGGGGCCCAGTCGGCCTCCGGGGACACGGGGGACGGCCCGGTGGCGGCCCACGTCGAGCCCGGTCCGAAACCGGGGAGGCGCACGTACGAAGCCGCGAGCCCGAACCGGCCCCGCACCACGGGCACGAGGACGACGCGCTCGTACCCGTCGTCCGGCTGTGTGTAGCTGACCGTGGACAGCAGCGGCCGGTGGTCCTCTTCGTCGGTGCCGCGTACCACCACTTCGAGGGCGTACTCGGATGTGTTGCCTGCGGGGTGGCGCAGCAGGAAGCCCGCCCGGCCGTCGGGGGAGGTGGCTTCGAGTACCACCGCGTCGGTCCCGGAGGCGGTCAGCGCGCCGACCGTCGGAAGCGGCGGCAGCGTGAACCAACCAGGCGAACCGGGGCGGGCCTGCGGCCGGTGAGCAGGCGGCTGTTGGGGAGCGGGCGGCGGACCGGAGGCGGGAACGCGGACGGGACGCGGGGGGAGGCTGACCCCGATGAACGATGCCAGGACGCGCTGCCACAGGGGGTAACCAGCACGTCCGCGTTCGACTGCCTGCGTGGGGCCGGTGCGACGTCCGCCGGTGAACGACGCCCAGGAACGCCGGGCGACCGCTCCGCGGCTCACGGGGCGGCCTCCCCTCGAACCTGATCGACTCCCGGTGGCCCGGGCTGCGTCGGGACGCTGGAAGGAGCCTGGGTGGTGGCGGCCGGTGCGGAGGGAGGGGCCGGTGCGGATGGAGGAGCCGGTGCGGTGGGCGCGGCGGGAGCTGCCGCGGGAGCGGCGCCGGGGACGGCCCCCACCTGGAGCGCCTCGGTGACCGTGGTGGCGCTCCCCATCTGGGCGAGGACGGCAGGCGCCGAAGCCCCCACCGCGACGGCCGCGAACACCCCTGCCAGTTCGCCGTGGAGCAGCCAGCCCGCCGCGCCGCCCAGCACGATGCGGAAGAGCGCGGCGAGCGCATCAGCGGGCGGATCGATATACGTGTTGAGCTGCGGCAACGCCTCGGCGGCCACCCTCGCCGCATGCCGCGCCTGCTGCCACGCATGCAGTCGCCCGAACGTCACGACGGCCTCGACGACCAGCCCGCCGCCGGCGCCGTACAACGCGCCCTCGGCCCACGTAAGCATCGGACCCCCGTCCCTTCGGCGGATTTCACCACCCCGCCGCACCGCACCCGGTGAACCCTTTTGCGTCAGGCAAACGTACCGGCGGTCACCCCGAACTCAACCGCCACCTAACGAAGTTCGTTCCCCTTCTGGCGCAACATGGCCGGATTCAGCCAGTCGGTCAGCGGTGTACGACAGCTGGAGAGAAAGGGTGAGCTGGGACAGCCAGGAGATGACCAGAAATGTGATCAGCTTCGGCCACCAGCTTCGCGACGATCTCGGCGTACACGAGGCCGTCCCCCGCATCGACGGAATACCGCTCACCGAGCTGATCGACAGGGTTCGAGACCGGCGCCAAGATGCGACCCGCAGGTGACGCCTACGGCGGTCTCATCCCGCAGTTCTTCCGGTTCGGGCCCATGACGGACCACTTCCACGGACGGTCCGCCAACGCAATGGGGCAGCGAACGCCCGTGCTCGGCTGTGAGTGCGGCGAGTGGGGGTGCTGGCCGCTCATGGCCTGCATCACCGCGACAGCTGCCGTCGTGACCTGGGACTCTTTCGAGCAGCCGCACCGTGCAGAACGCGACTGCACGGCGTTCGGCCCGTTCCACTTCGACCGCCGGCGGTACCACGACGCCTTGCGGGTGCTGAGCGCGACAATGGACTCCGACGACACGTGAGCTCGGCGCAGGCTCGACGGTCTCCATCTGAGAGCCGGCTGCATCCGTACGGCGGCGCCGCACCAGAAGGTGCAGCGCCGCTGAGCGTTCCGTGAGGCCTGCTGAGCGCGCCGCGGCGGCTCAGGCCGTCATCGCCTGCTTACGAAGCGTCGTTCACCCAGAGCTGGTACTTCCCGTTGACCGGCTTGCAGTCCCACTGGGAGTAGACGGAGTTCTTGCCGTCGTTGTAGCACTCCTTGTGCGTGCGGTAGGTGCCGACGTAGATCCACGAGTAGGCGCCCGGCGCCACGGCCGTCGTCGTGCTCGTGCCGGGAGACACCGGAGCGGCCTGCGCGGTGGCGACGGAAGCACCGGTCAGCAGGGCGGCTCCCAGCGCGGCACCGGCAAGCGCGAGTCGAGTACGCATGTTGTTCCCTTCGAGGTCGAAGTGGCTGGCGGGACGATCCTCGGGCAAGCCGAGAGCGGTGGGAACGGAAAACGGGTGTCCCGGACAGCCCTGGCGTGTCCCGGACACGGTCCCTCGTGTCCATGCTGGTCAGCCGCCTGTCCCGGCCCGTGCTCGACGCCGGTGGTCCGGCGGCTACTCCGGCGGGTTGAGCTTGCGGAAGTACGTCCAGCTCGTCTCGTTCGGCTCGCTCCACCTCTCCGGGGCCTGGGCGAACTTCGGTTGGTGGGCGGCGATGTAGGCACGGGTGCGCTCGGGAACCTCGGCGTACGAGCCGAGCTTGCGGCCCCGGCAGTGGTAGGTGAGGCCCCCGGGCCGCTGGCCGCGGGCCATCCACGGAAGCCACGGGGACATCCGGGTCCACGACATGGTGGCCGGGACGCTGGGCGCCGGGCCGGCCAGGTCGGCGGCGTCGGCGAAGAACTGGAAGAGCTCCAGGGCCTTGTACGTGTCGTCGGCCGAGTGAACGGGGTACTGGGCCACCGGCAGCGGAGAGGGATAGGCGAGCGGGATCTCCAGGTTGAAGCTGATCTTGTCGCCGAGGTCGGTCGTCGGGATCGGGAAGGGACGCCACTTCTGGTTCGCCGGATCGTTCCAGACGTGCACCACCGGCAGGTCCTGCCAGGTCTCCAGGATCTCGCGCGTAACGGGGTCGAGGTAGAAGGCGGCTTCGCGGGTGAGCAGTCGGTAGGTGTCCGGGCCGTCCTCGGCATCCTGGACGAGGCGGGCGACGTTGAGCCCTTCGAAGCCGAATACGCGCTGGTAGGGCTCGTCGGGGGCCCAGGAGTACACGTCCCCGGACCACCAGTACGTGACCTCCTCACCGTCCAGCGAGGCGCGGGTGCGGGCGAAGGAGCGGAGCAGCTCTGCGGGGGTCGTCATGCGGAGTACTTTGCCGGAGTACTCTGCGTGACTGCCGCCCGGCCGCCGGGACCGAGATCAGCCGGGAATAGCATCGGTTCCTCCATGAACACTGTCACCCTCTGGGAATTCCTGGCGCTCGCCGCGGCCGCGGGCCTCGTCGGCTTCTCCAAGACCGCCGTCAGCGGAGCCAACACCATCAGCCTCGCGGTCTTCGCTGCCGTCCTGCCCGCCCGCGAATCCACCGGTGTACTGCTGCCCCTGCTCATCGCCGGGGACGTGCTGGCGGTACTCACCTACCGGCGTCACGCCCACTGGCCCACGCTGTGGCGGCTGTTCCCCGCGGTCGCCGCCGGTGTCGTGGCGGGCACGCTCTTCATGCTGTGGGCGGACGACGCGGCGGTGCGCGTGTCGATCGGAGCGATCCTCCTCTTCATGGCCGCGGTCACGATGTGGC
Organism: Streptomyces sclerotialus; assembly: GCF_040907265.1. NCBI lineage: Bacteria > Bacillati > Actinomycetota > Actinomycetes > Kitasatosporales > Streptomycetaceae > Streptomyces > Streptomyces sclerotialus. The sequence goes on along the minus strand of NZ_JBFOHP010000002.1, from coordinate 217,115 downwards.
GCAGGCGCGCCGCCGGCGACACGGGCTCCGGCGACACGGGCTCCGGCGAGGCAGGCTCCGGCGAGGCGGGGGGCGAGCTGGAGAGGGGAGCTGGGCCGGGCCTCGTCCGCCTGAAGACGCGCTCGTACGGTGTGCTCGGCGGCTTCACCACCATGGTGGCCAACGCGGGTGGCCCGGTGATGTCCCTCTACCTCATCTCCACGGGCTTCAAAAAGCTCGGTTTCCTCGGCACGTCGGCCTGGTTCTTCCTGATCGTCAACACCTCCAAGCTGCCCTTCAGCGCCGGCCTCGGCCTGATCGACGGCCAGTCACTGCTCCTGGACGCGGCCCTCGTGCTCTTCGTTCTCCCCGGCGCGTACCTCGGCAAGCGCTGCGTGGACCGGATCAATCAGCGACTGTTCGAACATCTGGTGATCGGCGCGACGGTACTCGGCGGCCTTCAACTGCTGCTGCGCTGACCGGCCTGTTGCAGCAGAAAAGAGACAGTTTCTGCGGCGCCAGGCTTGTTCACGCTGTGTTTCACGAGAGATGGGTGGTGCGGCACCGTCGGCGGGTTAGGATCACGGCGTGATGACGGCCTGGTCACCTTCCGGTGCATGGCGGACCCGCACAACAGCGGCTCCGCTGCATGTGCTGTGGCTGGGCTTGCTCCTTTTCGGGCTGTTCTACACACATGTCGTCAGCCCTGACGTGACGATGCGTCACACTCCTGACGCCGGCAGCATTTCAGCGTCCGCGGTTTCGTCGACCCCCGGTACGGCGAACGACGTCGTCGCGAGCGCCGCGACCGGCTCCGATGCCGCGAAGGGCGAGCCGGGTGGCCACCATGGCGGGCACGGTTCGCATCAGTTCGTCGACGACTGTGCGTTGGGGCAGCCGGAACAGGCGCCGGAGTTGGTGGCGCCCAGCCTGTCGCCCCTGGACGCGGCGTGGGCATGCGGTGTGCCTGTCGTGGAGGGGCACGTCCGAGCTCCGGCGGAGCGGGATCTTGAGGCTTCGATAACCCCCTCAGCGGAACCAACGGTCCTGCGTATCTAGAGGTCGGCGCTGCTCAGCGTCCGGCCTCCCACGCATGCCGTTTTTCACCGGCGGCGCTGGCATGGTCGACGGCTCTCCCGTCATCCCGTTGATCCCTGCTCGTCGTCCTCCTCGGCTTGAGGAGGGCGGCCACCGCGCGGAGGACTTGTGCCGCCCTGTTTTCTCGTTCCACTGAATCCGCCGGCTCGCCCCCACGGCCGCTCCCCGTCGGCACGCTCGTTCTGGACGCGCCGCCTGGTGTGGGCCCTGCTGAGCCTGTTGCTGCTCACCGCTCCGGACTGCGGCGGCATGCCGGCGCAGCTGGACCACCACGCCGCGGCGGCACCCGCACCTCCCGTACCTCCCGCACCTGCCGAGGCCGCCACCGGTACCGGCCACTGCCCGTACTGGGACACCGGCCACTGCCCGTACTGGGACACCGACACGGTTTTCCGAACCGCCCAGCAGCCTCCCGTGAGAGCGGGAGCGACCGCGCACGCGGTGGCCGTGCTGACGACCTTGGGCGCCTGGCCACGGCGGCGGCTTGCTCCCGCTGACGCGAGGAGCCGGATTCCGAGGGAGGGACGGACCGTGCTGGCCGCCGTCTGCCGGTGGCGCATATAGGCGCCGCCGCCGCGGCCGGTCCCCCCCCCGAGCCGGCCTGCCGCGTGCCACGCCCGACCGCACGGCACGCGAGATGAGCGCCCCGACCGAACGCCAGCACTGAACGAGAGCGAAACGATGCACTCTCCGACCAAGAGGCATGCCCTGCCCAAGAGCAATGTGCCCGCCGTGCAGCCCACCCCGGCGACGACGACTGACCTCACCGGCTTCACCCCTGCCGACTCGTCCCTTCGCGGACTGGTCGGCGGAACGCCCGTACTCCGGGTGTCCCAGCCCTTCACCTCGCCCGACCGCGGCTTCTGGGCCAAGCTGGAGGGCTTCAATCCCGGCGGTATCAAGGACCGGCCCGGGCTGCACATGGTGGAACGCGCCCGAGCCCGCGGCGACCTGCTCCCCGGCGCCCCGATCGTCGAGTCGACCAGCGGCACCCTGGGACTCGGCCTCGCCCTGGCCGGCATGGTGCACGGCCACCCCGTCACCCTCGTCACCGACCCGGGCCTCGAACCGTCCATGACGCGGCTGCTGACCGCGTACGGCGCCACCGTCGACATGGTGCCCGCGCCGCACCCCACCGGTGGCTGGCAGCAGGCGCGTCGCGACCGGGTCACCGAGCTCCTGGCCCGGCAGCCGGGCGCCTGGTGTCCGGACCAGTACGGCAACCCGGACAACGTCGCCGCCTACACACCGCTCGCCCTGGAGCTCGCCGCGCAGCTCGGCCACATCGACGTACTGGTCTGCAGCGTCGGCACCGGCGGACACTCCGCAGGGGTCTCCCGCGTCCTGCGCCAGCTCTACCCGGGGATGCGTCTCGTCGGCGTGGACACCGTCGGCTCGACCATCTTCGGCCAGCCCGCGCGTACCCGGCTGATGCGGGGCCTCGGGTCCAGCATCTACCCGCGCAACGTCGCGTACGAGCACTTCAGCGAGGTGCACTGGATCGCCCCCGCAGAGTCCGTGTGGGCCTGCCGGCAGCTGGCGTCCTCGCACTACGCGACGGGTGGCTGGAGCGTCGGCGCGGTCGCGCTGGTGGCGGGCTGGCTGGCCCGTACCCTGCCCCGGGACACCCGCATCGCGGCGATCTTCCCCGACGGCCCGCAGCGCTACCTGGAGACCGTCTACAACGACGAATACTGCGCCGAGCACGGCCTGTTGGGCGTACGCCCCGGCCCGGAACCGGAGCTGATCGGCCGCCCGGACGAGAAGGAAGTCACCCGCTGGACGCGTTGCACGGAGATCGCTGACCCCCTCGCCCCAACGGTGCGGACCGAGAGCATCGAGGGAGGCCGCGCGCGATGAAGAGCATGATCAGGCAGGTCCGCTCCTACGACCGCAGCGTCCAACTGCTGATGGTGAACCAGTTCACCATCAACCTCGGCTTCTACATGCTGATGCCGTACCTGGCCGCCCATCTCTCCGGCACCCTCGGGCTCGCCGGCTGGCTGGTCGGCTTCATCCTGGGCGTACGGAACTTCAGCCAGCAGGGCATGTTCCTCATCGGCGGCACACTCGCCGACCGCCTGGGGTACAAGCCACTCATCGTCGCCGGGTGCGTGCTGCGGACCGTCGGGTTCGCCACCCTCGGACTGGTCGACTCGGTGCCCGCACTGCTCGGGGCCTCCGCGGCCACCGGGTTCGCGGGCGCGCTGTTCAACCCCGCCGTACGCGCCTACCTGGCCGCCGACGCGGGGGAACGCAGGGTCGAGGCGTTCGCGCTCTTCAACGTCTTCTACCAGGCCGGCATCCTGCTCGGCCCGATGGTGGGCATGCTGCTGACCGGCGTCGACTTCCGGGTCACCTGCCTGGTCTCGGCCGCCGTCTTCGCCGTGCTGAGCGCGGTGCAGATCCGCGCGCTGCCGGCGCGCCGGGCGGACGACGTGGAGCAGGCTCCCGGGCGGGAGCGGGAGCGGGAGCGGGAGCGCGTCCTGTCGCAGTGGCGCACGGTAGTGGCCAACCGGGGGTTCCTGCTGTTCTCCCTCGCCATGATCGGGTCGTACGTGCTCTCCTTCCAGGTCTACCTGGCCCTCCCGTTGGAGGTCCGCAGGGTGGGAGGTGACGGTGCGTTCGGCACGGCCGCCGTCGCCGTGCTCTTCGCCGTGTCCGGCCTGACCACCATCCTCGGGCAGACCCGGGTGACCGCGTGGTGCAAGGAACGGCTGGCACCCGGGCGCGCACTGGCGTTGGGTCTGCTGACGATGGGCACCGCGTTCGTGCCGTTGCTCGCGGCAGCAGCGCTGCCCGTGCCGGCCGGCGGCCCCGGGCTGTGGCTCCTGGCCGCACTTCCGCCGACCCTCGCCGCACTGATGCTGGCCCTGGGAACGATGATCGCGTACCCCTTCGAGATGGACACCATCGTCCGCCTCTCGGGCGACCGCCTGGTCGCAACTCACTACGGGTTCTACAACACCATCTGCGGCATCGGCATCACCCTGGGCAACCTGCTCACCGGCGCCGCGCTGGACGCCGCCCGGGCGGCCGGCCTGTCCGCACTGCCGTGGCTCGTGCTGTTCGCCCTTGGTCTTGCCTGCTCAGCTGCCCTTTACGGGCTGCAGCGGTCCGGCCGCCTGACACGGCAGGCAACACCGGCCGAGCCGGTCACTGTGTGACCCCTGCGGTGGCGTACCCCGGCCCGGTTCCGCCCCGGACGCGGTGACGCCGCGGCGACGGTCCGGTGACAGGACCTGATTAAGGTCGGCCGGGCCCGGTGACAGGCCCTCATCAAGGCATCAGGGGTCGGCCGGGCCCGGTGACCGCGAGCGGGCCGCTCGGACTCGGCCGCGGCACCGGAGGTGTTCGGGGGGCAGACCTGTGGCCGAGGCCGAAGTCATCATCCAACTCCGTACGCCGCCGCATTCCGCGACGGCGGGCACCGCGGATGTCGTGGACGTGCGGAACCTTCTGGAGCGGCGGTTCGGCGTCACGGCGGAGCCGTTGCACCCCGGCGTCGGTGACCCGGCCCTCATCGGATGGCAACGGGTCGCCGTCCCCGCCGGCGTGGACGCCGAGGCCGTCGCCGCGGCCCTGCGCGGTCACCCGGCAGTCGAGGCCGCCTATGTGAAACCACCGGCGGACCTTCCGTAACGTGGTGAAGGAGTCAGCTGTGCCACAGCGATCAGGTGCGGAGAACCGCCGGGGGAACAACGGCCCGGCGCCGGATCACGGACCACTCTTCGGACGCCCTGAGCTGGTGTGCGTCACGCGCGCCGACGCCGGCGTACGTATCACCCCGACCGGTGCGACCGCCGCGGCGGACATCTCCGTGAGCGGTCTCGACGCCGTGGCGGCCCAGGAGGACGTCACCATCAGGCCGTTGTTCGGCGCGGACCGGGAAAGGCTGCGCGCCCAGGCCGGGCCTGCCGCGACGCGTACCGCGGCCGACGACGCCACGCTGGAGATCCTCGACCGGATGGGGCTCTTCTTCCACGTCGAAGCGCCGGTCGACCAGCTGGACGCGCTGGCCGAACAACTCCGCGCATCGGACGCCGTGGAGGGTGCGTACGTCAAGCCCCCCGTCGCCCTCGCCGTCCCCGAGATCGTCCCGAAGAAGGAGAGCGAGGAGGCCGAGGCCGAGCTCGCACCGCTCAACGACATGCAGCCGACGGGCGGTGACGCACCGCCCGTCACCCCGGACTTCACCGCCCGGCAGGGCTATCTCGACGCGGCTCCGGGCGGCGTCGACGCCCGCTACGCGTGGACCCGGCCGGGCGGGCGCGGTGCCGGCGTCCGGGTGATCGACTGCGAGTGGGGCTGGCGCTTCACCCATGAGGACCTGCGACTGAACCAGGGCGGCATCATCTCCGGTACCGGGAGCACGGACACCGATCACGGCACCGCGGTGCTCGGCGAAATCGGTGGCGACGTCAACGCCATCGGGGTCACCGGGATCGCGCCGGACGCGGTCACCAGCGCGTCCGCCTTCTCCATCCCCACGGCCACGGCCATCCGGAACGCCGCCGACCGCCTCGGCCCCGGCGACATCATCCTGCTGGAGATCCACCGTGCGGGGCCGCACGCGACCGGCGTCGGCCAGGCGGGCTTCATCGCCGTCGAGTGGTGGCCGGACGACTATCTGGCCATCCGCTACGCCGTCAACAGGGGAATCACCGTCGTCGAGGCCGCGGGCAACGGGGCGGAGGACCTGGACCACTCCGACTACGACACGCCGAGGGCGGGCTTCCCGGCCTGGTGGCGCAACCCCTTCCGGCGCACCGCGCTGGACTCCGGCGCCGTGATCGTCGGTGCCGGCGCGCCGCCGCCCGGCACCCACGGCCGCCAGCACGGCCCGGACCGGTCCCGGCTGGACTTCTCCAACTACGGCGCCTGCGTGGACGCGCAGGGCTGGGGGCGCGAGGTGACCACCACCGGCTACGGCGACCTCCAGGCAGGCGCCAATCCGGACTTCTGGTACACGGACCAGTTCAGCGGTACGTCCAGCGCCTCGCCGATCGTCGTGGGCGCGCTGGCGAGCACCCAGGGCGTCCTGCGCGCGAGCGGGCGCATCCCGCTGTCACCCGCACGGGCCCGGCAGCTGCTGCGCTCCACCGGCTCACCGCAGCAGGACGCGCCCGGCCGCCCGGCGACCCAGCGCATCGGCAGGCGGCCCGACCTGCGGCAGCTCATCCCGGCGGCCCTCCAGACGAGTAGCTGGGTCGGCGTCCAGTTCCGGGGCACCCTCGCGGGGAACCGTACCGGCCGCTGGTTCACCTTCAACTGGCCTGCCCACTGGCATGTGGTGTGGACGGTCGTCCCGACCAGCCCGCGCATCGGAGCCCCGCAGATCCGCTGGAAGGTCAGGGTCGAGCGGGCCAGCGACACCTACGCGACGTACTGGATCGACGTGACCAACCTCGTGGCCGACCCGGTCGACTTCGAGGCCCGGTTCGCGGTTCTCGGATGGTGAGAGGAAAACGGCGATGCGAGTAGGCACACAGTTCACCGGAACACTCGACCCCGGGCAGACCGGGCGCTGGTTCACCTTCGGCTGGCCGCAGGGCTGGCACGTCATCTGGTACTGCATGCCGACGACACCGCAGACGGGCAGGCCGCAGATCGAGTGGGAGACCGAGGTCGAGCGGGCCTCGGCCGCCGCGGTCACGTACTGGCTGACGGTGAAGAACGTCGGCAGCAATCAGATGAACTTCGAAGGCCGGTACGCGGTTCTCAATTGACGGTTCTCCATCAGCGGTTCTCCATCAGCGGTTGTCCATCAGCGGTTCTCCATTGAACGAGGGAGCGGACATGAAGGTGCACATCATGGTCGTGGAGGACGCGGGCGCGGCCCCGGCGGCCGGGACGGAGCGGGACCTCTCCATGGTCTCCATGGCGGAGCGGCAGCTCTCCATTGGGCAGGAGACCGCCGTCACGGGCGCTGTCGACGCAGGACCCGCTGCCGTGGCGGGGGCCGAGCAGGCCATGACGACCGGCTCCTTCGCCACGCCGGGAACGGAAACGACGCGTCCGACGGGGGCCGTCATGGACGGCGGCGAGGCCCCGGGCTGGCTCGCCGAACTCGTCCGCCTCGCGAACGCCGGAGAGGTGGCCCGTCCCGGAGAGGAGGAGCCGCAGGAGACCGGGCGCACCTCGGAGGGCATGTCCATGGACGCCGGGACCATGGATGCCGGGGCCATGAACGCGGGGTCCATGAACGCCGGGTCCATGAACGCCGGGTCCATGAACGCGGGGTCACTGGATGCGGGGACCGCGCCGCCGGCTCCAGGCTGAGCAATCACCACGCCGGTCTGCACCGACGGCTCCAGGCTGAGCGATCACCACCACCGGTCAGCACCGACGGAGCCACGAGTCGAAGTCACCCAGGCCGCGGCCGGAGCGAACGGTTCCCGACCACCGCCGGGACGACCGCCGGGACGACCGCCGAGACGACCGCCGACGCCGCCGAAGGGCGCGCGGCGGGACAGGAGTGAAGTGCGGCGACGGCGTGCACCGGAAGGGCGGATGAGGCCGGCCACGGGACGGACGGGTGACTGCGGCGCCCCTATACTGACGCCCGCGGTCCACACCGACCGGTCACCGGTGAACTCCCGGAGCATGCGGGGAGGCGCGGATGGAGACGGGTTCTCCGGCCGGGCTCTCCCTCGGCCTCCTGAGCGGCTTCCGGCTGAGGACCAGCACCGGCAGCACCAGCGTGGTCCGCGGCGCACAGCGCCTCATCGCCCTGCTGGCCCTCCAGGAACGGCCACTGTCCCGGGCCTACGTCGCCGACGCTCTGTGGCCCTGCGGGCGCCCGGACCGGGCAGGGGCGAACCTCCGCTCCTGCCTGTGGCGGGTCCACCGGGTCTGCGGTCCGCTGATCGAGACATCGGCCCAGCAACTGGCGCTGGCCGACGGCGTGGCCGTCGACGTCCGGGCCGCGAGCCGCCGGGCGTACCGACTGCTGGACGAGACGGACCCCTGCGAGGACTGCCTCACCGCGGCGACCCTCGCCGATCTGTCGCTGGACCTGCTGCCCGATTGGTACGACGAGTGGGTACTCGTCGAGCGCGAGCACTTCCACCAACTGCGGCTGCACGCCCTGGAGGCCATGTGCGAGCGGCTGGTGGCCGCCGGCCGGTACGGCGTCGCGGTGGACGCCGGACTGGCCGCGGTGCACGCCGAACCGCTCCGGGAGAGCTCGCACCGGGCGGTCATCCGGGCGCACCTGGCGGCGGGCAACGACTGGGAGGCGGCCCGGCAGTACGTACGGTGCAGCCGCACCCTCCAGCGGGAACTGGGGATCGAGCCGTCACCCGCCCTGCGGAACCTGGTCCCGTTCCGGGACTCAGCGCTCGGAGCGCTGCGCTGACGGCTGAGGGCGCGCCCCCGATCACCGAGCGGAGCCGGGCAATCACCGAACAGGGCCGGGCGATCACCGAGCGGAGCCAGGAGATCACCGAACAGAGCCGGAGATCACCGAACAGAGTCGGGAACGGAATCGGGGAGCGGCGCTCCGTGGAGAAACGCTCGGTAGGCGTCCGCTGCGTCATCCTCCACGGTCGGTGCCTCGGGCCCGTACCGTGTGTCGCTCCGGTCTCGTTCCGGTCCGGAGAGCCAGAAGTCCTCATGGGTCTCGGCGTCGTAGAAATCCGCGTCGAGCGAGCCGAGGCCCGTGGCACGCCGAAGCGTCCGCCCCTGGAAGCAGGCCGTCTTCCAGGTCTTGGAGAAGTTCACCCACCCGATCCACGACGGGCCGCGGTCGGTGTCATATCCACGACGGGCCGCGGTCAGTGTCATAGCCCGTCTTGAGCTGTACGAACATGATTCTGCGAGGCATGGTCCCAGCTTGGCCGAACGTGCTGCCCCGGCAAACCGAGTTTGTCGCACCGGAAGGACGCCCGACGCGTCGTGTACGGCGCGACGGTGTGCCGTGTTCCCAGGCCACGGCCTTCGGCCTAGCATTGCCGCAGTCACGACTCGGCGGTGGAGGGTGGAGGGCGGACCATGGGCTTGCAGCGTGTCGGCACCGGAGCGCACACCGTGTTGGTTCTGCACGGCTGGTTCGGTTCGTCGCGGTCGTGGCAGGCCCTGCTGCCGCACCTGGACCGGCAGGCCTTCTCCTACGTGTTCCTGGACTACCGCGGCTACGGCGACCGTCGCGGCGAGACGGGCCGGTACTCGCTCGCCGAGGCGGCGGGCGACGTGCTGGCCGCGGCCGACGACCTCGGCGTCGACCGGTTCTCGTTGCTCGGGCACTCGATGGGCGGCTCGGTCATGCAGCGGGTGTACGCCGACGCGCCGGACCGGGTGAAGGCGCTCGTCGGCGTGTCGCCGGTGCCCGCGAGCGGTGTGCCGTTCGACGAGCAGAGCTGGCAGTTGTTCGCCGGCGCCGCCGACAGCCCCGACAACCGCCGCGCGATCGTCGACTTCACCACCGGGAACCGGCTCACCGGCACCTGGCTGGACGCCATGGTGCGGCACTCGCTGGAGCACTCGGACCGCGACGCGTTCGCCGCGTACCTGCCCGCCTGGGCGCGCACCGACTTCCACACCGAGATCAAGGGCAGCGACGTACCGATCCAGGTGATCGCCGGACGGCACGACCCCGCACTGGGCGCCGAGACCATGCGGGCGACCTTCGGAGCCTGGTACCCGAACATCGAGATCGAGATCTTCCCCGACGCCGGGCACTACGCGATGGACGAGTCCCCGGTGGCCCTCGCCACCAGCGTCGAGCGCTTCCTCGCACGGCACGGATGAGGCGAGCGCGGACGAGGCGACCGCGTACGAGCCGATCGCGGATGAGGCGAGCGCGGGCGAGGCGAGGGCGGATTCGCCGACCGCGGAAGAAGCGAGCACGGAAGAAGCGAGGCCTGTGAGCGAGCGCCTATGAGCGAGCCCACCGCGGCGATACCCGATGTGTTCGACCCGCGCGTGTTCGCGCGCGGCATCCCGCACGGCAGCTTCCGCCGCCTCCGCGACGAGGCGCCCGTCTGCCGGCAGGACGAGCACTCGGTGGACGACTGGCCGGCCGGACCCGGATACTGGGCCGTCACCCGCTACCAGGACGTCCGCGACGTGCTCCGCAACCCCGCCGTGTACTCGTCCTGGCTCGGTGCCACCCAGATCCGCGATCCAGCGCCCGACGACCTCGACTTCATCCGGCGGATGATCCTCAACATGGACCCGCCCGAGCACAACCGGATCCGTCACCTGGCCGCCGCCCTCTTCACCCGGCGGCGGCTGGAACAGTTCACCGAGCAGATCACCACACGCGCCGCCACCCTGCTGGACGAGGTCGCCGAACGCGGGAGCTGTGACCTGCCCGTCGAGGTCACCGACGACTTCCCGCTCGCCAACCTCGCCGAGCTGCTCGGCGTCCCCGCCTCCGACCGAGGCCTGCTGCTGAAGTGGACCAACCGGGTCATCGGCTACCAGGACCCCGAGCACGCCGACGTCGTGCGCGATGCCTACGGACGACCGGTCAACCCGCGCTCACCCGCGATGCTGCGCGACATGTTCGACTACGCGCACGAACTCGCCCGGCACAAGCGCAGCCACCCCGCAGACGACCTGATGACCGCACTGGCCACTGCCACCGTCGAGGACGGCCGCCCGCTGACCGAGGAAGAACTGGCGATGTTCTTCTTCCTCGTCGTCATCGCCGGCAACGACACCGTGCGCAGCGCCCTGCCCGGCGGCGTCCTGGCCCTCCTGGACCATCCCGACGCCTACCGGCGGCTGCGCGCCGACCCCGGCCTCGTACCGTCGGCCGTCGAGGAGATGCTCCGCTGGCACCCGCCGGTGCTCAGCTTCCGCCGCACCGCCGCCCGGGACACCGAACTCGCCGGGCAGCGCATCGCGCGGGGGGACAAGGTCGTGGTCTACCACGCCTCCGCGCACTTCGACGAGCGTGCCTTCCCCGACCCGTACCGGTTCGACATCACCCGCACACCCAACGACCACCTGGCCTTCGGCCAGGGCCCCCACGTGTGCCTCGGCGCGCACTTCGCCCGCATGCAACTGCGGATTTTCTTCACCCAGCTCCTCACCCGCCTGCCGGAATTGCAACTCAACGGTCCGCCGGTCCGCCTGAACTCCAACTTCATCAACGGCATCACCCACCTACCGGTGCGCTGGATCCCGAGCCCGCCCCCGGCCCACCCCTGACCGGCTGACCGACTGACCGACTGGCCGGGGGGGGGAGGGGGCGTCGACGGCGTCAATTACCTTACGGCGATGCAGGATTGCAGAACCGAGCAGGCCTGTGCGGCGTCAAGGCTGTTCTCCCACTTGCCGAACACAGTGCTGGCGATGGCGTTGCAGGGGGACAAGGACGTTGATGCCCATGAGGCACGCCGCCCGGGCCCGGTCACGAATTCGACCGTTCATGGAACGCCCATAGAACTCGCTTGCGGAACGGAGAACGACGCGCTTACGTGGTAGTCGAATGACAGCGTATTTCACCACGGCTACGGGGGATCGGTGTGGCCGTAGATTTATCGAATACTTCGGACCGTGACGCAGCGATCAGGGACTTCCTGCGCTCTCGCCTGGAGCGCGCTCGCGGACCGCAGCAGACCTTGCCCGCGACGTTGCTGCTCGGGCCGCGTGGCAGCGGCAAGACCACCCTGCTGGAGTACCTGACCCAATGGGCCAGGCAGGCACCGGTGGCCCACCTGGACCTGGAGACGCTCAGTCGGCGTAGCGGCAAGCCGCTCGATGTGCTCACCAATCTCGTCTTCCAGCTCAACGTGCGGAAACCGCACTGCCCGAAACTCTCCTTCCCCGCCTTCGGCGCCCTCCTGATTGCTGTGACGACCACCGTGGATCCCGACAGCAGGGACCGAGCGGTACGGGAGATGCGCCAGGCGCTGGTCGGAGCGGAAAGGCCCGATGGCTCCCCGCAGCCGCTCCGTGACGAACTGAAACAGTTGCTGGAGGCGGGGGCCACGGCTCTCGGTGCGCCACCAGGCTGGACCCTGGCCGCCGTGCGGCTGCTGCCGGAGTGGCAGCGGCTACGGATCCGGTTGCGCACCCACAGGCAGCTTGCCTGGGCCCGGCGCGCAGTCGGCTTGTCATCGACGGAGGACTTCCTCGTTGGCCTGAGCCAGCTGTACAACGACGAGGAGGCGTACGCCCGGCAGCGAGCGGAGTCCGTATTCTTCGACGCATTCGTGGCCGACCTCTGCGATGCCTACGCCGGACCACGCGCCGACCGGCTGCGCACGACGCACTGTCTCGTGCTGCTCGACAATGTCGACAGTCCGTTGGGAGACAGCTTCCTCGACTCCCTTCTCAAGGCGCGGGAGAAGTCCGGGTCGGCCGACCCGTTGTTGGTGCTGGCGACGGCCGGCAGCCGCCCGGAGCTGCTGACCCGCAGGGAGCCCGGCGCTCCACCGGTCTCGCGCTACCTGGAGTGCTGGTCAGGGCCACGGCAGTTCCGGCCTGTGCACGTCGAGGGCCTGCATGTCGGGCTGTTGCGCGACCTGCACCGCCATGAGGTCACGCGAATGGCTGACACAATCCTGGCGGATATCGGCCCTGAATCGGCCATGCCGCGTGCGGATGACGCGGTGCAGTGGCTCGGCTGGCTCGTCCACGAACTCACGGCGGGCCACCCTGCTGCCAGCGACCGTGTGTTCAAGGCGCTGCGCGATTTTGAGCGGAATACACCATGGGACGAGCGGCTGCGGCAGGTCTTCGCCCCACCGCGCACATTGGCAGGCGACATTCTCGACACACTGCTGCCACGTGACGTGGGATGGCCACTGCGGCGAGCACTGACATGGGCAGCGGCAGCCGTCAACCTGGGACAGGCGGGCGCCACGCAAGAATTATGGGAGCGGACAGGGCCCGCGCTGCGTGCTTCGCTTGCGGAGTTCTCGGGAGATCCGCTCCGCACCATGCATTTCACCGGGACGGACAGCTCTCGTTCCAGCTCGGAGACAGGTGGCAGCAGATACGCCCGGCCGGAAACTCTCCATCCCGTCCTGAGGTTCCTACTGCTGCGTGAACTTGTGGCGGCCGACGGCGCCCACTCTTCCACTTGGGACGACGTGGAGGAGGCACTTCTCCACCGCGCCCGTCGGCGCTTCATGGACAACGAAGCGGCCGATGAGGAGTGGGCGATCGCATACCACCAGCTCGCGGCGGGCGATCTGAGTTCGGCTGCGGCCTTCCTCGACCGCCGATTCGACGAGGTCGGAGCCCAAGAGTGGTGCACTGAACTGTGCCGACTCCGCCGCGCGCCAGTCCGCTCGCCGGGCGGCGCCCTGAACGACACGCCACGCGAACACTTCGAACAGTTGGTACACGCTGTGTTGGACGACGGTCGGCACCGAGACGAACGGATGAAGACGATCATCCGGCTGCTGGCGGCGAGCTGGATTGCTCCCGAGCCACGGGATGACCCGCTGACGGACCGGGTCGGCGACCCGTACCGGAACCCGCTCGGTGATCCTTACGCCGAGCTGTATCCGGACATCGGTGCCGACTTCCTCACTCTGCGGAATCTGGTGGAGGACGAGCGTGACCGGCATGTGTACCTGCGTAAGTCTGAACAGTACAAGAGGAGGCCATGGTGGTAGACGACCAGGGTGGGCTGCCTGGGCGGCCACGTCCCGTACCGGGGGACGACCTCTTCACGCCGTCTCCGCCGCGCCGCCGCAAACTGCTGTGGTCCGTAGTGGCGCTGACGGCTGTCGGCGGTCTGGCGTTCGCCGGGGTCGAGACGTACGACCGGTTCGCGGTGCAGTGTGCTGATGGCGTGCGCGAGCGGGGGCCGGCTGCCGAGTGCATCGGGGTGACCGACGGCGCCTACGTCTACAACGAGTCTCTGGAGGAGGTCAGCAGCAAGATTCTTGAGGAGAACAGAAAGGTCGAGGAATCGGGCAAGCCATGGGTCGGAATCGCGTATCTCCAGCCCATGACTCTCGGGCCGACCGACGCGGGCCGCGAGAGCATACGCCAGGAACTGGAGGGCGCCTACTTGGCCCAGCGAGAACTGAACTCGCACCAGCACGGCGGCCTGGGGACCACCCCGCAGATCAAACTGCTGCTGGCCAACAGCGGTCAGGGCTCCGAGCAGTGGCGGCCTTTGGTCGAGCAGATCGTTTCGCTGACCGAGGTCACCAGCCACCCGGTTGTCGCGGTCGCCGGCCTGGGCCAGAGCCTCGCCACGATCAGGTCTGCGGTCGATGCGTTGCGCAGAGCGGAGGTTCCCGTCATGGGCACGACGGTGACAGCCGACGATCTCAGCTCGGCCGAGCGGCCGGGCTTCTTCCGGGTGGTTCCGCCGAACAAGGACCAGGCGTCGGCCGCGGTGGGATACCTCAGGAAGCAACAGCGAAAACACCCGGAACTCCGAGTGCGCATCGTGAAGGACCGCAACGAGGCTGACATCTACAGCACCTCATTGCGTACCGGATTCTCCCAGTCCGCCTCGGCGGCCGGTTTGAACAGCGCGCCCGAGGAATTGCCGTACGTCTCCGGGGCCGATGCGGTGGACAACGCCCTGGCGTCCATTGCAGACAAGGTGTGCGATTCCTCCGGTCGCAACGACGTCGTTTACTTCGCCGGTCGGGGCCGGGAACTCAAGGTGTTCATCGAGGCGTCGGCGGCCAACGGCCGCACCTGCCCGATCACCGTACTCACGGGGGACGACGCGGTGGGGGGCTACTACGACATGCCCTCAGGTGAGCAGCAAGAGGAGAGCGAGCCGTTTCGACAGCACTGGAAAAGCAGCCGTATGAAGGTGCTTTACACTGCGCTAGGGCACCCGGAGCAGCCCGCCGACATCTTCGCCAAGAGCCGGGTAAACCCTTTCCCGGCCTTTCAGGACGCATACCTCGCGGAATTCGGTGCTGAGGAGGAGCTGCTGTCGGGACTGCCTCTGCTGGGCCACGACAGCGTATACGTTCTGGGCCGGGCCATCCGTAGCGCGGCCGGGGCACGCGGCGAGGACAAGGTGACGGCCGGCAGCGTGCGGCAGATGCTGATGCAGATCAACGGGGTCGATGCGGTGCATGGACTCACCGGAAAGGTCGATTTCGACGACTTGGGAAACCCGAAGAAGAAACCGCTCGCCTTGGTCGAACTCAGGCCGGACCTGGAGCAGGCGTACCACTACATGGGAGTGGTCGAACCTTGAGGCCTCGGCCCCGTCCGGTATCGCCGGCGCAACACCATCGGGCTCCATTGCTCCTCTTCATGGCCCGGCCTAACGATTTGCTGAGTGTTGCCCTGGCAGCGGTGAGGACCACCGAGGCCATCACCGGCCCGTTCTCGAAGAGTCGCGTCCACCGGCGTGAACAGGGTGACATGACGGCGGGGCAGGCAGCGGAAGAAGTCGTCGCGGAAGCGTGACGTCAACGTGAACGCTTTTCCTCCAGCGGTACAGGGCCCTGCCGGCTCATCACCTCGGCCGTCGTCGTCTTGTTCCGTGCGCCGGGTGGACGCGGCTCGCGCGGCTTCCCACCAGGCCGTACCGGACGGTGCCGTTCGCCATGCGCTGCACGAGCTGCCGGCTGAGCGCCGGTGGCCGTCCTGTCCCGCCCGACGGGCGTACCACCACCGCGTCCGAGGCCGCGTATGATCCCAACGCCAGAACACGGCCCGTTTCACGCCGAATTGAGTTGGGTGTAGCTCCAGCTCTGGGAAGTTCGTGGGTCATGCCGTGAGCCGGTAGTTGTGCTGGTAGGAGTTGGGGTAGAGGCGTTCGTGCTCCTGCGCGAGGTGGAATTTCCAGTACTGGTCGAGGTCGTCGTTGTCGTGCAGGGCCCGGAGTTTGAGGATGGCTTCGGCGCCGGACAGGCCCCAGCGGGCGCCGGTAATGTCGAGGCGGTCGCCGATCAGGTGGCGGCATGCCCCTTCGATGGCGCCGGTGGCGATCGGCCAGCCGGCGGCCAGGGCGGTGTCGTAGCGGAGTTGGTCGAGGTGCCCGGTGAGGTAACCGGTGCAGGCATCGACAGCCTCTCGCTTGGCGCCGCGCAGGCGGCCCTGTTCGGCCTGGGCGGTGATTTCGGTGGCGGCGCGGGCGGGCTGGCCGTGCAGGATGGTGGTGAGGTGGCTGGCGACCCAGGTCTCGGCCTCGACAGTGCCGGGCCGGTGGAAGGTGTGCGCCGCGGTCCATAGGTACTCGCTGACGTGCACGATGTCGAGTAGGACATGCACGCTCACCCTGCGCCGGGCGGTTTCGGCGTGGATGAGGTTGAGCTGGTGGCGGGCGCCGTCGACGAGGACGACCCAGGTGCGGTGGTGGCCGGGATCGCGGGCTTCGGCCTGATCGAAGGCGGCGGCAATGGTGTGCTCGGGCGGATGGGCGACCGATCCGGTCAGCCATTTCGCCACCGCAACCGGCCCCGATCGGGGCGAGCGCTGGCGGCTGCGGCCGTCGGGCGGGGCGATGACGTCGTGCGGCCGGCGGGGTGCCGGATCGGCGTCGAAGACGCAGGCCAGGGTGGCCATCCGTTTGCGGTGCGGTTTCTCGCCGGGGGCGAGCCGGGTGTGTATCGTCCGCCGGGCGGTGAGGTGAGCTTTGAGGGTGGCGGGCAGCAGGGTCTCGGGCCTCATGACGATGCCCTTGCCGTCGACCTGCAGGACGAGCAGGGTGTCGGCGGTCGCCGGCAACGGAACCTGTTGGCGGTAAAAGGCGTCGATGTCCCGGGCGGCTTCGGCTGCCAGGCGTTCGGCCTGCCGCTTGCCCAGTACCTTTCCGCAGCGGTCCTCGATCGCCACCTTCGCCTGGTCGTAGGAGCTGCGGATGGCCTCGCGGACCACGAGTCGGTGCAGGCCGTAGGAGTGCCGACCGGCGGGCAGCGACAGCTCCGCGTCGGCGGGACGGACGGCGGACAGTCCCTTCTGCCGCCAGGCGCATCGCTCGACGGTGACCGTGCCGAACACACAGGCCAGTGCGCGGTGGTGACCTGTCTCCCGATACGGCCGCACCAGCCCGTCCGCGGCGGTCGGCGGACGGTCCATGCGTTCGCGCTCGAGGCGGGCGCGCAGGTCGAGATGGCCTTGGAACAGCAACCGCAGCATCTCGCGGCCCTGTGCCTCGATCAATGCTTCCAGCTCGTGATGGGCCAGCCCTGCCGTCCGTGGACCGGCCAGGTCACTCTTGAGACGGTCGAAGGCCCTGACAGCGGCAGCGAACTCGGCGAAGGCAGCGATGGCGTCGTAGCGTTCCATCGTGGCTCTTCTTCCTGCTGTTCGGTTTGGGTGGTACCTCCGACGGTAGGAAGAAGGGCCTTCATCGTTCCGGGAGTTCGGTGTTTTCCCCGGCCGGCCGGTGAGCCAGGGAGAACCGACCGGGCTGGTCCTCGGTCAGCCAGCCCCGCTCCACCAGCCGTTTCAGCTTTCCCCGTGTCCCCTCGACCTTCGCCGAGGCTGCCGGCAGGCCGATCTCGGCACGATCTGTTTGGCCTGCATGGGGCCCGACGCGTCCGCCACCACCTCGACGATGTCCCGGTACACGTCCGGCAGCACGTCCACCGGCAGTCCCTCTCGCCAGTGCGGCACCATGATCGCCCCCACTTTCCGCACGGGCGCGACGTTCACCGACTCCGCCGCCTCCGTGGTGTCGAAGGTGTTCCGGGCGGAGATCTCCGCCGTCACCTGGGCCACCGTCTCGCACGTGACCCGCAACCGCGACCACACCTCGCGCTCGGCCTCCAACCGCCCCGTCAACTCCGCGAGCTGCGACTCAAGGGCTTCCACCCGTGCCCGCGCCGCAGCCTCCCGTGCCCGCAACTCCTCGACCAGCGACACCATCGCCACCGCCTCCTCCACCGCCACGGTAGAAGGACGACCGCTCGACGACAGCCCCCGTCGATGAATGTGCAGTTCAGCACTTCCCGCAGACGACGGCACTCGATATGGAGATCGAAGACTGTGTCTTCATTCGTAGAAGCAGGCCGCCCTCAGCATGCTGGCGATCAAGCTCCAGTCCGGGCGGTCCGGGATCGGTTCTCCTCAGTTGCGGAAGTAGCCGTCCATGTCATTGGTCCAAGCGCTGAGTGCTTCAAGGTAGTGGTCCAGCGATTGGTTCTCCCAACCGCCGGAGGCGGTCTCAGCTTCCTGGCTGAGCCTTCTGACGTAGGACACGAGATCTGCCCTTTTCCTCACCCAACTGGTGTCGTTCAAAGAATCCACGACGAGATCCTGCGCTCATCTCGGATCAAAGCCCAAGAATTATCCGCCGCCCGGCACCGAGATCAGTTTTCCCGCAAGCGAGCTACCCCCCGAAGTTGGTTGCTGGCGTCACGTTGGAGTTCCTGAACGGGTGAAGGACCACAACGGGTGGATGACCATGTGGATCACCAGCCTGGTTTTCCATATTGAGCAATCGAGTTCAAAGCCGCAGCACTTGGGTAACGTGTTGGAGCCACGTCACCTGACCGGCGAAACGGCGCATCCGTGACGGGGTCACCCAGCGATAGCACTCGTGTTCCCAGTTGAGAGTCAGTCGGCGCTGCTCGGTCGAGGCGTGGAAGGTGTGCACACGCCAGGTCCTTCCTTCGCTGTCAGGCAGGTCCAGCGCAGGCCCTTCGTCTAGTGTGACCAGGTGCTCGATCTTGAGCCCCGTTTCCTCGGCCAGCTCACGGAGCGCCGCCTCACGTGATGTTTCGGAGTCATCCAAGAAGCCAGTAACGCAATGCCAGCGCCCAGCGTCGGAAGAGACGTTGACGCTGCGCTTGAACAGCCCTATCTTGCCGCGCCAGGTCACGACCACCGCCACGACTTCATGCCGCGGGGCAGCCGCGGGTCGAAGCGGAGGGTGGGGGTGATGCTCGCCTTCCACCGCGTCACCGATCGACATGGACGCGATCCCGCTGGAGCGCCTCCAAGCCAGCGGCAGCGGCCCAGCCTCTTGCGTCGGCGATGTCGTCCCCGAGTTGGCGTACCAGGGCTTCGACGGAGCCGAAGGCGCGCATGGGGCGGAGCCGTTGGCACAGCTCGACCCTGATCGGTCGTCCGTAGAGGTCACCTCGGAAGTCGAGCAGGTGCGCCTCGAGCAGGCGTGGGCCACGTCTGTCGTAAAAGGTAGGGCGTCGACCCACCGAGACAGCCGCGACCCGTGGCCAGCTGTCGGGTTCGTCGAGCAGTCGGACGAGCCCTGCCCAGACCCCGTCACCACGGACCGCATCGCCGGCCAGCGACAGGTTGGCAGTTGGAAAGCCGAGTTCCCGCCCCCGCTGGGCGCCTGTCTCCACGACGCCCTCCACGATCAGAGGATCCGCTGCTTTCTGCATGATCTCCTCCTCCACGGTGCAATGAGTTGACCTGCCGCTCCCGCACCTCCCAGTACGGCGCACGCAGCTTGAACTTCTGCGGCTTGCCTGTAGTGGGGTGAGACGGCTCCGTTCGTAACTCCACAGATATGGGTGACTCGTAGCTGGCTAGCCGACACGTGCACCAAGTGATCAGCTCGGCCTCGGTCGCTTCCCTGGCCTGCTGAGACCACGACAAGCGCCGCTGCTGGTCAGTGGGTCACGTCGACGATCACTCGGCCGCGGATCCGCCCGGCGAGCAGTTCGTCGGCGGTCGCGATCGACTGGCTGAGTCCGATGTCGTGGCTGATCTCTTCGAGGTGAGCGCGGTTGAGCTCCCGGCTCAGTCGGCGCCAGGCCTTGACGCGCGTGTCGTAGGGCTGGGTGACGCTGTTGATGCCGAGCAGGCTCACGCCGCGCAGGATGAACGGTGCCACGGATGCCGGCAAGTCCATGCCCTGCGCCATGCCGCAGGCCGCCACGGCGCCCTCGGCCCTCGTACCGGCGCAGACGTTGGCGAGGGTGTGGCTGCCGAGAGAGTCGATGGCCGCGACCCACCGTTCCTTGGCAAGCGGACGCCCCGGCTCGGAGAGCTCGGCGCGGTCAAGGATGCTGGTCGCCCCCAGTTGTCGCAGGTAGTCGCCCTCCTCCGGGCGGCCGGTCCCCGCGATCACCGAGTAGCCGTGGCGGCTCAGCAGCGAGATCGCGAAGCTGCCCACCCCTCCGTTGGCGCCCGTCACCAGCACGTCACCGTCGCCTGGCGTCAGGCCGTGCTGCTCCAGCGCCATGAGGCAGAGCATCGCTGTGTAGCCAGCCGTGCCGATCGCCATCGCCTGCCGCTCGCTGAGGCCGTCCGGCAACGGCACCAGCCAGTCGCCCTGCAGTCGGGCGAGCTGCGCGAGCCCGCCCCAGTGGGTCTCGCCGACGCCCCAGCCGTTGAGCAGGACGCGGTCACCGGGGGAGTACGACGGGTGGTCGCTCGACTCGACGACCCCGGCGAGGTCGATGCCGGGGACCATCGGGAACTGCCGCACGACGGGTCCCTTGCCGGTGATGGCCAGGCCGTCCTTGTAGTTGAGGGTGCTGTAGGCGACCCGGACGGTCACGTCGCCCGCGGGCAGGTCGTGCGCGGACAACTCGCGCAGCTCGCTGCGGTAACCGGACTCGTCATTGTCGGTCACGATCGCGGTGAACATCAGTGCTCCTCGGATTGTCGCTCGGCAGGGTGGTCGACGTTCGATGGGTCGGTCAGTGATCGGTAGCGACGCAGACCAGGAAGCCGTCGAGCGGCCCGGTGCTGCGCACCAGCCGCGCCCGCGCCGGTGCTGCGCACCAGCCGCGCCCGCGAGACCGATCGTCTCCAAAGTTGACGACGGGGTGACCTGCCAGCGGACTCGAAGCATCCGGATCGCAACGTTGGCGCCAGCCAACTTGGCCAAGGTCATGGAGAACTGCGCCCGCAGCTCTGCACGACACGCCATGGCACGGGCGTCCTCCTCCGCGGACCCGGAGGCTTTCAAGGCGGCTCTCGTCTGAGGCGCTCAAACCAAATGGGGGCCTCAGACGAGCTCACCGGCGAGGCCCCGGTTGGGCGTTAGCCTTTATGGGCTGGGGCGCCCGAGGCCGAGGTGCTTGTTACGGATGGCCGCCGTGCGGCACGCTGACCCGCGTTGCGAGCACCTGCGACTCCCGGGCGGCGCTGCGTGCGGCCGGGTCGAAGTCGGGTGCCGCGCACAGGAACAGGGTCCGGCCGTCCGCGCCGCCAAGCATGCAGGCGAACACACCGCTGTCGGCTTGTACTTCGTCTATCACCTCACCGCCCTCGCGGACCCGGATTGCCTTGCCGTGCAGGGCGTCCGCGATCCACAGGGCGCCCTCAGCATCCAGGCAGCTGCCGTCCGGGGCCACGTCCGCACCGGTGATCATCGTGCCCATGTCGTCACCCGAGGGCACGGCGCCGAACTCGGCCCAGACGCGACGGTTTATCAGGTCGCCGTGGGCGTCGATGTCGAATGCGGTGACCCGGTTGCCGAGGGTCTCATTGACCAGCAGTACGCCGTCGTCGGTTACGACGGAGCCGTTGGGGAACCACAGGTCGTCGGCGATCTGTTCGACGCCTCCTTTGGCATCGACCCGGATCAGGCTGGTGGTGGCAGGCTTTGCTCCGCCGGCGAGGTCGAAGCCGAAGTTGCCGACGTAGGCCCGGCCGTGGTCGTCGACGACCATGTCGTTGAGGTTGCCGGGGACGTGTTCGCCCAGGTCGGCGTGCACCACCACGCCGCCGTCCGACTCCCGGCGCAGTATGCGGTGATCCTGCGCCGAGACCACCAGCAGACGGCCGTCGGGCAGCCAGCCGATGCCGCCCGGCTGCTGGGGCACCTCGAGCTCGGTGCGCAAGCCCGAGCCATCCGCGGTCACCGAGAGCACCTGGTTGGTGTAGAAGTCCGAAACCCAGAGACGTCCGTCGTGCCACCGCGGGCATTCCGCGAACGACAGGCCCGAGAGGACCGTTGTCAGTTCCGACATGTTTGTTCATTCCTTCCGCGTGCCGCGCGGCGGCACTGACTCCGTTGTCAGTGGATGTGCGGGGATGTGCGTCCCCGCTGGTCGCTGGTCAGCCGCGGGTCGGGCTGATCAGCGAGTCGAGCCGGTGAAACCGCGAGCCGTGGAAGACCAGGGGCTCGGTGTCGCTCGAGGTCGCCATCCGCTGCACACGGAGCAGAACCACATCGTGGTCTCCGCCCCGCAGTTCGGTTTCGACCGTGCAGTCGAGCCAGGCAGGGGCGCCCGAGAGGAACAGCGCCCCGTCCTCGCTGCTCTCGATCTCAAGATCGGCGAACCTGTCGCCCTGCCGCGAGGAGAGCTTGCGCGCCGCGTCGGCGTGTGAGATTCCGAGCACACTCACCCCGAGCCGGGCGGCCCTGCGCAGGGTGGGCCAGGTCTCGGAGCTGTGCGCGGCGCAGACCGATACCAGCGGCGGGTCGAGGGAGACGGAGGTGAATGAGCTGAATACCATGCCGACTGGCTCTCCCTCGACCAGCGCGCATACCGAGACCACTCCGCTGGGGAAGGCCCCGAAGACGCGGCGCAGGTCGCTGGTGTCGACTGGTTGCGCGAGCTCGTTCGGCAGCGCGGCGCTCACGACGCACCCCACAGGGAGCTCAGCCATGCGGCCGCGTTGGCCACAGCCGCGTCCGCCTCGGGAGCCCGACCGACCATGAGGACATACACGTGTTGCATTCCCTCCGCGAGTTCGGTGGTGACGTCGACGCCTGCGGCCCGCGCCTTATCGGCCAGCCGCTCGCTGTCGCTCTGCAGCGTCTCCTGGTCGCCATAGGCGACGAAGAGGGGCGGAAGCCCGGTGAGATCGGCGTGCAACGGATTCGCCGCAGGGTCGGTGACGGCGGTGTCGCCGAGGTACAGCGCCGCCATGTTCTCGGTGACGGGGCGCTGTACGAAGGCGTCCTTCGCGGCGTTCGACTCGAACGTCTCCCCGGCGCACGCCAGGTCGAGCCATGGGGAGAAGGCGACGATGCCGGCAACGCGGGGTTCGCCTTCGTCGCGGAGCCGGAGTGCGAGGGACACGGCCAGGTTTCCGCCGGCGGAGTCGCCCGCAAGGGCGATTCTCTCCCTTGCGTACCCCTGGCCCTCCAGCCACTTCAGCGCCGCAGCCGCGTCATCGAGCGGGGCGGGGAACTGTGCCTCCGGCGCCAGCCGGTAGTCGAGTACCAGCACGAGCGCTCCCGTTAGGCGGGCCAGATGGCCGCCGAGCTTGCGGTGCGTGTGCATCGAGCTGCCGATGAAGCCGCCACCGTGGAGGTAGAGGACGGCGCCGGTCGCGGAGCGCTGGGTCGGGGTGCAGAGGATGGCCGGATGATCGCCGGCCACCACCTCCTCGTAGGTGACCTGGGTCGGCTCGGCGCTGCGCACCTGCAGCTCGTCGAGCATGCGACGGATCGTGGCGAGGTCGGCGTCCGGGTTGGCGGCGAGCCGCTCGGTGAAGGAGTTGAAGTGCAGACGCAGGGCGTCGGACTCGACACTGGGCATGAGGATCAGAGTTCCTTGAGGGCCGGGATGACCTTCTCGGCGAACAGGCGCATGCTCGCCTCGGCCTTGTCGTGCGGCAGGCCGGCGTAGGTGAAGGCGCAGTTGAGGTGGTAGTCGCCGATGACGGCGCGGCGCGCCTTGACCTTCTCGATGATCTGCTCGGGTGTGCCCCAGGTCTGGGCGTCCACGTATGCCGCGGCTGATGCCTCCTGGCCGGCGTTGCGGATGATCTCGGCCACCGCGCTGTAGGACTCATAGCCGGCGGTCCCTGAGAAGTGCGTGCCGCCGAACTCGTAGTGCCGCATGACCTGTGTGAAGTAGCGCGAGATGTACTCGGTGGCGGTCTGCTTGGCCTCCTCCGGGTCCTCGGAGCAGTAGACGAACTCGGTCAGCGTCGGCGCGGGCGCCTCACGGCCCTGCTTCTGCCGGAAGGCCTCGCGGTAGTTCTCGATCAGCGGCGCGTGCTTCTCGATCGGGAACTGAACGAAGGTGGCCATGGCGGCGCCGAGTTCGGCCGCCACGTCCAGCGAGTCGGGCGACATGGCGATGCAGACCGTGCGGTCGCGGAACCCGCGCGGCGGAGCGGGCGCGATCGTGGCTTCGGGCTGCGGGAACAACGGGCCGTCGCCTGAGATCACGCCGGAGTCGAGGGCGCGCAGCACCATTTCGGCGGACTCGTCGAACCGCTCGCGGGCCTCGTTCATGTCCATGCCGAGCGAGGCGTACTCCATGCGGGACAGGCCCCGCCCCAGGCCGAGGCGGACACGGCCGCCCGCGAGGATGTCGAGCATCGCGACCTTCTCCGCGACGCGGACGGGCTGGGTCCACCACGGCAGGATGACGGCCGCCGGCACGAGCTCGATCGAGGTGGTGCGGGCTGCGAGGTAGGACAGCAGCTGCATGTTGTCGGGACACATGGAGTACCCGGCGTCGAAGTGGTGCTCCACGCACCAGATGGCCGAGAAGCCGAGCGGCTCCGCGAGGTCGGCGAGGTGGAGGTCTTTGCGGTAGAGCTCGGCGTCGCTCTGGTTCGGGTCGGAGTTCTGGAACAGGAGTTGGAAGCTCGGAATCATTGCGGTGTCCCCTTCTCGTGGAACAAGGAATGCGAACCCGGCTGATATGTCGAGCCGATGTCGCTCCGATGTCGCGCTGTTTTCGATGCCTGGAACCCTGCCACGCTGTTGGCACTGCCAGTTGTCGCATTCTGAAACGGATGTGACCGCCGCCACGGCAGTCTGTAGCGAAATGCGTCAACCGGTCTCGGGCTTTCGGGATTGCTGCCGGACGACCGCTGTACCGCCGCCCGATCACCGCAATGCGGATCGCTTCCATACGGTGCGAGCGGCCCGGGAAGAGCCCGTGCGCTTCCTCGGCAGCCGCCCGGACGCTGCGGAGTGTCTCGTTACGCGACACTCCGACGGCAAGTGACGTACGTAACATTGCCGTAACCGGGGTGGCACTCGGCGTCTGAGCCGCCGGCCGCGCCACCCTGCAGGAGGCGGGAGTCAGGAGGCCAAGGGATGAATGACTGGCTGCGCACCGCCAGCAGGGCGCGCGACGATGTCTTCTCCAACGCACTGGACGCACAGGTCGGAGCAGCGGCGGACCTGCACCCCACGGTGTACGAGTCATGGCGCCGCTCGCGCTTGCAAGGCCTGGCGCCCGAGGCCGCCTCTCCGGTTCCGCTGACCGAGGTGGAGTTCGACGGCTATCTCACGCGTACCGTCACCCCGATCGTCGAGAAGCGCGTCGCCGCACTCGACCAGAGCGCATGCGCTCTGGTGCTCACCGACCGCGAGGGCCGGCTGCTGCGGCGCTGGGTACGCGACCCCGCGATGGCCGCCGGCCTGGACGCCAAGGGCGTGGCAGCCGGGTTCATGATGGACGAGTCCACGGTCGGCACGACCGGGCTGGTCACATTGCTCACCGGCAGCCCGGTACTGATCCGGGGGCCGGAGCACTTCTCGGAACTGTTCAAGCAGTACAGCTGCGCCAGCGCCCCGATCTTCCATCCAGTGCGCCGGGCCCTGCTGGGCAGTGTCTCGCTCATCTGCCGCCTCGCCGACACCACCCCGCTCATGCTCTCGTGGGTCACGGAACTGGCGAGGGCCATTGAGGAGGCGCTGCTGCTCCGCGCCTCGCAGCGCGGGCAACGGCTCTTCGAGGCCTACACGACCTACAACCGCGACATACGCCACCCGATCGTCGCTCTCGACGTCACGACCATCATCACCAACGCGGCGGCGGCCCGCTTGCTCGGCGGCGTCGACCAGACCCTGCTGTGGGAGCACGCCCGGCGCAGCCTGCGCGAACGCAACCGCGGCCCGAGCAGTCTGACCCTGCCCGACGGCCAGGTGCTCAAGGTGGACTGCCGCCCCCTGGCCCATGACGACGCCGATGCTGGCGCCATCCTGATCTTGCGCAAGGACCCCACCCCCCGTGCGCAGCGGCCGGCGCCCGAGCTCGCGCAGGGCGCCTGCGGAGCCGCCACCGAGGCCTCGGTAGAAAGCCCCAGATCTGCCCCCGCCGCTTCATCCGTCCACGACGCTCCGGCCGTGCTGCCAGGTCTGGTCGGGCACAGCGAGAAGTGGAGAGCGCTCTGCCGCCGCGCGGCGTCCTTGCGCAACGGCCCCGAGGCCGTGCTCGTGCTGGGCGAGCCCGGCACGGGCCGCCTGGCGGTGGCGCAGGCCCTGCAGGACCTGCCAGACGTCCGCGTCGTCGACGCCGCCGAGGCCCTCGCACTCGGCGAGGACGGCTGGCGCAACCTGTTGGCCTCCCAGCTCAGCGGCCCTGACATCGCCCTGGTCGTACGCCACGCCGACTCGCTCTCGCCCTCGGCCGCACTCACGACCCTGGCCGCGGTACGGCGCACCCCGCCAGCCCGGCTGCTGGCGACCGCACGCAGCGCTGCCGGCGAGCCGGCTGCCCACAACGCGCTGCTCGACTCCTTCGAGCTGGTCCTTGAGGTCCCTGCGCTGCGCGAGCGCCTCGACGACTTCCCTGACCTGCTGGCCCGCTTCTCCGCGGAGGCGGCACGCGGCGGCACACCCGCCACATGGTCCCCGGAGGCGGTGCAGGCACTGACCCGGCTCGACTGGCCGGGCAACCTGACCTCCCTGCGGGCATTGGTGCGGCGTACGCTCACGGGCCGCTCCGCCGGACGGATCAGCACCGCCGACCTCCCGCCGGAGTACGTCGCGCGCGCCGCGCGACGCCAACTGGCCGCGCTGGAACAGATCGAGGCGCAGGCGATCGTGCGGGCGCTGCGAGAGGCGGGAGGCAACAAGCACCAGGCGGCACTGGCGCTCGGCATCGCGCGCTCCACCTTGTACCGCAAGATCCGCGCACTGGGTCTGGACCTCTCAGCCAGCATCTACTGATCCGACGGGGCAGGTTGACGCCACCCGGCTGCGCGCCCGCGGATCTCGCCCTGTTTGTCCTGGCGCGTGACGAGATGGCAGCAGGCAGTCCGTGCGATGCCGCTGCGCCCACTATCTATGGGAGGTCTCCGACCGAACCGGAATTATCTGAAGGAACCATCCTTGATATCGCCGCACCGCGCACCGGTTAGCGGTTCAAAAAGCTGGAGAGAACGAAATTATAGCGCTCTGGGTGCTCGAGCTGCGTCCAGTGGCCGCACCGTCCGAAAACGTGCAACTCGGCGCGCCCAATTAGTTCCAGGAGCCGGAAAGCCGAACTCAGCGGGATTACAGCGTCCTCGCGGCCATGGATTATGAGCGTCTCATGTGGCAGCGCGGCGATGAGTTCTTCCGGCACCGCCAGGCGATCCAGCACCTCCTGGTGGGGGTGGGGGAACATCTGCTCATACGCCTCCTGCCGCCCCGGACGGGTGGACGCCTCGAAGCGCAGCCGTAACAGGTCGTCGGTGACGAGGGGGGTGTCGTAGGCGAGCACGTCGACCAGGCCGCGCATGGCCTCGAACGACGGCCGGTAGCCCCACACCTTCCCCAGGCTCCGCGTGACGGGGAACGAGAGTCCGGCACTGCCCATGAGGGCGAGCCTGTCGACACGGTCGGGGTGCTCGGTGGCCAGGCGGAGGGCCAGCGCGCCGCCGAAGCTGTTCCCCACGACGCTGACCTGCTCCAGCCCAAGGCTGTCGAGCAGCGCGACCAAATGCTCGACCCAGCGCGACGGGGTGTAGACCCCGTCGGCGGGTCGCTGGGTGTCACCGAAGCCAGGGATGTCGGGGGCCACGACACGCAGGCTGCTCGCCAGGGCGGGGATCGTGAGACGCCACGTGCCCCACGCCGTGGCCCCGGGCCCGGACCCGTGCAGCAGCAGGACGGTGCCCGCCGGCCGGCCATGGGCCGGCGCAACGTCATGCACGTTCGTGGCTATCCCCCCCCGCGTCGATCGTTGTCCCGGTCTCGGGGTTGCTGACGTCACTGCTGGTCATCGGTCTCCTCCAGTACGGGTCGGGTGGGGTGCGGACAGGGCTCTAAGGTCGCGGTCCAGCCGCCGTCGAGGACATAGGAGGCGCCGTTGATCGAGTCGGTGCCGGGGCCGCACAGGAAGCCCACGACACCAGCGACTTCCTCGGGGTCGATCAGCCGCTTCACGGGTGTGCGGGCCAGCAGCACATCGCGTACCACTTCGTCCTCGGGCACCCCGTGGCGCACTGCCTGATCGGCGATCTGGCCTTCGACCAGGGGGGTACGCACGTACCCCGGCGCGACGGTGTTGCTGGTGACCCCCCGCTCGGCCCCCTCGACCGCGAGGACTTTCGACAGACCCTCAAGGCCGTGCTTGGCGCTTACGTACGCCGACTTGAAGGCGGACGCGCGATGGCCATGAGCGGACGTCACGTGCACCAGCCGGCCCCAGTGCCGCTCATACATCCCCGGCAAGACGGCGCGTGCGAGCAGGAACGGAGCGTGCAGCATGAGCCGGTGGATCAGCTCGAACCGCGCGGGTTCGAACTCCTCCACCGGAGCAACGTGCTGAATGCCCGCACAGTTGACCAGGATGTCGACAGCACGGTCCCGCAGGCCGAGTTCCTCGATCGCCGCGGGATCGCTGAGGTCGACGGCATGCGCTTCCCCGCCGACCTCTTCGGCGACGCGCTCGGCTCCCGCCCGGTCGAGGTCCAGGGCAATGACGCGGGCTCCGTCAGCGGCCAGCCGCCCGGCGATGGCGCGTCCGACGCCGCTGGCCGCGCCCGTGACAACGGCGACGCGGCCCTTGAGTTCCGGGGTGTTCTGAAGTGGTCCCATGGCCGAGAGCGTAGGGGGAACGTACGGCGCTGACTGTGTGCCCGAGACCATATTCAAGCGTCATTGCATGGGTTCGATCCCACCCTCGCGCAGGGCGTGCAGGCGCAGCGCTATCTGCACCTCCACTCTGCGTTCGGGGTTGCGCCAGGTGGCGCCGAGCAGCCGGCCGACCCGGTCGAGCCGCTGGCCGATGGTGTTGGGGTGGACGTGCATCCGGGTCGCCGTCTCGGCCAGAGAACCCCCGGTTGCGAACCAGTGCTGCAGGGTCTCGATCAGCTCCGTGCCGCGCTTGGCCTCGTGCTCCAGCAACGGTCCCAGCGTCCGGGTGAGGAACTCCTCCAGCTCAGATCCGCCGTTGTGCCCCAGCAGCAGGCGGGTGAGGCCGAGATCGGGGGCGGCACAGACCTCACCGTGACGGCCGAGGGCGACCAACGCTTTTAGCGTCTGGTCGGCCTCCCGCCAGCCCTTCGAGACCCCCTCCGCGCCGCGACCGCACACAGCGAGCCCGACCGTGGCGCCTGGCAGGCGCCGGGTGACGAGCCGGCCGAGATCGCCGGGTGCGAGCGGGGCCAGAACGATGACGCAGTCCCGGTACCACGCTCGGCCTCGGCCGCGAGGGTTGCCGCCCGGCGCGCACGGTGGCCAGGGTCCGCCTCATCGGCCGGCCGGGCGATCGCGATGGCGAGCCGCGCGTCGAGGTCGACGCCCTGGCGGCGCGCCAGGTCGCGCAGCCGCGCCGGGTCGAGGCGCTCCCGCGCCAGCAGGTCGGTGAGCAGCTCGCCACGGGCCCGGCCGACGGCCTCCAACTCAGTGCGCCGCAGCAGCAGCACGATGGCCGCCACCTCCGCGCCCCGCTCCAGCGTGCGCTGCTCCGCCACCGTCAGGTCGTGCCCGCGCATCGCCACGAGGGTGCCAAGATGCTCGCCGGCCGCAGCGGCTCGGGCGGCCCAGGTGCCCTCGGTGACCCGCACACAGCCGGCGGCATTGCGCGCCAGGGCCGTCGCGGTGCGTACGTCCGCGGCCGCGGAGCGCGCTGTCGGGGCGAGCAGTTGGTCGGCCTCGCCGTACACCTCGACGTCGGCGCCCAGCGTCGTCGCCAGCACCGCGGCGAGCTTCTCCAGGGCGCCGCCCTCGGTCAGGACGTGGGTCAGCCGGTCGTGCGCGGCAGCGGCCCTGGCGATCTCATCGTTTTGTGCCTGCAGCCGCTCGTTGGCGGTGTCCAGCGCGGCCAGCGCCTCGCGGGCCTCGCCGAAGAGCCGCGCGCTCTCCAGCGCCACCGCCGCGTGGGCGGCGAACGCGCCGAGCAGCGCCACTTCGCGCGGCGGGAAGGGACGTACGCGGCGGTGCACCGCAAGCAGGGCGCCGATCACCCGCCCGGCGCCGATGAGCGGGACGCCCAGGATGGCCTGAATCTGCTCGGCGGCCACCGCCTCGTCGATGTCGCCCTGGTGCAAAAAGCGGGCGTCCGCCTGGTAGTCGTCGGTGAAGTACGGTGCCCCGTCCTGGGCCACCAGCCCGAGCAGGCCGGTGCCGAGCGGTAGTCGCAAGCGCCGGAATTCCGGCGTCAGGGCACCGTCGGTGACCTTCATATACGACGCCCCGTGTTCCTCGTCGTTGAGCGAGAGGTAGGTCATGTCGGCACCGAGCAGCCGCCGGGCTCGTTGCACGATCGCCGTAAGGATCCGGTCGAGGTCGCGGATCTCGTTGAGGTCGATGGCGGTCTGGTTCAGCGCCGACAGCTCCGACTCCCGGCTGGCCTGGTGGGCCATCTGCTCGCGCACGCGCAGTGCCAGCGAGTGCTGGCGGCGCAGC
Organism: Streptomyces sclerotialus; assembly: GCF_040907265.1. Lineage (NCBI taxonomy): Bacteria > Bacillati > Actinomycetota > Actinomycetes > Kitasatosporales > Streptomycetaceae > Streptomyces > Streptomyces sclerotialus. The sequence continues at coordinate 186,682 of NZ_JBFOHP010000002.1, read as the reverse complement.
TTGGCCAGCTCCCCCTCGCCCAGACCGGCCGCCAACGCCTCGGCCGTGCCGGCCTCGAGGAGGGCGTCGAAGTCCGCCCGGTCGGCACTGGCGAGCAGCATCTCGAAGAGGCGCTCAGCGGTGTCCACGACAGGTCATTCTGTCAGTTCCGGGGCAGTGCCGGGGTTCTGCCAGCCCTGGGCGCCCACCGTCAGGCGCCCCGGCTGAGGGTGTCGGCCGCAGGATGGCGGCCACGGCGTTCAGCGCCGAAGGAGCGTCGGTTGTCGCCGCAGCACCTCGTCGTTCCCGGCGGCGATGCCCCGCATCGTACGGCGCAGGAACCGGGCCGGGTCAGCCGCGGGCCGGGCCGGCCATCCGCGTAGAGAGCACGTGGGCCTCCCGCATCAGCAGGGCGCCCAACTCGGCCTGTCGCGGCGGGGCCAGCCGCTGCTCGATGCCGGTGATGCTCAGCGCCCAACGCGGCTCGCCCTGGCGGTTGAATACGGCCGCGCCGATCCCCCAGCTGCCGGGGACGATCAACCCGGGGTTGACGGCGAAGCCGCGTCGGCGGGTCTCCTCGACGCGCGCTTCGAGCTCGGCCGCCGAGTGCCCGTCAGGCAGCGGCGTGGAGGCCGGCAGCGAGCGCAGGTAGGCGGAGCGGTCCCCTTCGGGGAGGAACGCAAGGATCGCCAGTCCGGCGGACGCGACGCCGAGGGGGAACCGGATGCCCTCGTGGAGCACGTGGGACCGGATAGGGAAGCTGCCGTCCTCGCGCAGCAGGCACACCGTCTCCTCGCCGCGTCGTACGGAGAAGAAGGCGCTCTCCTGCGTCTCGTCGGCGAGACGCAGGACCGAGCTGCGTGCGACGGGCGCGATGTCGTGGCGAGCGGTCGCCGCGGCGCCCAGCAGGAAACACTCAGGCCCTAGATGCCAGGCAGCGGTGGCGCCGTCGCGCTCGACCATCCCCTCGGCCTCCAGAGCGGTCAGCAGCCGATGAACAGTGGGCCGCGGCAGGTCAACCAAGGCGGCCAGGCCGGTCGTAGTCGAGCCGGCCGGTTCCCGGCCCGCGAGGGCGCGCAAGACGGCGCCGATGCGGCGCGTGACGCTGGGTCCCTCCGGCATGGTGACAGCGTAGCGTGCTGCGTTCATTCAATGGACGCGTGCCGTCCCGCTGCGCTCAGGCAGTGAGCAATAAGGCCAGGATGCACGCTCACTCATTGACCACCCCTCCGGCATGGCAGTGGACTGGACGGCATGGACAAGGTGATCCACTCTGCTGCCGCGGCCGTGGCCGATATTCCGGACGGCGCCACACTGACCGTCGGCGGATTCGGCCTGTGCGGCATCCCCTCCGTACTCATCCAGGCACTCCACGATGCCGGTCCCACCGATCTCGAAGTGGTCTCCAACAACGCCGGCGTCGACGACTGGGGACTGGGCCTGCTGCTCTCCGCCGGGCGACTGCGGCGCGTGGTGGCCTCCTACGTCGGGGAGAACAAGGAGTTCGCCCGCCAGTACCTCGCCGGCGAACTCGAGGTCGAACTCACCCCGCAGGGCACGCTTGCCGAGCGGATGCGCGCCGGCGGCTCCGGGATCGCCGCGTTCTACACCCGCACCGGTGTCGGCACGCACGTCGCGGACGGCGGCCTTCCCTGGCGTTACAACGACGCCGGGAACATCGTCAAGATGTCACCCCAGAAACCGGCGATGACCTTCAAAACCAGGGACGGCGAGCAGGACTTCGTACTGGAGGAGGCCATCACGGCCGACTTCGGCCTGGTTCGTGCTTGGAAGGGCGACCGCCACGGCAACCTCGTCTTCAAGGATGCTGCGCGCAACTTCAACCCGCTCGCCGCGATGGCGGGACGAATCACGATCGCCGAGGTCGAGCGTCTGGTCGAACCCGGCGAGATCCTGCCGAACGACGTTCACCTGCCCGGCGTCTACGTCCACCGCGTCCTCCCGCTCACCCCGGAACAGGCCGCCGACAAGCGGATCGAGAAACGGACCGTACGCGCCCCGCTCGCGCTGCCGGGGCCTGACACGGCGGGCTTCGATGACAAACTCTGGCTGCCGCCCGCCGGCCCAGGATCGTCTTCCTCGGCCACACGAACGGCATTGCTTCCGCTGACCGGTCGGCCCCAAGAGGGGGCGGCATCAATCCTCAGCACCGGTTCGCGATCGCAGCGCGCGCCCCGCGCCATAGCGCCTACCAAAAGCAACAAGGGAGATCTCTGATGGCTTGGACCCGTGAGCAGATGGCCGCCCGGGCCGCGACGGAGCTCACCGACGGCGACTACGTCAACCTCGGCATCGGGCTGCCCACCCTCGTCCCCAACTATGTGCCCGACGACGTCGAGCTTGTGCTGCAAAGCGAGAACGGCATCCTCGGCACTGGTGCATACCCCGCCGAGGACGACATCGACCCCGATCTGATCAACGCGGGCAAGGAGACCGTGACTGTCCGCCAGGGCGCCAGCTTCTTCGACTCCGCAACCAGCTTCGGAATGATCCGCGCAGGCAAGATTCACGCCGCCATCCTCGGCGCCATGCAGGTCTCGGCTCGCGGCGACATCGCAAATTGGATGATCCCCGGCAAGATGGTAAAGGGCATGGGCGGCGCGATGGACCTGGTCCATGGTGCGAAAAAGGTCGTCGTCCTCATGGAACACGTCGCCCGCGACGGCAGTTACAAGATCGTAGAAGAGTGCTCACTGCCCTACACCGGCCGCGGAGTCGTCCAGCGCATCATCACCGACCTCTGCGTACTCGACATCACCCCATACGGTCTACGTCTTATCGAACTCGCTCCTGGCGTCACCGAAGACGAAGTTCGAGCCAAGACCGAACCCCCGATCCGATAAACACCCGCGTCCCGCAGTGCATCCGGTCATTGCGACGGCACCCTTCCTGCGAGTGCAGGCCGAGGGGGGAGCTACGCCGGTGGCCCGTCTCCGCGTGAGCTCCTGGAGCAGATCCTTCTTGGTATGCCGGCCGCAGTACTGGGGGGCGACCAACCCGTCACGAGCACCTGGCGCCCTGAGTTGACTACGTGGAGGCGGCCCGTGGGCAGTCGGGGTTGCAAAGCATGATCACGCCGGTGAGACGGAATATCGGCGGCACGGTCCTTGTTGGTCGCGATCGTTGATCAACATGAAAGAGGACCCAATGCCTGCGATCCTTCGGCCCCGTGCGCTGCGCCCCGGCGACCTGGTGGTCGTCACGGCGCCCTCGGGCCAGCTCGAGCCGGGTGAGGAACCGCTGCTTGCCCGCGGTGTGGCGATACTCGAGCGGATGGGCTTTCGGGTACAGGTCAGCGCGATGGTCAACCCGGCGCGGAACCGCTGGTGGGCATCGGGCACACCGCAGGAGCAGGCCGACGAACTCAATGCGCTGCTCCGGGACCCGGAGGTGCGGGCCATCGTCGCGCATACCGGTGGACAGGCGACCATCGGCTATCTCGATCTGATCGATTTGGACGCGATCCGGGCCGACCCAAAGCCGATCATCGGCTACAGCGATATCTCGCTGCTGCATATGGCGTTGTACGCCCGAACCGGCCTCGTCGGCTTCCATGCCGACATCGCCACCCACGGTTTCGGTGGCGATTGGTACACGCTGGGCGACGAGACTCGGCGCGCCGAACTCGTCGACCTCTACACCCGGGTGCTCACCAGGGCCGGGGCGCCGGGTGAGCTGCCGGCGAAGGAGGCCTGGGAGACGTGGCGATCGGGCAGCGCGCAGGGACCACTGTTCGGCGGTCTGCTGAACCGCCTGATCCTGCTGCAGGCGACACCATTCGCGCCAGCTACCGAGCAATTCGAAGGCGCCGTACTGTTCTGGGAGGAACTGCAGCGGCCGGTCTCGCGGATCTGGAATGACCTGCACACCTTGCGGCTGGCCGGTGTGCTGGACCGGATCGTCGGCATGGTGGTGGGCATCCCGACCGAGGTCACGCCTCACGAGAGCAGAGGACAGCGCGCAGATCTACGCGACGTGGTACTCGATGTGCTGGGCCGACGTGACATCCCGGTTCTCGCACAGGTCGACTTCGGTCATACCTCGCCGAACCTGCCGCTGCCCATTGGCGTCCGCGCACACGTGGACGCGGACAACCAGACGCTGTCCCTGATTGAGCCAGTGGTAGCGGAAGGCTGAGTCCTGGCGGATGGTGGCGCAGGCTTGGAGGGATGCGACCCGTCGTGCTCCGCTTTTCCCGCCGCACCGTCAGGCCCGACGCACTGGCTCTCCCAATCCTCCTAAAGATCGCCGGGCCATACAACCCCTAACAAAGCCGTTGGACGTAGCGGTGGGTGATCACGTAGACGGCGAGTCCGAGGAATGCTTCGGGGATGTCGTCGAGTGGTTCCCAACGAATGCGCAGGCGGCGGAAGCCGTGGAGTCAGGCGATCGTGCGTTCGATGACGTAGCGGAAGGTACCCAGGCCGGTGCCGTGCGGCTCGCCCCGCCGTGCGATCACGGGCCGGATGCCGCGCTGACAGAGCCGGCGGCGGTAGATGTCGTGGTCGTAGCCGCGGTCGGCCAGCAGAGCATCCGGTCGCCGACGCGGCCTGCCGACCCGGCCCGCGACGGACGGGATCTTGTCGAGCAGGGGCAGCAGCTGGGTGACGTCGTTGCGGCTGCCGCCCGGTCAGCGACACCGCGCTCTTGAAGGCGCCGCGGGCGGTCGTCGCCTCGCGCAGCGCGTCCGCGAGGCCCGCCTTCGCCATGGCGTACTGGGCGAGCCGGTCCATCCAAGCTGCGACCAGGGCCAGTGCGGTGCCTGCACGGTGCTCGTCGACGGCCGCAGGGCCGTCTCGTGCCTGGTCCTCGCGGTGGCCTGCCCGGGTGCCGGGGGCGTCACTGCTGCCCGTTGATAAGCCCGAAAACCTTTTCGTAGTCCCCGCGCCGCTCGGCGTAGCGCTGGAGTTTGACCTGGTCAACAAGGATCTCGTGGGCTTCGGGCTGGCTCTCAAGTAGCGCGATGACGTTGTCTGCGAAGTCATCGAGCGGTATTGCGCGCGGGTTGCGGGCGGTGTCGGCGAGGCCCGTGCGGACCACTGGCGGCACCAGCTCGATGACCTGGACGGATGTGTCGGCGTACTGGACGCGGATTGCCTCGGAGAGGGCGTGGATCGCGGCCTTGGTCGCGGAGTATGTGGCTGTGCGGGCCAGGGGGACGGAGGCGAGGCCGGAGGAGACGTTGATGATGGTTGCGGCGGGGCGGCTTTGAAGCTGTTCGGTGAAGGCGGCGATCAGCCGGATGGGGCCGAGAAGATTGACGTTGACCGTGTCCTCGGCAACGGAGAGGAAGTCCTTGGCCGTGTGCCAATCCTCGGCAACCATGATTCCCGCCATGTTGATGAGGGTGTCAAGGTCCGGATACTCGGCGATCACCTGAGTGGCGGCCCGGGTGATGCTCTTCGGGTCTGCGGTATCGATGTGGACGGCGCCGAATCCCTCTCCCCGTAGCTCCTCCAGGAGTTCGGTGCGACGTCCACCGATGACGACCGTGTTCCCGCGGTCCTTGAAGCGCCGGGCCAGGGCGAGCCCGATACCGCTGGTGGCGCCGGGGATGAAGAGGGTGTTTCCAGTGATGTGCATGGTGTCCTTCAGCTCTGTGCGACGGTGAGGAGCCGCTCGTAGCCCATGTGGTGCATGGCCCGGCGGATGTGGGAGGCGCTGAGTTCGTTGATGTCGTCCACGCTGAAGCGGGTGAAGTCCACCACGGTGCGGAACGGACGTGTCCCGTAGGGCAGGGCGAGGACGCGAGTGATCTCGTCTGCGACCGCTACCGGGTCGGGGTCGACGCCCTCGGGGAACAGGCTGTTGGTCGCCTGCAGATTCCGTGCGACGAACGGTTCCAGTTCGGCGTAACCCTCGGTCACTGCCGCATCGCTGGCGCGGCTGGCGTTCGGGAAGTGGTTGGTACCGCGGGTGAACGGGCCGGGCATCACGATGACGGACTCGATGCCGAGCGGGGCGACTTCGTAACGGGTGGCCTGCGCCATCACGTCGAAGGCGGCCTTGGATGCGACGTAGGGGCCGAGGAAGGGGGGCACGTCGAGTACGGAGGTGCTGCCGACGTAGAGAAGGGTCCCGGACCGTCGCGCGCGGAAGTGCGGAAGGACCGCCCGGTTGACGCGCTGCGCGCCCAGTACGTTGACGTCGAAGAGGTGGGCGATGTCCTCGGCGGTGAACGCCTCGACGTATCCGGTGGCGAGGTGGCCGGCGTTCTGGACGACGACGTTTAGGTCTCCGGTTTCCTCAAGGATGGTATCGACCGCCTGCTGAGCGGAGTCTTCGGACTGGACGTCGAGGACGATCGGGCGCAGGTCGATGCGTTCGTCCGTGGCGAGCCTGCGCAGTTCCTCGGCTCGATCTGAGGCCGTGTCCCTCATGCTCGCGTAGACGCGGTGTCCGGCGCGGGCCAGTGCCCGCGCGGTGAGGTTGCCTATGCCTGTTCCTGCACCGGTGATCAGGACGGTGGACATGTTTTCCTGCTTTCTCTGTGATTCTCAGCGGGGTGACGGCGTGAGGAGGGGGTCGTTTTCCAAGGCGGCTATCAGTCCGGGGCGGCTGGGAGCCCAGCCGAGCGTCTCGCGCGTGCTGCGGCTGGAAACCGGGTTGTCCATGCTCACGAAGGGGGCGAGGAAGCCGAAACGCGTCGCAGCCTCTTCGGCGGTGACCGCCGCGGTGGGCACGCCGAGCCGATGCCCGATGGTCTCGGCGATGTCGCGCAGTGCAATGCCCGCCTCCGCGACGGCGTGGATGCGCGATCCGGCCGTGGCTGACTCAAGAGCAAGGCGGTAGGCGCGGCTGGCGTCTTCCAGTGCGGTGGCGCCCCATCGGTTGCCCCCATCACCCAGGTATCCGGCGCTGCCGGCGGCCCGTGCGGTCTCGATGAGCCCGGAGACGAAGCCGTACCTGCCGTTGCCGTGCACGGCGGGAGGCAGGCGCACCACGGACGCACGCACGTCCTGTTCAGCCAGGGCGAGGACTACGTTTTCCGCGTCGATGCGGAGCCCGCCAGCCAGCGAGGTGTCCTCCGTGAGGACGCCGCGGAAGCCTGCCAAGGCAATGCCGCCGGTCGCGTTCGTCCCCACGAAGGGTTTACCCGATCCGGCGAGTGCCGCGCCCATCACCTGCACGGCGGCGAGATCGGCACTCACCGCTCCTTCGAGGTCACCACCGCTCTGACGCTGGTGGTCGAAGGCGAGATGGACGACGCCGTCGGCCTTCGCTGCCGCGGCCGCAAGGCCATCAAGGTCTGAGAGATCACCCCGGAGCACCTCGGCGCCCAAACTCTCGACCTTCACCGCACCCTGATCGGAACGGACGAGGCCGACGACAGAGTGACCCGCGCCGTTCAACTCCGGGATAAGGGCGGAGGCGATGTGCCCGGACGCGCCGGTGAGGAAAACACGCATGGTCAAGCTCCTCCTGGGGCTCCATGTGCCGCAAGCCCCGCTATTTCAGTGCCTGCAATCACCATAGGGTGTGACTTCAGTCAGTGCAATCGCTATCTTGGGGGCATGCCGCGATGGGAGCCGAATGCCGTAGGACGCCTGCACGATGCAGCCCTCGACCTCTTCACAGAGCAGGGCTACGACCAGACGACGGTCGCGCAGATCGCTGCACGCGCCGGCCTGAGCGAGCGCACCTTCTTCAACCACTTCTCCAGCAAGCGCGAAGTCCTCTTCGGCCGCACCTCCGAAACCCAGAAGCAGGTCCTGGCCCGTGAAATCCACGCCAGCCCCGCCGACCTGCGGCCCATCGACATGGTTGTGCGGGCCCTGCGTGCCGCCGCCGACGAGGTGCTGGAGGAATTCCGCGAGCCGGCCGCGCCCAGGCGGACGATCATCGAGGCCACCCCCGAGCTCCAGGAGCGGGAAGAAGCCAAACGCGCGGCCCTTACCGCCGCCATGGCCCAAGCCCTTCGTGACCGCGGCCTCGACGCGGACACCGCGCTCCTGGCGGCAGGGGCCGGCATGCTCATTCAGCAGGTGGCTGAGCAGCGCTGGATTCAGCCCGGAGAGAGGCGGCCGCTGCGCGGCCTGATCGATGAAGCGCTCTCATCGCTCCGTTCCGTCACAGACAGGGGCGCCGCGTGACGGTGCAGACGGCTGCTTGCGCCGCGGTCGGGCAAGGCCGTTGTCCAGGGGGGCTGTCCCGCTAGCAGAACGGCCGGGGCGGCACATCGGTTGCGGAGACTGTCAGTTCGCGGGGGCACCCTTCAGCCGCCGGGGGGCCGGAGAACGTGGTCGCAGCCACCGGCCCGGCGTAGATCACGAACAACGGCAGAATCCGTCCTGGTATCACTTTCTTGCGAGCCGAGGGCTCCGCAGCCGGAACCCAGGGAGCGCATTTGGCAGACGCCCGAGGCAGGGCGAGAGAACGCTGCCGGTGGTGCTGCCGTTGCCTGTGCGGCTCAGGGTGAACCCAGAACGTGCATGAAGTGGTCCGCGAGAGCCTTGGTGTCGATGTCGCTCACGTCGTGCCCGGACAGAACCAAAAAGAAGGGCGGCCCGATCAAAAGCGCGGCCGCCTGCTGCGTGGACAGAGCCGTGTCGCCGGCAGCGCGCGCCGCGTCGTCGTCCATATGCCGGTCCCTGCTGATAAACGAGAGGGCTCGCGCGCCATGGGGCTGGCCAGTTCGTCGATTGCGGCGTCCCGTCCGGTGCAGTGCGGGGCCACGAGCGTGCGCGCCATCCTCAGCGAGTCATCCGGGATTTCGCGGACGCGTCTACGGTCGACCGAGGAGTGTACGCGCGAGCATTGCTTCAAGTGGGTCGGCGTAGTCGTCCTCGGTGATGTGCCCCCAGGTCGCGTCGTGCAGGGCGGAGCCTTCTCGAGCCCGTACCAGCACGGGAATTGTGTAGGCGGATGCGGAGGCGACGAGGCCCTCGATCTCGTGCTCGCCCGCTCCGTCGCCGACGGGTACTTCGACGACGCGCTCGGGATGATGGGGCGTAAAGGTGTCCAGCAGCGGGTGGCGACTGCTGAGGGTGAAGGTTCGCCAGCAGCGGGCCGTGGACGGGTTTCCCCCGGCTTCCGCGTTTCGTGCGGTCACGGAGGCGTTGGATCGCGGCGAAGAAGAGCGGTGCGGTCGTCGCGGTGGGGGCCGGCCGATGGAACGCAGCCGTCTCCAGTTCGAAGGCCGTGCCGACGGGTTCACTGAGCGCTGCCAGGATCTCCCAGCGCGCTGCGAAGGTGAGCTGGTCGCTGGGCGCGTCAAGCTCAGCGCGGACGCGGGCGAGTTCGGCATCGAAGCCGGGCTCCCCAGGGACGCCCCCCCGTACGCGGTAGCCGTCCGACAGCATCAGCCGCCGAAGCGCCACGGAAGCCGCCGACGCGGCGGCAGCAGACCACCGAACAACCACCACCCGGCGGGCTCCATGCGGGCGAACCCTGGCGGGAACGGGATGAGCCCGTCGTATGTCCGCCCGCGATGTTCTTCAGCCGGTAGCCTCTACCACAGGCGCCAGCACGGCGGCCGCCCCCGCCAAGGGTGCCGACAACGCCCACGACAGGCTTTGCAGAGCTGGGGGGCCATGCCAGCCAGCGGCCGCAACGCCAGCGACGAGAAACGTGCCCACGACGACGAGCAGCAGACTCCCGGGCCGCCCCGCTCCCGGCGGTCGCGGTCAGGCCGCTGTGGCTGGCCTTGATTCCGCGAGACGCAGCACGACGCGCGTCGGGAGCAGACCGAGGATGCGGCGCGTCCAGCGGTTCGCGCGGCCCGCGATGATGCTGACGGGCGGCCGGCGGCGGTCGAGCGCCCGAAGCGCGGCGGCGACGACCTCCTCGGCGGACTGAAAGCGTGTCCCCGTGCCGTCCGTGCCGGATGCGGCGTAGAAGCCGGTGCGTGTCGGGCCCGGCGAGACGGCGAGCACGGTGAGCCCGGCTCCGCGCAATTCGTGCGCCAGTGCCTCGGTGAACCGCACCACGAACGCCTTGGCAGCGGCGTACACCGCCATGCCGGGGACCGGCAGATACCCGGTCAGGCTTCCGATGTTCACCAGCGCACCGCGGCCGGACTCACGCAGTTGTGGCAGGAGGGCGTGGCAGAGCTCGACAAGCGCCTCGACGTCGAGACGCAGCTGCCCGCGCAGCTCTGACTCGCTGGAATCCTCGAAGGCCTTGGTGAGACCCACTCCGGCGCAGTTGACGACGGTGTCCACCCGGATCCCCTGCTCGAGGATGCGCTCGCCGAGGAGGCGGCCGCCGCGCTCCGCCGCGAGATCCGCGGTCATGGTCTCGACCGTGCGACCCGTGTCGGCGCGGATCTCGCGCGCGAGCGCCTGGAGGGCGTCCGCCCGGCGGGCTACGAGGACGAGGTCGGCGCCGCGCCTGGCGAGCTGTCGGGCGAACTCGGCGCCGATGCCGGAGCTGGCCCCGGTGATGAGCGCGGTGGTCTGGGAGTACTGCATGAGGTCCCCTCCTGAGACGGCCTCTCAATGTTAGAGGCTCTTACATCTATCGTAGGAGCGAATGTAAGAGACGGCAACATCGGGAGGCGGCATGCCGCGCGACGGTTACCACCACGGCGATCTGCGCAACGCCCTGCTCGCGGCGACCATGGAGCTGGTCCGCGAGCGCGGCGCGCGAGGCTTCAGCGTCGCCGAGGCGGCGCGGCGGGCCGGGGTGTCGAGCGCGGCACCGTACCGGCACTTCCCCGACCGTGACGCGATGCTTGCCGCTGCGGCGCGGGCGGGCTTCCTCGCTCTGGAGCAGCGCTGCGCCGGCCTCGATCTGGAACCGGGGCTCGCGGCGCGGGCGGCGCAGATTGCCGCGGCCTACGTCGTCTTCGCGCAGGAGGATCCGGCCCGTTTTGAGGTGATGTTCGCTGCCGGGCTCGACAAGTCCGCACACCCGGAACTGTTGCGGCAGACCGAGCGCGTCCAGGCGCTCCTCAAGGCTGCCCTCGCACCGTTCACAAACGAGGAACTCCCAGCCGAGCGCGCTGCCGAACTGTGGTCGATCGCCCACGGCGTCGCCGCGCTCGCCGTCGGCGGCGGGCTCGGGCACGTCGTTCGAGAAACCCGGCCCGAGGCAGTCGCTGCGAGGGCGGCCCACTCCTGGGCGACCGGGTTCGCGGGCTGAAAGGAGTGTGGCAGAAGGCCGAAACCAGAGCAGGCCGCAGGGGCGTCCGGGCACGTGGGGCCACGGGAAGCGTGCCTGCGGGCGACGCGGCCTGCACGTCCGTAGCACACCCCACAAGGCCTCTGGCCACGGCGACGACGCTGTCTGTGTCCCCGCCGCGGTCGGTTGCCGCGCGTATGGCGTCCTCGAAGTTAGCGGTGTGTGCAGTGCCCATACGGTGCAACCCCGTTAGGCCAGACCGTGCCGTCGAGCCCGGTCGCCCGGCCGGGATGCCAGTCGGGCGCAAGGGCGGCGACAAGCGGCCGTGGTGGCCGGGGCGGACCAGAGCACGGGTGTCCAGGAGCGCGGTGCGGGGGCGTCCTCGGACGTGATGCGTATGAGTTGGTGGAAGATCGCGGCGTCTTCCCAGGCCGCGCGATCATCGTGAGTGGGAGGGAGATGCGGCGGGCCGCCCCCCATGGTGGCTTCCTGGCCCGCGGCCGTGACGTGGAGCGCGGAGGCCGACGCCCGCATCAATGGGCCGCTTGCCGCTGCTCGTTGGGTGAAAAGGTCGAACGTCTTGGCCTGCCCACAAGACCGGTTGCGATTGTCCCATGCGGCTCGGGCGGCGGATCGGCATGAGTCGTTGAGGCTGGAGGACGCCGCCGCGGCTGTTCGACCATAGAAGCCGTGCCTCGGTCTGTTGCGATGTGCGCCCTTCCGCACCCTGCAACGGTGTAGCTCTCGGCCCTGCTGCCGAACGATGACGCGGCAACGCCCGTGCCTCAGGGCCCTGTCCGACGCGCGCTGAGGTCTGCTCGGACCCACCTCACCGTCTGGCGGGGAAGGGGCAAGGGCCTGGAAACCGCCCCCCGGTTGCGAGGGCGTGGCATCGCGCGGTCACATTGGTTGCACACGCATGCATTGAGAAAGCTTTCTCGATGCGTTAATCTCGAAGAGTGTTCGATCCCATCGAGGTACCGCCGCCCCCCGGCCCCGTCGTCGAGTTCGCCCAGCACATCGGACGGCTGCACTCGCTGCTGGACAGGGTCGTCGTGTCGGCCGCGGGCAGCTGCCACCTGTCGCGCGCAGAGTTCGACGTCCTCGTCGCACTCGCGGCGCAGTCCGACGGCCTTCGCCCGCGGGAGCTTTCGGAAGGCCTGCTGCTGACCACAGGCGGCCTGAGCAACATCCTTCGTCGACTGCAGCGTGAGGAATACGTCGAACGGCAATCTGAGCCCTCGGACCGGCGAGGCCGCATGATCCGCATCACAGGTAAGGGAATGGCGTTGGCGCGTGAGGCGACTCTTCGTGTCAACGCGAGTATTGAGCGACTGCTCGCCCCTGTTGACCGCACGCATCTGGATCAGGCCAACGCTCACCTTCACCTAATGCTGAGCGATCTCGGTGAGGACGGGCCCGTACACCGGCTGCAAGGAGAAGCCCTCCCTGCCCAGCAGGGCGAGCGGTAAAGGAAAACAGAGTGTCTGTTTACCAAAAGCGTACGTACCATCTGTCATCAGAGTGCGCCGTGCCTGATTACCTGGCACGGTGGGAGGCTCACATAGCGACGCTGGCCGAGTTCAACGTCGTGACACACGGGTTCTCCCGGGTGCCTGGCAACCCCAAGGCCGTCGTTGCCCTGGTCAGCTTCCAGGACGGAGACGATCCTCGCGCGGTCATCCGCGACTACATGCAAAGTGAAGGATTCCGGCGCGACATGGCAGGCTTTGACATGTCGCAGATCGAACGGGTGGAGACACTCCTCCTCGATCCCGTGGACACGGTTCAGGAGTCGTCCGCAGCAGACGGCGAGCACCGCAGACGCATGGCGCCCGGCGGGAGTGCACGGCTCGCAGGCAAGGTCGCGCTCATCACCGGAGGCGCCCGCGGCCAGGGCGAGGCCGAAGCACGCCGGTTCGCCCGCGAGGGCGCGACCGTCTACCTGTGCGATCTCCTCGCCGAGCAGGGCGAAAAGGTTGCGCAGGAAATCCGCAGGGCTGGGGGCAAGGCTCACTTCAAAGTGCTCGATGTCACCGACCCCGTGCAATGGGACCGGGTGATCAGTGACATCGAAGCGGAGGCGGGCCACCTCGACATCCTCGTCAACAACGCCGGGACCAACGTCCGCCATTCACTCACCGCCACTTCGCGCGAGGCGTGGGACACCATCCTCGACGTCAATCTGACGGGACAGTTCCTCGGTATGCAGGCCTGCGCGCCGTTGATGGAGCGAACAGGCGGCGGAAGCATCATCAATATCGGGTCCACGGCAGGCATCATGGGTCATCCGGTCGCCGCATACTCCTCCTCCAAGTGGGGAGTACGTGGGATGACCAAGTCCGCAGCCATCGATCTCGCCGCGAAGGGGATTCGGGTCAATGCCATGCACCCCGGCGTGGTCGACACCCCGATGATGGATTCGGGAAGCACCCTGTTCAAGAATCTCGTAAGCATGACTGCCCTCGGCCGTGCGGCAGACGCGGATGAGATGGCTTCGGCCGCACTCTTCCTCGCAAGCGATGACTCCAGCTTCGTGACCGGAATCGACTTGCCGGTCGACGGAGGTTTCAGCGAACTCGCCGCTTACGGTGAAATCTGGAACAGAATCAACAGCTGACCACCCTTCCTCCGCCTCAATCTTCCCTAAGGGCCCGTCACCTACCTGACGGGCCCTTCCGCTTGTCCCACCGAAACAATCCTGTGCAAGGCGTTTTCAGCGTGGCTGATGTAGTGACTTGGTGGCGTGATGCCGGGGCGCAACGGACAAGGCCCGTGCCGTAGCTGCTTACTGTCAGCGGACTGCAGTCGTTCAGCGCCCGGTCCCGCAGGTAGGCGGTAGCCGCCTCGATCTCGTCGTCGTACGCGTCCACGACGATGTACTGGCTTTATCGGCTGATAGTGGCTCCACTTTCCGGCTTGAGTTGGCCCCACTGACGGGGATGCTCGGAGGTATACGGGGGGGTGATCCGGTTGGCCCCCTCAACGCTGGCTTTCGCTCTCGGCGTTTTCCAGGCGACCCTGTCCCGCGCCGGTTTCCGGCAGCCATCGGGCAGAGCCTGGTCACCTAGCGACGGTTCGCCTGCATAAGACCCAAGACCCGGTCGAGTCGATCGCCGCAGCAGTCGGCTATCAGTCGGCCCCTGCCTTCCCCAGGGCTTTCTGTTCCCATGGTGTGACACCTGGGGCGCGGAGATGCTGCCGGAACTCCGCAGGTTACGCTCGCGCTCCGCATGAAGATCGACAACGTGGAGGCCGTAGGTCTTCGCGCCGGCCGCCCCGGTGGCCGGCGCGATCACTTGAGAGCACTCCGATCCGCGGGTCACACAGGGGGAGCCGCCCCTCGAGAGGAGCCACACCCAATTGAGTTCGTTCCTGAAGACGACAGGAGACGGTATGAGCAGCGCCCTTCTCGTGATGGACGTCCAACGGGCCATCGTGGACATCGCCGACGACGGCTCCGGATATCTGCCACGCCTGCGCAGGGCGATCGACGGGGCCCGGGCGGCGGACATTCCCGTGATCTACGTGGTCATCGCGCTACGTCCCGGCTTCCCGGAAGCCGGTACGCGCAACAGGGCACTCGCCGCCATCGCACAGGCCGGTCTCTACGTCGAGGGCGCCCCAGGCACCGAGATCCACCCCGAGATCGCGCCCCGGCCGGGCGACGTGGTGGTCACCAAAAGGCGGGCGAGCGCGTTCTCGGGTAGCGACCTCGATGTGGTGTTGAGGGCACGCGGTATCGACAGTCTCGTGCTCACCGGCATCGCCACCAGCGCTGTGGTGCTGTCCACCCTGTGCCAGGCGAACGACCTGGACTTCGGCCTCACCGTCCTCTCCGACGCCTGCCTGGACACCGACCCGGAGGTACACAGGGTCCTCATCGAGCGACTGTTCCCGCAGTGGGCGGATGTCGTCAGCGTCGACGAGTGGGTCAAGGCGATCACACCTCTATAGCGGAATTGCCCCTGCTGCCGGTGTTCAGGTTGACCGGGGCGTCGCACCGCGTGGCTGCGGCCCCACCCGGCTGCGACTTCGGGCGTCTGCAGCAGGGCAGGGCCGGCGAGACGGGTCCGCCCGCTGCGTGTCGGTGACAGGCGGCCTGCGCCCCGCATCCCCAGCCCAGTGCCCCGTCGCCCGCTCCGCACGGTCAGCCGGGCATTCGTGTGACGGATCGGATGGAGCGGGTGCTCAGCCTCCGAGCAGGGGGAGTCGTGCAGGACCTGCTGGAGGTGGAGGGCGGACGTCGCGGGGGAAGAACTCGGTGCCGGTGGTGGCCATGACATCGGCTGTGCCTTGCACGTCCCGGGCGATTCGGTTGGCCTCGGCGCGGGTGAGCCCGTCAGGGATCTTGCCGGCCGGGATTGGAGGAGGTCAGGACCCATTTCCCGACGTGCTGGTAAGCGTCCTCGGTCCAGTGGCCGGTGATCATGGAGGAGGCCATGGAGGAGGCCATGGCGTGGTAGCCGTTGTGGCCGGTCGCCCCGGTGTCGACGTCGGGGTGGTGAGCCGGGCCAGATGATCGCGAGGTCGTCGCCGTAACGGGCGGCCGGCGAGGTGAACAGCGCGAGGTTACTCGTCAGCGGGCTGACCCGTGCCCGTGCCCGTGCCTGTGCCTGTGCCTGTGGTCGTCCTCGTGCTCGTGCCCGTGCTCGTGCCTGTGGTCGTCCTCGTGCCCGTGCCCGTATCCGTATCCGTGTCGGTGCCCGGAGCCCGAGGAGCGGCAGGTTCTGAGCCGCACAGCTCGGTGACCAGAGCTCGTGCGTACTCCTCGTTCGTACCTGGAATTGAGAAGACCACCCGGAAATAGAGAGGAGCGACCACGCGGTCCAGCACCCGTTCCAGCGAGGGTGTCGTCTCGCCTCGCCGGGCCGCGGCGTCCAGAGCGGCCTGGAACCGGGCGCTGACCCGTTGCAAGCACTCGCGCAATCCGGCCCTGCGGTCGTCCACGTCCGGTGCCACTTCGGCACGGAAGAACGCCACGCCTCCAGGCCGGGACAGATCGGTAAGAGTCCACACCGCCGCCCGCTCGAGGTCCTCTCGCAGATCACCGAGCAGTTCCGGCTTCGCCTCTTCCCTGCGCTGGGCGGCCACGTCCGCCAAGAGGGCAGAAGATGTCCCCCAACGGCGGTAGACCGAGCTGGGATTGACGCCGGCGCGGCGCGCCACCGCGGGGATGGTCACCTTGTCGGCGCCGATTTCGTGCACCAGGTCGACCGTCGCCTGGTACACGGCAGTGCGTACACGGGCGCTCCGGCCGCCGGGGCGGCTGTCTTTGCTTTTAGCGGACACCCTCCCACCTTAAAGCAAAGACTTGTGCTTTAGTGGTGCACCCCTCTAGTCTGCTTAAAGCAGAGGTCATTGCTTTAAGTGCTACCTGTGGCCTGTGGCCCCTGGCCTGAGCTCTATGACCTGAGCTCCATGACCTGAGTCCTATGACCTGAGGAGGAACCATGCCCCAGTACGAAGCCGCCCACGAGCTCGGCAGGAACTTCTACGCCTTCCTTGCCGCCGGTGACTGGGACGGCATCCGGACACTGCTCACCGACGACGTCACCTGGACGCTTCCTGGTGACAACACCATCTCCGGTACGGCGGAAGGCGCCGATGCGGTCGTGGAGCGAGCGAAGAAAATTGCTTCCTACGGTCTCGACTTCGAGCTGCTGCACATTCTGGTCAGCCGCGAGAACATGGCCCTTTCCCTGCACAACACCGCCCGCCGGGGCGAGGTCCGACTGGACGAGTACCTGTCCACCGTCTGCCGGCTGCGCGACGGCAAGATCGCGAGTATCGAGACCTACCTGTCCGACGTCCCCGGCATGAATGCCTTCTTCGTCTGAGCCCTACTGGCCCACTGGTGGGCACTGACGCCCGCACAGGCAACGCCGTAGGCGTTCGCGCTGGCGTTGTCGGTGGTGGCTGGCATAGTCGCGGCCATGCTGCAGGTATGTCTGAACGGGGCGCGAACACGCGAGGAGCACCGGTCTCTGCCCATCTCGCCGAGCGAGCTGGCCGCGGAGGCCGCGCGGGCCGTAGCCGCTGGGGCCGAAGACATTCACCTTCATCCGAAGGACGCCGAGGGGCTCGATTCGCTCGCACCGCAGACGGTCGCGCAGGCGGTCACCGCGGTGCGTGGCGCGGTCCCGTGCGGTGTACGGATCGGGGTGACGACCGGGGCGTGGGCTGTCCCGGACCCGGCAGAACGCGCGGCGCTGGTGCGCTCTTGGACCACGCTGCCCGACCATGCGTCGGTGAACTGGCACGAGGACGGCGCCGAGCGGGTGGCCGAGGCGCTCTTGGAGCGCGGAGTCGGTGTCGAAGCAGGGATCTATTCGGGGACGCAGGCGGCACGCCGGTTCCACGCCTCACCGTTTCCTGGGCGGGTGCTGCGTGTGCTCGCTGAAGTCACCGACACCGACGCGGCTACGGCCGACCGTACTGCCGCTGCGCTGGTGGCGGAGTTGAGCCTGGGTGGGGTTCGGCCGACTCCGATGTTGCTGCATGGGGAAGACGGTGGGGCATGGCCGGTACTGCGGGCGGCCGCCCGGCTGGGGCTGGATACGAGGATCGGCCTGGAGGACGTGCTGACCCTGCCCGACGGCTCCCTCGCAGCCGACAACGCCACGCTCGTACGGGCCGCGCGCCGGCTCCAGGCAGCCCAGGCAGCCGGAGGGCAGTAGAAGGGCAGGCGAAGCTGGGTGACCGCGAGGGCGATGGCTGCTTCCTGGAACTGTCCCGTGTCGACGATCGTGACGTAGGTGCGTACGGCGGTGAGATCCACGTCGGCCACCCGCACCGGCTCCCTGCACAACTGTTGGTTGTTAACAGCGCGGAGACAGTTGTTTGCTTCCCCTGAGCGCCGCCCGCTTAATGTCTTGGGTCAACGTGTGGTTGAGCAACGCGCGCCTTCGAGTGTCCTCCGGGCCCCCGCCGGTTGAGGGGCCACACATCGCGCGTCCGTGCCTTCCGCACTGCGACAGCTCTTCGCCCCTCCACCGCGGTCGGGGCGCACCGCGCACGGGCAGTCGCGGCACAGGCGAGCCGGAATCGCTGCAGCCGGCCGCATCGTCGTGGGGCTGCGCCTCGGTGGCAGGTGGGCAGGGAGTCCGGTGTTTCGTCGGTCACCCGATTGCCGGTGCCGGGGGTACGGAGGCGAGTGGGCTTCGGGCCTTCGGCAAAGCGAGCCACGCCGCAAGGTGCGCAGGGGGATTCGTGGCGTTGGGGTGAATCGGAGAGGCGTCAGGGGCCGGAGCGGGGGACGATTGGTCACGATCACCGATGTGGTGATGGTCGGGTTATCGACACCGATTGCCTTTGGAGGCCAGATGAACCGTACCGGTGAGGACCGTTCGGGCCCGTACTCACGGCAGTGCCGGTCGCCGGCACCGCGCTGACCTTCATCACGCGTGCGCGCCGGGCTCTGCGCTGTCGAGTCGGGCCGAGCCGCCCGCCCGCCTGTCCGTCCGCCGACACTGCCGTCGCGGGAGGACTGGCCCGTCGGGCCCCGTTCCCGTCTGCCATGACCGGCCCAGACCGCCGACCGCCGCTCGGCGTCGCACCGGGACCGACCAGGGAGTTCCACCGTGGAGTATCTGTACCGGCAGACATGTTGCCTGTTGTTGTGGATGGCCAGGATCACCGGCCGGGCCGCCACGGCGCTGTCCGGACTGGTGAAGCAGTGGCCTGCCATCTCATGGGCAGGCGTCCTGGTAGCGGTGACTGCCGCGCTCGGCGTCATCTGGTCGGGCGCGGGCCCGCCCGCGCAGGGGGCGATCGCGCTGACGGTGTTCACCGGAGCCACCCTGGCATGGGTGTCGGGCCGGGGCGACGCCACCTTCGTCGGTGTGATCGCCGTACTGGTGCTGGTCGCCGCCGGAATCGTGGCGCCGGAACGGCTCTTCGCCGGGCTCGGGAACGAGACGGTGTGGTTGCTGATCGCGGCCTTCGTCCTGGCAGCGGGCGTCGGCGCGACGGGCCTCCCGGCCCGGTCGGCCCTGGCCCTGTGCACCCGCGCCCGTACGGTGCGGCAACTGTTCCACCTGGTGGCGGGAGCGCTGGTACTGACGGCCTTCGCCCTTCCTGCCACCGCGGGCCGGGCGGCCCTGGTACTTCCCGTCTTCGCGGCGCTGGCCGCCTCGGTGCAGGAGCGCGTCACGGTCGTACGCGCACTGTCCCTGCTGTTCCCCGCCGTGGTGCTGCTCTCCGCCATGGCCACCCTGACCGGTGCGGGAGCCCACCTGATCACCAGTCAGCTACTGGCCGGCACGACGGGCGACGGCATCGGCTACCTGCGCTGGCTGGTGCTGGGGCTACCGTTCGCACTGATCTGCTCCCACTTGGCGGCGGAGGGACTGCTGCGCACGATGACCGACCCGGACGAACGCCGCGCCCCGTTGACCCTTATGCGCGACAAGTACGCGGTGGGCGAGCGGGCATCGCGACAGCCGTGCGACGAGTCCGTGGTGGGTGAGCGGGCATCGCGACAGCCGTGCGACGAGTCCGTGGCGGGTGAGCAGGAGCCGCTGCAGCCCGGGCGGCGCGGGCGGCTTACGCGTGACGAGGCCAAGGCCGGTGCGGTGCTCCTCGTGGTGGTGGCCCTGTGGTGCACCGAGTCCCTGCACGGCGTCCCGCCCGCCATCACGGCACTGGGCGGTGCGGTCCTGATCACCGCGCCGAGGTGGGGCACCATCAACATGTCGGCAGCCCTCGATGCGGTGCCATGGTCCTTGCTGCTGTTCATGGTGACCACGACCGTGCTGGGCGGCGCCCTGGCCTCCTCCGGAGCGGCACACTGGCTCACCTCCCTGGTCTTCCCCGCCGCCACCGGCCCGGGCGTGATCCTGCTGGCCGTCGTCGTGGTCAGCACGGCCTCCCATCTG
Organism: Streptomyces sclerotialus; assembly: GCF_040907265.1. Classification (NCBI taxonomy): domain Bacteria; kingdom Bacillati; phylum Actinomycetota; class Actinomycetes; order Kitasatosporales; family Streptomycetaceae; genus Streptomyces; species Streptomyces sclerotialus. Next base: position 166,739 of record NZ_JBFOHP010000002.1, on the reverse strand, counting down.
GTGCTCCAGTCACGTTCGGCGCGTTCGTCGGTGCTGGTGCCGCTGGTCATCCCGCTGGCTTCGACCGCGGGCCTGCAACCTGCCGCGCTGGCCTTCGCCTCGACCGCCGCCGCCGGGTTCTGCCACACCACCGTCGCTTCGGCCAAGCCCCTCGCCCTGTTCGCCCAGAGCGGCCACACCCCGGTCTTCGGCGAACGGGACCTCCTGCGCCTGTCGGCCTGGCTCGGTCCCGTCACCGCCGCGGTGACCATCGGCTGCGCCCTGACCATCTGGCCCTGGCTGGGCCTGCCCCTGCGCTGAGCACACCGCGCAGCGTGTACGACATGGCGGCCCCGCGCGGGGCCGCCGCCCGAGGAATCGGAAAAGGCTCATGTTCTTGCGTGTTTTGGTCGCCCCCAGTGGCTTCAAGGAGTGCCTGTCCGTCGAGGCGGTCGGCGCGGCGATCAGTGACGGGATCCGGCGCGTACTCCCCGACGCCTGCACATCCGCCGTCTCCCTGGTCGACGGTGGCGAGGGCACCGCCCGTACGCTGGCCGCCGCCAGTGGCGGACGCGTGGTGCCGGTGACGGTCACCGGGCCCACTGGCGACGTCGTCTCCTCGCACATCGCCGTCCTGGGCGGTGCCGGCCCGCTGACCGCGGTCGTCGAGATGGCCGCGGCGGCAGGACTCGCACTCGTTCCCGACGACGCCCGGGACCCCGGCCGCACCACCACCTACGGGGTCGGGGAACTGATCCGTGCCGCCCTCGACCAGCGTTGCGAACGGATCGTGGTCGGCTGCGGCGATTCGGGAACCTGCGACGGCGGCGCGGGCGCCCTGACCGCGCTGGGCGCCCGCGTACTCGACGCCGACGGCCGTCCCGTTCCGGCGGGCGGCAGCGGCCTGCTCCGCGCCACCACCCTGGACCTCGACGGCCTGGACGTACGCCTGGCCGGTACGGAGGTACTCGTCGCCTGCAATCCGTGCAACGTCCTGACCGGCGAGCGCGGCGTCGCCCGGGTCTTCGGGCCGCAGAAAGGTGCTACGGACGTCCAGGTGGAAGAACTGGCTGCGGCCATGGACCACTGGGCCGAGTTGCTGGAACGCCGGTGCGGCACAGACGTACGGCACACACCGGGCGGAGGGGCCTCCGGCGGACTGGGCGCAGGACTGGCCGCCGCCCTCGGCGCCCGGCTGCTGCCCCGTTTCGACGCCCTTCCGGGGTACGCGGAACTCGACGCGCAGCTGGCCGCGGCCGACCTGGTCATCACTGCGGAAGGAGCGCTGGACCACCAGACTCCGCACGGCAAGATCCCGGCCGAGGTCGCCCGCCGCGCCAAACGGCAGGGAAAACAGGTCATCGCGCTGGCCGGCACCATCGGCCGCGGCGCCGCGGAGACCCGTACGGCCGGGATCGACGCGTACGCCTGCATCTGCTGTGGCCCCATGTCGCAGCACGAGGCCATGGCCGGCGCCACCACGCTGCTGGCCGACGCCGCCGAACAGGCCATCCGCATGGTCCTGGTCGGCACTCGCCTCGGTGAACGCCCGCTCCCCACCACCGCACCGGCACCCGGCCGAGCGCTGAGCACAGCAACTGCGAGACGAGTCCGAGGACGGAGACGCCTTCGGGCCAAGGCGATGACGAGGCAAGACGAGGCGATGACCAGGCAAGACGAGGCGGTGACGAGGCAAGACGAGGCGATGACCAGGCAATGGGGAGACGGGGCTGATGAGGTGATGACGAGGCGATGACGACGAAGACGAGGTGATGACGACGAAGACGAGGTGATGACGACGAAGAGGGCGGCCGGTCGCCTGCCTTCGAGGCGGCGACCGGACGCCCCAGCTACTCGTCGCTACACGTCCCAGGTCACCGGGAGGCTCTTCACCCCGTAGATGTCCGCGGTCTCCGGGCGCAGGGCTACCTCTTCGGCCGGTACGGCCAGGCGCAGCGTGGGGAAGCGGTTGACCAGCGCGGAGAACGCGACCCGCATCTCCACGCGGGCCAGCTGCTGGCCCAGGCACTGGTGGATGCCGTGGCCGAAGGCCAGATGCCCGCCGTCCTGCCTGCGGAGGTCGAGCACGTGGGGATCGGCGAACCGCTCGGGATCGCGGTTGGCGGTGTTGTACGACAGCACGACCGTCGTGCCGGCCTTGATGATCTGGCCGCCCACCTCGACGTCCTCCAGCGCCGTCCGCATGAACGACTTGGCGACGCTCAGGTACCGCAGCAGCTCCTCCACCGCCGGGTCGATGAGCGCGGGATCGGCGCGCAGTGCGGCGAGCTGTGCCGGATTCTGCAGCAGTGCGAACGTGCCCAGCGCCAGCATGTTCGCGGTGGTGTCGAGCCCGGCCGCCAGCAGGATCAGGCTGATCCCCTGTAGCTCCTCATCGGTCAGATCGCTGTCGGTGAGTTCACTGAGCACGTCGTCGGTGGGGTTCGCGCGCTTGGCGGCCACCAGCTCCGCGCAGTAGTTCTGGGTCGCGGTGTAGGCCGCTTCCAGATCCTCGTCGCTCGTCTCCCCGTTCATGAACGACTCGATCTGCTCCTGGAAGGAGCCCCGGTCCTGGTACGGCACCCCGAGCAGCTCACAGATCACGATGGCGGGGATGGGCTTGGCGAACGCGCTCACCAGGTCGGCCGGCGGGCCGGCCTCCTCCATGGCGTCCAGGCAGTCGGTGGTGATCTGCTCGATGCGCTCGGTGAGCAGTCGCATCCGCCGTACGGTGAACTTGCCCGCCAGCGGCTTGCGGTAGCGCCTGTGCTCCGGGTCGTCCATGAGGAGGAACTCGCCGGGCGGCGCCGGAGGAATCTCGAAGTCGACCACGTTCAGGAGCTCTTTGCGAGAGCTGAACCGCGAGTCGGCCAGGACCTGCCTGACCAGGTCGTACCCGGTGATCAGCCAGCCGGGTTTCCCAGCGGGGCCGGGGTGGGTGTAACGGCTGATGGAGCCGTGCCGGCGGGCGTCTGTCAGCTCTGCCGGCGGGTCGAAGGGGCAGCCGGGCCGACGTTCCGTCGGCAGCGCGGTGACGGTGTGGAGAGGTTCCCCCATGGCCATTTCCTCATCTCACGACAGGACTTGTTTGGCGTCCCTCGAAAGCTACGTTGCATTCAGAATTGCGTCAATCGACTAAAACGCGAAACTGCAGGTACAGGGCGGTTATTTGATGCAATGACGCTGAGGCCGAATGCAACGTTGCGTTGCAACGAATGGAGGCGAAAGCAATACTGACGGCATGCCAGGAGGACGGTTGACCCAGCAGGAGCGCCAGTGCATCGCGACCGGACTCGCCGACGGGCTCTCGTACGCCGAGATCGCCAGGCGGCTCGGCCGGCCGACCTCGACGATCAGCCGGGAGGTCGCACGCAACGGCGGCCCCGGTGACTACCGGCCTCAGCAGGCGCACCAGGCGACGGTCCAACGGGCGCGGCGTGGCACACCGGCACCCCCACGCGCGGCCGGAGTGCCGGACGGCGCGGTGGAAGCGGAGATCATCGAAACAGCGGTCAGGTCGGGGCTGCCGAGGATGACGGCGCGTGTGCACGTCGACCTGTTGCTGTCCGAGGACGGCAGGCGTACCGCGGCCGAGCTGACCCGCAGGCTGAAGGTCAGCCCGGCTTCCGTCTCCGTGGCGGTGAACTTCCTGGTGGAGCAGGGGTATGTCCGTCGTGAGCGCGATCCGCAGCGGCGCCGCGACATCTACGTGGTCGACGACGAGGCCTGGTACCACTCGATCGCGATCAGTTCGCGGCAGACGCTCGAAGCGGCGCGGGCCGCGATGGCGGCGGCGGAGACATTGGGACTCGACACTCCCGTGGGGCAGCGGCTGGCCAGGGGTGGCACGTTCCTGGAACGGGTCATCCAGGACATGATGGAGTCGGCCGACCGCTGGCGCGGCCTCCTGACCTGATCTGACGGTTTTCATGGGCGGCATGGCCGCGCAAGCCCCGGGCCTGCTGTGCGCCGCCACTCCTGGCAGGCGGCGGCATCGGAGTCCTCACAGGAGGCGTCGGCCGTGGGGGGAGGAGGGGGGGTGTCGGCCGTAGGGGCCGGTCCCGCAATGCGTGGTGCCAGGCCGGTGGTGGGGTGGCGCCCGGCCTGCTGTTCGACGGCGCCACTGTGGCGCCACCGCGGCGCCGTCGTGGGGCGCATCGCTCTCCATACGGCGCCATGGCGAATCAATTCAAAGGGGAAAACGCAGTTCAGAGGCGTGCGCGCCAAAAAGGAGCCAAGATGGCTCGCCATGGTGCCATCGGTGTGCCATGATGGCGTCATGGACCTCACGCCCTACGTCGATAACCTCCGGCAACAGCTGGCCGTCGCTGCGGACGCCGGCGGTGACGATGCCCGCGCCCTCGCCGACCGGCTCACTGCCCCTCTGGAGTCCGCCGCCCGGCTGACCCTGCTCAACGCACTGTCCGCCGCCATGGGCGAGGTCACGCGGGAGCTGGCGCCGGGCTCGGTCGACGTACGGCTGCGCGGACTCGACCCGGAGTTCGTGGTGACGGCGCCGCCCGTCCCCGAGCCGTTCCAAGGGGCGCAGGAGCCGGTCACGGTACCCGCCGCGGCCGCCGCACCACCGCCCCCGCCCGCGGACGCCGACGACGGCGCCATGGCGCGGATCAACTTCCGTCTGCCCGCCCACCTCAAGGCCCGAGCCGAGAGTGCTGCGGCGGCGGAGGGCCTGTCGGTCAACGCCTGGCTGGTGCGGGCCGTTTCCACTGCCCTCGACGGCGGTGAGCGTCGTGCAAGCCCGTCGGGTCGCGGCAAGGACTCGGGTAGCCGGGGCTTCACCGGCTGGGTCCGCTAGAGCCGCCGGACCACCGCCCCCAGCCCCACCACGCCAGCTTCATTCCACCGCACCACCACGCCAGCTTCATTCCACGGCGCCACTGCACTACTGCACCGCGGCGCCACCGCACCACCGCACCACCGCACCACGACGCCACTGCACCACCGCACCACGGCGCCACCGCACTCACCTTCCCTTCACCGACGGATCGCCGACCCATCCCGCCGACGACACTCATCACCCGCCTCACCAGCGGGTTCACTTACCGAAGCCAAGAGGACGGGACAGTCATGCCAACTTTCGAGACCCCCGAACCGATCTCCGCAACCCTTGAGCTGGCTGCCGGCACCGCACGCATCACCGCGGGCAAGCGCACCGACACGGTCGTGGAGGTGCTGCCGAGCAACGGTTCCGACGACAACGACGTACGCGCCGTACAGCAGACCCAGGTCACCTGCTCGGACGGCCGCCTCACGGTCAAGACGCCCAAGAGGCGGTCCCCGTTCGGCAAGCCGGGCTCCATCGAGGTGAGCATCGAACTGCCCGCGGGTTCGGAAATCCGGGGCACCACGGGCATGGGCAGCATCCACTGCGAAGGCCGCTTCGGGGAAGTCACGCTCAAGACCTCGCTCGGCGACCTCCAGGTCGACGAGGTGGCCGGCGGCAACCTCAAGACCGACCTCGGTGACATCCGCCTGACCCGCTCGACCGGGGACGTCGAAGTCATCGGCGCGGGCCCGATCGAGGTCGGCACGGTCACCGGCTCGGCGACCGTCAAGAACGGCCTCGGCGCGACCGAGATCGGCGAGGTCACCGGCGTCCTGAAGGCCAACGCGGCCAACGGCGCCATTTCCGTCGGCATCGCGCACGGCAGTGTCAACGCCAAGTCCGCCCAAGGCGGGATCGAGGTCGGCGTCGCCCACGCCGAGGTCGACGCGAAGTCCTCCGTCGGCGCCATCCGCGTCGGCGACGTCACCCGCGGCCGCATCGACCTGCACACCTCCGTCGGCGAACTCGAAGTGGGCATCCACGAGGGCACCGCCGCCTGGCTCGACGTGCACACCAAGTACGGCACGGTACGCAATTCGCTCGGCTCCGCCGCCGGCCCCGCGGACTCCGACGAGACCGTCGAGGTGCACGCCCGGACCTCGGGCGGCGACATCATCATCCGCCGCGCCTGACGGTGCGCGCCCCGAGCCGGGCGCCGCGGCTTACCACCGGGCGTACCCCAACTCCTCACCTCCGAAGGGAAAGCGGTATGACTGCCCTCCAGAAAACCGCGGCTGTCGCAGCGAACGCGACGGCAGCGGCGATCACCGCCACCGGACTGCGCAAGTCCTACGGCGACAAGCTCGTGCTCGACGGCATCGACCTGAACATCGCCGAAGGCACCATCTTTGCGCTGCTCGGGCCCAACGGCGCCGGCAAGACCACCACGGTGGAGATCCTCTCCACCCTCATCGGCGCCGACGCGGGCGAGGCCTGGGTCGCGGGCCGCCATCTGACCCGGGACGCCGACGCGGTGCGCTCCGCGATCGGCGTCACCGGCCAGTTCTCGGCCGTCGACAACCTGCTGACCGCCGAGGAGAACCTGCTCCTCATGGCGGACCTGCACCACCTCGACCGGCGCGAAGGCAAGCGGCGGGCCAAGGACCTGCTGCGCCGCTTCGACCTGTCCGAGGTGGCGGGCAAGACCGCCGTCACCTTCTCCGGCGGTATGCGGCGCAAGCTCGACCTGGCGATGACCCTGGTCGGCGATCCGCGCATCATCTTCCTCGACGAGCCCACCACCGGGCTCGACCCGCGCAGCCGCCGCACCATGTGGGAGATCATCCGGGACCTCGTCGCCGACGACGGCGTGACCATCTTCCTGACCACCCAGTACCTCGAAGAGGCCGACCAACTCGCCGACCGCATAGCCGTGCTGGACCACGGCAGGCTGATCGCCGAGGGCACCGCCGACGAGCTGAAGCAGCGCATCCCCGGCGGTCACATCCGGGTACGGTTCGCCGACGCCCAGGGCCTGGACACCGCCGCGAGCATCTTCGGCATCGCCACGCGCGACGAGGACTCCCTCACCCTGCAGATCCCCAGCGACGGTTCCCTCCCCAACCTGCGGGCCGTCCTCGACACGCTGGAGTCCACCGCCGTCCAGGCCGAGTCGCTCACCGTACACACCCCCGACCTCGACGACGTCTTCCTGACCCTCACCGGCCGGCCCCGCCCCGCCGACACCGTCGCTTCGCCCAACACCGTCGCTTCGTCCAACACCGTCGTCTTACCCGGCACCGCCGAGTCATCCAAGGAGAACGCCTGATGGCCACCATGTCCTACGCCGCAAGAGACTCCAGGACGATGCTGCGGCGCAACCTCAAGAAGGCCCTGCGCTACCCGTCCCTGACCCTCACCGTCGTCATCATGCCCATCATGATGCTGCTGCTGTTCAACTACGCCTTCGGCACCGCCCTGGGCAGCGGCATCGGAGCGTCGGCCGCCGGCGGTGGCGAGTACATCGACTACCTCGCGCCCGGCATCATCCTGATGGCCGCCACGTCCGGCGCCCTGACCACCGCGATCAGCGTCTGCGTCGACAAGACCGAAGGCATCGTCAACCGCTTCCGTACGATGCCGATCTCCCGTGCCTCGTTCCTCACCGGCCACGTGGTCGGCAGCGTGATCCAGACGATGATCAGCATCACCCTCGTCATCGGCGTCGCGCTCCTCGCGGGCTTCCGTCCCGACGCCACGCCCGTCGAATGGCTCGCCGCGATCGGCCTGCTCGCCCTCCTCACCCTGGCGCTGACCTGGCTCTGCGCCGGTATCGGCCTGGTCGCCAAGAACGTCGAGACGGCCAGCAACATCCCGATGCCGCTGACGTTCCTGCCGTTCATCGGCAGTGCCATCGTGCCGACCGAGTCGATGCCCACCGGTCTGCGCTGGTTCGCCGAGTACCAGCCGTTCACACCGATCATCGAGACGCTGCGCGGCCTGTGGCTCGGCACCGGGATCGGCAGCAGCGCGGTCATCGGCCTCGCCTGGTGCGTAGGCCTCAGCATCGTCGGTTACGTGTGGGCGCGCCGCACCTTCAAGGCCGGCGCCAAGCGGTAGCCCCGGCCGTACCACCGGAACTTCCATGCACCACCGGCCACTTGAGCACAAGGCCACTCGAGCATGAGGTCACTTGAGCATGAGGCCACTTGAGCATGAGGCCACTCGAGCACGAGGCCACTTCCGCATGAGGCCACTTGAGCACGCCCGAACGCACACTGGAGGACACCATGTCGTACGACACGACGGCCGACCCCACTGCCGACGAGCCGCCGATCCTGCCCGCCGACCGTCACACCGGCTGCCCCTTCGATCCGCCCGCCGGCCTCACCGCCCTCAGCGACCGGCCAGTGCGCCGCCTGCGCTACCCCGACGGGCACGTGGGCTGGCTGGCCACCGGACACGCCGCGGCCCGCGCGGTCTTGTCCGACCCGCGCTTCAGCTCCCGCTACGAGCTCATGCACATGCCGGTACCGATGCCGGCCCTAGGGGAAATGACGGAGATACCACCGGCACCGGTCGGTGACTTCCTCGGTCTCGACGCCCCCGAGCACACCCGCTTCCGGCGGCTGCTCACCGGTAAGTTCACCGTCCGCAGGATGCGTCAACTCGCCGAGCGTGTGGAGCAGTTCACCGCTGAGTGTCTGGACGCCATGGAGCAGGACGGACCCGTCGTCGATCTGGTGGAGGCGTTCGCGCGGCCGGTGCCCGCACTCATGATCTGTGAGCTGCTCGGTGTGTCCTACGCCGACCGGGACCGCTTCCAGGAGCATGTGGCGACCCTCTTCGACCAGGCCACGGATGTGGCAGCGAGGGCCGAGGCGTACACGGCCGTCCACCACTTCATCGGCGAACTCGTGGCCGCCAAGCGCGCCGAACCCACCGACGACCTGCTCAGTGATCTCACCACCTCCGACCTCACGGATGAGGAGCTGACCGGAGTCGGCGGAGTGCTGCTTGCCGCCGGGCTCGACACCACCGCGAACATGCTGGGGCTCGGCACCTTCGCCCTGCTGAGCAACCCCGACCAGCTCGAAGCCCTGCGCGCCGACCCGGGCCTCGCCGAGCAGACCGTCGAGGAGCTGCTGCGCTACCTCAGCGTGGCCGACCCCATCCCGCGGGCAGCGCTCGAGGATGTCGAGGTGGAGGGACAGCTCATCAAGGCGGGCGAGACGGTCACGGTGTCCGTGCAGGCCGCCAACCGCGACCCGCACAAGTTCCCCGACCCGGACCGGTTCGACATCCACCGCAAGGCCACCGGACACGTCGCCTTCGGGCACGGCGCCCACCAGTGCCTCGGCCAGCAGCTCGCCCGCGTCGAGATGACCGTGGCGTTCCCGGCGCTCTTCGCCCGTTTCCCCGGGCTGCGCCTCGCGGTACCGCCGGAGAAGGTGCCGCTGCGCGAGCACGCCAACATCTACGGAGTGGTCAGCCTGCCCGTGACCTGGGACCCCGCCCCCTGGAACGGGGAGTAGCCATGAACGACGTACGAGAGCCGCTGCGTCTCAGCGTCGACCGTGAGCGCTGCGTCGGCGCCGGAATGTGCGCCCTGACGGCTCCCGAGGTCTTTGACCAGGACGACGAGGAAGGCCTGACGGTGCTCCTGCACCCCGAGCCGGCCCCCGAGCACCGGGCCGCCGCCCGGATGGCCGCCGGCCTCTGCCCCGCCGGAGCCATCGCCCTGATTCCCACGGAGCCCACGGACTCGTAGCAACCGTGGCACTTCCCGGAACCATGGCACTTCCCGGAACCGTGCTACATCCCGGGACTGTGGCACTTCCCGGAACGTGGCACTTCCCGGGACTGTGGCACCTCCCGGGACCGTGGCACCTCCCGGACCGAGAACCCCGCGCCGCGCGCCGGTGGGGGGCTCTCGCGTATGCGGCCCCAAGGTGGCCAGGGCGGTGAGCCCACTCCCACTGCCCGCGTCCGGAGGCCGGGCAGGTCGCCGACGAGTACCGGTGAGAAACTGTAGCCATGTCGTCGTCCCGCACCACTGTCCACTTCGTACCCGATGCGCTCGCCTATCTCGCAGGTGGCTGGAGCGTGGAACGTGAGTTGTCCGACGGCGGGCACACCGGCAGCTTCACCGGCCGGGCGCAATTCCACGTCGGGGACACGAACGGCGAATGGCTGCACGTGGAGGAAGGCGTCGTGGAATGGGGCGGTGCGACGCGGAATGCCGGCCGGACGCTGCGGATGCTGCCGCTCCCGGACGGTACCGCCGAGGTGTCGTTCGCTGACGGCCGCCCGTTTCACCTGCTGGACCTGCGCCGCGGCCGCTGGACGGCTGTGCACCAGTGTGCCGCCGACCGCTACGAAGGCACGTTCACCGTCCTGTCACCGGACGAGTGGCACCTGCGCTGGGCCGTCCGAGGCCCCGCCAAGGACCAGCTGCTCACTTCGGTATACCGCCGCATCCGCGCCTGAGAAGCGGACGGCGACCGTGTTGTCGTAACGCAGGCCACTGGCCCGGCCGGCTGAGCCTCCCGGCCGGATGGGCCCCGGTCAGATGGCCCCCCGGTCAGATGGTCCCCCGGTCAGAGGGGTCATCCCGGCCAGATGGCCCTGGCCCCCCGTAGATGTGCCCTGGTCAAGGCACCGGCCCGCGCGGCAGGTGCAGGCGGCGACTGATGACGTCGCCGGCCACGTCGACGAGCCGTCGCTGGTTGGAACGGGCGTAGGCACGGAGGGCAGTGAAGGCGTCGTCAGGAGTCAGGTCCCAGCGCTTGGCCAGAAATCCCTTGGCCTGTTCGATCACGACACGGCTGGCAAGAGCCGCCGAGAGCTGCGCGGCCAGCTTGTCGGAGTACTGACGCCTACGTGACTGGTCAAGTGCTGTCATCGTCAGGTCGGCAAGCTGCTGAGCGTTGTGCAGCATTTGTTCGCCCGGCAGCGTTTCATGACCGAACACTTGCCAGATGCCGCGGACACAGCCTTCGCCGGGCAGTGGGAGAACCGCGGCCCGGGTGATCCCGAGTGCCAGCAGTCGGGCGATGGCCTGAGGGCAGTCTCCGTCGTACCCGCGCAGGTCGATGTCGTATCGGGGCCGGACAGGCAGGGGAGCGGGGTGGCCGTTTTCCCTCCGCTCCTGTGCCGTCGCCATCGTGGCCTCTAACAGATGCCCGGACACCTTTCCCGCGGCCGCAGACTGCAGCGCGCCGTTGTCTTCCGTGAACACGACTCCCACAGCGGGGACGTCCAGCAGCTCTCGGATGCGATGACAGAACTCCTGCAAGTAGTCGTAGGCATCGCCATCGGTCTGCATCAACTCCGTGAGACGAACGGCTTCATTCAGCCACCGATCACACGACTGCATCATTTGACCCCCAATGTCACCCCGACGTACATGAAGTTACCTCTTGTGTTCGGCCCGACACGCCGGGTTCCCCTGGTGAAGAACGGTAAGGGGGTGCCTACCCGGCGCATTATGGCCACGCGCAGGCGTACGGCCGCGTGGCTCGCTACGAGGTACGCCCGTGTGGCCGCTCTCCGCCGGCAGCTTCCGGCGCGGCAACCGCGCGCAACCGCGCCCCTTGCGTAAACGTGGCACGAACGATGCAACTGGCGTCCACCGCCCGCCGACCGCATGCTGCTGGTCAGCAAGGAGTACACGCGCATCGCAGCCCCCCCCGCGTTCGCGCACCGCCCGGCCCTCACGTCGGGCCGGGCGGTGGCTCACATGCGGCGGACGGCACGGGCCCAGACCCCGCCCGTGCTGCCGCACAAGCCCCCTCGCTGACGCGCGGGGGTACGGTGCGCATACCGTCTGTCCGACGCACGATGCGAAGTGGGCGGCACGCCACGCCCGCGCCCCGTACGGTGCGGTCATGGAGAGCGCATCACCACTGCCGCGCCGTGCCAGGCTGACCACCGGAGATGTGGCGCTGCGCCTGGGCGTCGCCCCCGCCACCCTCCGTTCATGGGACCGGCGCTACGGGCTCGGCCCGTCCGGTCGGGAGGACGGCAGGCACCGGCGCTGGAGCGAGCAGGACATTGCCGTACTGGAGCGCATGTGCGAACTGACCGCTCGCGGCGTGCCGACGGCGGAGGCCGCCGAACTCGCCCGTACCGTCGAGGGCGCCCGTACCGTCGAGGGCGCTCGCACCGCCGAACTCGCCCGTACCGTCGAGGGCGCCCGCCCCGCCGAGGACGTACCGCAGGACCCGCCGGTGCTGCCAGTGCCGCCAGTGCTGCCGGTGCAGGCCCGTCCCGCACTCCCGCACCCGGAGGCCGTCGCACCGGGGACGGAAAGGGCACACGACGACGCCGATGCCCGGCGCCGCGCCCGGGGCCTGGGCCGCGCCGCCGTCCGTCTCGACGCTCCGCTGCTGGAGGAACTGCTCGCCGGAACGCTCGCCGAGTACGGTCTGATCGGAGCCTGGGAACGGGTTCTCACCCCCGCCCTACGGGCCATCGGCCGCAAGTGGGCCAGCTCCCAGGACCCGCACGGCGAACGGTACGTGGAGGCGGAACACCTGCTGGCCTGGCACATCTCCACGGCGCTACGCCGTTCCACCGGATTCGCCGCCGCGGCGACGGGCAGTGGTCCGGTACTGCTGGCCTGCGTCGCCCGGGAGGCCCACACTCTGGCCCTGGAAGCACTGACCGCGGTGCTGGGGGACCGTGGCGTCCCGGTGCGGATGTTCGGCGCCGCGGTACCGATAGGCGTACTGGCCGAAGCCGTGCGCAGGTGCGGTCCGCGCGCCGTGGTGCTGTGGTCGCAGACCCGCCCCACCGCCGACCCCGCACTGCTCTCCCTGGCGCGTGGCCTCGGCCACGGTCTGAAGGGATCCCGCATCCACCCAGCCGTACTCGCCGTCGGCCCCGGCTGGCCACCGCGCCCGACCCCGGGCATCCACCGCCCCAGCGGCCTGACCCAGGCGCTGGAGGTCCTGGACGATCTCCTTGCAACCGCCGGAAGACCGGAGCGTGGCATGTAGCAGGAGAGACATACGTCACAGCAGCTCATGTCACAACTGGCTGAGCTGCCCCGTCAAAGGTGTGTAACCGTCGAACAGCGCAAGGGAGCACATCATGGAAGCACGTCTGAACCCCTTCACCAGCCCGGTCCTGGGCAAGGTCTTCAAGCACCTCATCGCCGCCGGCAAGGCGCTCGAGGACTCGACGCTGCCCGCCTCGACGCAGGAGCTGGTGAAGCTCCGCGCCAGCCAGATCAACGGCTGCGGTTTCTGCACCGACATGCACTTCAAGGACGCCGTGCACGCCGGAGAGTCCGCGGAACGCCTCAACCTGGTCGCTGCCTGGCGAGAGGCCACGGTGTTCACCGAGGCCGAGCGCGCGGCGCTGGAGCTGGCCGAGGAAGCCACCCGCATCGCCGATGCGGCCGGAGGCGTCCCGGACAAGGTATGGGCGAACGCGGCCAAGCACTACGACGAGGACCAGCTCGCCGCCCTGGTGGGCGTCATCACCGTCATCAATGCCTTCAACCGAGGCAATGTCATGCTCCAGATGCCCGCCGGCGACTACCAGCCCGGCCAGTTCGGATGACCGGCCACCGCGCCTGAGTCCGAGACGAACGGGGAACGGGGAACGGGGAACGGGTCCGCCACCGGACCCGTTCGACCGGCACTACCTGCGACCGGCACTACCTGCGTCCGGCACTTCCTGCGACCGGCACTTCCTGCGACCGGCTCTTCCTGCGGCTGGCTCTTGCTGCGACCGGCTCTTCCTGCGGCTGGCTCTTCCTGCGACCAGCTCTTCCTGTGCCCGGCGGCCCTCTTCCTGTGGTCGGTGCGCCGTGCGGGTAGGCGCCGGGGCCGCTGATTCGCGGTGTTCGGTGTCGGTCGTATATCGGGGGTGTCGATGCGGTGTCGGCGGCTTGTCGGCGGGGCCTGGCAGCTTGGCAGAGTTCCTGCCGGGTGCCCGCTCGGCAGGCGTTCGACACGCAAGGAACCCCATTCACCATGACCACTGACGTAACAATCATCGGCGCCGGACTCGGCGGACTGACCCTCGCCCGCGTCCTGCACGTACACGGCATCCCGGCCACCGTCTATGAAGCGGAGGCCTCACCGACGGCCCGCGCACAGGGCGGGATGCTCGACATCCATGACTACAACGGCCAACCGGCCCTCGAAGCGGCAGGCCTGATCGACGAATTCCGTAGCCTGATCCTGGAGGGCCGCCAGGCAATACGCATCCTCGACCGGGACGGGACCGTCCTGTTCGACAAAGCCGACGACGGTACGGGTGGACGCCCCGAGGTGCAGCGCGGCGAGCTGCGGCAGATTCTGCTCGACTCGCTCCCGGCCGGCACCGTCCGGTGGGACCACAAGGTCAGTGACGCCCGTACCCTCGGCGAGGGGCGCCACGAGGTGACGTTCGCCGACGGCAGCACCGTCGTCACCAGCCTGCTGGTCGGTGCGGACGGCGCGTGGTCACGCGTCCGGCCGCTGCTTTCCACCGCCGTACCCGAGTACACCGGAAAGTCGGTCGTCGAGACCTACCTGTTCGACGCCGACACCCGGCACCCAGCCGTAGCAAAAGCGGTCGGCGGCGGATCGATGATGGCACTCACGCCGGGCAGGGAGATCTTCGCTCACCGGGAAAGGGGCGACACTCTGCACGCCTACGTGGGACTGGCCGAGCCGCAGGACTGGTTCGCCGCGATCGACTTCACCGATGCCGCCGCGGCCACCACGCGGATCGCGCGAGAGTTCGACGGCTGGGCGCCGGAGCTCACCGCGCTGATCACCGACAGCGAATCGGCGCCGATCCTGCGTCCTCTCTATGCTCTGCCGGTCGAGCACCGGTGGGACCGGGTGCCGGGGGTGACTCTGCTCGGCGACGCCGCGCACCTCTCGGCTCCGAACGGCGAGGGCGCCAACCTCGCCATGCTGGACGGCGCCCAACTCGGCAAGGCCATCGCCGCGCACCCCGACGACCTCGAAGCCGCTCTCACCGAGTACGAGCAGGCCATGTTCCCCCGCAGCACCGAAGCCGCCACCGAAGGAACCCACCTCCACGAGTCCCTTCTCGGCGACGACGCGCCTCACAGCCTGGTCACCGCCTTCATCGAGGGCGATCAGGCCCCATGAGCGGCACGAGTCCCATCAACATGAGTCCCATCAACATGAGTGGGGAGCGGGGTGGTGCCAGCCCCAGGAGCGCGCAGGGCCCTGTACGCGGGGCCCTGCGCGCAGGGCCCCGCATCGTGTTGCCGGTACAACCGTCTGCCGCTTCTTCGCAGCTGGGACCGTCGGCTGACATGCGCTGCTTCTCGGCCAGTCGGAGGTGTGGTTCACGCCACGGATTGTGAACTGTATGAACGCAGTTATGGACTGTATGAACACGCCATGAAAGACCTTGTTTGAGTCGTGGCGTCTCCCGTGTACTACATGCCAACCGCCCGGAGGAGCGGCGGTATTCATGACCCGCACTGGGGGAGCGACATGACCGCGATAAGACAGACCACCGCCCGGGAACTGTCCCACGACGACATTCTGGGCGTGGTCGAGGGCAGGCACCTGGCCGTACACATACCGGGATTCGTTCACAAGGAATCCCTCGCTTCGGCTCGCGCGCAGCTGCTGGACCATCCGGACAGAGGTGGCTTGAGCCAGGCCGAAGAATTCAAGCGCATCGGCTTCGCGTACTCCGAGATCAGCGATGAGGCCTCGCGAGAGCGGTACCACACCGAGGCCCGCGGCAATATCCACCGGCTGCGTGACCTGTTCGCCCCGTACGCCTCGCCCAGCGATGTGCTGCGGCTCCTTCTGGAAGAGACCTGGCAGCCCGGAGCGAATCTGCTGCACATCGACGGGCGGAAGGCGTTCATCGGAATCTGCCGCTACCAGGACAGGGACGTCGACCTCAATCCTCATACCGATGCCCTGGAGCGGAATCTGCCTCCCGGCTACTCCGCCGGCCTGACCGCTCAGCTCTCGGTCAACATCTACCTCAATATTCCGGAGCAGGGCGGCGAGTTGGAGCTATGGGGGACCGAGCCGGGAGAGGAGGTCTACGACGGCCTGAAGGGCGACCGCACCTGGGGCATCGACCGCGACAGGATCGGCCCGCCGGTCGAGGTCATCAAGCCGTCCGCCGGCGACCTGCTGCTGCTCAACCCGCGCCAGATCCACGCGGTACGCCCCTCCGGTGACGAACCACGGATCACGCTCGGGCACTTCCTGGGGTACTACGGCCCCGACCGCCCCCTGGCGCTGTGGAGCTGATGCCGCCATGGACACCTACTCCACCGAGGACGGCCGTACGAAGGCGAATTTCGGGCAGGCGGCCAAGCAGCTCACCCTGACGGGGAAGCGCGCGGTACTGCTGGTGAGCGTGGGGCAGCGCTACCACGAGGGCGACAAGCTACGGGCCACCGTAGAACTGGTCAACCGCAGCGGATTCGCCCACCTGACCATCGCCGTCGCCGACACCCTGCAACGCACCAATTACCTCGACATCAGTGTCGAAGAGGCCTACTTCAAGGCTCTGCAGGAGGGTGACGAATGGCTTGAGCGCAACGAGAAAATCCTCGGTCGGCTCACGGTCCCGCACGATGTACTCCGCTGGGGACAGGCGCTGCACGATCCCGAGTACTTCACATTCCGTAAACGCATCGAGTACGCATACGAGAACGATGAAGGGTACCGGCAGGCGGTACAGGCCACCATCGCCAGATTCATCGAACGGCTCACTTCGCGGGATCCGGATGCGGACGTCGAGCTGGCCTTCGAGAAGTGCCTGTCCTATCTGATCGAGGAATGCCCGATCATCATGCCGCTGTGGGCGCACCGCGGTTACGACTACGTCATCTATCCGCAGCCGATGACCGCCGCCATGGCCGAGACGCAGCGGCTGTTCGTCACCGATGACTATCCCGGCAAAGGCGGCTGGCTTTCCTTGCGGTTCAAGAAGCGGGCGAACGTCCCGGAGCCCGCCGCCTGACCTTCAACCGTTCGCCACCACCAACCGCCCGTCAACCGTTCGCCACCGACAACCGCCCGTCAACTGCCCGTCAACCGTTCACCACCGCCAACCACCCGTCAACCGTTCGCCATCACCAGCATCTGCATCTCCTTCACATCACCGTCAAGACCAGCGCAGAGGACACGAAGGCGTGACCACAGACCACAACCGCAAATGGTGGGCGTTCACCGGCGTCGGCCTGATCAGCTTCCTCGGCTGCATCGACCTGACGATCGTCAACACCGCAGCCCCCCGCATCCAGTCCGACCTCGGTGCCTCGGTGACCGACCTGCAGCTGATCGTCAACATGTTCATCGTCGCGCTGTCGATGTTCATGGTGACGATGGGCCGGCTCGCCGACACCTACGGCCGTCGTCGTGTCCTCTTCGCCGGCACCCTCGTCTTCGGCCTGGCCTCGCTCGCGGCCGGCCTGGCCCCCAGTACCGGGTGGCTGATCGCCGCCCGCTTCCTGCAGGGCGCGGCGGGCGCCGTGCTGTACACCTCCACGGGTGCCATCGTGCAGAACGCGTTCCCCCGGTCCCAGCGTGGCCGGGCGATCGGCGCCCTGTACGGGGTCAACGGCTTCGGCCTGGCCATCGGCCCACTGCTCGGCGGCGTCATCGTCTCCGCCCTGGGCTGGTACTGGGTGTTCTGGCTCAACGTTCCCCTCGTCGTGATCGCGCTGGCCATCTGTGCCTTCAGCGTCCAGGAGTCCCGCGCCGAGCAACGGGGGCCCGGGGTGGACTGGCCCGGCCTCATCCTCATCAGCCTCGCCATTCCGGCCGTCGTCCTCGCCTTCACCCTCGGCGGCACCTGGGGCTGGTCCAACCCCCGCACACTGGGGCTGCTGGCGTTCGCGGCGGCCGCCCTCACCGCCTTCTACGTGGTGGAACGCCGGGCCGCCGACCCCATCATCGATTTCCGTCTCTTCCGGCACCGCGCGTTCCTCGGCGCGATCGTCTCCGACTTCGCCCTGGCGTGCTTCTACGCGACCGTGCTGTTCCTGCTGCCCCTGTACCTGAGCGACGTACGGGGCTACGGCGGCTACGCGACCGGTGCCCTGCTGCTGCCGTGCACCGCCGTGATGGCCGCTCTGTCCCCGTTCGTCGGACGGCTGACCGACCGCTACGGCCCGCGCCGCCTCCTCGTCGCCGGATTCACCGCATTCACGGTATCGGGAGTGCTCTTCGCACAGCTGAAGCCCGACAGTTCCCTGGTTCTGCTGTGCACCGCGCTGGTGGCGATGGGCCTCGGCTGGGCTCTCATCCTCGGCCCGGCCACCGTCTCCGCGCTGTCCTCGGTACCGGAGAGCCAGGCGGGCCACGTCGTGGGCTCCTCCTGGACGTTCCACAACCTCGGCGGAGCCATCGGCCTGGCTGCCGGCATCGTGCTCTACCGCCAGCAGTCCGAATCGGCGCTGACCACGGCACTGGCCGACCACCAGATCCCGGCCGGCGACTGGACCCGCGAGGTGGCCGCCGACCCCGAACACGCACTCACCCTGCTGCGGCAGCACACCTCACTGAGCGGCGACGACGTCACCCAGATCTTCCACCAGACGTTCACCCACGGCACCCAGGCCGCGATGTGGTGGGTGACGGCAACCTCACTTGCCGCCCTCCTGGCGCTGCTGCTCGGCCGTAACCGCCCTCGCTCGCCCCAGGCCGCCCCCACCGAATCCGAGGCGCGTAAGCAGCTGGCTTGAGTCGGCACGAGTAGACATGAGTCGACAAGCCTACGCCCCGCTCCGGGAAGCCCGCCGCTCCACGCCCTCGTACAGGCGAGAGGCCGGCTTCCCGGAGGCGGGCCGCTGTCCCCCGATGCCTATCGGATGCCTATCCGGTGTCTATCCGATGCCTATCCGGTGTCTATCCGAACAGGTGCTCCCGCACAGACTGCAGAAATACCTCCCGGCTCGCTGTCGACCTCTTCAACGACTTCTGGATCGCGCCGCGGAGAGACGGCACCGTGTTCAGGAACGCCACCGCACGTGTGGGGGTCTCGCGCCCGAGCTGTACGAGAGCCGGCTCCCACGTGGAGCCCGTCGTCATCGGCAGCGCGCCCTTGGCCTGGCCGGTCAGCCGCTGCGGCGGCTGGTCGTGGTCGGCGAAGATGTTGAACGCGTGCTCCCCCTGCCACCGGGAGGGTTCAGCCAGGCACGCGCAAACGAACTCGTCGACCTGCTGCTCCGTCACGCCCGTCGGACGGCCGCCGTTCCTCCTGCCCTGATCGACGGCGTCGATGATGGCCCGCAGCGCCTCGCTCGACAGCTGCTCCTGATACAGCACGGGCTCATTGCGGCCCACCTTGGTCGCGTAGTAGTGCCCCTGTCCCTGTCTGGTGAGGGTGTAACTCTGGCCGAAGAGTGTGTACGTGCCGCCGCCGTCGCTCTCACCGGCGGTCGCGTATGCCTGCTGCTCCTGAGTCAGGATCCGCTTCGCCGTCTCGAAACGGTCGGGGTCAGCGGTCCCGCCGCGCGCGTTGCCGACCGCGCCCGCCTCAAGGCCGACAAGATGATCGGCGACCTCCCGGCCGGCCACCCACAGGACGACGTGACGAGGGTCCTGGAAGTTGTACTCCACCGGGCTCGCCGCCACTTGGTCAATGAGGGCGCCCAGCCACGGGTGCCTGTCGATGAAGGGGCTGATTTGCGGATTCGCCCTCAGCTGTTGAGCGGTTTCGGGTTGGGCCTGGCCAGGCGGCCCGATCCGCATCGCCCGCTGCACCATGGACGCTGCGACGTCCTGCGCGAACCCTGGGGACGCATCCTGACGGCCACCGGCCCGCTGCACGGGAGCGGAGCTCATCACCCGCCTCGCATTGGCCTCCGCCTCGCGTTCGAACCGGTCGGAAGGGTCGGAGACCTTGAGTCCGGTCCCGTTGTCGGTGCCCGCCACCGGGCCCTGGCGCTGCTGGATGACGTGGGTCAGCTCGTGGGCGAGGGTGTGCTTGTCGCTTCCGCCGTCACCGATGACGACATGGCTGCCGGAGGTATAGGCGCGGGCGCCGACCTCGGCGGCCGACGCACGGGCCGCGGCATCGTTGTGGATGCGCACGTCGGAGAAGTCGGCGCCGAGCCGGTTCTCCATCTCCCCGCGCGTACTGTCGTCGAGGGGGCGGCCAGGAGCGCGCAGCACGTCATGGACGGCGGAGCGCTGTACGGCGGAGCGCTGTACGGCGGCCTGCTGCTCGGCCTGCCGATGAGCGCATCCGGGACCGTGCTGGTGCTGTTCCTGCGCTTGTGTCTGCGTTTGTGTTCGCACCCAGGGGTGTCCGGCATCGCGGAGCATCTGTACGACGGCAGAGTTCCCGACGACGGCCTGAAGGGCGGGCACCCCTTGCAGAGGCGCCCGGTCTCCCGCCGCGGTCCGGCGGGCCGGACTCCGGCCGCTATCGGCACCGTTCGTCCTGGCGTTGTCTTGGTCGCGCAAGGGGCCTCTTCCGATGGAGAGATGCGATGTTCTCCTCCCGTCGTACCGGTGAGTGATCGCTGCGTCCAGGTTCGGAAAGGCAGGAAGAGGCGGCCTTTAGGGCAGACCGGTCGCTTCACACGCCTTGGAGAAACCCAGAATGCGGGGGGGGGAGGGCCCCGATGCGGCACGTCAGCTGCGCATCAGCTGCCAGCAGACTTCCGTCGCCAGAGCGGCGAGGCGAAGGCTGCTGAGGAGTCGATCGGATGTGAGCACCCGAACTTGGGGCTCAAGAAGTAGTTGCGTAGGAACCGGTGCGAGTGCGCTGGTAGCGCGCGGGCGTGGTGCCTACGTGGCGCGTGAAGTGTCGGTTCAGGTGGGCTTGGTCGTGGAATCCCACGGTCGTGGCGACCTCGGCGGGTCGGTGGCCGTCGAGCAGAAGGCGACGTGCTTGTTCGATGCGCTTGCCGGTGAGGTAGGTGTGCGGCGGAAGGCCGTAAGTCTGCTTGAAGCAGCGGATCAGGTGGGTGGGGTGGGCATGCAGGGTGGCCGCGGCCTCGTGCAGGGACAGGCCGGCCTGGATCCGTGCGTCCAGGAGGTCCCGCAGCTCAGCGGCGAGCCGGTGTGCCTCACGCCCCGGCGCGCGAGGCTGGAGCGCCGCGAGGTGGAAGTGGAGTCGTTCGCGGATGAACGAGAGGCGGGACTCGGCTTCGAGCCCATCTCCAGCAGGGGCGAGAGCGGCGTGCAGCTGGCCGATCCGGCGCCGCAGCAGGCCGTCACTGAGGACCGGGGTATCCACTGCACTGCCGACCAGACGCTGCGGGAGTACGGAGTCATCGAGGTAAAGGTTGCGCTTGCGGAACCCGGACGCGGTGACCGTCCGACCATCGTGGGGGACGCCGGGAGGCAGCAGCAGGACACTGGCGCTGCCGGCCGCTCCATGGCGGTGGCGGTCGAGCGCGAAGTCCACCGAGCCGTCGTCGAGGATCATCAGATCCCACGTGTCATGGGTGTGGGTCGGGTACGCGTGGTCGGTGAAGTGTGCGTGGAAAACCTCGGCGATCCCGGGGACCTGCGGCCTCCAGGCGCTGATGGACGGGTGGGGTCGGTCAGAGGTCATGCCAGGAACGTACAAGACCGGCGGAGCCCGGGCGCGGCAGGCTCGTGACACCGGCTGGAGGACCTGAGAGGCCGCTCCCGGTGGCCGGTCTGGAGAAAGGATGCCGTATGTCCACGTCTGCTGTTCCTGTCAACCTCGCTGAGAAGCTTTCGCAGTTCAATGAGCTGTGGACGCAGAAAAAGGTGGCGGTCCTCAACGACTACGAGGTCAAGCTGGCCAAGCTGAAGGGGGAGTTTGTCTGGCACGCTCACGAGGACACCGATGAACTGTTCCTGGTCATCAGTGGGCGGCTCACCATCCAGCTCAACGGTGGCGATGTGGTGTTGGGACCTGGCGAGTTGTTCGTGGTTCCCCGCGGGGTCGCACACTGCCCGGTGGCGGATGAGGAGACCGCGATCCTGTTGTTCGAGCCGGTGGGAACGCTCAACACCGGTGACGCAGGAGGCCCGATGACCAAGACGGTCGAAACGCTCAGCTGAGGAAGCGACGTCAGGCCGCGGCGGCGAGGGGCGTCCGCCCTAGCGGATGCCTTTCTCGCTGCCGCTGCCGCTGCCACTGCTGCCGCCGCTGCTGCTGCCACTGCTGCCGCCGCTGCCGCTGCGGCAGTCGCAGCGGGTGCGGATGCGTGTACGGCTGGATGCGGGTGCGTTCACGGCGTTCAGCGGCCAGAACGTCGCGGTGACGGGCGTTGGCGTTGCGCCGACGCAGGTAGGCGTGCGGGGCCTGGGCCGGCACGGTGGTGGTTGAGGCGGTTGAGGTGGTTGCAGTTGGCGATGGCGCACTGTCTCAGCGATCCGAAGTGCGCCTCGATCGAGGCGGGTGGTGGCCTCTCGGTGAAGTGGGGCACATCGCGGATGGTGTCCTCGTCGGCCTGCACCAGCTGGGCGGTCGCCAGCACACGGTTCCCGTCGGCCGAGGTCAGCAACACCAGTGCATGCCGGTAGCGCACAGAGTTGGTGCTGCCGCGGCGCACGGTCTGCTGCAGTTTTTTCCCCTCCTGGTCGGTCAGTCCGTGCACACGGACCGGCTCGGCCGCCGCGCCTCCAGCAATCGGATCGGACGTCACCGCCCATCCAACCGCCACGACCGCCAAGCCGGCGAACCTATTCGGTCATGGCGCTAGGGTGCTGGAATGAGCAGTGCGATATCGCGTGAGTCGAGTCAGAAGCGACAGGAAGAGCGGAAGCCGGCATGGGGCTGGCGCGTTGCCGGGCTGATGCTTGGTATCGCGCTCACGCTGGTCGGCACCGGAGCTGTCCTCATCAACGGTATCCAGGGAGTGCAGGCCACCGGTCTGGTAGGCACACGCGGTACATTCACGGTCTCTTACTGCACCGACACCAACCCCAGCGGCAAGAATTCTGATTACGAGTGCGGTGGCGACTTCGTCCCAAGGGGCGGGGACGACAACGACGGCTGGAGTGGAACGCTCGAGAACGCGAGCGACTACTCGGCCGGCGAGAAACTTGATGCGGCAGAGTCCTGGGTAGGGAGCGAGCAGAACTTCCGGGAAACCGGTGTCGGGGCAACCTTGGAGTCCCTTCTGTGGTTCTGCATTGGACTGGTGACCCTGGCGATGGGCGCCTCCCAATCGCGTAAATGGACGAAAAGCCTCAAGAAGTAGGGTTGCCGTCAACGAGCGGCCACTTCAGTGAGGACCTGCCTGCCCGAAGAACACAGGCCCGTTACGCAGAGGGACAGCGCCCGCGACAGTGGTGTGGTGAGGGGGCTGGTGAGGGCGGCACCGGCTCAGCCGCTGACCGATGGCGCGCGGCCTGGAACGGCGAGCAAGGCCTGAGCCAGGTAGGCCAGTCAACGGGCACTGTGTCCGAGGCGCCACGCTCCAGGTGCCGGCCCGGCCACGGATGGCGTCGTCGCGCGGTCGTGGAGCAGCTACGTCACCCGATCCGCCCCGAGGCAGCTTCAGCAGGGGCGGTTACATCGGTGGCTGTCATGGCTGTCATGGCTGTCGTGGCAGCCGTGGCCGTCGTGCTGACGATTAGCCGTCTGGCGAGCCGGGTCGCCAAGAGCGTATTGCACCGGCAGGGGGCGCGGATTCCGTAGGCTGCGGTCGGCCTCGTCCGTCAGGTACCGGGCCAGCAGGTCCTCGCGTACCTGCTGCTCGGGTTTTCGTGCCGCGCGGTGTGCTGCCGACGGCGCAACGCCCAGGCGAAGAGCGGACTGAGCAGGGCGATCAACGAGCCGGTGACCGTGAGTACGTCCTTGAGGCCGCCCAGAGAGTAGGTGGACCAGGCCCAGGTGGCTATTGCGACGAGGGCCGCGGTCGCAAGAACTGCCGCGGCCCAGCGCATGTACGCCGCCCGATGGCCCATGCCTCATGGTCCTGCCCCGACCACTGGTCGCCTGGAGTCGGCGCGGTGTATCGGGGGCGGGGCCGATAGGACGGTGATGTGGCGTCTCGGTGAGCCCTTAGGTGAGCCGTCTCGGTGAGCCGTCTCGGTGAGCCGTCTCGGTGAGCCGTCTCGGTGAGCCGTCTCGATCAGTGGCCTTGATGAGGCGTCTCGTCGATGCGGCGAGTTGGTGCGGTGCGACGTGTAGGGGAATGGCGTGCCCGCGTACGGCCGTCAGTTGGGCAGGACGGCTTCGATGGCCTTCGTCACCTCGGCGGCCTCAGGTTCCGTCTGCGGGGCGAAGCGCGCGGCGACGGTGCCGTCGGGGGCGATGAGGAACTTCTCGAAGTTCCAGCGGATGTCGCCGCTGTAGCCGTCGGCATCGGTTGTGCCGACCAGTTCGCTGTACAGCGGGTGACGGGAGTCGCCGTTCACGTCCGTCTTCTGCGTCATTGGGAAGGTGGTGCCGTAAGTGGTGGAGCAGAAGGTGGCGATCTCTTCGGGGGTGCCGGGCTCCTGGCCCATGAACTGGTTGCACGGGACCCCCAGGACGGTGAAGCCACGCGGCGCGTAATGCTGCTGCAGTCGCTCCAGGGCTGCGTACTGCGGAGTGAGACCGCAGCGGGACGCGACGTTGACGATCAGTACGGCCGAGCCCTTGTACTGGGCGAGCTGGGCGGGACCACCGGCAAGGGCGTCGATCTCGATGTCGAGCGCGGACATGGCGTTCCTTATGTGTGAGGCGATGATCGAGGGCTGCGTCAATTGTGCAGCACCGCTTAGCGGCCCTTCTGGGGGCCGGTACACAGACGACTGACTGGCGTACGCCCTGCTGAACCTCTTTCCGAACCGGCTGCGGGTGGAACCCGGCCCGCCGTTGCGCGTACCCGTCTAGGACCCGCGGGAGAGGAGCCGCCGGTATCCCGTCGTCCGCCCGCGATGCGTTTCAGCCTTCTGCACCGACCGCGGGGCAGCGATGGGCGTCCCCCGGGCGGCCGGACCCGGTTTGCCACGACTGCTGACCGTCATGGCTGGTTAACGGGTCCCCTGGCGATACGGGGGCGGCTCGTCCGGTATGTGCGCGCATCCGGCGGTACACGGACACGGCCGACCCATGATGCCGGCGGAACGGCGGCTGTCACGGCGGTGTGTCCCCGCGGCGGCGCGCCGTGGCACCGGCGGGTTGTTCGCGAGTTTCGGCAGCGGGCGGGGACTGCTCGGTCCGGAGGGGGTGGGCCCTGCGTGTTCGGCTGCGAGGAACATGAATCTCGGGGTTGAAGTTGCCGCTGCGGCAGCTTCTAGCCTCGTGACCAGGCCGGAAAGACCGGCCCGGCGACACATATGTGTGGGAGTGGCGATGGAATGGCCGATCTCGGAGGTGGCCCGGATGTCGGGAGTGACCGCCCGGACGCTGCGCCACTACGACGAGACCGGCCTGCTGACGCCGGCCCGTATCGGTACCAACGGTCACCGCTACTACGGGGAGCAGCAGCTCTTGCTGCTGCAGCAGATCCTCGTGCTGCGGGCGCTGAGTGTCGGGCTGCCGGAGATCGGCCGGATTCTGTCCGGTCAGGTCGATGAGGTGGAGGCCCTGCGGGGCCACCACCAGAGGCTGCTCGCGGAGCGGGACCGGCTCGACGCCCTGGCTGGCACCGTCTTCCGCACGATCGCCCAACTGGAGCAGTCCAGAAAGGACGGCCGTCCCGTGACCATCAACCGACCGGAGAACCTGTTCGAGGGCGTGACGCCCTCCCAGTACGCGGAGAACATGCGCGACTTCCCCGAACTCGCCGAGGAGGTCGGGCGGCGCGCTGCCGAGATGAGCCAGGCCGACGCAGACGCCGGGCACCGTGAGCGCACCGCGCAGATGATTAGGCTGGCCGAACTCATGACAGCGGGCCACCCGGCCGACGCCGAGCCGACCCAGGCTGAGATCGACGTCCAGTACCGAACGCTGACCCAGATGCGTGCCGTCTCCGCCGAGGAGTACCGCGCCATCGGACGCTCCTGCGTCGACAACGACGCCTGGCGCACCGTGTACGAAGCGATCGCCCCGGGCCTGGCCGCGTACCAGCGCGACGCGATCGATGCCTATGCGACCACCCGGCTGAGCTGAGCGGCGGCACAAGTGCCCATCGCGGGAACAGCCCGCGATGGCGTCGGCCTCATGCCACGACAGGCGATCGATGTTCGAACCTGCTACCGGTACCTCAGCAGGGTGCTCTCCGGTCTGGTGAAGAACACGAAGACGAACACGAAGACGAGCACGAAGACGAGCACGAAGACGAGCACGAAGACGAGCACGAAGACGAGCACGAAGACGAGCACGAAGACGAGCACGAAGACGAAGGCGGACACGGCATGGACACGGGCATGGACACGGGCATGGACACGGACACGGTCACGGGCATGGACGTAGACACGGACGGACACGAGGAGGTCGCTGCCACTACCCTCCCGGTCGCCATGCAGAACCCGGCATGACGATGACCGGGCCGTGTCAGCCGACCAGCAGTACGAGCTTCCCGCGCACGTGACCGTCCTCGCTGACGCGGTGCGCCTCCGCGATGTCGGCGAGCGGGAAGGTGCGCGCGACCGGGAGCGAGAAGTGCCCGGCCTCGATCAGTTCGCCGATCTCGGCGAGTACGTGGACCGCGCGACCGGCGTCCCCGCGGCTGAACCTCACCCCATGCTCCTGCGCACCGCCGAAGTCGGCGACCGTGACGACGTGCTTGGCGCCGCCGGTGAGCTCGATGAGTTCGGGCAGTACCCCACTCCCGGCGACATCGAGCGCCACGTCGATGCCTTCGGGTGCGAGCGCGCGGACCCGCTCGACGAGGCCCGGGCCGTAGGCGACGGGTTCGGCGCCCAGCGAGCGCAGGTGATCGTGGTTCGCCGGACTGGCAGTGCCGATCACGAGCGCGCCACGCACCACGGCGAGCTGAACCGCGGCGCTGCCGACGCTTCCGGAGGCACCGTTGACGAGCAGCGTGCTGCCGCTCCCGACGCCGAGCTGGTCGAGCGTGCGTGTGGCCGTCTCGATGGCAGCCGGCAGCGCGGCAGCGCCGGAGAAGTCGAGCGACGCCGGGATCGGCGCATAGTGGTCCAGCACGGTCAGCTCGGCCTGGGCCGTCCCCTCGGCGGAGAAGCCGAATACGCGATCACCGACGGCCACGTCCGCTACACCTTCACCGAGCTCGTCGACGGTGCCTGCCGCCTCGTGGCCCATGGTCTGCGGGAGCTCCTGATCCATCAGGCCCCTGCGCTTCTTCCAGTCGCTCGGGTTGACGCCTGCCGCGCGCACCGCAATCCGGACCTGGCCGGGCCCCGGATGCGGATCGGGAAGATCCACGATCTCGAGTACCTCCGGGCCGCCGAAGCGACGGAAACGGACCGCCTTCATCATGTGCTCCGATTGCAACTCAGGGCGTCGCGCCTGCTGCACGCCTGCTGCACGCCTGCATCGAGCCTGCTTCGCGCCGGCTGCGCGTACGACATCGCATGCTGTTCGCCAGGAACACCGTACGGCATGGACGATCTTTTTCTGGACGTCACATCGACGTCCATTGGCGTCCCATTGACGTCACCTTCGGCAATTCGGCGAACGTGCCGCAGCACATGACCTGGGGCGGTCTAATGGGCGGTCTAATGAGCGGTCTCCTGGGCGGGCCCGGTCGCTGGCAGCTGGCCGTCGGCGGCTGGGCAGGGTGGGCAGGTCTGACCGCTGACGGCACCCGTTCCGGCTGCTTATGCCCTGGTGGTTCATCCCGGCCGAAGGGTTGTACTGGGCGGACGACCGTAGGTGGCCTTGTAGAGGGCGGCGAAGCGGCCGGGGTGAAAGAACCCCCAGCGCAGCGCGATGCCGGTGACCGTGGCGTCGTTGCGGGAATTGGCGACTTCGAGGTCAGTGTGGGCCTGGGCGAGTCGCACCCTGCGCAAGTAGCCCAGGGGAGTGGTGTTGGCGTGCCGGCGGAAGGCGTACTGCAGAGCGCGTGGGGTGACCGGTACGGAGGCGGCGATGTCGGCGAGGGCGATGTCGCGGTGGGCGTTGTCCTCGATGAAGGTGATGGCGCGGCGCAGGGTGCTGGGGTTGCCGTCGCGGCTGTCGGTGCGTACGACGGGGGCTGTGACGGTGGCGTTCGGCAGGGCGGCGAGCGTGCTGGTGGCAAGAAGCCGGGCGGCGTTCGCGACGGCCAGCGGTGCGGTGTGTGCTGCCGGCTCGGCCAGCACGTCCTCACGCAGGAAGGTGATGGTGGCCTGCAGCTGTCTGGTGGCACGGGGTGTGACCGGCCGTTGCCCGGTCAGCCGCACCGGGTCGCAAGGCTGGCCCGCGTCGGTGACGGCGGCCTGAGTCAGCAGTGCGGGGTCGAACAGGGCGAGGGTGTAGCGGGCGAAATGGGCTTCGCCGGTATAGGGGAGGTCCGGCTGCACGAGCAGGAAGACGTCTCCAGGACCGAAACTCTCTTCCTGGCCGCCGCTGCGGATGATGAGCGTGCCCTCGTCCAGGCTGACCAGGCATACCTTGCCGAGGGAGTCGGCGCTGTAGGCCATGCTGTAGTTGAGGGCGCATCGGTCCACGCTCAGTTGGTCCGTCGTGTTCTGGGTGATCTGTGTGTGGGGGTTCACGACGCTGCCGATGATGCGGATCGGCGCGTAGGAGGCGGCCAGGAACGCCTCGGTTTCCTCCAGGCTGTTGCTGTCGAAGCGCTGCGTCGTCATCCCGGCCTCCGCTACCCCACTCAGTAGAGCTTGGCATCCGGGGGCGAAGACTTTCCGTCTTCGCCGGTGCGCGGCAGCCGCCAGAGCTCGCCACGGCCCGCTGGAGTCGAAAGGGTCAACTCCTGGCGTACAGCGCTGTGTTGACCATGTTCACCATGTTGACCGTGTTCACCATGTTGACCGTGTTGGTCGAAACCCACTGCCGAGCCAGTCTACTCTTCGCGCCCCTTCCCGCGGACGGGCCCCTTCCCGCGGACGGGCCCCTCCCGGGCGGACGGGCCCCTCCCGGGCGGACGGGCCCCTCCCGGGCGGACGGGCCCTTCCCCGGGCGGACGGGCCCTTCGCGGGTGGACGGGCCCTTCCCGGGCGGACGGGGTCCCTCCGGGCGGATGCGTACCTTCCTCGGCGGACGCGCCCCTTCCCTGGCGGAATGGGCAGCACGGAAGAACGTCGGAAAGTGGTCGAACCTGGTGTGAGGTCGCCAGGGGCCGACCGAACCTCAGGGGCCGACCGAACCTCAGGGGCCGACCGAACCTCAGGGGCCGACCGAACCTCAGGGGCCGACCGAACCTCAGGGACCGGCCGAACCTCATCGAAGCCGGGAGAGCGACAGTAACCGGTCGAACCTGGCCAGGTCTGTCCGCGGGCAGCCGCAGTGCTGGATCTGGCCAGGTCGGGACCGACGGGGTCTGGGCCAGCCCGCGGGAGAAGCCTCACGACCCTCCCGGGCCCAGGCTTGCAGTGTGCCAGGCACCTGGCAGCACCCGCAACGAAGCGCCGCTGGCCGCCAAACGAACACTCACGGAAGCCAGGAGTGGGAGGTGGGGTGCGGTGGGGCGGGTGCAGCGCGATGTTGCTGCGCAGGCCCTCGACCGGATCTGCGCCCTCATCGACCATCCATCGAGCACCTGAAGCGCGGGTCGCACCTGCGCAGCCACCGGGCACCCTCGCCGTCGTTCTCGACACCTATGCGTAACCGATCGAAGAAAAGGACGTCTGGGTTCTTCGGCTCAGATCACTGCGGGGAGACCTTGTGGACGGTGGTGTCGTCCGGGGCGAGCCGTCGCCCGTCCGCGGACAGTACCTCCAGTGTGCGCAGGCGTTGCCCCTGCCCGCGGTCGACCAACTGTGAGTGGGGTTCGCCGGGGGCGAAGAAGTGCTCTTCGCCCCACTGTCGCAGTGCCACGATGACGGGAAAGAGCGCCTTGCCCTTCGGAGTCAGTACGTACTCGCGGTAGGCGCTGCCGTCCGAGGCGGGGACGGATTCGAGGACACCGCCGGCGACCAGGGTGCGCAGACGCGCGGTGAGGATGTTCTTGGCCACGCCGAGGCTGCGCTGGAACTCTCCGAAGCGCCGGCTTCCGTCGAAGGCATCCCGCACGATCAGCAGGGACCACCAGTCGCCGATCGCGTCCACCGACCGGGCGACGGGGCATTCGCTGTCGTTGAAGCGTGTCCTGGTCACCATGGCGTCCCTCACTCTCACACCCTCACGTCGGTTGCAACATGCTACCAAAATGGCTAGCGTCGCCATTGCTGCTGGTAGCAAGATGAAACCAGATGAGTGGATGAAACCAGATGAGCGGAGGGGAAGTGGCGATGCCCAGCGACGGTGAGGCTGTGACACGACGGACCGAGGACCGAGACGAGAAGGGTTCCGCGTTCGTCCTGTCCCGTGGCGTCGTCATACTGTTCGCCGTCGCCTGCGGGGCGGCGGTGGCCAACGTCTACTTCTCCCAACCGCTCCTGGTGACCATGGGCCACGACCTCGCCATGAGCCCGGCACTCGTCGGCAGCGTGGTCACCCTGACGCATGTCGGGTACGGACTGGGACTCTTCTTCCTCGTGCCGCTGGGCGACGTGGCCGACCGCAGGCGGCTCATCGTGACCCAGTTACTGCTCCTGGTGGTGGCGCTGGCCGTGGTGGCCGCCGCCCGCACGGCCGCGCTCCTGCTCGTGGGCATGGCCGCGACGGGGTTTCTCGCGGTCGTCACGCAGACGTTGGTGGCCTTCGCGGCATCACTGGCACCTCCCGCCGGGCGCGGACGCGTCGTCGGTCTGGTCACCAGCGGTGTGGTCGTCGGAATCCTGCTCGCCCGCACCGCGTCCGGCCTCATCGCCGATCTCGCGGGCTGGCGCTCCGTATACCTCGCCTCGGCATCGCTCACCGCACTGCTCGCCCTGGTCCTGTATCGAGTGCTGCCGCGCCACAGCGACGCGACGCCGACGACCCTGCGCTACGGACAGCTTCTGCGCTCCACGGTCACCCTGTTCGCGCGGGAACGACTGCTGCGGCTCCGGGCCCTGTTCGGTCTGCTGGTCTTCGCCGCCTTCAGCACCCTGTGGAGCGCCGTCGCGCTACCACTCAGCGAATCCCCGTACTACCTGCCCCACAGCGCGATCGGGGCACTGGGGCTGATCGGTGTGGCCGGTGCCCTGGCCGCGACCGTGGCGGGCCGTCTGAACGACCGTGGGCTCTCCCGGCGGACAACCGGCATCGCCCTGGCGCTGCTCGGCGCCTCCTGGCTGCCCTTGGCCTTCACCCGCAGCTCGCTCTGGGCCCTGGTCGTCGGGGTGATCCTGCTCGACCTCGCCGTGCAGGCGGTCCACGTCACCAATCAGACCCTGATCTACGCGCTGCACCCGGAAGCGGGCAGCCGGCTGATCGGGGGATACATGGTCTTCTACTCGGTCGGCAGTGCCACCGGCGCCATCGCCGCGACCTCCCTCTACTCGGTGGCCGGCTGGCACGCCGTATGCGCACTGGGCGCCGCGTTCAGCTGCCTCGGGCTCGCGCTGTGGACGCTCACTCGACACAGCATCCCGGACCCCGTCGGAGAGCAGGGCTCTGTCAGCGAGCCGGGCCCCGTCGGAGAGCCGGGCCCCGCCGCCGAGGCGGCTTCCTCCGGAGAAGAAGTGGATCAACGTGCTGGCTGATGATGACTGTTCACATCAACAGGTGCTCTACGGACGTTCCCGAGGCCGGACCAGACCACCGAGCTCACCCCTGAGTGAGGAGGTGAGATTGTGGGAGCTTCAGGTCCCGAGAACTTCTCGCCCCCGAAAACTTCTTGCCGTCCCAGCGAGATGTATTAGACGTGCTGAACTGCCGGGAACCGTCACGGCAAGAAAGAGCGAGAGCCGGTTCTGACACCTCCTCCTCGCGTGTCCCGGATGACAGAAGCCGCGGTCAGCTGCGCGCCGGGTGCAACGCCTGCCAAAAGCTGCGCGGTTGGTCTGTACGGACGGGACGGTTGAGGGGAGGAGCAACGCGTGGCAGTAAAAATGAGCGAGGAGTACGCCTCTGCGATGGTCACCGTCATCCCCGGTCATCTTGATCGTGGCGTCAGTACGCTCAACCGCCTTGCAACACTCGTCTCCTGCGGTGGATAACGACACGGTACGTAGGCAGCTCTGACGAGCACCGACCCGTCGGTGCCTATACATGAGTCGCCGTCACCTGGCGGGGAAGGGGGGACAACTCGGTTGTGACGCTCCCGGTGGGCTCGCTGAGATACGTCCATGGATGATGCAACAGACGATGTGGCTCAGGCGATCGCGGGTGAGTTGCAGCTCATGGACTGACCCGCATGTCCGCTCCTCGCGGGAACGTGCCGGGCAGCTCCTCGATCCGGAGTTCGTGGAGGTCGGCGGCTCTGGGCGCCGGTGGACGTACGAGTCCATGCTCGCCGAACTACCCGATCACCCCGGTAGTTCGCTGGATGCTCCCCGCTTCGAGCCCTCAGACATCTCGGGCGTGCTGCTTGCCCCGGGGCTGGTCCATCTGACGTTCGAGACCAGGCTCGGCGAGCGCAGGACCAGGCACAGTTCGATCTGGCGCAAGGGCGGCAGAGCCGCGGGCTGGCGGATGTACTACCACCAGGCCACACGCGTGCCCCCTGACGTGGAGTAAGACACTGTCACGCCGGCCACTTCGGCTCACTCACCCAGCGGGAGGCATGCCCTGTGGCCTGTGAAGCGCCTGACCATCGTGGTGATAAGTGTCCAGTTGACGTGGGCCTGATCCTGGATGCCACCCCCCGTACGTCGACCGCCAAACGCTTGCTGCCGTGTTAGCGGCCCGTTAGCAGAACGCCAGCCCGGCCTTCGAAGCTGATCGTCGACAGGGCGGCGCCTGACGCCGTGTCCGGTTGAAGCAATCCGACTCACGGGGGAGCCCACTCATCATGCGTAAGAACCTCATTCGCACAACCGCCCTGGCAGCTATGGCGGTGGCCACCGTCTTGTCGCTCAGTGCCTGCGAGGGTGGGGCCGATTCCGCCGACGCTGCGTCCTCGCCCGGCGTGGCGCAATCCGCAGACACGGGACAGGAAGAAGCCGCCGGCGGCACAGGCGGTAACACCGAGGGTTCCGGGTCCGGGTCCGGCTCCGACTCCGGCTCCGGCTCCGGCCCCGAATCCAAGGACACGTCAGCCGGAGCGAAGAGCGGAAAGTCAACGGGCGGCAGCGCGTCCGGCAGCGGCGCTAGCGGGTCCGACGACAGTGGCAGCCGAGGCGGCGACAAGAGCGGGTACGGGCAGGTCTGTGGCGCCAACGATCTGACGTGGGCAGCCAAGTCCGAGACTCAGGCCGGCGGCTACATCCTGATCTCGGTAAAGGCCAAGCCGGGTATCACCTGCACACTCCCGGCGGCGCTTCCCGTCGTGGCGTTCGGGTCCGATGGCACCGAAGCGGGGCCGGCCGAGCAGGCGGTCGGCGAGCAGGTGAAGCTCAGTGGCGCCACCACTGCCTATGCCGGGGTGAACCCCAAGACCACCAACACCAACTCCGGCAAGGAGCTGAACCAGATCATCGCCGCAGTGAGCGAGGACGACCGGACCGACCCGGTCAGCCTGAACACCGGCAGCATCACGGTCGACGAGCCGATCGTCACCAACTGGCACACTTCACCCCAGGACGCCGTTCCCGGTGACGGTGTGGACAGCCACTGACAACAACCCGACGCCTGGGTCACAGGAGAGCGCGAGCGGTCTCCGGAGCTCGCGTAGTGCCCGAGGCGTCGGTAACAGATAGGCCCAGAGGTGACGAGCTCCAGCATCTCTCCGCGGATGGGCTGCTGGTGGCGGTCTGCTCGCACTGACGTTCTTGTCGCCGTTGTTCCGCGGCCTGGAGCTGTAGTGGGCTACGGCCTGGGCGGCGTAGGTGATTTCGAGTTCGAGTTCGAGCACACACCGATACAGCGGCAATGGCCTGTCTTCGTCACGACGGCGCTTAGGGCTGGCTGGCTCTGCACGAAACGCTGACAGCGGACCACAGCCACCACGGCGAGGCGTGAACGGTGTCACGCGCTGGCGGACGGACCGAACGCTGATGTCCACGTATTCGTACGGCGTGGTATTCGTACGGCGCGCTGAACGCGAGAGCGGCCCCGCCGGTCGGACCGGCGGGGCCGCTGGGGCGTCAGATCATGAGCAGTACCCGCGTGTGCGGTACAAGCTTGCGGTTCACGCTGGTGCTCTGCACGAAGATGGTGAAGTCGTCGTTGTGGTCCGGCTTGACGCGGACTTCCGTGTCCGGCAGGCCGAGCAGGGCCCGGGCCTCCGGTCCCGTGTAGACCCGGTCCGTCTTCTTCTCCAGCACCGCGATCTGCTTCCGTGCCTGGATCTTCTCCGACTTACTCAGCTGATAGAACGCACAACCGGTACGGAAAGTGTGCCCGCACTCGATGACCCAGTCCCGTATCGCCGCTTCGCGGGCGACCGGAATCAGCTGGTACTGCGACGGCTTCACCGGTGTGAGGCCGGCTGCCTTGATGGTGTCCTTGTTGACCGCGTCTGCACCCGTGGAGAACACCGCGCGCGATCCCCGGATGCCCTGGGCGCGGCCCACCATGAAGTTCTCGGTGGCCTGCTGGATGACCAGCCCGGCTTCCTCCAGGCCCTGGGTGCTCGTGGCGTCCCAGATGGCGATGTTGTCCCTCGGAAAACCGCACTGCATGGCCTCGCGCTTGCCCATCTGGTCCGGCACGAGGACGGCCAGTGTCCAGTTGTCTTCCTGCGTCTCGCTCATCTTGGCCACGGCCTGCACCAGTTCCCGCGTATTGCCGGCAGGGGCATCCGGGCAGCGGTGACTTGCGTTCTCCTGCCCGTCGGTCAGTACGAACGTCAGGAAGCTGTGGTCGCCGTACAGTTGGGCTGTCTGCGCCAGCTCGCGCTGCGACTTCAGCGTGGCCGCTAGCAGAGCCGTCATGCCACCGACCCGGTACAGCTTCTTCAGGGACGGCATCCGCAGCACGTCCTTGTCGTAGATGACGCACTCCACCTTGTCCGCGAAGACGTACACCGTGACGCGGGTCTCCTGGTCCAGTTCCTTCGAACGGCGGGCCAGGTAGGCAATCTGCTGGTCGGCGACCTCGACGACCTTGCGGCTCAGGTGTGACATGGACGAACTGGCATCCAACACAAGAGCAACGTGGTTGATGTAGTTCTGGTTTCCGGACATGACCGCTCCCCCTTTGCGAAATCGGTGTCCCTACCTTCTCACCCACCACTGACAATCGATCTTGGACGGCTGGACGGCTGGACGGCTGGACGACATCGGCTGCGGGGCGGTGCTCTCCTCCGCGCCCACCGTGACAGCCGGACTGTTTCTCTTCGGTGCCGGCATGGGCGGGGGAGAGGTCGCGATCAACATCGACGGTGCTGAAGTCGAGCAGCTCACCGGCCGGACGCTGTTGGCCACGCTGCATGGCTTCTTCAGCCTCGGCACGGTCGTGGGAGCCGCGTTCGGCATCCTGTGCACTGCCCTCGCCTTCCCGGTGCAGTGGGCAAGACCCGGAACGAGCAGCCGCAGCCAGAAGCCGGTACCGCACCGACCCGAGCGAAGGCCTGGCGGGACCAGCGGCTGCTCCCGATCGGCGGCATCATCCTGGCCATGGCGCTGGCCGAGGGTTCCGCGAACGACTGGCTGCCCCTGCTGATGGTGGACGGCCACGGTATGGACCCTGCCCTGGGGCTGGCCGTCTACGCAGGCTTCACCGCTGCCATGACCCTCGGTCGTTTCGCCGGCGGTTTCTTCATCAACCGCTTAGGTCGGGCCTCCGTCGTCCGCGCCAGCGCCCTTTCCGCGACCCTCGGCATCGCCCTCGTCAGCTTCGCCGACTCCGCCGTTCTGGCCGGTGCCGCAGTGCTCCTGTGGGGTATGGGAGCCTCGCTCGGCTTCCCTGTCGCTCTCTCGGCGGCCGGTGACTCCGGGCCCAACTCCGCGGCTGGTGTCAGCCTCGTAGCAATGATCGGCTACATCGCGTTCCTCGTCGGGCCGCCCAGCTTCGGCTTCCTCGGGGATCACTACGGCCTACGTACCGCCATGATCGCAGTCCTTGCCTTCACGGCCCTGGCGATCTTCCTCGCACCCGCCACCGGGAAGCGCTCCGGCGCCACCACGTCGTCTACCGCGCGCGACACCGCAGCCGCTCCCTGAGGCGCGGTCCACCGGTCGAATGCGGCATCAAGCGCCGCATGTGCCCACCGGGCTGTGGACTGTGGGCTGTGGCCATGAGGTACGACGAGCCCGCCGAGCGCTATGGGGCTCGCCGTCTGCTACGGGGCTCGTCGTGGCCTACGGGGCTCGCCATGCGTTACGGGTCCGTCGTGCGTTATGGGGCTCACCGTCTGCTACGGGCTCACCGTGCGCTACAAGGCTGCCGTGCTGGTCGCAGACCACAACGAGTGTCTGTGACCGGTACGGCGCTTTCCCACGTCTCCTGGCCTTGCCTAGCCGTCAGTTCGTGGGGCTGACGGGCGGCTGGCAGCTCGTTGAAGGCGGAGCTGGCCGATTTCCGCAGCGTTCTTCATCAGTTCGGCGTTCACCCAGGCGATCATGTGCGAGATGGTGTGTCGGGGATCGTTCTGCCACGGGAACGGGGCAGTTGAGCCCAGGTCGGCATCGGTGAACCGGTCCAGCGCCGCCAGCCAGTCCACGCGTAGACCGCGTAGCCACTCGATGGCCGGCTTGCCCGCGCCGGGCCAGGTGACCTCGCTCCGCTCCCGAGGCGCTCTGCCATGAGCGTGGTCCGTGGCCACGCTCCACCACCAGCCGATGTGCCAGCTCAGCCAGGCGATAGTCGGGACAGGGACGGGGTCGGGCTCACTTTCCGCCCAGTCCGGCACCCATGTCCCGTCGTCGGTCCGGCGTACCGTCCAGCAGGTTGCGGCGGGTTCCCACAGGAAGTCGCCAGGTTCGAGCCTTTCCAAGTGGTACTCGAACAGCGACCAGGTCAAGTCGAACTGCCAGCGCAGCAGATCGAGTGTGGACCGGGGGGTGGGCTCGGTAGGTGAGTCAGTCACTGGGCGACCCTCGCACAATGCCGATGCCTTGGGAATCGAGTATCTGTCGGGACGGTTGTGCTCTGGTGGTGTTGACCTCATGCGCTCCGGCGGCGTTGACCTCATGTTCGCACCAGGCGATGGTCGGTACCGGTCGTCCGCGGTGAATCCGGCGTCGCCCGGGAATGCGGGCGATGTCAGTGGCCGCCGGTAACGTGACTGCCGTGACAGTGGGCACCGAAGAAACCCGGCTGGTCGTCCTGCGCGGCAACAGCGCCTCGGGGAAGTCGTCCGTCGCGGCCGGCCTCCGTGAGAGGTTCGGCCGCGGTCTGGCCATCGTCGGCCAGGACAACCTCCGCCGCGTCGTCCTTCGCGAACGCGACCGTCCCAAGGCCGCGAACATCGGCTTGATCAACCTGACCGCCCGCTACGCCCTGAACGCCGGATACCACGTCGTCGTCGAGGGCATCCTCTACGCCGACCACTACGGCGGCATGCTTGCCCAGCTGCGTGCTGACCACCGCGGCCCGACCTACGGCTACTACCTCGATGTTCCGTTCACCGAAACCCTGGCCCGGCATGCCACCAAGCCGATCAGCGACACGGTCGGCGAGACGCAACTACGCGAGTGGTACCGACCGCTCGACCTGCTGCCCGGCGGTAGCGAAACCGTCATCGGAGCCGACAGTCCCCTGGAACAGACGATAGCCCGCATCATGCTCGACACCGGCCTCGCCGACCTCCCCGCACGGAGGAACTGAGCACGCTGACTTGCGCCCGCACGCCGCCTGGCGCTGCGCAATGCGTCGGCGTCCGAGTCCGCGTCGGCGTCCGCGTCGGCGTCCGAGTCCACGTCGGCGTCCGCGTCGGCGTCCGTGTCCGTGTCCGTGTCCGCGGGGAGGTTTGCCGAGCGGAGCAGCCGCAGCAGGTGCTGCCCGGCCTCTGCGCCCGCGCGCAGGTAGGCCGAGGTGGCGCGCGGCCCGTCCGGCTCGGCCTTCACCAGCGCCTCCAAGGGCGTGACGCCTCATCGCGCCCGCCTGCACGTTGCGGGCGGCCTCCGGGGCCACCGGTCTTCCGGGGGCATGGGTCTTCCGGAGCCACCGGTCTTCCGCGGGCATGGGTCTTCCGGGATCACGGGTCTTCCGGGGGCACCGGTCTTCCACGGGCACTCGTCCCTCGGAATCACCGGTCCTCCGGAGCCACCGGTCCTCCGAAGGACCGGTCCCTCAGCTCAACGGTCGGACCTCGGCTCAATGGTCGGACAGGCACGGACGCAATGCGTCGACGATCAGGTCCAGGAGCTGGTCGACCTTGTCCGGCGAGTCGGTCGCCGTGGTCGAGAGGAACACGCCGAGCAGCATCATCGTGACGTCCTCGGGATCGACGTCCGAGCGCAGTGAGCCGGCCTCTGCGCCACTGCGCAGCATCATGGCGATGGTGGCTGTGATGCGTTCCCTCGTTGCGGGCGTGGCGATGCTGCCGGATGCCCAGCCCGCGCGCAGTGTGTCGGACATGCCGCGCTTGATCTTGAAGAACTCCGCGTATCGACTCATCCACGCGCGCAGTGCGGCTGCGGGCTCCAGTTCGTCGAGGAGTGTCGGTGCGCTGGAGACGACCTGGTCGAGTTCCGCGGCGTAGACGGCCTCCACGAGCGCCTCGCGGGTCGGGAAGTGCCGGTACAGCGTGCCGATGCCGACGCCGGCCGCGCGGGCGATGGCATCCAGAGGTACGGCGTCCGAGGACGCGGCGAAGGCGTCCCGGGCCGCGGCGAGGAGGCTGTCGCGGTTCCGCCGTGCGTCGGCGCGGGCAGGCCGGCCGGACGCTGCTGCGCTGCGGCCGGTGCGCGTGGATTCGGTTCCAGACAAAGCGGAGGCCCTCCGGTTAGTGCTACGGTGCGTGGCATGAAACGGAGAGACTCCGTTTTGCTCATGGTCCCACGCGAAGGAGAGAGCCCATGGCTTCCACCGCCCGTTCTCCTCAGACCACCGCGTCCGGCGCGCAGCGCGCCGGCGGCTCGGGGCGGCTCGCGGGCCGCCCCGTCTCCCGAATCGGCTTCGGCGCGATGCAGCTGGAGCGCCTGCGCAGTGATCGCAAGGCAGCGATCACCATGCTGCGCCGCTGCATCGAGCTGGGAATCGACCACATCGACACTGCCCAGTTCTACGGCCACGGCTTCGTGAACGAGGTGATCCGCGAAGCCGTAAGCGCTGAGGACGACGTCATGGTGGTAAGCAAGGTCGGCGCCGAGCCCGATCCCGACGGCCCCCTTCCCCTCCGACTGGCACAACGCCCCGAACAACTGCGGGCCGGCGTCGAGGACAACCTGAGGACCCTGGGAATGGAACAGATCCCCCTGGTCAACCTCCGCCGTACGGACACCGGCCCTGGCCTGCGCGCCGAAGGGGACCAGGACGTCGCCCTGGATGACCAGCTCGCCGTGATGACCGCCTTGCGCGACGAAGGCAAGATCGGCGCGATCGGCCTCAGCAGTGTCTCCCTCGATACGCTGCGCAGCGCCCTGCCCGCGGGCATCGCTTGCGTGCAGAACGCCTACAGCCTCGTGGCCCGCGAGGACGAGGACATGCTTCGCCTGTGCCGTGAAGAAGACATCGCCTGGGTTCCGTACTTTCCGCTCGGCGGCGCCTTCAACGGAATACCGAAGGTGACCGACGAGCCCGCCGTCCTCACCGCCGCGCGTGACCTGGGCGCCACCCCCGCTCAGGTCGGACTGGCCTGGCTGCTCCACCACGCCCCGAACGTACTGCTCATCCCCGGCACCGCCGACCCCGAACACCTGGAGGCGAACGTGCGGGCCGGAGCAGTCACGCTCGACGAAACAACTCTCTCCACCCTGAACGCCGTCCCGTCCCGCTCAGGAGACATCACCCTCGGCTAGAGCACTCTCTTCGACGCCGACACCGCCCACTTCGGCCTTCGCCGGCGAGCCCCGCAGCATGCCCGCACGCGCCGCCCCCCCCCGCGGCCGAGGCCGTCACATCCACTCATTCTCAACGACGGCTCCGCCGCGCCTCGTCCGACGAGAAACATTTCGACGCTGCATGTGGGAGCCCGTGCGCCCGTGTACGGCGGCACGCAGCGAAGCCTGACGAGACCTCGCCGATCAGTCCCGACTCCGCATCTCGTAGGCTCATGCGTCCACAGGCAGACGCAGGCGCAGACGCAGACGCAGACGTAGACGTAGATGCAGACAGAGGGCGAGGAACGTATGACGGGGGACAGGGGCATACACGGGCTCGCGGCCGGAAGCGGCCGAGCGGACCGGCCGACCGAGAAGGCTTCACCGCGACGCCGTACGGTCCCGATTCACTGGTTCCTGTTCAACAGCGCGTGCGTCGCCGTCTCGGTGGGCCTTATGTGGTTCTCGCCGGTCGTGCCACTCCCGTCCTGGTTGCACGGCGCGGGTCTCCTCCTCTCCATGCTGCTGATCCCCCTGGCGCTCATCCTGGTGCCGGTCTTCTTCTTCCGCCGCATCCCCCGGAAGAAGCGGAAAGTGGCCTGGGAGCTCACCATCACCGTCATCGCCGCAGTCGGCCTGGCGGCCATCACCCACGGGGCCGGCGACGATCGGGCGATGGAGAAGCGGGGTCGGTGGACCAAGGCCACCGTGGTCAAGGTCGAGGACAGCAAGAGCGACAAGTGCACGCTGCGCACCCGCGATGGCCAGGAGATCTTCCCCTTGCTGGGGGAGGGCGACGGCTGTGATGCGGAACTGGTCGAGCCAGGCGATGACATACAGGTGCTGTACGACCCCGAGGGAGTGGCCGGCCCCGCGGACGAGATGCCGACCGGCTCGTACGGAGGAGCGATCGGCGGCCTGGCCGCACTGGTCGCCGCGACAGGCACGTGCGGCTGCGTACGGATGAACCGGTGGGACAACGAGTACGACGGGGGTGCCTCCTAGGCACACTTCCGATCGCCTGGACACAACGCGTCACTGCGTCACTGCATCACTCCCAGCGCACCGCAGAAACAGCGCCGACCGAGGCCTCGCGTTACGCGTACGGCAAGCGCGGCCAGGCCCCACCGTCCGGCAGGGGCGCCTGGGGCTATCGAAAGATGCTGTCGTTTCGAATCCGCCGCGCGGACGGTGGCTGGAGCTGAGCGAAAGCGTCCGTAGTGGCCTTACGCGATGGTTCTGGACGATGCCGGGCGGCACTTCCTATGCCGTGGGTCCTGGGTTGTCGATGCGTTGCGCGTCCTGATCTGACAGGCGACCGAGTCGCTGGGCGAGGGCATCGCGATGTGTCGGCTGAGCCAGTACGGACATTGCCGCTTCTTGTCTGCGATGGAGCGCGTCGACGTCCCGACGCAACGCGCGAAGGCGTGCGCGCATCCGAAACCGTGTTTGCCATGGATGCCACAGGGCCCGGAGCAGGTGTTGGCCAGTTGCTTGCCGATATTCCTCACACTGCGTCATGAGCTGTTCAAGGGAGCTACCCAAGACGCCGCCAAGGCGGAGATCAATCAGTCTGATGGCCTCACATTGCAAAGCACGTTCCTCGCCGCCTCCGGCGAAGTCCAGGACCGTACGGGGTATGCCGGCCGAGAGCGCGGCCACCACAAGATCTGAGATCGCTTCCCGCTGGGCGTGCTGGGCGTCACGGCCGTCCTCCAGAACCACCGTGACGCCGAAACGCGCCGAGGCAAGCGAGTGTGCCCCGGTTGAGAACCGCGACCGGCTTGCGCTCCGGCTCGGCACGATGTCGCACGTACTGTCGCGTACCGCTGCGACACGGAGAAGCTGTTGCATGACAGCTGCGCGCAGCTGCCGGCGTTCCTGGTTCATGGAGAGGTAGTTGGTCACCGCAGCACCGATGACACCACCGGCCGTGGTGTAAACCAAGTCCATCCATCCAGGCATGGAAGCCGCCTCACTGTGCCGGGAGCAGGCAGATCACTTGACCCTGAAACGGTTCGAGCGTAAACGGGTTGCTGAGCCCAGGGGAAGACCGGGAACACATGAAGCACACAGTGCGCGAGCAGTACCACCGCCAGAGTCCCAGCGGAGCGGAGCGGAGCGGACGCGGACGCGGACTCGCGCGGAACAGCCACTAACTGAGTCCCGCGACCGGCACATTCACCCCGTGGCGGCCAGCGAGCGCTCGTCGGCTGGTAGCCGCGGAGCTCATCTCGTAGCCCGGGTTCCGCTGATGTAATCGACGGCGCTGGAGACATCGCTGACATCGTCGGACTTCCGGCGTCATCGAGTCGGTCACGCAGCCCATCACTCGGCGCCCAGGCTCGCTAGCGCGCTGCAGCTGCTGCACCAGCCACACCCACCGTGCCGTTGTTGGCCGTAACGAGCCGGGCTTCGAACACAACCAGGCGGCCCGCACCCGGATTGTCCGCCGCAAAGTAGCAGTCCATCGGGTGAACTTCCTCGGTGGTGAACGCCTCCGCGATCCGCGTCCGCCCGCGGAATGACGCTGTAGTCAGCCATCCTGAGGAACCGGACGGCGCCTCGGGCCGGTAACGCCAGAGCGTTGAAGGGCGGGGCCTCGTCAAGCCGAAAACACTGTTGGTCGCTGTTCGAATCCGTGGAGGATGCTGCACGCGTGATTCAGCTAGATGCTGAGGTTTTGGACCGGATCGGACGCGCGGGGTCTTCACCGGGGAAGAGCTACGGAGGTGTACTGGCTGTCTGGTTGACGGCCCAGCGCTCCGAGCCGACCCTCCTTCGGCCAAGCAGCAGTTGGTCGGCCTTCAGCGACGTTCGCAGGTCGCATGTAGCGGAAACCGAAGAGGAAACCAAGAAACTACCGAGGAATACCAAGGACTACCGAGGAATACCAGGGCTACTCCGCCACGCGCCCCGAAGAGAACGACCTTGCTCAACCGGACGGCGCGAGCGAGGACCACACGCCGAACCACTGCTCGGCGCCGTACTCCTCGAATCGCTGGACCTCGGTGAATCCCAGCTTTGCCGCGAGGCGCATCGCACGGTCGTTGGCGGTCTGAGTGCAGAGCACCACCGGCTCGCTGGGGAGCGCGTCTGCGAACCAGCCGAGCGCCGCTGCGCACGCCTCGGC
This sequence comes from Streptomyces sclerotialus, assembly GCF_040907265.1. Taxonomy (NCBI): domain Bacteria; kingdom Bacillati; phylum Actinomycetota; class Actinomycetes; order Kitasatosporales; family Streptomycetaceae; genus Streptomyces; species Streptomyces sclerotialus. The sequence goes on along the minus strand of NZ_JBFOHP010000002.1, from coordinate 124,042 downwards.
GGCGTACCCACATCCCCACGCCTCCGGCAGGAACACGTAACCGAGCTCCACCTCCCCGGCATCCGGACGGACATGACCCGGACGCCCCGCATCGCGCCGATCGAGCGTAATCATGCCGATCATCGCTCCGTCGAGATCGATCACGAAAAGGCCAGGGCGCCGCCCGGGCACCTCAGGTACCACACGCTCGAGCTCAGCACGCGGTCGAGCCCCACCGATGTAGGTGCCCACCTCTGGTGATGCGAACAGCTCGATGAACGCCGCACGGTCTCGGGCCTCGGACTCGCGGAGCACGAGCCGTTCGGTCCTTATCGGGGCAGGCGGCCAAGCGGCAGTCCAAAGTCCGGTCATGGCGGGCAACCTATCGCACGCCCGTGAGAGTGATCCGAAAGAGAAGGCTGGTGCAGGTCGGTACCACCATCACGCGCACCGCGAAGACGCCTATAGTCGGAACCCCGCGCGCCGGCGATGTCGACCTCCGTGCCGAGAAGCACCGCAACGGCCCGACTGCCACTACCACCATCACCCTTACCGTCGCCGTCGCCGTCGCCGTCGCCATCGCCTCGCAAAGGCACTACTGCCTGCTTCGTCGACAGGGCACAGGACTGACGGCACGGTGTAGATGTAGGTGTAGGTTCTCAGGCTCCGTGTGTGCCACTTTCTCCGCTGACGTGTCGTGTCGTGACGTGGCGTGTCGTGACGATGGCAGTCTTGACGCTCCAGCTCACTCCGTTACGGAGAGGCACTCGGCGAGCAGGGCGACGATGTCGCGCCAGGCTCGCTGTGCGTGCTGCGGGTGGTAGCCGACGCCGGGGAGCACGGTTTGGTCGACCGGCGGATGGTGGAAGGCGTGCAGGGCTCCGCCGTAGACCACGAGGCGCCAGTCGACGCCCGCGGCCTGCATCTCGGCGGCGAAGGCGGCCCGTTGCTCGGCGGGCATGATCGGGTCCTCCGAGCCGACCCCGGCCCACACGGGACAACGGATGCGCGCCGCCTCGCCCGGTCGGCCCGTAGTCAGTGCGTTGACTGTCCCGATCGCGCGTAGGTTGACGCCATCGCGCCCGAGTTCCAGCGCGATGGCGCCCCCGGTGCCGTAGCCGATAGCTGCGATCCGGTCGGGGTCGGTCCGCGGTTCGGCACGCAGCACATCGAGTGCCGCGTGGCCGATGCCCCGCATCCGGTCTGGGTCGGCGAGCAGGGGTTGCACGCGCGCCAGCATTTCCTGTGGATCGGTGAACCAACGCCCGCCATGGAGGTCGAAGGCCAGGGCCACGTACCCGAGTTCGGCGAGGGCGTCGGCCCGGCGGCGCTGGAAGTCGTTCAGGCCCGGCCCCTCAGGCCCGATCAGGACTGCGGGCCGGCGGTCGACACCGGCGGGGAGCGCGAGGTGCCCGATCATCGTGACGCCGTCGGCCGGGTATTCGACCGTGCGCGTGGTGACCGTCGTCATGAGACTGGACTGTAGTGATTGACGAGCCCGGTCGGGCCAGTCTTCACGGTCGGCAGAACAGCGCGGGCGTGGGCTCGTGGGTGGGCACTATGGAAGGTTCTGCTTCTGGCGTGGCTCGACGCCTCACGGCCATCGCGCCGCCGGATCGCACGGCCCGGACGCGCGTCTCGCGTGCACGGCCGCGGTCTCGCCGGACCAGGCCAGCGGGTCCAGTAGGCGAAGCCCCTGCACATCCATCCCGGTACCGCAGCTGGACGTCGCCGAACTGCGGCGGCTGCTGCTCCACTGCCGCTCCGGCAAGAGCCTGCTGAGTGCGGGTCGGCCGCTGCCCTTGAAGTTCCACTGCTCGACGGCCGTGCCCGGGGCGCTGTCGTTGTCGACGACCGTAGTCGACGACGTTCAGGAACAGCTCGCTGTGGCGATTCTGGATGCGCCTCACGCAGGCGGGGCAAACACACTGCGAGGCATTGCTGCACCGACGTGGCATCGGTTCGCGCAAGGGAGTCCTCACGCAACGGCCCCGCTGGCTACGAAGGTCCAAGGTCGGCGTCTCTCTGTAATCCGCTCGGCGTCAGCCTTGAGCAGCACCGTTACGCCCTGTTCGGCCAACGCTCCCGTGATCGCGATGACATCCACCGGTGGTCTTCGCTCATTTTCCCCTGCCTCTCCTCCAGATGTGTTTCGAATGCACCAAACACCCCACCGGACGAACGTATCTGCTCAACCGCCAAGGCCAGCGGACAACTTGAGGCATGACTCAACGGCCCGCCTCAGGGCAGCCCCACTCCGCTATTGGCCTCCCGGGGCTGCCCTGAGGACGGTCACCTGCGCCAGAACAGGTGGTGCGTCACACCGCTCGGGCTGGGCACGACCTCCAGATGGAACCGGTCGAGCAGCTCATCGGGGGACTCCCAGAGTCGCAGTCCGGATCCGAGCTTCACCGGCGAGACCGCCACATGCATGGTGTCGACGAGGCCGGCGTCGAGGAACTGCCGGATGGTGGTGACCCCGCCGCCGAGGCGGATGTCCTTGCCCTGCGCGGCCTCCCGCGCCTGTTCGAGAACCGTGGCCGGGTCGCCGTCGACGAAGTGGAACGTGGTGTCGGAGAGCGTGAACGAAGGACGCTTGTGGTGCGTCATGACGAACACCGGAGTGCGGAACGGGGGCTCGTCACCCCACCAACCGCGCCACTCATGGTCCTGCCAGGGCCCGCGCTGGGGCCCGAATTTGTTGCGGCCCATGATCTCGGCACCGATGTTGCGCGCGTAGTCCCGCGTGAAGTAATCGTCCAGACCTCGGCTCCCCCCGGGATCGGTGCGCATCGGCCAGCTGGCCGTGGCGCCGGCCCAGGCGAAGAGCTTCTCGGGATTGACATGGCCGAACGGACTCTCCAAGCTCTGGTCCTCACCGGCACCGATGCCGTCACTCGAGACGTTGAAGTTCTGGACTCTCAATAACTGCGCCATGTGTTCCTCCAGTGTTGTCGAACAACGGAGTTGAGACTTTACGGGCCGAATGAACTCTTCGCTGGGTCCGTGGCGGGTCAGAGCCTGGGACGAGGGCCGCCTAGGTCCGACCTGTGGGGCTTGCGGGGCTTGCAGGTCTTCCGGGTCTTACCGAGCTTGCGGGGCTTGCGGGATTCGGGCGGTCCCGGTGGTGAGGGGACGTCCGCCGAAGAAGCTGTCACAAACCGCAGGCGCCTTCATGCAGTGGCGCCTCCTCTGGTGAACATTCATGCCGCGTTGCCCCGGCCGCCGATCGCGAGCGGTTGAGCGAAGCCCACGCTGAACCAGGAACAGGTAACCAATGCCTTGGAGGTGCTCCGATGAGAGAACCGGCGAGTTCAAGCGGGCTGCCAACAGCGACGCGCCCCCGCTGTCTACGACGTGGTGGAGTGCGAGGTCCCGGGCGAGCACCCGCTCCTCAACGGGAAGTTCGCCTGACACCACCGGCGTATTCCGGCCGAAATGCGATGGAAGAGCCCTACGTTCGGTGCTGACCGCTGACCGCTGACCGCTGACCGCCGATCGACGAGGAGTGCAGAATCCGGTACCTGGTCGCGGTCGACGGCAACGCGCCCTTCGCTGCAACCGCCAGCGGTCTTACCGTCGGCCTGAACGAATCTATCTACCACACCGGCAACCCGCCTTCGCCCCCTCGCTGCCCGGCTCCTGGCTGATCGACCTCAGCACCCAGACGGGCGACTCCTACCTGGTGGGCGGGCTGGCACAAGCGGCTGCGGGATGCCTTCGTGGCGACCATGGCCGACCTCAGCGTCACCACCGACCTGGTCGGAGCCGAGTTCCTGAACGCGACGGCGGCGGGGCCGGACGGCAAGGTTCCTGGCTGACGATTCCGGACGGCAAGGTTCCTGGCTGACGATTGCGGTATACCGCGAGCAGAAGAGCCCTGCTTGTACTGTTCCTCGTGCTCCTCGTTGCTTATTGACCTTAGTCAGAAGCCAGGCCTGAGCGCCGCCGGGCCGGGCTGAGTAGCCTTCGTTACACGAAGAGGGAAGGAGTTTCGCATGACTCCGAAGCAGCCCAAGACCGAGCTCGACGTCCGTTACAGCTCCGCGCTCAACCCGCGCCCGGGCGCGGAGGACGTCACAGCCACCGACTGGGCCGAGGCCCAGCGCCGACTGCGGGCCGCCGAGATCTTCTGGATCACCACGGTGCGGCCGGACGGCCGGCTGCACGTCACGCCGGTGATCGCCGCCTGGCACGACGGGGCGCTGCACTTCAGCACCGGGCCGGGCGAGCAGAAGGCGAAGAACCTGGCCGCCAATGCTCACTGCGCACTCACCACAGGGCACAACTCACTCTCCGAGGGGCTCGACATCGTGATCGAGGGCACGGCGGAGCGGGTGACGGATCCGGCGCGGCAGGACGAAGTCATCGCCGCGTTCGAGGCGCAGTACGGGGACCACATCACCTCGCCGGAGGGGACCTTCTACGGCTTCGGCGACAGCATCCGCAAGGGCAACGACCTGCTGTTCGCAGTGACACCCGGCACGGCGTACGGCTTCGGGCACGACGGCCAGGTGTTCAGCCACACTCGCTACACCTTCTAGTGAGCCTGCACATAAGGCAGCCCCCGGCCGCCGGGGGAAGACGTGCTGGGGGCTGTTTCTCAGGGGGCGGGGAACGGCAGGGAACAAGCTCGGCCCGGGGCCGCGCCGCGGACTCTTCATGGGCCGCCAGGTCGGCATGCACATGCACATCCTGCTCGCGGCGCAGTCCGCCACCGCCCGCACCCCCCCGGTGGGCCCGAGGTCCGCGAGCCGTTCTGTATCCGCATCCTGACCCCCCTGCAATATGGACGCTGGCGTGAGTTCGCCCCCAGCGGGCCCACGCCGCCACCCTGCCCGACACCATGCCCGCGACGCCGTCGGCGGCTGAGGAGGGAGGGGGACAAGAGGTAGGGCTGCGCGAAGTCCACGTACATCACCTGCCAGGCAACACGCTCGCCGCGCCGCGCTATGCCCGCGCCAACGGCGCGGGCGCGGCCCTTCCTGCCCAAGCGGGCAATCGGGCGAGCAGGCTATCGGGCGAGGGGGCAAGCGGGCGAGCGGGGCGTGGAGCTCCTCCACCGCGTCGGCGATCTGAAGTGCCTGGGCGCGCAACCGGCCCCCGTGGAGCCGTCGGTACCACCGACGTGCCGTGATGCCGAGCAGGTGGCCCGCTGCCACAGTACTTTCCGTTCTAGATGCGGGGCTCAGCTCTAGATGCGGGTTCTTCAGCTCTAGATACGGGTTCTCAGCGCCGATGACGCCAGTGGTGATGCACGTTGAGGACTTCGTACGTCCATGTCATACGTTGGTCGGAAGCGCGGGACGCCATAGGCAGGGCGAGCTGTTCGGCGATGACGGGAAAGCGCGGATGCATCTGCCGTTCCCCGACGGTGACTAGCGCCGAGAGCAGCGGTTCATCTTCCGACGGTCCTCATCCACCAGTCCCAGGACCATGCATTGGTCATCACGGTGGAGACGAGGCAGGCCAGGCAGGCGCCGCCGAATGTGAGACCAGGTTGTCGTGGTGCCGGCGCGAGCGAACTGTGCCAGGAGCGGCCGCAGCTCGGTAGCGATCTCCTTCAATCGGCCCGAGTCCGGTAGCGCCGGCTCCGTTGCTCGAGGGGCCCGCGGGCGCTCAGCAGCCCTGGGAACCTTGGACACTCCCGGCAGGTCCGTGCTCGGCTTTTGCAAGCCCGTGTTCGTCTCGCGGGGGCGCGGGGGCGCGAGGCGCTCGTTGTTGGTGGCGAGGGCATAGAGGTCAGTCGCTGCCGCTACGGCGTGGTTGTCGATGGCCCGCGTCAGCTCCACCCCTCCCCAGAAAGCCGTCAAGCCCAGCAACACGATGCGTGTGACAGTCGGGCACTATCCAGCCACGGCACAAGCGGAACCCAGGCACTACCACCGAGGACGCCGCTCTTACGGGCAAAGCACCAAAATGTGCTGTCACGCCTCTGATTGGGAGATACATCGAACTCGGCCGGGCGCCCCCGTGACACAGAGGCCCGTAGCCGTGTACGGCTGATCGTCCACATGGGGAGCAGCCAGGTTTTCCTCGACTTGAAAGAGCCAGGACGGAAGAGTGAGGGAAGAGTGCAGGATGTTGAGTAGGAGATTCGGTGGAAGTTGCTGCGTTGATTGTGTCGTTGGTGGCGCTCGGGGTGTCCGGAGCGGTGTCATGGCGGCAGATACGACTCTCTGAGCACGCCAACATGCTGCCAGTAGTGGTGGATCTGTTCAGAGAGCACCGGACCGTACGGCTGGGCCAGGCGCGGACGTTTGTACACGAGGAACTGCCTTCCTGCGACCTGTCCCTCGGCCTGGCCGGCCTGCCTCAGGAAGGGCGTGACCTGGTGCGGGAACTGGGCTGGTACTACGACAACCTGGGCGCGCTCGTCGCACACGGTGTGGTGGACGTTGAGCCTGTCTCCGGCTACCTGGGAGGATCGGTGATCTCGGTGTGGGAGCACATGGAGCCGCTGGTGGCCGTGGAACGGGCCAAGCGCGCGCAGAACGGCTTGCCGGATCCCAACCGGTGGCAGGAGTACTTCGAGAATCTCTACCACCTCGTTCGCGAGGCGCCCGCTGAACGAGTCAGAGCGCGGTCACGGCTGTGGCGGCTGCCCGTTTCCTGACAGGATCGGCGCACCAATCCGCCCCTAGGTGTAGTTGAGGGGGCGGTGGTTGGCGTACGGCGTAGCTGCTGGCCTGGAGTGCCGATGGTTGGTTGAGAAGGCGCTGGCGGGGCTCGGGTGGGGGAGTGGGGAAGTGAGGAGGTGGAGGTACGAGTTGGAGGTGGCTGTGTGAGCTGGGTGCTGGTGCGAACAGGTAGGGTCGGTCGCCGGTCATCGGGCTGAAACCGTTCGAGGACGGTGATGGCCCCGGCAACTGGAGGGATGACGATCCAGGTAGCCTCCACGTTGTGGTCTTCTTCGCTCTTGGAGGCCAGACTGCTCAGCCGGTCTCGGTAGGCGTGGCCGTCGGAGGCCCGCTGGATGCTCAGGCAGATCTGCCGAAGATATCGATCTCCGAGTCGCGCATGCCAGGCAGGAAGGTGATGACGACTCAGCAGGCGGTTTTGGAGTACCCGGTCCGGGCGTGGGGCGTCGTAGTAGGAGATCCGCCACCTTCCACGAGTGCTGGCCACCTTCCACGAGTGCTCGCCGAGCCGGCCGGTCACGCGGTGGGTGAGGAAGCAGTCAGCATCGATGCCGCCCTCAGTGCCACCTCGCGATCATTCTGTCCTGCCGGCCGCTCTGCGGCCGGCAGAACAGACCAGCTACCGGGTCGGGAATCGGAGGCCGGGGCAGGGCAGGGGAGTGCGGCCGTCGGCGTGTCATGAACGCGACTCAGCTCAGAACAGCCCAGTGCAGCCCAGTACAGCCCAGTACAGTTACGTACGCGCCAGCACATCAAAGTATCCAACCGAGTTGACCCGCAGCTTCGCTTCGTGCAGCTGCCGTTCGATCTCGCTGGGTGCCTGCCAGCCCGTTCGCGCCATGCGTCGGCTGCGGTAGGCCAGGAGGACAGGAAGCCGGATCTCCCGGCTGACGCGCCGGCTTCGCGACTGAATGGAGAGGCAGCCTCAGGCCGGCTTGCGCCACACGGAGATGTGCTTTGCGGAGTCCTGGGTGAACGGCGCCCCGTCCCAGTCCGCGACTCGCCGTTCCAGCTCGAGCCCCGCGATCCGTGCCATCAGGTCGAGTTCCGCCGGCCACGCGTACCGGTGCCGGGAGTTGCCGCGGCGATAGCGGCCGTCTTCGCCGTCGCGGGTGAAATGGTGCGAGACGAGGATCTGCTCGACCAGGTCGAAGGTGTCGAAGCCGAGATGCCGGTCGGAGACGTCGAACGGCACCGCCACCTGCCCGGGCGGCAGGAACCGTAGCGGCGGTACGCCCAGTTCGATGACGAATCGGCCGCCGGGCGCAAGGTGACGTGCGGCGTTGCGGAAGCACTCGACCTGTTCGTTCTGCGTGAGCAGGTTCGTGATCGTGTTGTAGACGAGATAGACCAGGGTGAACTCGCCGGGGACGACGGTCGTGGCCATGTCCCCGATGGTGACCGGAAGCATGTCCTCGTCGATTTTTCGCCGCAGGACCGCCGCCATGTGCTGGGACAGTTCGATGCCCGCAACGGGCACGCCGCGTTCCCGGAGCGGCACGCCCACTCGTCCGGTTCCGATGGCGAATTCCAGCGCCCGGCCGTCTCCGGCGAGTTCGGTGAGGAAGGCGAGGGTCGGCCCGAGGACAGCGGCCGAGTACATCTCACTCTCTTCAGCGTCGTAGCGATCGGCGGTCGCACGCGTCCATAGCTCACTGCTCGTCACAAACGGCCACTTTGCCGAGTGCTGCGGGGAGCTGTCCATGCATTTACGAGTTGTCGACCGGAGCTGATGGCTCTAGGGCCATCTCGACGGGTGTGATGAGCCGGAGGTGCCGGGAGCCATGAGCAAGGATGATGTGAAGGCCACCCTTGTGAGTGCAGGGAGCACGCACAGTGTCTGCCGCTGGCCGCTGGCCGCTGGCCGCTGGCCGCTGGCCGCTGGCCGCTGGCCGCTGGCCACTGCCGCTGGCCGCTGTCCAAGGGCCGCGGTGAATAGCCCCGTGTCCGCATCGCTGACGACGACTTCGCCCCACCCGATGACCGATGGCCCCGAGGAAACCCCGATGAGGCCAGCCGCCCCCGCCCCTGTGCCCGAACTGAACGACGACGGCGAAGCCCGCTTGGCCTGTGTGAGCCGTCAACCGCACCCGTCGGCACCTCGCCCGGGGAACAGTGAAACTGGGCTTCCGCCCGATGGGCGTAACGCTGCTACACCAGAGAAACATGAGGTGCCGTTACCTACGGGCACCTGCCGCACTTTCGGGACGCCTCTGAGGCGTGTAGCCGCGTTGGCGCTGATGTCCGCGACAGCGCCGGCAGTGGAAGGGCCAACCGCCGACGGCGCGGTAGCCGAGGCGGGCGTCCGCTGGTTCCCTGCGGGCACGTTATGCCCGCAGGGAAGAAGTCGAGTCGGCCATTCATGCACTCAAGGGCGTCTGAGCTGTACCGACCCGGTACGGCAAGAGAGCGTATGTCTTTCACGGAACGGTCACTGTCGCCGCGATCCGACTGTGGCTCCGTGGACGACCCGCCGCACAATCCTTGACCACGCCGCCGGTCAGCCCATGCTTTTGGCGCCGTCCAGGGACTCGCGGATGATGTCGGCGTGGCCGGCATGCTGAGCGGTCTCGGCGATGATGTGCATCAGCACCCGGCGGGCTGACCACTGCGCGCCGGGCTCGAACCACGGGGCTTTCGGCAGCGGCCGCACGGTCTCCAGGTCGGGCAGAGTGGCGACCAGGTCGTCGGTCCGACGGGCCACCTCGGCGTAGTCGGCCAATACACCGGCCAGCGTCTCACCGGGCAGCAGTCGGAACTCGTCGGCCCGCCGGGCCCAGTCGGCCTCGGTCATGGCCGTGAAGTCTCCCATTGCCGACGGGCCGTTCAGGATGAAGTCCACCCAGTTCCGCTCGACCGTGGTGACGTGCTTGATCAGGCCGCCCAGGCAAAGCTCGCTGGCGGTGGTTCGCAGCCCGGCCTGCTCATCGGTGAGGTCACGGGTGGTGAAGCGCAGGAAGTGCCGGTGCTTGGCCAGCATCTCCAGCAATTCGGCGCGCTCACCGGTTACGGCCGGGGCCCCGGCCTCAGTCAGGTCGCGGGCGGTCAGCTCGTTGACGGTCATGATCTTTGCCTTCCGGTGTCACTGTTCCGTCGGTCAGGGACCACGCTATGAGCCATTGCGGTCAGTTTCTGTCCTGAATCGTGGAAGGCGAAGGGTAGAACGCAGGAATGATCAACTTTCGAGGCCCGCACCCGCCCGCCGCAGGCCTCTTCCGCTGCCGGTCACCGCGAGCGGTCCGGCCGACCGCCCGGGCATGACGGCGGTGGGCCGCCTTGGGTCTCTGACAGGCCGCCCGGTCTCAGCGGGCCTCGGAGCGGAACCTACTCGCTGCGCTCTTGGCCTCGGCCTCGGCCTTGGCCTTCTTGACCTGCTCGGCCGCCACGACCACGGCTGTCCCGACGGCACGTACGAGCTCCTCGCAATCGGCCACGGCCCCGTGTCGTCGCCCAGCCGCCGGCACTCGCAGCACTCGACAACGGCGGAGCGCGGCGGGGGCGGTGCGGCGGGCCACGCCCTGTTCCGCAGGTACGGGCGAAAGAGCCCCGCAGGCAAGGGAAATGGAGCTGTTGCCAGGGCTCCGCCGTATCGTATGTACCGTACCGCGCTACCGGGCACGTGGTGGCTGCTGCGGCCTTCAGGTGAGCTGGAAGAAGAGCGTGTCCTGCGTGTACCAGTCGATCTTCTTCGTGGCGTACTCCCACTCCTCGTGTTCGACCTCCAGCTTCTCGATGAGGTCCTGGACGTCGTAGCGGAAGTCGTGGTCCAGCCGGTCCAGGACGGCGCGGTAGGCGTCGGCGGCAGGCTTGGCCTTGGCCAGCGGCAGGTGGCCGATGGCCGGGTAGCCGTCGAGGGAGTACGGGAGGTACGGGAAGGCGTCGGGCAGCCCGCCGAAGAGGTAACCGTAGGGCAGCAGGTCGGCGGGTACACCGAGACGCTGCATCTCCTCGTCCACCAGGCCGAAGAAGGTTGCGGGCTTGGAGTAGGTGCCCAGGTGGGAGGGATCGGAGGCGTTGTGGTCGATGATGTGCTGCAGCGCCCAGTGGTAGGCATTGCCCGCGCACCGAACGTCGGCGTCGGCGCGCCCGGCCAGCAGATGCTCCAGGGCTTCGGGGATCGTCAGCCCCCAGTTGACTCCCTGATGGTCCAGGTCCTCCTGGTGCGCCTGGGCGTCCTTACGCATCCCGTCCAGGCGCCGGCGCTGGTCGGCCGTGAGCTCGCCGTTACTGCCCAGGAAGGCCAGGACATCGGCCTGGTCAGCGGTGGAGTACGCGATGTTGTGACTCATGAGCGCAATAGTGCCAACAGGCACTGACATCGCCCCACCGGCGGAGTCGGAGCGATGCGGAGCGGGCGGGCGGCTCGCCCACGCTCATCCAAGAGAGTGCGAAAAAATCGGACGGCGATGTCGAGAACCCGCGTCCGGCTCCGTCCCCGAGGTGAAAGCGACCACAATGGGTCGTCCGAGCCCCGAGGAGAACGACGATGGCCAAGTACCTGCTGCTGAAGCACTACCGAGGCGCCCCGGCTCCGGTCAACAACGTGCCGATGGACCAGTGGACACCGGAAGAGGTCACGGCGCACGTGCAGTTCATGCACGACTTCGCCGCCCGGCTCGAGAAGACCGGCGAGTTCGTCCACGGTCAGGCGCTCGCCCCCGAGGGCGCGTGGGTCCGCTACGACGGTGAAGGGCGCCCGCCGGTCACCGACGGCCCGTTCCCCGAGACCAAGGACCTCATCGCCGGCTGGATGGTGATCGACGTCGACAGCTACGAGCGCGCGGTCGAGCTGGCCGGGGAGCTGTCGGCCGCCCCCGGGGCGGGCGGCAAGCCGATTCACGAGTGGCTGGAGGTCCGCCCGTGCCTGGCCGAGCCGCCCACCATCACGGAGTGACCTCTCAGGTGCCTCAGATGGACGAGGCCCTGCTCCGGAGCCTCACGCCGAGCGTGCTCACCATCCTCGTCCGCCGCGGAGCCGACTTCGCGGCGGCCGAGGACGCCGTGCAGGACGCACTTGTCGAGGCGCTCCGGGTCTGGCCGGCCGACCCTCCACGGGATGCGAAGGGCTGGCTGGTCACCGTGGCCTGGCGCAAGTTCCTCGACGCGACGCGCGCCGAGGCCGCCCGCCGCCGGCGTGAGTACCGCGTCGAGGAGGAGCCGGCGCCCGGGCCGGCGCCCGCGGTGGACGACACTCTCCAGCTCTACTTCCTGTGCGCTCACCCGTCGCTGTCCCCGGCATCGGCGGTCGCGCTCACGCTGCGCGCCGTCGGTGGGCTGACCACCCGCCAGATCGCCCAGGCATACCTGGTGCCCGAAACAACCATGGCGCAGCGCATCAGTCGGGCCAAGCGCACCGTCTCCGGCGTCCGCTTCGATCAGCCCGGTGACGTCGCCACTGTGCTGCGCGTCCTCTACCTGGTCTTCAACGAGGGCTACTCCGGGGACGTCGACCTCGCCGCCGAGGCCATCCGGCTCACCCGGCAGCTCGCGGCCGCGATCGACCACCCCGAGGTGGCGGGGCTGCTCGCCCTCATGCTGCTCCACCACGCCCGGCGTGCTGCCCGTACCGCGTCCGACGGCAGCCTGGTACCGCTCGCCCAGCAGGACCGCGGTCGGTGGGACACCGCGTTGATCGCCGAGGGCGTCGGGATCCTGCAGGCGGCCCTCGCCCGCGACCGGCTGGGCGAGTTCCAGGCCCAGGCCGCCATCGCCGCCCTCCACGCCGACGCGCCCACCGCCGAGGAGACGGACTGGGTGCAGATCGTCGAGTGGTACGACGAGCTCACGCGCCTGACCGACAGCCCCGTCGTCCGGCTCAACCGCGCGGTCGCCGTCGGGGAGGCCGACGGGCCGCGCGCCGGCCTGGCGGCACTCGCGGCGCTGGACGACTCCCTGCCCCGCCACGCCGCGGTGGCGGCGTACCTCCATGAGCGCGACGGCGACCTGGCCACGGCGGCACGGCTGTACGCAGAGGCCGCCCACAAGGCGCCCAACCTCGCCGAGCGCGACCACCTGACCCGCCAGGCCGCCCGGCTCAACTCCCGCCGATGTCGCTGACGGATCGCGCTCGGATTTCCTCGCGGCGGACGGCACTGGGCGCTGCCCGGTGGACGGCACTGGGCGCTTCCCCGTGGCCAGAGCGGTCGGCTCGCCGCACAGTGAGTGGGCGGGGCAAGGCCAGCTGCACAACGCGTTGCCGGCGAAGAAACGCGGAGAAACTCAGTGGCGACGGCATGCGTGCTGGAGGCGTGGTGACTCAATGAGGTCGTCGTCCCCGGTCGACGGCCGGCGGCTGGCACACCGCGACCGTCATGGGTACTCCCTCGTACACAGGACATGTCCGTCCACCCTGTCGTACGAGAGGCATGTGCGTCCACGCCCTCGTTGTACGCGGCCTGCATCATGGCCCCGATGTGCTGGAGTGGCGCGCGTACGGAGCGGTGGGCCCGAAGGCGCGATGTCCTTCGGGGGCGCGCGGCAGGGGTTCCGGTTCAGGCGTTGTAGCCACCGTGGGCGTCCAGCACCGCGCCCGTGACGTACGACGCGTCGGGACTCGCCAGAAAGGCGATTGCCGCGGCGATTTCTTCGGGGTGACCCATGCGCTGCAGGGACAGCGAGCTGACCAGGGCCTTGAGGATCTCGGGGCCCGGCCCTTCCATGCCGCCCTCCATCAGTCCGGCCTCGACGACGTTGGCCGTGATGTTTCGGGGCCCGAGGTCCCGTGCGACCCCCATGGTGTACCTCTCGATCCCTGACTTGGTCGCCGCGTAGTCGGCAAGCCCGGGGGCGCCGACCCGGGAGCCCAGTCCGGAACTCACCGTGATGATGCGGCCGCCCGCGCGCAGCACGCGGGAGGCGGCCCGGATGACGGCGATCACGCCGAGGTAGTTGGTGGCGTGCATCCGGTCCAGTGCGGCGGTGTCGGCGTCCGGGTCGTCCACCGTGCGGCCCTGCTCCACCGAGATCGCCGCGTTGTTGACGAGGATGTCCAGGCCGCCGAAGTACGCGACCACGTCGTCGATCAGCGCCGGCGCCCGGCTCGTGTCCGCCTGGTCGGACCGGAAGGCGATGGCCTTCGCTCCCTTGCCGCGCACCTCGTCGACGACGACCTGCGCCTGCTTCTCGGAGCTGACATAGGTGAAGGCGACGTCGGCGCCCTGCTCGGCCAGCAGTCGTACGGTCGCGGCTCCCAGTCCGCGCGACCCCCCGGTGACCAGGGCGACCTTGCTCGTGAATGGCTTGCTCATTCTTCTCACCTCGTTGATTGACACTGCCCGATAGTCGCAACGGTAATTGTTACGACAGCTTGTCGCAACCTTCGCTGTTACGTCTGTGCTGTCGTAACATGGATCGTTGCGGTCGAGAGGAGGGTTCATGAGTGCCAACAGCAGGTTGACCATCGCCGCCCACGCGCTGGTCTGGATCGGTCTCTACCAGCGCCAGGGCCATGAGGTCGCCACCTCCGAGCAGATCGCGACCAGCGCGAACACCAACCCTGTGGTGATCAGGCGGCTGCTCGGCGAGTTGCGCAGGGCCGGGCTCGTGGAGTCCCGGCGGGGCGTGGGCGCGGGCTGGTCGCTGGCGCGCGAGCTGGGGTCGATGACCCTGCTCGACGTGTACGAGGCAGTGGAACGGGGCCCGCTGTTCGCGATGCACCGCACCACCCCGGACCAGGGATGCGTGGTGGGCTACGGCATCCAGCCAGCGATGCAGGGCGTCTACGAGGGCATCGAGGACACCCTGAGACACGAGCTGGCCCGCGTCACGCTCGCGAACGTACTCCGGGACGTACTCGCGGCACCTCGTTAGCCTCCCCGTTACGCCCTGACATCACCAAGATCCCCATCCACGTCCTGGCCGGTGAATAGCCTGGCAACCAGCCTCGCCAAGAACCGTTCCGCCGTTCGGGAGGATATGAGTACCCGGCCGTGGATCGTGGACGACAGCTTGTGGGCGCTGATCGAGCCGCGGCTGCCGCCCTCGCCGAAGGAGTCGCGGGCCCGCGGCCAGCTGAACGCGGCCGGCGAACTCGACTGGTTCCGGGTGTGCGTGGCCGGCTCCCACGTCCGCACGGAAAAAGGGCGCTGACACTGGTCCGTCGCCGGTCGACCGGCGGAAGGTGGGCATGGCGGCGCGGGCGGCCCGGGCCGCCTGGCTACGCGCGGGATGCCATCGACCACCGGCGGGAACTGCTGTGGACAACAGGGCCCGCTTTGGGCCCGTTGGCCGGAGTCCGCCCCGGCCCAGTTCGGCGTCGCACACTGACTCGACGACCGCCGCGACCGCCGCGACCGCCGCGACCGTCGCGACCGCTGCGACCGCCGCACCGGCACAACCTGACTCTCCGGTCACGGAACTCGGGGAGGCAGCCATCCAGGCCCGCCAGGCCCGCCTGCCTCCCCAAGCCCGCCATGCTCTCCAGTGTCATCTCCTTCAACTGCCAGGCAGGCGACGAACATTCAACTACCTTGGTCATGTGACACAGCCTCCCCTTGCGCATCCGCCACCTGACTCGTGGCGGGAGCGATTGCGAGACAAGCGGAGGGCGGTTTCACGTCTGAACCGGCCGCGGCACTGGCTCCTCACCAGGTTCCTGTTGTGGGGCCTTGCATTCGTTGCCCTGTACTCAGGCGGCGGTTTGCTCATCGGGTGGACGATGGCCTACGAGGTGCTCATCGGGATCACCTCGCCCGCCGACACCCGGTACCGCCTCTACGGCTGGTTCCTGTCCTTGACGGGATGGCTCCTCGTCCCCGCTGTTGTGGGTGGCGCATCCGGGTATCTGGTCAACCGGCAGATCGATCAGCGGCGACGAGTACCTTCAGACGAATTGCTGACACAGATGCGGGAAGAGATATCTACCCCTTCGACTCCTCCCGCGGCGGAAGAATGGGTGAAGACACTCACCGATCTCCATCAGGAGGGCGGGGAAGCCCGGCGCTTCGCGGAGGAATTCACCAGAGGCGTCCATCAGGGAAACTGGTCCTTGGCGAAGGAGCATTGGACGCGCACGGTTCAGCACATCGCCGACCGGGCCAAGGAACTGGAAGACATGACAGCGTCAGAAGCCTCGCGTTGCGCCGAAAACCTCGCTCGTACGCTCGCCCGTGGTTTGCTTGAAGTCGGGAGCTGCTGGGCATGCAGCCAAGACGCCGCCGCTTCGGACCGAGCGGGAGTGATCACATGACGGACAGGACTCCTGCCGAACAGGTCATCCGCGAGATGATCAACTCGACGCGCCCGCACGCCGAACAAGACGCAGTCCGCGATGCAGCGCAACTGGTCACGCAGATCGGAATGAACCGCCCCCCAGGAAAACGAGATTCACAGCAACTGCGGCGCGTGTTCCTACGATTGATACCGAACCCATCCGCACCGGCGCGTGATGCGAACATTCCATATGCGCCGCATCCCCGAGAAGGCGGGATGCGTAGGCGTAGGCTGTTCGGTGCGCCCCGCCGCAGAATCGGCTTCTGGTACCGCCTCGCCGCGGTCATCGCAAAACCGCCGCTCGTGGTGCTGTTCAAGCGGGACTGGCAGGGAATGGAGAACATTCCGGCCGAAGGCGGATTCATCACCGCGGTCAACCACAACTCGTATCTCGACCCGCTCTCCTACGCGCACTATCAGTACAACAGCGGACGGGTCCCGCGATTCCTCGCCAAGGCCGGCCTCTTCAAGGGCGGCTTCGTCGGCGCGGTCATGCGCGGCACGGGACAGATCCCCGTGTACCGCGAGTCCACCGACGCGGCCACCGCCTTCCGGGCCGCCGTGGACGCCATCAACCGGGGCGAGTGCGTCGCCTTCTACCCCGAAGGCACCCTCACCCGGGACCCCGACATGTGGCCCATGCAGGGCAAGACCGGCGCCGCCCGGGTCGCGCTGCTCACCAAGGCACCCGTCATCCCGGTCGCCCAGTGGGGCGCCAACGAGGCGATGCCGCCGTACGCCAAGGAGAAGAAGCTCCGCCTCTTCCCGCGCAAGACACTGCGCGTGAAGGCCGGGCCGCCCGTCGACCTCGAAGAGTTCTACGACCAAGACCCCACCGCCGAGGTGCTGCGCGCCGTCACCGACCGCATTATGACGGCCATTACCGAACAACTCGCCGAGATTCGCGACGAGCCCGCCCCCGCCGAGCCGTACGACCACAAGAAGGCACGCACCGAACAGCGCCGGAAGAGCCAGCAGCTACGCGCATTTCGAGAATCCGGTTCGGGTGACTTCGAGAATTGATTGCTCGGCCGCGCGGCCCGGCTGCTCACCGTCCATGTAAAGCACGTCGAAGAAGGCCGCGATCAGGGCATTTCCTGTGTATAGGCGCTGAGGGCTGAGGGCTGAGGGCTGAGGGTTGAGGGTTGAGCGAGTGTGGGTGTGGGTGCGGGTGGAGACGTTCACTGAGCTACGGGGCGATGAGGTTCCGGCGACTGCTGAAGGCGATCCGGGAACGCGGCGGCGAGGGCTACGGGTGGGGGCTGTACGAATTTGAGGCCGCGTCAGCTCGTCTGGTGGCCGAGCAGTCGGAAAACTACCGGTATTCAACCAACCACCAGGTCGTCATCGACGCCGACCCGCGACTCGTCGTCGCCAACGGCCAGTCGGCCACGGGTGCCCTCAATGCCGGCAAGGCGTGAGAACTTACCGGTGCGAAGGCCGCCGTTGGCCGGGCCACGGTCATCGCGGACGGCGGCTATCGGGCTACCGCGGTACCGGTGTACTGGCCTGCTCATTCCGCACCGCCGTGAACGCGGCCAGACCGAACTGCCAGCTGGGAAGGAGGAGCGGCCTCGCCCGGCTGCACGAGCTCGTCCTCACGGGACGACTGCCGCCCCGTATGCTCAGTCGATACAGAACTCGTTGCCTTCGATGTCCAGCATCGGATGCGCGCATCATTGCCGTCGTACAGCGTCCGTACGTGTACTGCGCCGAGCGGGATCAGTCGTGCGCATTCGTCCTCAAGGACGGCGAGGCGTTCTTCCCCGCCCCCCATGAGTCGGGTGTCGATCCGCACATCGGACAACCCTTACCTGGGCTTGTGAACCAGGCGACACATCGCATGGCGGAAACGCTGCCACTCCGCGCCGCCCCTGCTCCCGCGCAGCACCACGCCTGCGAGTCGATGATCCGCTGCCTTCCGCGAGGGGGCAGGCGGGCGTTTGTGTGAGTGAGTGGGACCTCCGGACTCGTGAGGGTGTCGGATGCCCCGGTTATGTCACGTGTCTCGGATATTTCTCATGTCTCGGATGACTCCAGGGGCGCAGGCTTCCGGCCCGCGGTCTACTGCCAGGTAGCGGTGTCGGGATCGATGTTGTGGGCACGTGCGCTGGCGTCGATGATCTGACGGAACCACGTGGCAAGCCCGGCGCGGATGCCGTCGTAGTAAGCAGCGAATCCTGGATCGGCCTCAAACTTGCGGCCGAGGCAGACCTGCATCTGCCTGGTGAGGGGAAAGTACGAAGCAAAAACTTCGCGGTGCCGCTCGACGAGCTGATTCGCTTCTGGGCTACCAGGTGTGACGCCGGCGTCCATCGCATCCCCGAGGGCGCCGTCGAGGTCGGCAGTGGCGTCGACGACGGCCTGCCATTCCTCCGGGCCGCGAGAGGCTGAGCGTTCGGCGTACTGCCGCCATTGCGTGGTGTCTCCGTAGCGCTGACGGGCTTGGGCGGGCCAGTCCGGGTTCCACTGGGGGCCGAAGATCGCGGCCTGCTGCTCGACGGTCAGCAGCAGGCCGCGCTCGTGGGCGTCGATCATCCGATCCAGTCCGGCGCTGAGCTGCTGGAGGCGGTCGATCCGTTCAGCGACCTGGGCGCGCTGCGCGCGCAATGCGCCGGGCACGTCTGCGGTCGAGTCGTCCAGGATGGTTTGGATCCTGTCCAGGCCGAGGCCGACCTCACGGTAGACGACGATGCGGTGCAGACGTTCCAGATCACCCGCGGTGTAGAGCCGGTATCCGGCAGCCGTGCGCAGTGACGGTCGCGCCAGACCGATCTCGTCCCAGTGGTGCAGCGCGCGGACTGTCACGCCCAGGCGCGCCGAGACCTGACCGACGGTCAGGCCATCGGCTTCAGTGGCATCAGGCATGTTGCTCATTGTCGCCGCTCATTGTCGTTGTTCATTGTCGCCGTGACCGACGCCTGGTGGGGTGATCCCGACGGCCTCGAGGTTCCGCGCCTCCTGGCTGTCCGGATCGAAGGGCTTCGCCGCCGTGAAAACGATCCGCGCATTCTCGGGGGTGATCACCGCCACATCGCGGGTGTTCCAGGGAGTGTCCCGTGGACCGTCTACCGAGTTCGGGCGCAACGCACGGCAGGACTCAACAAGGGAATCGACTTGGCTGAGCACGCACGCGAAACTGAAGCTCATCGCTGGTGTCTGTTCCGGAACGCTCCCCGCCGGGACGAGGAGTACGTCCTGGAACGCCCACCGGCGCAGATGGACAACCTTGCCGGGGATGCTGAACAGCTCGAAGAACCCGAGCCCACGAATCCAGAAGTCCACCGACGCCGCCAAATCACTCGTGGGGATCGTCACGAACGCGGGCATTCCGTAGATGCCACGGAACGGTTCCGGCGGAACCACCTCCGGGCCGGGGGCGGGCACAGGACTCATCTCGAATGCGTCGTAGTAGTCGCTCATGCGCCTCACTCTCCAGCCTCACGCTACGTGAGGGTCAAGCCGGTTCTCTGGATCTCGCCCTCCAGCGTTGCGACCAACGGTGGCCACGACGTCGTGACCAACGTTGTGGCAGGGCACACCCAGCAGGGGTACCGAACCGGCCGGCACGGCATGCAATTGCCCCCTCCTCTCCCCAGCCGGGCGCGTCGAGTACCGGCGCCTCCTGATCGACGTCGGCACGTCGGCACGTCGGCACGTCGGCACGTCGGCACGTCGGCACGTCGGTGCGTCGGTGCGTCGGTGCGTCGGTGCGTCGGGACGTCGGGACGTCGGCGCGTCTGCGCACCGGCGCGCCGAGGAGTCGTGTACCGGTGCCGGCCTGTGATCACGCCGCCGACAACCACGGCACCACGGCACCACGGCACCACGGCACCTCCTGAACCTGTCGATGAACGCACTCACGCCTCTACCATGACCAAGGTCACGATTCAACGACCAAGGACGGACACGACACACGATCCAATGGGGGACTCGGGGGCAATGGGGGACTCGGGGGCGGCGGCATGATCCGGTTACGGCGGGCGGTGGCGCACCGGCGTGTGGCGTGGCTGGTGGCGTCCGCCCTGTCCTGGTTGCTGTGCGTGCCGTTCTTCGGCCCTTACGCGGCCTTGGCCGGACTCGTCGTCGCGGGCGCGGCCTTCGGTGGCGCCCTCCGCGGTCGCCTGCGTTCCCCCTCCCGGTACCCCGAGCGCCGGGTGCTGGTCTGGGCGCTGGCGACCGCGCTGGTGCAGGGCGGTGGCGCCTGGGCGATGCGCCGGCAGGCACTGCCCGTCGCCTACGGGGAAGCCGTGGCCGGCGCGCGCCCGGAGTCGGTGCGGGTGGTGCTGGAGTGGTTGGACGGGCAGGCGTACGGGGCGCTCTTCGGCCCCTCGTACGCACAGTGGTACTGGCCGCTGCTGGTGGCGGGCGCGGGGCTGCTGGCCGGCGGAGGGAGCGTGGCGCTGCGCGAGTGGTCGGCGCGGCTGGCCGCCTCCCGCGACCCGTTCGACGAGCGCCTGCGCATCTCCGAGGTGCCGGAGCCGGTGACCCGTACCGAGAAGGTCTTCCTCAGCTATTCCCGCAGGGACGCCGACCTCGCATGCCGGCTGGTCGACCGCCTGCAGGGACGGGTCGGGGACGTCTGGGTCGACTGGCGGGCCATCAAGCCCTCCACCCAATGGCGTGAGGAGCTGAGCGAGGCCATCCGCTCCTCGGATGCGCTGGTGGCCCTGGTCAGTCCCGACTCGCTTCGCTCCACATACTGCTGGGACGAGTGCAAGCAGGCCATCGATCTGGGTAAACGCATACTGCCCGTGATCGTTTCGCCGGACTTCACTCATGGGGTCACGGCGGCGCTGTGCGACGCGGAGTGGGATGAACTCACCGCCTATCAGTTCCTGGACATGTCGACTCCACAGGCGTTCGAGGCCGGAGTCGACGCCATCGCCCGCTTCGTCTCCCGGGAGCACGACTGGGTGGCCTTCCACACCCGTCTGGGCCTCCAGGCGCACGCCTGGAAGACCAACGGCAGCAGCGACGGCCTGCTGCTGCGCCCGCACGAGGTGCGTCTGGCCGAGTCGTGGCGGCGCAACACCCCCGCCGACCCGGACTTCAAAGCCGAACTCACCCGCCTCCAGGAGGAGTTCATCGCGGCGAGCGGCGCGGCGGTACGACGCCGGGCGCGGCGCGGGCGCATGGGCGGGGGAGCGGTGCTGGGTGCGCTGCTCGCGCTCGGCTCTCTGGTGGTCTCGGTCCAGACGGAGACCGCCGAGGACCGCCGCCTTGCGCTGTCGCGCACCCTGGCTGCGGCCTCCGAGGTGGCCCCGTACCCCGGTATGCAGCGGTCGCTGCTGCTGAGCGCCGCGGCGTACGAGACGGCGCGGACCAACGCGGCGCAAAGCCGGATGGCCGAGCGGCTCTTACGGTTCAACCACGTGGCGAGGGTGCTGGCGACCGGGGTCGACGACGTCAACGACGCGGCCTTCAGCCGGGACGGGGCATCTTTCGTGTTCACTCTGGCCGACCCCGAGCGCACTGAAGTCTGGGACACCGGCCGGTGGCGGCATCGCACGACGATTCCGGGCGCCCTGCCCCGAGAAGGAGCGAGATGGCCTTGCGAGTCACCCGAACTGAGCCCGTCCGGCGGCTCGCTCACGTGCCGGGACGGCAGAGAGGAGCGGCTTGTGGAGACAGGGTGGGACCCGGGGGAGGGCAAGTACGTGGCCGCCCTTTCAGAAGACGGCCGCCGCGCCCTCGTAGGCATCGAGAGTGCGGAGCGCGAACGGCAATCTGGTTGGGTCGAGCGCGAACGGGCCGAGGTCTGGGACGTGGACGAGCGCCGCAAGCTGGGCGACGTGGACGTCGAGCAACTGCGGGACCGGGGGCTGCGGATCGGGACCGCCATCGACGACTCACGGCTCGCGGCCCTGGTCACTGTCCCGGTCCATGGCATGTGGCTGGCGGCGTCCAAGTACGGGGTGGTGCCGTCCTCCGATCCCGTAACCCCGTTTCGAGGCTTGGACGCCCACACTAAGATCATCCATAGTCCGGACGGCGGCAAGGCCGTCACCCTGACCGAGGATGGCACCCTCCTGGCATGGGACACCCGCTCGGGTGGTCGGCTCGCCGCGGAGACCCCCGCGCCAGGGCTCGCCCCCGAGCAGCTCTTCAACCGCACCGCGCTGAGCCCCGACCGCCGCACCATGGCCGTAGCACAGGGCTCCGAAGTACGACTGCTGAACACCGCCGACGGCTCGCGGCGCGCCAACGTACGTCTCGATGGCAGAGGTGACGCACTGGCCTTCTCCCACGACGGCCGTCGCCTTGCGGTGACGCACGCGGTGTTCGACAAGGGCGAGAAAGCGGCCCAGGGGGCCCAAGGGCCGCCCGGAAGGCTCATCACGGAGGTCTTCGACGTGTCCGGCGGACGGCGGACGGCCGTGCTGCGCAGCCCGCACCAGACCGCCATGGCCTATGTCGGAGGTATGGCCTTCTCCACCGACGACCGGCGGCTGTTCATCGCCGAGACGCGCTCGAGCCACATCCTGGAGTGGGACATCCGGCGGCAGCGCGTGGCCCGGACCTTCACCTCGCGCGAGACCGGCTTCCTCGACCAGATGGTGATGAGCCCGGACGGCCGGAGGCTGGCCGCGGTCGACCGCCAGCAAGTGATACACCTCTGGGACACCGCCTCCGGCACGCATGCCGCGCTCCCGAAGCCGGCCGAGGGCGCGCTGGCCTTCACCCCTGACAGCGAGTGGCTGCTCAGCGCGGGGCAAGAGGGCATCCGACGGTGGCGGCTGTCGGACTACCGGGAAGAGACGCCCCCGCTCGCGGTCGGGCGCAATCAGTACATTCGCAGCATGCGCATCACGCCCGACGGCAGACACGCCGTCCTGGTCTCCGCCGACCGGGACACACTGTGGTTGGACAACGTCGGCGGTGACGTACGTCTGTGGGACCTGTCCCGTCAGGAGCCCATCGGTCCGGTACTGGCGAAGACCACCGGCTCGGCGGTACCGGAGCTGACTCCCGACGGCAGCCGCGCCGTTTTCGCCGCGCAAGGAAAGATCGTCTCCGTTGCGGTATCGCCCGGCACCTGGCACAAACAGCTGTGCGCGCTCACCACCCGCCCGCTCGGCAAGGACGAGTGGCGCGCGGTCGCGCCCCTACAGCGCTATCCATCGGTGTGCGGCCGGCAGGAGTGAACGCTCACGCGGCGCGCTCGGTGACCTTGCTTGTACCGGTAACTCCTGCCTGTACCGGTAACTCCTGCCTGTACCGGTAACTCCTGCCTGTACCGGCAACTAGGGCGTTGCTTTCGGATCGCCTCGGCGGCCGGATGAAGACGGGGGCGAGCTGGAGTCCGCCGAGGTGGACGGTGGACGCGGGGCACTTCCGTCAGGCCCCGCGCGCCGCCGCGGCCGGCGCCGGTGATGAACAGGGCCTCGCCGGTGAGCAGGCCGATGGGTGCGCTGTCCGCCGCGGCCGGCCACCGCAGAAACCGCCGCTTGCCCGGGGGAGATCCGCGGCCGGTGCTACCAGGTGCGTGCGGTGCGGCGCAGGTCCTCAAAGCTCGCGCGCAGGTGGTGCTCGAGCGTTCGGTGCTCCGGGTCGGTCAGCCACCGGGCTGTGCCGAGTCGGTGCGCGGCGGCACAGACGGAGGCGGTCAGCGTTGCCGCCGGATCGGGCAGACCCCGCGCGCGCAGTGCGTCGGCGATCGCCTCGTCCAGGGCTGCTACTTTCGCGCGTTCGCGTTCCCGCAGGTCGGCATGCGCATCGAGGAGTTTCCTGCGGAGCTGTGCCGCCTCCCGGTGCCGGTCGAACCAGTCACTGCCGGCGGTGAAGGCCGCGAGGACCGCGTCGAGCGGGGACTGCTCCGGGGGTGCGGCGGCCACCGTTTCGCGGACCTCGGCGACGAACACGTCCTGACCGGGGAAGAGCACCTCGCGTTTGTCGGCGAAGTGGTTGTAGAAGGTGCGCTCGGTCAGTCCGGCCCGCGTCGCGATCTCGGCGACTGTCGTGCGTTCGTAGCCGCGCTCGGTGAACAACTCGATCGCGGCTTCCTGGAGCCGTTCCTGCGTGCCGCCCGGCCATCGTCCCATGGCACGCAGCGTAGTGATTACAGAAACTGCAATCAATGTGTACGGTGATTTCAGAATCTGCAATCACTCTGGTGCTGCGGGACAGTACTGCGTCCCGGGTGGACGACGCGCCTCGCGGACCGGAATCGGACGGAGGAGTTCGTGATGGACGCTGCCGGACAGCAGGTGGGAGTGTTCCTGGGAGGCCCGTTCGCGCAGGCACCCGGAACGACCAACCTCGTGGACCGGGCTGTGGACCTCGCGCACGAGGTCGCCGGCGCGGGCGTGCACACCCTGTGGTTCGGGCAGGGGTCGGACTACGACGCGCCCCAACTCGCGGCGCTGGTGGGCCGGACGGAGCCCCGGGTGCACGTCGGCACGTCGGTCGTGCCGATGCACCCTCGCCATCCCCTGCTGCTCGCGGCGGCGGCGAAGACGGCGCAGGCAGCCACCGCGGGGCGTTTCCGGCTCGGTGTCGGGCTCGGGGCACGCACCGTGCTCGAGCCGATGTTCGGCCTGGCGTACCCGCCGCAGATCCGGCACCTGCGCGAGTACCTCACCGCACTGCGCCCGTTGCTGGACGGCGACGACACCGTCTTCGAAGGGGAGACGCTGGCGTCCCGTCCGGTCGGCTCGACGGCTGTGGCCGGGGCTTCCCCGGCGATCCCCGTTCTGGTGGCGGCGATGGGGCCGCGGGCCCTCGCGGCTGCCGGCGAGTTGGCCGACGGAACGATTCCGTTCCTCGCCGGGCCGCGCACGCTCGCTGAACGGATCGTGCCGGCCATCACCGAGGCCGCCGCCGCGGCCGGGCGACCGGCCCCGCAGATCGTGGCCGGGGTGCCCGCGGTGGTCACCGACGATGCCGCAGCGGCCCGCGACCGGGTGTCGGCCGCCCTCGGTTTCTACGACAGCATCCCGTCCTACCGGAAGGTCATCGCCGCCGAGGGGCTGTCGCGCGCGGCGGACCTGCTGATCGCCGGCGACGAGGACACCGTCGTCGCCGGGTTGCGCCGCTATCTCGATGCCGGGGCCACCGAGGTCATGCTCACCCACACCGACCTCTTCGAGAGGGAAGAGCGCGTACGGACCTGGAGCGTCGCCCAGCGCCTGTGAGCCGGGGCCGGACCGGCTGCGGCTTCCTCTGCCATGACCGCGCCGGGCCCCGACGACCCGCTGCCGGACCGGTCACCATCAGCACGTCGCGGGGCCTGTCCCATGGGCGGCGCGGCCTCGTCGTAGCGGGTGGCCAGGCCGCGCCACTGCTTGAGCTTGTTGATGCACCGCTCGACGGTGTTGCGCTGCTTGTAAGCCTCGCGGTCGAACGTGGGTGGTCTGCCGCCGTGTTGGCCGCGCCGCTTGCGCTTGGCGGTCTGGTCGGCGGGCTTGCGGGATGACGGCCCGGATGCGGCGTGCGCGCAGATGGGTGCGGATGGCGCGGGAGGAGTACGCCTTGTCCGCCAGGACCATGAGCGGCGTGGTGCGCGGTCGGCCGATCGGCCGGGGAACCCGCAAGCGGGCCATCACCTGCGGAAACGCCGGGGCGTCTCCGGCCTGTCCCGGGGTGAGGTGGAAGGCCGGCGGCCGGCATCCGCCGTCCGCGGCCAGGTGGATCTTCGTGGTCAGTCCGCCGCGGGAGCGTCCGAGGGCATGGTGGTGCGGCTCGCCGGCCGGGGCCCCTTTTGACGAGCCACGGCCGCGTGCTGGTGCGCGCGCACGACGGTGGAGACGACCGCGATCACCCAGTCCAGGTCGCCTTCGGCGTCGGCCTGGGCCAGCAGGGCGGTGAAGACCTTCTCCCAAGTGCCGTCGGCGGCCCACTTGCGCAGCCGGTTATGCACGCCCTTCCAGGAGCCGAACTGTTCGGGCAGGTCCATCCACGGAGAACCGGTGCGGTACTTCCACGCGATCGCGTCGATGACCTGCCGGTGATCCCGCCACCGTCCACCCCGCCTCGGCGTGCGGTCCGGGAGCAGCGGCTCAATCCGCGCCCACCGGGCGTCAGTTAGCGACACGCCCAACCCAACGATCGGATGATCCCAAGGAAACGCCCCAGGCCTATACAAGAGCTACTTCACCAGCCACTTCACCAGCCACTTCCCTATCCGCGCCTCGTTCTGGATGGATACCACGTCCTCTCGGAGCGCTGTACGAAATCGCTGTTGTGCTGGCCGCCGTCATCGCTGTCCTTCTGGCGCGACTGCGACCACACGTTCTGGTGTCGCCACACTTTGGGGGCGGCCGACTCGGCGCGCTCGCCACGTTGTTGACCAGCTGGCAGGCTTTCGTTGTGTGCGAGGCGTTGAGCGTGCCCTGCGAGCTCTCCTCGCCTCGCTCATCTCCGCCCTGCAATTCCGATCTGCAATTTCGTCCTGCAATTCCGACTTGGGTCTCGGACCTGCAACTCCGCGGCGTGAGCGAACCAGGTGCGTTACCGGGCGTACACGATCTGATGCCCACGTGAGGTGCGGAGCTGCGGTGCGGAACTGCCGTGCGGGGGGCTGCCGTCCAGAGCTGCTGTGCAGGGCTGCCGGTCGGGGATGACCTCTGGGCGATCGAGCTCATACACGGCTTCGGCTTCTCGAGGCCAGCTGACGACGCACGATCAGCCGGATAGGTGCCTTTCGAAGCGACTGCCACACCTTCTCCAGGTGACGCCGGATCAGGAGCTTCGACCACCGACCCGCGGCC
Source organism: Streptomyces sclerotialus (assembly GCF_040907265.1). Classification (NCBI taxonomy): domain Bacteria; kingdom Bacillati; phylum Actinomycetota; class Actinomycetes; order Kitasatosporales; family Streptomycetaceae; genus Streptomyces; species Streptomyces sclerotialus. Next base: position 97,500 of record NZ_JBFOHP010000002.1, on the reverse strand, counting down.
GGCGACTCGTGTCACGAAACGGAGCGCTTGCAGCCACCGCAGACACCGCCAACTGCCTGCGCCGGGCTGGCTGGCCACCCGCCCGGGGACGGACCTGGGCATGGACGGGAGGCGCTGTGTCGAGGCCGGTAGCCCGGGGCCCGACACGCTGGAGCGGCAGTGCGCCAACAGCGTATGAGCCGGGTGTTAGTCGATCATCAGCGGTGGCGCACAGGAGGGTGGTGTGCAGGACGCGGAACGCACCACGTACCGAGCGCACTCCAACTACCCGGGAGGTTTCCATGCCGCGCAAGACCGCCCTTCGCCGCACCCGTACCTTCGCGGCGGCCTCGCTGATCACCGTTGCGGCGTTCTCGCTCACCGCCTGCGGTGGCGGCGATACCGCAACCGGTGCCAAGGGAGGCCCGTCCCCGGTCGCCACGCCCGTCCACCCGGGCGGTACGCCCACCGTCGACCCGAATCCGGGCGGTACGCCCACCGTGGACCCGAGCGCTGCCGTAGCCATGGCGGCGCCGGACCCAATGACGCGCTGACCTCCACCAATATCTCCCTCTCCATCGCCGGCCGGCACGCCGAATACCTCCAGGAGGTGACCAGCCTGTCCGGGCAGGAGGCGAAGGTGCTGCGTGGTCGCACCCACTCCAAGTACTTCGACAACTTCATCAAGGGGCTGAAGCCGACGTATGTCGCCCTTGTCCTGCACGACGATGAGGGCAGGGTGGTCAAGAAGTACAGGATGAGCAAGCCCAGGGTCACCCGGGTCGACATCGCGGCCGGGGACCCCAACACTCAGACCGTCACGATCCGCTTCCAGAAGCTGACCATCGGCTGATGGTCGTCCCGCTGTCCCGTTGTCCCGCTGTCCCACTGCCCCGTGACTGCTCGTTGCAGGTGCTGAGCCGTCCGGCTTCCGGATTGCCGGTCACCCAGGGATTGTCAGTGGACTGGGGCACACTGGCGGCATGAGCGCCTTTTCGTCCACCTCAGCCGATGCCTCCGCTGTTTCTCCTGTCTGGGTGGAGTCGATGGGCGGTCCCTTGATCGTCATCCCCGTCTCCGCGCTGGCTGCATGGCGAGGGAGCACGCAGGCCGGGGCAGTCATGGGAGACGCGACCGCTCCAGGTGACTGTGACTACGACCGTGCCTGTGCGGTGGACGGTCTGGCCGGTGTGATAGCCGTCGGTGACAGCGGCGCGCAGGCACTGGTACTGGCGGATGAGCCGGCCACCAGCTGCTACCTGCCCGAGCATCGAGCCTTCCTGCGCTGGCTCGCCGCCGACGACTCCGCCGACGACTCCGCCGACTCCGGTGACCGGCTGAAGGCTGCAGCCGAGGCTGTTCTTGCGGATTCTGCCACCGAGTGGGAGGAGTGCGGCATATGGATGTCGGACGGCCCGGCCGTCCTCATGGACTCGGCAGAGGCCGGCGCTGATTCGAGCGTCGCATATCCCGGTGGTGAAATGCCCGCTCAGGCGCCGATCCCGCTGCCTACGGGCCACTGGAGGGTCCGCGCAGTCCACACCGAGGCGGACGAGGACAACTGGGTCGGCTTGGTCCAGCTCCTACCCAGCGTTCAGCTTCTGCCCAGCGAAACCTGACTGCGCATTAGGCGAGCGCGTTCACATGCTGTGCGCGCGAAATTGTGCAGGTGAGCGATGCCGAGCATCGCGCGCTGGATGCCCTCGCCTCTCAGTCGGCAGGCATGTAGTCACGTAGTCATGCAGTCACGTAGTCACGAAAAACCTTGCAAATCTTCATCCGCGCGAAGGCGTGCTCGCCGCAGCCGCAGCCGCAGCCGCAGCCGCAGCGGTGGACGCGGACGCGGGGGTGCGAGGCGACGTGCCGCTGCTTCCATGCCGGTACACGGTCCCCGCCCGGAGCACGCCGATATCCCGGAGGGCGCCGATATCCCGGAGCACACCGATATGCGGATGCATTCCTGACGGGCTTCAGGTTGGATCTACGGTGTCGTCGTGGGGGAGGGAGCAAGAGAGGTGTCAATCGATGCCGGTCAGGAGCGGCCCGCGCTGCTGCCGCCCAATGGGCCTCACTGGGTGGGGACGGAGGCTGTCCATCTCGTCGACGCGGCCCGCCCCGACCCCTGGGAGACAGCCCGCCCGCGAGAGGTGATGGTGCAGCTTTGGTACCCCGCCATGCCGGACGAAGGCGCATCATCCCTCCCCGCACGCTATCTTCCGCCTGCCGTGGCTGCACTGGTCCTCGATGGCTGGGCCGAGGAGGACGAGGAACTCGACCCGGCGCTGGTCGGCGTCCTGGCGGAGGTACGGACGCACGCTTACGAAGGGGCCTCTGCTGTGAGCGGCGGCCCCAGACCACTGGTTCTTCTCTCCCCGGGCCTAGGCGAGTACCGAGCCGGTCTGGCCTGCCTCGCCGAGGAGTTGGCTTCCCACGGATTCATCGCTGCCTGCGTGGACCATCCGTCGGATGCGGCAGCGGTTCAGTTGCCCGACGGACGCATCGTCGCCCACCGGGAGCCGGACTTCGGCCCTACCGAAACAGGCGAAGGAGGCGGAGACATGACCGACCTGCAGCACCGCTACCTCGCCACCCGTATCGACGACCTGCGCTTCGTCCTGAACCGGCTGCTGGCACGCGACAGCCGGTGGAGCACACTGATCGATCCGGCTCGGATTGGTGTCGCCGGGCACTCCCTTGGTGCGGCCGCCGCCGCGGAGGTTGCACGCCTCGACTCCCGTCCCGCCGCAGTGGCCCTCATCGACGGGTCTCTGTACGGCGGTGTCCTCACTGCCGGCCTCGATGTGCCTGTGCTCCTGTGCGGTCTGACGCCACCTGACCCGGACGACCCGCAGATCCTGGCGGGCTGGGAACAAGTGTGGCCGCTGCTGCGTGGGCCACGACGCTGGACGACGGTGCGCGGCGCCGGACACATGTCCGCAACCGACTTCGATGTCCTGGCTGGGCCGTTAGGTCTGCGAGAGGCCGGACACCCCGACGACCTGGCCGCATTCGGCACCTTGCCATCTGGCCGGGGCGTGACGGTGGTACGGAAAGTCCTCACCGCGTTCTTCGAAGAACACCTGACCGACCGCGCCCCGCAGTCGCCGCCGGGGGAGCCCGACGGCTCGCCCGAACACCCGGTCGATGCCGCTCGAGAACGATAGACCGCGCCCACTCGAGCGACCGCGCCCACTCGAGCGACCGCGCCCACCCGAGCGGCCAACCCAGCCCGAGCGGCCAACCCGGCGCGAGGACGTCCTGGCCGACACGGCGTATTCACCCCGCGCTGTCCGCTCGATCACCTACGGAACCGCAACGCATGTAGGGGGGCGAAGAAACCGCGGATCGGCATGGGAGTGCCGTCGGTGACGTAGTAGGGCGCGCCGTGGCGGCCTCGGGTGAGGGCCAGTACGACGGCGTCGGTGGCGCCACAGGGCAGCGTGAGCTACCAGTTGTCTGATCCGGAGCGCCCCGGGAAGAGCGTCGAGGTTGCCATCCAGGGCTGACTGACGGGGCGGCACTGGGCCCAGGCATCAGCCCTGCAAGCAGGGCAGCGCGGCCAATGGCTGTTCGGCTGTCGCCGCCGGGAGGAGAGCGAGGCCGGGCTTCACGCCGGTCCGCATGGCCACCGTCACCGCCTCGCTGTGGGTGCTGCCTCGCTGTGGTTACTGGTGGTGGTATTGGCTGACACCGTCTCCTCGGTCTTGTGGTCTCAGCGATCGCAGCTCGCGCTGCCCCTGCGAAAACCGCGAGAGTCGGAACACGTGGAGCCCGCAGGATTCCTCAGGACATTCGCCAGGACTTTCCTCAGGACATCTGCCAGGACTTTCGCCAAGGCAATTCCTCAGGGCGCGATGTTGTGGTTCAGGCGGAACAGGTTGCCCGGGTCGTAGTGCCGCTTCACCTCCGTCAGCCGGGCGAGATTGCCGCGGTAGTTGGCCTGGACGCGGTCCTGGTCGTCGCTGTCGACGAAGTTCACGTAGGCGCCCGCCATGGAGTACGGTTCGAGCGCCCGATGGTAGGCGCCCACCCAGGCCTTCTGGGCCTCGCACTCCTCGCGGGTGGTGAGGGCCGGGCTGAGAGCGATCGAGTAGTCGGCGTCCCGGTAGGAGAAGGCGGTGTCCTCCGGACCCACCCGGTGGCAGGCGCCGTCGATCGGGAAGACTGCCGTCACGCTCTGGATGGACGGGGTCGTGGCACCGTACTCGATGAATGCGTCGATCGCGCCGTCCGGCAGGCCCTCTGTGAAGGCACCCTTCCAGTACTGGAAGAGGCCGGCCGGTACGAGGTCGTCGAACAGGGTGTTGATCATCGGATACGGAAGGCGCTCCACCATCCGGCCCAGCACCGGTCCCAGTGCGGCGACACGGTCACGGACCCGGTCGTCCTCGTCCTTCGGCCCCGTCCAGCATGCGATCACGCCGCACAGCGGGCGCCCGTGCCAGCGTTCGGGAAGGAACGGCACCGGCGTTCCGAGTCCGACGATGAGCAGCGCGCCGAGCCGCTCGTCGCCCTCGGCGATCAGCTCCCGATACCGGCGGATCACGTCGCCGTCGAGCGGGAAGAACGTCGGCCCGCCCAGGATGTCGGCGATGGGGTGCAGCCGGTATACGAAGGACGTGACGACGCCGAAGTTCCCACCACCCCCGCGCACCGCCCACATCAGGTCGCTGTTCTGCTCGTCGGTGCAGGTCAGGAAGGAGCCGTCGGCGGTCACCAGGTCCACCGAGGTGAGGTTGTCGCAGACCAGGCCGCAGCGGCGGGCCAGATAGCCCATGCCGCCACCCGTCGTCAGACCGCCCACCCCGGTGGTGGAGACGATCCCGCCGGTGGTGGCCAGGCCGAAGGCGTGCGTGGCGTGGTTGACGTCCGCCCAGGTGCAGCCGCCCTCGACCCGCGCCGTGCGCGTGCCGGGGTCGACGCGGATCCCGCGCATCCGTCCCAGGTCGAGGACGACCCCGTCGTCGCAGGTTCCGTAGCCGGATACGCTGTGGCTGCCGCCGCGTACCGCAAGCGTCAGGCCCCGCTCCCGGGCGAAGCCGACGGTGGCCATGACGTCGCCCGCGTCGACGGCCCGGACCACGATCGCCGGCCGCTTGTCGTGCAGGGCGTTGTAGACCTTGCGGGCCTCGTCGTAGTCCGGGTCGCCCGGCTCGACGAGCTCGCCGCGCACGGAACCACGCAGCCGCTCCCGCAGGCTGTCGTCGCGGGCCGGTGTGGAGTTGGTCATGGCCGCCACCTGCTTTCCGCTCGGGTGTGGGGAACCGCTTGAGTGCGGGAAAACCGCTTGGGTGCGGGAAAATCGCTCGGGTGCGGGAAAACCGCTCGCGTGTGTTGGCAAGCGTTCGCGTGCGGGGCAAGCGTTCGTGTGTGGGGCAAGTGCTCGTGTGCGGGGAACTCCCGTGCCCGAAAGGGGCACAGGCCCGGTCTATGCGGAGAGCGGGGTACCTCTCATCGTCGGAATGGCCCATCCGCGGCGGAGCGGGCATGGGCAGAACGGCCCATCACGCCAGCCCGTGCGTGTACGCGTACGCCGTTGCCGCCGCCCGTGAGGACACGTCGAGTTTGGCGAAGATGTTGTTGAGGTGGCGGGCGACCGTGTGCTCGCTGATCACCAGCTTCGCGGCGATGGCCCGGTTCGTCCGGCCTGCCGCGACCAGCCGCAGCACCTCGATCTCGCGCTCGGTGAGCCCGCCTGGCTGTTGTCCGCGCACATCGGCGAGCAGGGCCGCGGCCCGGCGCGTGTCCGGCACCGCGCCCAGTTCCTCGAAGGTCTGCCGTGCGGCCCGCAGCTCCATCCGGGCACCCTCGACGTCACCGGCGGCCCGGTGGGCGGCGGCCAGCGTCATGCGCACCTGTGCCGCCTCGTACGGCACCGCCAGCTCCAGCCAGAGCGTCAGGGCCCGGTGCAGCAGTGGCAGTGCCCGGTCGAGATCGCGCTCCGCCAAGGCCACCGCGCCGCCCGCCGACGCCGCGCTCGCGTGCAGTGGGGTTCCCGCCGAACCGCACCGCTCCTGCCAGTCCTCGGCCGCGCGGACCAGCTTCTCTGCCGCCGCTCGCGCCTCGTCGAGCCGGCTGAGCGCAAGACAGACCTCCACCCGGGCCGCGAGCAGTCGGCACCGTTCGATACCACTGGTCCCGTCACCCGCGAGAGCCAGTCGCAGGGCCGCGGCCGAGGCCTCGGCCTTTCCCTGCGCCAGCCGCAGCAGGGCGAGGCCCGGCTGCGGGTCACGGCCGAGCTCGTGTGCGCGCTCGTACGACTGCTCGGCCGCGGCCGACTCCCCGCGCCGCCGCTGGATCTCGCCCAGCACGTAGAACGCCTCGGCGGCCATCCGCCGCTCGTACGGCAGCAGTTCCTCGCAGGTCCGTACGGCCTCGGCCGCCGCACACGTCCAACGGCCCCGCAGCTGCAGCACCTGCACCCGGTGCACTCGGCACAGCCCCCGGAAATTGTTCTCCGCCGGCATCGAGGCGCACCACCGCATGGCCGCGTCGGTCCATTCGGCGGCGCGCCCGAGGTCGGCACAGGCCATGCATTGCATCAGGCCCAGGCAGTAGATCCAGCCGGTGAAGAAGGCGCTGAGTTCACCGGCCATCGCCGCGCACATCGTGTCGTCGAGCAGATCGAGCCCGTCGGCGACCCGGCCCCGCGCGACCAGGACGGCCGCCTGCACCTGGACCGCCATGGCGTCGAGGTCCGGGCTGTCGCAGCGCCGGGCGATCTGGGCCATTCGACGGGCCGAGGCCGTCGCCTCGTCGAGCGCGCCCCGCTGCTGTGCCGCTTCCGCGTCCGTCCAGGCGAGATAACACTGCTCGACGCACTCGGGCTCCCCGCACAGGTGCCGCCGGGCCCGGCGCAGCCAGCCCGCGGCCACGGCCGCACGTCCGGCCATCTGATGCTCGTTGAAGAGCATCCAGGCGCAGTACGCGGCCCGCCGGGCGGCCCCCGCCGCCGCATACCCGGAGTAGGCCCTCACTCGGTGGACGATCGACTCCTCGATACGACTCGTCCACCAGGCGGCATCGGCGAGCGCGGCGCAGTCGTCAGAGGTGAGACGAGCGGTGTCCAGGCCGGACAGCAAGCCGTAGGCATCGGCCCACGCCTCCCGCGCCACGGCATCTCGCGCCCGACGCAGCACGTCCATGGCCGCCTCGTCGGCCCTCCGCTCAGTCACACGCGGCTCCCTTCCCGCTCGCCGCGAGCAGGACCGTCCCTCTCCAGGATAGGCAGGACCGCATACCTACGGTCGTCAACTGTGGTCGGTGCACGGGCGCTTGGAACTGGGGGAGCGTTCGTGGTCGCGGGACTGGACGACATCCAGCGCACGCTCGCGCAGTTCGGCACTGGGGGCACCGCAGAACGCAGCGCCGTCGGCGACGTCCAGGTCCGCCCCGCCGCGCGTGTGCAGACTCCAGTACGGATTCTGCGGGTCCTGCGGTTTCTGCGGATCCTACGGATTGTGCTGCTTCTGGGGCGGCTCCCAGGGCAGGGATGACGGCCCGGCCGGGACCGGACAGACGAGGAAGGGAATAGCGTTGTCAGACCTGCCTGCAATGCTGCGCCAATACCGGGCGATGACAGGTGTCGCCGAGATCGGCGTTGGAGGGGCAGAGTGACCGGTAACGATGACGGCTGGACGGGCATGGGCTGGGAGAGTTGGAAGGACCTCGACGGCATCCGGCGGCGCCTTGATGAGGGAGCCGATCCAGAGATGCTGAGCGGGCGGCGCCCCCTGCACCGGGCGGCGTTCTTCGGCTCACCGGAAGTCGTGACGGAACTGGCTCGTCGTGTTGTGGACGTGGACGCGCTCGAGGACGGGACGCCCGCCTTGTGGGAAGCCGTCCTGTCCGGCCGACCGGACAACGCGCGAGCCCTCGCCGCTGCCGGCGCAGACCCCTGGCGGCCCGTGATAGGCGGCTGGTCACCGGGGCGGCTCAGCTTGGCCGGACCGACACCAGACCTGTTCGTGAGGCCTGCGCAAGAGCGGGGGCTGAGTGAGGAGGAGCGAGCGGCGGCACAGGAAGGCAAACGGCTCGTCGCCGCGCTGGGAGACCTTCACTACGAGGGCACGGGGCTGGCATGTGTGGCCGGGATCGACGCCGAGGAAGCGATACATCGCTTGGAGGCGGCACCGGCGGGAGCCGAGGAACTTGAGGAACTGCTTGAGGAACCGTGGGCGTACGACTTCGATGAGAGTCTGCGGATCGTCGGCGTGACAACCGTGCCGGGCGGTTGCGTCGTCACTCAGCCGTGGGGGTACATGCCGTCGACACCAGGTGTACTGTCGCGCCTGTCCACCGGAACCGTCTGCTACGGCCTGTACGCCAATCCCAAGAGCGGCAACCAGGGCAGCATCGTCCGTAACGGCATCGTCGAAGGTTCGGATCTTCACCCGGGCGGTGGACCGGACCTTGACGACACCGCCGAGGAAGTTCTGGCCTCGTACCTCTACCGGTACAACGCTGTGGCGTACTCATGTGCCTTCGCCGGACTGCGACTTACCGACGCACGCGCCGTCGTGGGGCCGCCCGATAGGTGGGTCGAGCTGCCGGAGCGCAACTACTGGGAGCACTGAGTCAAGACTGTCCGAAGCAGTTGGGTGCACGGGCGAGACCGGCAGTCATCAACTGCCGGTCAGCCTGTCAGGCCGTCGCCCGCGGAGTGGTGAACTGGCGAGGCGGTTCCAAAGCTGCGACGCCAGGACGGCCCGGCGCCGGCCTCCGGGAGGGCGATGCGCCGTTCACCAGCTCCCTCTCCTGCTCGGCGGTGGTGGTGGACATGCTGCACCACCTCGACCCGCAGCCAGGGGACCAGGTCCTGGAGGTCGGCACGGGAACCGGCTACAGCGCGGCACTGCTGACCTGTCGCGTCGGGGCTGACAACCTGGTGACGGTAGAGATCGACGCGGGCCTCGCAACGTCCGCCCGGACCAACCTCGCCAAGCTGGGGATGACGCCGCAGGTGCTGGTCGGCGACGGCGAGCAGGGCTGGCCGTCGGGTGCACCGTATGACCGCATCATGTCCACCGCCGCGGTCCGCGAAGTACCCACGGCCTGGGTGGAGCAACTGCGCCCCGGCGGCGTGCTCCTCACCCCGCTGGACACGCCCTTCGGCTGCGACGGCCTACTGCTCCTGACAGCCGATGGTCACGGCGCCGCCGACGGCCACCTCATCAACGGGGTGTCGTTCATGAAAGTGCGTGGGCAGCGCGACCGGCGTTCGTTCCGGGAGCTGGGGTGGCCCTTGTGGGAGGACTACCGGGTACGTGTGGGGCCGGTAGGGCAGCGCATCCGCACCGTGCCGTGAGTGAACCGGATGGACGGCGACTGATGAACGCCGCTGCCTTTGAGGCGGAAATCCCTCAGCACTTTCCAGCTCTTCCAGCGATTTCTAGCAATGTCCAGCACTTTCCAACTCTTCAGGCGAGGCAGGCGGTCACATGTGGACATCAGGGTGCCGTCAACGATGTAGACGGCACCCTTGGGCGCCGACGCGCCGGCGAGATGGCCAGCAGCGGTGTACGTGACCGAGGACGCGGTCAGCCGCGGACTTCGATGTCCCGAACAGTCGCGCAAACTGGCGCACGTGAGATTCGTGCGCCCGTACGTAGCCGCCAGCTTGGCGAACTGCGCCTCGGTCAGCCCGGAGAAGGGCTCGATCCGACTTCGGATCATCCGCTGAGATCACCCCGCCCATGCCAGGCCAACGCGGCAACCGCCATCGCAGTTACGGGACAACCGTCGGAAGCGCCTTTTGTCGCGGTTTCCCTCATAGCGCCTCTTCGCTCAGGAAGTTGGTCAGCGGGGGCTGGTACTGACCGTCTCGCATTCAGTCGTGTTGAAAGCGCCGAGAAAGTATGGGGTGCCGCAGTGGTTGCTGGCTTCGGTGGTGCTGGACGAAGCGAAGTTGGACAGCAGTCCTCCCGAAACGGTGTCTTGCTTGTCCTGGTTTCCTTCGGTCACGGTTTTGCAGCGGGTTGTGTGGAAGATTTGGATGGTGCCGCTGTTGCATTTGTTGGACTGGCCGGCCGAGTTGAGGCTACCCATGTTGGAGAGGGTGCCTCCGATGAGGTCGAAGCCCTCGTCGGCCGCTGCGTGCCCGCTGGTCCCCAATGGCATGAAGAGTGCAGCAGCAAGGCTCAATCCATACCGTGCATGCCGTTTCATCATTTCTTATTCATTCTCCAAATCGTTTCACTGGAGGCAGTATTGGCCCCTACTTATACATGTGAACTCTCACTCGTGGTCGGTAAGTGCACGCCTTCGGCGTGTGTGGCGAGGAAGTGTGTGCGGCGAGGAAGTGTATGCAAGGCCACCGAAAGGCAAGGATCTTGTCGTTTATCTTCGGGCAGGGCCGCACCCTTCGTGCCGCCCTGCCCGAAGATAAAGAACAAGCACATGATCCGGTCATGGCTGAGTGAGGGGACGGCGGCACGCCGCGCGGGCGGTACGTGCGCGTGCATCTGCCGGACGGCCAGGGGGCCCACGCCACCATCCGCAGCCGCGAGCAAGACCACACCGGCGCCTGGTGGTACGCAGTGGGGGTGGTACGCAGTGGAGATCGTCGTGGCGGACCGGCTGCCTGCCGTTGGCGGTTTCGTCCAGCAGTGCCGCGTCGTCAGCTTGACGGTTGGCTCTCCCACGGTGGAGCCGATAGAGGGCCAGGATCACAGCGTCTCGGACCCGGCCCGGACGGCATCGGCGCATCGGCATCGAAGGGTCGTTGACCCGTCCCGATCGACCGCGACGGGCTAGAGTGGGTGCGCCGCTCCGACTGCCGCCAGGCCGGGAACACAACACCCGGAGTTGGATCAGGATGCTCGGGCGGGGCTGGAGGATCTCGCGCGCACCCGGCCCGCCCCGTCTGCCGGCCCGGGGCCGTGCTGCGCATCGTGTCGTACGCCTTCAGAGGGGTAGGGCGCGCCGCTGCGGCAGAGTCGGCCTGAAAGAGCCGAAGCGCTCCTCCAGGTCCTCGATGCGCTCCGCGCGGCGGACGAGCAGATGTGTCGGCCGATACATCTGCCGATATATCGTCAGAGTATCGGCCCGTGCGTCCACTGCATCGTGTGAAAGAGCGTAGAGCCCGCAACGGCATCGGCCCCACCCTGAGATCAGGGTGGGGCCAGTCCCATGTGCGCGGCAGACGGTCAGGTCGGGGCGATGAGGACGCCGGGAAGGTCACCTGCCTTCACGGCTTCCTGGTCGATGGCCACGCCCGTGTAGGCGCCCACGGCGGTGAACACCAGCTCGGGCAGGCGTTCGCCATGCTCCTCGAAGTACGCGACGACTTCGGACTCACTGGCCTCAGGCATCGACGGGAACACCGCCCCCGCGGCGCCGAGGGTGGCATCGACGGCCGAGCCCTGCCCGGTGTCGGTGCCGAAGTCAGCCCGGTACGCGCAGGCATCGGGCGCATGGATGATCAGGGCCGGGGGACTGAAGCGGTTGGCGGTCAGGCAGAGGACCTCTTCGCCCTCGCAGGGAAGCATCGACTCGGCCTTGCCCTGGTAGCCGGTCGCCCAGGTTGCCATGCCCCAGTTCTCCAGCACATACGTCCACTCACCGCACGTGCCGTACATGGCGCGGTTGAGGTGGGTGGAGGGCCGGCCCGGCTGCCCGGCCGGTGCGCGCAGCTCCCTGCACGGGGTGCGCGCGGCCAGCTCGTCGAGGTGGGCACCCAGGTTGATGAGGAACTCGTCCGTCTCCACGCCTCGGGCCAGCGTCAGCGAGATGCCGCCGAGCATGCCGGGCACGGCCGAGGAGGGGGTGTGGTGGTGTGTGCCTATCCACGCGATGCCGTCACTCATGCCGGTCAAACTATCGGCCGGGTGCTGGCGTACTGGCGTACTGGCGTACTGGTGGCGGTTGTGATGGTGCCAAGTGCCGGAACGAGGAGTGCGCCTCGTCGCCGAACCGGGAGCCGGGGAACGCCTCGGCGACGTAAACGTGCAACTTTCAACGAGCAACTTTCAACGAGCAACGTTCAACGGGCTACGTATCACGTGTGACCAGGGGATTCGGTCGTTCAGGCCCTCTAGGGGGTACCGGCCGAGTTGACCGGATGCTGCCTCCGTTTTACGCTCGAACCTGTGCGGAGACAGCCTCCGTTTTTCGTGTCGCGGCATCGTGACAGGTGGGAGGGCGTATGAACGTCGAGGGACGGCAGGGGCGCAGGCCCCGTGCGGATGTCCAGCGCAACCGTGCGGCCCTCTTGGAGGCAGCGCAGCGTCATTTCCTGAGGTTCGGGGTCGGCACCTCGCTGGAGGCGGTGGCCAAGGAGGCGGGTGTCGGTCCCGGCACGCTGTACCGGCACTTCCCGACCCGGGAGGCGCTGCTGGCCGCCGTGTTGCAGACCCGTTCGGAGGAGCTGATGGCCCGCCGGGCGGACATCGCGCAGCTCGGTGACGCCTCCGAGGCGCTGCGACAGTGGCTGCGGGCCATGGAGGAGTACTTCAGCGCCTTCAGCGGACTGCCGGAACCGCTCATGGCCGCTGCCAGGGCGCAGGAGCCGGACAACCCGCTCACCCTGCCCTGCGACCTGCTCATCACCACCACCGACGAATACGTGCGGGCCGCGCAGCTCGCGGGGCACGCGAGAGCATCGGTGAAGGGCTACGACCTCTTCCTCGCGGCCGTTTCCGTGGCCTGGATCAAGGGCACCGACGCCACCGACGAGGAGTCGCTCGACCGTTTGCGCGCGCTCATCGAAAGCGGATACCGCGAGCGGGACAACCAGGCGTAGACCGCCGGCCGCGCCCTTGCACAGGGGTAACCGGGGCCGGGGCTGCCGATCGGCCGGGCAGGAGTCGCACAGTCGTCACACCTCGCTGCTCCCTGCTGGGGAGTGGTGCAACTTCGAGGGGTACAAATCATGAGAATTGGCGTTATCGGCACGGGGGCGCTCGGGAAGACGCTGGCGCGCACGTTCAGCGCGGGCGGCCACGACGTGCAGGTGGCGAACTCCCGGGCCCCGGAGACCATCGATGCCGATGTGCTGGAGTTCGGAGCGCGAGCGGTGCGGGCGGCCGACGCGGTGCAGGGCAGGGACGTGGTGATCCTGTCCGTCCCCTTCGGGCGGATCCCCTCGGTGGCGGGACTCTTCGCCGCCGTGCCCAGCGAGACCGTGGTCGTCGACACCTCCAACTACTTCCCCCACCTCAGCGGCCCCATCGACGCGGTGGAGGGCGGCCAGGTGGAGAGCCTGTGGGTGGCCGAGCAGCTGGGACGCCCCGTGGTCAAGGCGTGGAACGCCGCCCTGGCCGGCACCTTGCAGACCAGGGGTCTGCCGGCGGGCACCCCGGGCCGCATCGCGCTTCCGGTGGCCGCCGACTCTGATGAGGCACGGTGCGTGGCCGTGCGCCTGGTGGATGAGAGCGGCTTCGATCCCCTCGACGCCGGCACCCTGGCCGACTCCTGGCGTCAGCAGCCGATGACGCCCGCCTACTGCACCGAGCTGAGCCTTGAGGATCTGGGTCCGGCCCTTCAGGCGGCCGACCGGGCCGAGGCCCCGCGCAACCGCGACCGCCAGATGGAGCGCTTCGCCGCCCTCACCGCCACGCCCACGCTCCAGGAGGTCGTCGAACTCAACCGCTCCCTCCACCGCTGACACCCCGACCGCGCCGCCATGTTCTGCCACGACCTGTGAAACAGGCGCGCACGGCAACCACACTCACCTTCGAAGGATTCGCCTTGCCCACCACAGCCATACCCTTCACCGACCTCGCGCGGTCCCGGCGCTCCGTGCGGAAGTTCCTGCCCGCTCCGGTGCCCCCTGCGGACATCCGCGGCGTACTGGAAGACGCGCAGACCGCCCCGTCGAACTGCAACACCCAGCCGTGGACGGTGCACGTCGTCTCCGGCGCCGCCCGGGACGCCCTGAGCAAGGAACTGCTCCAGGCCGACGAGGAGGGGCGCTTCTCCTACGACTTCACCTTCGACTACGCCGACTTCGGCGAGGGCACCTACCTGGACCGGGCGCACGACCATGCCGCGACCCTCTACCAGGCCATGGGCATACCCCGCTCGGACCGGGCGGCCAGGAAGGCCGCGGCCCGGGAGAACCTGAACTTCTACGGCGCACCTCACGTCGCCTTTCTCTTCATGCCGGCCTTCGGTGACGGGGTACGGGCGGCCGGGGACATCGGCATGTACGCCCAGAACTTCCTGCTCTCGCTGACAGCCCGTGGTCTCGACGGCATCCCGCAGACCATGCTCGGGTTCTACGCCGACACCGTCCGCGAGGCCCTGGGCGTCTCCCAGGACCTCAAGCTGCTGTTCGGCATCTCCTTCGGCACCGCCGACCAGGCCGCACCGGCCAACAGCTTCCGTATGGGACGGGTCCCGCTGGAGCAGAGCGTCGTCCTGCACGAAACCCCCGGAGTCCTCGACGAGCAATAACCGCTCTCTGCCGACGGCGCGCAGCATGCCCTGGCTCAGAGCCCGTCCTACGGCTTGACGACCGTCATCGGGAAGTTCCTGAACTGCTGATCTCTCAGCTCTGGCCAACGGTTGCTGCGAATCGGGCTGCGGATTGACGCTCGGGCTTGGGGACCGATCGGGCCTGGGGGCCGGCGGACGTGGGGGACGGGGGTTGTCGCCGGCAGGGGAGAGCCGATGCCCCGTGCCGCAGGGGGTGGGGCTCGTGCCCGCAAGCGCCAAGGTGCCAGGGAGGGTGCGTTTCGGTGCCCTTGCGGGGCAGTGCAGGCTCGTGCGGAGGTTTCGAAACCCCTGCGGACACGGGCCGGGTGAGTCGGTCCGGTTCGGTGGGCTGCTCCCGCGGCGGCGGAGGTCCTCAGCCAGCGGCCGAGTCAGCCGATGTCGGTGTGGGCGGCGATGACGAGCCAGGTCCACCGGTCAGCGGCCAGCAGATCCTTCACCATACGTCGGCCTTGGCAGGCGGTCGCCTCGATGACGTCGTCCTCCGGGACCCATCCGACCCGGTAACGGGACCCACCCGACCCGGTACCAACGGGCCCCTCCGACCCGGTATCAACGGGACCCGTCCGACCCGGTATCAAGCTGCCCTGCTCGGAGGGAGAACTTCGTGTGGGGTTGCATCCCGAGCTGGGACGGCAGGAGCCGGCCGGTCCTGCCGTCCCAGGTCAGGGGGCTACTTGTTGCCCTTGTGGGAGGGGTGGTGGTGGGCGGTGTGACGGCCGTCGCCGTTGTAGCGGGGCTGGCGCAGGTGGTCCGGCGTGAGCGGGTTCATCGCCGTCACATCGCGCGGAGTGATCTGGAAGCTCTGCCAGTGCACCGGCATGGGCGCCTGGTCCTCGTCCCGCGGGATGTGGTGGTATCCCACCTGCACCCAGACGACGGGCCGCGTCAGTTTCTCGCCGTCGACGAACTGCCCGACGTGCTCGAGGCGGCTGAGTTCGGGCGACACCCTGTTGTCGCTGGCGTACCGTTCGCCCGCCTTGTATTCCGTGAAGTAGATGTCCTTGTCGGTGAAGGGCCGCCCGGAGTACCGGGTGGGGTTGTGGTGGACGATCTCCCAGGAGCGCGGGTGCCCGTCGGCGTTCTTGTGCTTGCTGACGATGCGCCACCAGCGCTGGGCGTTCGCGTCCGTGAGGCCGCCCATCTCCTGCTGGACGGATGTCCGGGTGGTCTCGTGCAGGGGGGTCCTGGGCTCTTTCTTGGAGTATCCGGTCTGCCGGGTCTCGTACTGCTCGACCCGGGAGGTCGGTGTGCTGTCGGGGTCGAAGACCAGCCGCCAGAAGGCGTTGTGGTAGTGACTGGTGGCGTAGGCCTTGCTGCCCTCGCCGAGCGGCCAGCCGGTGCCGTCCGCGGCGTTGAAGTCGCGCGGGGAGAGATTCCCGCCGGATCCCAGCTTCGGTGTGATCGTGCCGTCGTCGGAGAAGTTCCACTGGTTGATGTAGTGGTAGTGCCCGGCCTCGTTGACCGTGTACACGACCAGGTCCTGGCCCTGCTGGGCCTCATTCCCCCTGTGGACGCTGCGGGGCAGGTCGTCATTGTCACCGTGGAAGGCGAAACCACGCTCCTGGGTGGTGACGCACAGACCGCTGACGGTCTCTCCCACCGTGGCGAGATTGCTCCGGATCTGCCTGAGGGCACCGCCGGGACAGTCCTTGGGACGGAGCGGATTGACGTGGGCCCCCAGCTCGTCGGCGGTGAGGTCAGAGTACTCGGCCGTGCCGTTGTCATAGGGGACGTGGATCTGCGCCAGAGCGGCGCGGTGCAGGATTTTGATCGGTTCCGCCTGCCCCTTGGGCTGGAAGGAGATGTCTTCCAGTACGAGCCCTTCCAGGCGCGTGTCGTGCCAGCACATCCGCCAGGTACCGCCGCCCCTGAGCGTGTGTTCGATGGCGTTGTCGGCGCTGCAGGCTCGGGCAGCGGTGTGCTGCGCGTCCGCACCTGTCCGCGTGGCGCCCGCCGCCACGGCAGCGGCGGGCAGTGCGGACGGCAGCAGCAGCGCCAGCGTCGCGGCCTTGGTGAGGGGTCGGAGCACTTTCTTCATCAGGGAAGCCCTCCGCTCTTGGCTACTCGAAGTCGGTGCACGGAGCGGTCACTGAGGTTGATCACGTAGCGGCTGGTGTCGATCCGCGGGCCGTCGGGCACACGGGTGAACACCTGGACGCAGCGCTCGGTGCCGCACTCGAGGAGCGGAGCCGGCCGGGTGCCCGGTGGCTGGTAGGTCCAGCCCAGGACCAGCAACTGCTCGACACGGGTGAGTTCGCCGCCGGTGGCCCTGGCGAAGTCCTGCCGCAGGCCGTCGCCGAGCGGGTCGCCGAGCAGCAGCGCCGCCGCCTCCTGCGCCTCCTCCCGGGTGGCGGGAGGCTGAACACCACGTACCGTCTTGGAGCTCTCGACCTTCTGCGACAGGAGGTCGACCGTCTTGTGGATCAGGGTGTCGTCCCTGTAGTCGTAGAAGCGGACCACTACCTTCCGCTCCCAGGCGCCGCCGACCGACGGCGGGCTCTCGGCCAGGTCGGTGCCGAGGTACTGCGGCCTGCCCCGCTCCTTTTTGACGTTTTCGCTGGCCGTGCGCAGGTCCGTGTCCGCTGCGAACGCCAGTTGCTGCGCCCGTTCGATCTCCGCGGACGTCAGAGGATCACGCCACGGGCCGGGCCCCGTCCTGCCGTCCGCAGTGGGCGCGGGCGACAGAGCCGTCGGGGTCGGCGCGCCGCCGGCCGGCGGCCGGCCGTCGGCGCCGGTGGCCGCCAGCGGAACGGTCCCGGTGATCATGACGGTGGCGGCGGACGCGGTCAGTACCGTGCCGCCCGCCAGGCTCCACAGGGCCGCTCGGCGCCTCGCCGCCGGCGACACCACCCGTCGCTTTCCGGCCCCTGCCCTGCGTGCGTCCCTCATGCCCTTCCCTCCCTGCCACGTCCTCGCAGTGGAACCCGCGCACGGCCAACGTAGGAGTCCGCCCGCCACGGCGCGCCGCCCGAACCGGCCTCTCCTCAGGGAGAACCTCACGCGCGGAATGGCCCACTCACCGTCTGGCCTCGGGAGGTCCCGTCGAACGGCACAGGCACCCACGACGCAGGGAGACGGCGGGCGGCTCGCGTGGCTACCGCGTCCTCGGCACCGGAGGCGGTTCCGGTCCGGAAGAACCGACCGGCTCGCGGCGACGTTCGGCGCACCGCGAGCGGGGGCACCGGCGGCGCCTCCACAGCCGCGGCGATGTTCTTTGCCGTCATACGGAACCCCGCGGGGTACGCCTCGCGCCGGGTACGGCGGTGGGGCTCGGCCGAGCGCCACGTGCAGAGGCACAGGGCGCGCTGAAACACCTGCCGGATGCCGGGCACGGGTGAGTCCACGACCGTGGTGATCGTGGCGGGTTCGCAGCGGACAACATCGCGGGCAACACCGTTTCGCAGTGGGGCTGGCACCTCGAAGAGCCGCATGCTTCTCTCCTGGCTTCCGCCTGGCTTCGGCCTAACTCAGGCCTAACTCAGGCCTAACTTCGGGCTGGCTTCCCAGAGCTGGAGCTGCACCCCATCGCGTCCCGACTCGCGACGTCAGGTCTCAAACTCGGAGCCGGCAGATAGGCGTCGAGCTCACCACTGACCCGACGGGGGTGGCAGGGCCAGCGCGAAGACGTGTCCGGGACAGGGGTCTGACCAGGCAGGATGACCCTCGGATGTCCGGGACAGCTCGTTGCCCTAGAAGGTCGTTGCCGACCGGCCGCATTCTCGATGCCGTCAGCCGGAACCGCCCGGCTGACCTCGTGCGGCCGATGGCTACGTCGCCTCTCACGAGAGGTGGGACTGCACGGTCGCCTCTCACGAGAGGTGGGACTGCACGGGTGTTGCCTACGAAAGGGAAGCAATGATGAGATCAATCCGTGGCACCGGTGGGCTCGCCGTGAAGGCGGCGTCAACCGCGCTGCTGGCCCTGATCGGCACGGCCACGCTGCCGGCCACCCAAGCATCTGCGGCCGTGGTGCCCGATCGGGTCATGACGTGGAACTCCAACGGGCAGAAATTGGGCACACCGGAATCCCTCGCCCAGCAGGTCAGGATCTTCCAGCCGCAGGTGGTCGCCCTGCAGGAGTCCTGCGCCACCGAGGTACGCAAGGCCGTGAAGCTGCTCAACCAGCAGGGCTTCGATTACAAGTTCAAGATCGGCCCGGGTACCAACAACATCGGCTGCGATGGCTGGAGCGTCAACGGCCAAGCGATCATCTACGCCAAGGGAACCCCGATACAGGGCTACCGCGAGGTCCCCTTCGCCGACGACGAAGGCCCGTGGGAGTCCCGCGCCTACACCACGTTCACGACTCGGCTCGCCGGTCAGCGCGTCCAGGTCATCAACACCCATCTCTCCGCCGGCGGCCACCGGGAGGAGAGACGGAGCCAGATCAAGGAGCTGCTGGGCGCCGCGAAGCAGCACAGCCGAACACTGATCCTCGGGGATTTCAACGCCCAGCCCGGGTACGGAGAGATGCCGCCGATCTGGGACGCCAAGTTCACCGACGTCGACCCGTTCTGCAAGAAGGAAACGGGCCGGCCCAAGGACGACCGGTGCAACGGGACGCACGTGAAGACGGGCAAGAAGTTCGACTACATCCTTCACCGGGGCGTCAACTCCAAGAAGTGCACCTTGCGCTCTGTAACCGAGGACCACAGGGTCGTGGTCAGTGACATCACCATGGCCGCAGGCCCTCGAGTCCCGTGCTCCGTCATCTGACAAGCGGTCACCCGGCTGCGGTCAAGGACAACAGAAGTACGCACGGCTACTGAACATGAACGGCGCGCCCCGCGCGCACCATGCCGCCCCTGCCTCACCGGGGCCCGGTACCCATCCGGTGCCGGGCACCGGCCCGGCCCCCGGCCCGGCACCGGCGCTGATCCCTTGGACCGACCGGTGGTATTTCACTTGTTGAGCCGGCAGTAGTTGATGAAGCTGGTGGTGGCGCTGAAGACGAAGGTTCACCGCCGCAGGCGCTCATCGCTGGCATCCGCAGCTGCCAGGTCCCGGGGTACACTGCTCCGCTCCCCCCTGACTGGAGGTCACCTGAGTGTTTTCCGCACGGGTACTTGCCGGTGCTCTGTTGGCTCTGGTGCTTCTCGCCCTATCCGGCTGCTCTTCCCACTGGGGCTGCACCGACACGACGGCGGAGCGCGGTGAGGCCGGTGTCAGGGTGCAGGTCGAGGACACGTCCGGGCGGCCTCTCGGCGTCACCGCCGAGGTCGTTGACTGGCGCCTCGAGCCCCACCCGCAGGTGCCCTCCAAAGGTGACCAGGTCCACTTCCACTACCGCTTCGGCGGCGCCGACGAGATATCCGAGCCTGCAGTGGACGCCTGCGCGGTCGATAAGGAGCGCGTGGCGTTGCTGTGTCAGACGGTCTATGCGTCCGATGCGTTCGGGCCGGACGGTGACCTCACAGGCGACGGCTGGCTCGCCGTCGAGCACCCTGAGCAGGTTGCCGGAGTGCTGTTGATCCCCAATGACCAGTCCTACGACAGACGAACCTGCGAGCAGGACAGCAAGGACGGTGGCGGGCCGCATCCTCCGGAACCAGCCGGTGTGGGGGACCAACTGTAAGCCGTCCGGAGGTCCACGGCGGAGACGCCGACGGACAACGGCAGGCCGTGGCGGTCGACGATGAGGTGGATCTTCGGTCCCTTCTTGCCGCGGTCGGTCGGATTCGGTCCCGTCCATTGCCCCCCTTCGAAGAACCCGCACACTGGTGGAGTCGATCGCTCAGCGGGACCAGTCCAGAGCACCTCGGGAACCTAGGACCTGTCCGACGGGTCGGGTACGAGGTGCGATGTCAGTGGGCTGAGTTAGGTTCGCTGGTCATGGACTTGGAATCTCTGTTGCAGCACCTGAGTGACGAACTCGACGCGTTCCGCGCATGCCTCAACGGTGACCTGACTGTACCCGTCGAACACTGCGGCCAGTGGACGCTCCATGATCTGGCTGAGCACCTGGGCAGCTCGAATCTATGGGCGGCAGCCGCGGTTACCGACCATCATGGCAAGTACCAGGCCGCTCCGGCCCCGCGTGACCCTGGAGGGCTGGTGCGGTGGTTTGAGGAGAGTTCAACGACTTTGCTCAAGGCGCTCGACACCGACCCGAGGGCGAGCGCCTGGACTTTCCATCCGCCGCACACGGTGGGCTTCTGGCAGCGTCGCCGTGCACTGGAGGCGCTCATTCACCGCTGGGATGCCGAGAACGCACTGGGCATCACTCGATCACTCGACCCGATCCTGGCCGGCGAAGGCGTGGCCGAGGTCTTCGACACGATGGCACCACGGCAGATAGCACGGGGACGAGCACAGCACCCGCAACACGCCCTGCGTCTGCACGCGACGGACACCGGGACGTCCTGGGTGTACGGACCTGGCAATGCCGTGGCCGCGCTCTCCGCGACAGCGGAAGACCTCGTGCTGCTCCTGTGGGGGCGGATGCGCAGCTCGGACGCCGCCTTTCGCTGGACCGGCGATCAGGAGGCCGGGCTGCGCATCCTGGCCGGCACGTTGACACCCTGACGCCGTGACCGGTTCAGGAGTGTAGCCACAGGCGGATTGCCGCGACGGTGACCGTGCCATGGAACACGTAGGCCCGCTTGTCGAAACGAGTGGCCACGGCACGGCATGCCTTCAGGGCATTGATCGTTCGCTCAACCTCGTTCCTGCGGCGATACGCCCCACGGTCGAATCCTGTTGGTCGGCCACCGGCGCTACCACGGTGAAGACGGTTGTCCTTCTGATTGGCTGGTTCGGGGATGGTGTGCTTGATCCGTCGTCGGCGCAGGTAGCGACGGTTGCGCCGTGAGCTGTAGGCGCGGTCCCCACAGACGTGACCGGGCCGTGTGCGCGGATGGCCACCGCTGGGGGTCGTGGGACCCGAATGCGTCTCAGGACTTCAACCATCTGCGGAGCATCACCCCACTGTCCAGGTGTGATCACGAACGCCGGCGGCCGCCGTCCGCCTTCGCACGCCAGGTAGATCTTGCAGGTGAAACCGCCCCGGGAACGCCCCAGTCCTTCATCGGGCCGGTGATCGACAGGCTGCCGTCGGCGACGAGGGAGGAACGGGAGGGGCCCGTTTGCGGGCCCCTGCCGCATCTTGATGAGCGCGACAAGAAGTCGAGTCCACACTCACGACGCTCCAGTCGATGCGGCTCTCCGTGTCGGCATCGGCCTGCAGTGCTTGAAAGATTCGTGCCCATGTGCCGTCGGCCGACCATCGCCGATGCCGATCATGAACGGTCTTCCAGCTCCCGAAACGAGGTGGAAAACCCCGTTAGGGGCCCCGGTCCTCTGGCGGAAGAGGATCCCGTTGATCACTGTCCTGTGACAGCATCAACGTCCGCCTCGACCACCGTCCTTCGGCAGATGAGGCTGCAACCGAGCCCATTCAGCATGGCCGGCGAGAGCCTGGACGGCCTGCCCGGCCTGGACGGCCTGTGCGTCGACGACGGTCCACGCGCCACCTTCGACAGGTCCCGCCGGCGGACGCCCGCGCGACCGGGCCGTTCGGATGGGCGGTCGCCACCGACTGACCTGGTGGCGGCCGCCCGCTCAGAACTACTGCGGGGGCTGCGGCTGCTGCCCGTACCATTGCGGCTGACCGTAGGGCTGCTGCGGCGGAGGCTGCTGCCCGTACGGCTGGGGCTGGTACGGAGCCTGCGGCTGCTGAGGGGCTTGCGGCTGCTGGTATGGGGGCTGCGGCTGCTGAGGGGCCTGCGCCTGCTGGTGGTACGACGGCTGGGCGTAGGGCTGCTGCTGCGGCGGGACCTGGCCGAGGCCGGGCTGGTACCCACCGGCCGGGGGTCCCTGGGCCGCGAGGGAGCTGCCCGCCGGGACGTAGTGCACTCGGCCCGTCAGGTCGGGGACCTGCACATAACCGGCCTGCTGCAACTGGGCCTCGTACGCGCTGTGCCGCTTACGGGAGTAGAAGACCATGCCCACGGCGAGACACATCGCCAGGACCCAGAACGGAATCCAGAACACTGCCGCGTCGGCGCCGTCCCGCATCAGCCGGAGCAGCACGACCACCGTGATCGGGATGACGGCGAGGACCCGACGCTTCTCGTTGTGCCGGCCCGTGAGATCGAAGTTGATCTGGGCTTTGAGGAGTTCGGGGGCCTGCGCGGGCAGCGGCGGCACCGGGCCACCGTTGGCGGCCTGCGGGAACTGCGCCCAGGTCTGCTGGGCGCGCTGCTGTGCCTGCGGCTGCAGGTCAGGCACCATAAGGAGCTGGGTGCCACGGCTCACATACCGGGCGTCCGCGTATTGGTAGCCGAACTGCTCCCCGAGGTGCGCCAAGCGCGTCAACTTGCTCGCGGTCGCCCACATGCTGGTGACCTCGACCGGCGCTCCCTGAGCCATCAGGCTCACCATGGTGCGGACCTGGCCAGTGCTCACGATTCCCCTTTCCCGGCGGGCAGACCTTGCACGTTCCGCCGTCGGGCCACCCTTTCACACCAACGGACCAGCGCCGACCTGGGCTAAGGCGCCAACTGAGTCCCGAACATGACCGTTTGGTTCGGGCTGTGTGGGTATCAACTCCTGCTGCCCGAGCCCTGTCACGCTGGGGTCGCGGTGCGCCAGTGGCGTGTCGGCCGAGAGCTAGTCGATCATCAGCGGTGGAGCACAGGGCGGTGTGCCGGGCGCGGAACGCACCGCGTCCCGGGCGCAGTCCAACTACCCAGAGGGTTCTCATGTCGCGCAGGACCGCCCTTCGCCGTACCCCTACCGTCGCGGCGGCTTCGCTGATCACCGCTGCGGCGTTCTCGCTCACTGCCTGCGGAGGAGGTGAACCGGCCTGTCCGGGCAGGAGACTAAGGTGTTGCGTGATCGCAACGCACACCACGTCACGTCCGCTTCCAGAAGCTGACCATCGAGCAGGGGCCGTTAACAGAGGTGCTCCACCCACCGCATGTCCGGTGATGGTCTCGTTCACGCTCAAGGCGGTGGGTATTGCCGCGGTCCGTCCCAGCTCATCGGGATGCTGCACACGGTGCAGCATCCCGATGAGCTCTCCGCTCAGTTCCGCGGGTTCTCGACTCTATTGTCAGACGGCTTTGTCAGACGGCTCCATTGCCAGACGGCGGCGTTGTGAGTTGCTGTTCTTCCGCCTGTCTCGGACGGTGACGGACACCTTCAGTCTCAGGGCGTGTCATTTCCTTGACGACCATGACCGTCACCGGTGGAGTTGATCCAGCGAGTGCGATTCGCGCTAGGCCGGGTCTGAGATGTGTTCGACGATGACGAGCGTGCCTCGGCTGTCGGGGAGCACGGCATGCTCTACGCTCGCGTCGACGATGTACATTTCCCCCGCGTGTACTTCGACCTCGGTGCCGTCGGCCGTCAGCCGCAGTGTGCCGTCCACCACCAGCAGGGCTTCCGCTGTGTCATGGGATTCCGGTGGCAGGGGACGTCCGTCCATCCGCAGCACCTTCACCCCCGTGCTCCCGACCTGCCCGAGCAGAAGCGAGCGCCAGGCATCCGGCAGTTCCGCGGCCGTGCTCCGTATGTCGACAACATTCATGGTATGCCTCCTGGCGGGCCGCCTCGGCGAAGGGCTGAATCAGCCGCCGGAGGCGTCCGCGATCGTGATCAAGGGATGCAGTGACGTTACGACACGGTGGCGCACTGCTGGTCGACCGTCAGGTAAAACCTCTCCGCCGGGATCCCGCCCCGCTTGCGCGGCCGGACGGAAGGGGATGGGGGAGCCGCCGGGTGCGGCCATGGATTCACCTTGGTATGGCTTGCGGGAACCTGACGGGCTGGCGACCAGTGGAAGCGTCTGTTGCCGCTGTTGCCGCTGTTGCCGCTGTTGCCGCCGATGCCGAAGATGGGGCGACCGCTGGGGGACCGGTGTGCAATCCGGGCCTACCTGCGCCGCCGACAGATCCCGCATACGATCCCTGAGTAGCGCGACCGGGCCGGCTACCGAATCCGCCGGGGCTCCGCGAGGGCAGCCCGTCCGGCTTCGTTCACGACCGTTACAAGAGCAGGCACAAGTACAAGAGCAGGCACAAATACAAGAGCAGTCACAAGATCGAGTGCCGGGATGGCGTCCTAGGCATGAAGGGCCTTCTTCAGGAGGTCTCCGAACTCGGCGGGGTGTGTGGTCAGGCCGGTGTGTCCGCCGGGAAGATGCTGGAGTTCGGTGCCGAGGCGCTCGGCCAGGAACGCGGCCGAACGGTAGGGAAGTTCACCGCGTGAGTCCTGGCCGCAGGCGAGGACGAGCCGGTCCGAAAGGGCTTCCAGACGTTGGATGTCCGGGGTGTAGGCCATGAAGCTGGGGACGATGCGTCCGACGAAGTACGGCAGGTTGGCCATCGTCTGCTCGGCCCGTCCCGCTGCATGCGGCGGAAGCTTGGTCTCGGCCTTCGGTTCGGTGGTGTCGCCGTCCTTCTTCAGCCCCGCGGCGAACACGGCCATCGCCGGCATGAGTCCCTGGGTGCGGAACGTCTCCTGCACGCGTGCGATGAGCATGCGGTGTTCGGGGGCGTCCGGCAGAACTTCCACCACCGGCGGTTCGTGCACCACGACACGTTCGACGCGTTCGGGATGGGTG
Organism: Streptomyces sclerotialus; assembly: GCF_040907265.1. Classification (NCBI taxonomy): domain Bacteria; kingdom Bacillati; phylum Actinomycetota; class Actinomycetes; order Kitasatosporales; family Streptomycetaceae; genus Streptomyces; species Streptomyces sclerotialus. Next base: position 72,515 of record NZ_JBFOHP010000002.1, on the reverse strand, counting down.
CTGAGCAGATGCAGAGCGGCGATCGCCCCTGAGCTGGCACCGAACACCCTGGCAGGCTCTTTGGGTGACAGCAGTTCCAGCACGCGGAAAGCGTCGTCGGCGTGCTCGGCCACCCGCTGCTCGGCCTCGGGGTCGTCCAGTGTGCTGCGGGACATGCCACGCGGATCGTAGGTCGCGACGGCGTACTCGGCGGCCAGGGCGTCGGCGACGCCGTCGAAGGTAGCCGCACCACCCGCCCCTCCGGGTATCAACAGCAGGAGTGGGCCGTGGCCGCGCACTTCGTAGTGCAGGGTCGCGCCATGTACGCGCAGGCTGCCGGTGGTGGGCTCGGTCATGTGGTGTCTCCTTCTCGGGAGGAGGGCCAGTGCTCCAGGAGCGCGTGCAGAGCGTCGATGGCTCGGACCCAGGACTGCTGCGGCGAACGCTCGTGCGCGAAGCCGCCCGCCGCCTCCAGGGCGATGAACCCGTGCAAGGTGCTGCGTAGCAACCTGACCGCGTCGGTCAGATCGGGCTCGGCCAGTCCGTAACCGCGCAGCACGCCGTAGGTCAGCTCGACCGCGCGACGTGGTCCGGGAGCTTGTGCGACCAGCTCCGGGTCGATCTCGATCGGGATCTGCGTCGCCATGTAGCGGCCCGGGTGCTGATGGGCGTACTCCCGCCAGGTGTCCGCGAACCCGACCAGCGCGTCCTTGCCTGATCGCCCGGCGGTCGCCTCCGCGATGCGGAGGGTCTTCTCGTCCGCCGCCAGAAGTGCGATCCGACCGCGCAGGTCTGCCAAGTTGCGGACGTGCGTGTAGAGGCTCGCGTCCTTCACGCCTAGCCGTCGCGCCACCTGCGACATGGTCACCTGGTCGAGTCCGACCTCGTCCGCCAGTTCAGCGCCCATGGCCGTCACTCGTTCCGCTGTCAGACCGACCCGTGCCATTCATCCTCCTGACTTCCTAGGGGGTCTAGTTTTAACCTAGGGGTCCTAGGAAAGCAATCAAAAGCTCAACTCAATGGCAGGTCCATGGCTGCTGATGAGTGCTGGAAGTCTCAACCCCGGGTCGCAGCCGCCCTGATCTGTCACCAGCCCAGACATTCGACAAAAATTGAGACCCGGCAACGGTGGTGAGCGGCGGCTCCACAGGGGCGGAACGCCGATGTGCTGTCCGTCGCGATCGATACGGACGTGGAAGTCGGTGAGGCGGGGCCAGCCCAGTTCCTTTCACGGCTGACGTTGCCGTTGGCTGCGCAGGAGCATGAAGCTGACGACGGTGAGCAGCCGGCCGGTGGTGCCGCCGCTGTACCGGGTGGACGGCCGGCTCAAGGTCACCGGCAAGGCGCAGTACGCCGCCGAGCACGACGTCTGACGGAAGGTGCACGCCGTCATGGTCGACGCGCGCATCCGCCGCGGCCGCATCACAGCCATCGACACCCGCGCCGCCCTCACCCAGACGGGCGGGCTCAAGATGATCAGCCACCTCGGCGCGCCGAAACTCCCGTACAAGGACAACAAGGCGTCGAACAACCCTCCGGGCGAGCGGCTTCGGGTCTTCCAGGACGCCAAGGTGCGCTTCCACGGGCAGCCGGTCGCCGTCGTCGTCACCACCACCCTCGAGGCCGCCCAGTACGGCGCGGGCCTGATCAAGGTCGACTACGACGCTGAGAAGCCCTCGACCGACCTGGACAAGGCCGCGGCCGACAAGCCCACCGAGTAAGTCCGGGGCGACGCCGAAGACACACTGCGCTCTGCGGCCGTACGGATGGACCTGACCTACCGGACCGCCCGCAACCACCCCAACCCGATGGAGCCGCACTCCACCATCGCCCGATGGAACGGCAACAAGCTCACCGTCTGGGACAAGACCCGGTGGGTCCTGGGCACCTACCCGGACCGAACTCTCCACCGTCGACGCCCGTGGCCTGCCCTGGCCGTGTCATCCCTGCCTTTGCAGGGCGGCGGCGGCCACAGGCGGTTGGTGATTTCTGCGCTTCAGGGACGAGTGGGGGCCGGCGGTGTTTGACAGTAGAACGAGATAGCTCAGCTCCTACGGTGACGGTGGGGCTCAACAGCCGCGTGTCCAGCGAACGGCGGTGAGTTCATACGATCGGATGTTTCGCACGCGAGGCGGGCATGGTGGCCAGGCGCCGGCGGGCAAGCCAACCAAGGCCATGCGCGGGCGCGTCCCGTGCTCCCTCCGGATCAGGAAAGCGAGTTCTGATGCCTCGTCGCCGCCTCGGTGCCTGCTTGTTCCTCCCACTGGTGTTAGCCGCTGTCTTCGCCTCGCCGAGCGCCCACGCGTACGCCCCGGCCCGCACCGCCGCCCTGGTCGATGTGACCTGCCCGGTCGGCAGTCAAACGGGGCACTACCAGCCGGGACTGACCTACGAACCGCGTCAGGTGTCCTTTACCGCCGAGGGCAACGTATCGGGATGTGTGGACCTCACCGGCAACGGACTCAGTGGTGCTTCGTTCACCACCTCCGGCAGCGGGACGGCGAGCTGCACCAGCGGTAGCGTCTCCAACCGTACGACCTACCACTGGAGCGACGGCCGCTCCAGCACGGTCGTCGGAACCGGAGCGATCAACGTCAAACCGAACGGCAGCACCGTGCTCGTGCTCACCGGCACGGTCGAGTCCGGGCTGTTCACAGGCGCGACCGTCGTCCAGACGAAGACACTGCTGAACACGGACCTGGGAGCCTGCCTGAGCCCCACCGGTCTGACCGACGTCGGCGGGCCGATCACCTTGACTGTGGCTTTGTAGACGCTCTGCTCGTCGGTGCTGCGGCCGAAGTCTCCAGCCCGACCTCTGCCGGCGAGGGCAGTGAAGTGAACGCCCTCTCATTTTCCCGGTTCACGAGTACCGTGAGAGGCATAGCCTCGCTGGATTTCCGAGAGTACCGAGCGGGCCGAGGTGAGGTGTTGAGGCCCTTACTTCGAGAGAACGGCACTGCTGGGGGCGTGGTGAGCCGGAAGACGCGGGTGGCGCGGGTGGCGCGGGTGGCGCGCGCCAGGATGGCACGACACCGTCCGGCACCGCGTAGGAGCAGCCTCCGGAGAAGTCCGCAGGCTCGGCGCCGTCGGCACTGGGACTGGGACTGGGACTGGAGTAAGTGGACCGCCATCTTAACGGCCGCCGTCGCGGCCGGCGGTCTGGTGTTCACGGGCGTGGTGACCTACTGGAACGTGCGCACAGCCGAAGATCAGCTTGCGCAGTCCCGGGAAGACCAGGAAAGGACCGTACGGAAACAGGCCTCCCAGGTGACATCGTGGGTGGAGCAGAGGCCTGGAGGACTCGTCAGGGTCTTGGTGAACCGATCTCCCGATCCCATCTCTTCTGTGCAGCTCGACTACGAGTGGACCGACCCGAAAGCCACGGAGAGATTGGCCACGGCCCGCACCGACACACTCTCCGACATCGCCGACGGGGCAAGTGTGCGCGATGCCTGGCAGAAGCTGCACAGAGAAGGTTCTTCGTCGCTGGAGCCCACATACGCTCAGGTTCTTCTCGAGGAGACGTTCCTGGCTGTGAAAGCTCGTTACCTGGGGCAGATTCCTCCCTGCTCGCGGGTAGAGGTGAAACCGCCCGTACGCGACGTCGACCTGCGCTTCATCGACAGTCAGGGAGCACACTGGCTGCGCACCAGCGAGGGCGTACTACGTCCCGGATCTCCCGAGACGGACGGCAACGAATCCTTGGCTCTTGGATACAGCAAGGTCGGTCTCCTCCAGGCAGCGCCCTCCAAGGTGACCAAAATCGAATGTAGCGAGACGGAGAAGCCCTGATGATCCGGCCGTCTTCGAACGTCCGCCCCACATTTCCAGGGCTTCGTCAGAGGGGGCAGACGGGGAGACGTCGGTCTCGTCGGCCGAGGCCGATGAGACCGCGTCGCCCGAGGTGAACGGTCAGCTGGTGACCCAGTTCCTGTAAGCCCAACTCCTGTAAGCCCAACTGCTGAAAGCTCAGCGCTAGGCCATGTCGTCGAAGTCGTCAAAGTTCCTTCCGGCTAGAGGGACACGCCCTGGCGGACGGACGAAGACGCTACTGTGACGACACCCCCTGGGCCGCGGGCCCGCCGCTCAGCCTCCGTTCCCAGAACACCTCGTCGTGCCACGCGCCGTCGGCGTAGAAGTGTTCGTGGGCGATGCCCCAGGAACGGAATCCGTGCTTGCGGAGGATTGCCTGGGAGGCGAGGTTCTCCAGTTGGGTGTGCGCCTCCAGGCGGTGCAGGTTCAGCTCGTTCTCGGCGATCCGCAGGGCCAGACCGACGGCACGGCTCGTGTGCCCGAGTCCTTGGTGGCGGGAGGAGATCCAGTAGCCGAGGAACCCCTTCTGGAACGGGCCGCGCAGGATGGAGCTGATGGTGACCTGCCCGATGACGGTCCCGTCGGAGACCACGACGCCCGGCCACGTGTGCCCCTTGCCGTGGGACTCCAGCAGGGATGCGATGGCCTCGGCCTGCCCGTCGGGTGTGTAGAACTCCTCGGGTCTCGCGGGCAGCCACCGCGCGTACGTCTGCCTGTCGCGGGAGAGCGACTCGGCCAGCACGGGGCCGTCGGAGGGGTCGATCAAGCGAATCAACGTGGATCTCACGGGTGCTCTGCTGCCTTGTCAGTCGCCGTAGTCGGCCAGTCGCCGTAGTTGGTCAGTTTCCGTGTCGGTCGGTCGCCCCCGTAGTTGGTCAGTTGCCGTGGTCGGTCGGTTGCGAGGGTACTTGCGCGGGTGCTTGCGCGGGTCGCGCTCGATGATCGGGGCGAGGATGCGGCGGTGCGCTCGCCTTCCAGCGCTTTCACATGACCCCTGGGAGAAGCAGACCTACGGAGGCGCTCGCTCACCGTAGGTCCGGCCGACGGCACTGCCGTCACGGCCACGGCATCAGACCCGCACCTACGCGTCGGGCAGCCCTCCGGAACGGCGGCCTTCCGGTATCTGGTGTGGTGTTGCGGGCGTGAAGAGGCCCGCGAGCTCTTCGCTGCGCGGTCAGCAGATGACACTGAAGAGTGGGACGAGGAAGAAGGAGGCGACGAAGAGGAAGTCGTCGCCGTAAGTCGGCCGGGGAGGGCTGATCTGTGCTCACCGTCGTCATCTGCGTGTTTCTGGCGCTCGTGGTCTGTGCAGTGGTCAGTGTGTTCTCGCCGGGGTACCGGCGGTGGATGCTCAAAGCGGTCGCGGTGCTTGTCGGTGGACTTCTGGCTGTCTATCTGGTCGCCCGCGGTATCACCGAGTTCTTCATCATCGACTACTCCGATCCTGCGAGTTATGCCCAGGACTGGGGCGGCCCTCATCTGTTGGGCGTCTTCGCCGTGCACTCCGGGCCCGGCCTGATCGTTTTGGCCACAGCTGGTTACCTCGTGTGGCGCCGCGCCCGCCGGCGAGCCGCCGTCAGGCCGTCCCGAGACCGCCGGACTGTGGGGGAATAGCTGTCGCTCTGACGCGCTGGTACGGACCGCGGGCTGCGGACCGCGGGCAGCGATCGGGGACTGCGGACCGCGGGCAGCGATCGGGGTCGGGACTGTTGGGGCGGCGTCCCCGGAGCACGTCAGGGCGGCCGGTGTCGGCATGCGGGCGCAGGTGTCGACGGGCGCGGCCGCGGAGAGCGCGGCCGCGGTGTGCTTTCTTGCGTGGGACGGCGCCGCGTACATCACCGGCGGACGCCGTCGTCTCCGTCGTCTCCGTCGTCGCCGTCGGCGGTGTGCGCATGGGGCATTGAGCGCGACCGCGCCGAATCGCCACGTCACACGTGCTCGGAGACCAGTACTGCCCATGTGCCAGGTTCCACTGCGCGGAATACATGGGGAAGGTCTGCCGGGTACGTGACGGCGTCGCCGGGACGCAGCTCGACCGGATCGTCGGCGAGGCCCACAAAGGCCCGGCCGGCGCTCAGGACGACGTGCTCCACGACCCCCGGCATGTGTGGTTCCGACGTGCGCTGGTGACCGGGTTCGGCGGCGACGCGGTAGATGTCGCGCCGCGCGCCGGGTGGACAGGCTCCGAGGAGAGTGGCGTGGTAGTCGGCCTGCGCGGAGGAGACCGCAGGCCCCTCACCGGCCCTGATCACGTGGACGCGGGGCCGGGGCGGATCCATCAGCCGGGCGAAGGGGATGTCCAGGGCGACGCAGAGCGCCCAGAGCGTCTCCAGGCTGGGGTTTCCCGCTCCCGACTCCAGATGGGACAGCGTGGATTTGGCGATCCTGGCCCGTTGGGCTACCTCGCTCAGGGTCAGGCCGGCGCGGTCGCGTTCCCGGCGCAAGGACGTCGCGATGGCCTCCAGCGGGGGCTTGGAAGGGGTGGAAGGAGCCTTCTCCATGGCTGAAGAGGCCTTCTCCATGGGCTCCTCCACGGCTGAAGGTGCCTTCTCCATGGCGGACGAGGCCTTCTCCATGGCTGTGGCTGTTCGCTTCATCGGCATCCTGTTCGTCTTGACGAACACCTGGGGCGGTGTTCAGTATGCACTCCATGTGTTCGGTATGGCGAATTTTAGGGCGCGGAGCGCTGCGAGACATCGTTCTCGTATGCCTGGCGGTCGGCGTCATCGGCCTTTCCTACGGCGCGATCGCTGTCGCCTCGGGGTTCCCGCTGTGGGTCCCGGTGCTCCTTGGCGTACTCGTCGTCGCCGCCTCCTCCGAGTTCCTGTTCATCGGGATCGTCGCGGCGGGGGGCAGTCCCATCGCGGCGTTGTTCGCCGGGCTGCTGATCAACGCGCGGCACCTGCCCTTCGGTCTGGCGGTGCCCGAGGTGATCGGCTCCGGCTGGCGTCGCTACATCGGCACACATCTGATGAACGACGAGACCGTGGTCTTCGCCCTGGCCCAGCAGGACCTGCCGCGCAAGCGCGCGGCGTACTGGCTGTGCGGCCTCGGCATCCTGGTCTGCTGGCCCGTCGGGGCCTGCCTCGGCGGAATGGCCGGTGCCCTCCTCGACGACACCGACGCGCTCGGACTCGACGCCATGTTCCCGGCCGTGATCCTGGCGCTGATCCTGCCCGCGCTCCGTGACCGAAAGACCCGGAGCGCGGCCCTCGCCGGCTCCGCTCTCGCTCTGGCGACGACCCCGCTGCTGCCGGTGGGGCTGCCGGTGCTGCTGGCACTCCTCGGGGCAGCCTTCGCGATCGAACGAACCCGGGAGAAGGAAGGTACCCGATGAACAACGCTCCGGTGAACGGCACTTCGATGAACAGCACTCCGCTGAACAACACCCCACTGCTCGTCGCCACGATGCTCGCCCTGGCCGCCGGAACGTACGCCTTCCGCCTCGCGGGACCATTGCTGCGCTCCAAGGTCACCTTTTCCCCCGCGGTGGAGAAGCTCATGGAGCGGGTCGCCGTGGTGCTGCTCACCGCTCTCGTGGTCACCACCGCTTTGTTCGAGGCGCGTGAGTGGGCTGGGTTCGCCAGGCCTGCCGGTGTACTGGTGGGCGGCGTACTGGCCTGGCGCAAGGCTCCGTTCCTGGTGGTGGTCCTGGGGGCCGCGACGGGCGCGGCGGTGCTGCGGCTGCTCGGTGTCCCCTGAGCCGGCGGCCTGCCAGGCCGCCCGGAGCCGATGAGCGACGGCGATGAACGGTGCTGATGGGCGGTGCCGATGAGCGACGGCGATGAACGCTGCTGATGGGTGGTGCGATGAGCAACGGCGATGAACGCTGCTGATGAGCGGCGGCGATGAACGGTGCCGCTGAAAGGCGCTGACGAGCGGTGCCGGGGGAGCGGTGCCGGGGAGCGATGTCGGGGGAGCGGTGCCGATGAACGGTGCCGGGGAGCGATGTCGGGGGAGCAGTGCCGACGAGCGGTGCCGGCGAGGGAGAGACGACCAGGCTGCTTGACTCTCCCACGATGGGAGAGTCGAAAGTGGTCCACATGTGCATGGACGACACGTCGCTGCCGACGTGGAGCATCGGAGCCGTGGCGCGGCAGACCGGACTGCCCGTGAAAGTGGTCAGACACTGGTCGGATGTGGGCGTCGTGACACCGGTCGGCCGGACCGCCGGCGGCTACCGCCGCTATGACACCGTCGGCATAGCTCGGCTGCAACTGGCCCGCACGCTACGGGACCTGGGGATGGGGCTCGGTGAAATCCGGGCCGCCCTGGATCGCGAGGACGGGCTCACAGAGGTGGCGGCCGCACACGTCGAGGCTCTGGAGGCGCAGATCCGCCGCCTGCGGACCCACCAGGCCGTCCTGCGCACCGTCACACGTCGCACTACCCATGAAGGACTTGCTCTGATGACCCGCACCGCCCACATGTCGCCCGACGAACGTCGCAAGCTGATCCACGATTTCCTCACCGACACGCTTGGCGACCTGGAAGTGGCCCACTTCCGCGAGGGGCTCCTCGCGGCCGGCAGCGACCTGCCGGAAGACCCCACCGACGAGCAGGTCGAGGCGTGGCTGGAGTTGAGCGAGCTGGTCGCCGAGGGGGGCCTGCGTCCCGCCATGCGGCGCATCGCGGAGTACGCCGCCCGCCATGGGCAGGGAGTGCAGAACTCCACCGCCGCGGCGGCGGAAATGCGCGCACTCACCGACACCTGGACCGCACACGTCCGCGAGGCGATGCAGGCCGGCACCGCGGCGGACTCCCCGGCTGCCGACCAGGTCGTCGCTGACATCATCGCCGCCTGGCTGCCCAGCCGCGCGAATTCCGACCCGGCCGTGACCGGCGACGGCACCGAGGCCCGCACACTCCTGCGTGAGCAGCTGACCGCCGCGGCCGAGCCCGCCGTCGAGCGCTTCTGGCAACTGCTGTGCGTCCTCGGCGGCCGTCCCGCACCCGCCGGAATTGCCGCGGAAGGGCAGTGGCTCGCCACCGCGCTGCGCGCCAACCCCGCGCCCGGCGTACGCAACGCCCGGCTCGAAGCCCTCTACACGGACGACACCGACCCCTGGCCGGGCGGTGTCCTGGACGCTTTCACACGCGTCCAGGGCACCGTCGGCACACTCGTACGCGCAACGGCGCCGGACCAGTTCGGCCTGCCGACCCCCTGCAAGGACTGGACCGTACGGGACCTGGTCGACCATCTGGTGTGGGAGAACATCATCTGGGGCGGCCTGGCACAGGGCACGCCCCCCACCAGCGACCACGGCAAGGATCACCTCGGCGACAACCACATCGCCGCCTTCGAGACCGCTGCCGCCAAGGCTCGCGACGCGTTCCGGCAACCGGGCATGCTGGACCGCACCTTCGGTCCTGCTCCCGGCCGCCGCGTGGTCGAGCAACTCCTCGTCGAGCTGCTCGTGCATGGCTGGGACCTCGCGACCGCGCTCGGCCGCGACCGCGACCTGGAGCCCGGCATCGCGCGCGCCGCCCTGCCAGTCGTACGGGAGATCTACGGCGACCTGCCGCGTACCGCCGGCGGATCCATCGCTCCGGCACAGCCCGCACCCGAGCGGGCCCCGGCCCTTGACCAGGTAGCTGCGTTCCTCGGCCGCCGCATCCCGCACTGACCGGCACCCACATGCCTCCGGCCGTCGCACGCGGACCCGAACGGTCGCACGGGGCCGGTGCAGTTCTGACCCCGACTGGGACCCGATGGCCTGATGGTGGTGTCAGGTGTCAGGTGTCAGGTGTCAGGGGTGAAGTGGAGGCGCTCGTCGAGGACGTCGCGGGCGACGTCAACCAGGCGGCGGTTGTGGCTGAAGGCGTAGGCGCGCAGACGTAGCAGGGCGTCTTCCAGCGGGATGCCGAGCCGGCTGCTGAGGAAACCTGTGGCCTGGTGGACTTTGGCGTGGTACAGGGGCGGACTCGGTCGCGGTCCTGTGTCGGTGTCGGCGTCGATGTCGATGTCGATGTCGATGTCAGTGTCGATGTCAGTGTCGGCGGCTACGGCCTGGGGCGGGGTGTTCAGCAGCAGGACCAGGGCGGCGCGGGCGAAGATGTCGAGGTCGAGCCGCTGGCCCAAGGGAAAGAGGCCCGCGGTGGTGCGGTAGCCGGTCAGGACGCCGGCGGTGGCCACGCCCAGGCGCAGGGGGACGGCGATGACGGCGCGGGCCGATGTGCCGTATGCGGCGGAGGTGAAGGCGGGCCAGCGTTCGCCGGCGGCCTGGGTGGACAGGTCGGTTTCGGTGATGGTCTCTCCGGTACGGGCGGCGTCCAGGGTGGGGCCCTCGCCGAGGGTGTACTGCAGGTCTTCCAGGGCGGAGCCGAGACCGCCGTCGGCCAAGGTGCCCCACAGCAGTTCCAGCGAGCCCGACCGGGCGCGCAGGTTCAGGGTCAGGGCCTGTAGCTGCAGCAGGTGGGCGGCGGAGACGGCGGAGACGGCGGACAGGCCATATCCGTCATCGGCGGCCTGGCGCAGGCTCTTGAGAAATCGGGTGAACTCATCGTGGGACATTACGCCCCCGGCGGACAGCCATAGGCTTCCTCACCCGCAGCAGCAGGGCGGGCTCGTCTCCTGCAGGCGGCGGGAGAAGGAAGGTGCGAAGGAAGTCCGGCGATGGTTGGGCCGGGCCTCACCGGGCCGGATAGAACTCGTCGGGTACGTTCCCGCGGGCGATCTGGGCCGCAAGGTCGGACAGTTTCCGCCGCTGAGAGCGGGCGTAGTTGCGCAGTTGGATGAAGGCCTCATCCATGTCGATACCGAAGCGGCCGACGAGCAGGCCCTTGGCCTGTTCGACGATCACGCGGCCGTCCAGCGCGGTCTGCAACTGAGCCAGGACGGTGTCCTTGTCGGCCAGTTCATGCCGATGGGCCAAGGTGCCGCCGACGGTGTCGGCCAGGGTCTGGGCCAGCTGCATGTCCGGGGTGCCCATGTAGGGCGGGCGGCTCATGAACAGGTTGAGCGCGCCCAGCAGCATCTGGGGCAGGCGTAGGCTCACCGCGGCTATCGCTGTGATGTCGGCCTCATGGGCGTACGGAGCGAAGTGGGGCCAGCGCTCGGCCAGTTCGACCAGTTCGGCCGGTTCCAGCGGCTTTCGGGTGCGGGCACTGTCCAGACACGGCCCCTCGTCCAGGTTGACCTGGTTCTCGGTCAGCTCGCGGCACACCTCGTCGGAGGCGGTGATGTAGTTGACCCGATCGTTGTCCAGGATGGTGATGCTGGCGCCGCGCACCGGCAGCAGCTCGACCGCCTGTGCGGTCAGGTCGTGCAGCAGCTCCAGCGGATCGAAGTCCGCCGGACGGTGAGCGAGGTCGAAAACGGCCTGCGCGATATGCGCCTCGCGCTCGGTGTTGAACACAGCGGACCGCCCATCATTGGCGTCCGCCTCCGTGGCGGTGGCAGGGTCAGGGCAACTCCGCCAGGGGGCGGGACAAGAAGTGGACCGGCCTTTTCCGATAGCCGGATGGTGTCCGCTGACGGGAGGGTGCTCCAGCTCGCCTCATCCCTCGGCTCGCCCGTCCAAGACTGCCACACGGCCGATTCCGAACCGGTACTGGACAGCCTCACGGTTCGACCTGCGCCTCCCCTCGCCCGGCCGCTTCCAAACACGAATTTCCTCGGGATCTCTGCAGTTTCTCCCGCGTGCCCAGCTGCACGTTTTCCCACGTGCCCGGTTGCACGGCAGATGCCTGCTGTCACAGCTGCCTGCCGTCTACGCACTGCCGGTGCTCTACCCGGACAGGCGCGCTCCAGGAGAAGCCCTCGACGCGCCTCACCACCACGCACGCACCACACACCTGCCGGACGGTCTGCCGCGCGTACGGTCTGCCGCGCGTACGGTCTGCCGCGCGTACGGTCTGCCGCGCGTTCGGCTGCCGCGCGTACCGTCTGCCGCGCCGACGCAGCAGAGGCCGCCCCAACTTGAAGCAGGAGGCAGCGCGTAGGCCGGGCCGCCGAACCGGCCGACGGGTCGAGGAACATCGACGCCAGAACGTGCGCCGAGCCCCGCCGGCTACGGCCTGCTTCGGTCAGCTGGCCGGCGGTGTTTTTCGAGCCACAGGCATCTCACCGGGTTCGTCCTGGTCACCGCCAACGGCTCGTACGGCAAACTCGTACGGCAAAGCCGAGGTCGCCTCTCGCGGGGAGGCCCGAGCACTGGACCAGCTCATCGAGACCGCCGAGTACGCTCCCCGGACGGAACGGAAACGGATCCAGGCTGATGCCGCGTGCTACGCCCGCGCGGTACGCACGCAGGAGTGGCGGCGGATGGCCGACGGCAAGGGCTCCATGGCAGCGAGCGTGTGGTCGACGGACGTCCGCCGCGCTTTCCGCCCTCTGGAGGGCGAGCCGGTGTTCGGGATGCTGATCGCCGCCGACAACGAGCGGTCCGACGAACGCGAGGAACGTCTGCCCCCTACACCGCCGCCGAACTTCCCTGCGACGACCAGGACAAGCGCCGGGCCGCCTGACCTGTCGGCCGCCCCCGGGTCGTGTCGTCCGGCCGGCCTCGACTCGGTGGCACTCCGCGGATCGGGGGCGGGGCCAGTCGAAGAGCGGTGCGGGCCCGAGTCTGCCCGAGCCCTGCCGCGCTACCGTGGTATGCCTCTCGGGCTCTCCCATAGCCGGCTCTCCCATGTAGCCGTCAAGGCGTCCTCGCAGAGGTTCCCGCTGTCGACCGTGTCTTCGCCGACGACGGTGTACTGGCTGCACCGCCCGGGCACCAGCGCCCCGGCACGGCGGCGTGGAGATCTTCGTGGTTGCTGCGTGCAGACCTTCGTGGATGCTGATCGTGCGGGCGGGGTAAGGGCATGGTGTGCTGATCCTGCCTGCGCCGGATGACGCCCTCGCCTCCCGCTTCACCGATGACGGCTACCTGCCCCTGCCCGGCCTGCTGAGCGCCGCTCTGCTGGCACGGCTGCGCGCCGAACTTCAGCGGCTGGCCACTCTCGCCGTTCGCCGGGATTTCACCATGGCCTGCATGAACGACTCGCCCCGGCACCTGACCGTGGTCGGCGGACAGAGCATTGCGCAGCACTCCTCGCTCATCCCCGCCCTCTACCGAGAGCCGGGCCTGCTCACCTTCCTCGGCCGCCTCACCGGACTGGACATCACGACCGTGCACGAACCGGTCGAACGGCACGTCCTCAACGTCCTGCACCAGCCAGGCGACACCCACGGCGCCCACATCGATGACTATCCCCTTGCCCTGGTCCTCTTCCTGCACGCCCCCGCGCATCATCGCGACGGCGGCCTACTCGAATACACCCCGCACGCCAGCACCCTCGATGCCCTGGGCACCCGCTCGGCACGCCGGGCCCACCACCGCAGCGGCGACGCCTACCTCCTGCGCAGCGACACCACCGCCCACCGTGTCACCCCTCTGCGCCACCCCGGTCTGCGGCGCGCGGTGCTCAACATGGCCTACACCACCCCCGGGCGGCAGCACGCCGTCACCGACTCGGCCACACTGCTGTACGACGGAAGCCCTGAGCAGGAAGGCACGCCACGAACAGGCGCCGCCCCTCACCACTGATCGACGATCTTCCGCGGGGGCTCAGCGCGACCCTGTCACGGGGCCGGAGGCAGGCCCGCCACAGCTCATTGGTTGCCGCGCACGGTGCAGCGGACGTGGACCCGGCATCTCTCTGTCTCGAGCTCAGCCCAGTTCGCAGCGACCGACAGCGGCCCGCACCCGGTTGAGCCCCTCCACCCTCCAGTGGTCCCGGTCGGGCATTTGGTCGTTCCGGCGCCAGCGCCAGGCCGAGAACAGCGCCCAGTTCAGGGCGCGGCACTGGTGAATCAGGTCCAGGTCGGCCCCCGCGTAGTGCTTTCCTGCGTCCTCGGGGGCATGGGCGAGGTCGAACTCAACGGGCCCGCGGCAGCACGTGGCGAGGTCTACGAGAAGCGGCCCTCTCCTCGTGTTCAGGAGGTTGCCTGGATGTGGTTCGCCGTGCAACAGCTGGTCACCGGCCTTCTCGACGCTGACTGCTGCGCTCAGGCCGCTGAGCGTGGTGCTGAGGAACTCCCGGTCGAGGTCGGGCAGTTCGGGGGACCGCTCGCGGTCGTTCACCTCGCTCAGCGCCCCGGCCACTCGATCGGTGAAATGCGGTGCGGCCAGATCGATCTGGCGCAGAGCGGCGTGGTGTTGCATGAGTACGTTCGCGTAGTCGTCCGGCGCGATCTCTGATCGCACAGGTTCGTAGTAGGTCCAGAGCGAGATGGCGAAGGCATCACGCACATGGACTCGGGGCTCGACCCGAGGCTCGAGCTCAGCCACCGGGGCGTCGATGTCGGCGAGACGGCGAGCAACCTCTACTTCGAACTCGGAACCAGCCAGATGACCCGAAGGCGCGACCCGAGCCAGAACATCACACGGGACCAGGCGCAGGACGACGCGGTCCGAGTTGTGGATGACGATCACATCGTCGACCTGCAAGCCCAGCCGTGAAGCGGTCGTCCGTCCTGCCTCAACAGCGCGACGGAGTTCCCATGGCTCCATACCGGCCTCCCTCATTTCCGGGCCCGGGTCCGCGAAGGGCCTGGGCGCCGAGAGTAGTTGACGGGTCATCGGCCATAACCGGTTTTCCAGGGGCCAGGGCGCGGCGCAGGCGGAGGAGGAGGCGAGCCCATGATGTTCCCGTCCCCGTCCCAGTCCCCGTCCCAGTCCCCGGCCCAATCCCCGTTCTCGTCCCTGTCCTCGTGGTGACGCGGTGCATGGGACCCCGCTTGTGCAGGAGTGCCAGGAGTGCCAGGAGTGCCAGGAGTACGTGGACCGGATACGGATCGGCGGTGCAATTCGTGCCGGGCGGTGCCAGTACCTCGAAGGCCGGCGCGGTCACGGCGGCTTTCCTACGTCACGGCGGCTTTCCGTCGTCGTGGCAGATTCCTTCGTCAGGCGTATCTCTTCGTCATGACGGGCGTCGTGACGGACTTCTGCGGTGACGTGTGTGGCACGCCAGGACGCTACGGACCGCGGCCGCCGGAATCCGCGGTGTGCGCCTCGGGGCCGTCGAGCCAGCCGTTCGGCCCCGCCGGTTACGCCCGATCCGGTGAGCTGTCGCGCGGGTCGGGGTGGGCGGAGGGTGTCCGGCCCGGACGCTGGGCCGGTGGGCAAAGAACATCCCAGAAGCGGTACGGCCGTACCCCTGGCGGCCACGTGCGCGTGGTTGCCCTCCCTGACCGGGTTGCGATTCGTTGCCGCGTTCGGTGTGTTCGTCTGCCACGTGGCCACCCTGGAGGCCGCACGCAAGGGCAGCTGGTCGGCCCCGGCCTTCTTCCTGCTGGGCCCGGTCGGCGTCTCGCTGTTCTTCGTCCTCAGCGGATTCGTGCTGACCTGCTCGGCGCGGGAGACGGACACGGCCCGCAGCTTCTGGCGCCGGCGCATCGTCAAGATCTACCCCAGCCACCTGGTGGTCTGGGTACTCATCATGCTGCTCTTCCGTGGCATGGGGATGCCTCGTCCGGTCACCGATGCTGTGGTTGCCCCTACAGTGCTGGGTGATGTGGCCAACGCCCTGTTGGTGCACACCCTCATCCCGCTGCCGCAGTTCGGCCTGGCAGGCAACGGCGTCGCCTGGTCGCTCACCTGCGAACTGCTGTTCTACCTGCTCTTCCCGCTGCTGCTGCCGCTGGTCAGGCGCGTTCGCACGGGGTGGCTTCCGGTGGCGGCCGGCGCCGCGACGGTGGCGGCCTGGGCGGTCCCCATGGTTTCGCTGGGCCTGGGCGGACCGCCGTTCGAACAGAGCTCCCTGCCCGGGGACGTCACCCAGCCTCAGTTGTTGTTCGTATACATGTTCCCACCGAGCCGGCTGCCGGAGTTCGTCCTGGGCATGATCCTTGCCCGGATGCACCTGAGCGGGTTCCCGGTCCGGATCGGCGTCCTCCCGGCGGCAGGCCTGCTGTGCGCGGCCCTGTTCCTCGGCATCGCGCTGCTTCCCGCGCCGTTCCTGCTCACCGCCGCCACGGTGGTACCCGTCGCGCTGCTGGTCCGGGCGACGGCGGCGGTGGACGTGCGCGGCGGGAGATCCCTGCTGCGGGAGCCGGGCATGGTCTTCCTCGGCAACCTCTCGTACGCCTTCTACCTGGTGCATGCCACGGTGATCGCGGTCGTCCTGTTCTACGGGGGCGGCGCATGGGGAACGGGCCGGGTCGCCTGCGTCTCGTTCATCGTGGCGCTGGCGGTGTCCTGGCTCCTGTACTCGCGCGTGGAACGTCCCTGCATGCGCCGCTTCTCCGCCGCTCGCCCCCGCCCGCGTACCACTGCGGCTCTTCCACCGGTCCTGCCCGGGACGGACTACGAAGGCGCCCCGGTCCGGAACCCGAGCCCCCGGCCCACCGCGGACCCGTAGGGATGCAGGACGGCGGGGTGGCGCGGTGCAACGCGGTGTGCGCCGGCTGGAGGAGCACGCCAACGCCGACGGCGGCTGGGGCGAGCGGTGGGAGTCGTATGCCGACCCCGCCTGGTGGGGCAGGGGCCCGTCCACCGTCTCCCAGACCGCGTAGGCGCTGCTCGGTCTGCTCGCCGCCGGGACACCGCCCGCTCCGAGACCATGCTGTCCATCGGTGCCGCCCACCCCTTCCTGTGCTCGATGTTCGGCACCGGTTTCTCCTTCATGGCCCGAGGAAGCGGAGTACCAGCGCCGGCGCGAGCTGTTCACACCGGTCTTTCGCGGTCGCGCACTCATCACCAGGCGTGCCAAGACGCGGGGCGCCGGACGGGCGAGACGGGGGCCGCTTTCGTTCCGGGGAGGTGCTGGGGTGGCAGACGGGCGTGGCTTTGTCTTGCAGGGGCCTTCCCGAACTCTATTTTAATGCTCGTTCCATAACTGCTACGCTCCCTGTCATGTCTCGCCCCAGAGGTTTCGACCTTGATCACGCGCTCGATGCGGCCATGTCCGTCTTTTGGGACAAGGGCTATACCGCCACCTCGGCCCAGGATCTGGTGGACGGTACCGGGCTCGGACGTGGCAGTCTGTACAACACCTTCCACAGCAAGCACGGTCTGTTCGCGGCCGCGCTGCGCCGGTACGACGCCGTGTGGACCTCTCGCCAGGTGGAGGTGCTGGAGGGGGAGGGGCCGGTCCGGGACCGCATCCGGGCAGTCCTGATGACGGTGGTGGAGGAGGAGTCGGCTCCCTCGTCCGGCCACCGGGGCTGTCTGGCGGTGAACTCGGCGATGGAGCTGGCCGGGCAGGACGAAGAGGTCACCGGCCTCGTGCGGCATATCTTCGCGCGTATGGAGGAGGCGCTGTGTGCGGCCATCCAGCGGGCGCAGCGTGCGGGGGAGATCGACAAGACCCGGGATGCCCGGCAGCTGGCGCAGTACCTGCTCAGCTCCATGTACGGCTTGCGTGTCCTGGGCAAGGTGGCCGATCGCCGGACGTTGACCGGAATCGTCGACCAAGTCCTGCAAAGCCTTTGAGTGTCGCGCTGCGTCAGATCCACTTCCGCAGCGGGCCGTGAACGACCGGCGGTGCCGTCGGTCGTTCTTTTTGACCAAGTTCTGTAATGGTTATTCAAATACAAGGCAAGGAGCAACGATGCCCATCGCCGTGTACGTCCTCGGTCTGACCGTGTTCTGCATCGGGACGACCGAGTTCATGATTTCCGGGCTGCTGCCGGACCTGGCCCGCGACCTGTCGGTGACCGTCCCGACCGTGGGTCTGCTGATCTCCGGCTATGCGTTGGGCGTCGTCATCGGTGGCCCGGTGCTGACGGTCGCCACCCTGCGTATCAACCGCAAGACCTCCCTGATCGGCCTGCTGCTGCTCTTCGTCCTGGGGCAGACCATGGGGGCGCTGGCGCCGGATTACGGAGTGCTGATGACGGGCCGGGTGATCGCCGCCCTGGCGCAGGGGGCCTTCTTCGGCATCGGCTCGGTGGTGGCCGTCGACCTGGCCGGTCAGCAGCGGCGCGGGCAGGCCCTGGCCATCATGTTCGCCGGCCTGACCGTGGCCAACGTCTTCGGCGTGCCCGCGGGAACCTTTCTCAGCCAGCATGCGGGGTGGCGGGCGAGCTTCTGGGTGGTGGACACCCTGGCCGTCCTGGCCCTGCTCGGCGTCATCTTCTTCGTGCCGCGCCGCCCCAACGAGCCCTACGTGGGCGTCCGTGCGGAGCTTGCCGCGTTCCGCAACCCACGGGTCTGGGTGGCGCTGGCCACCTCCATGCTGACCCAGGCGGCCGTCTTCTGCTGTTTCAGCTACCTCTCGCCCTTGTTCACCGACGTCAGCGGCTTCCCTGAGGGGGCCGTGCCGCTGCTGCTCGTCCTCTTCGGCGTCGGCTGCTTCGCCGGCAGCATCGTGGGAGGAAAACTCGCCGACCGCTACCTGCTGCCCAACCTCTACGTCGGAATCGGCGCCATGGCACTCGTGCTGGCCCTGCTGACCCTCACCGCGCACAACCGGATCGCCACCGTGATGACGATCGCCGTCTTCGGCGTGGCGGCGTTCTCCATCAACCCCGCCCTGCAGGCACAGGTGATGCGCGAGGCCGGGGACGCCCCGACGCTGGCCACCACCACCAACACCTCGGCCTTCAACGTCGGCAACACCATCGGCCCGTGGCTCGGCGGCAGCGCCATCAGCGCCGGCCTGGGCTACACCGCTCCCGCCTGGACCGGCGCCCTGCTGGCCGTAGCGGGGCTGGGGACGGCCACTGTCTCCGGCGTACTGCAGCGCCGTGCAGCGCCCGCCGGAGAACGGAGGCCGAACAGCGCGGCTTGGCCCACGCCCGCCAAGTCGGGTTGACGCGCCGGGACCTCAGACGGCGCCGGCCCCCTCGCCTTCTCCCTACGTGGCGGGCCGACGCGCTTCACCATCTCTCAATCTCTCGAACTGCAAGGAGTGCATGAATGACTACCGCACAGCCGGTCATCGCCGTGCTGGGCACCGGCATCATCGGAGCGCCCGTGGCCCGCAACCTGAGCAACAACGGCTTCACCGTTCGGGCCTGGAACCGCACCGCGAGCAAGGCTGAGGCCCTGACCGCCGACGGCATCCACGCCGCGGCCACCCCCGCCGAGGCGGTCACGGGCGCCGATGTGGTGCTGACCGTCCTCAACGACGGCCCCCGAGTGCTGGAAGCCATCGAGGCCGCCGCGCCGGGTCTGACCGAGGGCACCATCTGGGTCCAGGTCAGCACGGTCGGGGAGGCCGTCGACGAGCTGGCCATCCACGCCACCGAGGCCGGGCTGATCTTCGTCGACGCCCCTGTACAAGGCACCCGCCGGCCGGCCGAGCTGGGCAAGCTCGTGGTCATGGCCGCTGGGCCCACCAGCGTGCGCCCCACCGTGCAGCCGCTCTTCGACGCCATCGGCTCGCGCACCCTGTGGGTCGGCGAGGACGGCACCACCGGCGCGGCCAGTCGCCTGAAGCTCGTTCTGAACACCTGGGTGGTAGCGCTGACCCACGGCGTGGGCGAGGCTCTCGCGTTGGCCAAGCAGCTCCAGGTCGACCCGCAGCATTTCATCGACGTCGTCACCGGCGGGCCGATGGACAACGGCTACTTCCGGAGCAAGTCCGCCGCCGTCCTCTCCGGCGACTACACCACGAGCTTCTCCGTGGACAACGCTAAGAAGGACGCCCGGCTGGTCCTGGAGGCAGCACAGCGCACCGGCGTCCGCATGGATACCGTCGAAGCCGGCCACCAGCGCTTCCAGCGAGCCTCGACGCAGGGCCACGGCGACAAGGACATGGCCGCCGGCTACTTCGCCAGCTTCGACGCCTGACGACCGCCGGGCACCGCTGGCCACTGCCCAGGGTGTTCGCGTGGCAAGCGGACCTCGGGGGAGTGGTGGGCTCTCCCGGTCATGTCGGGCCGTAGTCGTGGCCGCCGGCGCGGCGGTCCTGCTCGCTGCCCTGGGCGTGACGAACGCCGAAGCGGCCGCGCCTGTTTCCACGGCGCGCGCCGATGCCCTTGCACCGATGACGCCGATTACGAAGAGCTACAGCGATGCGGGCACGTACACCTGTCGGGCACGTACACCTGTGAGGTGCCTGAGGGGGTGATAGAGGCCACGGTTGCGGCGGTCGGTGCTGGAGGCGGCGGCGGTGGCGGTGCCCGGCGGCGGTGCCCGGCGGCGGTGGCGGTGCCGGCGGCAGGGGCGGTGTGGTCGGTGAGTCCAACGATGGGAGGGACGGGGCGCGCGGAGGTAACGGCTGCATTCGTGCCGTGGCAATGAGTGTGCTCTTGTGTCCGGGACCGGGCGGGAAGCGTTCGCGCAAGCGTGCCGCTTCCGGACGACTGCTGGACGACTTCTCTATGTGTCTGCCTGACCGATCTATGTGCCTGCCTGACCAAGCGGCGCGAGGAGCTGTTCGAGAGCACCGATGCGATGCGCACGCGATAGGTACGTGATGGGCACGCAATGCGCATCGCGTGCACGCGATGTGCACGCGATGTGCACGAGACGGGCAGTTCGTGCCCCGTTCTCGGCGAGGACGGGCCCGGGGTGCGGTGACACCGCAGCCCGGACCCGCGTGAGGCGTGCCCGGGCTGTGCGGTTCGGCAGTGTCCTGCCCGTCGGGGGTCAGGCGGAAAGGGCCTGGCTCAGGGCGTCGAGGCCGTCCGCGTATATCCCGGTGAACAACTCCTCTGCCTCGGTGTCGCCGACACCGTTGGGGGTGAAGCGTCCGGACCACTGGACCTCGGCGAGGTCGTCCCGGCCGTCGACCGGGTGGACGCGCAGGGTGGAAAGGTAACCGGTGACGGGGAACGGGGCTTCGACGATGGCGTAGGTGTAGTGGCGCTCGGCCTCGTTGAAGCCGACCAGGCGCTCGACGATGACGTCGCCGTCCGGGTTGGTCAGCTTGCGGACGCGGCCGCCTTGGAGCGGGGTGCTTTCGGGGATGTAGGGGAGCCAGTCGGGCAGGGCGTCGAAGCCGCCGATGAGGTCCCACACCTTCTGGGGGGAGGCGGGCAGGACGCGGCTGACAGAGGTGGATGCCATGGTCTTTCTCCTGCTGATCGTGCCGGGGGCGGGGGTCAGGCGCCGTTCGGGAGCGGGGCGGCCGGGCTGACGAGTCCGGCGGCACGCAGGTCGGTCCAGAACGCGGCCGGGATGTTCTCGTTCAGGGCGGCGGTGTCCTCGGCGATGCGGCTGGGGCGTGTGGCGCCGGGGATGACGGCCGCGGCTGCCGGGTGGGCGAGGGAGAACTGCAGGGCGGCGGCCTTGATGCCGACGCCGTGCTTCGCCGCGAGCGCCTTGAGCTTGCCGACGCGCTCGACGATCTCGGCCGGGGCCTCCTGGTACTCGAAGTGGGTGCCGCCGGCGAGGATGCCGGAGCTGTAGGGGCCGCCGACGACCATGTCGACGCTCTGTTCCTGGGCCATGGGCAGGAGGCGCCCGAGGGCGTGGTCGTGGTCCAGGAGGGTGTAGCGGCCGGCGAGGAGGAACCCGTCGGGCTGCGGCTCGTCCAGGGCGAGGGTCAGCTCGATGGGCTCGGTCTTGTTGACGCCCAGACCCCAGGCCTTGATGACGCCCTCGTCGCGCAGCCGGGACAGGACGCGGAAGGCGCCGGTGCGGGCCTCCTCGAACTTGCTCAGCCACGCGTCGCCGTGGAAGTCCTGGGCGATGTCGTGCACCCAGACGATGTCGAGGCGGTCGGTGCCCAGGCGCTTGAGGCTGTCCTCGATGGAGCGCTCGGTGGCCTCGGCGGTCCACTCATGGATGATCTTGTTGGGATTGCCGTGCTCGAACAGTCCGCCCTTCTCGCCGAAGTCGGGAGTGGCGGTCTCGTGCTCGTCGAGGATGACCCGCCCGACCTTGGTGGACAGCACGTAGGAGTCGCGGGGCTTGCCCGAGAGCACCTCGCCCAGGCGCTCCTCGGCAAGGCCCGCCCCGTAGAAGGGAGCGGTGTCGTAGTAGCGGATGCCCTGGTCCCAGGCGGCCTCCACGGTGGCGCGGGCCTCGTCGTCGGGGATCGCGCGGAACATGTTGCCGAGCGGGGCGGTACCGAAGCCGAGCCGCCCGGGGAGGAGGGACTTGATGCCCATGGGAAAGATCCTTGTCTCGATGGTGATGCGCGGCATTGAGGAGGTTTCTCCTGGTCCGCGCCTCTTGCTCCACCGAGGTTAGGATCGTGGGGTCAGACTGTCCAAGACTTGCTTGGACATACTTGAGTCCTCCGAGGTCTTACATGCTTGACCTGCGACAACTTCGCTATTTCGTGACCGTGGCCGAAGAGGAGCACGTCGGGCGGGCTGCCGAACGCCTGCACCTCTCGCAGTCCCCGCTCAGTCGGCAGATCGCGCAGCTCGAGAAGAATCTGGGCCTGACGCTCTTCGAGCGCAGCCAGCAGCGTATCCGGCTCACCTCCGACGGCCGCGTCTTCCTCGCCGAGGCCACGGCCCTGCTGCGGCACGCGGACCGTCTGGAGAACCTGGGCCGACGCCTCGGCCGCGGTGACGAGGGCGGCCTGTGCATCGGGTACGTGGGCGACGCCATGCACACCGGTCTGCTGCCGCGGGCCCTGCGTACCCTGAACGAGGAACGCCCCGGCATCCACGTCGCCCTCTACGACCTCACCGCCGCCCAGCAGTTCGAGGGCCTGCACCAGCGCAGCCTGGACATCGCCCTGGTCCCCGAAGCCCCGCCCGAGTCGGACCCGGACCTGCGCAGCACGCTGCTGCTGAAGGATCCCGTGCTGCTGGCGATGCCCAGCGGCCGCCCGCTCGCCGACGTGGCAGAGATCGGGCCCGAGGACCTCGACGGCCAGCCGTGGATCGCCGTCGAGGACAACCAGGACCACGTGTGGCGAGACGACTTCGTCGCGGCGTGCGCCGCCGCCGGCTTCACCCCCGACATCCGCTTCGAGGCCCCAGAACCCCTCACCGCCCTGGGCCTCGTAGCCTCCGGACTCGGCAACGCCTTCGTACAGAAGAGCATGCTGCACGGCGACCTCTCGGGCGTGACCGTCCGCGAACTGCCCTGGTTCCAGAGGTCCGCTCCTCTGTGGGCCGTGTGGCACCGGACCGATCTGCGCCCGGTCGTCGCCTCGTTCCGTACGACGGTCCTGGCCGCCGGAGCCGAGAACGCCGGTACCCGAACCTGAGCCGCGGGCCGTGACGGCGCGTCAGGCTCATGCCGAAGCCCGCCGAACCGGGTCTCGCCGAGCCGAGCCGAGCCGGGCCTCGCCGAACCGAGCCTCGCCGAACTGAGCCCCACCGGCGAACGCATCATGCTCACTGCGGGCAGCATGCCGACAAGCGTGCCGTGCCCGGGAGAGGAGGCGGCCGGGCTGGAACACGGGCCCCCCGTTGGCTGCCCCGTGCCTGGCACGCGCGCGCCGATAACAGGCCCGTGGCCTTCGCCCGGAGCTCGTCGACGGCAGCCGTGCAGCTCGCGCAGAAGCGGGTTCGGCAGCGCCACCGCGAACAGGCCGCCACCACCGTCGGCATCATCACCATCGAAACGCGCGCCCGCTTCGGCAACACCGCTCCCTCGGCACGACCGACGACGGCCGGTTCCGGCGGCTGACCGTCCCCCGTGCGGAGACCTGGGGCGACCGAAATAACCTCACAGGTGACGGGACGGCAGGCTCCGCCTCTATGACCGGCCTCTGCTTGGTTGCCGTATTTGTCTTGAGTGCGGCGTTCGAGTGGATCAGTGTGCCCTCGCGACTGGGACGGAAGGGGATGCGGAAGTACCCCTGCGTACCCGCCAACGGGGCGGGTGGAACCCGGGAGGAATCGTGCGTACTCGTACCGCACTCGCCGCGGCCGTCCTGACCGCGCTGTCTACCGCATCACTGCTGGTCAGCGCTGGCGCAGCCGCCGCTGCCCCTACAGACGACCGTCCCAAATACGTGCTGACCATGGCCAACATGCTGGAGGGCGAGCACACTCCGCCTTGCTACCGGGACCTCTGGGCCACTCCGGCTGCGACTATCTGCTCCTGACTTCCTGTTCGCCGACCGGGTCTCATCCCGCGGCCCGTTGGACAGAATGCCTTGAAGGATGCCGGATGAGGCTATGGGATGTGCATGCCTGCCCGGGCCCCCGGTGACGTTCTGCGGCGGCTGGCAGAACTGACAGAATCCGAGTCGTCCCGACGGGTGAGGAAAAGCTTCTGAGCCGGGCGGGAATTGCCTACACCTTTGGGCGCCGTGGATGACCGCTGTCTACGGCGCCCAAAGGCATCCGGTACGGCAGGGCTGACACGGCGTGTGGTGCGCAGGACAGTGCCGGTACGTGACGGGAGGACGCCGAGAGCAACGGCGCACTCACCGAAGCAGAGCGCGCCAGCCTCGGCGGAATGCTCATCGAAATCCCCGGCGACGACCAGGACCAGGGCGGCGACCACGAGTGAGTGGGGCGGCGACGACGAGTGAGTGGGGCGACGCACGCTTCGGCCGGCGCCTGCAGCAGCGCACCTACCAACCAGGCCGCATGCGCGCCCTCACCCTCACCCCCGGCCCGCCGCGCGCCGCGCACTTGGACCCCGACGTGCCTCGCGCGGTGGTCCGCTGGTACGGGAGCGCTGGAAGCTGGTCGCCATCGTCACCGACCTGGCCACCGCCCAGGACCTGACGCGCCCGGCCACGCCCGGCCCGGAGCCGTGGTAGCCAAGGTGGCGGTCCCCTTCTTGGCCCGAGCCGCGGCCGTGTACTCCCGAGCACGCCCTCGCCGGGCCGTCGGCCCCGGCCCCGGCCCCGGCTCCGGTGGCCGCCGAGCAGCTCCTCGCGCGGATCCTCGCTGACCACCGCCCCGTCCGTGCATGGGAATGGGAGGGGCCTTCGTCATGTTCGGCCACTGTGAGCCAGACCCGTCCGACCTGCGGGTGCGAGTGGGCGAGCTCGTTGCAGTCAGAAGCTGCTGGAGCCGGCGCAGTGGGCGCGTGGATGTGTTAGGGAATGGCGAAGCTGAGACCCGCAGTGACGGCCGATTCTCCGGGGCCGATGGTCAGAAGGTTACCCAGCTGGCAGTCCGGCCCGTTGTAGACGAAGACCGCCATGTCGGTGTCGTTGTTGATGCGGGAAAGGGCCTCGGTAACCCCGAGGGTGTAGCAGTCACTGGGATTCACGTGAGGCGTCTTCTCACCGGTGAGCAAATTTTCCACGGTCAGTGTTCCGGTGGCCGCGTACGCAGAACTCGGCACGGCGAGGGCCAGAACCCCCGCCATGGCGAGCGTGCCCAGGGTGGCGGCTATGTGTCGTCGTCGCTGCATGTGAATTCCTTTGTCCAAGGTGGGCGATGCGTTCCGACGGGACCTTGCACCTGCTGAGTGATCGGCAATCCAGCGCGGGGGACGATCAGCCGCGTGAGTGAACCGTTCCCGGACAGGCTGGTTTCGCCCCTGCCGATGGCTCACCGAAGCGGCGAACCCTTTCTTGGTCCCTGCCGCGGCCGCGTACCGTGCCAACGAAACCGCCTGGACAACCACCTGCCTGAGCGCAACTCCGAGCATGCCCTGACTCGCCGTCGGTTCCGGCCCCGGCGGCCGCCGCGCAGCTGCTCGCGCGAAGCCGCGGCGACCGCCGCGCCGACCGCTGGGCGCCGGCCTTCGAGCGCGACTGGGCAGGGGCACCGGAGGACTCCCGGCACAGCCACAGCCCGGCCCGCTGTACGACGCCGTCCGCCGCGCATGGACAGATCCGCCTCGACACCGCGCCGACCGTGGACTTCTTCCTCGACTCCGGCAGGGACGACTCCGACTTCCGCGTCCTGGACGACGTCCTCGGGCCCCGCTTGTGAGCGATGCGGCATGGGCGGTCCGGCTGTTCGCGAAGGTCGGCCAGGACATCCGGGAGCTGCCCGACCACGGGCAGGACACGGCCCCGGACATCCTCGACAACGCCACTCGCGCCCCTGGGCCTGGCCGGGCTGTGAAGAGAGAGGAGAGGTGTCGGTGGCTGATCCCAGGGCCCGCGGCGTGCCCGAGTTCGGTTACGTCAATCGTGCTCTACGGGCCGCCGGGGCCCAGGCGGTGGCTTCGGTGTCGGTCAGGTGCAACGCCTGCTTCGCCAGTGCGGTGCCGACCTGGACGACATGGACGTGGCCCGGGTGCGAGCCGCCTTCGAGGACGCGGCCGGCCGTCGGAGCGAGCCGGCGCCAGATGTCGGCAGTGACTGACCCGCACCAGGAACAGGAAAGCGAACTGTTCGCGTACCCCCGGGCCGAAGGCCGGCGGCAGTGGGCCGGCCGTCCAGAGGAACACGGCTTCGTGCCTGACCGTCCTCGGACAGGATCCGCGCCACGACGCCCCCCGCGAGGGGCCTCATCGAGGCGGCGCCCCGGCGAGGATCTTCATCGAGGCGGCGCTCCGGCGAGGATCTTCATCGAGGCGGCGCTCCGGCGAGGGACCTCATCGGGGCGCCTGCGTGGCGTGACGCCAGTTCGGCGGTGCCTTGGACCGGTATCGCGGTCCGGCAGTCATCATTCGGCGATCGGGACGGCATGGCCTGTGACGCGCATCCGGGCGTCGTGTGGGGACACCTCGACCCTCAGTTCGCTGGGGCGTCCCATGTCCTCACCCTGACGGATAGTGATCGCACCAGCTGCGGGCGCCAGGCCGAGCGTGCGCAGGTAGCCTCCGAACGCGGCTGCCGCTGCTCCGGTGGCGGGGTCCTCGGTGACGCCGCCGACAGGGAACGGGTCCCGCGCGTGGAACCGGTCATCGCTCTCGCGCCAGACCAGGTGCACCGTCGTCCAGCCGTAGGTCTCCATGACACCGGTGAGGGCTGCGAAGTCGTAGTTCAGGTCGGCCAGCCGGGCCCGGGAGCCGGCCGCGAGAACCAGGTGTTCATTGCCGGCAAAGGCAACGTGCGGCGGCAGCGCCGGGTCGAGGTCGGCTGCGTCCCACCTCAGGGCTGACAGCGCGGCGCCCACTTCGGCGGCCGACGCCGGACGGGACCGGGTGGGGACGCTGGTGAGCGTCGCCCGCACAGCACCCTGGCCATCGGCCACGGTCTCCACGCCGATCTCGCCGGCCGGGGTGTCGAAGACCAGGTCACCGGGGCCTATGCGGCCGGCGAGAGCCACCGCCGCGGCAACGGTGGCGTGGCCGCAGAAGGCGACCTCGGCGAGGGGGCTGAAGTAGCGCAGTGTGAACCGGCGGCGCTGCTCGTCCCGGGAGGTGAGGAAGGCGGTCTCGGAGTATCCGACCTCGGCGGCGATCGCCAGCATCTGTTCCTCGTCCAGTGGCGCGGCATCGAGGACGACGCCGGCCGGGTTTCCGCCGCCGGGATGGGAGGTGAACGCGGCGTAGCGCAGGACAGTGACAGTCGTTGAGGAAGTCATGCCTTCATGCTCCTGCCCACGCCACATTATTACCAACGATAGTTACTCATGAGATCGATCGGCTAACGTAATGACTTGTTAGCATCCGGGCATGGACACCCGGCTGCTGCAGACCTTCACCGCACTCGCGAGGGCGGGGAGCTTCACCGGTGCCGCCGCTGAACTGCAGCTCGCGCAGTCCACGGTCACCGTGCAGATCAAAGCCCTTGAGAAGACGCTGGGCACCCGGCTCTTCGACCGACTCGCCAGAGGCGCACTGCTCACAGACGCCGGCCGACGGATGCTCACCCTGGCCGAAGAAGTCCTGGAGGCCGAGTCACGCTTGCTAGCGGCCGCCACCGAAGACGGCCCGGTCACCGGAACGGTGAGGGTGGGCGCCGGCGAGACCCTGTGCTCGGCCCACCTGCCGACCGTGATCGCCGCGCTACGCAGCCACCACCCGGAGATCGAGGTACACCTGCAGCCGTGCAGCACCGCCTCTGCCATAGAAGGGCTGCGAGCAGGGGGACTGGACTGCGCTCTGCTGCTGGAGGAGGAGATCGACCACCCGGAGATCACGGCTGAGCGCATCGCCGACCAGCCCCTCGTCCTGCTGTGCGCCCCCAGCCATCCCCTCGCCGGCCGCGAAAAGCCCGCTACCTGGCAGGAACTGGCGCGGGAGAACTTCTTCCTCCACGAGCAAGGCTGCTCCTACAGCGACTGGCTCGCTCAACGTCTGCTGGCCGTCGCCGGCGCCCAGCCCCGGCTGACGCGATTCGGCGGCATCGAAGCGACCCGCTCCTGTGTGGCAGCCGGACTGGGCCTGACCATTCTCCCGCGCGCCAACGTCACCGAATCGCTGCGCGATGGCCGACTCGCCGCAGTACCCGGCCCCTCCCTGCCCGATGTCTCCATCCATCTGGCACGTCACCGCCGCCGCCACCCCTCCCGCGCGGCGCGCACCGTCGCAGCCCAAGTCGTACGCCACTTCCACAGGTAACTGAGCGCGACGCTCATCGTGCGAGAAAGCCCGGCTCGCCATCAACCGCACTATTCGCGATCGCTTCCAAAGCCCCATGGCGGAGACAATGTGGTGCGGCGCAGCCTGGGCTTCCTGGGCTTCCTGGGCTCCCTGAACTTCACCGGGGCTGCCTCCGGCGGCGGAGACTTCCAGGGCGCGCGGTTCTCCGGCGGCCACGGTCACCACAACACCAGAGGCATACCGTTCACTGCGGTGACCTGTTGCCGCCGAGCTGTCACCGCGCCAGCCGGGCAAGTCCACGGCCGTTCGCCCGGACATGAGCGCCGCGCTGTCGCTGTGAGCGGCGGAACGCACGCACGGCCTCAACCATGGACGGAAGCGCGCAAGTTCGCGAGCGCTACGGAATCCGCATGTACAAGGCCGGCTTCGCCAGCTGGTCCACATGTGGATACCGCTCAGCCGCCTTCGCGCCGTGCTCATCTCATCGCTTCTGGTCGGACGTTACGCCGCATCAGTGCGGCTCTGGCTCACAGGCTTCGGGGGGGCACAGCCGGGGTCGCGGTAAGTCGAGGAACGGTGAGCGTGTTGTTCGAGCGTAGGGGTCAGCTGAGTCCAAAGCCCGGCTTCGAGGCTTGTGGTTGCCGCACCGTCTGCTCGCACATGCCTCACTAGGTGTCGGTAGCACCGCGAATGTGGGTTCTCAGCGTCGCCAGGTACTCGGCGGCCGGTTCGGCTTCAGCAGCTCCGATGCGCTGATAGATCGAAACTGCCTCCTGCAAGTCGGCCAGCGCGGGTTCATGGCCGCCGTGACCGACTTGGCATCGGGCCGCGCCTTCCAGTGCCCGTGCTGTTTGCAAAGGGTTGCGTACTTGGCGCGCGAGCCGCAGCGCCTGCCGGTACACATCGAGCGCTTCAAGGGCCCCGGCCGTCTCGGCCCGCAGCGCACCCATGTGGAGGAGTACTTCGCCCTGTTCATGGAGGTTGCCGAGCTCCTGGGACAGAGCCAGGGCTTCTTCCAGTAGTCGGGTTGCCGTTGAGTGGTCACCGGCCAGCTGCCGTACGTGGCCCAGGTTCCCCAGAGCGTGCGCCTCGCCTCGGCGATCGCCGAGATCGCGGAGCTGCGCCACAGCCTGCTCCAGCAACTGGGCTGCCGCGGACGGGTCACCCGCCAGAGCACGTATGTGGCCCAGGTTGCAGAGGGCATACGCTTCGCCGATCCGGCTGCCGAGGTCGCGGGTCAGCGCAAGGGCCTGTTCCTCCAGCTCGGCCGCCAACGGCAGATCGCCGACCAGCGCCTGTGCATGGCCTAGTTCCAGGATGACGACGGCCTCGCCGAGGCGGTCCCCGACGTCGCCGAACAGTGTGAGGGATTCCTCCAGCAGCCGGAAGGTCGCCCTGAGCTCACCCGTTCGCTGCCGCATCAACCCCAGCAACAGACGCCCGTATGCCTCGCCCTGGCGGTCCTTGAGCTCACCGAAGGTGGTCAGCGCGCGCCCCAGCAGTGGGAACGCCCCTGACATATCCCCAGCCTCGTACCGGACGATACTCAGCAGAAACAGGACGTACGCCTCGCCTTGCGCATCATTCGCCTCACGGAACAGCGTCAACGCGCGCGCCAGCGCCTCTTCCACCGCCAGCCTGTCTCCCATCAGATACGTCATAACGCTCAGCTGCCACATCGCCATGGCCTCGTCGTGACGGTTGCCGGTCCGGTTGGCGGCGTCCGCGGCAGCCTGGTGCAGTTTCACGGCCTGCGGCCACAGTCCCTCCAAGTAGAGGAAGGCAGCGAAGCCGGCAGTGAGACGGATGACGTGGCGGTCCTGTCCATGAAGGACGGCGTGCTCAACGCAGGCCAGCACGTTGGGGAGCTCCTGACGCATCCAGTCAAGGGCCCTTTCGCGCGTGGTCAGGTCTGGCATGGCGGCCAGGGGGCGGAAGGGGGGCGGAACCCAAAAGCGTGCCATACGTACGAAATGGCGGTCCGCGGTCTCCGCGGCATGTTCGTAGTAGTTCAGGAGTCGCTCGGTGGCCTGTTCGCGGTCTTCGGCTCGGTCGTGCCTGGCTTGGTCGAGGGCATAGGTGCGTAGTAGGTGGTGGAGGCGGTAGCGGCCGGGGGCGGGTTCATCGAGAAGGTGGTCGGTGTAGAGGGCTTCTAACTCGTGGCGGGCCTGAGACACAGAGAGACCGGTGAGGGCGGCGGTGGCGTGGGCATCGGTTTCCGGGCCGGGAAGCAGGCCCAAAGCGCGGAAGACGCGTTGGCGGCCGGCCGGCAGGTCGCGGTAGGACATGTCGAAGGCTGCGGCGGCTGTACGGTCGCCTGCGCCGAGATCGGCCAGCCGGTGTCTGGTGGCGGCGAAGTCGGCGGCGAACTGCTCGATGGTCCAAGTGGGGTGATGGGCGAGACGCCCGGCGAGCAGGACGACGGCAAGCGGCAAGCAGCCGCACCACGTCACGATGTCGCTGACCGCCCGTTGCTCGAGGGCGGTGGGGGAGCGGTGCGCGAGTCGGGTGAAAAGGGAGACGGCCTCGGCGTCGGATAGGACGTCCAACGGCAGGAAGTCCGCGTCGTCCAGGGCGATGAGACGGCGCCGACTGGTGATCAGCGTCAGGCAATGAGAGGTGCCAGGCAACAGAGGTTCAATCTGCGCATGGTCGGCTGCGTCGTCCAGGACGAGCAGCGCCCGCTTGTCGGCGAGCCGGTCGCGCCACAGCGCGGCGCGGCCCTCCAGCGACGGCGGAATGCGACCGGGGGCGATGCCGAGGGCGGTAAGCAGTGTGGTGAGGACATCGGCGGGATCGGCGGCAGACTGGCCGGAGGTATGGGCCTTGAGGGCGACGAAGAACTGGCCGTCGGGGAAGCGGTCGGCCAGCAGGTGGGCGGCCCGGGTGACCAAGGCGGTCTTCCCTACGCCCGGCATGCCGCTGATCGTATGGACGGCTGCCACGTGGTTCGGTCCGGCAGCATCCAGCAGCTGCCTCAGTTCGATGTCGCGGCCGGTGAAGGCGGCTGTATCCCGCGGCAAGCACTGCCGGGCCGTCGGTGGTGACGGGGCAGGCGCGAGATAGGTGATCCGAAACAGGTCACGGCCGGCCTGCTGCACCTCACCGCTGCCTTGGGCCCGCGCATCCTGTCGCAGGCTCGTAGGTCGGAGGTCGTCCTCGCCGTTCATCGCCGTGGCTCCTGGACCGGCACGTCATGCCTGCGCCGGCCGCATCCCAGAAATCCGCGCGGTGAGTGGGCCGACGACTGTTGCACCGAGAAGGCGAAGTGACGCCGCGTCTTCCGGCGGCGGTTGCGCCCACCGGTGCAGTTGGCTCGCCACGCGCTTTCCCGAAGTGTGTTGCGGTGCCATCAGTATGGCGCGCTGAGCCAGGTCGTGGCAGAGGCCGAGACGCATGGACGAATCTGGGTAGTGATCAGTTTGAACGGGCCGCCGAACACGACATGGCCCCTACCACGGGGCAGGGTCCGAGCGTCACACAACGGGTCAGGTGAGAGCGGTTCCCTGGAGACCGCACCGCCGTCCAGCTGGAGCTTCACCGCACTCGTGCCGAGAGTCGAACGCTGTGGTCCGCGCTTCCGTGGTCGGAGTCATCGTCAAGCGCCGCGGATTGGTTGAGGTGGCTCGGCCGCACCCGTCTCCATGAAGGGGAACCAGGTCCGAGTTCCCGGGACCGGTGTCGCTCACCACAGGGCGTATGTTCAGCGCGGGCGGGGGAACCAACGACACGCCGAATGGCCCCCTGGTTCAGCCCGAGGCGGTGGCCGAGACCAGTGCCGACGTCTCTCCGAACGGGCGAAGGCTGGATGGGTGAACGGGGATGAGCAGCCGCTGCGCGGCCGGGGCTGCGGCCACGACCACAACGCCCCGCCTCGGGCCCGGCCCGCTGCCGCACCGGACGTACGCGGCGCTCATGGGCCGGCCGCTGGACGGGCTACTGCTGGACACCGCAGGCTAGCCTGCCGGCCCGGGCGTGAGCTGCCGCTTCTGCCACTCCGGCGACACCCTGACCACCGCCTTCGAAGCCGCGTCAGCCTGGTCCGGTCACTGGGACGGACGAGTCCAGGGCGCACCAAAGGCGGCGGCCCAGCAGCGTAGGCGGAAGGTACACCCCTTCCCGGACCCTGGAGGTCCTGTGCAACGTCAACGTCTCGTGTCCTTCGCCGTCGCGGCCGTGACCGCGGTCGGCGTGGCTCTCACTGCCGCGCCCGGCGCGTCCGCCGATCCCTACGACAATCCCGTCGACTCCCTCCAGTGCATCACTGGGGGCGGACATCTCGTGTCCAGCAACACCTACACCCGTGAGACTCTCTGCAAAGGCGGCATCTACAACGGAGCGAGCGTCATCCCGTTCCCGATGGGCGCTGCTCATATGGCGGAATGACCCCTGGTCACGCCTTCGGTCACCCGGTCACCCGGCCGGGCGGCCGAAGACGTACCGGAGGGCGGAAGGCTCCGGTTGAGAGACGCACCGCGGTCCCGCAGACCGAGCAGGGTGTGGTGCGCGGGGCAGACATTCGCGGACGATAGGGGCAGCTCACCGGCCACGGAGGCGCGCGGGGTCGGGATCCAGCAGATGCAGGTCAGGAGGGGAGGTACCGGGAGGCTCGTAGGTGGACCCGATGGCCTGCGGGAAGCGCAGAACGCGGGCGGGGTCGACCCGTCGTTTGACGGCGACCAGCCGGTCGTAGTGCGGGCCGTGGTACGCCGTGCGCCAGCCCGTCAGCAGCGGATCGTGCTGGTTGACGTAGGCGCCGGTGCCGTGGGGCCGCAGCGCCTCGCCGAAGTCGTACGCCCAGGTCACGTTCGCCCGCGCGGCGGTCTCGTCCCGCCAGATGGACTTCAGCTCGTAGACGGAACCGCTGCTGCGGTGCGGGTAGGCGCCTGCGACCGGGGCTCTCGCCATCCGGCCCCCGGTGTGGACCCAGAGCAAGAAGGACTCCGGTGAGGGGGACCGGGGCATGAAGTCGCAGACAGTGTCCACGAAGTCCGGGGTGAAGGCCCGGGCCGGCAGGACGCCGGAGCGGATGTAGGCGAGCCGGTGCGCGACGGCGGACGCGGCCCCCACCCGGGCCTCCCAGTCGTGCAGGGGCGCCGTCGCCGACCATGCCTGGAGTGGTCCGGCGGTCAGCAAAGGGCGCAGCAGCTCGGTGGCCTCCTCGCGGACGCCGTCGTGAATCACCGTGATCGTCATGGCCCACAGCCGCCGGGTGCGTTCGCGGGTATCTCGCCGGTTGCTGATGTGGAGGTACGCCGCCAGTGTGTCGGGCAGTGCTGCGGTCCACTCGCCGTACAAGGGCAGGATGTCCGGTGCCCGCTGCAACGGAAAGACGATCTGGCCGCCGAACATGCGTTCCGTTCGTGGTCGGTGCAGACGCAGTTCCATGGCGGTGACGACGCCGAAGTTGCCTCCCCCGCCACCGCGGCAGGCCCAGAACAGCTCTCGGTCGGCCGGGCTGATGGAGTGCTCTTCGACACGAGTGCGGGCCCCGTCCGCCAGGACCAGTTCGATCGCGGTGACATTGTCACTGCCGAGGCCGTGTGCGCGGGAGGCGAAGCTCAAGCCGCCGCCCAGCAGCGCGCCCGCCACCCCCACCTGCGGGCTGCTGCAGCCGACCGCAATGAGCCGCTGACGGTCGCCCCTCAGGTGAGGGTGGATGTCCTGCCAGCGGGCCCCGCCGCCGACCCGGACGGTCTGCCGGTCGGCGTCCAGCCGTACGCCCCGCATGGACGACATGTCCAGGACGACGCCGGTTCTGTTGAGGCAGTACCCGGCGGTGCTGTGGCCACCGCCCCGTACGGTCAGCGGCAGTCCCTCGTCCCGCGCGTACCGCAGGGCCGTCCCGATGTCCTCGGCCGACTCGGGGCGGACGGTACAGGCGGGGGTGAGCCGCACTCGGCCGTTGTCGACTCCGGGAACGTTGTCCCGGCCGAGCACCCGGCCGGGCAGCGCGCGGCGCAGGGCGTCCAGGAACGGCGGGCCCGTCATCGTGGGCTGTTCGTCCGGTCGAGAACCTTCCGCAACACCCGGGCCAGCCGCACCTCGTCACCGACGGCCCAGAAGTGGGTGAAGTACAAGGAGGGCCTGATGTCCAGGAAGTGATTGTGCATGCTGACCACGGTGATACGAGCGGCACGCAGGGCCCGGAGGACGGGCTGCACCTCTTGCTCCCGTACGGCGATGTCCCCGTTGGCCAGTGCCCGGCCGCCCGGCAGGGGCTGGAAGCGCAGTGAACTCGCCGGGCCCGGGACGGGAGGCAGCACCCTGCGGTGGTGGGCGAAGGTGTCGCGACGCGGGGGTTCCAGTACGTAGGTACCGAAAAGGGAGGAACCCTTGTATCCCAGGGCGGTGTTGATACCTGCCGTGTCCAGGCCGGTCACCGGCCGCCCGGCGGGCGTCGGGGCCAGGGGAGTGCCGGTGGCGCGCAGGACGGACATGAATCTCCGGGCGAGTGACCCGGCACCGCCCATGCCGTCGAAGTGCAGCCACCACAGGGCGGGCCGGGACGAGAGCAGGTGCTTGTGGATGCCGTGCTGGGCGAAATCACCAGCCTGGATGGCATCGATCACCGGCTCCAACTCCTGCTCGGTCACCACCAGATCACCCATCATCATCACCTGGCCGTCGGCGTACACGGTGAAGGCGGCGAAGTTGGTGAGGTCCGTGCCGAGGGCCAGTTGTACGCCTAGGGTGGTGACGGAGAGGTCGCTGCGAGGAAAGAAGACCCGGTAGGTGAGGTTGTCCGGCGTGATCTTTCCCGGCCGGCCGAGGAGGTTTCCCACCTCGTCCCAGTCGGCGGACGAGGTGGGTACCGGACGACCGGTGTCCGGCCCCGGCGCGTGGTGCCCCGGCACGGCCTGCGGCTGCCCCACGTGCCCGCGTGCGGCCTCCGGAACCCGGTCGTGCCAAGCGGTCGCGCTCACCGCGGCGAGGGACAGGACGAACGCCAGCAGCAGCCCGCCCCAGCGGATGCCGGCCCTCATCGTCATCGCCCGGCCGATCGGACCGCTGCCGGACGAGGACCGACCCGGATGACACCGGCATTCCTGTCCTGAACGGCCATCTTCAGGTACCAGATCCACCCGAAGGGCACCAGTACCAGCCCGTTGACCACCGCGTAGAGGGGATAGAACAGCAACGTCCAGTCCAGGTGACGCCGGTCGCACACCGCCAGCATGCCCGCGTACACCAGGTACACGGACAGCAGCGGCCAGCTGAACGCCACGACGGAGTTCCACCGCCACGGGGTCAGCGCGATGGTGATCCCCAGGCCGTACAGCAGCACGCCCGGATGCCGGAGCAGCACGAAGGCGTTCACGCCCAGTACCCGGAACTCGCCGCCCGCCCACGCAAGCCGCTGGCGCAGCCAAGGGCCCAGCTCGTCCGGTACGGTGGTCAGCACCTCGGTGCGCAGATGCGTGGAGGTGTAGCCCAGCGCGTCACCCAGCAGGCCCATCTCCACGTCGTTGCCCTGGAAGAACAACGAGTGCCGCTCCATGATGGCGAGGTGTGCCTCGGTACGCGCGATGTGGCAGGCCCCGGAGACCATCCACGGGTGGGTCATCCGACGTCGCATGGCCAGTCGGTATTCGTGTCTCTGCAACCGCAGCAGCAGTCCGGGCGTACCGGTCGGGACCAACCGTACCGAAGCGAAGTCCCGGCCACTGTCCCGGAAAGCGCCCATCAGCAGCTCCAGCGGCTCCTTGGTCACGGTGTCCGCATCGATGCAGACCTCGTACGGGGCTCGCACGATGCGCAGGGCCTCCCTGATCAGACAGTCCCGCACCGTCCCGGACACCCGGCGACGCCCGCCCGTCACCCGCCCGGCATCCCGGACCTCCTGGCGCATCACCCGGAAGCCGTGCGCACGAGCCACCGACATCAGACCGGTGTAGAACTCGTCCGTCTCGGAGTCGGTGGTGCACAGCAGCACGCGACTGCCGTAGGGGCGCAGGAACTCGACGTTCTCCAGGTACGAGATGCTTCCGTAGATCGGCACCAGGACCTCGAAGTCCTGGCAGGGCCGCGTCCACGGCCCGATGTCGACGAGGCGCTCCCGGTCGGCGAACAGTGGCGTCAGCAGATCGATGGCCGCCACCGCAGCGGGGAGCACCACCATGGCGATCAGCAGGGCGGCCGGCACGACCGGTCACCACTCCGCTGCTGCGGCCGGGGCGGGAGCCATGGTGCGCTCCGGGCGCACCGCGGCCGGAGCGGAGGTGACGCTGCCCGGTTCGTGGATCAGCTCCTGCCGGGCCCGGGGCGGTTCCTTCCGCGGTGCAGTGCCGCCGGTCGGCCGGATGGCCGTCCATGGTGCCGGTGTCGTGCTGCCGGCCGGTGGCGCAGGGGGCTCGGCCGGGGGCCGGTAGGTGTCGAAGAGTTCGCCGAGCGTGCGGATGAGCGCCTTACGGTGTCCCTGCTCGGCCGCGGCCCGCAGTTCGTCCAGTCGCCGGGCCAGATCGGGCTGTACCGGCTTCAGGCCGAGGCTCCAGATGCGTGGGTGAGCGGTTGGATTGCGCAGCTCCTGCGTTCCGACGAGCTCCTCGCGCAGTTTCTCGCCCGGCTGCAGGCCGGTGACCCGGACCGGTGGCATGCTGATGCCCTGGAAGGCGGCCAGCCGCTCGACGAGCTGGATGATCCGGACCGGTTCGCCCATGTCCAGTGAGTACACCTCGCCATGTGACGCCATGGCCGATGCCTGGATCAGCAGGGACACGGCTTCCGAGACGGACATGAAGAACCGGGTCGCCTCGGGGTCGGTCACCGTGATCGGCAGTCCACGCCGCAGCTGCTCCAGCACGGTGCCGAGGAAGGAACCACGGCTGCCCAGGACGTTGCCGAAACGTACCGAGGCGAACGCGATGCGTCGCGCACCCTGCCCCGCGCCCGCCCGTAGAACCTCCTCGGCCAAACGCTTCGTCGCCCCGAGCACCGAAGCCGGATCGGCAGCTTTATCGGTGGAGACGAGGGTGAATCGTTCGACACCTGTCTGCAATGCGGCATCGACCAGGTTCTGGGTGCCCAGCACGTTGGTCTTGACCGCTTCGGCCGGGTTGCGTTCCAGCAGTGGCAGATGCTTCAGCGCGGCGGCGTGGTAGACGATCTCCGGCCGGGTCCGCCGGAAGAGCCGCTGCATCCTGGCCGCATCCCGGATGTCCGCCAGCAGAGCACGGTCGTCCTCGTGGAACCCCCTGCCGTTCAGCGCCAGCACCGTGCTGTGCAGGGCGTACTCGTCCTGGTCCAGCAGGAAGACCGGGCCCGCCCCGCAGTCGACGGCTCTGCGTGCGAGGGCGCCGCCGATGGTGCCGCCGGCCCCGGTCACCAGGACCCGCCTGCCGCGCAGCAGGGCCTCTTCCTCGCCGGTACGAAGAGGCCAGGACGGCCGGGCGAGCAGTGTCTCGGCGTCTGGTGGTCGACAGTGTTCGGCGGCACGTGGAAGGGTCGTCTTCGACACAGTCAGTCCTTGCACCTTGTCGTGCACCGCTCCCGGGCAAGACCGTGAAGAGCTGGTGGCCCGCTCCGAAATGTGGGGAGCCGACAAGGCCGACCTGTAACCCGCGCTCCGAGCGTATAAACGGCCTGATTGCGTGTCTGGCCTCGCGGACGGCGGATGACCTGCCCGAAGGCTCCGTCTTCCCGCTGGCATATTTTCCTGACATTTAGGCAGGTTGGGGCCATGAACCGCCTCGGGGGCGGTCCGGCGGTGACCCCATGGCGGAGGCGTGTCGGCCGAAATGCCTCACTCGACCGGTCTGCCCGGAAATGGTACTCGCGTTCGAGTTCCGAACGCGGGTTTGCTCCTCCTCTGTCGCGATCGGCGACGGAGGGGTGTGAAGGCCCTCGGTGAGCGCCCTGCCGACCTTGCTGAAGTTCCCCCCGCACTGACGTGCTCCGGTCCGCTGATATCGCGGGCCCGCTCTGAGTAGCCGTCCTACCCGGGGCCTCCCCGTTCGGCAAGGGCCGGCGCTTCGGTTCGTGAGGGGTGAGAACCGGGGCCCAGATGGTCGGTCGGCAACGTGCTGCGCATCCGGTTCGATGAGCTGGTGACGAACGCGGTGAAGCAGCGAACGCCATGACGCGGTGTCAGCTCGCAGTGAGTGAGGCGGCGCTGGAGACCGTCCCGTTGTTACGGTTCCTTCGCTGCTTCGCTGCTTCGCTGCTTCGCTGATCCGCTGGTCCGCTGGTCCGCTGGTCCGCTGAGGAGGTCGGGCTGTCCTTCCATACGGTCCGCACCTCTCGCTGGGTGGCCGCGCGGTGGCCTGCCGAGCAACGGAGTCACCGTGCTGGTTTTCTGCGGTGTCCGTACGTCATGACCTTGCACCGCGCTAGCGTGGGGTGTGTGATCGTATGGCTCAACGGCACCCACGGCGCGGGCAAGACGACGACCAGTGCACTCCTGCCGGCTCTGCTCCCGGATTCACGGGTGTTCGATGCCGAGAAGGTCGGCGAGACACTCATGGACATCACGCCGGGGCTGCCTGCGACGGACAATTTCCAGCACTGGCCGCCGTGGCGGCCCCTCGTCGTTGAGACCGCCCGCCGCGTCCTTGACTACACCGGCGGCACGTTGGTGGTGCCCATGACGGTCCTGGTCGAGCAGTACTGGCGCGAGATCAGCACGGGCCTCGCCCAACACGCCATCCCTGTACGGCACTTCGTCCTACACGCTGACCAAGGCACCCTCCGCGGGCGCATCGAGGGGGACACTGTCCTTGGCCCCTCCCCGTTCCGCCTGGCGTACCTCCAGCCCTATGCCGAGGCGGCCCGTACGTGGCTGCACGACGCGGCCGAGGTCGTCGACACCACACACCTCACCCCCGCGCAGGCGGCTGTGCAGATCGCAGAGGCCGTCAAGAGCTGAGGTCCGCCCGCCACACGAAAACAGACGCAGGTCGCCACAGAGAACGCCCTTTTTGGTGTTGAGCAGCGCCACCAGGCTTCGCCAGGGCCCGCTCCAGCCCAGCACGCGGTGTCCTCTTCTTGAAAGGAAGACGAAAGGCCCCCGGGTGCAAGGACGGGTACGAGGGCGAGGACGGGGACGACGGTGAAAGGCCTCTTCTCCGGGCAGGGAACCGGTTGACAAGGAACGTTGGCAGGGAACGTTGGCAAGGAACGTCGGCGCGGCGCGAGGCATCCGTATCAGGCCACACTGCCGCCCCGATCTTTCGCACTGCCGACCCGCTCCTTCGCACTGTCGATGCGTTCCTTTGCGCTAGCCCCCCGCCTTTCGCCGGCCGCCGCACCCTCCGAGCCCCGCGAGCGCCCCGCGCATCGGAGAAACGCAGGCGGCGATGACCTCTCATATCCGCTCCAGCAGGGCCCCGGCTGGGCGGCGACCATGCCCGGTACGAGCCACCTGTACCTGCGCACCGCCCCTCCAGCTCTTCCGGTAGGTTCACGGACATGAGCAGCGTGGAGATGGCGGAGGCCGTGGCCGACTTCGCCGCCCTGGTACGCCGGGTGCACGACACCGGCCGGCGCCTGACGCTCACCGCCGGCGGCGAACCGGCCGCCGTCCTCCTGCCGGCGGCGGAACTGACCGAACTGGACGAGCAGGCCGCCGCCGGCCACGGCGCGCCGGTCGCCGACCGGCTGCCGAAGACGGACGACGAAGCCGTTATGCGTGCGCCGATGAAGGCCGGGCCCTTCCTCAGACACGCCCACACGGACGGCGAGGGCATCACCTTCACCCAGGATGACGGCGTGGCGGTCGCCGTCCTGCTGCCGGCCGCCGAGTTCGACCGCCTGCAAGACCTTGCGAGGATCGGCCGGCAGGGCCGGATGAGCCCCCAACAGAGCGCGGCATTTGCCGAGTTCCTCGCCCGGCAGTCCCCGCCACCGGACGCCTGACCGCCCCAGAAGCCACCCCCGCGGCACCCCCGGAACCGGATGAAGAGGCCCTCCCGTACCCGCGGGTTTCAGATCTCCGGCGCGAGCTCCGGCCCCATGTAACGCTCCAGAAAGGCACGCGCGTAGGCCGGATCCTCCCGCAGCCGGAACAGCCGGGCCCGTCGCAGCCGCTCCAGATACTCCGCATCCGGGGTACCGGGCCGCGGACCGTGCTGGAGATGCAGCATGAAGTGGCTGAACTCCTGCACCTGCCACACATCGGCCAGGCGCCGCCGCGAGTAGGCCGCCAGCACCTCGCCCACCTCCCCACCGGCACCACCACAGAAGTACCGGCCCAGGGCGACCGCGAGATCGGCCGCATCGGCCATGGCCAGGTTCATCCCCTTTCCACCGGACGGTGGCACGATGTGCGCCGCATCCCCCACCAGCGCCACCCGCCCCAGATGCATGGGCTCCACCACCCGCGTCCGCATCTCCACCAGCGACCGCTCCAGCACCGGCCCCCGCCGCAGCACCCCCGGCGGCAGTGCCAGCCGGCCCTCCAGCTCCCGCCACAACCGCTCCTCAGGCCAGTCCGCCACGCCCTCGCCCTCGGCCACCTCCACGTACAGGCGCGTCACCTCCGGCGAACGCAGCATCTGCCCTGCGAACCCGTCGCCGTGCTGGCCGTAGACGGTATGCGGCGCGAAAGGCGGCGTCTGCGCCAGCACACCCAGCAGCCGAACACCGTGCCGCACGTCGTACTCGGTGAACGCCTCAGCAGGCAGGGCGCCGCGCACCGGACCGTACTGACCGGCCGCCTCCACCACCACCTCGGCTCGCACCACTGTGCCCTCCGCACACCGCACCACCGGCAGCCCCCGCTCATCGCCCAGACCGACCACAGGGTGTCCCAGCAGCACAGATCCACCCGCCGCCTGATACCCCTCCAGCAGATCGGCCACCACCTCCTGCTGCGGATACACAAAGCTCGGCGCGTCACCGCACAGCTCCCCGTAATCCAGCCGCACCACCTCACCGTCATACCGGAACTCGCACGCGGTGTGCGGCAGCCCCTCGGCACGCAACCGCTTCGAACGCCCCAAACGGTCCAGCAGCTGCACGGTACGGCGCTCCAGAAAACCGGCCCGGGCCCGGGCCACCAGCTGCTCATGGTCGAACTTGTCCACCACTACACAGTCCACACCCCGCTCGTGCAGCAGCGTCGCCAGCGTCAGGCCCGCAGGCCCGGCACCGACGACAGCCACCTGGGTCTCGATGGTCCCCACCACAGTGCTCCTTCATTCGTGCTCGGCAAGAGGGCAGGGAGTCACCACACAGAAAAACACTGCGGGACGAGCCTCTCCACCACACCCGACGCTACCGCCCCCAGCACCCCAGCCCCCGCACCGCCATGCACCCACCACCGGCATACACACTCCCTCCCGGACCCCCCCGCGCTCCCACCACCAACCGTCCGACGAAACAGAGGCACCCCCGCGCCCTGACGTCCGTCAGCCCGGAGTCGGCCGGAGGCTTCCAGCATCCCCGGCGCACAGCAATCCTGGGTCTGGAGCGCGGATTCCCTCGACGCTCAGCTCCGGAACCGGACCACGCCCTGACCGGATGAGGGACACACCACCGGATACGGTCCCCGCGCCGGCACCGGCGCATCTTCGTACTCCCGAAACGCTGATCCAGGTGGAAGCGATGAATACTGAGCACGCCACGATCACCACACCTGTCACCGTCGACATCCTGCGCGGTTCACTCGATGTGGAAGCGACTGTGCACGGTCTGCTGCCGCATCGGCTGCCCGCCTGGGCGCGCCGGCAGATCCCTGACGACATGCTGGCCGTATCCGAGGCCCAGTCCTCCGGCGTGCGGGTGGTTTTCCGCACCCGGGCCACCACGGTCGAGCTGGACACGCTGCCCACCAAGCGGGTCTACCCGGGTTTCCCGGCTCCGGCGGACGGCGTGTACGACCTGCTGGTCGACGGCCGTCTCGCTGCTCAGGCCACGGTGGCCGGCGGAAACGTGCGCACGGTCACCGACATGTTCACCCAGTCCTCCGAGCTGTCGGAGGGGCCTGCCGGCACCGCCCGGTTCACCGGTCTGCCGGCGGTGGACAAGGACGTTGAGATCTGGCTCCCGCATACGGAGATCACCGAGCTGATCGCCCTGCGCACCGACGCCCCTGTCGAGCCGGTACCGGACAGCGGGCGCAGGGTGTGGCTGCACCATGGCAGTTCCATCAGCCACGGCTCGAACGCCACCCACCCGACCGCCATCTGGCCGGCCCTGGCAGCCGCCCAAGGCGACGTGGAGCTGGTCAACATGGGGTTCGGCGGCAGTGCACTGCTGGATGCGTTCACCGCCCGTGCGATGCGGGACACCCCTGCCGACCTGATCAGCGTCAAGGTGGGCATCAATGTCGTCACCGCCGACGCCATGCGCCTGCGCGCCTTCGCCCCTGCGGTCCACGGTTTCCTCGACACCATCCGCGAGGGGCATCCGACCACGCCGCTGCTGGTTGTGTCTCCCGTCCTCTGTCCGATCCACGAAGACACCCCAGGCCCGCTCGGCCCCGATTTCGACGGCGGGACCGTGCGATTCAGGGCCACCGGTGATCCGGCCGAACGCGCCGCCGGGCGCCTGACACTCAACGTCATCCGTGATGAACTCGCCCGGATCGTCGAACAGCGGGCGGCTCACGATGCGAACCTGCACTACCTCGACGGCCGTGATCTGTACGGCGAGCGGGACTACGCACAATTTCCCATGCCGGACGAGGTCCACCCTGATACGGCAGGACACCGCCGCATCGGCGAGAACTTCGGGCGGCTTGCGTTCGGCGACGGCGGTCCTTTCGCCACCAAGACCGGCTGACCACATTCGCGGTCACGCAGACCGCCATCGCCGGGCGACCGGTGCTGATAAGGAGCCGCTTCCGACCTGACCGATCGGCAGGCGCTTCGCGTACTTGTCCATCCCTCGGCAATCGATCTGTCCAGCGCGACCCTGCGCTACTTGTCCGGCCTACTCGCCCTGTCCGAGGCTCGGCGTGCAGCGGTACGGGCGCTGCCCCGAGGCGCCCGCGTGCTGACGCCGGGCGAAGACAGCGGTGATCGACCATGCCACGTACGTGCCCGGCCGCTGGCGGTGGCGACAGTCGGCGGTGGGCGTCGGCCACGACCCGAGCGGGTCCCGTTCCGTTACCTGGAGCCGCGAATTCGTGCCGGGCTCAGGGTGCCAGCACGACCCTGCCGAACACCTTGCCCGCATCCATTTCGCGGTGGGCCAGCACCGCCTGGTCCAGCGGCAGCACCTCGTGCACGACCGTGCGCAGGTTCCCGTGTGCGGCATCGGCGAACTGGGATGACCGTACGGTCTGCCGGTCGGGGCCGGGCACGGTGTCGGAGCTGAAGGTGGCGAACGACAGCGACCTGCGGAAGGCGCCCATCAGGCGCACGCCGAAGTCCGCCGGCGGCTGTCCACCGACCAGACCGACAGCCACATACCGCCCGTTGGAGTTCAACTTGTCCAGGAAGGGGGACAGCTGGGGTCCCGCTACGACATCGATCACCACGTCGAAGCCCGTCGGCGCGTCCGGACCGCCGCCCTCGCCGGAGCGGTCGAGGACATGGGACGCGCCCAGGTCCCGCAGGCGGGCGCCACGCTCCGCCGATGAGGTGGTGACCGCCACGGCGCCCGCGCCGCCTTTGGCTGCGAGCTGGACGGCCGTGATCCCGATGCTGCCCGCCGCACCGCGCACCAGCACCGTTTCGCCGGGGAGGAAACGGGCCCGGTCCAGGGCGAAGTGGGCGACCACGCCGGAGCCGCCGAGAGTCACCGCATCGGCGCCGGTCAGGCCGTCGGGCAGGGGAAGGACGTCCTCGACCGCGGTGACGGCCTGCTCGGCGTACCCACCGGACAATCCGGTGAATGCCCACACCCGCCGCCCGAGCCACGAGG
The DNA here is from genome assembly GCF_040907265.1 of Streptomyces sclerotialus. Lineage (NCBI taxonomy): Bacteria > Bacillati > Actinomycetota > Actinomycetes > Kitasatosporales > Streptomycetaceae > Streptomyces > Streptomyces sclerotialus. The sequence goes on along the minus strand of NZ_JBFOHP010000002.1, from coordinate 28,719 downwards.
CGTCCACGCCCTCTCCCACCGCGGTGACCCTTCCCGCCACCTCGCTGCCGAGGAGATGGCCCTCCCGGAAGCCGTACGCGGCGAGCGTGTCCCGGCGGATCATGGCGTCCACGCCGCCCACCCCGATCGCCTCCGTCGCTATTTGCACCTGCCCCGGGGCAGGAACGGGCACGGGCAGGTCGACGACCTCCAGGCCGTCGGGGTCTCCGAACGTCCTGATGACGACGGCTTTCATCGCTGCTCCTCGGGTCGGTGGTGGGACGGACCGCGGCTGTTGCGGTCGTGGGCGTCGAGTCGGCCCCGCAGCCGGGGCGTCACCGGCAGAGCGCCGGGGCGGGGTGGTGCCACCGCCATCGGAACGTAACGGACGCCCCCGTCCGGTTGAGTAAAGTGAGAGACGATGACCGGCCACTTGCCTCGGACCGTGCGCTCCGACGCCCGCGACAACCGGGCCCGTATCCTGGATTCCGCCCGCGCGGTGTTCGGCGAGGAGGGCCTGAGTGCGCCCATGCGCGAGGTCGCCCGGCACGCAGGCGTCGGCCCCGCCACGCTGTACCGGCACTTCCCGACCAAGCAGGACCTGATCGTGGAGACCTTCGCCGAGCAGCGGCGAGCCTGCCATGCCGCCGTCAGCGACGCCCTCGCGGACTCGGACCCGTGGCACGGATTCCGGAGCCTGGTCGAGCGGATCTGCGAACTCCACGCGCACAGCCGGGGATTCGCCGACGCCTTCATGAGGGAATTCCCCGAGGCCATGGACTTCGCCGCCGACCGGGAGCGGACTCTGCGCGCGGTCGCCGAACTGGCGCGCCGTGCCCAGGAGTCGGGCCGGCTCCGCCCCGGCTTCGTCGTCGACGACCTGATCCTCATGCTCATGGCCCACCGGGGCCTCCAAGACACGCCGCGTGCCGCCCGGATCACAGCCTCCCGCCGCTTCGCGGCCTATGTGATCGAGGCGTTCCGCGCCGTACCGGAGGAGGGAGCCCCTGCGCCGCTGCCACCGGCTCCACGCCTGCAACTCACGCACTCGCCCAGCACGCCGTGAGCCCGCTACCAGGAGGACTGCCGATCCGTGCAGGCCGACAGCCGTATCGGGGCCCTGCCGCAGCCAGGTTGGACAAGACTCAATGGAGGAGTGCACGCCCACGATGCACCCCCTACGCCGGCTCGCGCGTATGGGCGATGGCCACCGTGAGGGGGACCCGGGCGCGGTCGGGACAGGCGGCTTGGCTGGAGCCGCCGGGAGGCAGCGCACTACGCGTACCACGGATGCCAGAACGTCGCTTGGCGCATGCCCCCGCACTTCTGGTCTCCGGACGGGCGAGCAAAAGGCCGGCAGCTGCGAGCAGCGGTTCTGGCAGAGTTCGGGGTGTACCGTCAGCCGAATACGGACAGCACGGGGGCAGTGACAGAGTTCCCCGGTAGTCCGCCTGAGACGAGACTGCTGATCTCTGCGGAGTGGGGCAGTCCAGAAGGACCGAACTCGGGAGCAGCCGTGGAAGCAGTGGTCAAGTGGGTGAACGTTGATGAGGGACTGCCGGAGGAGGGGCTGCCCGTGGCAGCGGCGACATGGGGTCGCTATCCGCCCGACAGTACGGCGGAGTCCGATGCGGCGGCCGGGGAGGACTTCTGGCTGGTGCTGCCCATGCACTTCACCACACTCCACGTCGGCGACGACGGAACCGAGTACCGCGATTGCTTCGTCGACTCCGATCGTGTCGTCCGTCTGCCCTACGGCCGTCCCTGCAGCGAATCCGTGACGCACTGGGCGTACCTTCCCGCGTTGCCAGGTATGGCTGTGCACCAGGTGCTGGGCGCGGACGCGCAGACCGCCGCCCAAGCTGCCCTGAATGAGGGCCAGGCCTGACCTCATCCGTGGAGCAGGGACTGCACACGGGATGAGCGACTCGGTCAGAGCAGCGAGCCGAACGAAAGGCGCCCCCGAAGGTCCGCCTCATCCAGCCGGCTGCCCCCGGCTGCGGCTCCCAGTCCTGGGCGAGTGCGGCAGCCGGGCCGCGGTCGGCGCCGTCTTCGGCCACGGCCACACCGAACAGCCGCAGATCCGAGGACTGCCGTCGTCGCTGCGGCCCGGCATGCTGCTGGCCGACGCTGCTACGACGGCTTGGAGGCCCCGCGGGAGGCCGTCGACCCCGATCTGCTGTGACGGGTGCGGAACGGGCGGCTGTTGTCCGAGGGCACCCATCTCAGCATGGTCACTGCCCGCTACTCCGATGACCGGCTGACCTGCTGGATTGCGCCGCGGCCGGTGCGGCCGAGGTCCACCGACCTCTCCCTGCTCCCTGCGGGTGATCAGCTGCCGGGACAGCCGGACCGCCATGGACGGCACCCGTCGCCCCAGCACCATCCGGTCACCACGCTGCACGGCCCACCACGCCATCCCGCCGCCGAGCCGGCCGTCCTGTATGACCGGCGCCGAGACATCGAGACCGTCCTTCCACGGGACACGGCCCCCTTGCGCGCAGCCGGCCGCATCCTGCGCTCGCGGCCCCTCGACGCCGATCAGATGCTCGCGTCGCAGGCAAACGCGCGGTGACGTCGGGTTCTGCGCGAAGGCGTGGCGGGGATACGTGCCTCAGCCGTGGTCCCGCACCGCCGCGAGGCACTGGTCGTAGAGATCTGCCAGGTCGATCCGTCCGTCATGTCCGGCCCAGAGTTCGGTTGCCGTGTCGATACAGGCGAAGACCGTCGCGACGATCGCCTTGGCCTGCGTGTCGGGAGCCGGGCGGCCGGAGCCGTTGCCCAGCCGCGCCCGGATGATGGGGACGAGTTCGGCCTGCCAGCGCAGTCGCTTCTCGATGTAGCGGGCATGCAGCGAGGGCGTGTCGAAGATGAGGCGGGAGAGTTCCAGCGCACGCTCAGGGGGGTGGTTGGCGGTCAGAATGACCTCGAATCCGGCGCGCAGGGCATCCCAGGCGGACATCTCGGCCGGTTGCTGCTCGACGGTCCGTTTCAGCAGCTCGCCCAGCGCCTCCTGGTCGCCGCAGACCAGGTCCTCCTTGGTTCCGAAGTAGCGGAAGAGGGAGCGCTGCGAGACCCCCGCCTCCCGCGCGATCTGCGCGATCGTCGTCTGCTCGTAGCCCTGCTCGGCGAACAGGCGTACCGCCGTATCCAGGATCGCCTGGACGGCGACCTGTCGCGAACGCTCCCACAAGGTCGTCATGGACGTCAGGATATGCCTCTGGACAGCGACCGCCTACTTGGCATTAACTGCCAGGAAGGCAGCGACTGAAAGAAGGATGACCATGTCGGCCGTCGACTACCACGGACACACCACCCTCATCACCGGGGCCAGCGCGGGCCTCGGCGCCGAGTTCGCCCGCCAGCTCGCCGCCCGCGGCTCCGACCTGGTGCTGGTCGCCCGCCGCAGGGAACGCCTGGAGAAGCTGGCCACCGAGCTGCGCGAACAGCATCGGATCCAGGTGCACGTGGTGGAGATGGACCTGGCCACGGACCACCCGGGGCAGGCGCTGGCCGCGCAGGTGGCCCAGCTCGGCCTGCACGTCACGAGCCTGATCAACAACGCCGGGTTCGCCACCTTCGGCCCTTTCCACCAGGCGGACCCGGACCGGCTGCGCCGGGAGATCGCGGTCGATGTGACCGCGGTCGCCGACATCAGCCGTGCCTTCATCGACCAACTGCGTACCGCGGGCCGCGGGGTACTGGTCAACGTGGCGAGCATGGCCGCCTACCAGCCCAACCCGCGCATGGCGCTCTACGGGGCGACCAAGGCGTTCGTGCTCAGCCTCACCGAGGCTCTGTGGGAGGAGTCACGCGGCACCGGTCTACGGGTACTGGCCCTGTCCCCCGGCGCGACCCGGACCGAGTTCTTCGACGTCGTGGGCACCCCACAGGCCGCCGGAGGGACCAGGCTCGCCTCACCCGTCGACGTCGTCCGCACCGCGCTGGCCGCCCTGGACCGCAGGAACCCGCCGCCCAGCGTCATCGCAGGCCGCATGAACCGGATAATGGCCTTCCTCGCCCGCCGCCTGGCCACCCGGCGCCAGGTCATCCGGGCCATCGGCCGGCTCACCGCCAAGGGGGCATGACGATGGGCGGAAAGGTCGAAGTGACTCCCGAAGCACGACAATCTGCGGGCGCTACGGCAGCGTCTCGACCGTGGTGATCCGGCTGGTGAGGACACCGACGGCTGCGAGCGCGTCCTGAAGACCTGGACGGCCCAGGGCGAGGTAGCAGGACCGCAGAGCCCGTAGCCGCATCGACCGTGGGTGCGGCCGCGCGAGACGCACGCTCCTGGCACGGTTCGACTTCAACGCCCCTTGACAGAGCCTGTGCGCGACCCGGACTCGGCTACTCGGCTTTCGGGGACTCTGTGGCCACTCCATGGCAGCCAGCGGACCTGCGGCCAGACTCTGAGCCGCGAGTGTGGCCACACTCGCGGGCGCCGCCGTGGTCAGTCGGTCTCCTCCAGCAGGAGGTCGCCGCTCAAGGCGGCGCGGGCGGTGGCCAGGAGGGCGCGGTCGTGGGTGAGGGCGTGGCTGCGCAGGCGCAGCCAGGGCGTGTTCGGGGGAGAGGCCGTGGTGCTGGGCGAGGATACCGGCGGCTTGGTGGGCGGGGGAGAAGGGGAGGGCGAAGAGGTCGGTGAGCCAGCAAGGCTGGCTCAAGGCGGCGTGTGCGGTGGCGTCGGCGAGGGCGAGGGCGTCGGTCAGCTGGCGAGAGGTCAGCGGCTGCGCGTGGGTGCGGTGGCCGGTGAGCGCGCCGACGGTGACGTTGCGGACCCGGAGGGGGAACCGGAGGGGGAAGGCGAAGAGCGCGCCGATGCCCAGGCATGTGAGGGCCGGCACGAGGCCGAGCCACACCTCCGGCGGGACGGCGGTGAGGTCGGAGACCAGCAGGGTGTGGCCGTAGGAGCGCCGGTCGCCCGGTGGGAGAGCCGACCGCGGACGATACTGGTCGCCGGTCGCGGCGGTGAGCAGTGGTGCCCGGAGTCGATGCCGTGGCCGCGGACGTTGTGGGCCCACCGGCGCCGGATCGCGCGGGGATCTCCGTACAGATCCTCCAGGCCGTCTTGCGGTGACCACAGGAGCGCTGGTCGGCAAGGAAGTCGAGGAGCTCTTCCGTGACGCGCTCGGGTGCGTCCTCCATCAAGAAGTGTCCGGCCCTGGGGGTGACGGTGAGGCGGGCGCCGGGGGATGTCCTCGGCGAGCCGGCGCGCGTAGGCCTGGGGCTGCCACTGGTCGCGCTCGCCCCGGAGGATACGGACCGGCATGGTCAGGGAAGCGAGCTGGTCGGTGATCTCTTCGGTGTACCGGGAGTCGTAGTGCCGCACCCGGTGCTCGAAATAGCTGTTGGCGGATGGCTGATGTTCGCGAGCTGAGCTCGAAGCTGCCTGCTGCCCGCGACGCGTACGGGTGGCCAGCCCCAACCGGTATCTCAGCTCGGCGCGCCTCGGGCCGTTCCTGGAGCATCTCCCTCGGGAAAAGAGGGAGACATGTGCGGCATGTGGTGCTGCAGGAGTTGGAGGAAGGCACGGGCAGCGGGTGTTGCCGTGGAAGCCTTCCAGACGGCGCCCACCGTTCGCGGGGCCACATCCGTCACGGTTACCGCGCTCACCTGGGGCATACGCGTGGCGGCGGCAGCGGGTACCAGACCTATGCCCAGGCCGCGCCCCACGAGCTCCTCCAGCAGCGCCATGGTGTCGGCCTCGAAGGCGACGGTGCGGGGAACGCCCGCCGTCGCGAACGCCGTGTCGTTGTGCCGGCGGATGCCGGAGCCCGGAGGCATGTCGATCATTGTTTCCTCGGCCAGCCGGCCGAGCGTAGCCTGCGCCGTATCGGCCAGCCGGTGTCCGTGCGGGACGATGGCGACCAGGTCTTCGTGTGCGAGCTCCCGCCCGGCCAGTCCGGCGGGAAGCCGGCCGGGACCCATATCGACGAATGCGAGGTCGAGGGCGTCCTCGCGTACCTGCTGCAACAAGTCCCGGACCGGTCGGGCACGCAGGGTGACGTGCACATCCGGGTGCCGGCCCCGGTAGGCAGCGAGCAGGCCCGGCAAATCCACCGCGGTGAGCGGGGCGATGATGCCGAGGCTCAACTGACCGCGCACCTCACTGCCGCAGGCCACTGCCTCGGCACCGGCTCGTTCCACAGCGGCCAGGGCCTCGCGTGCGGGCCCGAGGAAAGCCTCGCCGGCCGCAGTCACCCGCACCCGCCGGCTCGTCCGCTCGAACAGCCGGGTACCCAACTCCTGCTCCAGTCGGGCGATTTGGTGACTGAGCGCGGACTGAACCACGAAACAGCGATGTGCGGCGCGAGTGAAGCTGCCCGTTTCGGCGACGGCAACGACGTAGGTGAGCTGACGGAGTTCCACCCATCCATCGTGGATTGCGATCGATCGCATGACAACCATCTGTTGGATTCATGCGAACAGTGCGGAGAGCATGAAACCGGCCCCATCCGACGGGCGGCGCGGACACTGCACCGCTCATCGCCGACGAGCCACAGATTTTGTGTGCCGACAGACGAACCACAGGTTCCGTGTACCGACGGACGAACCACAGACGTACTTTGCCGACGAACGACACCGGAAGGCGACGCATATGGCCTGTCCCCCGGCTTCCTCAGCCGCACAACCACCACCTGCCGCAGGCGCGGCCGGGCACCCCGCAGGAAATGCCACCACCGACGGCCCGGGGCGCGGCACGATCACCGTGATGTCCGTGGCCGTCGGCCTGTGCGTGGCGAGCAACTACTATGCCCAGCCGCTGTTGGACACCATCGCCGCAGACCTGGGGCTGTCGGCCACCTCGGCCGCGCTGGTGGTGACGGTCGCTCAGGTCGGATACGCACTCGGACTGGTCTTCCTCCTGCCGCTGGGCGACCTGCTGGAACGGCGCCGGCTGGTGTGCGGCCTGACGCTGGCCACGGCGTGCTCCCTGGCGCTGACAGCGGTTGCTCCCAGCGCCCCACTGTTGCTGATGGGCACCGCGCTGACCGGTCTGCTGTCGGTGACCGCCCAGGTCCTGGTGCCGTTCGCCGCCGATCTGGCCGCGCCGCACCGGCGCGGCCAGATCGTAGGAACGGTCATGAGCGGGCTGGTGCTGGGCATGCTCCTGGCCCGCACGGCATCCGGTGCCCTGGCCGCCGTCGGCGGCTGGCGCACCGTGTACTGGGCCGCGACCGCGGCGATGCTCGTTCTCACCGTCGCCCTGCGCCGGGCACTGCCGCAGTTCCAGGTATCGGCCGGTCTGCGCTACACGCGACTGCTGCGCTCCACCGCACGTCTCCTGGTCGAGGAACCGGTCCTCAGAGCCCGTGCCGCCCTTGGTCTCCTGGCCTTCGCCTGCTTCAGCGCGTTGTGGACGTCGCTGGCCTTTCTCCTCTCCGGCCCCGATTACGGCTGGTCGGACGGCGAGATCGGGCTGCTCGGTCTCGCCGGCGCCGCGGGCGCAGTCGCCGCCCAGCTCGCCGGGCGGCTGGCAGACCGAGGACGCACCACACTGACCACGATGACGGCAGCCATCCTCCTGCTCGGCTCATGGGGACTGCTGGCCCTGGGGGCACACCATCTGGCCGCACTCATCGTCGGCATCGTCCTCTTGGACCTAGCCCACCAGGGGGTACACATCACCAACCAATCGCTGATCTACGCCCTGCGGCCGGAGGCACGCGGGCGTATCACCTCGGCATACATGACGTGTTACTTCGCCGGCGGCGCGATCGGCTCAGCCCTGGTCGGCGTAGTACATGCCCACGCCGGGTGGACGGGAGTGTGCCTCCTCGGAGCCGGTCTCTCCCTGCTGTTGTGCCTGGCGGGCGCAGCCGACGCACCGAGCGTACGAAACTGGTGGCGCCGCCAGAGCCGACTGCAAGACCTGTGGACCATGGTCGGCGCGAGCGTCCTGGGCGTCGCAGTACTTGCCCTCATCGGGCTGGCGATACGCCTGGTGACCTGACGTCGTCGGCCTTGAGGACAGCAGCGTGCCGCGGAGGTCACTGCTCCTTTTCGACGCCTTCATCCTCTCCGGCACCTTCACCCTCTTCGTCCTTGGGAGGTCACAGATAGCACAAATCGAGGGTGTAGGCGTCTGTGATGGGGGTCTGCGCCCACTGCGATGAGCAGCCCCAGGATGTCGGTGGCGATGCCCCGCTTGCGGCCCCGGCTCTCCTTGCCCGGTTCACCACCCGCCCACCGGCACCGGCGGCCGCCGCGTCCACATCGACGGCACCATCCTTGGCCTCGCCCACAGGGACATGGACATCGTGGAGTTCCTGCGCCGCGCCGGCCTCCCCCGACGCCGAGCCGCTTCTGCATGAACTCTCGCAGCTCGGGGTCCTGTCCGATCTTCCTCGGCTTGAGGTGGGGCCGGCGGGCGTCGGCCCGGGCCTGCGCGGCGTGCGGGCGGTAGTGCCACTGGCCACGGGCGCCGGCGGTGCGGTTGCGGTGGATCTCCCGGCTGATGGTGGACGGGCTGCGGCCCAGCTCCGCGGCGATCGCCCGGACCGTCGCCTTCTCCCGCAGTCGGTCGGCGATGTAGATCCGGTCGGCCACACTCAGATACCGGGACGGGCCGGAAGGCGGCACCACCGCATTGATCGGTGGTGCCGCCTTCTGCCTACGGTCGGCACTACGGCCGTTGCGCCACTTCCTGCCGGTCCGGGCGTTGATACCGACCGCCCGGCAGGCTTCCTTGTTGCTGTAGCCCTGCTGCATGAGCCGGGAGTATTCCGCGCGCTCCCGGCTCAGCTTCACAGGCCACTGAGCCGTCCGGTCCCCACGGATCTCGAAGTCCTCTGCATCCCCTGAACTGGGGTGTTGCAACGACCACTGGAACTCAAGCGTCCGGGCCGGCCCTTCGTTGTGCGTCGTCACCCGTGACGGACGCGCGGGCCGACCGCGCTCAACGGCCGGGCCGCGGCCCGACATCCGGGAGATGGTCATCCGTCGCGCAGCGCTTCGAGTTCCGCCCGGGGCAGGGTGAAGGGCGCGGGGCGTCCCTTCCAGTCCTCTTCCACGGCGCGGCGCAGGCCGGCCGCGGGGCGGATTCCGTCGTACCCGGGCGCAGCGTGGGTGATGTCGTCCAGCAGCAGGCCGATGAGCCGGGCCAGGGCCATCGGCCGCCGCCCCCATAGCCGTAGGTGTAGCCGCCGCCGGTCTGCGGCGCCAGGAACACCGTGCCGTCCTCGCAGGTCACCCATACTGAGCGGCGGGCGATGGTCAGCGCGGCCAGCGGCCAGCGGCGAGAGCGTGGGTAGCCGGTGCGCGGCGATGATCTCGGCAGAAGCTCGCCTTCGCCCGCGACGCCGGCGCCGTCCCGCTGTGGGTGCGGTTCGGCTCCGGGAGCATCGAGCAGATCGACGGGGTAAAGGTCCTCGACCTGCGCGAGGCCGTACGCGGCGTACGGGAAGCAGGCAGCGGCTGACCCTAACCGTTGATCTCGTGAGCTATGGCCACCTGGACGCTGTCACACCACCTTCCTGGGCCGCTGCCTGTTCAACATCACCTCCAGCTTCTCGGGTCGGGGCCCTGCACCCCTTCCGGGACCCCGATGCCGCCGAAGACGGTCAGGACGAGGACGGCTGTCGGCCCGGGCACCCGAAAGTGCCTGAGCCGACCTGCTGGGTGGCTCAGTCAGCCGAGATGTTCGCCTGCTTGGGCAGGCAGAACATCGGGTCCACATCAGGGCGAGGAGGCCGCCGTCCCACCACAGCACGGTGAGGAACGCGTCGCGGTTGAGGCCGGCGTCGGGTGAGCCGCCGGTGGTGGCGGAAGAACACCAGGGCGGTCAGCGCGGTACCGAGGGCGATGCCCAGGTGCATGACGGTGTTGAACAGGCCCGAGGCCGAGCCGGCGTCCTCGTGCGGGACCTTGGCCAGTGACATGTCGGCGAGCGGGCCGCCGATCATGCCGAGGCCGAAGCCGATCAGTACCACCGGAGCCCTCATCACCTTCGCCGCGGTGGCCGCCTACGTGCGGTCTCGGGCCTGCATTGCGGCTTTCGCTGCGATGCAGGGGCATCGCGAGGAACGCCCTCGGAGGCACGAACGAGTTCGTCGAAGGCGGGCCCGGACGAAACCCGGAGTCGGCCTGGCAGGGTCGGGTGCCGGTGCTCAACGCGGGCTGCGTCGGCTCCGGTAGGCCGCGACGCTGGCCCGGTGTGCGCAGGTTCGGGTGCAGTACTGCTTCGAGCCGTTGCGCGAGAGGTCCACGAAAGTGGCCCGGCAGGTCGGCCCGGCACATACGCCGAGACGAGCGGGACCGAGCGTGGCGATCACGGAGGCCAGTGCGCTGAGCGTAGTCGCGGCAAGGTGCGCCGCGCAGCGGTCGGTGTCGGAGGTCACCTCGGTCCACCAGCGGTCGTCCTCGTGGCGCAGTACGGGGGTGGCGCGGCTGCGACGCAGACCGTCATTGATCAGAGCCGCAGCCTCGACCGCGTCCGTGTTCGCGCGTTCGAGCACCTCACGCACCGTCTCGCGCAACGCGCGGACTTCCGTCAGGTCGGCGCGGGTGAGATGCCGCTGACCGGTCCCTTGGTTCGCTGCCGAACTCGGAGGCTCAGCCGCGGGATGGTCGTCAAGGAAGTCCCGGAGCTGCTCCACGGTCTCCAGCGCGTCCTCTCCCTTGACCGGCCGCAAGGTGTTGGCCAGATCGACGGCCGTCTGGACCACCAAGGGGCTGTAATACGCATTCCGCAATTGACGTATCTCCTCACTGCTCCGTAACGTTACACGCAAAGGAGCTTTCACATGTCACAACGTACCCGGCAGGGGACGGCGCCGCAGACGATCCCGCTTGGAGGTGCTCCGGCACCGGAGCGAACGGATGCCCCGGGCGGGCGTCGGCTGGGGCTGACCCTGGGGATGCTGGTGCTGCCGATGTACGTGGCACTGGGAGCGCCGTCGGTGGCCCTGCCGGCCATCGGCCGCGCACTCGCGGTGCCGTTCGGGGCCACCGCATGGATTCTCGCCGCGTGGTCGCTGACCTCCGCGCTCGCGATGCCGGTCGCGGGTCGGCTGCTGGTCCGCTGGAGCCCCTTCCAGGTCCTGGTCGCCGGGGTCGTGGCGCTCGCCGCGGGCTCCGCGCTCGCCGGCGCCGGGCCGGCACTGTCCGTCGTGATCGTCGGCCGACTGATCGGCGGCGCTGGGGCGGGCGCGACGGTGATCGCCGTCTTTGCCGCGGCCACCGCCCTTCCCGGGCGGCAACGGGTCCGCGTGCTGGGAATCATCGCGGCGGCCAGCGCGACGGCGTCGGGGTGCGGGACACTGATAGGCGGAGCGGTGACCGCATGGCTCGGGTGGCGTGCCGTGCTCGCAATCCCGGTCCTCGCACTGCCCCTTCTGCTGGCCGCATTGCCGAGCAGGCGCGCGCTGACGCGGAGCGGTAGCGGCGAGCGCAACGGCTCGACCGAGCGACTCGATATCGTCGGCGCGGCCGTGCTGTCGGTACTCGCCGGTTCCTTGATCACGTTGCTGCAGGCACACTCGGTCGGCCTGCACGCTCCGCTCACGCTCGTCGTGGCCGCCGCCGGGGCGCTCGCCGCCGTGGGACTGTGGTGGCGCGTGCGCAGCACGCCCGACGGGTTCGTGCCTCGGCGGGTGATCGCATCCCGCGGCTTCCTGGCGGCCGGGCTCATCGGCGGGACCGTCTTCGCCGGCTACTACGGGGTGCTGTTCCGCGCCCCGTCCCTGATCGAGCAGGCCACGGGCGGTGGCCCCCTGGAAGCCGGCGTGCTCCTGGTCCCGGCCGCCGCCTGCTCGGTGCTGGCCGGGCGGCTGGTCGGCACCTTGACCGACCGGTTCACCGGCTGGCAGGTGTCGGCCGGGCTTGCGGCACTCACCGTCATCGGCGTGCTCGTGGTCGCGGCCTCCACCGCGCCGGCCCCGATCGTCCTCGGCACGGCCCTGACCGTATGCGGGTTCGCCGGTGCCCAAGCCGTACTGGTGAGCCTCGCGCCGGACCTGGTCGCCGCGGACGACCGCCACACCGCACAGGGCCTGCTCAACTTCATGAACGTCCTGGGCGGCGGGATCGGTCCGGCCGCTGTCGCAGGTCTGTCCGGCATCGTGCCGGCGCCGGTGGCCCTCGCCGTGCTCGCGGCGCTTCCCCTGGCCGGACTCGTCCTCAGCCTGACCCGGCGCCCAACCGCCGACCGCCGCTCCGAACCCGACGCCACGCGGGGGAGCCCGCGCTGACAGTCCACCTGCATCTGATCCGACAACGCCTCGACCAGCAAGGAGCCTTGTCATGTCCGCCGAGCCATTCGAGGTCAGCATCACCGAAGCCGAAATCGCGGACCTGCGTGAACGACTGCGACGGACACGGTGGCCCGAGCGCGAGCCGGTGGACGACTGGTCACAGGGGCTGCCGCTGGCGTATGCGCAGGAGCTGTGCCGCAGCTGGGCCGAGGACTACGACTTCGGGTTCGCCGAGCGGCTGAACGTGTTTCCGCAGTACCGCGACACCATCGACGGGCTGGGCATCCACTTCCTGCACGTCCGCTCGCCGGAGCCGGACGCGTTCCCGCTCGTACTCACGCACGGGTGGCCGGGTTCGGTGCTCGAGTTCCTGGAGGTCCTCGGCCCGCTGACCGACCCCCGCGCGCACGGCGGTGACCCGGCGGACGCGTTCCACGTGGTCGCACCGTCGCTGCCCGGGTACGGCTGGAGTGACAAGCCGTCGACGACCGGGTGGGGCATCACTCGTATCGCGCGCGCCTGGGACACCTTGATGGTCTCGCTGGGTTACGAACGGTACGGCGCGCAGGGCGGTGACTGGGGTTCGGCGGTGTCCGGGGCGCTGGGCGACGTGGCGCCCGATCGGGTCGCCGGCGTCCACCTGAACCTGGGATCCGTGGCGGCGGGCACGTTCGACGACCCGACGCCCGCGGAGCTGGCGAATCTTGAGGCCGAGAAGGAGATGCAGCGCACCGGCCGGGGATACTCGGCGATCCAGGCGACCCGGCCGCAGACGCTCGGCTACGGCCTCACCGACTCCCCGGCCGGGCAGGCGGCCTGGATCGCCGAGAAGTTCTGGGCGTGGACGGACAACGACGGTCATCCCGAGGACGCGTTGTCGCGGCAGACGATCCTCGACGAGATCTCGGTCTATTGGTTCACCGCGTCGGCCACGTCGTCGGCGCGCCTGTACTGGGAGAGCTTCGCCAACTTCCGGGACAAGGTGACCGCGCCATCCGGGCTGTCGGTCTACCCACGCGACATCACCCGCCCGTCGAGGCGGGAGGCCGAGCTGCGGTTCACCGACCTGCGCTGGTTCGAGGAGCTGCCGCACGGCGGCCACTTCGCCGCGCTGGAGCAACCGGAGTCGCTGGTCCAGCAGGTGCGCGGTTTCTTCCGCCTGTTCCGCTGACTGTCCGTCCCCCCTGTCCTCGCGCTCCGCGAGGAACTCGACGTCCCCGTCCCCGTCCCCGAGGACCGCGGGCCGGACCTGGGCGCCGGGCCCACCCGTCGAGCAGGCCCCGCCGAGCGCCGCCGCGAAGCCGTTCCGGATCGGATACGCCCGCTGCTCGACCGCCCAGCAGGAGCTCCAGAGCCAGCTCGACGCGCTGGAGCGCGCCGAGTGCAAGGGCGCGCCGAGTGCAAGCGCATCTTCTCCGACAAGATCAGCACCCGCATCAGGACGCGGCCGGAGCCGGAGAAGGCTCTCAAGCTCGCCTACGACATCAAGGAGGCCGCCCCCGGCCAGGAGGCCATCCTCACCGTCCACGAGCTCAAGCGCCTCGCGCACAACGCGGCCGAGCTGATGACGCTCTCCGGCCAGCTCCAGGCCGCCGGCGTGCAGCTCGAACTCCTCACCGGCCCGCTCACCGAGCCCGCAGCCCGTACGCGCGGGGACCGGTCCCACCCTGACCCGTCGGGCGGAGGAGGCGCTGCTCCGCAGCCCGTACGCGCAGGGACGGTCCCGGATAGGCTGAGCCTTGCGCCAGATGCACATTCCGCAGCCCGTACGCGCAGGGACGGTCCCTTTACGGAACAGACTGGGCTACCTCAGCCCAGCCGCAGTCCGTACGCACGAGGCGGGGCCCTTCTTCGATCACTTGGTCATCGGACCACTGCCCGTACGCGTGGGAGCGGTCTCTGGTCGCCTACGCCCAGTCCGACCCGGGCTGGGCGAGCTGGGCGAGCTGATCGGCGGTGAGCTTGGCGCGCCGGCTCTTGCTGTTCGATAGAAATACGCCCAGCCGAACCTCTACGGCTGCGCCGCCGGCCCCGTCCCAGCCCTCCTCCAACACCTCAACGTGAGAGCGGCTGACGGGCCCCACAGAGCCTGTACGGGCCTTGTACTGCGCAGAGGGGGCCCGCCACCCCCCGCTCGAAGGCCCCAGAACCGCTCCTGCGGCCTTTCGCGGGCGTCTTCTCCGGGGCGGGCAACGGGGCGATGCCGAGCTGCTCCAAGCGCTCGCGTTGTCGGGCCAGCCACCGGCCAACGTCAGCGCCGTCGACCGTGTCGCCGGGCAGCAGGTCGGCGACCGCGGCCCCGCCGGTGAGGCATTCGCGTACGGCGGCGTAGTGCCGCTGCCAGTCGATCGGCCAGGCCGGGTTCCAGTCCGGATCGATCGCCGCCAGCGCCGCGGCCCGCTCGGGATGCCCGTCCAGCGTCCCGGGCCGCCGGAGGTCGAGAGCCACTGGCCCACGGGACGGTCCAGGGCGGTGGCCGGCCGCGACGCGGCGAGCGTGACGCTTCGAGGGGGGTTGTTGGTGTACGGGGCGGCGGCTGGCCTGGTGTGTTGCTGGTTCGTTGAGGGCGGAGTGAGTGCTTTGAACGGGGAGGTCAGCGCGTGTGAGCTGGGGTTATGTGTTCTGTGCGGAGAAGGGATGGGCTCGTTGTAGGTAGCGGTAGGGCCAAAAGGCTCGGTGTGCGTTTTTGCTGGTCGGGACTGTTTGTGTTGGTCGGCGGCGGGGGTTGGCGGGCTTGGGCGGGGCGGTTGTGTTGCTCGGCGAGTCTGCTGCTCCGCCGCACCTGCCCTGCCGGCTCCCCGAACCAGGAGGAGAGACGTCTTGAACGCTCAGGATTCGGGCGCGGCCCGACACGAACTGCGCATCAATGTGCCGGATGACGTCTACGAGCAGCTGCACCCTGGACCCCGGGGGCGTTCTGCCCCCTGGCGAGAACAGGCCGGCCCACACGCGGATCATCGCGGCATCCCGATGTGCCCGTCCGGTCACCGCGTGCTGCCCGCCCATACCTTGCACCAGCGGCTCTCCGCCACGTACCCATGGAAGCTGACGATCACGCCAGAAGAGGGGCTCCCGTGCACGATCACGAGAAGGCCGGCTCCCACACCGGGGCGGGCAACAGCCGTATCCCTGCCCGTCGGCCCGCATCCGCCCCGCCCGCACAGCATGGCCTGCTCGGCCTACAGGCCGCTGTGGGCAACGCCGCGGTCGTCCAGATGCTCCGCGGCGCCGACCAGGCACCGCGCGATGTGCAACGCGCCGTGGAGCCACGGACTGCCCCCGCCGCCGGTGCCGCCCACGAGGGTCGCGGCGGCCCGGTCGCCGTACAGACCGCGCCCACCGACGGGAAAAGGAAGCCGCCGCCCGTACCGAACAAGCCCGACAAGCTCTCGGCCGGGCAGACGTCGGCCGCCGCGGAGCCCGCGCAGGCGCAGTCCGACACCCCCGCGCACGGGTACACGCTCGCCGAATCGGCAAGCCTGGTCTTCTTCCGAGCCGATGGGCGCTCCCCTGAGGTCATCCGGCAGGCGAACGGGATGAGGTCCCGGAACAACACGTCCGTCGCGACCGAACTCGCCATGTTCCTTGAGGACCCGATCGCCTACGCCCGGGCCCATGTCAGCAGCCCCAAGCCGACCTTGGTCTCCACGGCGCTGGACGAGGACTGCGGCGGGTACGCCAGCAACGACCGGCACCTCTACCGGATCCAGGTCAGCGGCTGGCATAAATTCGCCGCGCCGCCCGCGCGGAGCAAGATCCTGACCAAGCCGACGGTCTACGCCAACAGCACGTCCCTGGAGACCGCGACCGCGGCGGTCATCGGTCCCGTCGGCCCGACCCAGGAAATGGATTTCATCGGGGGAATCCCCCTGGCGGCCATCACTGGCTGCCGCCGACCGGGGGAGAGCGGCTTCAGCGCACTCTGACGCCCGCGACGGCCAAGGTGCTGGCCGCGGGCGGCGCCGACCTGGCCCTGACCGGCACCGGTCCGAAGCGCGGTGCCCAGGTCGTAAAAGGCTTCCGCGCAGTCGGTGGCGAGTCCGCCGGGACGGTGCGTTTCGTCGCTGCCGATGTGTCCGATTCGGCGGGCGTGCGACAGCTGGCCGCGGCTGCCGAAGCCGTCGACATCTTGCTCAACAACGCGAGCGTCATGACGTTCTCCCCGGCCACCGGGCAGGATTTCGCGAGTTACGACGCCACCTTCGCGGTCAATGTGCGTGCCCCGTCCTGCTCACCGCTCTGCTCGCGGAGAAGATGGCCGCGGGCGGTGGCAGCATCGTCAACGTCCAATCCACCGCGGCCGGTCTCGGCATGCCGGGCATGACCGTCTACGGCGCGACCAAGGCGGTGCTCGAATCGCTGACCCGCACCTGGGCGGCGGAATTCGCCGAGTCGAACGTGCGGGTCAGCGCCGTCGCTCCGGGCCCGATGCGCACCTCGAAGGTGGTCGCGGCGGTGGGACCGGACATCGGTGGTATGAGCCTGGCCGCCGCACTCGAGCGCATCTCCGACCCGGCCGAGGTGCCGCACGTGATCGCGTTTGTCGTCAGTGGCCGGGCCAGTTGCATGACAGGGGCGATCGTGGCCGCTGACGGTGGCCGCACCGCAATCCGAGGAGATCCGAGGAGGGACAGAACCATGGATCGTCTTACGGGAAAGCACGCGCTGATCACAGGGGGGACGAGCGGCATCGGCCTCGAAACGGCCCGCGAGTTCCTCGCCGAGGGAGCGACTGTCGCCATCACCGGCCGCTCTCAGGAAAAGCTGGACGAGGCGGCCCGGCAATTGGACGGCCCGCTGCTGACCATCGCCAGTGACGCCGGCGACGTACCCGGCCAGGCGGCGCTCGCGGCGCGGCTCCAGGAGGAATGGCCGAAGCTCGACATCCTGATGAGCAACGCCGCCGACGTCACCCACCTCCCGATCGAGGCATGGACCGAGGAGGCGTTCGACAGGCTCCTCGCGACCAATCTTAAGTCGCCGTTCTTCCTGATCAGGGACCTGTTACCGCTTTTCTCCCAGCAGTCCTCGGTCATCCTCGTCGGCTCGGTCTCCGCGTACATCGGACACGAGAACGCGACGGTCTACGGCGCGGCCAAGGCGGGCCTGCTCTCCTACACGCGCGGGCTGACCCATGAACTGAAGGACCGAGGGATCCGCGTCAACGGACTGAGCCCGGGCCCGACGATCACCAACGCGTTCGCGCCCCTCGGCCCCGAGCGCCAGGCCGCCCTCTACGAGGAACTCCGGCGGACCGTGCCTCTCCATCGCCTGGGAACCGCCACCGAACTGGCGAAGGCAGCGGTCTATCTCGCCTCGGACGAATCCGCCTACACCGCAGGGACCGTGCTGCGCGTTGACGGGGGCATCGGGCAGCTCGCGTACTAGGCGGTTTCATGTTGGATCAGCGTGCGGACCAGAGGAAGACGCCTGCGACGTAGAGTCCGCCAGGTAGCCGACTGGGTGGCACCAAGCTGCGCTGGGAGCTGACCGCCGACCGCACCGAACGGGACACCCTGCGCCAGTAGGCTCTGAAGTCCCAGCTCTGACACCAGCCGCAGGGTAGTGGGGGGCGGGCTCGCCTTGGTGGCGGTCTGCTCGTGGTGTTCGGGGAGCGTCCGCATGACGGGTGACGGGTGACGGGTGATGGGTGACGGGGCCGGACATGGCGGCGAGCGCGGTGAGCACGATGCCGGACGGGTGGTGCGGACCCTTCAGCTCCTCGGCGAGGAAGTCCAGCCCGACATCACTCGCCGTCAGCTCCTGGGCGAGCAGGGCGAGCATGGCGAGTTCGATCCCGCAGCCGGGTCGCTTGTGCTCGTGGACGGCGAGGGTCACGGCGACGCCGCAGGAGCGGATCTCCCGGCGAGCTTCGCAGCGGCCTCCAGCTCCGGGCGGCTGTCGGCGTCGGCACCTGGGAAACAGGCGGCGGCGAAGCCGATCTATCGCCGTTGGTCTCCACGTTCCGTCGGCTGGTCAGCGATGGGGCCGGAGTCGGGCCGGCGCCGGGTGGCGTGGAGGGAACCGAGCAGATTGAGGGACTGGGCGCTGGGGCTGCCTGGTTCGGCGTGGTAGATGACGAGCTGCTGGCCGGGCGTCTCGCGTACGTCGAATGCTTGGTAGGTGAGGGTGAGCGGGCCGACCTCTGGGTGGAGGAAGTGTTTGGCGTCCTGGGTCTTGCCTCGCACGGTGTGGGACTGCCAGAGGCGGGTGAAGTCCGCGCTGTGCTCGATGAGGGTGCGGACGAGTTCGCGCAGCCGTGGATTGTCCGGGTCGAATCCGGTTGCCTCGCGAAGGTTGGCGACGGTGGCCTGTGCTGCCCGGTCCCAGTCCGTGTAGAAGGTGCGGCCCGCGGGGTCGAGGAAGGTCATGCGGGCCAAGTTGTCCGCCGGCTCGAACGGGGCGTAGAGGGCATCGGCCAAGGCGTTGACGGCGAGGAGGTCCAGGGTCCGGCTCATGACGAACGCTGGAGTGTTCGGGTAGCCGTCCATCAGCTGTCGCAGTGCCGGGCTGACCCGCTCGGCGGCGTGGACGGAGGGCCGTTCGCCTGGCGTGGCCCCGGCCAGCCGGTACAGGTGCGCGCGGGCGTCCGCGTCGAGGCGCAGCGCGCGGCTGAGCGCGTCGACCACCTGGGGTGAGGGGTTGCGTTCGCGGCCTTGTTCGAGGCGGGTGTAGTAGTCGGCGTTCACGCCGGCCAGGACGGCGACCTCCTCGCGGCGCAGGCCGGCGACTCGGCGGGCTCCGTAGCTGGTCATGCCGACGTCCTGCGGCTGCAGGCCGGCGCGGCGTGCGCGCAGGAAGTCTCCCAGGTGGTTGTCGTCCATGTGGTCAGGCTAGGCGGCGGCCCGGTGTGCTGCCTGGGTGTGGCACACCCAGGCAGCACGCGCCCTGGTCGGTGGCCGCTGACCTGCCCAGACTCGGTGGAGCGGGAGGGACCGCACCGTTCGAGGAGAGGAGTTTGCCGTGGCCGGGACCGTGGAGAGCGACCACGTCGACGTGGTCGGAACGGTCGGCGTGGTCGGAACGTGGGTGACCGCGGACGGGCACATCCGTCAGGAGCTACTGCGGGACGGCCGCTACGAAGAGGCCCGCGGCGAGCGGCGCAGCGCGTACACCGGCCGGTACACGGTGACCGGCAGCCACCTGGACTACGTCGACGACACCGGGTTCACCGCCACCGACGACATCCGGGACGGAGTGCTTTATCACGAGCACCTCGTGCTCTACCGGGAGCAGAAGTCGTCGTAGAGGAGGCCGGGCCGCGGCCGCCCTGGTCACCGGGGCGAAGCCGCCGTCGGCGGACCAAGAAGCCCGGCACAGCAGTCAGCCAGTCAGCCAGTCAGCATCAATGAGAACCAAGGATCACATCCATGACAGGACAACGACTTGACGGCAAGGTCGCGCTGATCACGGGCGCGACCGGCGGCCTCGGCACAGCGACCGCCGAACTCTTCGCCCGCGAAGGCGCCCGGCTGGTGGTCACCGATGTCGCCGAAGGCCCCCTGCGGGACCTGTCCCAGCGGATCGGGGCACGCGGCGCAGAGGTCGTCGCTGCCCGCCTCGATGTCTCCTCCGCGCGGGAGTGGGACGAAGTGATCACCGTCGTACGCGACCGGTTCGGAACGCTGGACGTGCTCGTGAATCTCGCCGGCATCCTGGACTGGCCAGGTGTCGAGGACACGCGGGAAGAGGCGTGGGACCGCGTCATCGACGTGAACCAGAAGGGCACCTGGCTCGGCATGAAGGCGGCGATGCCGCTCCTGCGTGCGAGCGGCAACGCCTCGGTGATCAATACCTCGTCCGTACTCGGCCTGGTGGGAAGCGGCGCGGCTGCGGCCTACCAGGCGTCCAAGGGGGCCGTGCGCCTGCTGAGCAAGACCGCCGCGGTCGAGTACGCCCGGCAGGGAGTACGGGTCAACTCGGTGCATCCCGGGGTGATCGCCACGCCGATGATCCAGGACCTCCTGGACGACCAGGGCGACCGGCAGCCGGACATCCGGCGCACCCCCATGCGCCGAGCCGGCCGCGCCGACGAGGTTGCCTCCGCGATCCTCTTCCTGGCCTGCGACGACTCCTCGTTCGTCACCGGCTCGGAGCTGGTGGTCGACGGCGGCCTCACCGCGCACTGAACAGCCCGGCCGTAGGACGGCCACGACGGCCACGACGGCCACGACGGCCTGCCGTGAACGCCGCACCCCGTGACCGCGTCAACGTCCTGGCCTACCTGGCCTACCTGGCCCGCCTGGCCTACCTGGCCCGCTCACCGCGCCACTGCACAGCACCTCAGGTCCGCCCGCACCGGCGCCTGCACTCACCTCACCTTCTCCAGGGACCGCACCATGACACCTGCAACTGCGTCCGCCGAAGCATCCGAATCCGCCGAGTTCGCTGGGATGACCGCTCTCGTCACCGGGGCCGCGCGCGGCGTGGGCAAGGAGACCGTGGCGCTTCTCCACGTCCGCGGCGCCCGCGTCGTAGCCGTGGACCTACGCCCCGACATCATGAGGCTGCCGGACGAGTTTCCCGGCGTATTCGCGATGCGCGGCGACATCACGCGGGAAGAGACCGCCGCCCGCGCGGTGCAATCGGCCCTGGACACCTTCGGAGGGCTGGACATCCTGGTGAACAACGCCGGACGCACTGTGAACAAGCCCATCACCGAAACCACCGCCGAGGACTGGGACGCTGTGATGGCGGTCAACGCCCGCGGCTCGTTCTTCTGCGCCCGTGAAGCATTTCGGGTCATGAAGAACCGCGGCGGCGGTGCCATCGTCAGTACCGGGTCCTACGCCGGCGCCGTCGCCCTGCCCGAAGGCGTCGCCTACAGCGCGTCGAAGGGCGCTCTGGCTCAACTGACCAAGGTGCTCGCCGTCGAGGGCGGGCCACTGGGCATCCGCGCTAATCTCGTTGCCGCAGGCGTCATCGAGACCGATTTCCTCGACACGATCCGCCCCGACAGCCGCTCATACCTGGCGTCCTTCGCTGAGGCGCAGCCCCTGGGACGAGTTGCGCAGCCCGAAGAGATCGCCGAGGTGCTGTGCTTCCTGGCGTCCCCGCGCTCCAGCTTCATCACAGGAGCCGTGGTCGCCGCTGACGGCGGCTTCACCGCGGTCTAGCGCCGCATCAGGCAGTATGTCTTCGGTGGCCACGGCCCGTAGGCCCGGGTTGTCAGCGGTTCCGCCGGATGACGTGGCGGTGAGGTGTCCGAGTCGTGCGGCGGGGCAGTCAGGCGGCCTGACTGTAGCCGTCGGCTCCTGCGCCGCCATCACTCCGCTCGACGCCGATCAGGCGTACAGCATCATGGCCCGGCTGCGCCTGGCCATGCCCCGCCAGCTCAAGATGTTGCTGCTGCCGACCACCAGGCAACGGACTATCTCCGCCGCGCGCTGCGCAACCTCCGCGCGGACGCCCTGGTTGCTCGGGTCCACCGCGCCCAGCACAGCTTCTGGTACTGCGTCCCGGCGGGCCTGGCCGAAGCTGCCGCCTCCGGCGAGCTGCCGCCGAGGGCCGGCTGGGCCACCCGGGATGCGCGCGGCTGGCGGCGGCGGGTGGCCACAGCCGCGCGGACCGGCTTGCGTGAGCACGCCCTCGCCCTGGTCGGCACCGGCATTGCTTCCACCAGGCGCAGACGGCCGACCTGCCGACTGGCAGGTAGAAGTCGCCCATCCCACGCCGGCCGGCCCCCTGATACCCGACGGCGCGGTGCTCCTGAGCGATGGCTCCCACGCGTTCGTGGAGATCGACCGCACGATGTCCTACGCTCGCCTGCTCGCCAAGCTGGAGCGCTACGACGCCTACCGCGGCGCGCCGGCGAGCGGATGAGGCAACGCCGCCCGTGTCCCGCGCAGCCACTGGCAGGAGACCTACGCCGGACCGACCCTGCACCGCCCCTTCCCGCCGGTGCTGTTCGTCTTCGCCCCGGCCCGGCGGCGCGCCGCCCCGGCAACGAGGGAGGCCGCGTTCTGCGACCGCGCTCGCCGCGTGGTGAGTGTGAACTACCGGATTATGGTGGCGACCACGACCCGGCCCTGCTGACCCGGTAGAGGCCCGACCGTCCGGTGTGGCGGGGCGTCGGCCACGGCGAGGACCGCCGGAACCTGGCCGCGCTGCCGACGCCGCGCTGAGCACGGCAGCGGGCCCGGCCTCCATCCAGGTGCCGGGCCTCTGCCGTCCGGCCGCGTTGCCGGTGGTGGCTGCAAGGCTGGGGATGAACGGCGATGAGCAGCTGCTGCGCGGCCGGGGCTACGGCCACGACCACGACACCCCGGCCCCGGCCCGCTGCCGCACCGGACGTACGCGGTGCTGTCGGCGGGCCGCTGGACGGGTTCCTGCTGGGCATCACCGGCTGGCGGCCGGGGGAAGCCGAGGACGGCGCGGCCCTGTCCACCGAGCTGTCGCGGTGGCCCGGCGGCCGCGCCCTGTACGACCCGCGCCCCGGCGAGCCGCGCACACCGGGCCCTGGAGTGAGCTGCCGCTTCTACTACTCCGGCGACACGCCCTGACCACGATGCGTCGGCCCCACCGACGATGGCGAGTCAGGCGTCGGTGAGGCGGTCGAAGCCGCTCAGCATCGGGGGCAGCTGGAGACAACAGGCTGCCACCTAAGAGGCTTGACAGCGGATGGTGAACTGATCATGAATCGCAACCTGAGAGGATCTGATGGCTGGGCGGGCGGCGAGGCCTTCGAATACTTCCGCTACCTATGGGACGAACCAGCCACCCAGCTCGCGATCATCTTCGTCGGCGGCGAAGGCTGCCACACCGTGCTGCGCCGCGAACCGATGCTCTCCTCCCGCATCTTCATCCGGCAGCACTTCACCCGCCTCACCCCCAACGAGGTCCTCGACGTCATCCCCCTGTTCCACCCGATCCGGGCCGATGCCGATCCCGAGGACATCACCTTCGCTGACAGCCACGCCGCGCACGGCAACTTCCGCGCCTGGGCCCAACTGACCGCCCACACCCGCACCGCCCTGACCCGCACCGGCCGCGCCCGCGTGAACCAGGAGCTGCTGCGCTGGGCCTTCAGTCGCCTCGCCTGAACACCACACCGCCACGCACCTCGCCGCGCCGCCGCCCGTCACTGTGGTCATCGACCCGGGCAACGATGTGATCTACACGCACACCGCCCTGGCCGCCCACCATCCGCCGTCCGGCCGGATCACCCTGCACCCCGGCCCGGGCACCACCAGCGAGACCGGCCTCGCCCACGACCTTCTCGCCGCCCTAGGCAAACCGCCCCTACTCCCGGGCCGCTTTCCCGGCGGCCGTCAGCCAGCCCGGCAGGCAGCCACTGCCTGGATGGCCGCCCTGCCCGTGACCCGGCTGACCGTCCTGCGCGCCCACCGCCTCACCCCCCCGCCCGCCGCACGATGCGCCCCCTGCAGCTACAAGCCCTCACCGATATCCACCTGACCCCGATCTGCCACCGCTCTCACCTTCCCGCCGCTCTGCACCAGGCCCTGCGCACGGCCGACTACTCCGTCACCGCCGACTTCGAAGCCGCCCCGCCGCCACTACTACGGCACGCCTATCGCCGAACCCCCGCCGGCAGACGAGCCCGCCTGGCCGGCCAGCCGGTGGCTCACCCTGCCCGCACTGGACCGCCTCATCTCCTACGACAGCCCCGCCCCTGCACTGCCCCGTGCACGCCGCCCCCCGATCGTCTTCCGGCACCGCCCACCGCCCGCTCCACTCACCCCGCACACCGCCCAGCGAGTCACCCACCGGCTTCGCACAGCAACCGCACATCCTCGCCTGGCCGCGGCCGTCGCCGCCGCGCTGTTCACCGGCGCCTCCCTCCAGCAACTCGCCACCGCCCGCCCCCGCGACTACGACGACGCTGCGGCCACACTCGCCCTGCACGACCGCGCCCGCTACACCGACGGCTGCGCCACCCACCCCGTACCGCCCTGGGCGGGCATCTTCCTGCGGGCCGCGGCCTGCTTCGCCCGGCTCGTACCCGGCGAGGGCCAGGAACTGCTCGCCGCGCCAGGTGACCGTGCGCACCTGCTGCGCCTGGCCGAGACGGCCAGGCTGCGCCCACCCCAGCCACCCACGGCCCGCCGCCAAGGCCCGGCCGGCCGTGTCGAGTGGGACTGGCAGGAGCGGCAGGAAGCTGAGAGGTACGAAGCGATGCCGGCCAGACGCGCCAGGCCCACCACGCGACGCTGAACACCTGACGTGTTCGCTCGAAGGTGCAAGCTCATCCGATCGAGAAGTCGGCGAACTCGATGTCGCTGAAGGCGATGCGTAAGCCGTGGGCGCGGCGGCCCCATTCGCGAAAGTAGGCATGTCCCAGCGCGCGGGCCAGGATCACCGTCTGCTGCTGCTCGCCCGCGCCGGCGTCCCGGGCGGCGAACAACTCCCGGGCTACCTCTCCCGGCAGGTACTGGGTGATGCACCGCACCCGCGGATCGTCCGAGGACCCTGCTGGCGCGGCGAACCCGAATCGCGCCCGGGTATGGAAGACGAAGCCCTCCGCTTCGGCCTGGGCACGCCGACGAGCCCGTATCCGGGGCTGCCACCGCGCCAAGACCGCTTCCTCGATCGCCCGGTCCTGCATCGCCCCCCGGCAGGCGGCGCGCTCCGGGCTTCTTCGTCACCCACCGCTGCACAGTGCGCTGCGACACCCCCAGCACGACGGCCACCCTCCGGGTGGAATACCGATTCGTTGCCAGCAGAAACCGCAGGCGAGCCTCGGTGCTCAAGGGAACGGGCCAGGTGCGTAACGCGTGCTCCAGCCCCTGCTCGATATGCCCCACGCCCGCCTCCTCCAAGTGGCCAGCCGATAAGGCCGGCACCCTGCGGCCATGACGTCAGTTCTCCCACACTCCCCGCCCCTCACCGCCGATTGCGGCATTCCCGGAACAGCAGTAGCTGGCATCGGCTAGAGGGCCCCTGCGTCGGCGACAGGGCGGCTATGCCCACTTCACGCCCAGCTCCCGCAGTGCATTCAGCTGGTCGTGAGTGAGCTTGTCGCGCCTCGATTTCGTGTTCGAGACCCACACGCCCAGCTTCACAAGCACCGGCTCGGCCTCGCCAACGACCGCGATTTCTTCGGCGTGACCCCTTGGTACCGGCCGGTCCGCGCCCTCCCGCTCCACCCATTGCGCGAGGGCCGCAAGTCCTCGCTGGAAGGCTGATGCCTTCCCGGTACCCTTGGCCGTCGGGGCGGGAGCCGGCGCTTCATCGGGCTGTACGCCCAGCGCTGTCAGCCGCTCCTGCTGCTCGGTGGTCAGCTGCGCCCACGTACTCGGCTGCTTCTGCCGCTGCAGCCACCTGCCCAGGTCATCCCCCTCGAAGAGCACTCCGCGCTGGATTTCGGCAAGGACGCCGGCCCCGTCGGCGTCGACCAGGTCGGCGAGGACGCGGTAGTGGCGTTGCCAGTCCAGCGGCCAGAGGCAGTTCCAGTCCGGGTCGATCTGGGTGAGCTGGGCGGCACGGGCTGCCGCACGCTGTGGGTTCTTGCCGAGGCCGTCCTTGCGGCGGAGGTTGGCCATGTGCTCCCCGACCGGGACCAGCTCACTGTCGGCGTCGCCCCATACAGCGTGCCGCCTAGGGGCGAGGTGGCCGTGGGCGCGGTGGAAGGAGCGCAGCGCGGCGAGTTTGCTCTCCCAGGCTTCGTCGCCGGGCTCCCACACCATTCCGGCTTCGTCGAGCAGCGTCTTGCGGTGGTCGCCGAGTTCGCCCGCACGGTACACGCGCCGCTGCTGGTGGACCCACCGCCCCAGAGGGAACGCCTTGGTGACGCCCACCGTCGTCTCGGTGTCGTACGGCACCGCGTACAGGCCGGTAATCCCGTTCTCTTGGCGCCAACGCAGGAGGGCTTGGTAGCCCTCGAGCCACACCAGGGATTCCGGCCGGTAGACCCGGGTGCGCAGGAACGCAGCGATGGTGGCGGCGTCGCGCGGGGTGGAGAAGTGCAGCAGCGCCGACTCCACCGCGCCCTCGGTCTCGTCCTGCCCGCCCTCGCCTCCGGCCGTGGTGCCGATGATCCGCCCGTCCTCGTCCCGCTTCACGTGCACGTGCCGCTGCCCGCTGCTCAGCGCCCGGCTGGCAAGCTGTTCGACGAGGCGTTCCGAATGTGAGCGCAGGCCCTGGAGAACGGCCACAAGGGGGCGAAACGAGGCGCTGGCGACCATGTCGGTGGGGTCCTCGCCGGGCTCCAGGAACACCGGCACAATGATCCTGGCGACCTTCGTGCTGCCGTCGCGGTTGAGCCGGAGCGCCCGGCCGATGTTCTGCACGATCTCGACCTGGGAGCCGCGGGTGTCGGCGAAGCACACTGCTTCCACGCCGCGCTCGCCGGTGATGTCCACGCCCTCCCCGAGCACCCGAACGCTCGCCAGGAACGCCCGGTGCACCCGGCGCCCGGCCGCGTTGATCCCATTGGCGAACTGCCGCAGCACCTCGCGCCGCTCGGAGACGAGGTGGTCGCCGCACAACCAGGCTGACCACACCCGGTCCGGGGGGACGTGGCGGCCGGCCTCCAGCTCGTAGAACTCCGCGTCGATCGACGATTTCGGCAACCGGTCCGCAGCCGCCAGGGCCCCGCCGGAGGCGTCGCCTGCGTACAGCTCCGCAGCTGTCTCTGGCAGCTTCTCCGCAAAGGCCGCCGCCTCCTCGACCTTCTGGTGGAACGTCATCACAGTGCGCAGGTTCCACCTCGCCGCGTGCTCCAGCAGCGCCGTCTGCAACAGGGCCAGGCGCCGGCCCCGCTGCGCCTCCTCGGATTCCCCGAGGGCGGGGGTGGGGTCGCGGATTTCCAGGACGTCGATCTCGAATCCGGCGAGGATGCCGCGCTCGATGGCCTCTGAGAGCCCGAGCTCGGCCAGCCACGGCCCGTACGTGCCGTCCGGGTCGTCGGCCATGCTGGCGAGCTCCAGCTCCTGGCCGTCCGCGCCCCTTCGCGGCTGGGGAGAGGCGAGGATGCGGGGGGTGGCGGTGAGATAGAGCCGGAAGTCGGCGGGGATCCGCTGGTTGTCGTGGATCGCCGCCCACGGACGACCAAGATCACCGGCGGTTCCGTGGGCCTCGTCCACGATCGCGAGGTCGAAGCCGTCCATGCGCTGCCCGTACAGCCGCTCGCCGCCCGCCAGAGCGGCCTCCAGCGGCCCGCGGACCTTCCGCTGGCCCGCGGGTGCGTCGAGGTCCTCGCGGTCCACTAGGGAGGCGTATGTGGCGAACACGACGATCGGCCCGTGCGCGGCCCACAGGGCGAGCTGGATCGGGTTGGTGGTGGTGCGCACCCTCAGCGAGTTGAGCACCGGGTCGTTCTCCAGCGAGCACACCGCGACCATCGGCGCCCGGTGGCCCACCAGGCGCCAGGCCTGGGCGGTCTGCACGAGCAGGTCCAGGGTCGGCACCGTCACCAGGATCCGCCGGCCGGAGAAGCACTCCAGCGCGCACGCGGCCGCTGTGATCGTCTTGCCCGACCCGGTCGCGGACACGATCGTGCCCCGTGCCCCCTCCGGGGGAACAGAAGATCTTGCAGGGAATCTGACCCATTCACGGAAGGCCGACTTCTGGTCGACCTGGTGTTCTCTGAGTGAGATTCCCTGCATTTACGGCTTCCTTTCCAGTGCTGGTTCTCAGGGGGCGAGATTATGACGAAAGATGGTCTACGTCGTCACGTCCTCGAAGTCCCCATTCGTCGAGTCCGGCGTAGACAGTGGCGGTCAGGCACTGTGGCGCATCCATGACCTCGGCTTCGCCTCGATAGATGGCGATCAGCGAGTCGCCGCCGCGCCACCAGGTGTCCGCGAGGCCGGCAATCTCTGGCACGGCCTCGAAGCCGTCCAGTTCGAGGTCCTCCACAGCAGCACCCGTATACGTCGTGGTCGTACGCGCACTCCTGCGGGCGTGATCTGCCAGGGCGAGGGCTTCCACCCACCCTTCGACGCTGGCGTGCAAGGGCACCCACTTCCCGGCATGAAGCCCGAACTCCCCGTTCGGACCGATCATGAAGGAGTAGGGAAGAGCCGTACGCTGCGCGCCGGCTCCGAAGCGCCAGTCAGGGTCCGGTCCCTCGGGTACATCTCCGCTGAACGCCCGAGGCCCCCCGTCGTAGTGAGGAGAAGGAGGAAGGACCAGGCCACCCCAGACAGCCTCGAAGGCGGACACCCGATCGATCTGAGCTTCGGGGACCCCGCGCTCCATCCATCGACTCCTGTACCGCTCTATATCACCACGACCAGTCCAGTAGCCATGGCAGCCAATAAAGTACCTAGCTCTGCGGGTGATCCCTCCAGGAATACCATTGTTGATCGCCATCGCTCCACCCTCTACCATGTTTCTGCCAACGCTACATGCTGCATCAGCCTGATGCAGCCGCTACACTGGAACTCGACACGAACGAGCACCCCCTCCCCTCGTAGCCAGCCAGGCCCGTGTAACGGGCCTTCAGGTTCTGGAGGCGCAGCCGGAAGGACCGTTGGGGGCGGGGAGCGTAGCGGACCCGCCGGCTCCTGACTGGAGCGCAGCGGAAGTCAGGAGTTTTGGGGCGTAGCCCCACCGCTCCGGGAGCGCAGCGGACGGAGCGTCA